>JADFDJ010000002.1 GCA_018262895.1 Methanomassiliicoccus sp. | reverse complement strand
CCTCATCGTTCTTCGCTACCTCTTCGATCTTCTCGTCCACTTTCTTGATCTTGTCCTGGACGATCGACAGTATGTCCATGTAGTCGTCTATGGCCGGCATCCTCAATGAACGCAGCCAGATCACGAACTTTTTTGAGAACGGCGAGCGAGCTTCCGTCGGCGGTCTCGTCCCTTTCCTGGCCAGCGAGGCATGTATCTTGTTCTTGAGCGTCGTCGACTCGGTCACCAGCGATGAGCGATGGCGAGTCAGCTCGCGCAATTCCCTGATGTTCTTAGGCGGCACGTATGAGCGAGGAACGGCATCGATCCTCAGCAGCTCGGCGAGCATCTCCGCGTCGTTCTTATCGTTCTTCGCCCTTCCCGCGGTCAGAGCCTTCAGCTTGAGAGGATGAGCCAGAACCACATTGAAACCTCGTGATTCGATCGCATCGTAGATGTACTCATAGAACCCGGTCGCTTCCATGACCACCTTGGCCTCGGCTCCGCCGAGGCGATCGAGGAAGCCGTCTATCGCTCTGACGTCCGAAAGAAATCGTTCGTTGACGATCGCTCGACCATTCTCGTCCTTCACGCATGCCTGAGTGTTCTTTTTATGTATGTCCAGTCCAATGTAGTACATGGCTTTTCTCGCCTCCGGTTTGTCTGCAAACACCGAATAGGCGAGGAGCCACTTTTAGCATGCCATCAATAGGGCCAATAAAAAAATTATATACCAGAGGGGCTTTGATATTTTAATCAAATGTTCGAGCTAATGTAACCACCAGCTCAGGAATTAGGAGATTTAGATGATATTTAATAAATATTTTTCTATAATAACTTCAATATTTTAAAAAAAGTAAGTAAGATATATCTTGTCGCCGTTCAAGATACCAAGGGGAAGGAATGAAGCAAGAGAAATCGGTCGAGATAGTGCCGGATACAAGGCTAATGGAGGACATCGGTGCGACCTCCTTTACAGTTCCAGAGGCCATCGTCGAGCTCGTTGCTAATAGCTTTGACGCCCGGATAGGTGATGACAAACTGATTATTCGAATCACTCTCTCTCCAGAGAGGATAAGTGTCATTGACGATGCATGCGGGATGGACGTTGCCTCCCTATCTGAGGCCATCAGGCTATCGGTTAACATGGAGAAGTTAAAGGGCAAGTCCGATGTGAGGAAAGGCATGTTCGGCCTGGGGATGAAGACCGCCTGCGCGAGCCTGGGCCGAGTATGGTCTATAACCACGCGACCGGATGGCGGGAAAGAGGAGCATTCCGTGGAGTTCGACCTGAGGGAGTGGTCGAAACGCTCGGGCTCCAAGAACCCGGAGTGGAAGGCCGTCATCAAATCCCGCAACCCCGACCCGAAAGGACCGCTTGGCAGCTCCAAGCATGGGACGGCCATTGTTATAACCGAGCTCAGGGATAAGAACCCCATGCCGGGGGCCGTACTGGAGAGAGTGGGCAGAGCCTTCAAGCCGCATATCGAGTCCGGTGACATCATCTATATCGGCAAGGATAAGGCCGTCCCGCCACCGTACAACCTCATAGGAGGCAAGCGTGCCGTTATCGATGAGCCATGCTTGGGCGACAGAATCACCGGGTGGGTCGGTCTGGATGTGAAGACCCATAACGATGACTCGTTCGGCCTGAACCTCTACCGGAAGGGCCAGCTCCTAGTAGCATGGGACAAGTCGTTCTTCCCCGTCCACCTCATGACATCAAGGATTGTAGGAGAGATAAACCTGGACTTCGTGCCTCCTAATTTTCACAAGAAGGGTTTTGAGACTCAATCCAGGGAGTGGAAGGAAGCGTATAAAAAGATGAGGGAAGTCCTGAAACCCGTGGTCAAGGCATCCCGTCACGCGTCCAAAGGGAAGAAGACGGCGCTTCGTGACACCGAGGCTATCCAGATACTCGATGGGGCTTTCGAACCGCAGAAAGAGCAACAGAATGAGGCGGGCGAACAAACTTCAGCGTTTCACGATGACGAGAAAGAGAATCATGTCTCGGACGGGGAGGTCAGGGTGGAGAACGGGATGCTCATCCTGCCTGATGGTAGGATAAAGATAGACCATATGGTACAGGACCTCGAGGACGAGGAGATTCCCTGGAGCCATATCTTCGATCCCGAGGCTGGCGAGATACAGGTCATCATCAACAAGGGGTCGCTAATCTACAACTCCACCAAGGACATCGGAACGATGGCCCTCCTTGGTGCCGGCGATTGCCTCCTGAACTTCTTAATGCATGAGATGCACATGGATCCTGAGAAGGCCTGGCGCGCCAGGAACAGGTGGCTGTATGATACGATACGACAAGGGTCCGGAAGAGATTGAGGAGGCCGAAGGGCGGGGCATCCAGGAGCTCATCGATTCCTGGAAATCACCTATGATACCTTTTGATAGATATGTGAGGAGGGTGTCAGCGGCCTTCTTCAAGAGTCGCCTGAGGTTAGAGGCGGCGGCATACTGGCTCAGCACTACCTCTGCCGAGCTGGCGGGCCTTCTGCAGCTGGCGACGCTGGATGATGAATCATTATCGTTGATGTCTGATAGGATACCGCCGAAGACCACCTGGTTCGCACTAGCCGAGGGTGATATTGACGGCATCAAGGCCGCGCTCTTATCACTCGGGCAAAAGAGACCTAATGAGCTCTCCAGGGATGTTGTCGAAACGGCCATTAGGAGATACGTAGAGCCAAGCTCTGAGGACAAGGTCGGGAAACTGGATGGCAGCGTTGTGAAGTACATGTCCTCGAAGGCCAAGCATTACGGATCTCTGAACCCCAACGCCCGCCATGCCCTCTTCAAGTTCGGGGGTCTGATGGACAAGGGGCATAAGTTGACAGCGAAACAGGTGGCGTTCATGCTCGATCTCCTGAATCAGATGGTCGATGACGGGGCGATAAGGAGGGATTCCCCGGATAAGGACCAGGAGATGTGCGATGCTGTGCTGGACGCCCTGGGGAGATGAAGTCAATGGGGGGCTTGGCAGGACCTAAGGAAGTAGGAAGTTTCAAGGAGTTGCCCCTCAAGGTTCACTATAAGGGCCGTGGCGAGATTGCCCTGTCCGAGCTCATTATTCCCGTGCTTGAGCGTTCCGTGCGCTATGACCGGGCCACAAGTTTTTTCGATGCCAACGCGTTCCTGGCCATCTCTACCGGCATAGAGTCGCTATGGAGGAAGGGGGGCAAGATGCGCCTGGTCCTCGGGGTACATGATGTACCTGAGGATATAGTCGAGGCCACCATAAGACAGGGGGAATGGGTTGATAACGTGGTCGATGCCCTTCGCAAGAGGTTGCTAAACCAGATATCGACCATCCGCGACGAGCTCACTAAGAATAAGATAGCCGCGCTGGCGTGGATGATGGCCGATGGCCTCCTCGAGATAAGAGTGGCCGTGCCTTCAATCCCCGGTTCAGGGAACGTCTTACAGGGAATTTTCCACATGAAGACCCTGATCTTCGAGGACGCAAACGGCAATATAATCACGGCCACGGGGAGCCCGAACGAGACCGTCCCGGGTTCTTCGACCAACTTCGAGAACCTGACCGTCCACATGTCGTGGCGGGAGGGCCTCAAGGAGTATGTGGAGGCGGAGCAGGAGGGCTTCGAGAGCGTATGGAGCGGGACCATCGAGGGGCTCGACATCAGGGACCTGGACGCCAAATTCGCCGCCGAGCTGCTTCAAAGGCTGGGAAAGGCGAAAGCACGACCAAGGGCTGTGTCGGCCCCAGGAGCGCACCTAATGGTGGAGAAGATGCTCCGGGTGGCGAGGTCCAGCCCATCATTCTTCCTCCAGAACCTCGGTAAGGTATCACTATATCCTCACCAGGAGAGCGCTGTCATGGCTGCCCTGAACCGATGGCCCATTAGGGTGCTTTTCTCCGATGAGGTCGGGCTTGGCAAGACCCTCGAGGTGGGCGCCACCATCTCCTATCTGATAAGGTTCGGGGGCATTAAAAGAGCGGTCGTGCTAGCCCCCAAGAACCTTTTAAAGCAATGGCAGGAGGAGCTGTGGCTGAAGTTCGGGCTCAAGTTCTGGGTCTACGATTCCTTGGAGAGGGTCTACATCTCACCCGAGGGATTGGGTGTCACCGCCGGAGAAGGGCCGATCTGTCGGGGCATGCCGGACCTCACCATAATCTCGTACCAGCTGGCCAGGGGGAGTTCGTCCTCGGGGCACATATTCGAGGGGGCTCGCGAGCTCCCGGACCTTCTGGTCGTGGATGAGGCTCACGCCGCACGACTAAGACCAGACCTCGACGGCACCCCACGGCCCACGATGTTATATCGGATGTTAGAGGAACTAACGCCTAGGGTCCCGCACGTTCTTTTCGCGACGGCCACGCCATTGCAGATGCACAGCATGGAGTACCACTCCCTGCTCAAGCTCCTCGGCCTGCCGGATGCCTGGACCTCGTTGGATTCCTATGACCGGGCTCTGGGGCTAATAGCAAGGGCAGAGAGGCCATCCAAGGTGGACGATGCTAGGCTTGCCCTGTATTGGATTGGTTCAAGCGTCCGGGAGATGGAACTCACGCAGACACTGTGCTCGGGTCTCGACGAGATATCCTGCCAGCTTGCCAGGGAATCTTTGTCCCACCCTGACCCAAAGGTGTTCATAAGGGCATGGAAGGAGTGGGATAGGCTGCTGCCCCTTGTCATAAGGACGCACCCGGCCCAGCTATTGACCATCCGCAACACCAGGTCGGCTCTTACCTCGCTCGACTATAGGTTCCCACGGAGGCAGATGCACGCCCCCGAGCTGGTGGTCCCCACGGAGATTGTCGACTTTTACCAACAGGTCGAAGCATACCTGAGCAGCGTCTACGGGAGCGTGGAGGAAGCCCTCCACCCCGAGAGGCGTTTCAATTTGGGCTTCGTTAGGACCTCGTACTACCAGAGACTCGCCTCGTCCCTCCATGCCGCCAAGCTAACGCTGGCTAAAAGGTTGGCCCGGCTTGAACATGTGGAGCGTAGACTGGGGTGTGAGGAAGGCCCCCTGGACTCTGGATGGTACGAGGACGAGGAGGACAGCTTAACGAACAACGGGCTATCCATAACCTCGAAGGACCCCATCATCATCAACAACGCCCTCAGCGCGATATCTATCGAAAGGGGCTATCTCAGAAGCCTTTTGGAGCTGCTTGAGAGATTGGTAACTGAAGGTGGAGAGAGGGACCCGAAGATGGAGGAGATGCTATGGATTATCGACGACCATATCGACTCAGACCGCCTCCTGGTTTTCTCCAGGTACACCGACACGTTGGACCAATGCCTCCATAGCTTCCTGAACCACTGTGGTGGGAAAAAAGTGCCTGGCCACGCCATCTATACGGGGGAGGATTCCTGGATCGACTCGGGAAGTGGCCGGGTCCAGGCGTCGAAGGAGGAGATAAAGAAGGCTCTCGCCAATGGCGAAGTTTCCGTGGTCTTCTGCTCTGATGCGGCATCGGAAGGGCTCAACCTGCAGGCAGCAAGGGTCCTAATCAACATCGACGTGCCATGGAACCCAGCCCGGCTGGAGCAGCGCATCGGTAGGATAGACCGTCTCGGACAGTCCGCGAACACCGTGGAAATCTACAACCTATGGTACCCCAACAGCGTCGAGTCTAGAATGTACCGTCGTCTGCTCGAGAGGAGGGAGTTGTACGAGCTGGCTGTCGGAGAATCACCAGAGCTCATAGACGAGTCGATTCGTTCGGATTTGGCCGAACGGTTCGGGGACCGCAGCATAAGGGTAGCCGATCCCTTCTACCACCTGCAGGGAATTAGAAGGGACATCCAGCACCAGGCCATGAGGAAGATGTGGGGCCAGGGATTAATTGATGAAGCATTATCATCCATCTTCCGCCAGGGGCTTGCCGGGCTCATTTCCGAGGTTGCCGCCCTAGTCCAAGCGGAGGTGAGGAGCCAAGGCGAGGTCATTACGATAATGTCCGACAATGATGAAATATCTTTCAAGACATTGCCTGGTACCGACGACTCGTTAAATCTTATGCACGACGTAATGGATAGCCTGATTGCCTGGACCAAGAGTCTAAATGTCAGCGAGACGGGAGAGGCGGAACTCGGAATAACCATGGTAGGCGATATCGCCCTATGTTTCTCGGTTCGGCTAGAAGGTAAAATATTCAGCGTGAGACCAGATGAGTTCCCTGCACTCATGAGGAGCGTAATCCGAGGATCCCGGTTCCAAGTTGATGGTAGGAGTAAGAATGAGATGGAATATGGCGATGTGGCTACCCACTCTGGACCTTCAACTCCTCATCCATGGCTACCAAGGCATTCTGCCATGAGGACCGTCTACAAAGGCGAATGTCCACCTGAGCCATTCAAAGAGAGTGACGAGCCTATAATCAAATGGATGGGAAAAATCAATGCAACATTGACTAGTAAAGATTGATATGAATAAGCCAATAGGGCCAACAAGCGAAGCGAAAGAGTCACAAGATATTCAGAACCATCCATCAACAGCAGGGAATGATGCAGCTTCATTCAGATCAAAACCCAATATAATTTTCCTCAATGAATCTCTCCCTCCTCGTCCTGGTCCGTTAGAGCCATAGGTAATGGAGCTATCAAGACGACCAATCAGGAGAAGATGAACGAGGAGGAGGTGTGCACTTTCGTCGATATGATGCTCAACATAGGAATGAGGGGCAAGTACTATGATCACCTTTTCACCGCGCTCAACGCTCTGCCCAAGTTCGACGGTAATCTGGCCTCGGAGTAATATCAGAAAAAGCATACCAACCATTGATTGAGAAGTACTATTGTCGCCAGAAACAACAGCGGCCAGTGGGGTGTGCGCGAAACCTTTCAGGTACTAACGCCACGCTTCAGACGCGAATACCTTAGCTAGATGAAAAACCTTGATTGATAAAAATGAGTATGTGTCTTAGCTTCTCATCGAGTGCGGGGGGAGGGATTTGAACCCACGAACCACTAAGGACGGAATCTTAAGTCCCGCACCGTTGGCCAGGCTTAGTTACCCCCGCAGTGACTGGGGGCACTTATCAGGTCGTTTCATTTAACCTTTTTCCTTCATGGAAATGGATCGTCCAGCTTGCCTGGTCATATCTATTCACCTTGATCGATCGAATGCCATACACGGGTCCTGTCCCATGGGTCGAGGCTCACGAGCGAATGCCAGAACCCACACGCTCATGTCACCATCTATCGTTGATGAAGGCAAAACCGATGATGCCGATGAACGCGATGATCGGCAGAATGAGGGCCCAGGCAGGAGGTCCAGGATCCCTTGTTGTGCCTCCACCGGTCGTGCCGATGTAGTACTGAACGCCCGAGGCGTTGGCATACACGCTGTAGCTGTACACGCTGCCAGGCCATCCAGGCTCGATGGCCTCAAAGGCCGGCTCGCTCAGCCACAGATACGGGAGGTAGTCGCTGCCGTTAACCGAGCGGTAAACGGTATAGCCAGCTATCTTCGACACATTGCTCCCGACGATCGAGTAGTTCACTGAGTTTACGATCGAGCCGCCCATGGAGCCGCCCGAGCCATAGGATGTTTGACAGTAGATGTCCAGAATCTCCAAGCTGGCGTTCCCTGTCGCCACGTTGCTCGTCCCGTTCAGCGCCTGGACCGTGAACTGGTAGGTCCCGTTGCTCAGGCCAGATATGAACGCTACAGGAACGTCGACCGTCTCCCCTTCCGCATAGCGGACCAGCGTGCCGTTCGGACCCTGGTAGTAGATGGCGTAGCTGGAGGCGGGATGATCCCACGTAAGATACACCGACCAGCTCGGGCTACCGGAGACCTCTATGTGGTCGACCGTAACCTCAAAGTGGTCCATATCGTCCGCCGCCTCTTCCGCCGTCACCGGTGCCACTGCCGCCATGCATGCCACTAGCGCGGACACGAGGAGATATGTAGCGGCTACGAGACCCGACCATCTGCCCATAAATCTCGTTCTTTAGAATGAACTAAGTGAATATTTATCACTATTCCCCCAAGTGAGAATACCCTAAGTTAGGCGGGAGATCCGCTGTTATCCAGGGAGCAGTCAGGATCGAATCGCTCGATTACAGAGTGCCGCCTGTCGTGACTCCCATCGGCAGCACCGCCAGAACCATCGGCATCGTGACGATGGCCGCTATCGACGATTCTCCATTCTTATTGTCACGTTTGATTTGCAGAGGTGCGCATTTTTTAAAGTAGTTCGGTCCGTCAGCGAACACGGTGATGCCTCCCTGCTGACCTACACGCCCCTCATTTGGCTGCCCATGCTGGCAGCGACCGGTGCGGTCGCCTTGTACGTCTTCAGCCGCAGGTACCCTGACGTTCCCGAGACCCATTATTTCAAAATCCTGATAATAATCACCGCCGCGTGGTCGGTACTGCAGGCGGTGGACCTGTCCTTCACGGATATGGAGAGCAAGATATGGCTGACGCGGCTGAGGTTCCTGTTCGCGCCATTCGTGAGCGTGACCCTGTTCTGCCTCATGATGACCCACTGCGGGCGCGGCTCGTGGATCACGCCCGTGCGGTTCGCCCTGCTGTGCGTGGTGCCCCTCCTCACGCTGGTCCTGGCGGAGACCGGCGACCTGCACGACCTGTTCCTCACCGCGCCGACGATGGGCGAGGGCGATATCATGGTGCGGTTCGAGACCGGCCCGTGGTACTGGGTGTACCTCTCCTACGCCCTGGGCCTGATGTTCGCCTCCTTCATCCTGGTGATCGACTCCATGCGCGGGGCTAGCAGGCTCTACCGCAAGCAGTCCGTGGTGCTGCTGTTCGCGTTCTTACCGACGGCGCTGTACGACTTCACCGACAACTTCCGCCTCCTGCAGCCTATGAGCGCGGACCTGACCCCGATGATGTTCATCATCACCGGCGCCATCCTCGCCTGGGGCCTGTTCCGGTACCGCATCCTGGACGTCAAGCCGATAGCGCGCGGCGAGGTCGTGGAGCACATGACCGACGCCTACCTGGTGGTCTCCCCTGACGGCAAGATAGTCGATTACAACACCGTTGCCGGGGACCTCATGGTGCAGCAGGGCCGGGACGCCATCGGCCACAGCATCGCGGAGATGCTGCCGTTCGGCACCGACATCGTCAGCATGATCACCCGGGGGAAGAGCAAGGGCGACGTTGCTGTCAGCGGTGCCGATAAGAGGTACTATGAGGCGTCGATCATGCCTGTGTCCGTCAAGAGCGAGGAGGTGGCGCACGTGGTCCTGCTGCGCGATATCTCGGACCGCAAGAACATGGAGGAGGCGCTGCGCGCCGCCAACTACCGCCTAGGCCTGCTGTCCACGATCACGAGGCATGACCTGCAGAACAAGCTCACCGCCATCAACGGCTACTCCATGCTCGCCCGCCGCGCCTCCGGCTCGGAGAAGGCGGACAAGTTCCTCATGCGCCTGGACCAGGTGTCCGCGTCCGCGAGCGAGATGATCCAGGCGGCCAAGGAGCAGGAGTCGCTGGGCCTCAAGCCGCCAACGTGGTACGCCGTGGACGACCTCTTCGTGAAGGCCGCTCACCAGATGAACCTCGAGAACGTGAAGGTCCGCTCCACGGTCGGCAGCGTCAGCGTGTTCGCCGACCCCATGATCGAGAAGGTGTTCTACAACCTCCTGGACAACTCCATTCGCCACGGCGAGAACGTCACATCGATAACGCTGGAGCGCCGCGAGACCGATGACGGACTGGTGATCGAGTACAGCGACGACGGCGTGGGCGTCCCGCAGGAGAACAAGGAGCGGATATTCGAGAGGGGCTTCGGCTCCAACACCGGGCTGGGCATGTATCTCATTCGCGAGATACTTATGATCACCGGCATCACCATCGTGGAGCGCGGCACCCGGGGGGCGCGGTTCGAGCTCAAGGTGCCGCACGGCCGCTACCGCTTCGCCACCTGAGCAGGATAACTCCGGAGACGTTAGGGGGCGGCCAGATCTAACTAACGTCATCATCTGGATTGTTGTCAAATATGATAAGTGGATAAGTGATTTATTTATCTATTAATATAATTTAATACCTGTCGGTGTGCTGACCACGTTCACATATACTCATTACATCTGGGTCCCCATCATTGCGGCATACGTCTCCGTTGCCCTCTTGGCCCATACCTGGAGGTATGACAGCCTCCCTGCCACACGGTACTTCCGGATGCTGGTGCTGATAACGCTGGCCTTATCCCTCTTGGGAGCGGTGGACGTGTGCCTCACCACCCTGGAGGAGAAGATCGTCATCCTCAGGGCCAAGTTCGTGTTCTTCCCCTTTATCAGCGTGGCCGCCTTCGGGGTGCTCGTCACTAACGCCGGGAGGGGCGAGTGGCTGACGCGCCGCCGCCTGCTCCTGATTTCCCTGCTCCCCTTCCTCACCGTCGGCCTTGCCCTGACGTACCCCTGGCACGACCTGTTCATCGTGGACCCCGTCCTTCACGGCACCGGGCCGTTCACGCTGTGGTACGGGTACGGACCGCTGTACTGGCCTTACTTCATCTACTACACCTTGGTCATCGCGGCGGGGCTTCTCGTGCTGGTGACCTCGAGGCGCAGGCACGGCCGCCTGCACGGGTGTCAGGCATTGGTGGTCATCACCGCCCTGGCCCCGCCCTTTATCTACGACCTTCTGGACAGCTTCGGCTTGCTAGGCCTGAACATCGACCTGCTGCCGGCGATGTTCGCCTTCGGCGGGACCGTCCTCTTCTGGGGCCTCTACCGCTACCACCTCCTGGAGGTGCGGCCGGTGGCCCGGGAGGAGGTCATCGACAACATCGCCGATTCCCTGGTGGTGGTGAGCACGGACAACCGGCTCATCGACTACAACCGGAACATGGCCAAGCTCCTTGTGGGGAGGGAGGGCAACGGTGTCGGCGCTCCCCTGTCCGAGGCCTTTCCGTTCGGGCGGCAGCTGGAGGACATGATGGCGCGTCGCGAGAGCAAGGCCGATCTCACGCTGGGCGGTGAGGATAGGACGAGCTTCGAGGCCTCGGTGGTGCCGGTGAGGGTCAAGGGGGAGGAGCTGGTGCGCATCATCCTGCTGAGGGACATCACCGAGAGGAAGAGCATGGAGGAGGAGCTGCGGACCGCCAACGCCCGCCTCAGCATCCTATCCAGCGTCACCCGCCACGACCTCAGGAACAAGCTCACCGCGATACAGGGCTACGCGGTGCTCGCCAGCAGGACGGGGGACAAGGCCGCGTCCGACGAGTACATAGGCCGGCTACTCGACGTGTGCGGAACGGCCGACCAGCTGATCGAGTTCGCGCGCGAGTATGAGAGGGTGGGCGTGGGCGTGCCCGGCTGGTTCTCCCTGCAGGACCTGTTCGCGCACGCGGTGGCGCAGAACAGCATCGGGGACGTCAAGGTCGAGTCCAACGTCCACGGCATCAGCTTGTACGCGGACGCCATGATCGAGAAGGTCCTGTACAACCTCGTGGACAATTCCCTGCGGCACGGGAACGGTGTCAGTAAACTATCGTTGAGCTACCGCCTGGACGGAGATACCATGGTCGCCGAGTACACCGACGACGGGGTCGGAGTACAGCAGGAGAACAAGGAGCGCATATTCGAGAGGGGCTTCGGTTCCAACACCGGGCTGGGGCTCTTCCTGACAAGGGAGATACTGGCCATGACCGATATAGAGGTCAGGGAGACCGGGGCCAAGGGCGCCCGTTTCGAGATCAGGGTCCCCCAGGGTCGGTACCGCATCGACAACTGAGCACCGCTCAAGGACGCCTTTCCCTCGCTGCATGGTCCGTTATCAGACAACATTCTCATTTTTCACATTTGATATGTGGAGGTGTGCGGTTTTATAGCTAGCTCGAAAATCCGATGACGGGAGAGGGTTCCTGTAGCGTTCGTGTTCACCCCATACGTGCTGATCCCCGTTCTGGCGGCGATCATCTCCGCGTCCCTGCTAGTGTACACGAGGAGGTACGCGGCCCTCGCGGTGACGAGGTACTTCACCGTCATCGCCGTGATCGGGCTGGCGCTCTCCCTCCTGGGAGTGGTGGACATATGCCTCACGGACGTTGGGGAGAAGTACCTCCTCCTTCAGCTGAAGTTCCTGTTCACCCCCTTCCTCTGTGTGTCCGTGTTCTGCATGCTGGCCACGCACAGCGGCCGTCTATCGTGGCTGTCCCTTCCGCTCATCGCCCTGCTGAGCGTCATCCCGGTCATCTCGGTGCTCCTGGCGCTGACCGCGCAGTGGCATGACCTGTTCTTCTTCGATCCTGCCCTGCGGGGCACGGGGCCGTTCACCCTGAGCTACCAGGGCGGCTTGTTGTACGACCTGTACATCTACTACTCCAACGCCCTGCTGCTGGTCTCCGTCATTCTGCTGATAGACTCGGTCCGCAGGGGCGACCGCCTTTACCGGATCCAGGGGCTGATCATCCTCCTGGCGTTCATACCCCCCTTCACCGTGGACATCCTGGACAGCATGAGCACGCACTTGTCAATGAACGTCGACCTGTCCCCGCTGTCCATCGTCCTTTCCGGCATCATAATGTTCTGGGGCCTGTTCCGCTACCGCATCCTGGACGTGAAGCCGGTGGCCAGGGAGGAGGTCATCGACAACATGTCCGACGCCCTGGTGGTGGTGGGAACGGACGATCGGCTCATCGACTACAACAGCATCACCGCCAAGCTCCTCGTGGGGAGGGAGGGCAAGGCCATCGGGTCCCCTCTGTCGGAGGTGCTTCCGTTCGGAAAGCAGCTGGAGGACATGATATCGAGGGGGGAGACGAAGGGCGACATCACCACGAACGGCGAGATGGTCACCAGCTATGAGGCGTCGATCGTGCCGGTCAGCGTGCAGGGCCAGGACCTGGCTCGCATCATCATGCTGAGGGACATAACCGACAGGAAGCTCATGGAGGAGGAGCTGCGGACCGCCAACGCCCGGTTGAGCATCCTGTCCAGCATAACCCGCCATGACCTGGGGAACAAGCTCACGGCCATCGAGGGTTACACCATATTGGCGCGCGAGACCAAGGACCGCGCGCAGCTGGAGGAGTACCTGGCGAGGCTGCGCCAGGTGTGCGCCTCGGCCAACCAGCTCATCGTGTTCGCGCGGGAGTATGAGAAGTTGGGCATCGCCGCCCCTGGGTGGTTCTCCATCAGGGACCTGTTCGCCCACGCCGTGGCGCAGAACAGCGTCAGGGACTTGAAGATCGATTCCAACGTCGACGGCATCAGCGTGTACGCGGACGCCATGATCGAGAAGGTCCTGTACAACCTCGTGGACAACTCCCTGCGGCACGGGAACGGGGTCACCACGCTGTCCCTGAACCGGCTCATGGACGGCAACAGGCTGATCATCGAGTACACCGACGACGGCGTGGGCGTCCCGCAGGAGAACAAGGAGCTTATCTTCAAGCGCGGCTTCGGCTCCAACACCGGCCTGGGGCTTTTCCTGACAAGGGAGATACTGGCGATAACGGGCATCGAGATCGCGGAGACCGGCGTCAAGGGAGCCCGTTTCGAGATCAAGGTCCCCCAGGGCCGGTACCGCATCGACAACTGAGGTCAGTACGGCACGTTGTCCTTCCGCACGGTTTTCAACCACTCGTCGAGCATCCCCTCCAGGTCCGGCCTCCCTATCTCCGATATCTCGTACCTGGCGCGGACCAGGGGCTTGTTGACCTTGAGCACCCGGCGGAGGTCTATGGGTGTGCCCGTGACCACGATGTCGCAGTCCGTTCTGTTTATTGTTTCCTCCAGCTCCCGGACCTGCTCAGGGGTGTACCCCATCGCCGGCAGCACCTTGGTGAGGTGTGGATACTTCTCGAAGGTCTCGGCGATGGAGCCCACCGCCGTCGGCCTCGGGTCCACGATGGTCGCTCCCTGGTCCTCCGCGGCGATGAGGCCGGCTCCGAAGGACATGCCGCCGTGCGTGACCGTGGGGCCGTCCTCCACCACCAGGGCGCGCTTGCCCCGCACCTCCTCCGGGCGGTCCACGCTGATGGTGGAAGCCGCCTCCATGATCCTCGCTCCGGGGTTGAGGCGCTTGCAGTTCTCCTTGACCGTGAGGATGTTCCTCCTGTCGGCGGTCTGCACCTTGTTGATTATTATCAGGTCGGCGATGCGGACGTTGACCTCGCCTGGATAGTAGGAGACCTCATGGCCCGGTCGGTGAGGATCGGCGATGACGATCTTCAGGTCGCTGCGGTAGAACGGGATGTCGTTGTTGCCCCCGTCCCACACTATCACGTCGGCTTCCTTCTCCGCCTCCCTCAGGATGCGCTCGTAGTCGACCCCTGCGTACACGATGATGCCGTTGTCGATCAGCGGCTCGTACTCCTCCCTCTCCTCGATGGTGGTCTCGTAGCGGTCCAGGTCCTCGTAGGCGGCGAACCTCTGGGAGATCTGCTTACAAAGGTCGCCGTAGGGCATGGGGTGCCTGATGGCCACGACCCTCAGGCCCTTGGAGCGCAGGATCCTGCATATCTTCCTGGTGGTGGGGCTCTTGCCTGAACCAGTGCGCACCGCGCACACGCTCACCACCGGGACGACGGAGCGGAGGACGATGCGCTCGTTGCCCATGAGGCGGAAGTCGGCGCCGGTGGCCAGGACCAGGGAGGCCTTGTGCATAACATCATCGTACGACAGGTCGGAGTACGCGAGGACGACCTGCTCCACCCCCCGCTTGCGGATCAGCTCCGGGAGCTCCTCCTCCGACAGTATGGGGATGCCCTGTGGGTAGCGCTCCCCGGCGAGCTGCGCGGGGTAGCAGCGGCCCTCGATGTCCGGTATCTGCGCGGCGGTAAAGGCCACGACCTCGTAGCCCGGGTCGTCCCGGAAGTACGTGTTGAAGTTGTGGAAGTCCCTCCCCGCCGCGCCCATGATGATCACCTTGGCCGTCCTCATTGCTGCACCGCCTAACAATTCGCACCAGCGGTTTATCATACCTTCCCTGGCATCCCTTCGGAGGCCCGTCCTCGACAGCCGCTCATGGAGAGTATGAATACCGGCCGGGGATGCTGGTCGTGCCTGCGAGTAGCGGTGAGACGTGAGGGAGGAGCGAGCATGAAGGGGATAGTGACGTTTGACGGCATAAATAGGAACACCAGGTAGGTGGCCGAGGCCATCGCGGGGGAGCTGAAAGCCGGGGGTTTCGAAGCAGCGGTGCTCGATGTGAAGGAGCGTGCTCCGGGGGACCTCACCGGTGACGTGCTCTTCATCGGCTCCCCCACCCGGGGAGGGAAGATGACCGGGAGCACCATGGAGCCCCTGGAAGGCCTGAACGTGGAGTACTGGAAGGGTAAGGACGTGATCGCCTTCGACACCCTGGGGCCTCTCTCCAAGGACATGGAGAGGAGGAGGCAGCTCGGGTCCATCGACGCCGGGAAGAACGCGGCCACCACCATCCGGAAAGCGGGGGAGGAACGGGGCTTGAGCTTCCATCCTCCCCAGCTGCTTCATTTCGCGGTGGTGGGCATGTGGGGCCCCCTGGCGCCGGACGCGCTCGAGCTGGCGAGGGAGGGCACGCGCAGGATCGTCGGAGAGCTGCGGAGGGCATAGCCGGCCGCTGGGACGCGCTGCGGAACGGCCCTAGACGCCCCCGATAGGAGGGGAGGACGGGAAAAGGCTCATACGTCATCGCATATATTGTGGGTACATGAGCTATCGCGTTCCGCCGGCAGAAGTCATAGCGATAGCTGTATGCGATGTGCTGCGGGAGCACGGGCCCATAGCCTCGCAGCGCCTGTTCGCCGATTTCGTCCGGGAGAAGCTGCGTTACATCAACGATGAGTACACGGTGACGGAGGAGCGAGTGCGCAAGATCGCCCTGCAGTCCGGGCTGGTGCGGGTGGAGATAGCCACCCGGGACACGGGCGTCAAGATCAAGGGAGGGCGCTGCCCGGTGTGCAACTCCCGCATGCGCCGTGTGAAGAACGAGACCATATACGGAGGGTCCGTAACCCTCGGCTTCAAGTGCGTCTCCTGCCCCTATACCATGGGCGCCACCAGGCGTGTTCCCACCAGGTACACCTTCCACGAGGCCAAGCCCCGCGGCCCCTGCCGCCAGAGCAAGCACACCCAGCACCGGCTGTGAAGTGCGTTCTTTATAGTCCGTGAGGCGATGCATATGCCATGTGCGAGTCCACGGTGTTCCTGGAGGAGGACGGCAAGGTCAGGGAGATGATGAGGGATGTCACCAGGATCGTAATGAGGGGAGGGGACGCGGTGTGCACTGACATCGTCGGGGAGCAGCTGGTCCTGGAGAACGTCGCTCTGATGGAGGCGAACCTGCTCAGCCACGGGATCGTGTTCGTCAAGGTGGAGTGAGCACTCCCGTTTAATTTCGTTCACATATGAAGTCTGGCATGGTAAAATGAGTCCTCATCTCAAAAAGAAGATCTGGTTATGAGGTCGGCGAGATCTGACCATCGATCATGCTCTTTTATATATGAAATAAATAAAAAAATAGCGGGCAGGTCCCGCTTTTGTTCACATGGCTTCCGATGCCTCGACCTCTGACGTGATCTCTTTGGGCATCCTGATCATTATCGGTGCTACCATCTTTCCATAGGTGGTGTTCAACGTTATCGCACAGCCTAAGTAGATGGCCATGACCCCTACCAGGAGCCCCCAGCATCCTGAAATGATCCCCATTGTCTCACTGCCAGTTATTATCTGCAGTCCGACAAGGAGGAACATGACGGATGCGAAGAAGATGGTGATGGTCAACAGCCGGCAGGGGTGCTTTAGGGTGATCACACCAAGAGCGGCCACGATGATGGCGAACATGATCATGAACGCACCAAGCTCGTTCACCGTGGGCATATCGGAGAGCCCCATTCGGGGCATGGTCATCAGGGCTGAGAAGGCCCATGCGAACACCCCTATCGCCCCGAAGGCGAACAGCGTGAACAGCTCTCCCCTCTTCCAGCCCATGTACGCCACAAGGATGAACCCGAAGCCGGCGAAGAATACCATTGCCAGCACCATTCCGCCAAGTGGATAGACTTGCAACGAACTCAGGGATAAAAGGACCGCTAGCCAGCCCAGGAGCGTAGCTCCCAGAGCTTCCGGGCTTGCGGTCGTTTCCACGATCCTAACCCTAGTGTCCACTACCTTTTCATCGATCATATAAACTCCCTCGATCTGGTGTCTTGCTCAAACAAGACTAGTTGGATAATACATCCAACATCGGCGTCAAAGAGAAGGGGGATATATATCGATTGCTTGTCACTGTTTTAGTTGGATTATACATCCAATATTAACTGGAAGTTGGCCTTTATTCTGAGAAAATATCCTTCGGACATCTGGTGGTTCGACAAAGGGCCGAAATAGAAAAATCTCGTATTATGTGTAGCTTTTGCTAGCATCCGCTCTCTAGCGGAGGCTGGCCTCATCGTTCCCGATTATATGATCTAAACTATTACGAATAAATGTCAAGCTCAAGTCATTATTAATTCGTATTACTATTTTTTATATCGTGTTACTGTTCGTGCTTTGCATGAACGAGGCAATCAGGGACCATTGGGACGAGGGCTCCCTAAGGTATAACGAGTTCGTCACCAAGGGTTACTCTCTGATGAAGGAAAGGAGGTCGTGGCAAAGGCTCTTCGCCGAGGTCATAGGGGACAAGTGCCTCGACGTCCTTGATGTCGGCTGTGGCCCGGGGATCGTCTCCATGCAGCTGGCAGACCTTGGGCACCATGTGACGGCTCTGGATTTCTCAGAAGGGATGTTGGAGGCGGCCAGGAAGAACGCCGCGGACAACGGGCTTGATATTGTATTTCATCAAGGTGATGCGGAGGGCCTTCCCTTCCACGATAGCTCGTTCGATGTGCTCGTCAGCGACTATGTCCTGTGGACCCTGCCTCATCCCGAGAGGGCGCTGAGGGAGTGGTACCGTGTCGTCCGGCCAGGATGCAAGGTGGTTTACATAGATGGTAACTGGCGATCTGACCCCAAGAGCACATGGTGGCGTACGAGGCTCTCCCATCTCGGGATCTTACTGGACTCCCCGGCCAGATGCCTGCGGCCAGGGAGGGGGCATAAGAACGAGAAGGCCAAGGACGAGCTATGGTCTGTCAGGGCCGTCCGGCCGGAAGCGGACATGGAGATGATGAGGGGAGCGGGCTTCACGGACATCAGGGTCATCCATGACGTTCAAGAGCGTGTTCTACACGGAGTAAGATATCTTGCTTACGGCAGCACCAACGACCACTTTATGGTCATCGGCATGAAACCTCAGGAAAATTTGGCTGATGGACGATCGGAGCACGCATTACCTTGACAGCCGGGATGACCGAGGATGTCAAGAACATGCTGGGGGAGCCCCGGAAGGCCTTGTTCACCATGGCCGTACCCATGTTCATCTCCCTCATCATCAGCCAGATGAACAGCTTTGTGGACACCTTCTGGTGTTCGAACCTGGGGACCGATGCCCTGGCGGCCGTTGGCATAGTGTCATCACTGTACTTTCTGCTCAACGGGATCGGGAACGGCCTGGGCATAGGGGTGTCGGTGGCGGTCTCAAAAAGGATAGGCGCCGGGGAGAAGGAGGTGGGTGAACGGATCGCTGTGCAGGGACTTGTTGTCACGCTCATCATCGCCCTTGTGGTCACCCCCGTGTTCCTGGTCCTCGGGGAGCCGATAATAGCCATTGTCGGTAACGGGGTGGCCGCCTCCGAGTCACTGGCATACGCCTACCCTTACTTCTGCACAGGCCTGATATTCTTCTTGCAAGGTATGTTCAGCGGACTGTTGCGTGCGGAGGGCGCGGCGAGGAGATCGATGATGGTCATGCTCTTAAGCGCGGTGTTCAATATGGTCCTGGACCCGCTCTTCGTGTTCGTCCTCGATATGGGGATCGGGGGCTTGGCCTGGGCCACCGTGGTGTCCACGCTCGTGGCCATCCTTCCGGGCGTATACTGGTACTTCATTGGGCGCTCCACCTACATCCAGGTCCGACCTCAAGGGTACAGGTTCGACCGCCCGCTGGTCAGGGAGTTCCTGGGCATCGGGGTACCGAAGGTAGTGGAGCTCAACATAATGTCCGTGATAAACCTGGCCCTCGTTCATTTCCTAGTGGTGGGCGGTGGTCCCGAGGGGGTGATGTTGTACAATACCACTTGGAGGTATGTCAGCCTGCTGATGATCCCCTCGATGGCCCTTGGTGGTGGGCTCATACCCATCTGTGCGGCCGCTTACGGCGGGGGGAACTTCAGCAAGCTTCGGGAGGGTTACAATTATGCCCTGATAATCTCCCTGGCCATCTCCACGGCCGGGGCGCTGGTCGTCGCTGGATTTTCAGACGTCTTCGCCTCGGTCTTCACCTCGACCGGAAGCGCTTTGGAGATGCGGAGCGAGATGTCCCACACCATCCAGCTGTTCTGCATCTTCATACCGTTCTACGCGTGGATCAACATAGCGTCCTCTCTGCTGCAGTCCATCTATATGGCCGTCAGATCGTTGTACTCCACGCTAATCAGGAACATCTTACTGGTGGCCGTGTTCTGGTACACCTCGTCCCTGGACCTGGAGGCCATGTGGTGGGGGCTGATACTCTGCGAAATCTTTGGAGGGTTCCTCATGGGCCTATGGGCCGAGCACGGCCTGCGTAAAAGGATCAGTGCACACAAGAATGTAGGGGCTTCACCCACACTATGACCTTATAACAAAGAGCTTTCAAAAACCCAAAGGCCATCATGGCTTTGGCCTGCTCGATCCTCTTCCGGCGCTCCTGTCGAGGTACGTCGTAAAGCTTCGCGAAGTTCAAGAGGTTCTCTGATCCAGTAAGGCTGGGGTCGGCAGAGAGCATCTGGGGAACATATCCGATCATCTCGCGTACCTCGGAGGGCCGTTCCTGAACGTCGATGCTGTCGACCTGAGCCTTACCTTAGGTCAGTGGGAGCAATGTGGTCAGCATCTTGATGGTGGTCGTCTTCCCAGCACCGTCCGGTCTCAACGGCCCGAGCACCTCTGCCTTCCCTACGCGCAGGTCCAGAGACTCCACGCCTGAGAATTTACCGAAGGGACGTGTCGATTCGGTTGTAGCGATCAAATGATCACACATCTCCCCTCATCATATCGCGGACCTGTCTACGCTTGTCGTCCACAGAGGGATTGTTTGAGCCGGCAAGGATCATAAGGCGTGGTCTGGCTCCAATCTTTCCATGGCAAGACTTCCCTCGATACCAACTATGTCAGATACCGCTCCTTCTTTTTTGATCTTCAGGGCCGCCAAGGGAACGACATAGGGCTTTGTCCCCGCGGTGACCACTTGGGCCTCGACCCCGTACACGCTCCTTATGTTGTTCTCGGTGAACACCTGCTCCGGCGTCCCTGCGTCGAATATCTTCCCTCCCTTCATCATTATGACCAGGTCAGCGTAGCGAGCGGTGATGTTCAGGTCATGGCTGACCATGACCACCAGGAGTTTTCTGCTGCGTACAAGCTCCCCCAGCAGCTCCATGACCTCCAGCTGGTGACGTATGTCAAGGTTGGACGTGGGCTCGTCCAACAGCAGCAACTGTGGTTCCTGGGCCAGGCCACGAGCGATGAGCACCTTCTGCTTCTGGCCAGCGCTCAGCTCGTCGAACGATCTCATTGCCAGGTCCTCGATCTCCAGCATGCTCAGGATCCCGGTGACGATGTCCAGGTCAGCCTCGTTGGTGCTCCACCCGGAATGGGGATGACGGCCCATGAGGACCGTGTCCACAACGGTGAGGGGGAACATGTCGGTCGATGCCTGAGGAACATACCCCACCTTCCTGGCCACTTCCTTCAGGCCCATATCCTGGACATTGGTCTGGTCCAGCAACACCACGCCCTCCTGGGGCTTGAGGATGCGGTTGATGCAGTGCACCAGGGTGGATTTCCCCACACCGTTCGGCCCCAGGATGCACACGAACTTTGATTCGTTCAGGTCCAGGCAGACGCTGTCGAGCACCTTGAGGCTCGAGTAACTGAACACCACGTCATTAATCTTCAACTTCATAGCCTCACCTACCAAACCTCCTTCTTCCGCTGCATGATGAGGTACAGGAACAGCGGTCCTCCGATGAACGCCGTGATTATCCCAACAGGCAGTATGGTCGGCGCGATGATAGTTCTAGCCACGGCATCCGCTCCCAGCAGGAGGGCCGCGCCGAACAGGCCCGACGCCGGTAGAAGGAACTTGTTGTCGGAACCGAGGAAGATCCTCACCACATGGGGGGACACCAGACCGATGAACCCGATGACCCCCGTGAAACTGACTATCGCCGCTGTCATGAGGGATATGACCACGAGGATGAGGACCCTGCTCCTCTCCACGTTCACGCCCAGGCTCTTCGCCCCCGCGTCCCCCATGCCCATCACGTTCAGGTTCTTCGCCATGCCCTGGAGGAACAGGCTGCCCAGGACCATTACTGCGAACACGATCGGTATCGAGCTCCAGCTGGCCTTATCCAGCGTACCTACCGTCCAGATATAGACGGCCTGCACAGAGTTGGGGTCCGCGGAGATCATGAAGAGGGAGGTCATGGCGGTGAAGATGTACATGGTGGCGATACCGGCGAGAACCATCATGGATGGTGTGGGCTTGCGGAAGCGCGTCAGACCGATGATTATGAAGGTGGGGATGAGGGAGAACAGGAAGGCGTTGATGATGATGGCATACTCCCCCGCGCCCAAACCTAGGCCCAGGATGATCGCTATCGCCGCCCCGAAACCCGCCCCTGCCGATATGCCGGTGGTATATGGGTCGGCGAGAGGGTTCTTCATTATGCCTTGCATGGCCGCTCCCGCGATGGCCAGGCCAAAGCCGGCGACGATCCCCATGATTATCCGGGGGAGGCGCAGCTGCCAGACCACGAACACTTTAACGGTCTCCGGTTCCCCCCAGTTGAGAATGTGATTGAAGATGACCTGGTACACGTCTAAGAAATCCAGATCGTAGGAGCCGAGAGTGGCCGATATTCCTGAGATGATCACGACAAGGATTCCGCATCCCATCATGAAGAGGAACTTTCTGAAAAGGTAACTGCGGTACTGACCCTTGATGCTGACCTCGTTCCTGCCCTTGAACGCCGAGAACATGCTGATACGGGACGAGCGGGTACCGGGGGCTGGACTGGATGTCATTGCCCTTCACCCATTCTTTTCTCTGAGGGTCCGCTCGCCTTCGTTCCGCTGACGAGGAAGTTGCCTTTCCAATACCCGTGTTTGAAATATCTCATCCCCTTTAGCACCCGGCGGTTGGAGATGTGGACTGTCGATATGTTCTCGAAACCGGCCTTGCCCATCATATCCAGGTCCTGTGCCGGGCGGTCCGCATGGGTGGACCACAGCATCTCCCCCACCCTATCGCTGAAGTCCTTCCGCCCTCCGGGAGAATGGTGGCGCTCAGAGAAGGCTATGCTCAGCCTCGCTGCATCCCTCCACCTTCTTCGCCACCAAGATGATTCCAGGTCGGTGGTCCAGTTGCCGTCGACGTAGATTACCTTTCCACCCGGCCTCACCACCCTATGCCACTCACTAAGGGCTTTCTCCGGGTCGGGAACCGTCCACAACACGTACTTGCTGACCACGATGTCATAGCTGCAGTCCGGGAAGGGGAGGTTCTCGGCATCTCCCTTCTCGAAGCGGATGTCCAGACCGTACTTGACAGCGTTCTGGCGTGCTTCTGTGAGCATGCCCTCGGAGAGGTCAACGGCGGTGACCTCATGGCCCAGCTGGGCCAGCAGGAAGGCCACCACGCCCGGGCCGGTTCCGACATCCAGGACCTTATGCTTGCCAGGCCCCATGGCCTCGGTGAAGATCTCCTGCCAGCCCCTGCTCTCGTAGGTGCTGGCCATACCTCCTTGGACGACCTTGCTGTAGCTCTGCGATCGTTGGCTCCAGACGTCTATTATCTCGTCCTTCACAGTACGAACGCCCCTGTGGACACATCGAGATCGATACCGCCACAGAACCGGTCGATGTACTCCTGGTGAACCGCTTGCGGATCGATGTCGTTGAATAGATCGGGGTAGAACCACTTGGCCTCGTACAGCATTGAAATGAGGTACGAAGGGCCGCAGGTGATGTCAAAGGCCATCATGTGCACGTTGCCACTTTTTACGGCGCTCGTTATGTTGAACATCTCGATTATCTGAGCGTACCTGTCCTGCAGTGTGGTCATATTGGTCCCCGAATAGAATCCGGCGACCACAGCGCCGACGATCACGTCGGGGTCCTTCTCGATCACCCATTCAATATCCGGAATCGGATAAGTGCCTGAGAGCTCATCCGCGATGTTGATGGAGCCTGCGAGCTCCATCACCTCGAAATCTCCGCTTCCATGAGAGCAGGTCTTCCCATTTGCCCTGATCTGGAACGAGGTCACCTTATCGCTTGCAGAAACCGAGGAAACCCTATCGGTGATCTCCTTCAATAGTGCATCGTGCCACTCCAGATATTCATAGGCATCGGCCTCATGACCTAAGAGATACCCCAGTGTGAGAAGGCCCTGGGACACCATCCCATACTCCCAGCATGGTAGTCGTACTACGTCGATGTCCGTACCGTTGGCCGCGAGCTTGGCCTCAAGATTCCCGTCATAATATGCCCTAGTTCCCGTGAAATAGACATCTGGATTTAGCGCCAATATCTTCTCCACGTCCGGGGTGAACCTGTTGCCGACCGAGGGCTTTGACTGTAACTCCGGGAAGTATGTTGGATAGCTCGATATCGAATCATCAACGCCGATTATCAGATCTGAAGCGTTGAGGGCACGGACCATCTCCACATACACGTTGTAGATCGCGACCATGGAGGTCACCGGGTAATGGACCGAGGCTTTGTAACCATCAAGGTCCACGTAGTACAGCATGGTCTCCTATCGGTCAATTATCGCGTTGACCTGAGCGATATCCGCTTGATCGATGGTACCATCGTTGTTGGCATCTGTGAGGTTGGAGGCCTTTCGATCCCCCCTGATCACCTCGCCGATATAGTCGATGTCCCTTTGATCGATGGTGTCGTCCTCGTTAGCGTTGCCAAATACCTGGAGGCGAACCGAGGATACATTGGTGTATGTCTTAGCATCCGACATGCTGTTCAATAACGTGATACCGGCCACAGAAGCGATAAGAATTGCCGAAACCACGCCCACCGCTAACAACTTCATCTTCCTATCCAAGATCCCATCCCCTCACAGTACGAACGCCCCTGTGGACACATCGAGATCGATACCGCCGCAGAACCGGTCGATGTACTCCTGATGGAGCGCCTTTGGGTCCAGGTCCGGGAAGAGGTCGGGATAGAACCATTTGGCATAGTATGCTACGGAGATGATGTCTGATGGGCCGCAGGTGATGTCCCAGGCCATGACGTAAACGCGCCCATCGGCCACGGCGCTGGCCGCTCTGTAGGTGTCCTTGGTTATCTCGAGCTGTTCCCGCAAGATCGAGCTGTCAGCCCCCCTGTAGAAACCAGCCACGGCCCAGGTGACGATGACGTCAGGGTCGTTCTCGATGACCCACTCCGGCTCGATCGTCGGGTAGATGCCGGTACTTGACAGGACACCGGCGATGTTCTTGGACCCCGCGATCTCCATCAGCTCGAAGGCCCCGCTTCCATGGCTCACCGCGCACCCCTCGAAGGCACCTAGGGAGGTGGTCCTGTTCTCCATGGAGATCTCACCGACCTTCTCGTTGATCTTGTTCAGGATCCCGTCCCGCCACTCCAGGTACTCGAAGGCCTCATCCTCGTGGCCGAGGATGTAGCCCAGTGTGAGCATGCCCTGGGGCAGGAGCCCGTACTCCCAGCAGGGAAGGCGTATCACGTCGATGTTCGTACCGTTGGCCGCGAGCTTGTTCTCCAGCTCGCTGTCATAGTAGGAACGTGTTCCTGTGAAGTATACATCAGGGTTGATGGACAGTATTTGCTCAACGTCAGGAGAGAACCTGTTGCCGACCGAGGGCAGGGACTGCAGATCGGGGAAGTAAGTGACGTAGTCGCTGATTGAATCATCCACACCTATGATGAGGTCGGAGGCGTTCAGGGCGCATACCATCTCCACGTACACGTTGTATATTGCGATCATGGAAGTGACAGGGAAGTGGACTGAGGCGTTGTAACCATCAACGTCAACGTAATGGATCACGGACTCCTCATGATCGATTATCGCCTCGACCTGTTCGATGTCCCTATGGTCGACCATGCCATCCTGGTTGGCATCGGTCAGGTTGGACGCCTCCTCCTTACCGTCGATGACCTTCTGGATGGCTTCGATGTCCTTCTCATCGATAATATCATCCTCATTGGCGTTCCCACAAATCTGCAGACGGACGGAGGACAAAGAGCTGGAGGCATCGATGTTGTGCTTACCTGCGTTCAATATGATCATCGCCCCGGCAATCGAGGCGATGATTAGTGCTGACACTATTGCTATCGAAAGAATTTTCATCCTTTTTTCCATGATAATATCCCCTTAGTAATACTTTTTCTAAATTCGTGTTACGTCAGAAAACGAGGATTTCATATAAAAAAGGATTCCTTATCACGCAGATATCGCTGGCCTATTGTGGCAGCATAATAAAAAGTCAGAAGAAAGGCATATGGAAGAAGCGCTGGACCCTATGCTATAGCTCGGAATGAACGACAAAGACAATGTAGGTTTGAGACCTTTATTGTGGCAGATAGCGTTCCATAGTTCGCCCTGCACATCACGCCAAGTCGTACTGAGGAACGGCCTGGGCCACCAGCATACAGAGGAGGAAAGGACCGATCATCGCCATCAAGGCTTTACTGGGCTCCTGAGGAGGTCCCCGCCCCTTCGTCCTGCCTTTGGGAAGCCATTCGCTACCTTTTTGATCCCCCTCCGTCTTGCGTACTGTACGTTCGTCTCTCCTCTCACATAGGTCATCGACAGGCTCACGCCTGGCGCTTTGTGACGCTGATGAGGAAATAGTCGCTCCAGAAACCGTACTTCACATATTGCAGGCCTCGAAGCGTCCGCCTTTTCAGGCCCTCCTTGACCTCGATCTCATTGACACCGAGCTTCCTCAGCATCATGATGTCCGCTGAAGGCCGGGAGACCTTGCTGGACCAGAGGTCATCTTCTTTGACATTGCTCTTACCCTTCCAAGGGTTCCGGAGCTCGGTCACAGCGGTCAGGCTCCGCCCGATATAGTACCAGGCCTTCCTCTTGCGGGAGTTGACAAGGTCAGAGTGCCAGTTACCATCAATGTAAACGATCTTCCCTCCCGGTTTGACGACCCGCTGCCACTCCTTGAGGGCCCTCTCCGGGTCCGGCAGGGTCCATAGGACCCACCGGCTCACCACCGCATCGAACGCCGCGTCAGGAAAGGGAAGGTCCTGAGCGTCACCCTTCTTGAAGGTGACGTCCAGTCCATACCCTTTGGCGTTCTTCTTTGCCTCGCTGAGCATGCCGTCGGAGAGGTCTACACCGGTCACGTCATGGCCGAGCTCCGCGAGCTGAAAGGCGACGATGCCCGGTCCTGTCCCCACATCCAGGACCTTGAGCGGTTCCCTGCCAAGGGCTTCAGTGAAGATCTCCTGCCACGCTCTCTTCTCCGATCGGACTGCCATGCTGTTCCGAGCGTATCTGCTGTATCCTTCGGAGGAGCTGTTCCAGTAGCCGATTATTTCATCCCTCATAGGACGAACGCCCCCTGCTTAGAGACGTCATATTCGAGGCCTCCGCAGAACTTGTCGATGTACTCCTGGTGGAGCGCTGCCGGGTCAAGGTCCGCGAAGAGGTCCGGGTACAGCCACTTGGCGATGTATGAAACGCCCACAACGTAAGATGGCCCCAGCATGATGTCGTAATGCATGATGTGGACGTTACCGTCCGTCACCGCAGTGGTCACCCTGTAGTTGTTGATGATCTCATCGTATCGGGTGCTTAGGAGGGACTGGTTGCTGGACTCGTAGCTTCCCGAAAACGATATCCCGATCACGTAATCGGGGTTCTGCTCTATGACCCATTCAGTGTCGACCTTAGGGTAGAAACCGCCGCTGAGGTCCTTGCCAATGTTGACCGCACCTCCCATCTCCATCACTTCAGCATACCCGCTCCCCGCGGCAACGGTGGTCGATCCAGGCCGATCGACAAAGACGTCTATCCTCTCGCTCGCGGAGATGCCGTTCACGATGGCTGTGATATTCGTAACGATGCCGTCGTGCCACTTGACGTAATCGTAGGCGAGGTCCTCCCGGTCCAGTATATAACCGAGGGTGAGTATGCTGGCACCTATGAGGTTGTACTCCCATGTCGGCAGACGCACCACATCGATGTCCGTCCCGTTGGCAGCGAGCTTGGTCTCCAGGTCAGGAGTGTAATAGGTGCTGGTCCCGGTGAAGACAATGTCGGGATCCAGCGTGAGTATTTTCTCCACGTCAAAGGAGAACCTGCTCCCCACGTTCGTCCGGTTCTGGAACTCCGGGAAATAAACTGGGTATTTCGCTATGTTATCATCAACGCCAACCACCATATCTGATGCCTTGAGAACACGTATCGCTTCCGCATTGTTGCTGTAGGCTACAACGATGGTCTCGATCGGCACATGCACGGAGGCCACGTTGGAGTCGCAATTCACATAATAGATCGTCGTATCCTCGTCGTTTATTATCCTCTTCACAGCATCCACATCGCTAGAATCAACAATGCCGTCGTAATTGGCGTCAGAGAACTCGGTCTCGTTGTTGGAGCCTTTGATTACTCCTTCGATGTAATCCTGATCCCTCTCATCGATGGTGTCGTCCTCGTTGGCATTACCGTACATCTGCAGTCTGATCGAGGAAACGTTCGTGTAGGTCTTTGCCTGGGCCTTTCCGTTCAGAAGCACAACGCCCACTACAGATGCCACCAGTATGATGGCTACCGCTGACAATGCGAATATCATTTTCCTTTTTTCCATTGGTATCCCCCTGTGTTACGAATTATTTTTTCGTAATACTACCGGAACGAACGTGAAGATAAAACAGTATCGAAAAAAGGTCGAAACCTATGAGAGGTATCATAATCATAAATCCCCTAAGCAAAAAACGAGTTCGAGAAATCCTCTAATTGGGCGGGAGAAATGGAAGCGACATGGTTATATCGAATTCTGTCGCTCTGGTTCCTTCAAATATCAGAAAACGTTTCCGATCGCCTGGCTAGCAGCTTTCTACTATTAAATAAAATTGCGGTTTCAAGAGATAATACTTTTTTAATATTCGTGTTACTATGCCTTTGAGGCCCGCCCCGAAAGGTACGGGTACGAAGGTGACAAGGGATAGACATGAATTGGCAACTATTGGAACAGCTGAGCAGGATGGTCCAGGGGCATGAGATCTGGTTGGAGAACCCGACTATCAAGGAAGGAGAGATCACGGTAGACCTCTCCTACGGCCACAACATGGTAACAGATGGGGTCCCTCCGGAGCACATGGTCAACCCTGTGGTATATTCGCCGAACGGTAACAGGTTCAAGCCCCAGGCGATCAAGGGTGATTATTGCTATTCTATTCACTTTCCTGCACCCTTGGAGGGTAACTACACGCTATTGGTGGATTCCTCGGCGGTATGGAACAAGAACACCGAGGGTTGGGCCATGGGTCCGAAGTTCAAGTTCAAGGATGTTACATACTCAGGAGCTTACCACCAGATGGCGAAGAAGATCGTTCCGGTGGGTGGGATCGACGGACTAGGGGTAGCGATGGTGCATGGGATACTGGAACTTATCCCCGAGAACACCTCTCTTGTACTTGGTGAGACGTTCACGGTCCAGGTTCTCTACGAGGGGAAGCCGTTGGTGAACGAGAGCTTCAAGGCCTATTCGAAGAGGAGCCAGAAGGAGAACATGCTGACCACCGATGCCAACGGCAAGGTGCTTGTGCCTATTGATCATGAGGGAGAATGGATGTTCTTGGTCCGGCATCGCGACGAGACCAAGAAGGTCGATGAGGAGTACGACGAGACGGTCTTCGTCACCACCTTGGTCATGGAGACGCGTTGAGCATGATGCGCGTGATCGCCACCGGCAAGGGCGGTGTGGGCAAGACCACCTTGGTCTCCGCCCTGTGCACCCTCCTTGCACGGGATGGCTACAAGGTGCTGGTCTTCGACACCGATCCCAGTATGAACTTGGCCATGACCCTGGGGATACCGTTCGCCGACATCGCCACCCTAGCTGAGGACAAGGTGGAGATAGGGACGAAGATGGAGGACCATGATTTCGAAATCGACGTCGATGGAGTCATCGAAGAGCACTCCGCCGTCACTGCAGACAACGTTCGAGTGGTATTGATGGGCACGATACCATCGGGGGGTGCGGGATGCCTGTGCTCCTCCATCTCCTTGGTCAAGGTACTGGTGGAGTCCTTTGTGCTGAGGCCATGGGAATATGATTTCATCATCGTGGACTCCCAAGCCGGACCCGAGATACTGGGAAGAGGGTTGGCCACCCGCTTCGAATGCAACCTCGTAGTGACAGAGGCTATGCCTAAGGCCATGGAGGTCACGCGGCAGGTCATAAATCTGTCAAAGGACCTGGACATCCGCAAGACGATCCTGGTGCTGAACAAGTGCGAGGGGGAGGCCGACCTAAACAGAGTCTCGAATGAGCTTAAGGTCGGACCTGATTGCATTAAGACTATCCGGAATGACGATGCGGTCAGGGAAGCAGACCGCCTGTCCATCCCCATCTTAAGCATTGAACCGTGTCCGGAGGCCGTTACGGACATAATGAGGATCAAGGAAGAGCTGCTCGGAAAGGGATCATAAGGCATGTGGTAAGATGTGCGAGTTCACCGTAATACTGGAAACCGACCATGGCAAAAAGGTTGTGGCCAAGAACATTGTGAAGGCAAAGACCAAAGACGGCAAGGTCGTTCTTATGGACAGCCTGGGCGCGATCACCAAAGTGGAGGGGGCGGTCATACTGACCGTTGACACGCTTATGACCGAGCTGATATTGAGAGACGGCACCATCGCCCCTCCCTCAGGAATGGTTATCTCGGAACAAGCCCAGAAGAAGGAGCGATAGGAGGACCATGAAGGGCGAGCGCATTCCTCCCGAACTGGAGGGTCTGAGAAGGTTCAATGGGCATCTCGGGCCCTATGTGGTCCTGGGTATGCGGATGGGTCAGGCAGCCCGAACAACATATCCCTTCCGCATCTACGCCACTCTGTATACAGGCTCCAAGCGTCCCCGGTCCTGCATGGCCGATGGAGTGCAGTATTCCTCATGCTGCACCTTGGGTAAGTCCAATATTCGCATTGTAGAACGGGGCGAGGCCTGTGGCATGTTCACAGATGGCCGCACTGGCATCGGGATTAAGGTCTTAGGGGATGTATTGGGCCTTATCGATGAAAAGGTCACCGCCGAGAACGAGGAGTTGGTCTCCATTGAAATCTATCATCAGAAGATAAAGGACCTCTTCGCGATCTCCAAAGTGGAATCTTCACTGGCCTGGCCAGTTACAAATCGAATGAGATGAAGAGGGACTTTTTACCTTTAATGATCTCCGGTTTCATGACGATCGCTCGCTATGTATTATAGGTGTAGACGACAACGGATCACGCAAGGGGATCGATGTAAGGTGCCTTCTCGTTTCCTCTTATAATGCCTAGTGCTAACCAATAGATATCCTCTTGGTCATATGCATCAGCATCGCGTTCGCCCTATCCACGGCCCAGATTGATCCCGGATGCTATGTACCCTGTCGATGACCGGAACCATCTCATTTCTATCCAATCATTTCAACAACATGAATACGCTCACAATTCAAGTATGAAATATTTTATATTCGTGTTATTGAAATACGCCTCGACTGCCAGCATCGCATGAACGTCATATGAGGGGGGATTAATGATGAGACATCTTGAAGCGATCAAGGATTACTGGACAATGAGGGTGGATGGATATTCCTGCTCGATATTGGACGAACTGGGATCAGGAAAGGCGAGCCATTGGCTTGACATCATTAACTCGTATCTCACCTCCACTTCTTCTCTCGAGGTTCTTGATATCGGCACCGGACCTGGATTCTTCCCTATCATCATGGGAAATGAGGGGCACAAGGTCACAGCCATCGACTATACAGAGGCCATGCTCGATATGGCCAAGAGAAATTGTGAGCAGTTCGGCATATCTGCCCACTTCTGTCACATGGATGCTCAAAGGCTAAGCTTCCCTGATGATTCGTTCGACCTCATCCTATCGAGGAACCTGGTATGGGACCTGGAGAGGCCCCGAAAGGCATATCGGGAATGGCTCAGGGTCCTACGACCAGGAGGCAGGATGATCATCTTTGACGGCAACCACTACCTGCACCTTTTCGACCGGGACTATGCCATCGAAAATCAGAAAAGAGAAAGTGGCGACCACCGCTACCTGAAGGGGGTCGATACCAACATCATCAAGGATATCGCCAGGGACCTTCCGTTGAGCAGGGAGCGCCGTCCACAATGGGATATCAATACGCTGATCGAGCTTGGGGCCAGGCTTGTATTCGCTGACATCAGGGGAATGGATAGCTGCCGGAAGGTTTTGAACGGAGAGCCGATCTCACTGCCATTCTCCTTCATCGTCGTTGCGGAAAAATGATATGAACCATCACAGGGTCCGTGCTGGTTCGTACGCTCCTTTTCCACATATTATACCTCGGTACCAGTGACGGCTATCCCCCTTTTTCAATGGAGGGTTTGTCTATCACGGACAGTCAATATCGCCCACCTTCGATATGCTTTAATAACATTGTTGCATACGATTTTGAAAATAGTATTACTAAGAATATCACGGCCTTGGAGTGACCGGACATGGAATCCATCGAGAACGCTCAGTTGAAGGAACGATCCACTCTTCAGATAGCGTATCGAAGGAGCATCGTCAAGAAACTTATCTTCATGGCCATCTGCGTGGTCGTGGTCATAATTTTTGGAGGATACTCGACCACCATTGGCTCCTACTACATCTCGGTCGGTGATGTATATGCGATCATATGGAAGCAGTTGACCGGAATGGGGGAGGTCGATCCTCAGGCCGCTTATATTGTGATCCAGCTGCGCCTCCCTCGCATAGCCGGAGCCATAATTTGTGGCTTTGGTCTCGCGGCCTGTGGTGCAGCGATGCAGAGCATGATGAAGAATCCCCTTGCTGACCCTTACACCATGGGCATATCGTCTGGCGCGGGTCTCGGCGCTGCGATCGCCATCATCCTGGGGTTCGAACTATTTGCTGGCATGGGCATTGTCGCCAATGCCTTCGCTTTCGCCATCATCCCTGCCATGGTGGTGCTGACGCTCAGCCAGGTTCGTAAAGCGACGCCGACGATGATGATCCTCTGCGGAATATCGCTGATGTACGTGTTCAGTGCCATCACCTCTCTGCTCATGCTTCTGGCCACTCCGGACGACCTTTCTGCGGTGTACACTTGGACCATTGGCTCGCTGAGCAAGGTGAGCTGGGACAACCTGCCAGTGATGACGATCGTGGTCGTCCTCGGTTCAATTTACCTTCAGTTCCTGGCAAATCAACTGAACATCATGAGCATCGGTGATGACAGCGCCAAGTCCCTGGGGGTAGATGTGGAGCGTAAGAGGCTGATCTGCCTCCTAGTGATCACCCTTATGGCAGCTTCGGTGGTGAGCTTTACTGGTATCATCGGGTTCGTGGGTCTGGTATGCCCTCACATCGTCCGCATTGTGATGGGATCAGATAATAAATTTCTAATTCCAGGCTCTGCCATCTTCGGGTCCACGATGCTCATCGTCTCGGACATCGTGGCCAGGACGATCGTCTCACCCACGATGCTGCCTGTAGGTGTGATCACCGCGTGCATAGGCGGACCCTTGTTCATGTACCTGATCCTAAAGAACAGGAAGGAGGCCTGGTGATCTTGTACCTGAAGGTCGAGAATATCTCTTTCAGCTTCGGTACCACCGAGGTCCTCAAGGAGGTGACATTCGAGTTGGACCGACCGAACCTAACGTGCATCATCGGGCCCAACGGTGCCGGAAAGACCACGCTTGCGCGTTGCGTAAACCGGCTTCTTCGCCCTTTCGCCGGCAGGGTAACCATTGATGGTGTGGACATAAACAACATGACTCTCAAGGAATTGGCGGTCAGGATTGGTTACGTTCCCAACTCCTCCAAGGATACCTTTCCAATGAGCGTTCTGGACACGGTCCTAATGGGCCGCTATCCGCGGGCGGGATGGACCGCGTCCACCAGGGACCTAGAGGTGGTGGAGGAGACCTTGCGCATCATGGGCCTCGATGAGTACACAATGCGGGACTTCAACGAGCTGAGCGCAGGGCAACATCAGAAGGTCATGATCGCGCGAGGGCTGGTCCAAGATCCTGAGCTGCTCATTCTGGACGAGCCGACCTCCAATTTGGACGTTAGACATCAGATGGAGGTCATGGCGCTCCTTCGTGGGTTGACACGGGAGAAAGGTATCTCCATCCTCATGGTCTGCCATGACCTGAACATAACTGCACGGTATGCGGATCGTGTCATCTTGATGTCCGAGGGAAGGATCCACTCCGACGGTAATGCCGTTGAAGTAATGACTGAGGAGAACATCCAGAAGGTCTACGGGGTCAGATCGAATGTGATCGACGTCGAAGGCCGCCCGCACATCATCCTGCTATCCTCATCTGAAAGCTAGAACGTGATAAGAGGTATTTTGATGGAAAAGAAGCAGATAATAGCAATATCCGTGGTAGCGGTCGTAATTATCGCGGCCATAGGAGCGACCATTGCCCTTATGGGAAATGCCGGGACCTCCGACAATAGCGGGTCCACCCTGGGCAAGCATTTGATCGAGAGCGAGTACCCCAGCGCTTCATCTCGCTTGTGGGTGTACGGGAACGCGAACGAGGATGATAAGATAGACAGCGCGGATGTAACTTATCTCCAGGGCATCATTGACGGAGTGAACTCCTCGACCACCCTTGCTGACGCCAACTGCGACGGCCTCATCGACAAGAAGGACAAGGACTACACCGAGAAGATCGTCAACGGGGATGACATGGAGGTCTTCTACATCAACAACTACAACAAGGTCGCTGTGGTACACTGGCCAGTGAACAAGATCGCCACTGCTTACTGCAGTGGGGCCCAGGCAGTGGAGGTGGCTAACGCTACCACCAAGATCGCCATCGCTGATAATTACATAACTAAGAACTACGTGGCGTTCAACCCCGCCTATGCCTCCTTACCGAGCTTTGGGGAGCCGGATGACCCTGACTACGAGTCCATCATCGGTGCTGGTATCGACGTCTACATCATAGGATATTTCAACAGCGGCGTGGACGACATTCTGGAAACCAAGCTTAACCCTCAGGGCATCGACGTCATGTTCCTGACATGTGCCGATCAGGCCGGGGTTGACCAGCCCAACGAGCACATGGACCGCACCTTGCTTATGATCTCCTACCTTATCCAAGGGGACATGGACCGTGCCTACGATTACCTCGAGTGGCATGATGATATAATGTCCAAGGCGATGGCGGCATCCGGGACCCTTGCGGACAGCGAAAAGAAGACCTACCTAATGGCCAGGACCTCGCCTAACGACAAGACCTCGGACATTAGTATCACCGGGAAGAACAACATAAATAACATACATGCAGAATGGGCGGGAGCGGACAGCATTGGTCAGCGCGATCCGGGTCTGCCCAGCATGTACCAGACGGTGTCCGTGGAGTACATCATAGGCCTCAATGCGACCTATTACGTGGACAATACCCATGCTGGGTTCCGTTACGGCGCGAACGAGACCGCGGTGCAAAGGCTGCAGACATTCATGCAGCAGGATGAGAACCGATACAATGGAACGGCTTACAGTCCGCACATCCTGGGGATGGCCAGGGAAGCTGGTAACGGACCGATGTACGTGATAGAGGTAGTGTTCTACCAGGACATCTTATATCCAGCTCTGGACAACGGTCTCGATGGCTATGATGCACTGTTCCACTACTATCTGGAGCACTTCACCTCTGTGGACAATCCTGACTCTGTGGACGTGTCGGCATTCTTCCAGGTGTATTCCGGATAGAGTATGGTCAGAACGTATGGTCTTAACCCCACCCCTTTCCCCGAGCAGGATGCGGGCTGCCTCCGGCAGCCCGCCTCTTTTTATCTTTTTAAGACGAAAATTATCGCGTCCACCAAATTTGTTATTTGAGGAACGACATCGCTGCGAGGTCTCCCGAATAATATGAAACCAGAAATATGAGGTAGCAGAGACCTGGGCTGAAACCAGAGAAATGACTGTTCCATGATGGATAGGAGTTCAGCTCATGGAATGACCTCGAAAAAGGAACAAGTGGAAGGAGTTTTTAGTTCCACATCACCGGTTGCTGAGCAGCTTCCTTGACACGAACGCGCTTATCCCCAGCAGCAATGCGGCGATCGCCACCAATCCGATGATGTCGAACCACAGGTCGTGGATCGGCGCGGTGTCCACGAAAGCGAACTGACGCAGGGCGTCGGCCGTCCAGGTCAGGGGGTTGTACTCCGCTATGCCTCTGAGCCAGTCGGGCATCATGGCCGTGGGGAACAGGGCGGCGGAGGCGAACATCAGCGGCAGGTTCAGCAGGTTGATGAGGCCGAACAGCGTCTCCTGGTTCTCCACCGCCAGCGCCACCGTGGTGAACATGGCGGAGAACGCGACGGACAGGAGGAAAAGCACGAAGAACATGCCCAGCAGGTCGGTCACGCTGAAGCCTGCCTTCAGCGTCAGTCCCGTGAGGCCGGGTATGTAAGCGAACGCCAGGGCGATGACCAGCACGATGGACACCTGGATCAGGGAGCGTACCACGGTGGCCATTATCCTGGACAGAGGGACCGCGCCCCTTGGTATCGGCGCCACCTTGAGCTTGTTGAGGAAACCGAAGCGGCGGTCCCACACTATGCTCATGCCCGAGAACATGCAGGTGAACAGCGCGTTCACCGCCAGCATGCCCAACGCCATGAACGAGAAGTAATCGGGAGCGCCGGAAAAGATCAGAGGTATCTGCGACGGGGGCAGGAAGGTGCCGAAGTTGAAGGCCTGTCCGAACAGGCCCAGCCACACTATCGGCTGTATGAGGGTCATGAACACCTGGATCTTCACGCGGTACCAGTGCTTCATCTCCCTCACGGTCAGTGACCACGTCTCCCGCAGCATTCAGTGCATCCTCCTGGCACGGCGGGAGGCGGCGACCTTATCGTAATTGCCCGTCTGCTCCGCGTCCCTCATGGAGCGGCCGGTGTACTCCAGGAAGGCCTGGTCCAGCGTAGGATGCGCCAGGTTGACGGATGTCACCACCGCTCCCTGGTCCCACACCGCCTTGAGCACCACTGGCGTGAGCTCCTCCCCGTTAGCGGCCTTTATGCGGTACTGGCCGTCCTCCTTCCTTGCGTCCATGACGCCGGGGACGCGCTTCAGGTCCTCCGTGAGGTCCTTTTCCGAGGTCACTTCCAGGCTGATGACGTCACCCCCAACGGAGTGCTTCAGGTTCTCCGGCGTGTCCAGGGCCACGATCTTCCCATGGTCGATGATGGCCACACGGTCGCACAGGCCGTCCGCCTCCTCCAGGTAGTGGGTGGTGAGGAAAACTGTGATGACGTTGTTCTTCTTGAGGTCCCGGATGTACTCCCAGATCGCCGTCCGCGTCTGGATGTCCAGACCCAGCGTGGGCTCGTCCAGGAAGAGCACCTGCGGACGGTGGATGAGGCCCTCAGCCAGCTCCAGGCGCTTGCGCATCCCGCCGGAGTAGGTCTTCACCCTGCGGTCCGCGGCGTCCTCCAGGTTAACGAGCTTCAACAGGTCCTCGATCCTTGTCTTGGCCTCCCCCCGCGGGACGTTGTACAGGTCCGCCTGGAGGTACATGTTCTCCCTGCCTGACAGCTCGTCGTCCACGGTCAGGTCCTGGGGCACCAGCCCTATGACGTGACGGACCTCGTCCTGCTGTTTGTCTATGTCCAGACCGGCCACCAGGGCCTTGCCCCCGGTGGGCTTGAGCAAGGTCGTCAGCATGTTGATGGTGGTGCTCTTGCCCGCCCCGTTGGGGCCCAGGAAGCCGAATATCTCCCCCTCCTCCACGGAGAACGATATGTCATCGACGGCCAGCACGTCCTCGCTGAACCGCTTGGTCAGGTTCTCCACCTCCACGATCGCGCTCATCGCTCCTCATCTCCCTTGTTCTTCCCTTCCATGTCGTTGAGCTCCCTGTCGATCATCGCAAGATGCTCGGCGATCCTCTCCCTTGCCCTCCGCAGCCTTCTGGCCCTGCGGTCGGCGTCCTCACACTCGTCCCCCGACTCGAATATCTTCTGGAACATGCTGATCCGACTGACCTCGCTGTTGAGATCCTCCGCTGCCCGGCCCAACAGGTCGAAGTAGCGGGTCATTAGGCGCAGGTCCCTTGGCGAGTGGGCCAGCACCTCCACCACCACATCGTTGCCGTCCTTGGTTATGGAGTAGTAGTCCGTTCCGTCCCTCTCCTCCGAGGACACCAGGCCGCTGGTCTCCAGCTTCTTCAGCGCGGGGTAGATGGAGCCGGTCTGCGGGACCCACACTCCGTCAAAGTGCTCCTTCAGGACCTTGAGGACCTCGTAGCCGTACCTCGGCCGCTCCCTCAGGAATATCAGTATCGTTATCTGCAGGGGGCTAACCCTCTTGCCCCTGAACTCGTGGCCTCTACCGAACATTGTCGTTGCACCTAGTTGTCATCTACCTAGTATTGCACTACCTAAGTAGCACTCTACTATATCAATGCTAAGATTATGCAGACCACCACGGCGGTGAGGGTGACCTGTGAGATTCCGAAGTGGTCCCTCCTCTGACCTCTAGGATCCCGATCGGGCCACGCGTTCGTTGATCCCAGCAGGGCTGAGCGGTCGTGAGAGGAGAATCCGTCATCCGGTGGCTGGCAACGCCGATGAGGTTCCGCAGACAATGTTTATCAAGGAGCAGCCCATTGCTCAGCCTAGGTAAGGGCCATGAGACTCTGGCAGTTCGGAAGGTTGCACGGGAACAAGGTTAAGATCAACGAGGAACTGGGCCAGGCGCTGGGACTGGTAAATGGAAGCCAGGTCTTCAGCGCTATGTTCCGCTACGACTACAATGGATCCACATCCTACGAACTGGTGCTCTCCACGTTCGGGCCGGAGAACTACCGGCAGCTGTGCCAGCTAACGATCCAGATGATCGACAAGCCGGGAGCGTGCGCCCAGGCCTCGAACTTCCTGGCGGACCGCAACGTGGACATCCTCAACTCCGTGTCGCTGAGCAACATATCCGGCGTGTCCATGACCTGGAAGATGCTCGCCGACCTCTCGTACTACGGGGAGCCCAGCGAGCTGAAGGCCGAGTTCGACTTACTGAAGAAGGCAAGGTCCTCCGCCGTGGACCTGGTGGACACCATCGACATCGAGGTCTCCCACATCGCGGACCGGTACAACAAGGGTGCGGCCGCCGGCTCCAAGACCGTGAGGACCAAGCCCATTAAGCGAAAGCACAGGACCGCCACCATCATCACCCATGATGAATTCGAGGTGCCCCAGGAGTTCCTGGACGAGATCAAGGGCCTCAGGGACGGGCAGCCTCTGATGTTCGTGGGGGACATGGAATCTTACGTGCTCTCGATCACGCTCCTGGAGCCGGATGCCAAGCTGGTACGCCTATCCCTGATCATACCGGACAAGCCCGGAGCCATAGCCCGTGTGGCCGACACCCTGGGGAAGCACAACATCAACATGGTGTCGCTGCAGAGCGAGGTCCTGGTGTTCTACGAGTCCATGACCCTGGACATCATCGCCGACGTCAGCAAGAGCACCGTGGAGGAAGGGAAGCTGCGCTCCTCGCTGGAAGAGGTGCTGGCCCTCCAGAAGGGACGGTACTTCGTGGACGAGATAGAGCATATCGTCCTATAGCCGCCGTCCGGTGCTGCAGGCGAAGAGTTCAAGAGGCCTGGAGGGATGTGAATGTGCTTCCTAGGCTCAGCGCAGGGCCGTGACAAAGGGGCCTGAGCGCAATGGGCCGCAGGAACAGGCAGGCAGCACCTTGAGCACCGACACCACCATCCCCAATCATGACGTCTTCGCACTGGCCATCGAAGGCTCCCGCCTCGCTCTCGATCTGGCAGAAAAGATGGTACGGGAGGCCATGGAGAAGTTCGGGGAGGACCAGGCGGTGGAGTACCCGGAGACCTGCTACGAGCTTCCGGCGATCTTCGCCTGGGACGGCCGGGACACGGGGACGCTGGGAAAGCTACTGCCGATAATATCGTCCTACAGGGAGAAGCTCAGCGGGACCGCGGATGTCGCCAACGCCCTGGCCGCGGGGGAGGCCACTATGATAGCGGCGGAGATCATCGAGGCCGTGAAGTACGTCGGCAATCCCGAACCTTATGACGGCACCCCCTACTCTGGCTTCCTGCCGGACAGGATAATCCGGGAGCTGGGCTTCGCCTTCGTGGACGACACCATACCAGGGGCGGCCGTGATCGTGGGCAAGAGCCCGGATGCCGGCGCGCTCGCCCGCACCGTCCGGGACCTGCAGTCCAAGGGCCTGATCATCATCGCCTGCGGTGAGGTCATCGAGCAGCTGCTGGCCAGCGGCACGCAGGTGGGGGAGCGCTTCAGGCTGTACCCTGTAGGCTCGGGCACGCAGATCGTTCATGCGCTCAACTTCGCCATCCGTGCCGCCCTGTCCTTCGGCGGTGTCCAGAGGGGGGACCGCGAGGGCATCGCCACCTACATGGCGAAGCGTCCCAAGATCATCGTCCTGGAGTATGGTCCATTGGACCCCATCCTCGCGGGCGCGGCCATGGCCGCGGTGCTCAACGGTGCCACCATAGTCACCGACCAGCCGGTGGAGGGGGTGCCGGAGAAGCTCATCCACGTCAAGGAGCTGGATAAGATGGTGCAGGAGGCCATCGAGGCCCGGGGCATCAAGGTCAGGCTGGCCCCGGTGGAGATCCCGGTGGCCTACGGCCCCGCGTTCGAGGGCGAGGTGGTGCGCAGACCGGACACGCACATCGAGGCGGGGGGCGCGGCCAAGACGCTGACCTTCGAGCTCCTGCGGATGCGCAACGAGGACGACGTCGAGGACGGCAAGATCACGGTCATCGGTCCCGACGTCGACGCCCTCCCTGAGGGCGGCAGGACCACTCTGGCCATCCTCGTCGACGTATACGGCAAGAAGATGCAGGAGGACTTCGAGGGCGTTCTGGAGAGGCGCATTCACCTGTTCATCAACTACGCCGAGGGGGCGTGGCACACCGGGCAGAGGAACGTGCTGTGGGTCCGCCTCAGCAAGCGGTCGGTGGCCGCGGGTTTGAGGTTCAAGCACTTCGGGGACATCCTCATCGCCAAGCTCAAGGAGGAGTTCGGGAACATCGTGTCCCGGGTGCAGGTCACCATCATCACCGATGGGGACGAGGTTCAGAAGCGGCTGCCGGAGGCGCTCGATGTGTACGCGAGGCGCGATGCGCGCATGGTAGACCTCACCGACGAGAAGGTGGACACGTTCTTTACCTGCCTTCTGTGTTCTTCCTTTGCACCAGATCACGTGTGCATCGTCACCCCCGAGCGCCTGGGGCTGTGCGGCGCGGTGAACTGGCTGGACGCCCAGGCGGCGGTGGAGATCGATCCCCACGGTCCGAACCGGGCTGTCGTCAAGGGCGAGTGCATCGACCCGGTGAAGGGGCAGTGGAAGGGCGTCAACGAGGCGGTGTACGAGAACTCGCACCACAAGGTGGAGAGGTTCAACGCCTACACCATGATGGAGGACCCCATGACCTCCTGCGGGTGCTTCGAGGTCATAGTGGGCATGACCGCGGACATGCAGGGCGTGATCATCGTGAACCGCGAGTACCTGGGCATGACTCCCATAGGTATGAAGTTCTCCTCCCTCGCAGGCTCCGTGGGCGGAGGGCGGCAGACCCCGGGGTTCATCGGCGTAGGGAGAAAATATATTACCAGTCGAAAGTTCATCCCCGCGGACGGCGGCTTCCTGCGCATCGCATGGATGCCGCGCGAGCTGAAGGAGGCGCTGCGCGATCGCCTGCAGAAGAGGGCCGAGGAGCTTGGGGAACCAGGCTTCGTGGACAAGATCGCCGACGAGACCGTCACCACCGAGGCCGATGGGCTTACGGAGTGGATGGCCAAGGTCGATCACCCTGCGCTGAGGATGCCCCCGCTCATATCATAAAGAAGAAGGAATGGTCCCCATGGTCGAAGTGCCGGTCCCCAAGGAGAAATGGTCAGGTAAGGTCGGAACGGTGGTGCTGGGAGCGTCCACCGCCGACAGCAAAGAGAGAAAGGTATTGTCCATCGGCGGGGAGACCGGGATGCCCTTCCTTTCGTACGAGGGGCTGGGAAACAGGCAGCTCATCGCCGGAGAGGTCGTCGATGATACCTCTGAGCTCATTGAGGTGGCGGTCCGTCCGTTCGGCGATGCTGTCAACGACCCTGCCGCATGGGCGAGGAAGTGGGTCGAAGAGTTCGGCGCGGACCTGGTGTGCCTGCGGCTGCGCTCCACCAACCCCGAGGGCAAGGACGCGTCCCCGGAGGACGCGGCACAGACCGTCCTCAAGGTGCTGGCGGCCGTGGACGTTCCCCTGATCGTATACGGCTGTGGGCATGAGGAGAAGGACGCCAGGACCATGGAGGCGGTGAGCAACGCCTGCGCCAAGGTGCGCTTGCTCCTGGGCCAAGCGGAGGAGAACGCATACAAGACCATCTCCGCGGCCGCCATGTCCAACCACCACGCGCTCATCGCGTACTCGAACCTGGACATAAACCTCGCGAAGCAGATCAACATCCTGCTTAGCGACTTCGGGGTCAAGGCCGAGAACATCGTCATGGACCCCCTGATGGCGGGCCTGGGGATGGGTTTGGAGTACTCCTACTCGGTCAACGAGAGGATACGCATGGCCGCCCTAATGGGCGACCGCATGCTGCAGGTGCCCATGCTCTGCGACGTCACCTCCGCCTGGGAGGCGCGGGAGGCCTCCGAGGAGAACGCCGCCTGGGGCGACGTGGTCGAGAGGGGGAAGTGGTGGGAGGCGGCTACAGGGCTCGCGGCCCTGGTCTCCGGCGCGGACCTGCTTATCGTACGCAGCCCCCTGGCGGCGATGGTGCTGCAGGATGCCATCAGCGATCTAAGGGGAGGGAAGTGAGATGCCCACGGCCATTGAGATCTTCAAGCACCTGCCCAAGAAGAACTGCGGCAAGTGCAACTTCCCGACGTGCCTGGCGTTCGCCATGCAGCTAGCCAGCTCCAAGGCCAAGCTGGCCGACTGCCCCTACGTCACGGAGGAGGCCAAGGCCAAGCTGGAGGCGTCCTCCGCTCCGCCCATTAGGCTCATAACCATCGGGGCGGGCGAGACCAAGGTGGAGATCGGGGACGAGACCGAGCTGTACCGCCACGACAAGAAGTTCTTCCATGCCACGCGGTACGCCATGACCATCTCCGATCAGGCTTCCGAGAAGGAGGTCGCGGCCAAGCTGCGCAGGGCCTCAGACCTAAGGTTCGAGAGGGTGGGGCAGGTGATAGCCCTGGACATGCTGGCGGTCCGCAACGATTCCCGGGACCCGACAAGGTTCGCGGAGATGGTAAAGCGGGTGTCGCGTGAGAGCGCCCTGCCGCTTATCCTCATGTCCCAAGATCCCGCGGCCGTTCGCGCCGCGGCATCGGCCGCGAACCTCTCCCGGCCCCTCATCTACGCTGCCACCCTAGATAACCTCGAGGGCATGGCCGCGGCCGCCAAGGAGCTGAAGTATCCTCTGGCAGTTAGGCACAGCGACCTCAATGAGCTCGCGGACCTGGTGGAGAAGGTCAAGGCCGCAGGGGTCGAGGACATCGTGCTCGACCTGGGCGTGGAGGACCTGCAGCAGACCCTTGAGAGGAACACCATCGTGCGCAAGAACGCCGTAAGGAAGACGTTCCGCGGGTTAGGATATCCAATACTGACGAACGTCATCGGTAAGGAGCGGGGAATGGCCATGGCGCTGATGTCCACGATGAAGTACGGCGGCATCGTGCTCATGGAGGACCTGGACCCGGCGCACGCGGTGCCCCTGTTCGTTCTCAGGCAGAACATCTACACCGATCCTCAGGTGCCGATCCAGGTAAAGGCCGGGCTGTATCCCATCAACAACCCTGACAAGGACTCGCCCATCCTGTTCACGGTGAACTTCTCCCTGACGTATTTCACCGTGGCCGGTGATATTGAAAAGAGCCGCATGCCAGCCTGGCTGCTGGTGGTGGACACCGAGGGTCTGTCCGTGCTGACGGCCTTCTCCGCCGGCAAGCTCACCTCGGAGAGCGTGGCCGAGGCCTTGAGGTCCACAGAGGCCATGGTCAAGAGCGAGAAGGGCCTGCTAATCATCCCCGGGATGCTTTCCCGAATGTCCGGGAAGCTGCAGGAGGCCACCGGCCTCAAGGTCGTGGTGGGGCCCAAGGAGTCGTCCGGCATCCCCAAGCTGCTGAAGTCGCTCTGAGGTCATGGGTAGTTGATGTGCTCGATCGCATAGTCGCTCGAGACCTGCCCCCAGATCCCGAAGATGAAGTTGCCGGCATCGGTAATGATGATGGCCTCGAAGCGTGCGAAAAGGCTATCAGGCCGCGGGGTCACGGTGATGGTACCGCTCCAGCTCCCGTTATCGAAGGATAGGGAGTCGTTGAGATATCTGTAGCTTTCGATGTAGTCGCTATCGTTGGAGCCTAGTGGCACTGCCTTCTTATCAGGAAAGTGCAGGGTTGAATTGAGCTGACCGTTCGTGGCACGGGACATGCCGGAGGATATGCTGAGGTCAAGGGTCAAAGCTTCACTGGTGGTGTTGAAGCTGAGCTCTGTATCGACATCCAGACTGTTCAGGTGGAACATGGAGCCGTGGTCGAACCTGACCTCCGGAGAATCCCCTGCGGTGACCCAGAGCTTGGGAACAATCAGGTAGTCGCCAGATGTCGCCAGACAGGCCTCCCGCTCGCCGGATGTCTCATTATACCATGAGTACGTGCCATCCCAGCTCAGGTCCAGGGGCTCGCTGTTGCCATTGAAGTTCAAGAAGGTCACCTGGGGAGGTCTTTCATTCCAGAGGGGGTTCTGCTGGATGGCCGAGTGATTCGCATTGAGATCATGGATGCTCGTGCCTGCTGGTACCTTGCCGATGTAGATGCCACAATCTGCGAAGGAGCCTGATGCCCTGAAGTCGGCGTTGCGGTTCAGCGACACCAGCTTGAACGTGATCTCCTCACCGATGTTGTAACCTTCCTTGTCGGCTTGAATGGTCACCACGCCATGGTCGAATGGTCTCTTTATCGACACATAAGCAGCAATAGCCGCTAATAGGACGGCGGCGACCATCAGGATCACGACGATCTTCTTCATTCAGCAATCGCCTGACCTTCGTTCATGCAATGTGGTTCACAACTTGTGATGAGTTCCATGCCTAAAGGTAACAAGGTCACTTCCTCCCAACCGCTGAAAGCAACCGCGTGGACCATGGAACGTCTAGCCGCTCGCGGGAGAACGATAGCAGGCCCAGGGCCGTAAAGACGACGAAGTACAAGACCGCCAGGATCACACCCTGCCCAGTATCGAACAACGGCGCGTACGAGTTATCGACGTTGAGAGCATAGCTCGTTCCCTGGATCAGGATCACGGGATTGCTGTATATGAGCAGCTGATATTCCAGGGGTAGCCCGGAGGTAAAGTTGTAGTTTGTGAGGGTTGGATCGTCCCTCATGGCCGCCACCGCACCTAGGTTGATAGAGAGCTGAGAGATGGCAGTGAGCGCGATGAAGAGGACCACGGCAATGGCGATGACCGCCCCCTTCTTGTTGGCCAGAGTGGCGATCATCAAGCCCATAGCGGTGAAGACCAGCATGCTGAGGAGGGGGAACAGCATGGAGAGCATCAGGCTCCCAAGGTCGAGCATTGGCACGTCCATGAAGGAAAAGACGATGAGGTAGGCGATTAGCGCCACGATAAGACCGAAAAGGACGAGGGCGATCAGGAGGAGAAGCTTGCTGAGGTAGAAGCGGATCTTGCTGACCCTCTGCGTGAGGATATACTTGCTCATCCCGCTGTCCTTCTCCACGCTCATGGCCATGGAAGATGTGGCCAGGAATATGACCATTAGGATGTTGCCGATCGAGCTCCAATAGGAGACCAGGGCACTTCTCTGAAGGGCCTCCAGAGATGCCCGGGTGACCACCAGGTCGCCCCAGGTTATATTCTGGACGTACGCCGCGCAGCTCGCCAGAGCGATGAAGAAGGAGACGGCCGTCAGGGCCACCAGGAGCACGATGAACCAGGAGTCCGATGTCAGAAGCTTGACGTCCTTGCGCAGGTGCACCATGAACTCGCTCATGCCTTCCCCTCCTTCAGGTAAATCTCCGCATATAGGTCCTCGGCCTTGCGCTGGGCGATGTGGCAGTCCATGACCCTCCCTCCGGCGCGGACGGCCTCGGCAACGATGTCCGGCACATCCTCCTTGGACACCATCTTGGATATCAGCAGGCCGTCGTCGGATACAGTCCCGCCGTCCCAACGCGAAAGTGCCGCCACCACCTGCTCCGATGGCGTGGCCAGGGTGAGCTGGAGGAGGTGCCTCTTCTCCACCTCTCCCCGTCCATCCTTGCGGATGATCTGCCCGGAGCGGATGAACAGTATGGAGTCACAGAGCTGATCTATCTCGTTCAGCTCATGAGATGACAGGAGCATGGCCATGCCCTTGGCCTTGAGCCCCTTCAGCAGGGTGCGCAGCTCTATCATCATCCCTGGGTCCAAGCCTGAGAAGGGCTCGTCCATGAGCAGTACCTTGGGCTCATGGATCACCGCTCTGGCAATAGCCAGGCGTTGCTTCATGCCCTTGGAGAACGTGGACACGATGTCGTCCCCCCGGCTTTTGAGGCCGAACTCGTCGATGAGCCTCCGGCTTGTGCCCTCAGCATCGGGGAGGTCGTTGAGCCTGGCTATGTACAACAGGTTGTAGTAGGCGGAGAGGTCCTCCAAGAACGTGGGGCGTTCAGGCACGTACCCCAGTGCCTTCCTGGGATCCATCCCGTTCATGTCAATGGTACCCTCGGTCTTGGGCTCGATGCCCATTATGAGCTTGAGCATGGTGCTCTTGCCAGCACCATTGGGGCCGACAAGCCCGCAGATCTCGCCCTGCAGTATCTCGAACGATGCTTTGTCCAGTGCCCTGATGTTGCCCTTGGTGAACATGTTGCCGTAGGTCTTGGAGAGGTTCCGTCCAGAGAGCAGGATGTCAGTACTGGACATTGCGTACCCCCGCGACCTGCTCCCCGTCGGGGTTGACATCGGAATAATAGGACTGGTAGAATCCGAAGGTGAACGTTCTCTCTCCCGTGTAAAGGTAACAGAGGAGATTGGTAGTCGGAGGTCCATACCCCATGTCCACACCTGGGTATTCAATGGTGATGCTGGTGGTCGAGCCTGGCACCAGGTGAACGGTCTCGTTGAAAAGGGTCACATTGCCCTCCTGGTACTCAGTGTGATCGGGGACGACCGTCGAGAACATCCCGTCTATGCCTTCGGTGCCCTCGCCCAGGGAGAGGTCCGCTCGCACAGAGAAGTTTCCACCGATATAGGTGACGTCGAAGGCCACCCTGAGCCCGTCCAGGTAGAATATGGAGCTGCGGTCCAGCATGAGCTTGGTCGCCGATCCGGAGCTGAGGAAGTTGACCGGACACAGGATGTAGTACCCTGCACTGGCCTGGCCCCAGGTCACGTTGCCTGTGACCGGGTCAAAAGTACTTATAGTGCCGTTCCAGGAGAATGAAAGAGGCTCGCCATTGGTGGTGATGCTTGGAATGGCAACGTACGGCCCCTGGGGGAAGCTTCCTCCATGAGACCACATGCTTATGTTCACAAGGACCTGCTCATCATCCAGGTAGGTCTCGGGATCGATGTCGTCAGGAAGGCGGAGCATGGTTATTCCGGAGTTAGAGGAGTAACCTTGCAACGTGCACTTGGCCCCCGGGCTTAGCGGCGTAAGTGTGAAGGTCACGTTCTCCCCCATCTCATAGCTGGCCTTGTCCGCTCTGACCGCCATGTACGCCACGCGGGAGCCCTGCACAGAGCTGACGACGAACGATGCGATGAAGACTGTGAATAATATCATCACAACTACTATGACCGCTAAATACTGCTTCTTAAGACGCGTATTCCTTCCCCCTGGATTGGTCCGCTTTCTCCGGCAAAGGAAGTGGATTCTACATTCTTAAAACCGATGCATCTTATTCTCACCTCAGCTCAGGGATGAGCTGGTTCACCGCTTCCCGCAGCAAGCTGTCCCTGGGGAGCGACGTGAGCTGCGAGCTGGCCATGGCCAGCTCCTCGACGGCGGCGTCCTGCGGCAGGAGGAAGAGCCTGGAGAAGCCCGGCGGGACCATTTCCTTGAGGCTCGCCGGCAGCTCCCCGGTAACGCGGTTGATGACCAGGACGCTCTTCCCGATGTCGATCTCCATCTCCCTCGCCAGGGAGAGTATCCGGAAAGCGGTCTCCAGGCCCACCCTGGTGGCGTCCGATACCACCATCAGGACGTCCATGCGCTGGCACGTCCTCCGGGAGAGGTGCTCCATGCCCGCCTCGTTGTCTATGACAACGTGACCGTACTGGCTCATGATCTCGTCGAGAAAGGTGCGCAGGAGGTTGTTTACGTAGCAGTAGCAGCCTCTGCCCTCGGATCGGCCCATGGTCACCAGGTCGAAGTCCCTTCCCTCGACCATCGCCAGGCGGAGCTGGTACATCGCCTCCTGGTGCTTGGACCCGGTGACCTCCTCGGAGCGCCTCACCAGGTCCTCGCGCAGGTCACCGATGGTCTTCTCCACCGTGACCCCCAGCTTCTCGCCCAGGTTGGAGTTAGGATCGGCGTCCACGGCCAGTATCACCTTCCCGGTGCGCGCAGCGAGCTCCTGCACCAGGAGGGCGGACAATGTGGACTTGCCGACCCCGCCCTTGCCGGCCACGGCGATGATGTAGGTCATGTCACTCCAGGGAGTGCCGTGACCTGAGCTCGTCCGATGTCTCCACCAGGAGGTCCAGGACCTTCTCTCCGATCTCGGCGTCGAGTCCGCCGAGACCGCACTGCGGCGTAAGCAGCGACTGCCGCAGGAGCAGGTCCTGGTCCAACCCCTTGTTCACCAGGGATGCTATGAGGCCCTCGACCTTGTCCGCCAGGGACGATGCGGTCTCCAGGAGGAACGGCTCCTCGTGGTTGGGCACGATGCCCCACGCAAGGCTCCCCCCGCTCTCCAGGAAACGGTCCACCTCCTCGGGGTAGAGGGATATGGTGTAGCCGTAGTCGTAGGCATCGAAGGACAGGACATCGATGCCCATGCCCATGACGAAGGGCCAGTCGGTGTTGGCGCAGCAGTGTATGCCCGTCATCCCCTCCAGGCCGGTAGTGACCTCCGCTATCCACGAGGTCACGTCGGCCTGGGAGACGCTGGCGAAGGGCGTCCCGATAATGGACAGGTACGGCTCATCTATGAACAGGACGGTCTCCGGGAACTTCTTGCGCAGTTTATTCTCCTGCCACCGGGCCATTAGGTTCAGGCTCTTGCGTATGATCTCGGCGTACGCCTCGTCGTAGATGACCGGCTTGTCGTCCAGGTCCGTGACCTGCAGCCCCAGGGACACCGGTCCGGTGATCTGCCCCTTGAGCGCACGGACTGATGGCGGCAGTTCCCGGGACATGAACTCGTGGAAGCCGGAGAAGCCGTACTGGGGGAACGCGAACAGGTCCGCGTTATCCTCCAGGATCCTGGTATAGATGGCCTCGGGGTCGTAGTCGGCGAGGTTGACCCGGATCTTCTTCTTGTCGTTGTCCACCTGCACCCCCGGGAGGCCGGCCATGAACTGGACGTACATGTTCTCCTGGAAACCGACCTGTGGCAGCTGGGGCCATGTGGGCACGGCCACGAGCTTTTCCAGTATGAGGTCAACGGCTTTCGCTGGATCGGTGCAGGGAAGGGATCCGATCACGGTAGGGGCGCAGTTCCAGTCCACGCTCTTTCAATATAACGAGCTTAGATAAACCTTGCGCGTTGCCTTGAGGGCAGATACACGAATCCCTATGCCAGGGACACTATCCGCAGGAACAGGGGGAGGAGCTCGTCGAGGGCCTGGAAGACCCTCTCCTTGATCTCTGGAGTGACGCTGTCCTCGGGCCAGACCTTTGTCAGGGTGGCGTCCATGCCCCAGTGTGAATCCCTGCCGAAGGAGCGGAAGGAGGGATTGAGGAAACCGTCGTTGGACAGCGCCCAGGCCATGGACTTGGTCCTCTGGTCCTCGAGCACGCCCTGGACGAACCGGCTGTGGTCGCCCTCGGGGGAGGGGAGGTAGTGGAAGCCGCAGCACACGCCGGGGCTCAGGTTCCCCTGCCGGTCGCGGACCATGCCGACCTCCAGGAACATCTCCGGCTCCACGCGGGCCTCGCCCCTGTAGAAGTCCTTCCGGAGCATGACCGCGGAGCAGCTGGCCCCTACCGCACCGTGATAGTTGAAGGGGGAGCCCTTGACCACGAAGCTCTCCTCCAGGCCGCGGGACCGGACGTACTCGCCCAGGGTGGCCTTGAGGAAGCCCCAGTAGTTCACCTCGTGCTCTTCCGTGAACGCCTGGTCGGCCGCGCCGATGATCTCCTTGACGGTGCCTTCCGCCTCCGCCTTGGAGGACTTGGGACCTATGCGGCCAGATTCAAGGATCTGCTTGGCCATGACGATTATGGAGCTGAAGGGGGAGGCGGGGGAGGACATGGTATACACCTTTTCTCGATTTTGATTATACTCTGTTTTGCTGGACCTATGAACGATATTTCAAATCTTTTACTCTCCAGATTAATATCAGAATCAATAGGACAAAATTAGGTCAATAAATGTAGGAAAATGGCGCCTGATGAGCCTAAAGGTCTAATCCCGGCCCCGTTGCCCCCTGGCGGCCTCGAGCCTCCTACGTACCTCGGGGAACTGGTCCATGTCGGTGTGCGGAAGGAACAGCGCTGAGGAGTACTGGTCGAAGAACGCCTGCGATGAGGACAGGTCCACGTAGGTCATGGCCCGGTATATGTCCAGGGCCTCGGCCCTCATATTCTCGGAGAGGAGGCACAGCTTGGAGCCGCCCAGGGAGGCGTTGCCAAGGAACTGGAAGCGATCGCGCGGAACGTCTGGAAGGAGGCCGATGACCTGGGCGTTGTCGATGTCGATGTGCTGCCCGAAGCCGCCGGCGACGTACAGCCGTTCGATGTCACCGAAGGACCTGTCCACGCTCTGGAGCAGCACCGAGCACCCGGCATAGATGGCCGCCTTGGTCCGGATGACGTTGGCTATATCGTCGTCGCTCACGGCGATGTCCCGCTTCCCCGCCTCATGGTGGACGACGAACTCCATGCCCCGTCCGGAGGACCGCACCCTCTCCGAGGAGGCGGTCTCGATCCTCCCCTTCTTGTCGATGTAACCCCGCAGGAACATCTGGGCGATCAGGTCGATGAGGCCGGAGCCGCATATGCCCCGCGGGCGCTTCTTCCCGATGATGGTAATGTCGATGTCCGTCTCCGTTATCTTGATGGTATCGATGGCCCCGCCCATGGCGCGCATGCCGCAGGAGACCTCCCCTCCCTCGAACGCCGGCCCCGCGGAGGTGGAGCACCCAACGATCCATTCCTTGTTGCCAAGCACCACCTCGCCGTTGGTACCGACGTCGATCAGGAGGGACAGCTCGTCCCGGAGGTGCAGGCCGGAGAGGAGGATGTCGGCCGTGATGTCGCCGCCCACGTAGGAAGCCCTTCCGGGCACGCAGTACACCGGAGCGCCGGGCAGGGACCGGATGCCGATGTCCGATGCGGGCAGAACGGGTGGCACGTTGGTGGTGGATATGTACGGAGCGTACCGTATGCTCGTGGGGTCCAGGCCCAGCAGCATGTGCACCATGGCGGTGTTGCCCCCCACGGAAATAGAAGAGATATCGGTGTCGCAGGTCCCGGAGTGGAAGCGCCTCCTCTTGTCCCTCTCCGCGCACAGCTGGGTGATGAGGCCGTTGACCGTGTCCCGCACCAGCTCGTTGAGCCTCCCCACCCCCTTCTCCTCGGCGTACGCGATGCGCGACAGCACGTCCTCTCCGCACACCAGCTGGCGGTTGTAGTCGGACGCCTGCGCCACCGTCTTCCCCGTGTTGAGGTCCACCAGCTCCGCCACCACCGTGGTGGTGCCGATGTCCACGGCGATTCCGTAGTTGGCCAGGGACTTGGAACCCTTCTCTATGGCCATGAGCCTGTGGCTGCCGTCCCAACGGGACAGCATCAGCGAGAGCTGCCAGCCCCCCTCCCGCAGCACCTGGGGCAGCTCCCGCAGCAGCGGCAGTGGCACCTCCAGGGAGGGGACCTCCAGAGCGTCGACCACCCTCTCCAGATCGCCTCGGTTGTCCTCCAGGCTGGGAGCGGAGAGGTCCAGTCGGCGGCACACCGTCAGCGGTGTCAGCTCCCCGGCCTCCCTGCCGCTGTAGGCGGCGAGGATCTGGTGCTCGCTTATCTGCGATTCCTCGGGGATGAAGACAGAGACATCGCCCCTGATCTTGGTCTGGCAGGCGATTCGGTACCCCAGGTCGTACTCCTCCCTGCTCAGCTTGCCCATCTCCGAGTCGCTGGGGCCGTCGATGATTACCAGGCACTTGGTGCAGGTGCCCTTTCCCCCGCACACGCTGTTGATCTGAGCGCCCACCGCCACCGCGGCGTCCAGGACCGTCTCCCCGTCCTCGACCTCGGTCATCAACCCGCCCGGAAAGAAGGTCACCTTATGGGACATGGACTCAACACCTCCCTGGGGAATGATGTATGTTTTGGTCGATCAGCGGCATCGGGAGATGTACGGGGGAAGCCACGCCTGCCATGGTCGTACCCTCCTCATCCCAGGAACCCGCGGAGATGGGCGGCCTGGAGCACGAACTCCCCCATTCCCTTCCCCGTGCTGTTCTTGAGGTTGTTCATGATCTGCGTGGTTATCTGGCGGTGCTTCTCGTCCACCTCATATTCTATATCCAGGTTGTCCACGGCCATGCGCACCTTGAGGGGCAGCATCTTCATGGAATCGGGGTTCATGTACCGGAGGGCGTCCCGCATGTTGTCATCGAAGTGGGGGCTGAGCTGCCGCAGGTAATCCAGGTCGGTATCGTCCAGAGCGTCCAGCCCCAGGACCTCGGGAGGGATGCCCAGGGAGTAGAATGCGCAGCAGAAGCTGATGGCGCGAGGCAGCTTGATGCCCTCGAGGCTGCGGGAGTAACCGAACAGGCCGATGTGCAGCTTCCTCTTGCGGCGAGCGGGCACGTAGTTGGCGGCCTCGTTCACCAAAGGCGCGAGCTTGATGATCTGCTCCCGGTAGGAGTTGGCGCACCTCTCTATGATGTCCTTGCACCGCTCCACGTCGACCTCGACGGCCGGAGAGCGCTTACCCTCGTTGATCTTCTGGATCCCGCTGCGCACCTCGTCGTGGGAGTAATCGTACTTGAAGGCGGACTGCACAGTGAACGTCTGCACGGAGGGGTACTCCTTCATCAGGGACTCGACGTTGGTGGGCTTCAGGTTCCCGCGGAAGGGCGCGGAGCCCACCCCGATGATGGGCTGGATACTTACCCCTGTCTCCTCCTCCAGGAGCTGGAGGTTGTACAGCGCGGCCTTGTTCATGAGAATGGCCCCCGCCTGACCGTAGTTCATTGCGGGGTCCGACCTCGCCAGGAACACCCTCTGGTACTCCAGGTCCTTGTCCTGCATGTACTTGCGGGTGATGTGATGCGCGTCCAGCATGTGCTCCAGGTCCTCGAACAGGGGTATGACGTTTATCTCGTCGGGCTCGAAGGTGCCGATCCACTCGGAGAGCCTGACGCTGTCCTTGCTGAAGGTCATGTGCTGCTTCCCCACCACGAAGTCCTTGTAGTAGTGATAGACGCGGTCCAAGGAGGCGGCGGAGGAGGTCATGGGAAGGATGACCTCGAAGATGGGGGGGACCTCGTTCTGGTAGAACAGCTTGGCGGTATCGAAAGATCGAGGTATGGACTCCAGCGTCTCCAGGAGGATCTTGGCTTCATCCTTCTCCACGCTGGGATTGGGTACCCTCAGGGTGAGGAAGACATCCTTCCCCAGCTGCTTGTCCCGGAAGTACCAGTCGTACTTCGACAGCAGCTTCTTGATGACGTAGTTGTCAACCTCCTTCCCCTCGCAGTCCCACATCTGCTCCTCACAGTCAAGGTGCGAGAACACATAGTACGCTTCCTGGATCTCATCCTCGCCTCCCAGCTCCGAGCTCTCAGAAAAGAAGGGAGCGTTGACGTTGTCTGGATGCTGGGTGCTCATGCATCGGGGTATCTTTGGTATCATGATATCACGTTCTCTCTAATGCGGACTGATCTATGTGCACGGTTGCTCATTGGACTATCTCCTCGTTTCTGAGATCCGAAAGTACAGATTTTCCCTTCTCCGTCAGCAAATACCGTTTCCAGGTCTGTTTCTCTGGCGTAAGGCACTTCAACAGGCCCTTCTCCTCGAGCTCATGGATGGCACGACTGACGTTCTGTATGGAGCGCCCTGTCCGATGGGATATCTCCGTCGCATTGAAAGGTCCGGCACCCTCCAACGCCCTAATGACATCCAGCCTTCTGTCGACACTCAGTATCCATTGGGTAAGATCCTTCAAGAGCGCTCCCTCACCTTTTTCGTATCGCTTAATATCTTTGATGCTCCCCACCGATTATTCGGTTCAAATCGCCTGGTCTTGACCTGTGGTACATGGATGCAAGTTCAACGTTCATCTCCCGCACGGAATCGGCGAACCGGCGATGGTGCTCGGGGACCTCTGGGAGGCCTTCCCCATCAGGATCGCCATCGATGATCGCGCCGTTGTTGATGAGACGGGAATGCGATATGCATGAATTGGTCACTACGGCTCGGTGCAGTACCACGCATCCATCCATAATTGTGCTATCGAACACTATGGATCCAAAGCCGATGAAGCAATCCCTCCCTATCGTGCACGGGCCGTGGACGATGCAGCCATGAGCTAGTGTGCTGCCGACGCCCACATGGACGGTGGAACCGCTCAGTGCATGGATGATCGCATTGTCCTGTATGTTGCACTCATCCTCGATGACTATCTTCGAATCAGGCTCATCAGCGCGGATCGATGCGTTCGGCGCGACGTAGACCCGTCGGCCTATGGTCACATCTCCCAGTACGGACGAGGACGGGTCGACGTATGCACCATGTCCAATTTTCGGCTCATTCAGAACTAGCATGCGCACTAACCTTGAACCTAGTATCCATTCTAACTATATGAAACAATATGAGTGATTATGAGAAATTATTAATACATCACTTCCCTTAGATCGTATCGTAGCTCCTGTCAGAATTTTGAGGTTCGTTGAGATGGATGATCAATCTATGTTATGGGGCGGGTTCTTCGCGCTAATTGCGGCCATGGTATTCATTGACCTTGGATTGGTTCACCGAAAATCCCATGTCGTTCGTATGAGGGAAGCACTGATAATGAGTGCATTCTGGATAGCCCTTGCCGCGATCTTCAACATCGGTATATGGTTGTGGATGGGGTCCGATCTGGCACTTGAGTTCACCGCTGCATACATTATGGAAAAAACCCTCAGCGTAGACAACCTTTTCGTATTCATCCTTGTCTTCACCTACTTTTGTATCCCGACAATGTACCATCATAAGATATTGTTCTGGGGCATCGTCGGTGCATTGGTTTTCCGTGGAATATTCATTTACTTTGGAATTACTGTATTGGAAAACTTCCACTTCTTCATCTACATATTTGGCGGAATATTGATCTATACAGCGCTCAAGATGGTGTTGCAAAAGGACCGCGAGATCTGTCCCGACGATAATGCAATGGTCAGATTGTTCCGTCGAGTGGTCCCAGTCACAAAAGAGCTACATGGGGAGCGTTTCCTGATAAGAAAGGAGGGTGTAATGATGGCCACTCCTCTCTTCCTAACTTTGGTCTTCGTGGAGGCATCCGATATCATGTTTGCTCTCGATTCGATACCCGCGGTCCTGGCCATCAGTAAGGATCCCTTCATAATCTATACCTCAAATGCCTTTGCGTTGCTGGGTCTTCGCTCGCTCTACTTTGTCCTCTCCTCTGCATTGCCACTATTCAGGTATCTCAAGTATGGCCTGGCCGCCATCCTTGGGTTTGTCGGTGTAAAGATGGCTGCATCTGATTTCCTGCATCTACCTGTAATAGCTTCGCTGGGGGTCATCATCTCAATACTGGTCCTCACGATCATAGCCTCAGTCCTCCGAAACCGCATGGATGGAATTAATTCCTCAAGGGCGGGAGAACAACGTATGCGGGGGATGGACCAGGAGTAGAACAGAAAGGTAATATCAATTGAGGGTCCTTCGTCCTAGGTGCCTCTCCCTACCACAAAGTGCCATCATTGTGATGGTTGGACTGGCGTCATGATCTTGGAGTACATTATTATGTGGCCATTGACGATCTCTGGGGTCTTGGTGTAGATCTCGATTATGGGGCCCAGTGCTTTGTACCCTTGGACCTGGATGAACTCCGCCAGCGCCAGATGGGCATTGCCCAGCTCGCTGCCTGGGCCCTTGAAGGAGAGCGTGGCCACCTTCATCGCCGGCATCGTCCTGGTCTTGACGCCTCGGGAGGACGTGCCCTCGCCCCTGAAGGTGATGGCGATCTCGCTCCGGCGCCGCTCCCTCGGGACCTTCTGGGGATCGTCCAGGTAAATGCCCATGGGATAGGGGCCGGGTATCGCCTTCTGCTCCTTGGCCCAGTCGAACAGCTCTCCCATCAGCTCGCTCCAGGGGATGTCATCATAGGGTCCCTGGTGCTCGATGTAAGCGATCAGGACCTCCTTCCGTTCCTCGAACTTGGGCTTCACGGCCTAAAACTCCGGCCTACCGTATCCCGCACAGGCGGATAACGGTTGCCCGCCAGCCTTCGTGCGCTGAGTTCATCATGTAGGTGTGTGGCCTCTTGCTTCGAGGCCGTTCTAAGAAACGCTTGATCCTGGCTTTCGATCATTTGGCCGGCGGCCATTCCTATGGTGAGCTCGAACATGGTAAGGCAGGTCTCTTAGGCCTGGATCAGGGCGTCACCAGAAAGGACACACCGGCCGCCTACTCCTGAGGAGGGGGTGCCTGTTGGTCAGGGAGCTCTTGAACCTCCTCCCTCCTCCGCCGGATGAGCACGAAAGCCGCCACGATGGCCCCGACCACCACGGCAATGGCGAGGATGACAGGGACAGTGTCCCCGATGTCCAAGGTGTTAAGGACATCGTTGGCGGCCGCGCTCCCCTCGTGGGGATAAGGGCCCTCGGAGGACCAGTCGCTCCACACGTTCCCCTGCCCTTCATAGCTCCAGGCGTTGACGCCCCGGTCATAGGTCTGGGGATGATCCGTGTTGTAGCTTGCACCCGCGCCGTTGTTGTCGATGAAGGTGTTCCCATAGATGGTGTTCCCGTCGCTGCTGGAAAGGTAGAGGCCATAGTCCCCGCAGCTTGACACCACGTTCCCGGCGATGCTGTTGCTGGTGGACGTGCACAGCTCTATGCCTTCGTACAGCGAATCGGTGATGGTGTTGCCGGATATCATGATGTCGAACGAAGAGATCAGCAGGATCCCCGTCTGGCAGGAGGATATGGTGTTGTTGGTGATGGTGCAGTTACTGGAAGTGTACATGAAGACGGCGCTGAAGCAAGCGCCCATCGCCGAGTCCCTGACGGTCACGTTGGACGCTCCGGTGACATCGACGGCATAGCTGGACGTACCGCTTATGGTGCAGTTCTCGATGATCAGGTGCTTGCTCGTACCGGAAATGATGATACCCTGACCGTTCGCCGGGTTACTGATAATGACGTCAGAGATCGTGTAGGGGTTCGACCAAGTTCCGTCCCCCGGCCATCCCCTCTCGGCCGCCTGCGATGCCAGTTCGGCATCGCCAGCGATGGAGATCTGGCTGGTTGTGGATGCGTTGACCGTGGCCACGCTCATCGATGATGCGAGAAGAGCGGCTGACAGCAGCAGCAAGGTCAGGGAGAACGCAGAAGCGCTTTTCTTCATGACGGACCCTCGGGCACGCACGGCAGTCCGTTCTCCTGTTGTTTAAATAGGCGAACTCATACCGTGCTTATGGCCGATGCCGTCCAGGTATAAGATTTGGGTTTTCCTCGTTATCAATTCCGGTAATGACGTGCGGGCTTTGCGTTCCTTTATCCTCTCCAGAATCCAATGATGGGTCGAGGGGCGTGCTCATGGACCGCAGGGACAAAAGTGGAAGGAACTACCGCAGGAGGTTTCCAAGGGGGCTTGAGGAGCGCGTAGAACAACTGGAGGCGAGGGTCGAACGACTGGAGGCAGCGGTGGGGCTACAGGGCGGCGGGGTCGCGGACGGACGCTCATGCTGCGATGACCTCATCGGGTGCCTGGACGACTGTGTGACCGATGTCAGGGAGCTGCGCCAGAGGGTTAGGGATGTCCGCTCCTAGGCCAGTGGTCATCGATACCAACGTCATCATCGATGCGTTCGTACGCTCGGGCGACGGCCGCAGCCAGGGCTCCATCGAGCTGCTGAGGAGGGTGGAGAAGGGCGACTTCTTGGGGATCCTTCCCACCCCCGTCCTCGTGGAGATCTACTACGTGGTGCTGGACGTGACCAAGGACCCCGGGCGCGCCCGGAGGACATTGAGAACTCTGCTGCAGCTGCCGAACGTCAGGGTCCAGAATGTGGAGAAGGTGCATGCCCTGGCAGCCGTCGAGATCATCCGGGAGAGCAACTATGTTTCCCTGGGCAAGGGGAGCAAGCTATCCCGCGGGTCCCAGGGCCTCCCTACTGTCGACTCCCTCGTCCTGGCCATCGGAAGCGGCGTCCCCGGCGCGGTGGTATGCTCCAGCGAGGGCCGCCTCTCCCAGGTACGGTCGGTCCGTACCATGCGGCCGCGGGAGATCCTCGGGATGCCGTAAGCGGAAACCCGGTCAATGGCGGAAGACCCTGACGCCGGTGAACACCATCGCCATCCCGTACTCGTTGGCGGCGTCTATCACTTCCTGATCGCGGATGCTTCCGCCGGGCTGGATGATGGCAGTGGCCCCGGCCTTGGCGGCCTCGTCGACCCCGTCGCGGAAGGGGAAGAAGGCGTCAGAGGCCATTACCGAGCCCTGGGCGTTCTCCCCGGCCTTGTGGGCCGCTATGAAGGAGGAGTCGACCCTGGACATCTGGCCGGCCCCGATGCCCACTACCCTCTCCCCCTTGGCGAGGATGACGGTGTTGGACCAGATGTGCTTGCACACGCGGTTGGCGAACAGCATGGCCTTGATCTCCTCATCGGTGGGGGCCCGCTTGGTCACCACCTTGAGGTTCTCCGCCGTGACCTGGCCGTTGTCCGCGGTCTGCACCAGCATCCCTCCCTTGATGTATTTCAGCTTGATCTTGGGAGCGTCCGCGAGGGTGATGGGTCCGGGCGTGGTCATCAGGCGGATGTTCTTCTTCTTGCTGAGCAGCTCCAGAGCTTGAGGGTCGAAGGAGGGGGCGAACACTATCTCCACGAAGTGCTTGGATATCTCCTCCGCGGTCCTGAGGTCGCATTCGCGGTTCAGGCCGATGACGCAGCCGTAAGCGGCCTTGGGATCGACGTTGTACGCCACCATGAACGCATCGTAGATGTGGTCATCGCAGGCTATGCCGCAGGGGTTGGTGTGCTTGATGACGACGGCGCATGCGCGGTCCTCGAACTCCCGCAGAAGGGAGAGCGCTGACTCCATGTCCAGGATGTTGTTGAACGACAGCTCCTTGCCGTGCAGCTGCTTCATGCGCGCCACGGCCACCCCGGTCGCGAACGGATCGCCGTAGAACGCCGCCTGCTGGCTGGGGTTCTCCCCGTAGCGGAGGTCCTGCACCTTCTCCATCCCCACGTTGAGGGTCTGGGGAAACATGGGGCCTGGGAAGGTCCCGCCCAGGTGCTGGGCGATGAGCGCGTCGTAGTTGGCCGTGGCCCGGAAGGCCTCCAGCATCAGTCCCTGCAGCGTCACCTCGCCCAGATGGCCCTGGGATGCGTTCATCTCCTCCAGGATGGGGCCGTACCGTACGGGGTCTGTGACCACGGCCACTGACCTGTAGTTCTTGGAGGCCGCGCGTATCAGGGAGGGGCCGCCGATATCGATGTTCTCGATCACCTCCTCCAAGGAGACGCCGGGCTTGAGGACCGTTTCCTTGAAGGGGTAGAGGTTCACCACCACCATGTCGATCTTCTTGATCTTCATTCTCTCCAGCTGATGCATGTGATCGGGCAGGTCCCTTCGTGCAAGAAGTCCCGCATGTATGTTGGGATGGAGGGTCTTCACGCGCCCGTCGAGCATCTCCGGGAAACCCGTGATATCAGAGATGCCTACCGTTCTCACCCCGTTCCTCTCTAGGAGAAGGGCCGTGCCCCCGGTGGAGATTATTTCCACGCCATGCTCCTTAAGTCCGCGTGCGAAATCAATAATGCCATCCTTGTTGGAAACGCTGATAAGAGCGCGTTCTATCTTGACCAATTTCTTGCCTCCATATTCACGAAGGGCCAACTGAGAGAACAGTTGCCGAGGCTATATGTTGCGGTGGTTCATAAACATAACTTCACGGCGCCCCCTCGATGGACGCTTCTGATCATTCATCCAGCGATTCTTCGTAATTACCAGAGTTGATTTATTTACAACAACCTTTTAAAATATCTGGGTAGCTAGCCGCCATTATGTCGCTGAGGTTGGTGGAATGGCTCGTTCTGGGCATCCTGATCGCGACCTGCCTGCTCTTGGCAGCCATGGCGTTCAGGAAGGAGAAGGGGCGGTTGAGGTCCCTCTTCATCCTCCTCATGCTCACCTTCTGCGGCCTGTTCTCAACGCTGGTCCTGGACCTGTGGGTGGAGAGCCTAGATGTCAAGATCTTCCTCGGAGGAATGCAGGTCCTGCTGTTCTCCATCGCCTGCATTTTGCTGCTGTTCTTCGACCTCGAGTATGCGGGGAAGGGGAGATGGATGACGGTCAGGAACATTATCCTGGTATCCCTGGTCCCAGCCGTCTCCATGGTGCTGTACTGGACGAACGATCAACATCAGCTATTCTACAACTGGGTGAGGTTCTACGTAGTTCAGGACACCGTGGAGATGTACACCGACTACTCCACAGCGTTCTTCCTGCTGTATCTTTACATCCATGCGCTCACCATCGTGGGCAGCCTGTTCGTCTTCTACCTTTTCAGCAACACCCCCCGCACCCAGAAGAAGCAGACCGGCATAGTTCTTGCCGCCTCCTGTCTCCCCTGGCTCGTGAGCACGGGGGCGGTCACGTTCTACATGTCAGGCTCCTATGTTGACATACTGATGAACTTCACATCCCTCACGCTGGCAGCTTGCCTATATTATGTCGGTACCTTCACCTTCAAGCACTCCGACGTCACCCCCTTGAGCTATGACGCGGTGGTGGAGAACATGGACGACGGGGTCATCATAATCGATTCCGACGGCGCTCTGGGCTATGCCAACTCCAAGGCCCGGGAGGTCCTGGGCCTCAGCCCCGAGATCTTGGGCAAGCCGGCCGAGAGTGTTCTGGCACCCCTGGGCCTGGGACCGGTCTGCGGCGGCCATGCCGCCTCATCCCAAGAGAAGTGGTTGAACGAGAGGGTGTTTAATGTGAAGACCCGTCAGATCCCTGGGACCCGCGGGGAGGTCCAGGGCCATCTGATAACGGTACGCGACGTGACCGAGGAGCGTAAGGCCAAAGAGTCTCTTCGCCTGGCAAATGACAAGCTGAACCTTCTGTCGATGGTCGCCAGGCACGACATGATGAACAAGCTGGTCGTACAGCGCGGCTACCTGGAGCTGGCCGGGTTCAATAACGGGGGCACGATGACGGAGGAACGCCGCCGGACAATGCTGGCCAACGTGGAGGACATGGAGAACATCATGATCTTCACCCGGGACTACCAGAGCCTGGGCCTGAAAAGCCCGGAGTGGCAGTCCCTCGGCCCCATGGTCACGGAGGCCGAAAGGACGGTGCACCCTCCGGGCATCGATGTGCGGATCGATGCCGGGAACGTTGAGCTGTACGCCGACCTCATGCTGCTGAAGGTGTTCACCAACCTGCTGGACAACTCCGTGCGCCACGGGGAGAGGGTGAGCCTGGTCCATGTTTGGACCGAGGAGAACCAGGACCTGAGCCTCTCGGTCTTCTACGAGGATAATGGGGTGGGCGTGCCTACCGAGGAGAAGGAGAAGATATTCGAGCTCGGCCACGGCCGCAACACCGGCCTGGGCATGTACCTGTCCCGCCAGATACTAGGCATCACGGGATTGAGCATGAGGGAGATGGGGCGGGCCGGAGAGGGCTGCACCTTTGAGATCCTGGTACCTGCCGGTAAATGGAGAAATGCGTCGTGATCGCCATCCAATGAAGGGAGCAGCAAGCACCTCAGAGCAAAAGTGATATTGAGTCGAGGGCCTTTGGAAACCTCGATCCCCTACATCTCTTCGTTGTCAGCAATGCCTCCAGCGCTCTCGAGGAGGCGGAACAGTTCCATCATGGGCAGGACCACCGTCATCTTGTCCATCATGATGTACACCTCGCCGTCGGACAGGAAAAGGTCGGCCACCTGGCGCTGGAACTCGCCGGGCTTGAAGCTGGAGACCCAATCAAGCACCCTCTCTTCCTCGTCCCTACCGTCCTCCGGCTCTCCGAAGGCCACATCTATGACGGCGTTCTCGGACATAACTGGCTCGAGGCCTTCCTCCGTCTCCATGTCCTCTTCATCGTCCTCTTCCTCGGCGTCTTCCTCTTCCCAATCCTCGTCCTTCCTGCGTGCCATGATAGCTCACCCCGGAACGATCTTCCTTCAACCTATACGCCATAGGTCCTACTTCTAACCCACAGGGCCCCTCCCACCCGTGACCCTGTCCCTCTCGAGACCTGCAAAAGCCTTTTATCGGGAGGCGGCCCTCAATGGCCGATACCATGCTCATCATCTCAGAGAGGATCAACGGTCTGTTCACTTCCGTGGGCAAGGCCATCGACAAGCGGGACGCCAAGTTCATCCAGGACCTGGCCCTGCGGCAGGAGGAGTGCGGAGCCCAGGCATTGGACGTCAATGTGGGCCCCGGTCGTGATGATGGGCCCGCGGCCATGGAGTGGCTGGTGTCCACGGTGCAGGAGGTGTCCTCTCTGCCGCTGTCCCTGGACACGTCCGGACCGAAGACCATGGAGGCGGGCCTCAAGGCCGCCAAGAACCATGTCATCATGAACTCCACGACCGCCGAGGAGAAGAAGATGGCCAAGTTCTTCCCCCTGTGCAAGGACTACGATGCGGAGATCATCTGCCTGTGCATGGATGAGAAGGGCGTTCCCAACTCCGCCGAGGCCCGGGCGGAGATGGCCATGCTCATGATCACCAAGGCCATGGAGCATGATATAATGCCCGAGAGGCTATACCTCGATCCTCTGGTGTTACCGACCAGTGCCGCCCAGGACCAGGGTCGCAAGATCGTCCAGGCGGTGCAGATGTTCCAGACACTCAATGAGCCGGCCCCCCGCACGGTGGTAGGCCTCAGCAACGTGTCCAACGGCACCAAGCAGCGAAGCCTGCTCAACCGCACCTTCCTGGCCATGCTCATGGGCGCTGGCCTGACCGCTGCCATCTGCGATCCCGAGGACCGGGAGCTCATGGACATCATCAAGGCAGGTCAGGTCCTGATGAACGAGAGGCTCTACTGTGATGATTTCCTCCGCGACTGAGGTCGCGGTCACAAGATCGACAAGGGGCGTGAAGCTTGTGAGTTCCGCGTGAGCTGGTCCTCGTGCACTGTAATAGCCCTCCTACGGACAGGGTCTATTCCCACTCCTCCCTGAGCTGCTTCGAGCAATGCCCGCGTAAGTATAGGTATAGATATATTGAGGGCTTGGTACCGGAGCGCAGGGGAATCGAGGCCTTCTCCGGCTCCATGGTGCATCTGGCCCTACAGCACCTTCATCAGCATGTGGATGAAGGCAGGGTTCTGGATGCAGATGAGCTGATCGCCTTTCTTCGAGAGAGATGGGAGGAGAACATTGGTGATGATATCGTCATCGTGAAGAAGGACATGACGAGGTCGGATCACCTAAGGAAGGCGGAGGCCGGGCTTCGCGCCTATCACCGCCACTATCATCCGTTCGATGGCGGGCGAACAGTAGGGCTAGAGCATGGTGTCAACTTCAAGGTCCGGGGGGACAAGGAGCACTCGTTCGTGGGCTTCATAGACCGCCTCACCGAGGTCGGTGACGGTGTGTTCGAGATACATGATTACAAGACCGGAAAGAGACTGCCCACCGCCGCTGAGCTTCGTAAGGACCGCCAGCTGGCATTGTACGAGATCGGGGTCCGTCAGAACTATCCTCAGGTAAAGGAGGTGCGCCTCGTGTGGCATTATTTGTCTCATGATAAGGAGATGACGTCCTGGCGGACGACGGAAGAGCTGACCGCCCTGGAGCGGGGCGTGGCAGTATTGATCGACAGTATCGAGCGCTGCCGATGCTTTCCCTGCCGTACCGGTCCACTCTGTCGATGGTGCGAGTATTGCGAGATATGCCAGCATTAGGTCTTTGTGAAAATATTTTTATTAGAGGTCATAGTTCTATTTTATTAATATTATACAAGAAATGCAGTTATCCTTTTTGATAAAATTATTACTATTTAATAGAAAAGTATATAAATAGAAAGTTACCAAAGAGGTACCAAACCTTTTGGGGGGTTTACAACACGAAGAATGCAACGAAGATACTAGCACTAGCGCTCGCGCTAGTGGTAATGATAAGCGCCGTCGCCTTGGTAGCCATACAGGGAACCACGACGACCGGTGCCGCTGACCAGGGATCCGGCGATCAGAACCCGTCGACCCCGGTCTCAGTAGACCAGAATCCAGAGTTGGTAGACCAGACCCCGGCTGAGAATGAGGAACAGAACGATGCCCCGGCAACCACCACCATTTCTGCGAAGAAGACCGCCGATGGTTTCTGGGAGAAGACCATTCTGTATACCTGGACCATTGACAAGACCGTGTACGAGAACGACTACGTGGTACTTGCCGATGACTGCAACGGGTACGACCTCATGATCGAGCCCGGTGAGTCCGCCGTGATCTCCTACCTGATCACTGCCGACAGGTCCTGCCCTGTTGTGACCGAGAAGATTGGTGTGAAGGGGACCATAACGGTCACCAACACCGGCTGCGCGGACACCCAGAGCCTGACCATCGTGGACACCATCCAGATACTGGTGGATGACTGCGTTGGATACGAGGACTACGTTAGCTTTGCCGTGGACACCTCCAGCCACCCCATCCTGGCGGCCGGTGAGTCCTACTGCTACAGCTACTGCTTCGAGTTCGATGCTGTAAAGGGCGCCTGCTACCGCAATGTCGCTGACGTGACCATCTGCAACTTCGAGGGTCACGCCGGTGAGATGTACGGCGTCGAGGCCATGGACGGGTTCAACCTGCCCTGCGAGCCCAAGGTCACCATAATCGATGACAACGCGTGCATCGTGGACAAGATCGGTGCCATCCCCAGCGGCTTCTGTGTCGAGGCCCTCACCGGAATCGGACCCTGGTTCGTGAACGGTGACAAGTGCTCCCACTTCGAGGTCTCTGTCAACCTGAAGGTGACCAATGTCGACGCCTGCCGCGACAAGATCTACACCATCTGCAACACGGCCATCCTGAACCTTGAGGACTCCTGCGGGGAGATCTCTGACAGCGAGCCCATCGTTATCTACGGTGGCTACCTGGAGACCACCCTGGGCATCTGCAAGACCGCCGATGTGTCCTGGACCGAGTACATCCAGCTGGGCCTTGACTTCCCCGACGCTGCTCTGGCAAGCCAGCTCAGCCAGGAGGACGTTGAGTTCGCCAACTCCGCTGATCCCGTGATCATCGACCAGATCGTGCTCAGCGATGTTGGTACCTTCACCGTCGTTGGTGGCATCACCGTCATCAACACCGGTGCCTACGCCACTCAGGGACTTGTTCTCACCGATACCATACAGATGTGGAACGGTGAGTGCTGGATCGATGTCGCTACCATCAACGTTGACACCTGCGCCAAGCCCATTCTGTGCCCTGGTGAGAGTTACACCTACGCATATGAGGTGACCTTCACCCTGGAGAACGTGGCCTTCATCGACTTCGATGAGACCCCGCTGCAGAACGTCGCCTACGCCAGCATCTGCAACTACGATGACGACGCTGAGGTGGATGGAGTCTACTTCTATCTGCCCCTGAAAGTGCCCTTCCTGCCCACCATGCTGACCATGGAGACCTCGGTGGTCTACGGAGCCAGCACCATTGCTCCCCTGAGCGATGACTGCAACGGCCCCCAGATGGAGTTCGCGACCGAGCTCAACTACCACCAGATCGTCCAGGTCGTGTTCGGTGAGGAGACCACTATAAGCACCATGACTGACATCACTGCCGTCACCACCGTGACCTACACCAACCAGTGCGACAGCGTCAGCAAGGAGCTGAAGACAACCATCTACAACGAGGGCACGACCAAGATCCTCGGTGACGAGAAGTGCGGCAAGATCGGATTCCAGACCGTGACCCACGACGACGAGTGCATGACCATCTGCCTCAACGGCCAGGAAGTGGAAGTTGAGATGAGGGGTCTGCTCGCTGCCTGCAACCAGGTCTCTGTCTGTATCGGTGACGATGGCTTCGCCATCACCAACGACCAGATGCTGTTCTACGGAGCGTATGCGTGCTTCGTAGTGGCTGAAGGCCAGATCCCCGCCTGATCAGAGGCACGAGAAGGCCGACCGCTTGAAACCCTTTCCCCTTACCTTTTTACATTATTTTAAGGATGAAGATTAGCTATCTTGGTTTAAAAACCACAAATAATAACTTAGCATTATCATCCAGGATTATTTGTATCTGGCTAGAATATATTTAGATAATAATCTAAAAAGATAAGAATATATACTACTTGCTCCAAAGAGTAGGTGAGGCCCCTAGGGGGGGGGTCCGGACATTATAAAAGGAGGTGAAAGCGGATGTTTGAGATGGTCTACTTCACGGGCTCTGTGATTTTCCTTGCAGCCACCTGGACCTATGTAAGGATGAAGGCAGGAAGGCGGTAAACAGTTGCCGATTCAGCCTTGTCAAACTCAACAGGGAGCTCGCAAGGGCTCTCAATAAAACGATTTCCATCGTTATGATTGTTCTTGATCTCATCACATCATGAAAAGTCCGTCAAAAGCATTTATGCAGTATTGTGGAGCCGTTACTAGAACTCTATTCGATGCTATATCAATCGATGTTCGACCTATATAAGAACAGAAGCATTTTTTCATTTTTCGCCATCTGTTAATAATTTTCCGATAAATAATTACAATGATAAAATGTAGCACGGCCATCTCTAACATGTATAAAAAAATTCTAAAAATTTTTTACATTTGATAAATCAATTGTATAATTATTTTATTATTATGTAATAAGATAATGATAAATACACCCTTTTACCAATTGGAATACTAGCCCTTGGGGGGGGGAATATAGAAAAGGGAGGTGACAACGGATGGAATGGGTATATTTCACCGGTTCAATTATATTCCTTGCAGCCACCTGGACCTACATGAAGTTCAGCAGCGGCAGGCGCCGGTAAGCGTGCATCGATGGTCTTCGTATCAAACCCGACCGAGAGTCTGCAAGGGCTCTCTGCGTATTTATCAATATTTCATTTTAGGTTTTGGTGGACCTGATATCCCCGGATGTCGTCTGCGCATGTTCATATCGGCACGAGATCACGGGATGCAAGGCCGGGGAAGTAGTCCGCTCTGCTCGGCTATGGTGGGCACCATCTCCTCCCAGCCGATGGCCATTATGTGGACACCGTGGACTCCGGGAATGTTCTTAAGATGATCGATGGTCTCCACGCATATCCTGATCCCTTCCTTCTTAGGGTCGGACGCGGACTTCATCCTCACCACCACCTCATCGGGGACGCTCATGCCGGAGACTTTGGTCTTCATGTAACGCGCTGCATTGGCGGACTTCAGAGGCACCACACCAGCCAATATGTGCACCTGCTCGTCCAGCCTCCTGGCCCGCACCTCGGTCATGAAGCGCTCGAACCGGTCCAGGTCGAAGATGGCCTGCGTCTGAACGAAGTCCGCTCCGGCCTTGACCTTCTTGGCCAGGCGGGCCACGCGGTACTCGAAGGGGTCGGCGAATGGGTTGGCCGCTGCCCCCAGGTAGACCTTGGGGCGCTCCTCGATGGTGTCGCCGCCCCATACTTGGCCCTGGTCCCTCATCTGGCGGAAGACCATGAGCTGCTGAACAGGGTCGATATCGTAGACGTTCCTGGCCTCCTTCTGGTTCCCGAAGGTCTGGTGATCTCCGGAGAGGCAGAGGACGTTTCTTATTCCCAAAGACGCCGCCCCCAGAAGGTCGGACTGCATAGCGATGCGGTTGCGGTCGCGGCAGGTCATCTGCATCACCGGTTCGGCGCCCTCCTGCAGGCATGCAACAGAGGAGGCCATGGACGACAGCCGCACGATGGCCGTCTGGTTATCGGTGAGGTTGAACGCCTCCGCGCACCCCTTAAGCGCCTGGACCTTCTTCCTCAGGCCCTCGGTGCTGGTCGACTTCGGAGGGGCTATCTCGGCCGTTACGGCGAAGGTGCCGCTCTCCAGCACCCTCTCCAGATTGCTGCCGGATCTCATGGCGAACCCTCCCTCGACCTCTTCTCCTCCTCGCCCTGAACGACCGGGGGGCGGACTATTCGCCGCGGACCGCCGGAGCGGGATGGGAGCCAGTTCTTGGGTGGTATGTTCTCCTCCAGCAGGTCCAAGCGGCCCAGCCGCTGGAGGCTGTGGAAGATGAGGTCCCAGGCGCAGGCGGTGTCCGGGTTCACCTCGCACTTGCCGTTCTGGGAACCTCCGCAGGGACCGTTCAGCATGGACTTGGAGCAGCGGGCCAAGGGGCAAATACCCCCGGTTAGGTGAAGGACGCAGTCGCCGCATCCAGCGCACTTCTCGAGATAGATACCTTGCTCCTCAGGTGCTCCCATGTTGGAGGTGTTGAGCCCCGGCACGACCAGGGTGGCGGGGTACATCTCCTGTACCACCTGAGCCCCCACGCCGCAGGCGAGGGAGAGGACGATCTCCCGGTCCTGCAGGTGAGGCCCCATCTCCTGAACCCACTCCTTCTCGCACTGTCGCTCCAGCGTCATTTCGGTGACATCTATGTGGCGCCCCTCGGCCGCTGCCCTGAGGCGAAGCGCCTCCGCGGTGGCGGCGACCTCCTTCTCACCACCAGCATGGCATATGGCCACGCAGGAGCGGCAGCCAGCTACCAGGACCTTGCTTCGTCCTTCCAGCATCTTCGATATTAGACCCAGGTCCTTCCTCTCGGCGATTATCATCGGTCACCCTCCATTAACTTGATCGGTCCCAGAGCATCAGCCAGCTCTCTCATATCCTTCACCGCCTCCAGCCAGCAGGAGCTCTGGTTCGAGGCCAGGCTGAACATGGCCACCCTCCTGGGGTCCAGCCCCAGCTGTGAGAGCAATGAGCGGGCCTCGTCCACCCTGCGCCGGGCGTGGTAGTTGCCCGTCCTGTTCTTGCAGTTGCCGTCCAGGCAGGCGATGACCATCACCACGTGGGAGCCGGTGCGGAGAGCCCGGAGCATCATGACCTCATCGATCCTGCCAGAGCAGGGCATCTCCACCACGCTCACGCCCTCGGGCAGCTCCTCATCACCGTTCGGCTGCAAGGCCGTTCTAGCGCTCCGACAGCATAAGCAGGTTATCTCCGACGTGCTCACTCCAATCCCTCCTTTAGACCGGCCTTCGGCCCCATGGTCCCGTCCTCCGGTAGGGAGAGGGCCCTGCTGGGGCATCCTCCCACGCACACCCCGCAGGCCTGGCACAGGGTGCTGTCGATGACCGCCTTTCCCTCATCTCCGGGTCGAGCGGCAAGAAAGGGGCAGCTGCGTACGCAGGTGAGGCATGCCGAGCATTTGTCACGGTCGACCACCGCCGCCGACCTAGTCAGGGGGTTCAGTGCCAGGGTGACCGCCCGGGCGGCCGCGGCCCTTGCCCCTGTCCTGGATTCCCCCTCCAGCGCCCCGCCATCATAGGAGGAGCATAGGAACACCCCCTCCCTCATGGTGGCTACCGGCCCCATGCTCACATGGCCTACGGTCCCTTCCAACAGCTGTGCCGGCCCAGACCTTGAAAGAGCTTCGCTATCGGTAACGCCGTCCGTGACCAGGAGGTCCGGGAGGATGTTGATGGGTACCTCCGAGGGGATGTCCACGGCGCCAATTCTGAGAGGATCGGTGTTCAGAGTTACAGGCCCGTTGGTGCGGACGAAGGTAACGCCCGCGGCCTGGGCGTCCGCGTACAGTAGCTCATCCGCCCCGTACGCCTGCATCTCTTCGGAGAACAACCAGACCCTTGGATGAGCAGGCAGGGCGCAGGCCTTGATGGCCAGATCGACGGCCCTCACGAACGAGGGGCGGTCAGCCTCCGGACCCAGGAAGATGACGAGTTGTTGGACCGAGTGCGGGATCCCTTCACAGCAGGCCTGATGCAGCGTCATGACCCCGGCCGTCCCAGAGGGCATAGGCGGGAGAGGCTCGGGGGCCATGACCACCGCGGCGCAGTGTACCTCCGTGACGTTCCCCGAGCTGATGACATGGGCGCGGAAATCCCCCGGTCCTCCGTCCAGCCGTAACAGCTCGTGTTCTGAGAGCACATCGATTCCGGGCAATACCTCGGGCAGACCGGGGTAAGGGAAACGCGGTATGACCAGCACTGCCTCGGCCCCTTGGTCCCGTATCTCAATGGCCGCATCCACGGCGGCCTTACCGGGTCCGACCACCAGTATCGTGGGACCGCTCAATCCTTCGCCTCCAGAATTCTAGCGGCCAACCCCGCCGCGGCCGTCCCCTCCTCCACGCTCTCCCGTATGTCCTTGGGCCCGCCGCTGGTGCCAGCGACAAGGACCCTCTCTCGGTCCGATCGCAGGTGGCCGAGGGCGTCCACATCGATCCCGAAGAGCTCTGCGAGGCGGGGATTGGCGGAGCAAGGGACCATGCCCACTGACAGCATCACGATGTCAAAGCTCTCCTCCTCCACGCTCTCCCTTGGGGTGGCGTAGCGGAGCGTGGGCCTCTCCCCCGGGATGACTTCCGCCGGCCGTGAACGCACCAGCCGGACCTGGCTGTCCGCGGCGGCCCAGGCCTCGAGAGCCTTCCTGGCATCCTCCAGAGGGCGCCAGTCCATGAAGAAGAAGGTCAGCCTGAGATCGGGGTGTAGATGCCGGAGACGCAGTCCCAGCTTATAGGCGTACTTGCAGCATGCCTTGGAGCAGTATGGTGCTCCCCGTTTCACGTCGCGAGAGCCGACGCACTGGACTATGGCCATCTCCTGAGGGGGCCTGCCGGTCGAAGGTACGGTCAGGCGGTTCGCCGCGGCCAGCCTTCGCTCCACGTCCAGCGATGAGAGGACATCGGGGCAATCCTGGCTGTGAAGCCGGGGGTCCGCGCTTGGATCGAAGGGCGTAGAGCCAGTGGCCAGTATCACAGCTCCCGCCTCCAGAATCGTCATTCCATCAGGCGTAGATACCTTGACCTCGGCCCCCTCAGGGGTCCAGCGGACCTCCTCGACCTCCGCCCTCAGCATGACGTGGACCCTCTCGCTCCCTGAGGCCTCTCGACGAAGGTCGTGGGGGTAGCAAGCATCGCAGCGCACGCAGGCCGGGGAGCCCTTGCAGGCGAGGTCGAGGGACCTCCCTCCAAGGGTCGGGGAACGCTCCACGATGGTCGAGACCAAGCCCCTGCGGGACAGCTCCACAGAAGCCGCAAGTCCGGCTGCCCCCCCTCCCAAGATAACCACCTGCCTCATCGGAACCACCTTCAGGGACCGGCTTTCCTAATGTTTTACCATATTTAAGTGTTGGCGGCCCAACGGCCTAAGGCGTTTATACATCAGGATTGATGACTGAGCATGCGCTGTGCGGCCTTCACGTTGGACGTGGACCGGGATGTGAACGAGCCTCGAGAGGGTGCGGTGGAGGCGGCGTGCAGGGGCAGCCCTGTGCCCCGTTACTCCTCCACGATGGAGGGGCTGGAGATCATCTTGGACATGCTCGACGGGCTCGGGATCAAGGGCACGTTCTTCATGGAGGGGGAGGCCGCGGAGGTCCTGTCCGCGGACCTCGACCTGCGGAACCTTCTGAGCGGACACGAGGTCGCGGCTCACGGCTACGCGCACGAGGACCTCACCGGGGAGAGCACGGGCATCATCCCCTCGGAGGAATGGCTGGACGCCATCGTCGGCCGCTCTCTGGCGGCGGTCGAGGATGTGACCGGGGTCCGTCCCCGGGGATTCCGGGCCCCTTACCAGCATATCAATGAGCTGGTGGAGGGGGTACTGCAGCGACGGGGGCTCATATACGACTCCACCCTGTTCGCGGAGATGTCCTCTGGTCTCCGTCCTTACCGGCTGCCTTCAGGACTTATAGAGGTCCCCCTGGCCCAGGGGAGGGATGCCACAGGGCGGCGCATGCAATCCTATCTGTGGCCCCTCCACGAGGGCAGGAGGAAGGTGGACGACTACCTCTGTCTCATCAAACAGCATCAGGACGGGCTGTTCGTTCTTGCGGACCACAGCTGGCATGTGATGGAATCTCTCAGCGGACTACGGGCGTCCGAGCGGGCGGAGCTCGAGGTCGGCAAGGTGCGTGACATTCTCCAGGGGATCATGGACCAGGGGGTAGAGTTCATGACCCTGGAAAGGTATGTCCAGATGGAGGGTGCGCCATGAACAATGAGGAGTGGTGTCCGGGTATCAAGGAGGATGCCTACGAGGGAACTTTGGGAGAGGCGTGGGATATGCTCAAAGGCAAGGACCTGAGGACAGTTGCTGAACTGTCTGGTGCGACCCTCCGCGACCGACGGCTGTACCTGCCCATCTTTGGCAGGGAGAGCGTCATCGATCCGGTCTGCCGCTCCATAACCATGGGGGGCAAGGAGGTCAAGCAGCTCGGGGCCATCCTGGTGCTCCACTACCTCACCAATGCCGGCAGTGTCCAGCCCTCGGGTAAAACCGTCTCTTACCGCCAGCTGCCGGATGGGAACCGCTACTATCTATCGTTCCGGAGCCGGGTGACGGAGGTCATCGGGAGCATGTTCCGAGAGAACCCCAAGCTGATCCTGGGCGCGGTGAAGCTGATGGGGGCCAAGAAGAGGGAGTTCGGGATCGCATCGGTCTCCATCCCCGTGTTCCCCAAGCTGCCAGTCACGGTCATCCTGTGGAGCGGGGAGGACAAGGTGAGGGGCAGCGCCAACCTGCTCTTCGACGATACCGCCCCGCAGCATATGAGCACCGAGGACCTGGCCGCGGTGGGCTCGTTCGTGGTCACTCAGCTCCTGAAGGTAAAGGCACAGATGCTCAAGGACATACGGTCCGTCAACACCCTGTGATCAGCTCAGACCTATGAACCTTCCCTCGTTGGTGTAATCCATCCGCTCCGCCGAGGGCTCTGACGGCAGGCCGGGTATGAGCATGATCTCACCGCACAGGGGGATTATGAAGCCCGCTCCAGCGGAGACCAGCACCTCCTTGATGTTGAGCGTCCAGTTCCGCGGGGCGCCCTTGAGCTTGGGGTCGTCGGTGATGGACAGCTGGGTCTTGGCCATGCACACCGGGAGGTTGTCGTTACCGGCCAGCTCAATGGCCCGGATGTCCCTCTCCGCAGTGCCTATGTAACGGACATCCCTGGCCCCGTACATCTCGGTGGCGATGGTGCGTATCTTCTCCTTGATGGTGAGCTCTGTATCGTACAGATAATGGAAGTCGCTGGGTTCGTTTCTGAGCACATCCATGACCTTCTTTGCGAGCTCCCTTCCTCCTTCACCGCCATTTGCGTACACGTCCGAGAGGGCACATGGGATGTTGGCCCGGGCGCAGTGCTCCCTCACGGCCTGTATCTCCTCCGGGTAGTCGCCCTTGAAGTGATTAAGGGCCACCACCACCGGTACCCCGAAGCTGCGCACGTTCTGGATGTGCTTGTCCAGGTTGGCGAAGCCTTTCCTCAGCGCCGCCAGGTCCGCCTCCTCGCAGGTCAGGGCGTCCGCCAGGCAGGCCCCGCCATGCATCTTCAGGGCTCGCACCGAAGCGACGATGACCGCGCAGTCCGGTCGTAGGCCCCCTTCTCGACATACGATGTCGAAGAACTTTTCGGCCCCCAGGTCCGAGCCGAAGCCGCTCTCGGTGACCACCACATCGGCCATCTTGAGCGCGTACTTAGTGGCCACGAGGCTGTTGTTGCCGTGAGCGACATTGGCGAAAGGGAATCCGTGAACGAAGACCGGCTGGCCCTCCAAGGTCTGGACCAGGTTGGGCTTGATGGCGTTCTTGAGCAGCATGACCATGGCCCCGACGCAGTTCATCTGCCCTGCCAGCACTGGATTTCCCATGATGTCGTAGGCCACGACGATCTTTTCCAGACGTCTGCGCAGGTCCTCGATGGACGTGGTCAGCGCCAGTATCGCGCTGATCTCCGAGGCGGCGGTGATGATGAAACCGCTCTCATGGGGGATGCCCCCCACGCTCCTCCCTCCCAGGCCCACCACTATGTCGCGCAGCTCGCGACAGTTCATGTCGATGGCCTTCTTCCACACTATCCTGGTGGGGTCGATCTTCAGCTCGTTGCCCTTCGATAGATGGTTCTCGACCATCGCGGAAAGCAGGTTGTGGGCCGAGGTCACCGCGTGGATGTCCCCGGTGAAGTGAAGGTCGATCTCCCACATGGGATACACCTGAGACCGCCCCCCTCCCGTGGCCCCGCCCTTCAGTCCGAAGACGGGACCCAAAGAGGGCTCGCGCAGTGCGCCCATGACCTTTATACCGATCTTTCCGAGGGCCTGCATCAGCCCTATCGAAGTGACGGTCTTGCCCTCTCCCGCCTTGGTCGGGGTTATGGCCGTCACCAGGACTAGCTTGCCATCCTTTCTGCCCTCCCGCCGGCGGAGTACCTCCAGGGGGACCTTGGCCATGTATCGACCGTGTGGCTCCAGGTCATCCTGGGACAGCCCCACCTTCGCGGCGATCTCCCCTATGGGCTGCATAATGGCTTCCTGAGCGATCTCGATATCGGCCTTCATGTGCTCTCCCCTGGAAAGGTGACATCCTTAAAAAACAGTTTGGAGCTGAGAGGTGGTAGCGGTCTTTATGCATAGATATAAGGACCACCCTGTTCCAGGATCTTGAAGCTCGCTGTCAGGACTCTCTCCGGCCGGATCCCTGCTGCATTCATAAAGCACTGAGGAGCTCTTGGTAAAGAGCGGCATGATCCTGTGAACAGGGCGAGATGGGATCGAATGATCTCCACATATCGACACACAGGCAATACTCTGGGCATCTCTGCTTCCTTCGCCCTATGTGGTGCGATCGACAAGCGGACGATGGTCCCTGATAGCTCCATCGACCGCGAGCACAAGGCCCGGCACGTGGGGGGGGATGCGAGCCAAGAGCAGGGTTAAATCCGAATTCACCACTACACCGGGACGGTCCCTAACATGGTCGCCACAATCATCCATGGTCCAGAGGTCGCTGAGCAGATCAAGAAGGAGCTGAGGGAGAAGATCGCCGAGCTCAAGGGAAGGGGCGTGACCCCGGGGCTGGCGGTGGTCCTGGTGGGTGAGGACCCTGCATCCCAGCAGTACGTGCGCAACAAGGCCAAGGGCTGCGAGGAGCTGGGCATCTACTCTCGATCGATCATCCTCCCGGTGAGCACCTCCGAGGACGAGCTCCTGAGGATCGTGGACGAGCTCAACGCCGATCCGGCCATACACGGCTTCCTGGTCCAGCTGCCATTACCTAAGCATATAGACGAGAACAAGGTGCTCATGCGCATCGACCCCGAGAAGGACGCGGACGGGTTCCACCCGGTCAACGTGGGCAGGATGCTCATCGGCAACCCCCAGTTCCTACCGGCGACCCCCCATGGCATACAGGAGATGCTGGTGAGGTCGGGGAACGACCCCGAGGGCAAGCACGTTGTGGTCGTCGGCCGCAGTAACATCGTGGGCAAGCCGGTGGCGGCGATACTCATGCAGAAGAGGAAGGGCGCCAATGCCACGGTCACCGTGTGCCACTCTCGGACCCGAGACCTGGCGTCCCTGGTTCGCATGGGTGATGTGGTGGTCGCGGCCATAGGCTCGCCCAGGTTCATCACCGCGGATATGATCAAGCCGGGCGCGGTGGTCATCGACGTGGGGACGAACCGCGTGGATGATCCCGCAGCCAAGAGGGGCTACCGCTGGGTCGGGGACGTCGATTTCGAGAACGTGAAGGAGGTCGCATCCGCCATCACCCCCGTCCCTGGCGGAGTGGGGCCCATGACCATCGTGATGCTGATGAAGAACACGGTCATCGCCGCATGCCGGGCTGCCGGGATGCACAGCTAGTTCAGCGTAGCGATCCTGATCTAGGGGCTTGCATGTCCAGCGTCCAATGGCCATGGGGGCCGCGCATGCATCCCCCGCCCCTTGCGTGGCACCCATAGAAAACTATTAAGAATTCGCGTTCATTCCCTTAACGGATGCTGAGAGAGTGTGTTGACCACGGCTACTTCCGGGGAGAGAAGTGCCCGGTTTGTGGCGAGGCAGGCAAGTTCCTGATGAGCGAGGAGGAGCTTAGCCGCATAGGGAGGACCATGGCCGGGGCCCTCCGTCACTTCCCTGAGAAGTTCGATCTGAAGATGGACGATCAGGGCTTCGTGTATATGAGGGATTTCATATCCGCCATCAAGCGGTATAATCCCCGCTACCACTGGCTGAGACCACACCACATCGTCGCGCTCATCGAGACCGACCCCAAGGGACGTTACCAGGTCAGCAACGACCTCATCAGGGCGACCTATGGGCACACCTTGGAGCTGGACCTGCGCCTGCCCACCGACAACATCCCGGACTGCCTTTATTATCCGACCACACAGGAGGAGGCGGACATCATACTGGAGACAGGGCTGAAGCCTTCTGACAGGAAGCTGGTCCACCTCTCCAAGACCTATGGCGATGCTCTCAACGCCGGAAGGGTCCGCACCGAATCGCCGGTGATCCTGGAGATCGACACCGTGGCGCTCATCGATTCCGGCGAGGAGGTTCAGCGGGCGGCGAGAACGGTTTACCTCGTGCGCTCCGTTCCCGCAGAGTTCCTCCGGAGGGCGGAGGAGCAGGAAGTCGTCGAGGCCGAACCCACTGAGGACGAGTGAAGAAAGGCCATCAGATCGATATCCGCCGAGGCGGACACGGAGCATGCTATATCAGGTAACAAGCTCATCGGAGATGAACGGGTTGGACAAGCACGTCCTGTCCTTCTACTGGGACGATTTCCAGCCCCATCTGCTGTTCTTCGACCTCGTGACCAGGAAGGTCGACCATCTGTCCCTGGAACGACTGGCGCTCGAGGTGGGGGATGGCCGCACCTGCGTGGGACGTTTTGATGAGGACCGCTACGTTCCCTGCCCCTCGGCCCGCAATGTCGGCCGCATCACCTCTTGCAGGGAGTGCATGGCCCCTTGGATACCGGTGCAGAGCTGCATCTTCGAGCCGCAGTGCAGCGGCGACAGGTGCGATCACCCGGAGTTCTGCCAGCGCCAGCACTACGTTTACCTGGCCTCGTTCAGCAACATGATAAAGGTGGGCATGACCAGCGTCGGCAGGCTCAGGGAGAGGGCGATAGAGCAGGGAGCGGACGCGGTCAGGCCCCTCTTCATTTGCCGCGACCGCAGGGAGGCAAGGGAGCTGGAGAAGGAGACCTCGAGGCGGTTCAAGATCCCTCAGGAGGTCAGGGCCCCCCGGATCGCCAGCACCTGGACCTCACCTCCCTCCCGAAGCTCCATCGAACATGTCCAGGACCACTATATCAGAAAGATCGGACGGTGGAGGGAGCCGTTGAACGAGGGGCTCGTGTTCCTTGACCGATATCCCATCAGGGAGCTCCCGCGGACCGCCCCCCGGCCAGTCGTGACCGCGGGAACCCACCGGGGGGAGGTCATGGGGATCAAGGGCCGCTACATGATATTCCGGGACGAGGGAGGGACATCACGGCTTCTGGACCTCAGCGACCTTCCCTCCCGCAGCATATGCGTTCTGGACTGATGGCGGCCGCTGGTCCGCAGGTGCTGCGAGGTCCCACGAACACGGGGCAGAAAGTCATATTTATAAGCACCCTCATTATCGGCCGCTCATCCATCTGGAGCATTGATCATGTCCGTTGTCCTAACCCCTGATGAGGTCGCTCAGAAGTATGGAAAGCTCTTCTGCAAGGGAGTGTATACCCTGGTCGACGAGAAGAACGGTGTGGCCACCATCATCGAGGAATGCATGGCCAAAGGCCCTGTGGAGTGGGATGCCGCTAACCGCAAGCGTGCTGGGGGAGCCCTTACCGGCATTAGAGTGGAGGGTACCACGCTCATCATGGACGCCATCATCGGCGAGGGCGATGTGAGCTTCGGCCCTGCCTCCAAGACCGTGGGCGGGCAGGGGCTGAGGTCCCTGAAGGTCGACGGCGACAGGGTCATAACCACCTGGGTGGGACTGGCAGGTGCCAGCGTGGGGATCGGGGCGTGCATGCCCCAGGGCCCCGGGACCATCGAGGCCATCTATCCCGACGATGTCAAGATCGGTGGCGCCCACCGCGTGGAGGTCAGCGTGGTGACCCCCAAGCTGGTGAGGATCATCTATGCCGTGGATGATACTGACACCAAGGAGAAGGGCGCCTCCTGGGTGCTGATGCTGCGCTTGGCCCGGGAGGCCCCTGTGGGCCACTACCTGGAGCACAAGATCGTTCAGCTCAATCCGAACGTTCCTGAGAAGACCACCAACTGCGTGTCCGTGGCCGTCTCCTTCGCGGTCGCGGAGAAGGACATCCCCGCACTCACGGAATTCGTCGTGGACTTCATCAGGAAGAACACCTACAGCGAGAACACGACGCTTGCCATCTACCAGGGCCTGAAGGTCCCCCAGGAGGTCCAGGACTACGGCCGGGAGGCCAAGGAACGCATCTTCAAGATAAACGACGCGCTCGGGGTGGCCGACCGGAACGGGATCCAGCTCATAGAGATCACCGGAAAGAGGGGGACCATCGGAGCTGTCGCCGGCATAGGATGCTTCGATATGGGGTGGAAGGCCGCGGCCCTGCCCGAGGATATCCTCTAAATAGCGCGGCACACCATGTCTAATGACAACAGCGAGGGGGCAAGGCCTATAAAGGACGAGATCTCCCGGGTCATCGCCAGCACCGCATACAATACCTATGAGAAGCGGTTACTGAAAGAGGTGCGGGAGAACAAGATCCCGCATCATGTAGCGGTTATCATGGATGGCAACCGCCGCTTCGCCAAGGAGTTCGGTCTCACCACCGCCGAGGGGCACATCCGGGGGAAGGACAAGCTCGAGGAGCTTCTGGATTGGTGCATGGAGCTTGGTGTGAAGGTGCTCACGGTATATGCATTCTCCACGGAGAACATGAACCGCGACGCGGATGAGGTGGAGAGCCTCATGAAGCTTTTCGAGGAAAACTTCTACCGCCTGGGAGACGATGAGAGGGTCCATCGCCACGAGATCAAGGTGACCGTCCTAGGACAGAGGGACATCCTGCCGGACAGCGTCAAGGAGGCCATCGAGTACGCAGAGAGGAGGACCGCGGCCTACTCTAACTATTACTACAACATCGCTACGGCCTACGGCTCCCGCCAAGAGATCGTGCAGGCGATAAAGCAGATCGCCCAGAAGGTCAAGGACGGGGAGCTGAATGTGGAGGATATAACGGAGAGGACCTTCTCTAATCACCTGTACACGGCGGACTTCCCGGACCCCGACCTCATCCTCCGGACCTCGGGGGAGGAGCGCATCTCCAACTTCCTGCTGTGGCAGCTCGCCTACGCCGAGCTGTACTTCACAGATGTGTATTGGCCGGGCTTCCGGAGGATAGACTTCCTGCGGGCCATCCGCTCCTACCAGATGCGGCGCCGGCGCTTCGGGACATGATAACATTTTTGTAGAGCACGCCCTTTGCTCCTCACTGCCTCGGAGGCGGCCTCTTGCGCAAGGAAGACCTCATATTCTTACACGCTCCCAGCGTCTACGACTTCAGGAAGGAGTCCATGTTCTACGGCCCGGTCAGCGACCTGGTGCCTTCCACGCCGGTCTTCGAGATGTACCCCTTTGGTTTCACCACCATGGCCAACGCCCTGCACAAGGCCGGGTACAGGGTGCGCATCGTAAACCTTGCCAGCATGATGCTCAACGACAAGAGGCTGGACGTCGAGGCCCTTCTCCGGAAGCTGGACGCCGACGTTTTCGGCATCGACCTCCACTGGCTGCCTCACGCCCACGGGTCGCTGGCGGTGGCGGAGATGGTGAAGAGGTCCCATCCCGAGTCCAAGGTCCTCTTCGGGGGGTTCTCCTCCTCCTACTACCACGAGGAGCTCATCGCCTACCCCCAGGTGGACCTTGTCCTGCGGGGGGACTCGGTGGAGGCCCCACTGGTCGCTCTGATGGACGCACTGGCTCAGAGAAGGGACCTTTCCTCCGTGCCCAACCTCACGTGGAAGCACAAGGGCAGGACCGTGGTCAACGCCCTCACCCACGTCCCCGAGGACCTTGACTACTTGGACATCGACTACGGGTGGATCATACGCTCGGTCATCAGGCACCGGGACCTGGAGGGGGCCAAGCCGTTCAAGGACTGGGACAGGTACCCCCTGACGGCCATATTCACCGTCCGGGGCTGCTCCCAGTGCTGCGCGGTCTGCGGCGGGAGCTGCGGGGCCATGAAGCGGGTCCTGGGAAGGACCAGGCCCGCCTTCCGAAGCCCGGAGAGGGTGGCCCTGGACATCTACGATGTGCAGAACTACCTTGACGCCCCGGTGTTCGTGGTAGGGGACGTCAGACAGCATGGGGAGTCGTATGCGGAAAGGTTCTTCCGTGAGTGCAGGTCCCTGGGCATCGACAACCACGTGGTCCTGGAGCTGTTCACTCCCGCGCCGGAATCGTACTTCCAGAGCGCGAACGGTACCTTCGACAGATATTCCATCCAGTTCTCCCCCGACTCTCACGATGAGAAGGTGCGCTACGCACTTGGCCGTAGGTTCGACAACCCCTCTATGGAGAAGAGCATCCGTCATGCCCTTGGAAACGGCTGCCAGCGCTTCGACATGTTCTTCATGATCGGCCTGCCGGAACAGACCCCGGCGTCGGCCCTGGGATCAGCAGACTTCACCCGGAAGCTGTACGCGGACAACAAGAACGACGGGCGCCTTTTCGTGTACACGTCTCCGTTAGCTCCGTTCCTGGACCCCGGGAGCTTTGCGTTCGAGAACCCGGATAAATATGGGTACCATCTCTTTGCCCGCACCTTAGAGGAGCACCGGGTCCGGCTGGCAAATCCCAACTGGAGGGACGTCCTGTCGTACGAGACCATCCACATGACACGGGGTCAGATCGTGGAGACATCCTACGAGGCCGCGGACCGGCTGAACCAAGTCAGGGTGGAGGCAGGCCTCATGACCGAGGATGAGCTGAGCGCGCGGCAGGAGCGTTCCCAGAACGCCCGGCAGCTCATGGCGGAGGTCGATCAGGCCCTGGCCCTGAGCGGAGAGGCGAGGAGGGAGCGGCTGGCCTACCTCAAGGGCAAAGCGGACGAACTCATGGAGTCCACCATCTGCCAGAAGAGGGAGCTGGAGTGGGACACCCCGGGGGTGCTGCGCAGCGTGCCACGGGTCGTCCGCTCACTGGTATGGAAAAGGAAGAGCCGATCGGGTTAGCTCTTGCCAAGCTCCTGGGAGCGCTTGGAGGCCGCCTCCACCGCGCGGATGAAGGCGCCCCGGACCGCGGACTCCTCCAGGACCTTCATGCCCTCGCTGGTCGTCCCGGCCGGGGATGATACCATGTCCTTGAACTGAGCGGGGTGCCCCTTGGTCTCGAGAACGGTCTTGGCCGCTCCCAGCACCGTCTGCGCCGCCAGTGTCTGAGATACATCGCGAGGCAGGCCGGCCAGGACACCTCCGTCGGCCATGGCCTCGATGACCAGATAGATGTACGCAGGCCCGCTGCCGCTGAGGCCGGTGACCGCGTCCAGGAGCTTCTCGTCCATGGCGAAGGCCACGCCCACGGAGTCTAATATGGTCTGGACTGCGTCCTTGTCCTCCTTCTTGGCCGACTTGCCGAGGGCGAACCCGGAAGCAGAGGCACCCACCAGGCATGGCTGGTTGGGCATGACCCTTACAACCCTGACGCCCCAGTTGAGGTGGGCCTCGATGAAAGATATCTTCACCCCAGCGGCGATGGATATCACAAGGTGGTCCGCCGTCAGGAGAGGCTTGAGCTCGTCCAGGACGATCGAGACCACGTTGGGCTTCACCGCCAGGATTATCGTCTTTGCCTCCTTCACAACCTCCACGTTGTCGGTGGTAACGACGATCCCTAGGGTCCTCGCCACATAGTCCCTGCGCTCCGGCACGACCTCGCTGGCGATCAGGTCATCAGCGGTACACAGTCCTGAAGAGATCATGCCCTTCATCAACGCCTCAGCCATGTTACCGGCACCAATGAAACCATACTTTTTGCTCATCCTTTCACCTCAAGACGCCCGGGGCGTGCTAACGCGTCGCTAATGGTGACGCCACTAATAAACATGTTACCCTTGACGCTTGAACAGGGTCGCCCGGATATGCGGCCGCAGGCTGGACCGCCTTATCGGACGCCTGGTCCGCTAAGGGTCGATGAAAACCGATAAAAGCCTTTCATATTATCAAAATATGAATTGCGATAATCATGGATTTCAAATCCTAGAAAATACCGTTTTTCCGTTTCCTTTATGGTCTGGCCAGATAACCTGAAAATTGTAATTTTAGCTAACGTATTTATAGAGGCTTACTATTCTCGCTTCAATGCTCTTGGACACCTATTTGCCAATAGCAATCTTTGCCGTGATTGCACTCGGGGTCCCCATCTTCGCGTTCTGGCTTAACCGGTTCTTCAGACCGACCAAGAAGACAGCGTTGAAGACGGAGACCTACGAATGTGGAGAGGTACCCATCGGTACGGCGAAAATTCAATTCCACTTCCAGTTCTACATGTTCGCTATCATTTTCGTCGTTTTTGATCTAATTACTGTTTTTCTCATGATCTGGGCTTTGGACTTCGCTAACCTTTCCTTCGACGCAAAGATGCTTATGCTTGCATTCTTCGGATTGCTTCTGGTCGGGGTCTTTTATGCCCTTCGGAAGGAGGAGAAACTATGGATCTAAGCATGTACCCTCACGCCCTGGCGATGAGCGCCAAGGAGTTCATCGAATGGTCCACCAACGTGATGGACGATCTTGTCAAGGCCACGGGTGTCAAGAAGGCCCTGGACAAGGTGAGCGACCCTCTGATGAACTGGGGGGTCAGGAACTCTATGTATCCGCTGCACTTTGGTATCGCATGCTGCGCTCTGGAGATGGCGGCCTGCTCGGGCCCTCGTTTCGACAACGAGAGGCTGGGACTGGTGTTCAGGTCCTCCCCGAGACAGTGCGATGTCCTGCTGGTCAATGGATGGGTCACCAAGAAGCTTCGTCCAGGCCTTAGGAGGCTGTACGAAGAGATGCCCGAGCCGAAATGGGTCATAGCAATGGGCGAGTGCGCCATCTCTGGCGGACCCTGGTACGATTCATACAATGTGGTACAGGGCGTCGATGAGTTCATTCCAGTAGATGTTTACATACCCGGATGTCCCCCGCGGCCTGAGGCTTTGATCGATGGGTTCCTCAAGCTGCACCTCAAGATAAAGGGCCAGGGGATCGGCAAGTTCATGGAAGACTGAGGTGGGAGATTTGGCAGAGAGTACCATTTATACTATTGAACAGGTGAAGAGCAGAATATCCGAGGCGTTCCCCACCGCAGTGAAGTTCGTGAACAAGGAAAAGCCGCGTCGCCTATTCATGACCGCGGAGAAGGGCTCCCTGTTAGAGCTGTGCAAGCTGCTAAGGGACCAGCTGGGCTTCGAGCATTGCAGCTTGGTCTGCGGCGTTGACCGTATAGACCGCTTCCAGTGTGTTTATCACATATCCTCCATCGCCAACAAGATCGTCGCGGAGATAGTGGTCGACCTTCCTAAGGAAAACCCGGAGATCGACTCAGTGACGCCACTGTGGGAGGGGGCCAACTGGCATGAGAGGGAGACCTATGACATGTTTGGTTTCATTTTCGTAGGACATCCCAAGCTGGAGAGGATCCTTCTGCCGGAGGACGTCACCTTCTTCCCCATGAGGAAGGACTTCAAGGTAGGGGGGATCTAAGATGACCGAGATGTGGATCAACATGGGTCCTCAGCACCCCATGACCCACGGGTTGTGGAACCTGAGGATCAAGGTCGATGGTGAGACCATCACTGATTCTGAGCCCGTCATCGGCTACCTTCACCGCGGTTGGGAGAAGGAGGTCGAGAACCGTACCTACCCTCAGATCATTCCCATGTCCGACCGGCTTTGCTACGGTTCCTCGTTCACCTGGAGCCATGTCTACTGTATGGCAGTGGAGGACCTCATGGGACTGGAGGTACCGGAGAAGGCCAAGTGGATAAGGGCCATGTCCGATGAGCTGCAGAGGATAGGTAACCACCTTATGTGGCTGGCGGCAATAGGTCCAGACCTGGGCAACCTGACCATCTTCCTGTACGCGATCAGGGAGAGGGAAATGTTCCTCGACCTCTTCCAGGCCCTTTGCGGCGCCAGGATGACCTACAACTATTGTAGGATCGGCGGCGTTAGGAACGATGCCCCTCCCAACTGGGAGAGGGACGTCCTGCGCACTCTGGACTATTTTGAGAAAAGGATCAACGAGTATGAGGACCTGGTCGACCGTAATGCCGTCTTCCGCATGAGGATGGAGGGCTTGGCATACTTATCGGGCAAGGATGCCGTGAATCTCGGCGTCACCGGCCCCAGCCTCAGAGGTAGCGGTGTAAAGTTCGATGTTCGTGAGAACGATCCCTACGAGGTCTATGATGAGATCGATTGGCATATGTGCACCCGCGATGAAGGCGACGTTTACGCCAGATACCGGGTCCGCATCGACGAGATGCGCATGTCCGTGCAGATCGTTAGGGATATCCTAAAGAAAATGCCTAAGTCCGGCCCCATCAGGGTCAAGACGCCACGAAACGCGCCTGTTGGCACCGGCATTGGAAGGATGGAGGACCCCCGAGGAGAGAGCTTCATGTATGTGATCGGGGACGGATCCGACAAGCCCTACCGCCTGAAGGTGAGGAGTCCGTTCTTCGTTACTCTATCCGCGGCGCCTCACATGCTCAAGGGGTACAAGGTCGCCGATGTTCCTTCGATCATGGGAATGCTTGATGTCTGCATGGGCGAGACGGACAGGTGATCACAGATGTACATTGATATTTGGCAATTCCTCGGTGGCCTTGTTCATTGGCTCCTCGTGGACATCATCGGACCCATCCTCGGATGGATAGGTTTCCACGGACTCGAGAGCTGGCTGGGCAGCCCCGGGGTACTGAACTTCGTGACCATCTTGTTGGTCGCGCTCATCGTCTTCACTGTAGGGATGTTGGTGGCAATCACACACATCTGGCAAGAGCGTAAGACGCTCGGGCGTCTTATGGATAGGCGGGGTACCCAGGTCGGACCAATAGGCTTGTTCCAAAACTTCGCTGATGGCCTTAAGGTGCTGGTAAAGGAAGCCATCATTCCAGATGCGGCCGATCCCCTCGTCTACAATGCGGCACCGGTCATCATCATCGGTGTCTCCTTGTTCATGTTCGTCACCATCCCATACAGCCAAGGGTTCTACGTGGCCAACCCACAAATGAGCGTCCTGTTGACGTTGGCCATTTTCAGCCTGGTACCCTTCGGAGTACTGATCGGAGGGTGGGCGTCTAACAACAAGTACACCCTCATCGGCGGCCTTCGTGCAGCAGCCCAAATAATTGCTTACGAGATCCCCCTGCTTCTCTCGGTGATCGGTGTTATCATCCTCGCCGGAAGCCTGAACTTCATGGACATTGTGGCCTACCAGCAATCTCATGTCTGGATGGTGGTTCCCATGATTCTCGGGTTCGTCGTGTTCATTATTTCCATGAACGCCGAGCTGGAAAGGGTCCCGTTCGATCTTCCGGAGGCGGAGGCGGAACTTGTGGAAGGGTGGATGACCGAGTTCGGAGGCATGAAGTTCGGTCTCATCATGATGTCCGAATATGCCCGTGGTTTCGTCGGCGCTTCGATTGCCACATTGCTGTTCCTCGGGGGCTGGGACATGCCCTCCTTCCTGCAGTTCATCCCTGACGAGCTGTGGTTCCTGGCAAAGGTGTTCGCGGTGTTCGGCCTCTTCATTTGGATCAGGGGCGCTATGCCTCGTGTGAGGACCGACCAGATACTGGCCATCGGCTGGAAGAGGTTGTTGCCGCTAGCGGCCATCAATATCTTCATAGCGATAATCTTCAAGACCCTGGGGTGGTTCTAAATGGCTGAAGTCCAGAAGACACGAAAGGATAAGGAGTTGGGCCTTACTGGCTTCATCCTAAAGCCGATGCTGCTCACCCTGAAGCAAACCATAAAGTCGACCATCCACCGGCCTCAGACCGTGCAGTACCCATGGGAAAAGATAGTCCTCCCTGACGTCTTCCGCGGCCGTCCTGGACTGATCTTCGACAAGTGCATCGGCTGTGGAATCTGCATGCGCATCTGCCCTACCCGATGCATCGATCTGGTCACGGTGGACGACCTCAAGAAAGAAGAAGGGAAACCGGCGGAGAAGGTCAAGCGACCCCGCGTGAACGTTGGCCGGTGCATGATGTGCGGCTACTGCGCCGAATATTGCCCCACCAACGCCATGATCGTCACGCCGGAGTACGAACTGGCATCATGGACCAGAGAGGACATCATCTATGATCCTTACAAACTGCAGTTCCCGGGTGTTCCCGGGAACGAGGTCCATATCATTGAGGTATTACCCTCCGAGGTGAAGAAGGAAGGTGTTGTTCCCAGGCCTAACACCGAGAACAAGGACCTTCCGATCTTGGAGGAGAAGAAGTGCATCAGCTGCTCGCGATGCGCCAAGGACTGCCCGACAGAGGCGATTGTGATGAAAGAGTTCGGAGTGAATGAGAAGGGCAGGCCGATCAAGCGGCCGGTCATCGATAAGGAGAAATGCGTCTCCTGCGAGACCTGTGTGGAAGTCTGTCCCAAGGATGCCCTCACCATGTCGGAGGTGCTGTAAATGCCGCTCGAGTGGGACCTGCTCATATTTCTGTTCATCTCCGCGGTGGCCATCGGGGCTGCCCTGGCGGTCGTCTGGTCCAAGGAGGTCGTGCGCAGCGTGGTGTTCCTGGCGCTGGTGTTCCTATGCATCGGTTTCACCTACGTCTTCCTGAACGCCGAATATCTGGCAGTGGTGCAGATCATGATCTACGTCGGAGCGGTGTCGGTCCTGATGCTGTTCGGTATCATGCTGACGAAACGCCGCCTGCTCGGAGGTGACCGCTGTGAATAGGCGCAATGCGCTCCTCGCCGGCACCCTCGTGCTGTTCCTGGTCATAATCCTGGGCTCCATATTGGCGGCCCAGTGGCCGGCCGGGACATTAAGCTCTACCAACAACAACGACCTCTCAAGCCTGCTCTTCAACGAGTACGGCATCGTGGTCCTGATCGTCGGCATCGTCCTGTTCGTCTCCATGCTAGGCGGCGTATACCTGGCCCAGGAGGAGGATAGGAGATGATCGCGATAGAGTACTTCCTAGGCCTGTCGGCGATACTTTTCGCGATTGGGGCCATGGGAGTACTGGTTAAGAAGAACGCCATCGTAGTGTTGATGTGCATAGAGCTCATGCTGAACGCCGCCAACATCAACTTCGTGGCCTTTTCCGCATATTATGGCAACCTAACCGGACAAGTGTTCGCTCTCGTGTCCATCGCCATCGCGGCGGCCGAGGTCGCGGTCGGTCTGGCCATCATAATGAACCTGTACAAGACTCGGGATACCATCGGTCTCGATGAGGTCAGCCTCCTGAGGTGGTAATAGTGTATTGGAGCGAGCTAGCGTGGTTGATCCCCATCTTTCCGCTGATCGCGTTCGTGGTCATCGGATTCCTGGGGAACAAATTGTTCAAGAAAGCTGAAGGAGGCGGATATGTGGCGATCGCCATGGCGGCGATCTCCTGCTTCATATCCCTGATGGTAGCTTATGAGATCCTTAGCGGTGGATACCCTGGCGAGTTGTTCAAGCAGAGCCTGCTGTGGATAAACGTCCCTGGACAGGACCTGAGCTTCACCTTCAACATAGGCATCTACATCGATACCTTGGCCGCCCTGATGCTGATCGTGGTGTCCTTCATATCCACCCTGGTCGTCATCTACTCCGTCGGCTACATGCACGAGGAGGGGGAGAAGAAGCGCCGGTACTATGCGATCATCTCCCTGTTCATCGGTGTCATGCTGGGCCTGGTCCTGTCGTCCAACTACCTGCAGATGTTCATCTTCTGGGAGCTGGTCGGCCTTTGTTCCTACCTGCTCATCGGGTTCTGGTACACCAAGCCCTCCGCGGCCTCCGCGGCCAAGAAGGCCTTCCTGGTCACCCGGGTTGGCGACATAATGTTCATGCTCGGCCTGTTCATATTCTTCGTCGGCTTCGGCGGGAACCTGGACTACGAGCACATCTTCAACTTTAACTTCGAGGACTTCGTAGGCGGGAACAGCATGCTGACCCTCGGCACCTTCTTCATCTTTGGAGGTGCGGTCGGTAAGTCCGCCCAGTTCCCCCTGCACGACTGGCTTCCTGATGCCATGGAGGGCCCGACCACGGTCTCGGCCCTTATCCATGCTGCTACCATGGTCAAGGCCGGTGTGTACCTCGTGGCCCGTTCCTACCCCGTGATGGTAGAGACCCCGGACACGATGCTCATAGTTGCCATCGTCGGAGGCATAACCGCCCTGATGGCAGCGACCATGGCACTGAACAACCCCAACATCAAGAGGGTTCTGGCCTACTCGACCATCAGCCAGCTGGGATACATGTTCCTGGCCCTGGGGACTGGCGGGTACTTCTTTGCCCTGACCCAGGAGGCCAACGCCGGATACACCTCCGGCATGTTCCACCTGATGAACCATGCGTTCTTCAAGGCCCTGCTCTTCCTGAGCGCCGGTGCGGTCATCCACGCCGTGCACACTGAGGACATGCGCCTCATGGGAGGTCTGTCGAAGAAGCTGAAGATAACCTCCTTGGTGATGCTGATAGGTTGCATCTCCATAGCCGGTATCCCGCCGCTTTCCGGGTTCTGGTCCAAGGACGAGATCCTGGCCTCGGTGTGGGAGACCGGAGCGGAGAACCCCATCTTCTATCTTCTTTACATAATGGGCATACTGACCGCGTTCATGACCGCGTTCTACATGTTCCGCCTGTGGTTCATGACCTTCAAGGGAGAACCCCGCGACCACCATGCATACGAGCATGCGCATGAGGCCCCCAAGGTAATGTGGGTGCCACTGGCCATCCTCGCTGTACTGGCGTTCGGCTCGGGTTTCGCCCTGTTCATGGGCTTCGGGGAGGCCATCGTCCCCAGCATCGAGCACTGGCACGCCCACTCCGAGGACATCGCCGGAATACTGACGACGATATTCTCAGAGTGGCAGACCTACCTGTCCATCATCGCAGCGGCCTTAGGTATCTATCTGGCCTACCTGATGTACATAAAGAAGTCCATCAACCCCGATGTGTTCGTGGCCACCCCTGGACGCAAGAAGGTGTATGACTTCCTCCTTGCCAGGTATGGCTTCACCGCCGGTTACGACTGGATAGGTCTGAAGGTCGTCTACGGGCTGTCCCTCGTGGTGGACTGGTTCGACCGCAAGGTCATCGATGGCATCGTGAACGGCTTCGCCAGCATCACGGTGCACCTGGGCAATGTCCTGAGAAAGGGGCAGACCGGGTTCGTTCAGACCTATGCGGGAGTTGTATTGGCGGGTTTGTCGCTGATCGTAATCCTCCTCTTTTTACTCGGAGGTCTGATTTAGATGTTAGAGAACGTACCCATCTTGTCCCTGCTGTTGATCGTCCCGTTCGTTGGAGCGATGACGACCTTACTGCTGGGAACTTCGCCCAAGGCCTCCAAGTACTTAGCCCTGGTCTTTTCCGGGATAACGTTGGTCCTATCGGTGCTCCTGCTGTTCAATTTCTCGCTGAGCTCCACTGAAGCGTTCCAGTTCAGGGAGAACTACGTTTGGATCCAGCAGCTGGGAATATCGTACAACCTGGCAGTGGACGGGATCAGCCTACCTATGGTCTTCCTGTCCGCCCTGCTGGTGTTCCTCTCCATCCTGTTCTCCTGGGACGTGGAAGAGAGGACCAGGACCTACATGGGCCTCATGCTGATACTGGAAGTAGGAGTGCTGGGCGTCTTCATGGCCCTGGACTACTTCATCTTCTATGTGTTCTGGGAGGTCGTCCTCATACCCATGTATTTCCTCATAGCGATATGGGGAGGTCCCAGCCGGGCCTACGCCTCGATAAAGTTCTTCATATACACCCATATCGCGTCGCTGGTGATGCTGCTCGGTATCTTCGCCCTGTACTTCACCGCATCCCCCCTGCTGGGCTCTCCGAGCTTCGGCATGGAGGCGATCGCTTCGGTGGCCGGTAGCTTCGGTCACGATCTAGCACTGATCGTGTTCTCGGCGCTCCTGTTCGGCTTCATCGTCAAGATGCCGATGGTGCCGTTCCACACTTGGTTGCCGGACGCGCACGTGCAGGCCCCTACCGCAGGGTCGGTCCTTCTGGCCGGACTCCTGCTGAAGATGGGGTCGTACGGTGTGATAAGGGTCTGCATAACAACCTTCAACGACCTCTCTCACGAGGCCACCATCATGGTCGCCCTGGCGGTGATAGGTGTAGTCTCAATCATCTATGGGGCGTTCGCCTGCCTGGCGCAGACCGACCTCAAGAAGATGGTCGCCTACTCCTCCATCAGCCACATGGGCATCGTCCTGCTGGGTATCGCTACCATGACCGAGCTGGGACTGGCAGCGGCTGTGTTCCAGATGTTCTCTCACGGCCTGATCACAGCAGTGCTCTTCATGACCTGCGGCATGTTCCAGCACAAAGCGGGTACCAGGGAGATACCCCTGCTGGGAGGTCTAGCACCGAAGATGCCCATCGTGGCCACCATAATGATGATCGGATTCATGGCCTCCCTTGGGCTTCCCGGATTGGTCGGGTTCATCGCCGAGTTCTCGGTGTTCACCGCCACCTACAATATATTCGACCTGTGGGTGCTGATACCGGTGATGAGCGTCGCCATCACTGCGGCCTACTATATATGGGCCATGCAGAGGACCATATTTGGGGATCTGACAACTAAGATCGACACCAAGCACATCCATGACTCGTACTGGTTCGAGACCGTGCCGCTGGCTGTCCTCATTGGACTCATAGCGCTGTTCGGTATCTTCCCGTCCCTGCTCATGGACATCATCTTGCCGTCGGTCGCGCCCCTTGCGGCGGTGATCTAAAATGGCAATCGATTACAGCGCACTATATCCCGTAATGGTCATGGTGGTCTTCGCCGCCGCCCTTCCTGCGATCCACGCCGTCGCAAAGTCCAGCCGCGTACTGGCCGGTGTTTCGCTCGTGGGAATATTCGTGACCATGGCCCTGGAGCTGATGTACATAGTGTCCGGCGAATACCCCGCTGCTATCGGCGGCGCCTCCGTGGAGCTGCTGAGGCTGGACGTGTTCGCGGCGCTGTTCGCATTGGTGTTCCTGGCTGTCGCCTTCTATGTGGTCCTGGCCTCGGCCAGGTACGTGGAGAAGGACCGCCATCAGGCGGAGTACTTCTCGCTCATCCTGCTGGCCACCGCCGGTATGATGGTCGTGGCCATGGCCGTCGACCTGATAACCCTGTTCGCGGGCCTCGAGGTCGCTTCCATTTCCTCCTTTGCACTTACGGCCTTCCGCAAGAAGGACAAGAGGGGTGCGGAGGCTGGTGCTAAGTACTACGTCATAGGCGGGCTGTCATCGGCCATAGCCCTGTACGGCATTTCCCTGCTGTACGGGATAACGGGCACGACCAACATTGCAGGCATCAACACCGTCCTGGCCGGAATGGGCTCGGAGCTGGACATCGCCCTGCTGCTCGCCATAGGCCTCCTGATCGCCGGTTTCGGTTTCAAGGTAGCCCTTGTTCCGTTCCACATGTGGGCCCCTGATGTATACGAAGGAGCCCCCGACCCCATCGCCGGTCTGCTCGCTGCAGGCTCCAAGAAGATGGGTATGGTCCTCCTGTTCAAGGTCTTCCTGGTCGGCCTCATCGCCATCAAGGCAGACTGGCAGCTGCTGGCTGGAGTGTTGGCAGTACTGACCATGACGGTCGGGAACGTCATCGCGGTCCAGCAGACCAACATCAAGAGGATGCTGGCGTACTCCTCGGTGGGGCAAGCTGGTTACATGATCATCGCTCTCGCGGTAGCCACACCCTATGCGGTCGAGGGCAGCATATTCCACATCATCACCCATGCCTTCATGAAGGGTGGGGCGTTCATGATCGTGGCCGCTCTCGCCTATGTAGCGTTGGGGGAGAACATCGCTAACTACAAGGGCCTGGCAAAGAGGGCACCGTTCCTGGCGATCTCCATGACGCTGCTGCTCTTCGCTCTAGCCGGCATACCGCCGCTGTCCGGGTTCGTGAGCAAGTTCGTCCTGTTCTCCGCGGCCATCGATGCTTCGCAGATCGCGGACCAGAACTGGATGTTCTGGCTTGCTATTGCGGCCATCCTCAACAGCGCACTGTCCCTGTACTATTACGTCCGCGTGATAAAGTACATGTACGTTGACGAGGGGTCCACGAAGGATAGGATCAAGGTACCTTGGTCTATGACCGCCGCTGTTGCCATCTGCGTTATAGCGACCATCGTCATCGGTGTGTGGCCTGACCCCGTAATAGACGTCTGCGAACAGGCCGCCAGAGCATTGTTCGCTGGATGAGAGGGCGCTTTAAACCTTTTCTTTCCAACCTCTTAGGGCGTCGAGGACGGATATGGTCCCGACCACCTTGTCGTTTTTATCAACCACCACCAAATTCGTGGCGTTCGACAGGTCCATCACTCTCAATACGTTGAGGATGGAGTCCTCATCCCGGATCTGAACGCAGGGCTGATTCCCAGTGAGCATGCAGGCTGCAATGAAGTCCATCATCTTTGCCTCCTTCAGGGTCACGCCCTTGGCCACCAGGCGCCCGATATCGCTGTCGCCCACCATTCCCAGCAGTTCATCGCCATCGATCACCAGAACGAGGCTGCTGTCCTTCTCGATCATCTCGGCCAGAGCGTCCTCCAACGAACCGTCGCTCGACAACCTGGGAGGGTCTCTTCTCATGAAGACCTTGACCTTGGGTATCTCTTCCTCCTCCATCATTTGTCGCATGGCTATACCTTCAGAACTGGAGGGATATATCCTTGCGGGTCCTTCAAACTCCTCCACCTTCGTTCAAGCACCCTTGATCCCGGCATAGGCGACACTGGCCAAGGTGGATGTGGAGCCTGCACACAATGATGATTTTCATTTCTATTTTGCCAGGCTAATAACGATTAAGTAATCCCTCCGTATTATCTCGCGTATGGCAAGCTGGGACGCTCACATCAAGGACGAGCTCCGCCTGGTCGAAGAGGAGATCGCGAGGAGCGTCGGCTCAAGTCAACCTCTTCTCAAAGAGATCGCCATGCATGTCATCCAAGGGGGAGGCAAGAGGTTGCGGCCGGGCGTCGCCATACTCTCCTTCCGCGCCGTGGGAGGGGAGGATATCGAGAGCGTCATCAAGGTCTCGGCCGGCGTCGAGCTTATTCACTCTGCTACGCTCATTCATGATGACATCAATGATGGCTCTGACACCCGCCGGGGACGCATAGCCGCTTATAAGAAATATGGGATCCAGAAGGCCATCATCACCGGTGATTTCCTTTTTGTCCAGGGCTTCCGCTTGGGCGCGTCCCACAATAGCCGGGAGATAGTGGAGATAGTCGGCGATGCATGCACCGCTATGGCAGAGAGCGAGATCCTTCAGCTGAACGTGGAGCGCGACTCCGACCTGCCCCTCGAGACGTACATGAGGATCATCGATGGCAAGACCGCTCGGCCCATCATGGCGAGCGCGATGGTGGGAGCTTACTTTGGTAAGGGGTCGGCGGGCCAGATCGATGCGCTTGGAGAGTACGGGCTGAACATCGGCTATGCCTTCCAGATCGTGGACGACATCTTGGACATCGACGGGCAGGAAGCCTCCATCGGGAAACCGCTGGGAATGGACATCCTGGACAGCAAGGCGAACCTTCCCCTCATGATCGCCATGCATAGAGGGGGAAAGGAGAGCGAGCGCATCAGGGAGATCTTCAACGCTCCCAAGAAGACCTGGGAGGAGATCGATGAGGCCCTGGCCCTGGTGCGTTTCAGCGGAGCTGTGGACGAGGCCAGGAAGAATGCGGCGGACTTCCGCGACAAGGCCCTGAGCGCCCTGGATGATATTCCCCCTTCCAAGTACCGAGACGGCCTTAGGGAGCTTGCGGCCACGGTGCTGGAGCGCAGCAGCTGATGAACACTGACTACGACGTGGTGATCGTCGGAGCAGGCCCGGCGGGCAGCACCACGGCCGAGCACGCCGCCCTGGGTGGAGCGCGTGTACTGGTCCTTGAGAGAAAGAAGGCTGTGGGGGAGCCGGTGGCTTGCGGGGAGTTCCTTCCCTCTACCGAGGAGATCAAGGCCATAATGCCCAAGGCCGATGATCTGCATCCCCTTTTTGAGGTCCCCTCGACCTTGATCTCCAGGCCCATGGAGACGTTCCGCATTTACTCCCCTCGGGGCCGGTACTGGAACATCCCCTTCCAGGGATACACCACCGATAGGGACCGCTTCGACAAGCATCTAGCATCCAAGGCCCAGAAGGCCGGGGCCACGATTCTCACCGATACTCTGGTTACAGCGGTACAGGGGAACGAGGTCCGGACGCGAAACGAGGTGTATCGGGCGAAGGTCATCGTGGGAGCGGACGGCCCGGTATCTAGGGTGGCCAAGGGCCTTGGCCTGCCTCCCAACAAGGTGCTTTACCCCGCGGTGACCCAGCAGGCCGTGGGGGACTTCGAGCCGGTCATGGAGATGCACTTCGGCATCGCCCCCGGCGCATACGCCTGGGTGCTGCCCAAGGGGAAGGGCGCCAACGTCGGGGCGGGGGTCTCCCCGAGATGGGCCAAGAAGAGGGCAGGAGATTACTTCCAGGAATTCGTGAAGGCCAGGGGCTTGGAGACCGTGGGAAGGATGATGGGCAAGTACGTTCCCTCCAGCGGGCCCATCTCCCGGTCGTTCACTGAGAACGGCATGCTGGTGGGCGATGCTGCCGGCCATGTGATAGCGGTCAACGGTGGGGGGATCCCCATCGCCATGATATGCGGACGCCTGGCAGGCCGTGCGGCCGCGGAGCGCGTCAACAAGGGAACACCGCTATCCCGCTACGAGGAGCTGTGCCGGGAGCAGGTGTACAAACCCCTGCGGACCGCGGTCCACACTCAATGGCTGGCCTCCTTCTTCTTCGGTAGCCCCCGACGCCTGGAGTTCTCCATGGTGGTCCTGGGGGAGCGGAGGATGGGGAACATCCTCAGGTGCCGCCCCTCATTCCCGTGAGCGGATGGAGCGCAGAGGGCTGCCGCAGATGGGGCAGTCGGGGTGGTTCTCGTCCCATACCTTGCGGCAGCCGGTGCACCGGTACTTCCACTTGAAGACCTCCTTTATCCCCTTCAACCCCACTCCTGAATGCCTGACGCCCATGACCCGGGCCACGTTCTGAATGGAGTAGTCATCGGTAAGCAGGCACGCCTTTATCTCTGCCGCCAGCGCCAGGACCTCCACGTCGGTGGGGGACAGCCTTGCATCGTCACCTGTCCTCTTTGCCGCCTCCCTTACTTCCTCGACAGTTTCGGGACCAGGGGAGGATATCCTCAGTAGGTCCTCCCAGTACCGGAGGCGCGGGTCCTCGTACTTACGCAGCTCCCGGAGGACCCCTGGAGTCACATGCACCTCGCCTGGGGGGAGGTCCTGCATGGAGAACAGGGCCGAGGTGTCCAGAACATATCTCACGAACGGACACATGTCGCAGGGCCGACAAATAGGTTCGTAACCGTAATATACGAACCCGATAATGCCGTACAATGCAACGCATAACGGTCGATCAGGAGGTTGTCGACTTCATCTTGCGTAACGAGAGGGACTATAGGGTCTCCACCTCCTGCTCTGGACCGGTGATCGTCCCGACAACAGTGAAACCACCTAAAGAGACCGATCTCAAGGTAAAGGTGGGGCAGAATACGCTTTACATCTCCAGGGTGCAGGCCAGGTACATCGACAGGGTCACCCCCGATATGCTCGACGAGTCTAGGCTGGAGAGCTGTTCACTGTTCTGAGGGGCACGGCCTCTTCGGCGGCACGGCGAGCTACCGATTCTATGTCCAATCGCTTCTCCTGAGCCCAGATAAGCCCAGGTGTGGCCATGGTGGCCGGATGGTAGGGAACCAAGCTGCAGGGATTGCTCTTCCTTATGGAGATCTCATAGGTCCCTATGCGCTTGGCGATGTTCTCGATCTCCAGCTTGTCCAGGCCGATCAACGGCCTCAGAACTGGGAAGTCAAGGCCGGACTGCTCTGAGACCAGATTGTGAAGCGTCTGGGAGGCCACCTGCCCCAGGGATTCTCCGGTGACGACCGCGTCAGCGCCGATCCTCCGCGCTAAGTTCCTGGCCACCTTGAGCATGGTGCGCTTGCACAGGACGCACTGGAGATTGCGCTGGCAACGTTCGTAGATCTGAAGCTGGCTGGGACCATGGGGAGCGACGTACAGCTCCACCTTGCGTCCCAGCGTTCTCTCCAATTGCACAGAGAGGTCCATTACCTTGCTGAGGTCCATATCATCGCAGTAAGGCCGGTTGTCCATGTGGAGGAGAACGATATCAGCTCCGCTAAGCCCCATCGAGTATGCGGCCACGGGGGAGTCGATACCTCCGGACAACAGGCAGACGACCTTGATCATGGGGACCGTCCTGATCTATATCGTTCAACCGATCAAAAAAAGGGATCAGTTGTTGAAGCGAGGGACGTCCTGGACGAATCCAGGATAATTGACCTCTTCTTCATCACCATCATCGGACTCCATGACCATGGAGAACAATACATTTAGGACCTCTCTCATCTGCTTCATCTCGTTCTTGAGCTCATTGATCTCACGGATGAGGTCTTCGTTGTTCTTGGTCATGTTCCACCTGTTGGCGACTAATACTGACCATTGATATAAGCATATTCCCGGCCATACCAATGCGCTGCTGGGACAGAGAAAAGGATGTCCAGACAGATGTTGGAGGAAGGTGTTTCAGAAGTTTATGTCGCCGTAATCGTCGGCGACCTTGCGGTTCTCCACGCGCTCGCACGGCTCGCACTTCAGCGCCTTTCCGTGAACGCTCAGAGGGGCGCGGCACTTGCGGCAAGATGCCTTGACGACACCGAAGTGGGGCTCCTGCGTAGACAGCTGGACAGATGGCTTGGTCTGGATGACCTTCGCCCGTATTAGGTCTCCCGGGCGGAACTCCCTGCCCACGTCCTGAACGTAGTCCGAGGACAGCTTGGAGATGTGGATGGTCGCTGACGTATCTCCGGTGATGTCCCGGTCCTTTCCCTCCGCTGCGAAGATCTCGCATATGGCCATGCTCGCCCGGACATCGGTTATCCGGCAGAACACGCTGTCCCCGTTCCTCAGCACCACCAGGGGGTTCTTGGGGGTCACCTTGGCGACCTTCTCCTCCTGGTCCAGATCCAGGTCTCCCGCGAGGCTGGCAAGTATCTTGCCGTCATATTCATATGTGCCCTCTGCAGGCATGTACTCCTCGGCGACCGCTACCTCGTCGCCGGGAAAAACCGTCTTCTTGGTCATTTTGTCACTTCCGATGATATGCACAACAGCACAACTTCGATCTCTTTCTTCTTCCTGTCGTGGAACTCGAACAGATGAGGAATCTCGAATTTATAGCTTTTATGGAAGAATATTGTCGCATCCATCGCTCCTATCATTCCCACTAGGAAGTCCAGGGTCCGGGCGTTGTGAAGGGAGTAGGCACGGGGAGCGATCCTGAGGGCCGTTTCCAGGAACGGACGGTCAGCATTGCGGCGCTGGGCCCCGAAGGGAGGGTTCATGATGACAGTGTCCGCTTTAAGGTCCGCATCCCTGATGTCCATGTTCAGAAGCTCCACCTTTACCCCTGCCTCCTCGACGTTACGCCGGGCGTCATCTATGGCATTGGGGTCCACGTCGATTCCGGTGACCCTCTCCGCCCCCAGGAGAGCGGCCCCGATGGATAGGATGCCGCCACCGCAGCCCAGGTCGACCACCTCCCTTCCCTCAACGTCACCGAAGGTGTGCGCGGTATAGAGCATGTCCGCGGCGATCGTCGCCGGGGTAGAGTACTGCTCCAGGTCCGGGCGGGGCCGGGTATGGGGCGTTACGCGTTGCAGGGCCCGCTCCAGCTCTTTCTTCTTCATGATGTCAGTGCAGCCCCAGGTCCAGGAAGTCGGCGCTGGTGAGGATCCCGATGATCGTTCCCCTTCTGGTCACCAGCACCGCCTCCTCCCGCTGCAGGTGCAGGGATGCTAGCTCTATGGGAGTGTCCTCTGCCAGTATGGGGAAGGGGGGCTCCATTATGGAGTCCACCTTGGTCTGCATGACATCATCGTAGGACATTCGCTGGTTCCTCGTCTGCTCGATGGTATAATCACGTATACGATCGTCGGTCACACCACCAACGATCCGTTCTCCGACCATCACCGGCAGCTGGGTGAAGCGACCCTTCATCATCTTGTCCACGGCCTCCGCCAATGTGGCCTCAGGTGAGATCGAAATCACGCCCCGCGTGGCCAAGTCCCCCACGGTGAAGCGGGCGCCGGTGTTCTTCCCCTCCAATGCCCTCTTCTTGAGGATCCCCTCGAAGGCGTTGAAGATCTTGCACACGTTGTCATAGGAAGGGTCGATGCTTCCTTTCTCGATCTTGGCTATGAGCGATTGAGACACTCCCGCGAGCGAGGCCAGCTCCCTTTGTGAGAGGTCCAGTCTTTTTCTCATTTGCCGGATCTCCGACAGATCAGGGAGCTGCGGAACAAGGGTCAACTTCAATGATGACAAATACCGTCACCGTCACCCTGTTATTACCTGGTCATCTATAAAGAATCTTATAGTAATATAATGGGACGATAGGTGATTACCGAGAAACCATCTTATCCACTCCTGGATACTGAGATCTTTAAGAACGGCCTCATTCTTGCAGGAATCATCGATGAATGTATTGGGGGGGCCGCTGAGGGAAGATGCTCCATAGCTGCGGAGACTGGTAGGGTGACGGACCTCCTTCGGGGGCAGGAAAGGAGGTCGCTTCCGTAAGAGATCGTTTTTTACTCCAAATAGATATTCATCTATTTTCACAATATCTATATAGATGATATTTTAAACACTAATTTCATTTCTGTATGAAATTCTAGTAAAAAATTCTCAAGGGAATCGAGTAAATAACAACGATTAATAAAGGGAGCTGTTTAGATGAGGGAACCTAGCAATTGCATTGATGCCGTTCGGCATCCGAGGTCCATTGGCAGGTAGAATGTTATGAAGAAGGGGTACGACGACGAGGCCGAGTTCGACAGACGCGAAGATCTTCCCTTACTTCCAAGCTTCGGAGCCCAACGGCCACCGGGGCTCCAATACATGATGGGCGGTTGTGGGATCGCTGGCACCATTGATGTGAACGGAGGTAAGATACCGGGCAGCACCATCACGAGCATGCTCACCACCATGAGGGAGCGCGAGAACGGCCTAGGGGCCGGATACTCTGCGTATGGGCTCTTTCCGAAGGAGTACAAGGACCACTATTGCATGCAGTTCTTCTTCGATGATGAGGACGCGAGGATAGCTGCGGAGGAGTATCTGAAGGACCGCGGGGAGATCGTGCGAGAAGGTTCCGTCCCCACGAAGAGGGTCCGCTCCATGAGACCTCCCTTCCCCGGTGTGTGGCGCTATTTCTTCGATCCCCAGCCCAGGTCCAAAATGTTCGTCATGCGGGACCAGACCCCTGATGAGTGCATCGTCGACATCGTGCTGGGCATCAACGGCACCATCCCGGGGGCGATGTGCGTGTCCAGCGGTAAGGACATGGCCGTGTTTAAAGGGAATGGCTACTCCTATGAGATCGCCGAGTACTATGACCTCGAGCGCTACCAGGCCTCCATGTGGCTCTCCCATTCCAGGTTCCCCACGAACTCCCCGGGGTGGTGGGCCGGCGCACATCCGATCAGCCTCCTGGACTGGTCGGTCTGCCACAACGGGGAGATCACCTCCTACGGAGTCAACCGCAAGCTCGTGGAGATGAACGGCTATCGCCTCTCTCTCCTCACTGACACCGAGGTCGTCACCTACCTCTGGGACCTCCTGGTCCGCCGCCATAACCTGCCGCCACAGGTGGCTGCGTTCGCTCTTGCTCCGCAATACTATTCACAGATCGAGCGTATGGACGAAAGAAGCAGGAAGCTCGCCGAGCAGATCCGGATGACGTACAAGGAGGCTTTCCTCAACGGGCCGTTCTCCATCCTGGTGGGCAGGAGCAGACCCGACATTTCCATGATCGCCATGGCCGACCGCAAGAAGCTCCGGCCCCTTCTGTTCGGCCGATCCATGGACGGCAGCCGCTACTACGCTGTCTCCGAGGAGAGCGCCGTCCGGGTCGTGGAGGAGCAGGCCATCACCTGGGTGGGGAATCCCGGCAGCCCCATGATCGCGCAGGTGGGCAAGGGCCTGATGCGCAAGGGCACGGAGGCACCGTTCGAGGGGGTGTTCAGATGAGCGAGGGCGATCAGACGGCCAAAAGAAAGGACCCGGAGAGCATCTACCGCAATGTTATCCACGAGAAGTTCAAGCCCTCGATCGACCGCAACCTCTGCATAAAGTGCAAGAGGTGCGTCAAGGAATGCAGCTTCGGGGCCCTGGAATGGGATGATGATGGCATACGGTACAAGGGCAACTGCGTCGCTTGCCAGAGATGCGTGGCGACCTGCCCAGTGAAGGCCATCGACATAGTCCATCTGCCGACCCAGTACCCTCCCCATGCCAGCTACACGGAGAGGGTGAGGCAGGCCATCACCGCGCAGGCCACCTCCGGTGGCGTTCTCCTATCATCATGCGGCACGGACATGCCGTACGGAATGATCTTCGATGACCTAATCCTCGACTCCGCGCAGGTCACCAACCCCTCCATCGATCCGCTGAGGGAGGAGGTGGAGACACGCACTTATGTGGGCCGTCGGACCGGGAAGATCACACTCTCCAGTGACGGCTATATCACCGGAAGCGAGGCCACCAGCCCCATTGTGGCCATGGACATGCCCCTGATGATCGGCCACATCTCCCTGGGGGCGGTCAGCTACAACACCCAGCTGGCCCTACTGCAGGCGGCCAAGAACCTCCACATACTGGCCGGTTCGGGCGAGGGGGGGCTGCACTCTGACTTCTTCCCCTTCGCCGAAAACGTCATCGGCGAGGTCGCCTCCGGCCGCTTCGGCGTCACCGCGGACTATCTGCAGAGGACGGCGGCTGTGGAGATCAAGATCGGCCAGGGCGCCAAGCCCGGTGTCGGCGGCCACCTGCCGGGGGAGAAGGTCACGGAGCTCATATCCTCGTCCAGGCGGATCCCGCTGGGGACCGACGCCCTATCCCCGTACCCTCATCACGACATTTACTCCATCGAAGACCTTCAGCAGCTCATCGCCGCCCTGAAGGAGAGCACGGAGCACCGTGTCCCCGTGGGGGTCAAGATCGCCGCGGTCCACAACGTGGGCGCAATCGCTTCTGGCGTGGTCCGGGCGGGTGCGGACTTCATCACCCTCGACGGGTTCCGGGGCGGTACCGGTTCGTCACCGAGGGTCATCAGGGACCACGCGGGCCTGCCCATCGAGGTGGCGACCGCGGTGGTGGACAAGCGGCTCACAGCCGAGGGCCTGAGGAACCGCATCACCCTGATCGCCGGTGGCTCCATCCGCAGCTCGGCGGACATGATCAAGGTCATCGCGCTGGGGGCTGACGTCGCTAGCGTGTGCACTTCGGCACTCATAGCCATGGGCTGCCAGGTGTGCCAGTCCTGCCACCGTGGGGTTTGTGCTTGGGGGATCACCACCCAGCGGCCGGACCTGGTCTCCCGCCTTGATCCAGCCATCGGGGCGGCCCGGGTCACCCGGCTGTACACAGCGTGGAACGAAGAGCTGAAAGAAGTTCTGGGGGCCATGGGCATTGATGCCGTGGAGTCCCTGGTGGGCAACCGGGACCGGTTACGGTACTTCGGCCCCAATCCCAAGATCGCCGAGGTCATGGGTGTGAAACACGTCGGTGAGGGGTGGGGGTGAGAGAATTAGTCCTATCTATAAAGTTACAGTTCGCAAGAATAGAGATGGTATTTCAGAGACGATCATCGATGCCACGAGCAGGGACCGTTGGGGTAGGCCCCTGGAGCATATGGCCCTCAACTCCGAGGTCCGCAAGGCCATAGCAGAGGGGTCCAAGCGCATAATCATCGATGGGGTGATGGGACAGCGGTACATTGGGTCCGCAGCCAAGGCCAAGGACCTGTACGTGGCCATCAAGGGAACCCCGGGCAATGACCTGGGCGCATTCCTGGACGGCCCCACCATCGAGGTCTTCGGCAACGCCCAGGACATGACAGGCAACACCATGTCCTCCGGACGCATCGTCGTCCACGGCAACGCCTGGGACGTCACCGGCCTCTCCCTCCGTGGCGGCCGCATCCTGGTCCGCGGCAGCTCCGGGTTCCGGGTGGGCATACACATGAAGGAGTTCGGCAAAGAAAGGCCGGCCATCGTGATCGGTGGTACCACCGGCGATTATCTCGGGGAGTACATGGCCGGAGGCAACATCCTGGTCCTGGGCGAGGGCGTGCCAGAGGGCGAGTCCCCGGTGGGCTCCTTCATAGGTACGGGCATCCACGGAGGGAGCATCTACGTCCGAGGGAAGGTGGAGAAGCACCAGCTGGGCATGGGAGCGTCCATCTCCGATCTGGGCGCTGAGGACGTTAAGCTGCTTGATGAGCTGATCACCGACTTCGAGAACGCCTTCAATGTCAAGGTGGAGAGGGACTGGAGCAAGTTCACCAAGATAAAGCCCCTGTCCTCGAGGCCGTTCACTGGACGGTTCGATTCGACGGCCATCTGGAACTAGAACCCGGGGAACCGCATGACCGATTCGAGGATGATGCGGACCTCCACGTCCTTCAGGCCCAGGGGGATGATGGAGTTGGCGATGGTGCTCTCCAGGGTGTGATTGTCCGGCGCGTGCAGCCGGATCAGGACCCCCCTCCCTCCGCTAACTAGGAGGACCTCCATCACCCCATCCACGTTCCGCAGCTTGCGGAGGTCCTTGACGGTCACCCCATCTCCGATGTTGGCGAGCACGATGGCGTCGGACTCCATGCCCATGAGCTCGTTGTTGACGATGGCCGAGTACCCCAGGATCACGTTGAAGTCCTCCATCCTCTTGATGCGGTCACGGACCGTGGAGGGTGATCTCCGGAGCTTCTCCGCTACCTCTCGGTAGGTCATCTTCCCGTCCATCTTCAGGAGCCTTAGGATACGCTGGTTCATCTCATCGACGGTGACCGCTCTCCCACCACCTACCAGCCACTTCAATGGCTCATCGGACGATTTATAGATTGGCTCCTGAACCTTCGAATGAGGGGTCACCTACGCTTGTACGGCGGCCGAGAACGGATAGAATCGCCGTACGGAGGCAATTTGTCGCTTTTTCATCTTACTGTTTACTTCCTGGAACAATACAATTATCTTGCGTTCTGTATTTTTAATCTGCATTATAAGCTGCCTCGGGTCGTGCTGTTCGCTAACTTTCCCAGGGAAGATGTTTTACAGGGGCGGGGGTCGAGAGCACCCGCCCTCAAAGGCACAACCGCCTCGATGGCTGACCTGCCCATAGCATTTCGCCAATGATTTTAAGTGGACCCGACCTTTCATCGAGCAGGGCGGGATCGGCCATGGGAGAGCTTGTATGCGACGGCTTGGGGAAGGTCTATAGCGGCGGTAAAAGGGCGCTTTCGTCCGTTAGCTTTCGCATCCCTACCTCAGGTGTCTTCGCCCTCATTGGAAGGAACGGCGCAGGTAAGACCACGCTGACCCGCATCCTCTCCACCCTGCTCGAGCCTAGCGAGGGAGGGGCAAGCATCGACGGCTTGGACGTGATGGCCGATGCCAACCGATTGCGGGAGCGAATGGCAGTGGTCCCGCAGGAAGCGAGGGCCATAGCCTGGATGTCGCCGGTGCAGATGATAACGGCGTACCTGTTGTGGAGAGGGCTGGACTACAGGGAGGCGAAACGCCGAGCGCTCTATTCCGTGGAGAAGGTGGGGATGAGCGAGCATGCCAACAAGCTGAACCGCAACCTCTCCGGAGGGATGAAGCGCAAGGTCTTGGTGGCCATGGTCATCGCCTCAGGTGCCGACCTTATCTTCCTGGACGAGCCCACGACGGGCCTGGACCCCATATCAAGGAAGGAGCTGTGGGAGCTTCTCATCGACCTCAGCAAGGACCGTTTCCTCTTCATCACCACCCATTACCTGGAGGAGGCCGAGCGGGTGGCGGACCGTATCGGCATCCTCGACGACGGACGGCTACTGGTCCTGGGGAGCATGGAGGAGCTTAGGGCCAAGCTCCCCCACCAGTACAGCATACGCGTGAGCGCAGGGGCGGATCTACCGTCCTTTGAGGGGGAGAAGCGCCTGGGGAGGGACGGGCAGTTGCAGGTCCTGACCTCGCAGGAGGAGGCCATGCACATCTCCCGATCTCTCCTGGAAAGTAAGGAAAAGTTCTCGTTGAACCCCATAACTCTTGATGATATCTTCTACCAGATGGTAGGTCGGACCATCTCCTCCGGGGTCGAAGAGGAGGACGGGGAATGAGGAAGGTGGGAAACCAGCTGCTGGCGTCCATACTGGTGAACGCCATCTACGAGATGAAGAACTACCCCATCATCCTTATCAACACGGTAATCTCCCCCCTCTCCTTCCTCATCCTCATCGTCTTCGTCAGCCGAGGCGAGCTCCTGGGAGTGGCCATCATCGGCGGCCTCATCATGACCATGTTCCAAGCGGGGACCTTCCTGCAGTCCGACCTCTCCCATCTCAAGAACGACTTCAAGCTCCAGGAGATGGTGGTGGCCTCCCCCACCAGGGCCGGCGTGTACGTCGCGGGTATCGCCATCTCCGAGCTGATCTACTCCTCCCCGGCCATCATCATCCTGTCGACGCTGTTCGGCCTCTTCGTGCACACCTCACTGATCAACGTCCTTGGCATAATCGCGGTGCTGCTACTGATGTTCCTGACATCCATAGCTCTGGGCTTCGCGCTGGCCACTGTGACCACGGACATCGTGCAGAGCTTCGCCTTCTCCCGCCTGATCACCACCCTGTTCTCGACCCTGGCCCCGGTCTACTATCCCATCACTCTCCTCCCCGAGCCGGTCCGCACCCTCGCCTACCTGTCGCCCACCACCTACGCCGCCCAGCTGTCCCACGGCCTGGCAGGCTACCAGCAGCTGTCCGTGGAAATCGCCATGCTGGACTGGGGGGTGCTCCTGGGCATCACCGCGGTGTGCATGTGGGTCGGGCTGAGGAAGGCGCGGTGGCGGGAGCGCTGAGCCCGGAGGCTCCCGGATCACAGCTCCTTCAGGGCCTCCTCCACGCTCCAGCCCTGGTGCACTATCCCCGATATGGCCCTGAGCATCTTCACGGGGTCCTCGGCCTGGAACACGTTGCGGCCCATGGCCACGCCCCCTCCCCCGGCCTCCACGGAATCGTGCACCGTCTCCATCAGCTCCTTGGTCGTCTCCATGCGCGGACCTCCGGCAACGACGACCGGGACAGGGCATCCCTTCGTTACCTCTCGGAAGGACTCCACGCTACCGGTGTAGTTGGTCTTGACGATGTCCACGCCCATCTCCGCTGCCGCGCGGGCGGCTATCTTCACGTACTGGGCCGAGGTCTCGGAATCTATCTTGCGGCCCCGGGGATACATCATCGCCAGCAGGGGCATCCCCCACTCCCGGCACTTGGTGGCGGTCGTGCCCAGCGAGCGGAGCATCTCCCCCTCCGTCTCCGCGCCCACGTTGATGTGGACGGAGACAGCATCCGCGCCCATCTTCAAGGCCTCCTCCACCGGAGTCACAAGGACCTTGTCGTTGGGGTCGGGAGATAGGGATGTGGACGCTGACAGGTGCATGATCAGCCCGATGTCCTTACCGTGGCGGCGATGCCCGTGCAGGGGCAAGCCTATGTGACCCAGGACCGCGTTGGCGCCCCCCTCGGCAATCTTGTCCACCGTCTCCGTCATGTTCACCAGGCCCTTGATGGGCCCCAGGCTCATACCATGGTCCATGGGGACGATGACGGTGCGCCATGTCCTCCGGTTCATGATCCTTTCCAAGCGAACTGCCTTTCCAGTATAGCTCATATCATCTCACCTTCTAAGATCGAGGATGGAAAATGGGGGCCTGCCGTGTTCACACTGGCAGGCCTTCAAAATATAAAGGCGGAGCTACGGAACGAGAAGAATGAAGGACCGATATCGAATCCGTAGCTCGTATTTACCATCCTAAGGGGTGATGGCGATGTCCCATATTAACAATGCCTTCGCCGGGCAGGGAGAGGACGCCGACATGCAACGGCCGGGGTATTGGGAGCCAGCCTCAGGACACATCAGCCTTTGGCGATCAGCTTGATCAGCCCCGAGGGGCTTCCTTCCACGTCCCATTTTCCCATGGGCAGCGTCCAGATCTTGTCCGAGACCTGCTCCAGCCCGCCTGCCGTATCGTTATTGACGATGAGAGTGTATATCTTTGAGCTGGTGCGCAGCTTGAAGTCGTTCCACTCGTTGATCAGGCCCTCATTGTTCAGGTTGGACTCCCCGTCGGTGAAAAGTATGACGTCAGCCGCGTGCCATTCCTTCCCCTTCACGTTATCCAGGCCGACGCGCATGGCGGAGTTGAAGTCTGTGTACCCCTCGAAATGCCGGACCATGAGGTCCAGGAGGTTCTTGGCCACCTTCTTCTTGTCCGCCAGGTCTATCTCCAGCTTCCAGTCGGAGGCGGCGAAGAGTATGACCTTGATGTTCCTGCCTTCCCGCTCCATGCGCTTCGCCAGCATGAGGATGAACGCCTTGGCCAGTATCTCCGGCTCCCCAAACATGGAACCGGAGGCGTCGATGAGGGCGATCACCGGCCCCTTCTTCTTTGGCCGCGGATAGTCTGGATCGTCCTGCCCCTTGAGCTGGTAGGTCAGGAGCGCCCCTTCCAGCATCTGCGAGAAGAAAAGGAGGCGGAGTATGGGGTCCTGCAGCTTCAGCAGCTCAACCGGTAGCACGTGGCGGATGTCCTTGGACAGGCCCAGGTCGTAGGCCTCGGTGGTGGTGAAGCTCTTGGCCTTCTCCTGCTTGGCCCCGTACTCCACATCCAGCTTGCCCATCAGGTCTATTATCCGCTGCAGGTCCTTCCTCTGACGGAGAAGCTGGGCCATGCTCTCGATGTTCTGCATGTAGGCCTGGAAGACCTCCTCCACGAAGGTCTCGTCATCGCCGGAGGGGAGCATCTTCTTCATCATCTCCAGCATCTCCATGTAACTCTCCATCTGCTCCACCACGACGGAGAGCTGCTCCCTCAATACCGATTCCAGCGAGCCCAGGGCCTCTCCCCGGACGTCCGAAGACTCGAACTCCTCCACGCCGCGGGCCAGCATCTCCATGTTGATATCGCTGTGGCGCTGCCAGGCGATCAGGGTGAGGGCTACCAGACCGTTCAGGCTCCTCTCCGCCTCGCTCGATGCTGGCAGGGGAGCCGTCCTGTCCAGGAGATTGAGGACGACCATCGTGGTATAGCGGAGGGACAGCGCAGCGAGGATATCGCTCCTGGCGGCCATGCCCCGGAGCTTCTCCCAATCCTCCGTTCCCTTCAACGCCTTGAGGATGACGTAGAACGAGCCGTAGCGGGCTGCCTGCCTGCGGACATCGATCACGGACCTCCGTTCCAGGATCTCCTGTGCAATTATGGACGCGACCTCTTCCCTGCGCTTTCGTGGTATCATCCTCGGCCGGCCCACCGCCAGGCGCACGGAATCGTCGTTCAGGGCCTTTCGGCAGCGTACGCTGCTCGTTTCCGTCATGCGGACCTCAGGGCTCTATCACGTCCTCCGAGAGAACGATCTCCCGCGTCTCGGAGTGCAGCTTCTTCATCTTGATCATGGCCTTGGTCTTGATGTCGTACTGGGCCATGATCTCCTCTCGGTCCCTGGGAGTAAGCCAGATGTTGTTGTTGAGTATGCCCACCAAGGCCTCCCTCTCCCTTCCCAGGTCCTCCTCGAGGGTCCCCATGTCCTCCTGGAAGTCGTCCAGCTCCTTTATGTACAGCTCCTTTTCCTGAGGGGGCGTGGTGAGTATCACGGGGTGCCCTCTGGTCGCGTAGAGCTCGATGAGGTTTGGGAGCAGGTGCGGCGACACCTTGTGCTTCCACAGCTGGTAGAGGGTCTCGTCGTCCGGTAATATGTAGGCATGGTCGTGGAAAGCGGAGGCGTGCACCTGCAGCCCCTTCCAGTTGAAGAAACGCTGCCCGCACGATTTGCACGTGACCACCTCTGGCAGATCGAAGTCCTTCAGCTGCTTGGCGGAGTCGTGGAGGTCCTGCAGGTACTGCTGCTCCTTGTCAAGGTTCAGGCCTCCCGCCACGGCCATCTCCACCAGGCGCTTCCTGATGGTGACCTTCTCCTCCGGGCGGTTCCACAGCATGTGCTTCAGTATGGGGAGCATGCTCTTGTCCACATTGGCCCGGCCCAGGCTATGGGCGGCGACCTTGAGGACCCCGACCATCTTCTTCCATCTCCGGTCGGATATGGAGATGCTGGAGGTGCGGAACTCTTTCCTCAGGGCGACTATGGAGTCCATGACGTCATTGTCGATGGTGACATCGGCCGATTCCTGCAGCTCCTTCCTGATCTCCTCCACGGTAAGCTGCACCGAGGGCGTGAAGTCCTCGGAATGACCCAGGATGATGTCCACGAAATTGGTCTCGTCCTGGACGTAGCCTATATAGAAGCGGAAGAGGAACCGATCGTAAAGCGCCTCCAGGGACTCGTTCTCCTCCGGAAGCTCATTGGATGCCCCGAAGACGGATATCAGGGGCACATCCAGGATCTCACAGCCATTGTGATACTTGCGCTCGTTGAGGATGGTGAGCAGGGAGTTCAGAATGGAAGAGTTGGCCTTGAAGATCTCGTCCAGGAACGACACGTGGGCCGTCGGCAGATATCCCTTTATGTTCCGCCGGAAGATGTCCTCCTGGAGGGAGCTTAGGGACAAGGGTCCGAAAATCTCATCGGGAGTTGTGAACCGGGTGAGCAGGTAGTAGAAAAAATTCCCTTCCTTGATGGACTTGCACAGCTCCCTGGCGAGCATGCTTTTGGCCGTTCCGGGCGGGCCGATGAAAAGAACGTGCTCCCCTGACAGCATCGCCAAGAGGGAACCGGCGATCTCCTCGTCACGCTCCCTAAAATTTTCGTTGAGCTCCTTGCTCAACGTAACGATCCTTGATCTCATCTTCTCGCCCCAATTAAGGTGAACTCAGTATAAATTATACTCTGGAGGATGAAACACGGTCATTGTCGAACGCATATCACATCTGGCCACGGTATCTTTGTACATCATAAGCGTCCTTCGGCCGCCGTCCCTCCGATAACATGCGCTGCACGTACTGTCCACAGTTGCTGCCTATCCTGTTCTCCTCCTCTGCCCCCAGGCTGACGATCACCTCATATCCCATTTCATTGAGGGCGTTCACAAGTTCTTTGTAGGTCTCAGGACGGCCGTGCTGCAGCACCGACCCCATCCCATGGTCCATCGATCGGATCGTGGGATTCAACGGCGTGAGCTTGACTATGAAAGTCCCCGGGTCGAAGTGCTCTTTCAGCTTTGAGGGATCTATCGGATGGTCGATCAAGGGTGCAAAGTTCAGGACGACCTTTCTATCGCCGTGACGGGGCTCAAAGAAGCGCTCTCCGTATTCCGCCATCTGTTCGAAGGTCCATGTTTGGGCCGGTATGAGCGTCCTCCTCCTCTCAAGGTCAGTGGTATGGATGGAGAACTGCAACTGGAACCTGCCATCCCGGTACATCTCCTCCTTTATGCGCAGCAGCCTCTCGAAGAACCCATGGGCTCGTGCGGGAGCGGTGGTGGACAGTGAGACGATCAGTCCAGGAGCATCGAACCGCTCAGGCAGGGCCCTCAACGCCTCAAGGACCGCGGGGTTCAAGGACGGTTCGCCCATGCGCGAGAACTGGACCTTGAACTTCCTGGATGGTACCCTATGATCAGGGTATCTCCTCACCACGCACTCATCGATCTGCGCCAGTATCTCCTGGGAGGTCAGCGGACCGGCGTAGTTACCCCCGGCATCGCACATCGTGCAGCCTATGGGGCAGCCGAACATGGATGACACGATGATGACCCATTTTTCCTCCCTTGACAAGGGGGGTTGAACGGACTCCACGAACTCGACCACGGACCTGGGGTCCTCCCTCCTCATCTGGGCGACGAATACGCGGGCCAGGGCATCGTTCCCATACTCTTCGAGGACTTCCATCCTATCATCTCCCATCCACGTATTTTTCGGCCTTCATCGCCGAGCTTATCCCGCTCCCGATGGCTATGCCCACTTGCCGCTCGGTTCCTCCCACCACATCACCCGCTAGAAAAAGTCCGGGGACGGACGAAGCTGGGGGCGAGGCGTTATTCTGGGGGAGGAGCTCTGGGCTCAGTATCTCGACCCTGGGCTCCCTGCCGCAAGCCAAGAGTACCTTGTCCACGATCATGCTGCCCTCTCGTCCCATGTCCAGTACTGTCCCGTTATAGCCCATTCTCGCGCCGACGATGGGCATATGTTCCACCAGGGGGATGCCTCTCATGCTCGCCCGCTCTCGGAGCAAAGGTAAGCATCTCGGTACAGAACGGCACTGTATGGTCACCTCGTGGCCTTCATCGTTCAGTCGTATGGCCTGGTCGAAGGCGGCATCACCTCCACCGTAGACAAGGATCCTATCGTGACCTCCAGCAACTTTATACAGCTCGAAGAGATCGTAGAAGGCGGAGATGCCCTCCAGCCCTCTGAGCCCGGGTATGTCGATCGTACAGGGCCGGGTACCTGTGGCCACGATGACCGCGTCCGATTGGACCGTCCCCTGGGAAGTGGTGACGGTGAAGGTGTGGTCCGTATCGCGGTCGACCCGCTGCACCGTAGCGCTGGTGACCTTTCCTCCGACCGACAGTAGATGATGATGAAAGAGGGCCGCCAGCTTATCTCCCTTTATGCCCTCTGGGAAGCCTGGATAGTTCTCAATCCAGTAACCATACCTCAATAGCCCCCCAAAGACGTTCCTTTCCAACAGCAATGGTGCCAGACCAGCTCGCTGGAGGTGGATCGCCGCAGCCATCCCTGCCGGTCCCGCGCCTATTATGGTCACTGCCTGCCTTTCATCCAACTTAACACCTCCTTAGTGGTCACCATGATGGCGAAGCCGTCAGCCAGGGCCCGCAGGCTGCCCATATGCAGGTCCTCGTGGTCTGTCGCCGTGGCATCGATAACAAAGAACACTTCCAGGTCGCGCATGAAGGCATCGCGAGCGGTGGATTCGCAACAGAGATGGGTCATGACCCCAGAGATGACCACCTTATCGGCCCTCTGTTCTCGCAGTATACCTTCCAGTTCGGTCCCCATGAATGCGCTGTAACGGGTCTTTCGAATTGTCTCCCCGTCCTCTCCTGGCCCTAGACGGGCGTCTATCTGCGAGAGCGGGTCCTTCTCCGCGGGAACGTCGCCCCACCAATCTACCATGATGCCCGGGTCCTCGTCGCTCCTCACCGCGTGCCGAGTGAAAACGATCGGCCTTTGCGAGGAACGAAAGGAATCGACAAGGCTTATCACGTTCTCCATGATCTCCTCGGCCTCTGGGAACGAAGCATGGGACGAGGGGTCCAGGAAGTATCCCTGCATGTCGATGACTAGCAGGGCCGTTCGCTCGTTGATGAACGGGAATCTCTCCCTGCGGCCTGGTCTAGCATATGGACGGAGCTGCCGAAGCCGTTCGTCGGTCTTTTCTTCTAGGCTGGTGGCGGTCATGGTCGTTGGCCACCATCGGAGAACGGCGGCCCTGTCCGCCGTTTCCTATTCTTTGGAGAGGCTGGAAACTGGAAAACAATGCCTCTTTCGATCGTACCTATACATAGGCTATTGTTGATAAACTTGCCGTTACACCTCATAATCGAAGACGTGCGTGGCCGTTCTTACACAAAGGCCAGGAAGGCGTCCGAGGGGCATTCGAGCTAAGAGATGGTCACTGGTCTGGGCTCCGATCCCATTATCTTCTTGAGTAGCACGCACAGCAGGAACAGGCCGATGCTGATCAGCACGATCGCGCCACCGGTCGCGAGCCTTTCGTACAATGCCGATGCCACAAGGCCCAGGACGACGGCGATGATACCAACCACCAGGCTTATGGCCACGGTGCCACGGAACGATTTCGATAGCTGCATCGCCGATGAGGCGGGCAGTATCAGCAGCGCCGAGACCAGCAGGGAGCCGACGATCTTGATTGACACCACTACGGTGAATGCCAACACGATGTTGAAAGCCAGGTCCAGTATGAACACGGGCACTCCTGACAGACGGGCGCCCTGCTCATCGAAGGTTAGGTGCATCAGTTCCTTGAAGAACAGGAGTATGAAGACTATCACCACAAGTGACAGCGCGACGCTGAGGGACAGGTCGTCCGCGGATATCGTCAATATCGAACCGAACAGGTAATCGAAGAGATCGACGTTGAACCCGTTCCCTAGGCTGGCTAGAACGGCACCGAGTCCCAGGCCGAAGGATATCATGATCCCAATGGCCATCTCCGAGTACACGATCCGCTTCCGCTGCATGTACGAGATCCCGAGCGTGCCCAGCAGGGAGATTATGAGGGCAGTGTCCAATGGATATATGGACAGGAACAGGCCGAGGGCTATGCCGCCGAAGGACAGGTGCGCGACACCCTCACCGATGAGGGCTGATCGACGGAGTACGATGAAGACCCCCAGAAGGGAGCACAGGACCGCAGCGCAGAGGCCCCCTATGAATGCTCGCTGGAAGAAGGTATAGCCAAATGCAGTAATCAGGTCCATGTACAAATCACCCTCATCGTGGAATAATGCAGTTATCACGGTGGTTGTGGAACACGAACGTGAAGTGCTCGCCATAGGCGTCACGAAGCGACTTCGTGGGATCGGTCCCCGGCGTTATCTCGGTCATCTCCAGTTTGCGGTTGACGATGGCCAGCTTATTGGCCTGGCACATCACGCTGGAAAGGTCGTGGGATACGGTGACGATGGTGACACCTGTCTTTTCTCGGAGCTGACGCAATAGGTTCACGAACCGGTCCTGGATGGATACGTCAAGACCGCTCGCCGCCTCATCGAGTATCAGTAGCTCAGGACGCTTGACCAGCGCCTTGGCGATGAAGATGCGCTGTTTCTGTCCGCCCGATAGTTCACTTATCTTTCTCCTGCGGACCTCATAGATGCCCACGGCATCCATGGCCTCCTTGACCGCTTCCTTGTCAGCAGCGGTGATCCATCTCCCCAGGTTGTTCCTGGAGATGCAACCCAAGCGGACGATCTCCTCTACCGTGGCCGGGAACAGGGGATCGAACTGTATCGCATGCTGGGCCACGTATCCAATGCGATGGTGCTCTTTGAACTTGTTCAGGTCGGTTCCGAAGAGACGTACCTCTCCATGCGATAGTTTCACGTTACCTAGGAGGGCGTTCAGGAGCGTGGTCTTTCCTCCTCCGTTGGGACCGACGATACCCAGGAAATCTCCCTTCAGGACATCCAGGGAAACGCCGTCCAGCACAGTAATGCCGTCGTACTTCACCACGATGTCCTTTGCCTCGATTACCTTTTCTTCCATCTGGAGCCCACCAAATTAATGTTGAACGGTGATTTAATATTGTGCGGATGCTGTGGTCCACGCGACGTCACGCGGAAGCTATATTATGTTCCATCTTGGTCGTCGCATTCCATCATGCTTACTGCTATCTTATCAACAGATATATCATTTATTATTAACTTCCATCACTCACATTTGTACAAGTTAATAATGGACATACCTCGCCGTTGTCGCCCACCAGCATGAAGAAAGAAAGGAGGGAAAGGTGTTTATGTGGTCACTTCAAGGCCGGTCTTCAGCGACTCCAGGTTCGCACGCATGATCTCGAAGTAGTCCATGTTGGCGTGCACTCCGGTCCTGCCGTGGATGCCGTCCAGGACGAGCACCTGCGCTCCGGTCTCCCTGGCGATGGTGCCGATGACGTTGTCTGAGAAGATGGGTTCCGAGAACACATAGTGCAGGCCCAGGTCATTGACCTTATCCGCCAGTGCTGCAAGGTCCGCGGCGCTGGGCTGGGCGTCGGCAGATATGCCGATGGCAGCGTAGGCATCGAAGTCATAACGCAGGGCCAGGTAGTTGAACCCCTCATGGGTGGTGATGATAGCGTTCTTGGTCCTGTTCGCCAGGCCGGTCACGTACTCCTGATTGAGACCATCGAGACGTGACATAAGGTCATCGGCGTTCTGCTGGTAGGCCGTCGCGTTCGAGGGATCGGCATTGACGAAGGCCTTCAGGATATTGGATACCTGGGCCTTGGCGCTCAGCGGGTCCAGCCAGATGTGGGGATCGTTCAGGCCATGCTCATGACCTCCCTCCCCCTCTTCCTCTCCAACGGTCATGACCAGCCCGGTACCGGTGGCATTGGACTCGAAGAAGATGGAGTAGACCTCACCGGCCTCAAGCTCTACGAACTTGGACCCCTTGAACTGAGGATAGGAGGTCACAGCATCATTGCTCAGCTCATACTCAAGCTCGGTGCCGTTCGACGATCTGATGGAGAACTCGGTGGAGTTGGTAACGAAGAGCCTTATGTCCCCTCCGCCCATGGAGCTGACCTTGATGTAACCGCCGTTGCCGCTGGTCAGAGTCAAGAAGTTCACCTCCACGTATCCCTCCGCGTTCACGATCGGAGCTGAAGCCTCTGATGTCGAAGCAGTGAGCGCGGAGTTGGGTCCGCCATTGTAGATCTCCACCGCCTGTTCGTAGGCCTCCGCTATCTCGTCGGACAGGAGCAGGGATATGTTCTGAGATGTGTCCACCACAACCAGATCGTCGTTGTCCACAGAGCCGAGGACAGTGTCCATCCACGGCTCGAAACCCTGACCGTTGTAGACAAGGACGTCCGCATCATTGATCTTGATGATATCGGAGGGAGATGGCTCCCAGGTATGGGGCTCCGAGTTGTCCGGGATCAACATGCTGACATCCACATGGTCCTTCCCTATCTCCGATGAGAAGTAGTACAGGGGATAGAAACTGGCTACGACGCTCAGCTTCCCTGTTTTAGCATTAGAGCTATTAGATGATAGCAGGACCGCCGCCCCGGCCGCGATCACAACCGCCACAACTGCCAGAGCTGCAACGATCCTTGTTCTCCTTCCGATGGCCATATTTTCTCACTGCCTATATACAGGTTATCAAAATATATAGTAATTTCTATTAACAAGTTAACAACTTCCTTTACATATTTATTAATATTTTATCTATGGGGAAAACGAGCCATTAAAAAACCGGTCTTTATTGAATTGATGCCAGGGTTGCGTTAACAGCCTAACAGCTCGTTGTTCTATAAATTGGATCGAGGCGCTCCTTTGCTACCTTTGATCATCGAGCACCGTAGCATATTTGATCTCTTGATAAGTATAGGTCATTTGCTGGATGATTCCATTCGAAGATGTCTAACAGAAAGCGCATGCCAGATGGCCGATGTACATTAGGTGGATAGCAGCTTCGTTCAGATGCTAAGCTGTCCGGGGCACTTCCATATTTCGGGCGAACGCTCGGCTTGAAGAGCCAAACATTTGATAAAAAGGGGCTACTATCGTAAGAAATTGATAAATGGATATAAAATATCCATGTCCTTGATGGTGCGTCGGCCGTCAAACGGGGGAGGTCGGGAGATGGGTGGGCTGCAGGGCTCACCTGAGGCTTTTATTGAGTCCGTCATTTACTTCGGTAAAGCTCCTAGTCCAGCATTCCTTGGCCATCTCTGTTCCCAGGCTCCATCGACCATTGGACAGGATGGTCAGGACCGATGAGCTCGACCGACGTTCCAGTGCAGGAAAGCATGACCGCGCCGTGGATGCGGCGGTTCTTCACGCTGTGGGCCGGACAGGCCTTTTCTCTCCTCGGCAGTGCCCTTGTCCAATGGGCCCTGATGTTCTGGATAGCTGTCACCACCGCCTCCCCGCTGGACCTGGCCATAGCCGGTGCGATGGGGCTCCTTCCGCAGGTCTTCCTGTCCCCGTTGGCCGGCGCGTACGTGGACAGGCTGGACAGGAAGAAGGTCATGCTCCTCGCTGATCTGCTGACCGCCCTAGGCACTCTGCTCTTAATGGTCCTGTTCATTGCCCAATCCATTGCGCTCTGGCACGTTTTCATCATCATGTTCTTCCGGTCGGCCATGCAGGCCTTCCACTGGCCGGCGATGCAGGCCTCCACCGCCCTGATGGTGCCGAAGGACCATCTCGCCCGGATCACTGGCCTCAACCAGTCCGTCATGGGTCTTACAAGCATCATGGGTCCGGCCCTCGGGGCGTTCCTCTATGTTGCCCTCCCAATGTACCTGGTCCTTGGCATGGACGTGGTTACCGCGGCCATGGCCATCACCGCTCTGCTGGTTGTAAGGATACCGGAGATCCGGAAGCCCAAGGGAGGCGAGAAGGCCCCCATACTCCGAGATCTCGTGGACGCGTTCCGCTACGTACGGGCCTGGAAGGGGGCCTTGCTGGTGGTGGCGGTGTTCTCCGTCGTCAACTTCCTCATAACCCCTGCGTTCACTTTCTTCAACCTGCTGACCCTGTACCACTTCGGCCAGGGGCCGTACCAGGCTGCCTTTATAGATGTCATGGTAGGTGCGGGCATGATCACCGGCGGCCTCATTCTGGGCATGTGGGGCGGGTCCAGTCGAAAGATCGTCACGTGCATCGGAGCCCTTGCCTCCTCTGGTGGAGGGGTGCTCCTTATCGGCGTTCTCCCTCCTGACGGCTTCCTTATTGCGGCCGGGACCGCCCTTTTCATAGGCACGGGCTTGTCTATCGTCAACGGCATCGTCATGGCCATTCTGCAGAAGGGTATAAGGGCTGACATGCAGGGCCGTGTGTTCGCGCTCTTATCGAGCCTGGCCAGCGGTATGAGCCCCCTGGGGCTGGCGCTTTCCGGCCCGTTCGCGGGGGTGTTCGGCATACAGGCCTGGTTCATCGCCGGAGGTTTGATCATGGTCGTCGTCAGTGCGGCCCTGTTCTTTATTCCAGTGGTATTGCACATCGAGGACCACATCGCCGAGGCGGTCGCTATAGAGCAGTAGTGTCGTACCTATGGGCGCATGTACGGACGCCACTCACATCCCCTGGTCCTGCCCAGGCCATGCCTCTTCATCGCATTAGGGGACTGGTCCGGTTGAGTTCACGCTTGATATATGATATGGCTCAGTTTTTCCTAGCGATGCAGACGAAGTAGTCGGCATCGTCCCTCTCGAAGACCACCGAGAGGCCGCAGTCCGTCATCATTTGCTTTAGCCGCTCCATCGATGGCAGGAAGTCGTTAGAGATCTCCACACCACCTTCCATGTGGATGCCGTTGATCTTCTTTGCAGAGTCGGAGTGAGCTACGGCAAGCCGGCCTCCCTTCCTCAGCGCCCTTGTGAGAGTCCTTACCGCCAGGGGCTGATCGACGAAGTGGGGGAAGCACGAGTAACAGACCGCCAGGTCGAACTCGGAGCTGTAGTCGAGATCGTAGATATCGGAGACCACATAGGAGACGGACGGATGCTCGCTCTCCGGGTATTTTGTACGTGCGACCTCTATCATGTTCTCGGAATAGTCCACGGCAACGATGGAGCCGTCAACCAGACGGGCTTCGTAGTGCGGGATCATGATCCCTGTCCCGGTGCCGATATCCAGTATCCTTTCGTGTCCTATTATGGAGAGGATGTCGGTGATGTACTCAACCTTCCTGTCATCGTGGACGGAGATCTCATCCCACACCTTGGCCTTCTCGTTGAAGAAGCTCCTCTGCTTCGGATTAATCCTCTTCGAACCCACGGAAATCGCTCCTGTTCATATCGGGATGACCACCGGTATCCCCTTGACCTTCTCCACGAAGGCGTCTATGTTGTATACGGCACGAATGTTTTCCGGTGTTATTATGCTGTGATCGCCCGTGGCATAGATGGTCCCTTCCCTCATCATGATGAACTTGTCTGAATGACGTATCGCCAGATTGAGGTCATGTATCGTCATGATGGCCGCAATGTGGTTCCTTATCGCTATGTTCCTTATCAGATGCATTATCATGTGCTGATTGGGCAGGTCCAGGCTGTTCGTGGGCTCGTCGAGGAGGATCACCTTCGGCTGCTGGACCAGCACCCTGGCGATCTGAACCAGCTGGTACTCACCGCCGCTTATCTCGGTCACATACTTCAGCGCAAGATCGTCCAGGCCCATAAGGTGGATCACCCTTCCAGCGAGCCTGATGTCCCTATCGGTGACCTCCCATTCGAAGTGGGGCTTCCTCCCCAGCAGAACGGAGTCAAAGACGGTCATCCTGGACATCTCGCCCCTCTGTGAGACGTAGCCGATGTTCTTAGCGATGTCCCTCCTGCTCATCTGATGGATGTCCGAGCCCTCGATGAGAACCGAGCCCATATGTGGCATCAATATCTTGTTGATGCACTTCATCAAAGTGGTCTTGCCGACCCCGTTGGGACCTAGGATCGATGTCACTTCGTCCTTCTCAATGGAGAACGAGATGTCATCCAGGACCTTCGTGCTCTTGTAGGAGAACTCTACGCCGTTCACCTGGAAGAACGTCACTTCCCATACCTCCTTATGAGCAGGTAGATGAACAGCGGCCCTCCGAGCATGGATGTGATTATCCCCACCGGTATGACCGACGGGTATAGTATCACCTGCCCCACACCGTCCGCGACGATCAGTATGATGGCCCCCAGGATGATGGAGAGGGGGATGAGGTGCCGATGATCGCTTCCGATGATCATGCGGGCTATATGGGGGCCGAGGAGCCCGATGAACGCGATGATGCCGAAGAAGGAGACGATGACGGCACTGAGGACCGAGGCCAGCACCATCCCGGTTATCCTCTCCCTCTCGGTGTGGACGCCGAGACCCTTGGCCGTCTCCTCCCCTGCCTCCATGGCGTTGTAGTCCCATCTCTTGTAGTAGAAGTACAGGGTCACGGACAGCAGAACGGCCATTATCAGCGTGTTCCAGGACCAGGTCGCCTTTCCCAGGTCCCCGAACGTCCACATGATGATGTTGCCCAACTGGGAGTCCGTTGCCAGGTACTGCATGAAGGAGAGGCCGGCCGCGAACATGGCGCTTATGGCCACTCCCGCAAGGACCATCGTTTCCGAGCTGACGCGGGTCACCTTTGTCAAGAGCAGGATCGCACCGGTTGCCAGCAGGGAGAACAGGAAGGCGCTGATGGTGGTGACATAGGGGTTACTGATGGAGACTATGGATGTGATGCTGGAGCCGGCGTTCAGGAATATGATGGCGAAGGATGCTCCGAACGCAGCGGCGCTGGAGATGCCCAGGGTGTAGGGGGAGGCCAGCGGGTTCCGCAGGATGCACTGCATGACCACACCCGCGACCGCCAGACCTGCTCCGGCGAGGATCGCCCCGATGATCCTGACCATCCGTATGTTCCAGATGACGCCCCCCATCCCGTCGTTGTCAAAGGTCAGTATATAACGGATTATGTCCAAGGATGAGATATTGAGAGGGCCGTTGTGAGCGGCAAGGATGATGCATACAAAAAGAACGACCAGAGCAAGAGAAATCATCAGGCCTTTCTTCCTGACGTATCCACGGTACAAACCTGAATTATGGGTGGCCTCCCCATCGCCATCATCGTAGATGTCGAAGCCCTCCCACTTGTCATGGTTCGAGGAAATGTCTCCGTTCTTCGTTCTTATCACCGTTATCCAGAAAGGAACTGGAAGGTGTTTCAAAGGGATTACAGCGTTACTGCTCCACAGCCGTTGCCGCTCTGACCGTCAGCGATATCCGCGTATGTCATTGTGGTTCCAGGGTAGAAGAGCTGAATGACCTCATTGGCCTTCTGGTCGAAGGTCCAGGAGAACGCCTCGCCGTTGATCACAGATGCCACGTAGTAAGCGTTGATGAGCTGGTTCTCCCAGTTGGTGCCATAGCACTTATAGACCATGGTGGAAAATATCATGTTGTTCTCGATCGCGGACACATTCTGCAGCCCGGTCTCATCTGCTATGAAGCCGTTCATGGACGCAATGCAATCGCTCAGGCCTATGCTGTCTATGAAGATATAGTCTGGATCGGCGGCCACCAGGGTCTCCAACGTAATGACGTATGGCTGGCCATTGCTGGCAGGGGCGATGGCGTTGGTGACGTTGGAGTAGTCGAAGGGGAGGTAGTTACCTGAAGCCTTGAGGAAGGAGGCCCCGCCATAGTAGAACATCCCGCAGGCATATGCGCTCTCAGTGCTGTCGTTCATGGCCTTCGAGGTGATCTCGCCGATCATGGCCGCGATGCCTTCGTTCAGCTCTGCTGCCCTCTCCTGTTCGCCGAACAGCTTTCCTAATGAGGTTATCTGACCGTAGAAATCATCGCCGAACTCCAGGTTCGCGTTGATCACATACACTGGAATGCTTGTCTGGTTCTGCAGAGTATCGGCCGTCGCAGCATCCGTTGCTGTGGATGTGATGATCAGGCTGGGGCTTGAGGCCAGTATGCTCTCGGCATCGGTGGCGACCTGCGGCAAGGAGGACAGGTTCCCCTTGTTCACGAAGTAATAGGTCTGGTCGTCCCGCGTGTTGAATGTACCAGCGGTCTCCACCGCCTTCACCTTTTCGAACACGTCAAAGTAGGACACGAGCCTGAGAGAGCATGCACCTATGCAGAATACAGAATCGATCTTTTCCGGTACCTGCACCGACCTGCCCAGTGAGTCGATTACCGTTGCGTTCTCATCGTTGTTCCCGTTCTCATTGCCCCTGGTAAGCAGGTATGCCGCGCCTACCGCAGCAATAACCACCACCAGCGCTGCCAATACGGCATATGTTTTCTTCGTATCGATATGAACACCCCCGTTCGGAGCCGCCCTCGGCTTTGTTAGGTCCAAGGCCGGTTGAGATAGGAGACCGTATAAGAACGGATTATTAATACTTTTTAATAATTCGTATTACGAAAATGTGTGAGAACTATCTGATCAAAATCTCAAACATGAGTTGAGAGGAAAACCGATAGATGGAGAAGCAACGCTCGGTTTGATTAGGGGTCCCTGGTTTTCCCTCCTTCCATCAAGGGTTAGTCCTGATGGAAGGAACAAAAAGCTTTGATAGAATAGATTATTGATCCGCTACTGGGGCAATGAACCGTCCATCATCCTGCGCATGTCTCCCTCCAAGATGTTCACATCCTGATGGCTGGACAAAAGAACCTTCTCGGGTACCTGGTTATACTGGCCTAAACAGGCAACTACGATCCTGGTCGCGTCGTGGAAGTGAGTTCGAGCATTTTTCACGACGGTGTCCTCTATGGTCATCTCGTTAAGGCCATACAGCATGATGTTCATAGTCAGCTGCATTCTCATGAAGGGGGAGGTTATTTTGTCCTCGCATCTCGCTTGTTCACCAATGGAGGTGACACTGCAGATCAGATAACCGGCATCTTGAGCGTCGACCAAGCATTTCACATGCCCTATCATCCGGGCGCCCTTGGCCATGCAATCCATGAGGGTATCCTCGGCCATCCTCTGGACCTTGAACCTTACCTGCTCTCCGTGGACTGGTTTGTGGAAGACGATATCGTATGTTGCTGCATATCCCGAAAAATCGGAAGCCATCATTTTCTTACCTTTCCTTCAATCACTCTTTGCTCATATGCACTATCGTCGATGACCCCATCCCTCCTCGATGAGCGGACCGAAAGCTTTCCTGGTTCTGGCGATCTTGCGAGCGTGATGGGTTCATCTAGGGACCTTAGTCTTTCATTGCATAAGAGCATCATCCGATAAAAAGGTTATTAAATAATATAATATAATTTATTAACAATTTGGGGTTTTTTAACTAATTAGTTATTAAACATATCATTAACGATGTCTTTGAACTCAAGGCTGAAGATGATTCTTACGGACAGCTGAATCTGGGAATCAATTTTTTAAAGACCCTACCGATCAAATGGAGCTAGGCCAAAGCATTGACACTCCATATTCTCGAATTTTTATGATGTGTTGTCAGGATCGCAGAAACGCGTCAATTGATAGGTATAAAGGAAATGAGAAGAGTGGGCTCAGCCGGATTCGAACCGGCGGTCTCCTCCGTGTGAGGGAGACGTCATAACCGCTAGACCATGAGCCCGTGCGTGAGTCTGAAACCGCTGACCGTATATGAATTTTTGGCCATGAGGGCGGTTGGCAGTGGCGTTGGTGTGGAGCATGAGATGAGTTCTAGAGCCAATGGGAGCTCTTTCTCTCAGATCGTTCCACCCGATCTCCCGAAAGGACCTCTCAGCCCTGGCATGTTCATATAGGTTGGGGTCTATATTAAGAGATGATCTGCCGACCTGTTCTTCCAGAGGAAGTCGGCAGGCACTAACATGAGGTATTGAGATGAAAGATGATCACTTACCGGCAGTTAGGAACAGCGTAGGAACGGAAGAGGGCCTCTGGACGGAGAATCAGAGAGCATCGGCACTGGAAGAGATCGATGTAGAGGATCTCAAGCAGGTAGCCCCTGCTCTATTTGATGACATATGCTCGAGCGCTGACCTGGAGGTGGTGAGGGGCCGGGCGTTCAAAAGCCTCTATGAGCTGGAGCTAACCTATCACTTGCCATCGTGGACCGCGAGCTCGCTGGAGCGGGTGAACGCATTGAACTGCATCCAGGTTCTCAGGAACTTCCTGTCCCCCAGGAACGAGAAGATCAGTGGATACAGTACGCTCCAGGTCCTGCACCAGATAGTAAACGAAGGCCAGATGGTTGCTGACCATAGGGCCTTCTTCATGGACATCTACCACATCATCAAGGGCGCAGTAGGCCTTTCCGAGCTGGCGCTGGAGGAGTCTCCGGACCTCTCCCAGATGTCGGGTAGGGAAGCGGCGAAGGTCAGATCGGACTTCCTGGATGTGCTATCGGAGAGGGCTTGTCAGAGGGTCATGTCCTACCCTACGGGCCTTGACCCCGAGGTCGTTGAGCGCCGTAGGGAGAACCGCGAGCGCATCGCTCAGGCCCTGGGAGGGGATGCTGAGAAGTGGGATAGCCATAAGTGGCATCTGATCAACGTCATAAGGAACCTGCAGGACCTCGATGGTCTCGTGGATCTCACTGCGGACGAGCGAAAAGCTATAGATCTGGCTGTCACCAATCGAATACCGTTCGGGATCACTCCCTACTACCTATCCCTCATGGACAAGGAACCCCATCGCCGATACGATCATGCCATCCGGGCTCAGGTCATCCCCCCTCTGAGCTATATCGACGGCGTTCTCCGGATGAGGGGGACGGGATCGCTGGACTTCATGCGGGAAGGGGACACATCTCCCATAGACCTGGTGACCCGACGTTACCCGATGATAGCGATCCTGAAGCCCTACAACAGCTGCGCCCAGATCTGCGTCTACTGCCAGCGTAACTGGGAGATCGATGAGGCGGTCAGCCCTGATGCCCTTGCACCCATCTCCAAGCTGGATGAGGCCCTGTCCTGGTTCCAGGAGCATCCCCTGGTGTCAGAGATACTCATCACCGGTGGGGACCCTGTGCTACTTCACAACGATCGCATCCGCCGCCTCCTCTCAAGGGTGGCGGAGATGGACCATATCAGGCGGGTGAGGATCGGGACCAGGCTTCCTGTGGTCCTCCCCATGCGCTTCGATCAGCAGCTAATTGACATGATGGGCGACTTCAACGATCCCTCCAAGAGGGAGCTGTGCGTGGTGACCCACTTCGAGCACCCGTACGAGGTTACGCCCGAGGCCATGTGGTGCATCAACAAGATCCGCCGGGCGGGGCTGTCGGTTTACAACCAGCAGGTCTTCACCATGGAGAACAGCCGCAGGTTCGAGACCGTGGCCCTCCGGCTTCTTCTGAAGCAGATCGGTGTCGACCCCTACTATACGTTCAACACCAAGGGGAAGGAGGAGACGGACTGGTACCGGGTGCCTATCGCCCGTATCCTGCAGGAGAGGAAGGAGGAGGCGAGGATGACCCCGGGCCTCGCCCGTACTGACGCCGCGGTGTTCAACATACCTGCCCTGGGCAAGAACAACATAGATTCCTGGCAGAACCATGACCTCATAATGATCTCCCCTGCGGGAGAGAGGATCTATGAGTTTCATCCCTGGGAGAAGAACATCGTGGCGGCGCCCACGTACGTTTACCGTGACGTCCCCATTTTGGGTTACCTCAGGAGACTCCAGGAGAGGGGCGAGGACCCGATGGAGTACAACAGCATATGGTACTACTTCTAGGTCCGGGACCATGCTCAGGGACCTATAGAGAAAGTTATTTATAGAAGTGCATACTATTTGGGATTTAGATGTAAACCATCGGTTGTTTAGATCTACAGGAGATGGTACCTATGGGAATCAGAAAGAGAGACATGAGCTTGGCGCCCTTGGGATACTGGGGCCCTGTGGGCATTATGAGAGAGATGGAACGGATGTTCGATGAGATGAGCAGGGGATTCCCCTACGTGTCCATGACGCCTGTCGGGACACGAATGCCGGCCATTGATATTCGTGACGAGGAAAAGCAGTACACCGTGGAAGCTGAGCTCCCCGGCCTGTCCAAGGAGGATGTCAGCCTGGAGATGGACGAGGAATCCCTGGTGATCAAGGCCGACAAGGAGACATCCAATGAGGATAAGGGAGAGGGCTACGTTCGCCGGGAGAGGGGGAAGATGTCCTTCTACCGCCATGTAAGCCTGCCCGCAGATGTCGACGTTGCCCAGGTGTCCGCCAAGATGGAGGACGGGGTTCTCAGGATCGTGCTGCCCAAGAAGGAGAAGGCCGAGAGCAGCAAGAAGAAGCTGGAGATCCAGTGAGGCAAACACTTCTCCCTTTTTTTTCTGCCTCCTTCCTTTATATGTTGAGATGGAAAGAGGTAAGGCATTGCCCTTCCTTTCAGTAGGCGCCGCTGGCGTTCATCACTCGGTGATGACCTGGGTGGCTCGGAACTTGCCCTCAGAGAACAGCAGTGAGAAGTATCCGGTCTTGTGGTTGGTGCTCCTGAGCTTGATGCACCGTATGCGTCTCTGAATGTCCGTTTCCCCGATCTCCTGGAGCTTCAGCGATATTACGCCGTCGGCGAGGTATCCCTCATCGAAGCGGTTCTCGAACATGTTGTCAGGGGTGGTCTCGGAGATGAGGAACGAGGTCACGTTGAGGTTCCTCAGCCATTCGAAGAGGTAGAACAGCTCGGTACGGCGGCTCCCCTCCATCTGGGCAGCCATCTCCAGGACGTCCAGGGAGTCGACCACGAGGAGATCGTAATCGAAGCTCTGCTTGAGGTTGTCGGCGTACATCTTGAACACCTGCATCCACGTGCCCTTGGCGCTTAGCTGCGTGAGCGACTTCCGGATAAGGCCGAGGTCAAGGATCTGGATGTAGTCCTGTGCCTTCTTGTCGTCCATACCCAGGGAGGTCATCTGCTGCAGGAGGTTCTCCCGGGACTGCTCCAGGGTCATATACACGGACTTTATCCCCTTCTCGAGCGCGTTGTAGTACAGAATGCTGTATGCCACCGAGGACTTCATTGTTCCTGGCGTACCAGTGAGCAGGACCACCTGGTTCTTGGGTATCCCGCCCTGGAGGTTCTCATCAAAGTTCTGAATGTAAGTCCTCACTCGCTCGATCTGCAAGCTGTTCACTCCTTTCTTAATAAATTGGCCTAAGGATATTTAATCCCCGAGTAGCTTGGTATCAATCCCCGGATTGAGGGGACGCTCTCATCATCGGCAGGCTCAGTATGAACGTGTTGCCCGCGTGCATCATGTTGTGGAATCGGGGATCTATGTTGGCCCCCCTCATCTTGATGCAACGTATCCACCTCTGGATATGCGAATCACCCACCTCCTTGAGGGCCAGCTCCAACGCGCCATCGGCCACGTACAGCTCCATGGCCCCGTCGTTCTCCAGCTTGGCCATGGGGGTTTCCGATATCACAAAGGCCGTCAATCCTAGGGAGCGGAACCAGTCGAACAGGTCCTGGGTTTCGATCCGGGAGAACTTGACCTCGCTCATGGAGATGAACGATTCCAGGGAATCCAAGGCTAGAAGCTGGAAGGGGCAGTCCTTCATCACGTTCTCGATATAGCGCTTGATGATGTTCCTCCAGTCCCCGCTCTGACCCTCCATGCTCCGCCGAAGGTCTACAAGGTCCACCACCATCAGGTCATCCAGGGACTCCTCGCGCGGCATGCCGAGCCGCTCCATCTGCCTTAATAGAGAATCGCGGTCCTGCTCCAGCGATAGGAACAGGCCTTTTACCTTGTCCCTTGCGGAGTGGTGCAGGATGTGATATGCCAGGGAGGTCTTCATGCTCCCCGCGGGACCGTTTACAAGCACGACACTTCCGACGGGGATGCCCCCTGAGAGAAGCTTGTCCAAGCCCTCGATCCCGGTCCTGATCCGGCGGTCCAGCTGACCCCCGGGCAAGCCCGTCCCGATCTGGGAGCTCAGGGCCTGGGTGACCTCGCCTAAAACCTGGTCGATATCAATAGGTGAGGGGTCCGTCAATCCCTGTGACTCCCTGATAGTGGCGTTGGCGGCCTTCAGCTCGGCCTCCAGCTGAGCGATGCGGCTGAGCTGGTCTGCCATGTCCCTCTCGATCGAGCACCGGATGCGGGCCCTCTCCTCCTCCAGGACCTCTCCCAGCTCGGCCTGGTGGGCCATCAGCTCTTTGAAGCGCTGGACCCCTTCTTTGTCCGCCGTCATGGTCTTCTGGTATTCCTGTGCTGCCATCGCCGTTTCTTGCAGCACCAGGGCCATGGCGTCAAGCTCGTCCTCTCGCTCCTGGATGCGTTTCCTCGAGGCCTCTATGGACAGGCGCTCCTTCTCCAGCTCCATGGCCACGGCCTCCAGCTCCTTGGACTCATCCTCGAGGGCGTCCATGGCCTCCCTCAGCTCCTTCTCGCGGTCCTGGAGCTCCTTCTCCCTCCCGTTGTAATCGCCCGTTACCAGCGGACGTAGGGAGGTGTTGGTATTATTGCTCTCCTTGGGCCGCATGTCCTTGATGTCCTTGATGCCTGCCCCCGAGCTCTTCCCTCCAGCGGGTTGGGCCTTGGCCTTAGGGTTGCCCTTCAACGGCTCACCGCAACGCCAGCACTGGGAGTCCGTGTGGCTTATTCCGGCACCGCACCTAGCGCACTCCAAGATCCTGGGCATCGGAACACCGGTCTTACTCACTTATGGCCTTGGTAACCTGGAACCTGCACCCGGAGAACAGGAGCGAGTAGTAGGAGGGGTCGTGGTTGGTCTCCCTCATCTTCACGCAGCGTATCCTCCTCTGCGTCTCCACTTCCCGTACCACCTGCATCTTCAGCGTGATTATTCCATCTGCAAGGTATCCTTCATCGTATGCTCCCTCGAAGAGCCGGTCCGAAGATATCTCGGAGATCATGAAGACGGTGGAGTTGAGGTCCCTCAGCCACTCGAACAGGTAGAACAGGTCGGTGCGTCGATTGCTCATGTCCGATATCGTCTCCAGGACCCCCAGGGAGTCGATGGCGATGACGCTGAAGTTCATGTCGTTCTTAAGGGAGCTGAGGTAACCCTTGAAAACCTGCATCCAGGACTCCCCGCCCGCTGCGTGCCTGAGGTTCTTGCGTATCAGGCCTAGGTCTAGGACGTGAAGGTTCTGCTTGACGTCCTCGGTGCGCATGCCCATCTTCTCCATCTGGCGCAGCAGGGAATTTCGGGACTGCTCCAAGGTAACGTAGACGCAGGTGGTCCCGTTCTCCTTGGCCATGTTGTAGAGCATGTAGTACACAAGGGAAGATTTCATGGTACCGGGAGTGCCGGCCATAAGGACGATGTGCCCCTGAGGGATGCCTCCCTCCAGTATCCTGTCGAAGCCTTCAATGCTGGTCTTTAGCCTTGGTGTCTGCTCCAAATCAATGTCCCCTTAACATAAATGCTATGCGATAAAAATCAACAATAATGATACAAAAACCTTGGCGGCTCGATGATGCTATTGATAATGATTTCTTCTTTAGATATCACCGCGGATGATGACCTTGCGTACGTAACGGCCAGCGGTCTCGGCCATTCCCTTGAGGGCCGCTCCGGAGTATGGTTTCACGGCATTCAGGTTGGGGTCGAGTGTGTTGCCCGGACGGAACTGTTGGAGCGCGTATCTCTTGGTTCCACCTACGTACGCGGCCATGGACTCCACGTCCTGCGCGGTCAGCAGAACAGGTACAACGGTGGTGCGGAACTCATGATCAATTCCCGACGTCTCGAGGATCTCAATGGAGCGCTTGATGCTCTCCAGGTCGACCTTCACCCCGGCAAGGTCGTCATACCTCTCGTTGAGGGGCGCCTTGAGGTCCATGGCCACATAGTCCACGAGGCCTGCGTCGATGATGTCACGCAGCATCTGGGGGTTCGTACCGTTGGTGTCCAGCTTCACCTTGGTACCAAGCTCCTTAATCTGCCGGAGCAGCTGGGGAAGGTCCCTATGCAATGTCGGCTCACCGCCCGTGACCACCACCCCATCGAGGAACTCGGAGTTGGAGCGAACGTAGTCGGCGATGACCGCGAAGGGGACATCCTCGAAGGATTCTGGGTGCAGTACCATGTCCTGGTTATGGCAGAATGGGCACAGGAAGTTGCATCCTGGGAGGTAGATGGAAGACACCACATGGCCGTCCCAGTCCAGCAGGGAGGTCTTTATGAAACCGACGATCCTCATGGCCTTCCAGGGGAGAGCCTCTCTGCACTTAACCCTTGCTCTGGGTGCTTCGATTATGGCCGGCCAGTAATGGTACTCTCGATCCCCACCATTTCCTCCGGCCTTCCTTCGCTCGCTGGGAAGGCCGGCCGGGTAAGGATTAAGAGGCCATACGATGTCCAGGGGACCCAGTGACCGAAGTGGAGCCCTGGCAGCCGAGAGTGGTGGCGTTCTGCTGCAACTGGTGCGCCTATGCCGGGGCCGATCTGGCAGGGGTATCCCGGAGGCAATACTCCCCCAGCGTGAGGATCGTGCGAGTGATGTGCTCCAGCCGTATCGATGCCGGTCTGATACTGCAGTGCTTCGAGAAGGGTGCCGACGGGGTCATGGTCCTGGGCTGCCACCCCGGTGATTGCCATTACATCTCCGGTAACCAGCGGGAGGAGGTGCGGATACAGGAGGTATGGGAGCTGCTCGACCTCCTTGGCATCGGAAGGGATAGGCTTGTGCTGAGGTGGATCTCCGCGGCCGAGGGCGAGCTCTTCGGGTCCACCGTGGACACCTTCGTCGCTTTGCTCCAGAGCAAGGGCCCGCTGGGGAGGTTGCCGGATGGAGCGTGATGATATCTTCCGCAGGTTCCACGCCGAGGCCTGCATAGGGTGCGGCCGGTGCACCTATGCCTGTGTGGCCGCCCAGCGCTATGACTCCTTCTCCCCCAGGAAGGTGGTCGAGCAGGGGCTGAACGGGCAAGGCGGTGAAAGGGTGCCCCAGTTGTGGTCATGCACCTCCTGCGGGGCATGCTCCCAGGTCTGCAACGCGGGAGTGGACTTCCCGCGGCTGGTCCGCGGCCTGAGGTCCCTGGCGAGGCGGGACGAGGTCCCCATGGCCGCCCATCATGGAGTGCTCAACGCCGTAGGGAGGCTGACGTCCTCCCCCTCCCTGCGTCCCAGGTCCGCAAGTTGGGTCACGCCCGACCTGCAGATCGACCCCCGCTCCCGCAGCATGCTGTTCGTCGGCTGCGTCCCCTACTTTGATGTAGCTCTGCGCTACATCCGAAACGATCTCCTGGAGCTACCCCGATCGGCGGTCCGGCTGCTCAACGCCCTGGGCGTGCGACCGAGGCTGGACCCCTCGGAAAGATGCTGCGGGCATGATGCCTATTGGGCCGGGGACGACGCTCTGTTCGAGAGGCTGGCCCGTGAGAACTGGCAGGCGGCAAGGGACGCGGGGGTGGAGGAGATCGTAACGTTCTGTCCCGAGTGCGCTTCCGCGTGGCGCGACCTGTACCCTCAGGTGGTCGGGGACACCGGCATCAGGGTCAGGACCATGGCCGAGGTGCTCGCCGAAGGCATCGCCGCCGGAAAGTTGGAGCTCGGGGCGGGGGAGGACGTGGTGACATACCAGGACCCCTGCAGGCTCTCCAAATGCGTGGGGATAGTGGAGCAGCCACGAGAGGTCCTGCGCTCCCTGGGCGAGCTTCGGGATATGCCTCGCAGCGGCCCCATGAGCGTCTGCTGCGGAACCTCTGGGTGGGTCGATTGCGATCACACCGCAAAGAAGGTCCAGGTAGAGCGACTGCAGGAGGCCGCGGCGACAGGAGCGGATGTTCTCGTCACCGCATGCCCCAAGTGTCTCGTCCACCTCTCCTGCGCCGACAGGCACCATGCCTCGGAGCTTTCCAGCAGGGTGCGCATCGAGGACATGTGCGTCCGTACGGCCCGCCGCCTTGACCGGGAGCGAAGCTCGTCCGACGAGTCCTGACAATTAGAGAATAAGCTATATCAGGATTGAGTGGCCGACCATACAGGCACAGGGCGCACGGGGCTGCCTATCTGTACTCCCCTGGTCCACTGTACCGGACGGACCGGTTACGGTAGCTCACTCCTTGCTCGCCCGCTCCCGCTCCTGAGCCTCTCGCTTGGCCTTGATGTGACCTGCCGGACCCCCACGCTCCTGCATGGCCCGCTCTGCGCATTCATCACGCTCGCAGATGAAGGCGCAGAACTGGAAGTTCTTGGCCGGCCGTCCGCAGAACTGGCACTTCTCCTTCTCTATGTCCATGATGCCAGGACAGCGATATCAGCTCTTAATGACATCGCGCATCGCCATGCAGCTAACCGAACGAAGAAAACGGTATATGGGCGGGAGCGCTTGCCCTGGACGTGAGGAGGACCGCTTACGACAGGGTCATGGCCGATTGGCTGGAGAACGTGGCACCGCTGGCCATGCTTTGCCAGCAGTGCGGGGGATGTGCCGCGGTATGCCCCAGTCAGAGGCACGGCGGTATCCGTCCCGCAGAGCTGATGGAACGTGCTGTCCTGGGCTCAATCGATCCCCTCCGCGAGGGCGCCCTGTGGCTGTGCGCACGGTGCATGAGCTGCTCTGAGAGGTGCCCCTCCGGCGCGGACCCCGGCGAGGTCATCGCCCAACTCAGGGAGAGGGCGGTGACTGGCGGGGAGGTTCCGGCCTTCCTGCGGGAGGAGGCGGAACGTTTCCTGACCACGGGACTAAGCTTTCCCCGTACCGGTATGACCAAGAAGATGAGGAAGGAGCTGGGCCTCCCCGATGGGGAGGTCTCCGCGGAGGCGGTGGCGGAGGCTCGGGAAATATGCCAGCGGACCGGATTGGGGAGTGTGGTTCATGACTAGGCCGCTCTACCTCTTCTCAGGCTGCCTCATCCCCACCCGATTGCCTTTCCTGGAGGCTGCGTCGCGCTTCGTCCTAGAAAGGATGCAAGCGGACTGCGCGGACCTGCCGGGGGCCACCTGCTGTGTGGAGCCCATCGGCCTCCGCACCATGGCCAGGGAGACATGGCTCACCTCCTCGGCACGCCTGCTGGCCATAGCTGAGGAGGGGGGGAGGGACGTCCTCACGCTGTGCAACGGCTGCTACATGTCGCTCAAGGAGGCCCGACACATGCTCGAGGACGATCTCGTCAGGGAGAAGGTCAACAAAGTTCTGGACGGCATCGGGAGGGAGTACCGCGGAGAGGTCCAGGTCCACCATCTCCCGGGGTACCTCCTGGAGCGCGAGAAGGAGGTCCGCAGGCTCATCACAAGACCTTTGGGCCTGAGACTGGCCCCTCATCCGGGATGCCATATGCTGCGGCCCTCCGAGGTCCTGAGGCTCGATCGGTCCTTCTGCCCCGAGGTACTGGACAGGATCGCCTCCTGGACCGGCGCCGCTGTGGCCACGGGGCCGGAGTGGCCGGCGTGCTGCGGGGGCGGTCTGGGTGGTATAGACGAGGGGCTTTCGGTGAAAATGCTGGCAGATGCGGTGAGAGGACCGCAGGCGTCCAAGGTGGATGCTATCCTAACACCCTGTCCCTTCTGCTTCGTGCAGTTCGACATCAAGCAAAAGGAAGGGGTACCCGTCCTGTACCTGGCTGAGCTCATGGCGCTGGCCATGGGCGCATCCCCGGAGAAGATCGGGCTGCGCTACCACCGCACTAAGATCGCTCTTCCATCTCCTTGATGTCCAGGGACAGGTCCACCGCCCGTGAGGAATGGGTCAGCCAGCCCAGGGAGATGACGTCCACGCCCACGGCGTACAGGGGCGCGTTCTCCATGGTTATACCTCCTGACGCCTCCACGATGATCCTGCTGTCGATGGCCTTGATGGCGGCGGCGCATTCCGCGGCATCCCCCGGGGACATGTTGTCCAGAAGCACTATGTCCGCGCCGGCGGCCGCTGCCTCCTTCGCACCCTCCATGGACACGACCTCCACCTCCACCTTCTTGGTGAAGGAGTACTTCCTGGCCCTGGTCACGGCCTCCGAGATGCTGCCCACCACTGCCAGGTGATTGTCCTTGATAAGAATGGCATCGTCAAGACGATACCTGTGGGGGTCGCCTCCTCCGAGCATGACCGCTTTCTTCTCGTAGCGACGGAAGCCGGGGGTGGTCTTGCGTGTGGCCGCCACGATTATCGCGGGGTTGCGCTCCCGGCACACCGTCAGCACCTTTCTGGTGGCCGTGGCTATCCCGGACATGCGCATCAGGAAGTTGAGGGCGACCCTCTCGCCCGTGAGTATGGAACGCAGGTCCCCCTCGATATGCAGGACCTCGGTCCCCGCGGGTACGCTGTCCCCATCGTCCACGCGCGCAGCGGTCCTTAGACCCAGGGCATGGAAGACAGCCTCCGCCTCCTCCAGGCCGGCTATCGCGCAGCTTTCCCTGGCCACGATGCTGGCCTTTCCCCCCCGTTCGCCTATGAGCGCCTCGGTGGTGATGTCTCCCTGGCCTATGTCCTCGCGGAGGAACCGCTCGATCCCGTCCATGTTCCGACAGAACGAGCGTGGGGATAATGAACTTTCCTGGTCACAGCTCGATGTCCTCATTTGCCGAGGGCAGGAGGACCTTGATGTTCTCCTGGCGTATGGCCTCGGCCATGGGCTCGCGGTCGTCGGAGTGCATGATGATGACCCTTTCGGGATTGCAGGCCTTGATGAAGGAGAGCAGCTCCCCCTGGTCGGCGTGGGCGCTGAGGTCGTACTTCTTCACCTCGCACTTTATGCCTACGGGCCGGGGGATCTCCTCCTTGCTCGACTGTACATGGATCATCCCCTCCTGCAGGAGACGCCAGCCGTTCGAGCCCTCGACCTGGTAGCCGGTCATGAGCACGGCGCTCTTGGGATCGTTCTTGACATCCTCCAGGTAGGTCAGCACCGGGCCCCCGTCGAGCATACCGCCGGTCGTGACGATGACCTGGGCCTCGCGCCGGGCCCGCTGCCGGTCCTGAGGCGTGCGGACCTCGTTGAACTTTCGCTTCGCGGCCTTCAGCGCCTTCTCCGAGCGGATGTACTCGGGCCGGTCGAGGTACATCCGGTTTATCGTCTTTCCCATCCCATCGACCCACATGTTGTACTTCAGGTCCTTGAGGATGAGCATGATCTCCTGGGTCCTGCCCACGGCGAAGCACGGCAGGATCGCCTTTCCTCCCCGTTCCACAACGGCCTTCACTTTCTCTATGAGCTCGTACTCCGTCTTCAGCCGGTCCGGGTGGAGCCTGCCGGAGTAGGTGCCCTCGATGATGAGGTTGTCGCACTTCACGGGATGCGCCCCCCATACCAGCCGCATGTTGTAGGTGTGCAGGTCCCCCGTGAACACGGTGGTCTGCTCCCCCTTTATCTCGAACATGGCCGCCCCGGGCAGGTGCCCTGCGGGGTGCAGCCCGATCTCAAAGCCTCCCACGTCCATGACCTCACCGTAGGTCATGGGTGTAAAGTTATGCATCATGGCCTTGATGTCCTGCTCGTTGAACGGCTTAGGGTATCCCTCTATGTCCGCGATCTTGAGGGAATCGCGCACCAGCAGCTCGGCCACGTCCACGGTGGTAGGGGTTGCCACTACCTCGGTGTCGTACTTTCCGCATAACCATGGCAGCATCCCGCAGTGGTCAAGGTGACTGTGCGTCAGGAACGCCATGTCCACAAACGGGGCAGGCAGGGGATATGATGGGGGTTTGGACGCGGTCATACCGTATTCGAAGAGGAGGTTTGCTCCTTTGTTCTGCAAAAGCATCCCCATCCTGCCGACCACGTCGGCGCCGCCTAAGAATTTGATGTTCATTGTTCATGCCTCCTAAGGATCTCCTATGATCTGGATTATCACTTTTCTGTCTCGACCGCGGTTGTCCAGCTCCATGAGAACGACCTGCTGCCAGGTGCCCAGGTCAGGGACCCCCTCGTGAAAGGGCACGCTCAAGGATGTGCCCAGGAAAGCCGACCGTATGTGGGAGTGCCCGTTGCCGTCTCCCCAGCGGAGGTGATGCTCATATTCCAACTCCTTGGGGAATAGGCGCTGAAGGGCCTCCCTCATGTCATGCCGAAGTCCGTCCTCGTTCTCGATGGTGAACAGGCCAGCGGTTGAATGTGCAATGAATACGCAGGCTATGCCTTCTTTGAACTGTGATGAGCGTATCGTCGAGTTCAAATCCTCGGTGAGGTCGACAATATCTCCCTCCGCCGAGGTCCTTATCTTAAGGACCTTCCTAAAGTTACCCATGTATCACTCTGCAACCAAGGCTACATTTGGTAGAGTATTTTAACTTGATGCTTTTTTTGACCACTTGAACAAATAACATCTGGCAGGGCCCCTCCGCAGTCAGGAACCCGCTCTTCCATTTCCTCTGGAGATCATCGAAGGTGTGAGTAACGAAGGATTCATGGAATAGTATTTTAAACCACACGGTAATCGAAGAAGTGTTGCCAGAACAGATACCATACAAATATCTCCAACGGGGAGAGATAACAGAGGATAAGGTCTGGCTGTCCTCCAACTTTCGGGTGCGCTTGATCCAACAGGGTATAGAGAAGGCCGGGAGCATCAATCAGCTGGGCAGGGTGCTGGGGTACCGCTCCCGCGTGCACCCAGGATGGAGCGTCCGGCAGATACTGGTCGGGAAGCAGCCTTTTCCCTTCGATCGCCTGAAGGTTATGGCGGACTACCTGGGGTGCTCCATAGAGGAGATCCTCAAGCATCGCATCCGCCCAGACAGGGTTACGGTGGACGGGACGCGAAAGGCCTTGGAGACCCTTGGGATGCATTATTATGTGGACCGGTAAGGTCCTGATCTATCAGGCCTGGTTTATGTCATACGGGATCTATGCCAAAAAAATCGACAGTATTTCTCGTGAGGCCAGTCCTCCTTCTTCTACTGGCCTCAGAACAATGGAATGAGCTCAATAATATTTTATAGTCTCCAAGCGTTGAACTGCATGGTCGGACGAACGTCGGACCGCTGGGATGGGAGTGCTGCTCAGAAAAGGGTCCAGGATAAAGGACGGTACCACTAGCTCGCTCGTTCATAACGGAGTCTATCATTTAGCAGACACCTATGACGACGAGGAGGCCAGGAAGTTCGACGGGCCAGTGGTCTACAGTTACTGGAGCGCCGTCAAGTACACCTTCACCCTCTCCCTGCTCTTGTGGTGGCTGCCGATCTTTGGTCAGATGATCGCCGGATACGTGGGGGGACGACGCGCGGGATCTCCCTTCAAGGGCATGATGTCCGCACTGATACCCGTCATATTCATCTTCGCCGTTACCATGCTCGTACGCGCCGGCATCATCCCAACGGTCATCCTAGGGATCGACCTCAGCCCGGACGCCATCGCTGCGGTGGTGGCCGCTAACGTACCTGTTCTCCAGCCTTACCTGGAGTTCGTGGATATGTACCTGACGTCGTTCTTCACCTCCCTGCATTCCACCGCCAACCTGGGCCTTGACAGCTATGTCACCACGGTGGCCTTCGCCTACATCGGGGGGGTGCTGTCTCAGCAGACCCACCGGGAGATGCTCCTGCTGTCGCGGATGAGCAAGGGCAACTCCACCACAGTCGTGCTGGAGGGTAACACCTTCACCACCACCCAGCGTCAGCCTGTGGAGCGGCGGCGGGGCCGGAGCTTCGCCGATCTCGAGATGGTTGGGGGCACGTATGACGACGAGGAGGATTTACCCCGCCCCATGCGAACGGCGAGGAGGGCGATGATGATAGAGGATGACGAAGAGGCGCCCATCACCCTCAAGGAACGCAAGGCCCTTAGAGAGCGCGCTCAGTCCATGGCAGAGGAGCAGAAGGGAGTGGAGAGGAGGATCGCCAGGCGGTCCTCGGATGACACCCACCCACCGCGGAAATCCAAGAGCAGCGCACGCGACTGGGAGTTCATTTGATACCGAACGCCTGCCCAAAAGGCTAGCGCAGAACCCTTTTATATGAGCATAATTTACAGCATTCTGGCGAGTTAAAGATGTTCTGTCCAAAGTGCGGCGGTCTGCTGCGGGCCAAAGAAGGCTGCAAGGGCGAGTTCGTGTGTCCCAACCCCAAGTGCGAGTTCGAGCAGAGCGCCAAGGACCTAAGCAAGACGGCCCACGCCAAGACGATGATGGGTAAGAACAAGAAAGAGGTCGAGGACTGTCCAGTTGTCGATGGTATCGAGGGGACGATGCCCAAGACCAACGTGCCTTGCCCCAAGTGCAACCACAACGAGGCCTATTGGTACCTCCGTCAGACCAGGAAGTCCGATGAGCCGGAGACCACCTTCCTCAGCTGCTGCAAGTGTGGCTATCGATGGCGGAAGTACTAACCCAGTCTGCAATTAAAGCAAGGTTTATCATAGGCGACACGTTTACCTTCAAGACCACGAACAATTAATCGGGGGGAAATGGATGTTTCATGCTAAGATTAAGTCAGAGACCTTGAAAGGCGTCGTCGACGTGGTCTCCACGCTCGTGGACGAGGCCAAGTTCAACATATTTTCCGATGGCATCGAGCTCAAGGCGGTCGACCCTGCCCATGTGGCCATGGTGGACATGAAGGTGGAGAAGTCTGCGTTCGAGGAGTTCTCCGCAGACGAGACCGAGCTGGGAATCGACCTGGACAAGATCAAGGAGGTCCTTCGCCTGTCCCGGGCCGGCGACATCATCGAGATGGAGCAGGACGAGGCCAAGAACCGCCTGGTGCTCCATGTTGGCAACATCACCAGGAGGATGAACCTGGTGGACACGGCAGGCATGAGCGATCCCAAGGTGCCGAACCTTAGCCTCCCGGCAAAGCTCTCGGTAACGTCCGATGAGCTGCAGAAGGGCATCAGGGCCGCGGAATCCGTGTCCGACCACATCGCCCTCAACGCCACCCCCGATGGTTTCGAGATGTACTCCGAAGGGGACACCGACTCGGTGAGCCTTAAGCTCCCCAAGGACCTGCTGATCTCCCTGGAGGTGACGGAAAAGGTGAAGAGCCTGTTCCCCCTCGACTACTTCTCCAACATGGTGCGCTCCATACCTGCCGGTTCCGTGGTCACCATAAACCTGGGGAGCGACTTCCCAGTGAAGCTGGAGTTCGAGATCGCGGACAAGCGCGGCAACGTGAACTACCTGCTGGCCCCTCGTATTGAGAGCGATTGAGGGAACAGCAAACAATTTACCCCTGACTTGTTCAGTTCTCCTTTTACTATCCCGCAACGCTCACATTAGCGTCTGGCTTAACATGTGGTATCTACAAAAGTTTTTTAATCAATGCCATATTATGACAAATCCCCATCCTGAGGTGCCCTAATTGACATTATATGATGAACGGACCATCCAGATGTTGGAGGCCAAAGCAAATCTCCTCCGCCGCCACGTCATCAAGATGACCTACGCCGCTCAGTCCGGTCATCCTGGGGGGTCCCTTTCTTATGCTGACATCATCACCGCTCTTTTCTTCAAGGTCATGCGCTTCCGTCCCCAGGAACCTCTGTGGGAGGACCGCGATAAGTTCGTCCTTTCAAAGGGCCACGCCGCGCCCGTGTACTACGCGGCCCTGGCGGAGGCGGGTTATTTTCCCGTCGAGGATCTCCTGTCCCTGCGCAAGCTCGGCTCCTACCTCCAAGGGCACCCCTGCCGGATGAAGACCCCTGGAGTGGAGATCTCCACCGGGTCCTTGGGCCAGGGCCTCAGTGTCGCCAACGGGATGGGGTTGGCCGCGAAGCTGGACCGCCGGTCGTCGCGCATCTACTGCCTCCTGGGGGATGGGGAGCTTCAGGAGGGACAGAACTGGGAGGCGGCGATGCTGGCATCGCACTACAAGCTGGACAACGTGACCGCCTTCGTGGACCGCAACAAGATGCAGATCGACGGGCCCACCGAGCAGGTCATGTCACTGGAGCCTCTGGTCGATAAGTGGAAGGCCTTCGGATGGAACGTCATAGAGATCAATGGGCATGACATGAGGCAGATACTGGACGCATGCGAGAAGGCCGCAGGGGTCATGGGCCGCCCTACGATTATCATCGCCCACACCATCAAAGGGAAGGGCGTGTCCTTCATGGAGGGAGCGGTAGCATTCCACGGGAAGGCACCCAATGCAGATGAGTATCGCATCGCCCTTCGCGAGCTGGGGGAGAAAATATGAAGTGGGTGTACACCAGCCAGAGGAAGGAGTACGCCAATGCCCTGCTGGACATAGGGCAGAAGCGCACCGACGTGGTGGTATTGGATGCGGACCTGTCATCATCCACCAGGACCTCGGAGTTCGCGAAGAAGTTCCCCGAGCGTTTCTTCAACGTAGGCATCGCGGAGCAGAACCTCATGGGGACCGCGGCCGGACTTGCCGTCTCCGGCAAGACCGTATTTGCCTCCACCTTCGCCGTCTTCGCCACCGGCAGATGCTGGGACCAGATACGGCAGTCCATCGCCTACCCCAACTCCAACGTGAAGATCGTGGCCACGCATGCGGGGATCACCGTGGGGGGCGATGGGGCCTCGCATCAGGCCCTGGAGGACATAGCCCTGATGAGGGCCTTGCCCAATATGTACGTTATCGTCCCCGCCGACGGAGCGGAGGCGTACAAGGCGGTGAAGGCCGTAGCTGAGCATGTCGGTCCCTGCTATGTGCGCCTGGGGAGATCGGACGTGCCCATGGTGACCACGGTCGACTCACCGTTCGAGATCGGCAGGGCCACCATAATCCGAGAGGGTACAGACGTCTCTCTTGTGAGCTGCGGACAGATGGTGGCGGTCTGCCTGGACGCTGCCGAGTCGCTACAGGTGAAGGGCATTTCCGCCGAGGTGGTCAACATGTCCACGGTCAAGCCCCTGGACGTTGAGACCCTCCTCCGCTCGGTGCGCAAGACCGGGTGCGTGGTCACCGCAGAGGAACACTCCATAAGGTCGGGCCTGGGAAGCGCGGTGGCATGCGTCCTGGCCCAGCAATATCCCGCTCCCATGAAGATGGTGGGAACGCCGGACTGCTTCGGCGAGTCGGGGGAGAGCGCGGAGCTTATGTGCCGTTACGGTCTCACCGCCGAAGAGGTCAGCTCCTCGGCCGAAGAGGTCATCAGGAGAAAGAGAACATGAAAATATTCATCGACACTGCTAATCTGGACAAGATAAGGGAGGTAAACAGCTGGGGCATACTTGACGGCGTTACCACGAACCCCAGCCTGGTGGCCAAGGAGAACACCGACTTCGAGACCCTGGTCAAGGAGATATGCAAGATAGTGGACGGACCCATAAGCGCGGAGGTCATGAGCGTCAAGGCGGCTGATATGGTCGCAGAGGCCCGGAAGCTGGCCAAGATACATCCCAACATCGTGATCAAGGTTCCCATGACCGAGGAGGGCCTGAAGGCCACCTGCACCCTGGCGTCGGAGGACATCAAGGTCAACATGACCCTCGTCTTCTCCGCTGCACAGGCCCTGCTGGCCGCAAAGGCCGGGGCCAGGTACGTTTCCCCGTTCGTGGGACGCCTGGACGATGTAGGCCAGGACGGAATGAAGCTGATCGCGGAGATCATGAACGTACTCGACAACTATGACTTTGAAACCGAGGTCATCGTCGCGTCGGTGAGAGACCCCATCCACGTCGTGGAGGCGGCCCAGCTGGGGGCCCACATCGCCACCATCCCCTACGATGTGCTCAAGAAGATGTTCCTGCACCCCCTGACCGACGTGGGTATCAAGCGCTTCCAGGACGATTGGGCAAAGGTGCCCAAGAAGTGATCGGGGGGCCTCCCCCGTCCTTCTTTCGTAAATAGGATTTTTATAACTAGCCTTCGTTCAGATAGCCGTGGATGCTGAGGTTGTCATCATCGGCGGAGGGCCGGTGGGAAGCACGTTCGCGGCGCAGACCGCCTCCCTGACCACAGTGGTGGTGGAGGAGCACGAGCAGATCGGCGCTCCCGTTCAATGCACCGGACTGGTCCACCCGCGGGTGGTGGAGATGGCACAGGCGCAGTCATCGGTGCTAAACAACATTAGCGGGTTCCGCCTCACCTTCCCCGGCGGGAGGACCATGGAGGTGCGGTCCAACGAGACCAAGGCCGTGGTCATTGACCGCGGCAAGTTCGACCGTCACTGCTGCGAGAGGGCGGAGCTGGAAGGGGCGGACATCCTCACTGGGAGGGAGTTCGTGGGATTCCAGCGCGAGGGCCGCAAAATGATGCTCACCCTTAACGGCCCGGACGGGTTGGAGACCATGACCACGGACCTTCTGGTGGGCGCGGACGGCTACAAGTCCCGCGTCGGCGAGCAGGCGGGCCTGGGCACTGCCAAGGAGCACATCCGCGGTGTGCAGGTGGAACTGGACATGCGCATGGAGGAGCAGTCCCTGGTAGAGATCCTGGTCGGTAAGAACGTGGCCCCCGGGTTCTTTGCCTGGATCTTGCCCTGCGGCGATGTGACCAGGGTAGGGTTAGGCGTCTCCCAAGATGGTGAGGCCCCCGTCCACTACCTGAACGCGCTGCTGAAGAAGAGAGGTCTGGACAAGGTAGGGCGCAAGAACATCATCTCGGGGATCATCCCCATCGGGCCTCCGCGGAAGACCTATGCCGATAACGTGCTTATCATCGGTGACGCCGCGGCCCAGGCCAAGCCTGTCTCCGGAGGGGGCATCTACACAGGTATGCGGGCCGCGAAGTGGGCGGCCCTCACCGCGGTGGACGCCGTGGAGGAAGGGGACCTCAGCGCCAAGAGGCTTTCCGAGTACGATGACCGCTGGCGATCGGATATCGGGAGGGAGCTGGAAAGGGGACTGATGATCCGCAAGGTCTTCACCAATCTCACCGACAAGAAGCTGGACGATGTGGGGAGGATGCTGGACCGGGAGGATGCCAAGGAGGTACTGGCCACCGGTGACATTGACTACCCATCGAAGCTGGCATCGCCCCTTCTGAAGGCCGTACCGTCCTTGATCAAGTTCTCCCCCCAGCTCATCGGCTCCCTCATCAGGAAAGAGCAAAGGGTGATATAATCCGAACTTTTCATCACCTTCATGCTCCTCGCCAAGGTGCCCAGCGACCGTGCTGAAGCCGTACGCAAGGTGCTGTTCCGCAAGGGCCTGGGCCGCAAGGACCGCCGTATTCTCAGGGAGGGCGGGTTCATCTTCATACCCCTGCGCGCTGAGCCCCCCGCCGAGCTGACCGTAGAGCTGGGACTGGAGCTGGTGGAGGGGGAGACCTTGGAGAAGAGCTGCTACCGCCCGCCCCATGAGGCCATCGTGGAGAGGGCGGACGTCCCCGCCCATCTGAAGGGTCTGATCCCGCACCACTGGGAGATGCTGGGGGACGTCCTCGTCCTGCGCCTCCCGGAGGAGCTGGTCCCTTACCGGGAGAGCCTGGCCGCCACCTACGCCTATGTTCTGGGGGCTAGGACGGTGCTTCGGGAGCGTGCCCACATCGAGGGAGTGTACCGCATCCCCGACATGGAGGTCCTGTGGGGCGATGGGACCGAGACCGTCCACCTGGAGAACGGGATCCTGTACAAGCTCGATGCCGCCCGCTTGATGTTCTCCTCCGGTAACATCGACGAGAAGCTGCGCATGGCCGCCCTTGACTGCCGGGGCGAGAACGTGGTGGACATGTTCGCGGGCATAGGTTACTTCACCCTGCCCCTGGCCCTGCACGCCCGGGCGTCCAGGGTCATCTCCTGCGAGATCAACCCTCTGGCGTTCCACTATCTGTGCGAGAACGTACGCCTAAACGGGCTGGAGAACGTGGTGGAGCCTGTCCTGGGCGACAACCGGGACCTGCCGGGTGAGGGCATTGCAGACCGGGTGATCATGGGTTACGTGCGAACCACGGCACAGCACCTGCGCACCGCCTTCCGCCTGGTGCGGAAGGGAGGGACCATCCACTACCAGGACACTTTCCCTCTGGAGGTGTTCCCTCAAAAGGCATTGGATAACCTGGCCTCGGCGGCAGACGGTCGCGCCTACGAGGTTCGCCTCATGAAGGAGGTCAAGTCGTACTCCCCCGGCGTGTCCCACATGGTTCTGGACGTGGCGGTGCTGGACTAGCCCTTCTTCAGCTTCTCGTTGGACCCGGAGGCCTCCAGGAGCAGGGACAGGGCCTCAGCGTAACCCTCCCCCTTCTCCACCAGCAGCCTCTGGGCAAATGGTGCCAGGTAGGAGCCGAAGTCCATCTCCTCGCGGGTGAACTGCCACGACCGGGACTGGCCCTCTCCCAGCGCGGTGAGGAAGGCGTAGGATACCGAGCGCGTCTTGTGGTCCGAGCCCTTCCCCTTCTCCACCTGCCGCAGGGCCGCCTCCTTGCCCTCGGTCTTGGCGGTGCGGGCCACCCGGTCGGCCAATGCGCCCAGGGGCCCCAGGCCCTCAAGCGCGGGGAGCTCCCCCTCGATCCCCCGGTACCCTTCCAGCCGCTCCGCCTCCACCACCATCTGCGACGGGGTCAGCTCCGATCTTTCGGACAGCACCCGCATTACAATGTCCGGCGAGGCCACCGCTCCTAGGAGCTCCTCCTTGTGCTCCGGCCATAGGTCCGAGAGCAGGTTCGCGGTCTGGTCCGTGCGGGAGAGAACACAGACCTTCTTCGAGGATATCAGGCCGGAGATCGCCTTCTTCTCCGCCTTGGTTCCGCGGAGGGCAGCCAGGAAGCGTTCCTTGTCCCTGCCGTAGCAGGTGTCCCCGATCATGTAGACCTCCTCCTCTCTCTGCCGCACGGAGGCGGCTCGGGCCTTGGACTGCTCCTCCAGCAGGGTAGCGTCGTTGAGCTCGGCCTTGAGATACCTCCTCACCAGGTCCTTGGACAGCTGGTACGACTCCTTCACCCGGCAGTCGGGGCAGGAGGAGGTGCACCTCAGATCACTGATCACCTCCACCTCGAAATCATCGGTGGGGTCCTCGGCCGCGATACGGCTGGCCAGGACATGAACGGTGTTTATGTCCTTGGCGCAGGAGGGGCACACCCTTACGGTCTGGCCCCCGCCCCTCCACGTGATCTTGATGCCCCGCCCTTCCTTCACGTGGGGGCAGTCGTTGTTGTCGTCCAGATCATATGGCAGTAGGGACAGCGCCTCATCCACGTACTCAGCGGGAGGGCGCGGTCCATCGGGGCAGCAAATGGCCTCCTTCTCCGTGGAGTATATGTGCAGGCCCCTCTTCTGCGCCGTGGACCACAGCGCCAGTAGCCGCAGCTCGGGGTGGTCGAAGTGCTGCACCCCGATGAGCTTGTCCCTGTCGACCTTTCCCCGCATGGCGAAGGAGACCTCTCCCATTGGCGTCTTTGTGGTGGCGAGATAAGGCACCTTTCCGGCCACATGAAGGGATATCGTAGCCGCGTAGGCACGCACCAGCTGGTCCCCCCAGTTCATGGAGAACTCCAGCTTCTTGGGGTCAAGCCGTCTGCTGGACACCTTTTCCATCTTCTCCACGGCCTTCTTAAGGTCGCAGCCCCGGCAGTCCTGAGCGCACCGCGGCAAGAGGAGGTGTGGGTCCTCCGCCAGCATCCTCGCTTTCTCCAAAAGGTCCTTCTCCAGGGTCTTGGGGGTGGCCTTGGCCCCTCTGAACCTTGCGCGCCTTCCCATGCATTGCCTCTACGCCACCAGCGTTCTTAAGCCTTGGGTCTGATCCGCTAGGGTCGAAAAACCACAAGGGAAGGTGCTCGGAGCCCTGTCGGGAACGGTACTGGATAGTTGTGGAAGAACCTATTTATCCGCGTACTCCCTTGCAATGATGGGATGCATTGCCTGAAGGGAGAGACTTCTATCGCGGTTTGGTCAAAGGATATGAGGTTGGCCTGAACAAGGCCTGGGACGACCTCATCGGACTGACCACCAAGGGCTTCAGCCCTAGGGAGATCCAAGTGATGGCCAAGAGCAAGCGCCAGAACATAAGCACGGCCGTCAGGCAGCTGCGGTTGGAGATAGAGGAGGAGACCGGCTTTGACATGACCGGGAGGTCCTCCGTGGACCGGGCCAGCGGCAGGGTGGAGAACGGCAATGCCTACCTCATAGAGATCACCGCCATCACCCAGGCCCTGAGCGTGGTGAACGAGCTTACCTCCGACGGCACCCCCGCGCTGTGCATCCTCAGGAGCTTCCCAGGCAATTTCCAGGGAATGATGAACGACTCGGTTAGCTGCGCTTGGCTCACAAAGTACGAGGGGACAAACTACGATTCCTTCCCCGTGTTCTCCGGCTCTGCAATGGAGGGCATGGTCACCGAGGTCCGCAATTTCATGAAGGAAGGTCCGGGGCGGATAGTCCTCCTTGAGGGGATCGAGTACCTGATAATCCAGAACGACCTGGTGAAGGTGCTGAAGTTCCTCCAGACCATCGTGGACCAGACCGTGCTGACAAAGGGCATCCTTCTCTTGGCCATATACCCTCACGCTCTGGAGGACCGTGTCCTGAACAACCTCCGCTGCAACATCGGTTCGGTCCTGCGGACCCGCTCACCGGGCGAGAACGATCTCGATCGATGAGACGTTGGTACTCTCTCCCTGATCAGATACCATGGCCTCGGTGCCGATGCGCACGTCCTTAACAACGGCCTCCCTGATGAACCGATGGCGCACTATCTCCGCCACGTCAACGGCGCGGCTGATGGCCTTGCCCCGCGCGCGGATGATGACCTCGTCGGAGCCGGCCTTGAACTGGGTGACGACCGCAGTGACGTAGTCCATCGTATCCTTCCTGCCTATGAACACGGTGTTGTCCTCGGTCCTCCCCCTACCGTTGCCACGTTCGCTCATCATGACACCGATCCGTTCCCCGTCATCATAACTGGCGGTGCTCGGTGAAGTACCTCATCATGATGCGCCTCTGCCCCTTTCGGAGGATCTCTGAGAGGGTGGAGGTGGAGATATCGAACATCTTGGCCAGCTCACGAAGGCCTATGCGTCGGGGGAAGTCGAAGTACCCGCGCTCGAACGCCATGCGGGTGATCTGCTCCTGCCTCAGTGTGAGATCGTCAGTGTCGGTGATCTGGGTGAGCTTCACCAGCTTGGGCGAGGCGTTTATACGCTTGAGGTTCTCGATGAGGTCCTGCAGCGCCTGCTTCCGAGTGACCAGCATGGTCCAGCTCAATCGCCCGTCCTTTGTGGTGGTGGACCTGGTAAGGAAACATTCCGTGCCCGCCAACAGCCGGCAGGCCATGCATTGGTTGGTGGAGAACACGGCTAAGGCCTTGCTCTTGTCGATGGCGCTGATGTCTACGTTGAAGATGTTGGGGTTGTTGCGCACCTGGTCGATGACCTTGGGCAGGTCCTCCTCGTTCTCCACCTCGATCTGGACCAGGTCCCTGACCTCAGACTGTAGGGCCTTGGAGTCGATGATCTTGATGACCGATGGGTAGGCCTCGACGATGTCCGTTATCCAGTTGTCTGGCATGTCCAGGGATACTATCGCTTCCATCATGTTGCTCTGTCATAGACATACATTCAGGGGTATATCCCCCTTAGCTCCATCGCGGTCACGACCTCCCTCACCGCTAACATGTACGCCGCGGTCCTCATGTCAGTGCCCTCGTTCAGGGAGCTGGTGAGCACACGTCCGAAGGCCGAGGTCATGGTCCGGTCCAGCCTCTGGTTGACCTCGGAGCGTGTCCAGAACTGGTACTGCAGGTCCTGCACCCATTCAAAGTAGGATGCGGTGACGCCTCCCGCGTTCGCGAGGACATCGGGGATCAGCATGCATCCTTTCTCGTACAATATCCTGTCGGCCTCGGGCAGGGTAGGGCCGTTGGCCCCTTCTATCACCAGGCTCGCCTTGATATCATCTGCGTTGTGCTCGGTTATCACCTCTCCCAGTGCCGCAGGTACCAGGACCGTGCATTCCAGCTCCAGGAGCTCCTCGTTGGTGATGTTGGTCGCGGACGGGAGGTCCCTAACGGAGCCGGTGGCCTCCTTGTGCTCGGATACCTTCTTAATGTCCAGCCCGGAGGGGTCGTAGATGCCGCCGGTGGAGTCGGAAACAGCGATCACCTTCATGCCTAGCTCGTCCCGCAGAAGGCGGGCGGCGTTGCTCCCCACGTTGCCGAAGCCCTGCACGGACACGGTGGAGCCCTGAGGCGAGAGCTTTCGGTAGCGCAGGGCCTCTCGGAGGCAGTGCATCAGACCCCGCGATGTCGCCTCCTCCCGACCCTCCGAGCCGCCCAGGGAGACAGGCTTGCCAGTGACCACTGCCGGGACGGAGTGGCCTACGTTGGCGGAGTACGCGTCCATGATCCAGGACATTGTCTGGGCGTTGGTGTAGGCATCAGGTGCGGGGATGTCCACGTGCGGGCCTATAACCGGCGACAGCTCCCAGGCGAAACGCCTGGTCATGCGTTCCAGCTCCGACCTGCTCAGTTGCTTGGGATCGCACATCACTCCCCCTTTGGCCCCTCCGAAGGGTATTCCCACCAACGCGCACTTCCACGTCATCCACATAGCCAGCGCCCTCATCTCCTCCAGGGAGACGCTGGGATGGTAGCGCACCCCTCCCTTGTAGGGGCCCCGGGCGTTGTTGTGCTGCACCCGGTAACCGGTGAAGACCCTCAGCGAGCCGTCGTCCATCTTCACCGGGAAGTTGATCACCAGCTCCCGCCGTGACCTCACCAGGATGTTAACGGTGCCTTCATCGAGCTTCAATGCAGTAGCCGCGCTCCTTACCTGGTCTACCGCTACCTGATATGGGTTGGAACTGCTCATCGCATGCACCTGTTTTACGTGGACGTGGTTATATGGCAGTAACTTCCTTGGTGCTACGCCCACTTTCCAATGACTATTGGTGGAGGTACCTATATGAACAACGCGGAGATCGCCGACCTGCTCCACGAGTTCGCCGACCTCATGGACCTGAAAGGTGACATCTTCAAGCGCAACGCCTACCGGCGGGCCGCTCAGAACGTCCAGGAGCTCGACGGGGACGTCCTTTCATACTACCGAGAGGGAAGGCTGGAGAGCATACCGGGGGTCGGGGTGTCCATAGCCCAGAAGATCGCCGAGATCATCAGGACCGGAAGCTCAGCGGAGCTCGAGGGGCTGCGCGCGCAGTATCCCCCAGGTTTGGTCGAGCTGACCCAAGTGCCGGACCTTGGCCCCAAGAAGGCCCTGAGGCTGTACAGGGAGCTGGGGATCAAGGACCTGGCAGGACTGAAGAAAGCCGCGCTGGATCACCGCATCCGCCGGCTAGAGGGCTTCGGAAGGAGGTCCGAGGAGAAGATACTCCGGGGGATAGAGATGGTCGAGCGGAACAGCGGACGCATGCTGCTGGGGGACGCCCTCCCCATCGGCCTGGCGGTGGAGTCCTACCTCCGGCAGAACGGCATCGAGCATGTCAGCGTGGCCGGCAGCCTCCGCAGGAGGAAGGAGACCATAGGCGACATCGATATCGTGGTCGGCAGCGACCTTCCCCTCGAGGCCACGAGGCTCTTCGTCTCCTACCCGCGCAGGGAGACAGTGATACTGCAGGGGCCCACACGGTCCAGCATCCGCCTCGAGGACGGCACGCAGGTGGACCTGCGGGTCGTTCCCGTGTCCGACTACGGTGCCACCCTCCTGTACTTCACCGGCTCCAAGGAGCATACCGTGGAGCTGCGGAGGATGGCCATCCAGATGGGGTACAAGCTCAACGAGTACGGCCTCTTCCGCAAGGACGACAACTCCCTGGTGGCGAGGGAGGAGGAGAGGGATATATACCGCGCCCTGGGCCTGGACCTCATCCCGCCGGAGATGCGGGAGATGAGGGGAGAGATAGAGGCGGCCAGTGGTGGCCGGCTCCCGGACCTCCTGAGGTCCGAGGACATCCGCGGAGACCTACACGTGCACACCGTGATGAGCGACGGCCATGCCACCATGCGTGAGCTGGCCCGGGAGGCCAAGCGGCTGGGGTACGAGTACATAGGCCTCACCGATCACAGCCCGTCCCTGCGCATCGCCCACGGCCTGACCGCGGAGGACCTCCTGGACTCGGTGGAGGAGGCTCGCCAGGTGTCCGAGGAGGAGGGCATAGCGGTTCTGCGCGGCTCCGAGGTGGACATACTCGATGACGGGTCGCTGGACTACCCCCGGGAGGTCCTGTCCCGGCTGGACTTCGTCATCGCCTCGGTCCACTCCCGCTTCCAGATGCCCGAGGAGGAGATGACGGAACGGGTCCTCCGGGCCATGAGCGATCCCGAGGTGAACGTACTGGGCCATCCCACGGGAAGGCTCCTCGGACGCAGGGAGGCCTATAGAATTGACCTGGAGAGGGTGATGGAGCATGCCTCCCGGCAGGGTGTGGCCCTGGAGCTGAACGGATATCCGTACCGGCTTGACCTCAACGACCTTAACTGCAGGAGGGCCAAAGAGCGGGGAGTCAAGCTATCCATCGGCACTGACGCCCATGCCCTTGAGGACCTTAGCTTCATGTCTCTAGCGGTGGGGACGGCACGAAGGGGATGGTTGGAGAAGGATGATGTGATCAACACCCTCTCCCTGGACCAGATAAAAAGGTTCTTCGAAAGAACCAGCGGCTAAACTATATGTCATGTCGAGTGTTTAGTGGGCACCAGGACGGTGAAGCGTTGGGTGCGATCGAGATAGCTGATTCCATCAAGAGCATGGAGATCAGAGGAGCGGGACTGATCGCCAGAAGCGCTGCGGATGCGCTGAGGCAGCAGGCCGAGGATTACCGGGGAGAGGATGTGGAGGAGCTGCGGAAACGCCTCGAGGAGGGACGGAGGTCGCTGATTGACTCCCGCCCCACTGCGATATCGCTGTGGAACGCGGTCCAAGCCACCCTACGGGGGGCATCCCGGGCAAGGGACGTAGAGGAGCTGAGGTCCCTGGTGATCTCCAACGCTGAACGGTTCATCGAGCGCTCCGGAAAGGCCGTGGAGACCATCGGCAGGATAGGCTCCCACCGACTCAGGTCGGGGATGACGGTCCTCACGCACTGCAACAGCAAGGCCGCCCTGGGGGTCATCAAGGCGGCGCACGCCGACGGCAAGGAGATCAACGTATACGCGACGGAATCCCGCCCCTGGAGGCAGGGGCTGCTGACCGTGAGGGACCTGTCCGAGGCGGGCATCGGCTCCACGCTCATCATCGACAGCGCAGTGCGCTGGATCATGAAGGAGGTGGACGTCGTGCTGGTGGGAGCAGACACCATATGCTCCAATGGGGCCCTGATAAACAAGATCGGCACCTCCCAGGTGGCGCTGGCGGCGGACGAGGCGAGGGTGCCCTTCATCGTGTGCGCGGAGACCTACAAGTTCTCGCCCAAGACCGTCCTGGGGGAGATGGTGGAGATCGAGGAGCGGGATGCCAACGAGATCGTCGATCCACGACAGCTCCCGGCCGGGGTCAAGGTCAGGAACCCGGTGTTCGATTCCACACCCGCGGAGCACATAGATTCCATAGTCACGGAGATAGGCCTTATCTCGCCGTACGCCGCGTACGAGGTCATCGTCAAGGAGCTGGGACAGGAGTCCATATTCGAGGCCAACGAGGAATGAAAATGGAGTATTCAGAGAAGTACCTGCACCTGGGGGAGAAAGTGGACCCCGATGCCTACGTGATATGCAAATACAAGATCGTGACCGACATGGACATCAGGCTGGCGGCGGCTGCAGTGGCCACCGAGCAGTCCACAGGCACATGGACCGGGATCTCCACCCTCAACGATGAGATCTTTGAAAGGTATCACGGACGGGTCACAGCCATCGACGGCAACGTGGCCACCATCGCCTACCCGGAGGAGGATTTCTCCCTGGACATCGGCGGGGTCCCCCAGGTCCTGAGCGTCATCGCCGGGAACTTGTTCGGCCTTGAGGGGCTGAAGGGCGTACGCCTGGAGGACGTGGAGTTCCCCAAGAGCATGCTTAGCCAGTTCAAGGGTCCCAAGTTCGGCATCCCCGGCCTGAGGAGCGCCCTTAAGAGGCCGAAGAAGCCGCTGGTGGGGACCATAGTCAAGCCCAAGATAGGTCTGCCGCCTAAGGGCATGGCCGACTACATCTACGAGGCGGGGATGGGCGGCCTCACCAACGGCAAGGACGATGAGACCCTGTCGAACCAGAGGTTCTGTCCCCTGGAGGAGCGGGTGGTGGCCATCGCCGAGGCCATCGACCGGGTGCGGTCCCAGACGGGGCACGAGATGATGCACGCCATCAACGTCTCCACCCGGGGGGACCAGATATTGGAGGTCGCGGAGCGGGCGCAGGAGCTGGGGGCCACCGAGCTTATGGTGGACGTCATAACCTGCGGGTTCGCTGCCGTGCAGGTGCTGGCCGAGGACCCGTCGATCAAGCTGCCCATTCATGTCCACCGCACCATGCACGGTGCCATAACACGCAACAAGGACCTGGGCATCTCCATGCAGGTGTTCGCCAAGCTCGTCCGCATGTGCGGGGGCGACGCCCTGCACGTTGGCACCTTCGGCGTGGGCAAGATGAAAGGAACGTCAACTGAGGACCTGGCCAACCAGCGCGCCTGCGTCGGCCCGGAGCTGCCATACGAGAAGGTTATGCCGGTATGCTCCGGAGGGATGCACCCCGCGCTCATTGAGCCGCTCATGAAGATAACCGGTCCTGATGTCCAGATACAGGCGGGCGGAGGCGTCGCCGGTCACCCTGGAGGGGTGAGGGGCGGGGCCCGGGCCATGGCCCAGGCGGTGGACGCCGCCTTCGAAGGCATCCCGTTCTCGATATACTCCCAGGACCATGAGGAGCTTAGGGAAGCGATCAAAAAGTGGGGATAGTCATGCAGCTCAAGGCAAAGTACATCGACATGGAGTCAGCGGAATACACCGCGGTACTGCACACAGAGGACGCGCTGGAGATCGGCGTCAGGGAGCAGGACAGGGTGCGAATAAAGCACGAGCGCAGCTCCGCGGTCACCCTGGTCCAGATCACGGATACAGTGGTGGGAAAGGGAGAGGTGGGCATACTGGGCAAGGCCTGGGAGGAGCTGGGTCCGGACCCGGACGAGCCCATAGATGTGGTGGCCACGTCCAAGCCCGAGTCCATCGAGTTCATCAAGAAGAAGATGAACGGCAAGGAGCTGACCACTGAGGAGATCCGCGCCATCGTCAACGACATATCCTCACACAACCTCAGCAACATCGAGCTCACCGCGTACGTCACCGGGCTGTACATAAACGGCATGAACCTGAGGGAGACCGCCGACCTGACGCAGGCGATGGTGGAGACAGGTGAGACCATAAAGTTCGACCGGTCCCCGGTGTACGACTTCCACTCGGTTGGCGGCTGCCCCGGGAACAAGATCACCCTCATAGTGGTGCCCATCGTGGCGGCGGCGGGCCTGCTGATACCCAAGACCTCATCCCGGGCCATCAGCTCGGCGGCCGGAACCTCGGACATCGTTGAGGTCTTCGCCCGGGTGGACTTCGACGGGAACAAGCTGCGGAGCATAGCTGAGAGCACCGGCGGCAGCCTGGCCTGGGGAGGGTCTGTCAACCTCGCCCCCGCCGACGACCTCATCATAAGGGTGGAGTACCCGCTGGGAATAGATCCTCACGCCCAGCTCCTAGCGTCGGTCATGAGCAAAAAGAAGGCGGTGGGGACGGAGTACCTGGTCATCGATATACCCATGGGCGCCGGTACCAAGGTGCCGACCATGGAGAAGGCCCAGGCCTATGCTAAGGACTTCGTGGACCTAGGGGAGCGCCTGGGCATGCACGTGGAGTGCGCCATCACCTACGGCGAGCAGCCGGTGGGAAGGGCCATCGGACCGGCCCTGGAGGCCCGCGAGGCCATCGCCATCCTTGAGGGCGAGCTTCATCCCAGCAGCGTCATCGAGAAGGCCTGCGGCATGGCGGGCATGCTCCTGGAGATGGCAGGAATGAAGAGGGGGGAGGCCAAGGCCCGGGAGATACTGATGTCCGGGAAGGCCCTAGAGAAGTTCCGGGAGATCGTGGCCGCGCAGGGAGGGGACCCCAACATCCGCTCTGCGGACATCAAGGTGGGCAAGTTCACTCACGACATCACAGCCACCATGTGCGGCTACGTCAACTCCATACGCAACAAGGACATCGTGGCCCTGGCCCGCGCCGCGGGATCGCCCCGTGACAAGGGAGCGGGGGTGCTTCTGCACAAGAAGCGGGGGAACCGTGTGGATGACGGGGAGCCGGTGCTCACAATATATGCCGATACCCAGGCCAAGCTCGATCAGGCCATCGAGCTGTCACGAAAGCTCAACCCCGTGACCATCGAGGGCATGATCCTGGCCAAGCTGCCCTACATCAACAGGACCACGGTCATCGAGCGCACGTTCTGTCCTGTGCCCGAAGCGCCTCCTGGAGACTGAGCTCTCCCTTGGCTACGGCCTCTGCTAGATCGTAGGAGATCGTGACCCGGCCGCCGCTCTCGATGCGGCTAAGCCGCTGGATGTCCCTGACCTCCCCGGGCGTGGGTCTCACTTCCGGAGGGAACGGCAAACGGTATCCGGAGCCCAGGGCGATGGAGACGGCGGCATCGGCGTCTGGCTCCTCCGTCCTCCGGGTGGTGCTGGTCTCGTCCACCACCTCCACGTCGTCCACCATGTTCCATATCGATCGGATGATGCGGTTGCGGTTGGTCCGGTCACCGTGCCCCACGCGGGCGATCATGCGGGAATGCTGGAAGTTGCGGCCATAGCGGACGATCTCGTTGGCCACCTGCTCCGGCGAGGACACTGTCTCGGCAACCAGCACCCTTCCGTCCCCGATGATGGCCAGGCCCGGACGGGAACCGGGATCGATGCCGGCCACCAGGGTGGTGAAGGCTTCCCGCCCCTTTAGCTGCGAGCGGGCTATGGACAGGGCCATGTCCGGCTGGTCGTTCGCCACCACCTTGCGGAAGCGCACCCAAGGCCTCTCCTCGGCGGTCGTTATTATCACGCCCACGTTCTCCGGCACGGCGTCATCGAAGTCAAGGGCGACAAAGCGTTCCCTGGACTCCCGGAGCAGGTGGACCAGCTCGTAAAAGAAGTTGAAGTTCTTGGTCATTATCCCGATGACCTTCATCCAGTTACTAATTAGGGCGGACAGCTTAACCCTTTGCCCTTCCCATTCGGCCAGTGGGCCGGGGTGAGGTTTCCGTCAATGACCGCCCCATGATGAGGAACCCGATAGCGCTCATCATCGCGATGGACGCCACCGCCGACCATAGGGCGAAGGGGCTGCCGTGGAGCAGGTCGTACAGCACACCTCCCACCGTCGGTCCCAGTGACCAGCCGAAGTAGAAGAATATGCCGTACACCCCCATGTACCGCCCCTTCTCGTTCTCAGGGCTCAACGATGCCACCATTGCGGTGCTGGACGGAGAGACCGTGTTCTCCCCCAGGGTGATGATGATGACAGTGAACAGCAGGACCCATCCGATCTCGGTCAGGCCCGCCAGGAAGTAGCCGAGGGCGTACAGGAGGGAACCGGCGGACAGTACCAGAGGCATGCGGTAGTGGCTGATGAAGCGGGTCATGGGGAACTGCAGGAGCACCACGATAACGCCGTTGAGGGCGTACAGGTAGCCGACGCCGGCCTCGGGTATGCCCACGTCCTTGACGCAGAACACCGAGAAGGTGGAGGAGAGCTGCCCCAGTATTATGCCCAGGGGGAGGGAGGCGAGGCAGAATATGAAGAACGCCTTGTTGTGCCAGATCTTGAGAAGGTCCCGGGGGTGGAAGCGGTCGTGTCCCACCGCGACCCTTGACGGCTCCTTGACGAGCAGCAGGATGACCATCCCCACGATGCTGCAGGTTATGGCCGTCATCAGGAAGAGGTAGGAGAAGGGGAGGAGGAGTATCATGAGGCCGGAGATCAGGGGCCCCAGTGTCCAGCCGATGTTCTGTCCGATGCGGAGTATCCCGTACGCCTCCAGCCTTCGGCCGGGCTCCACGATGTCCGCGATCATGGCGCTGCTGGCAGGGTCGAAGAGGGACCCCAGGGCGTTGGACACCGACAGAAGGATGGTTATTGCCCAGATGTCACTGTGGAACAGGAATGCCGTGAATAGGAACAGAAAGATCAGGCCTCGAAGCCCCATGGAGGCGAACATCACCTGTCTGCGACCTATCCTGTCCGCCAGCTCCCCTCCCGTGATCTGGCCGAAGGCGCCGGCCACGGCCATGACCAGGAATACCATGCCGACCTCGCCCATGGACAGGGCCAGGTCGCGGTGAAGATGTATGGCCAGAAAAGGAAGTACGATAGAAAAGCCGGTAGTGGATATGATCCGACCGCCGCAGAGCAGCCAGACCCGCTGGTCCAGCCCCCTCAGGGAGCCACCTTTCAGCATGCTAGCCCTCAGGGGGGAGAGATGCCATAGGCTACATCATCCTTTCCGCTAACGGCGCTTCTTGAACTTCCCGAGCATCGATTTGTCCTCGCCCTCGGTCTCCGCGAAGCGCCTCAGTATCTCCTTCTGCTCGTTGGTTAGCTTGTCCGGGACCTTCAGCTTGACGCGGACGTACATGTCCCCCCGGCTGGCCTCGTTCAGGATGGGCATGCCCGAGCCCCGGAGGCGGAAGACCGTATCCGGCTGCGTTCCAGGAGGGATGGACACGCGCGCCTTCTTATCGAGCGTGGGGATCTCGATCTCCGCGCCCAGGGCCGCCTGGGAGAAGGAGATGGGCTGCTCCATGATGAGGTCCGGACCTTCGCGGACGTACAGTGAGTGCGGCTTCACGTGCAGGACCACATACAGGTCCCCGCTGGGCTCCCCGGGACCACCGGCCTCACCGGCCCCGGGGATGCGGAGGCGGGACCCTGTCTCCACTCCCGCGGGGATGTCGATATCGATGTGGGAGTTGCGCTGCACCTTGCCGCGACCGTCGCACTCGGGGCAGTTGTTGGAAGCTGAGCGCCCCGTGCCCCGGCAGCGGCGGCATGGGCCGACCTGTACGAACTGGCTGAAGCCCCGGCTCTGGACCACGCGCACCTGACCCGAGCCCTTGCAGTCCGGGCAAGAGATCACCTTGCCGTCCTTGGCACCTGTTCCCTGGCACTTGGGACAGTTGTCGAACTTGGGGACGGTGATGCGCTTCTTGACGCCCTTGAAGGATTCCTCGAGGGATATCTCCACGTCCATGCGCGCGTCGCGACCCCCGGAGCGGCGTGTAGATTGCCGCCCGAAGAGCATGTCGAATATGGAGCCAAAGCCCCCACTGTCTCCGAAGATGTCCCGCAGGTCCCCCATGTGGGAGAAGTCGCTCCAGTTGAACGAGCCGTCCTGGAACTGTGAATTGACCCCGGCATGCCCGTACTGGTCGTACAGCTGCCGCTTCTTATCGTCCACGAGGACCTCGTAGGCCTCCGATATCTCCTTGAACTTCTCCTCGGCGACCTTGCGGTCCTCCTTGGTGACATCGGGGTGGTACTGCATCGCCAGCTTACGGTACGACTTCTTGATCTCCTCGACGCTGGCTCCCTTGGGGACGCCCAGCACATCATAGTAGTCCCGTTGTGTCATCGGTCAGCTTCCGTGAGGCTCAGTCGACGATGTGGTAGTCGGCATCCGTGAAGTCCCCTTTCCCGCCCTGGTCCTTCTTGTCGTCCCCGGGGGGCGGGGCCTGCGCCTGCTGGGCCTGCTGCTCGGCGGCCGCGGCCTGGTAGATGCGGGTCGATACCGTCGACATCTCCTTTACCAGTGCATCCATCTTGGCCTTGATGGCCGCGATGTCGTCGGACTTCAGGGTCTCCCGCAGCTCGTCACTGGCCTTCTTTACCTTCTCCCGCTCCTCGGCGGTGACCTTGTCTCCCAGCTCGATGATGGTCTTGTCTGTGGTGTACAGCAGATTGTCCGCCTGGTTCAGGGTCTCCACCTTCTCCTTGCGCTTCTTATCCTCCTCGGAGAACTGCTCGGCCTGCTTCACCATTTTATCGATCTCGTCCTTGGACAGCTTGTTGGTGGCGGTGATGGTGATCTTCTGCTCCTTGCCTGTCCCCAGGTCCTTGGCGGACACGTTGATGATGCCGTTGGCGTCGATGTCGTAGGTGACCTCGATCTGGGGGACGCCTCTCGGCGCAGGCGGTATGCCGGTCAGCTGGAACTTGCCCAGGGAAACGTTGTCGGCGGCCATCTCCCTCTCCCCCTGCACGATATGGATCTCCACGCTGGGCTGGTAGTCGGCAGCGGTGGAGAACACCTGCGATTTTCGGGTGGGTATGGTGGTGTTGCGCTCGATGAGCTTGGTGGCAATGCCGCCTAGGGTCTCCACGCTGAGGGACAGGGGTGTGACGTCCAGCAGCAGGATGTCCTTGACCTCACCGGACAGGACCGCGCCCTGGATGGCCGCACCCATGGACACGCACTCCATGGGGTCGATGCCCCTCTGGATCTTCTTGCCCACCACGTTCTCAACGAACCTCTGGACGATGGGCATGCGGGTGGGACCGCCGACCAGGATGATGTTGTTGATCTGCTCCGGGGTGAGCTTAGCGTCGCGCATGGCGTTTGTCAAAGGAGCCCGGCAACGCTCCACTATGGGGTTTACGAGCTCCTCCAGCTTCGCCCTGGTGATGCTCATGGCCAGATGCTTGGGCCCGTTCTGATCGGCGATGAACGGGAGGTTGATCTCCGTAGACATGGTCGAGGACAGCTCGATCTTGGCCTTCTCCGAGGCCTCACGGACCCTCCACATGGCCATCTTGTCCTTGGTGAGATCGATGCCAGTGTCCTTGTTGAACTGCGCGACCACGTAGTTTATGAGGGCCTGGTCCATGTCCGTGCCTCCCAGCTGTGTGTCGCCGGAGGTGGAGATGACCTCGAAAACACCCTCGGAGAACTCCATGATGGTGACATCCAGGGTTCCCCCGCCAAGGTCGAAGACCATTATCTTCTGCGACTGCTTGACGTTGTCCAGCCCGTAAGCGAGAGCAGCGGCGGTGGGCTCGTTTATGATCCTCACCACCTCCAGGCCGGCGATGGCCCCTGCATCCTTGGTGGCCTGCCTCTGGTTATCGTTGAAGTAGGCGGGTACGGTGATGACGGCCTTATCCACGGTGTCACCGAGGAAGGCCTCGGCATCACGCTTTATCTTCTGCAGGATGAAGGCAGAGATCTGCTGGGGCGTGTACTCCTTACCGTGCACCTTGAACTTATAGTCCGTCCCCATCTTCCTCTTGGCGGCGGCGATCGTCCCCTCAGGGTTGGTGATCGCCTGCCTCCTGGCTGGCTCGCCCACCAGGAGCTCGCCGTCCTTCGTGAACGCCACGTACGACGGGAAGGCCTTTCCGCCTATGCTGGTCCCTTCCGCGCTGGGAATGATCGTCGGCCTACCGCCCTCCATCACTGCGGCCGCCGAGTTGCTGGTGCCTAGATCTATGCCGATAATCTTAGCCATTGTTATCACCCGTTCTCTTCGCTACCATTACCTTTGAGCACCTCAGCACCTTGTCGCCGAGGTAGTAACCTTTCTGGAAAACCTCCAGTATCGTGCCGTCCTCACCCTCTCCCACGGCCAATGCCTCGTGGATGGTGGGATCGAACCTGCCATTAGAGGGTATCTCCTTCAGGCCGTTCTCCGCCATCAGGGCAGCGAGGTTATCACGTATCTTGTGGATGCCTTCCCGCAGCTGTTCCTCGGAGCATTGGGAGGCCAGGGCCCGCTCGAAATCATCGAATATCAGGAGCAGGTCGGAGAGAAGCCGCTGATTGGCGTACTTGACGATGTCCTCCTTCTCCCGCTGGGCCCTCTTCTTGTAATTGTCAAACTCAGCCTGCACCCGCTTAGCGGTGTCCAGGTACTCTGCTGCCAACTTCGCCTGACGCTCCTTCTCGTCCTTCTCCGATCGGAGCTCCTCTTGCAGCGAAGATAGCTGCTGTTCGGGGTCAACAGCCCCGCTTCCGTTCGCCTCTGACCCTTGCGCCTTCTCCATCCCATCACCGTCCTCGGACCGTGGGTCGTTAGTTTAGAAATGTTAAGGGGTTTTATGTGGGGGGAAACCCCCCATGGGATTTCAGTCCTCGTCCATTCCGCCCATGTCGGGAGCGCCCTGTCCGCCCTCTCCCGTCTTGTAGGCCCTGGCGGCGATGACGTCGTCGATCCTGAGGATGAGGACCGCGGCATCGGTGGCGGAGTTGATGGCCTGGCGACCGACCCTGATGGGCTCGATTACCTTCAGGTCCTTCATGTCCACGACCTTGCCGGTGTAGACGTTGAGGCCGGCGTTGACCTTGCCGTCCTTGTGGGCCTTCCTCATGTTGATGAGTATGTCGATGGGGTCCAGGCCCGCGTTCTCGGAGAGAGCGGTGGGGATGACCTCAAGGGCGCTGGCATAGGCATCTATGGCGATCTGCTCGCGTCCGCCGATGGAGGCAGCGTACTCGCGCAGCCTCATGGCGATCTCCACGGCGGAGCTTCCGCCTCCGGTGACGGTCTTCCCGTCCTCGATCGCCACCGCGACCACGCTCATGGCGTCGTCCAGGGACCGCTCGATCTCATCAACGACATGCTGGGTGCCGCCTCTCAGCAGCAGGGAAACGGCCTTGGGGTTCTTGCAGCCAGTGACAAAAGTCATGTCGTCCTCGCCCATTGCCCGGACCTCGATCATGGCAGCGCTTCCCAGCTCATCGGCGGTCAGCTCCTCGATCTTGTTGATGATGACACCGCCGGTGGCCTTGGCGACCTTCTCCATATCGGACTTCTTGACACGGCGGAGGGACATGATCTTCTCCTTGGCCAGGAAGTGCTGGGCCAGGTCGTCGATGCCCTTCTGGCAGAACACTGCGTTGGCCCCGGCGTCCTTGATGGCCTTGACCATGTTGCGCAGCATCTTCTCCTCCTCCTCGAGGAAGGCGTGCATCTGGCTGGGATCGGTGATCTCGATCTTGGCGTCGACCTCGGTCTTCTGGACCTCAATGGCCACATCGAGGAGGGCGATCTTCGCATTCTCCAGCTTCCGAGGCATCTGGGGGTGAACGGGGTCCTTGTCCAGTATGATGCCCTGGATGAACTCGGAGTCCTCCATGGACCCGCCGGTCTTCTTCACGATCTGGATGTTGTCCATGTCCACATCCCACTTCTTGCCGTTCTGCTCGGCCACCGCGGTGACCGCCTTCACGGCAAGGTCAGCGAGGTACTCGCGGGAGGCGTTCACGGACTTGGAGATCATCGAGGTCTCGGCGACGACCTTTAGGGCCTTCTTGTCCTTGACATCGATCGGCATCGCGATCTCGTCCAGGATCTCCTGGGCCTTGTTACAGGCGAGCCTGTAGCCGCCCGCGATGATTGTGGGGTGAATGTTGGAATCAATGAGGTCGGTGGCCTTCTTGAGCAGCTCACCGGACAGGACCACAGCGGTGGTGGTGCCGTCCCCGGCCTCGGTGTCCTGGGTCTTGGCGACCTCCACGAGCATCTTGGCCGCGGGGTGGTCGACATCGATCTCCTTGAGGATGGTCACGCCATCGTTGGTAATGACTACATCCCCCAGGCTGTCTACGAGCATCTTATCCATCCCACGGGGTCCCAAGGTACTGCGGACAGCGTCAGCGATGGCCCTGGCGGCCATTATGTTGTTGTACTGGGCGTCCTTGCCCCGGTCTCTCTTCGTACCCTCCTTAAGGATGAGTATAGGTGTGTTTCCCATTCCCATGCATTTACCTCCAATAATCTTTCATATACGAAGCTAGTGTTTAGCTAAGCCTGCGTTGAATGTTTGTTCTTCTATATAAGAATAGCGTATCTTCAGTTCTCTCCAAGTATTCCAAGCATAGAAACAGCATAACGACTGGCCAGGGGTGAACGGCCAGCTCCACAGGCCGGGGCGGCAGGGGGCGTTAGGTGTTACTTTTCAGATTTCGCCTCTTGGCGAGAAACATATTTTACCCGCTATCCGTTACTCTTTACGGGATGCACTGGAACCGGGTAGAGGGCGGGAGAGCCTGAACATCTCCTGCCCACGGCTGGAAGGTATCGTAAGGTGACCTTTGGTTGGCCCGTCCGGCACTTATCTGGCGATGTAGATGGAATATAGCGGACTGATGCTGGAGATAGGGCTCATATTGATGGTGGCCTTCATCGGCGCCCTCCTGGCCTCGAGGTCCAGACAGAGCGTTATTCTGGGGTACATCGCCGCCGGGATCATCATCGGCCCCTACCTCCACTTCCAATTAGGGGACTTCGCCTACAATGGCATCATCCAGGAAACCGAGTTCATTGAGACCATATCCGAGCTGGGGCTCATACTCCTCATCTTCTTCGTGGGTATGGAGTTCTCCTTGGACAAGATCCGACGGGTGAAGGGGCCCGCGGTGATCCTGTCCATCCTGGATGTGGGGGTTAACCTGTTCACCGGGATCCTGCTGGCGACGGGACTGGGCTGGCCCCTGATCGACACCTTGTTCCTGGCCTCTGTACTGGCCATGAGCTGCTCGGCGGTGGCCATGAAGACCCTCATGGAGCTGGGACGCCTGGAGAGGCCGGAGACGGAGTTCCTGCTGGGGATGATCATCCTGGAGGAGTTCATCTCCATGCTGTTCCTGACCATCGTGGGCGGCCTGGTCATCCACACCGACGCTGACTTCACGGTGTCGAGCATGCTCATGGGCCTGGGGGCGTTCTTCCTGTTCTTCATAATCATGGCTGCGGTGGTGGTCCCGCGGGTCATCGCCCGCCTGCAGAAGATGAAGAGCGACGAGATGTTCGTCCTGTTCATGCTGGGAGCGATCTGCCTGTCCGCTGCCCTCGCCGAGCTGTGCGGGGTTCCGGCGCTGATAGGGGCGTTCTTCATAGGCATGACCTTTGCCGAGTCGAAGATCACCCTCCGGGCGGAGAGGATCATCGTTCCGCTGAGGGACGCGTTCGTGGCCATGTTCTTCGTCGCCTTCGGGATGCTTATCGACCCCTCGCTCTTCGGCTCGGTCTGGGTCATCATCCTCATGGCCGTGGTTCTCATAAGCGTTGACGAGATCCTCATAATGTCGGCGCTAGCCTACCTCGTGGGCTTCGGCCGCCGGGCCGCCACTTCCGTGGGAGCCTCCTTCAGCGCCCGCGGGGGAGAGTCGATAATGTACGCAAGCGTGGGAAGCCAAGCGGCGGGGGCCACCAAGGGGGCGGAGCTGTACCCCATCGCCGGGGCCGTGACCTTCATCATGAGCGTTCTCTGCCCCCTCTATATACGAAAGGCCTTTTCGTTAGCGGACTGGGTCGCCCGGAAAGCCCCGAGGTTCATGACCTATGGGGCGGGGGTGATATCCCGGACCTTCAACAAGATGGTCATGCCCGGGAGCCAGGTGTTCACCCTTTCCCGCTCCCTCCTCATCGCCTTCATCGCGTACTTGGTCCTGGTACTGGCGGTGGCGACCACCCCCGGCATCCCGGGGCTGGTCCTGTACTACTTGGCCATCAGCTCGGTCGTGCTGATATGGTACCTGCTGCAGAAGGACCTCCTCAACGTGGTGACCAAGGTGGACTACGCCAACCTGGGGGTGAGGGAGGGGATGGAGAGGACGGTGAGCCACTACGTCGCCACGGCTGCATGCCTGGGCCTTATCATGGTGGCGAGCGTGGCCCTTATGTACCTGGTGTATTGGCCTTCGGTCATCGTTATCACACTGGCCTACCTGCTGTGGTTCGTTTACCTCATGCATCTCTCCTACAAACGGACCTGCGATGCGGCCTTGTACGATGAGATACGGGAGAGGAGCTTTCAGCCGACGGTCACCATGCAGATCGAGAAACCGGTGTTCAACTACCGTCAGCGCTGGAAGGATTTCTGAGCGGCTTGAATGCAAGGAAAGATGGATATATCCGCTGGCATTGTAAGTCCCTTGGAAGCGGAGGGATCGCAATAGGTGAACTGGAGACCTGTCTGGCTGTGCTCTTCAAGCGCAAGGGCAAGAACGTAATGACCGAGACCGAGTTCATGCTCACAGTCTCCTTCGATTACCGGTGGTTCACGCCCAAGGAGGCGCAGATGCTCTTGGACGTGTCGGTCAAGAAGGGGCTCCTGGTCCGCACCGAGGAGTTCCTAAAGCCGAGCTTCGACATCAAGGACATCGAGGCCTCGCTCTCCTTCCGGCCCTCCAAGGCGGTGCTTAGCGCGGAGAAGGAGGAGGTCTCCATCTTCGCGCAGCTGGTGCAGCTCATCTCCGACAAGGGCGGGCTCAAGAAGAGGGACGCGGTGGCACGAATCAACCGCACCCAGGAGCGCTTGGGCGTGGACGTGGAGGTCGCTGCGGTGCTGGTCGCCAGGGACCTGGGCATCGACGTGGCCGCCTACCTGGAGCCGGTAAAAAAAGAGATACTGAGCCGGTGAGGCTCATTTTTTCTTGATCATATCGCCTAGGGTCAGGGCCTTGCCCGCGGAGCGGCCCCCCTCCGGCTTCACCACCGACACCTTCTCCGTGAGCTTGATGCCCAGCTCGTGCTCGAGCTTCTTCAGCAGAGCGTCGTTTGGCCGCATGGTCCCGTTCTCCAGCTTGGCTATGACGCTGGCCTTCTCGTTGAGCTTGGCCGCAAGGTCCTCCTGCTTCCACTCCCGGGCCGCCCGGGCCTCACGGATGACCTTGGAGTACTCGGGTATGAGGTCCGTGGTCTCCTCATCGGAATAGATGGAGCGGGTCCTCATCCTGCGCTCCCGGGCCTCCAGCCTCTCGGTGACCATGGTGCGGCTGGGAGCGGCGGCAGTACCCCGTTTCGCCCCCCCGCCCTTTCCATCTGGACTTTCTCCAAAGCGGGAGCACTCCTTGCACACTGTGAGCTTTGTACCTTCCACGAAAATAGTCTTGGTGAAATCTGATTCCTTACCGCACATCTCGCACAACATGATCGTTCAGTTCGCAATAATTCAACGATGATATAACATCTTTGAAGAACGGGAGTTGAGAACCACCCAAAAAGCGTTCTTTGGAAATGAAGGAGGTTGAATTAAATGCGCTGGAATATATTTTATTCCTATGCTGAGTGAACTCTTTTTTGATACTGAACGTGACCGTACGGAGGATGGGAATATTATGAATAATTTTATAAATCCCCTTCAACACTATAATCACATCGACGGGCGAAGGCCCGCTCGGCCTGATAAACGACCGCCCTACCTGTCTGGCTCCATCAGCTTTATAGGCGAAACGGTCTTATAGCTAAGGCCTTAATTAAGCGTTGCCGAGGTGACATAGTGAAAGAACCCCAGCTGGAAGAGCTTGTGACCGAGATGCGGGACAAGATCGAGGTCCTAGAGAGGCGTAACGGCGAGCTCCTGGAGGAGATAAGACGGGTGGAAGGAGAGAAGCGCTACGTCGAAAGCGAGCTCTTCAGACTGCAGAAGGAGCTCAAGCGCATGAGGGCGGAGATGGAGAGACTTAAGTCCCCTCCCCTTATCATCGGCGCCATCAAGGACGTGCTTGCCGACGGCAGGGTCATCGTCAAGAGCTCCACAGGACCGGACTTCATCGTCTCTACCTCCGAGTACGTTCCCAGCGAGGACCTGATCGTGGGCGCTAGGGTCGCTCTCAACAAGCAGACACTGGCTGTAATGGGCGTTCTGCCTCCATCCCTGGACCCTATCGTCATCGGCGCAGAGATAATCGAGAAGCCGGAGATCTCCTACGGGGAGATCGGTGGCCTGGAGGAGCAGATCCTGGAGGTCAGGGAGGCCGTGGAGGATCCCCTGCTCCGGCCTGAGCTTTACAAGAAGGTCGGCATCGAGCCCCCCAAGGGCGTCCTGCTGGTCGGTCCCCCGGGGACGGGCAAGACCCTGCTGGCCAAGGCCGTAGCGCACCAGACCAACGCTACATTCATACGCTTCGTGGGTTCCGAGCTGGTCCAGAAGTACATCGGTGAGGGCGCCAGGCTTGTCCGTGAGCTGTTCGAGCTGGCCAAGGAGAAGGCCCCCAGCATCGTGTTCATAGATGAGCTAGATTCCATCGGCGCCAAGAGGCTGGAGGTCGCTACCAGCGGCGATCGGGAGGTCCAGAGGACCCTGATGCAGCTGCTGTCGGAGCTTGACGGCTTCAACCCCATAGGAGAGGTCAAGATCATCGGGGCCACCAACCGCCCTGACATCCTCGATGAGGCTCTTCTCAGGCCAGGTAGGTTCGACAGGATCATCGAGATCCCCGTGCCCGGCTACGAGGGGAGGCTGGAGATCCTCAAGATCCACACCAAGAAGATGGCCATCGACGAGAACATCTCCCTATCCGAGCTTGCTATGAAGGCTGAGGGTGCTACGGGCGCAGATCTCAAGGCAATCTGCACCGAGGCCGGCATGTTCGCCATTCGCGACAACCGCGACCATATCAACATGAGCGACTTCGAGAGGGCCATCATAAAGGTCCTGGACAACGAAGCGTCGAAGATCGTCGAATCCGGCGTGATGTTCGCTTAAAAACCTCTTCTCCAAACTTCTTTTCATTCTCAACTTTTTATTCTCTTATTCACGCTCGAGTTGTAATCTTGTACCTGATAATCAGTCAAGCGGACTGACATCTAACCTGTTATATAGCCTGTTGTCTAGTCAATAATCAATGAAGGTCATGAGAGCCCCCAAGGTCTTTGTGGACGAGAAGTCAGCAAAGATCCTCCTGGCAGCTCTGAACCGTCCGCTCTCAGCATTGGAGATATGCAAGATAACGGGAGTACCAGTAGCGCATGTGTTCTCCCGGCTGCGCGTCATGGAGAAGAAAGGGCTGGTAGCTAAGGTCTCATATCGCTACGATGCCCGGGGAAGGGAGAGGGCAGTCTACCGCTCAATGATCTACGACTCCTTGGTCTTCGTGGACAGGGGCAAGCTGAAGGCGACCTTCCAGCTGGTGGCCGCGGACCAGCAGAGCTTCTCTCAGGCCGGCGAAGCCTTACTCTAGCGAGGGCCTGGACCCTGCGTCCTCCCCGCCCTCGAAGTGCTGCTGTACTGTGTTGTATATATCCTCCATGCCCGTCCCCTCAAGAGCGGACACGGGGGTCAACTCCTTGTACATTCCCACATTCTCCATGGCCTTCAGGAACTCGACGCTGATAACGGTCTGGGAGGACATGTCCCTCTCCGTCAGGGCGTTATAGAGGGCATAGGCATCGCGCGACCACGTGGAGAGCTCCTCCAGCTCCTCCTCCTTGAGAAGGTCCGACTTCGAGAGGACGTTGAGTATGGGGAGGGAGAAGCGGAACTGGGTGATCCCGCAGAGCATCATGTCGGAAACGAACCCGTTGGGGGTGCGCGCCAATGTGGGGTCCGAGAGGAAAACAAGCATGCTGTCCTCCCGGCCCAGCTCCTCCACCAGGGCGTTGGACGACTGGCGGAAGGCGAAAAGCTCCATCTGCCCGGGGGTGTCGATCAGACAGTAATCCGTTTCCATACCCTTTATCACCGGTACCCACTCCTTGGCGTTAACCGCCATGAGGTCCGAGGCCACGATCTGTGCGCCATTGGGGCCGAGGGAGTACTCGGACATGATCTCGTCCAGGTGGACCCAGTCCCTGATGTCCACGTCGGCCTCGTAGGGGATGAAGTCCGCGCCGGGGTCAAGGTTGACGATGATGCTGTTGATCCCGTTGACATCCAGCCACTCGCTGAACGCCTGGACCAGGGAGCTCTTGCCGCTTCCGGCAGTTCCGATGAAGTAAACGTAATGCATGTGCTAGCCGTCCGATGTCAGGGAGAGGAGATGGATATAGTTTGCTAATGTCGCCGCAAGACTAACACGTATGTGCTGGTTGCAGGTTAGAGGGAACTATCGATGGTTTGTTAGGTCCCGTGGGCTAAATCACTCATTATTAGTACCAGGCGGACCCACGATATCTGGGCTTGTCGAAGCCCTGTTTATAGGTGATGTGATGAGACCAGCACAGGACGAGCAGAAGATCGTTGATGCTATGGGAATAGGCAGGAATGCCCCGGGGATCCTAGTGGAGAATGAACGAGTGCGTGTCCTCAGGGCTCACATACCCGCGGGGGACAAAGCCCCGATGCATAGCCATCCTGACCACGTTGTATATGTTCTCAAGGGAGGTAAGGCCCAACTGACCTACCCTTCTGGAAAGGTAGATGTGATGGACCTAGAAACGGGTGAGGCCCTCTTCATGGATGCTCAATCGCATGAAATCGTGAACCTTGGCGATTCTGACCTGGACATGGTGGTGTTTGAGCTCAAATAGATTGCTTCAAAACATTCCTAAACACCGTACATAACTGCCACCAACCTACGTACCAATGATTCAAGGGCCAATGCTGCGTTAAGGATTCACGAATCAAGATGTCATATTGTGTGAATAAAAGTAGTAGGGAGCGGGCCCGGAGGGATTCGAACCCTCGGCCCATCGGTTAAGAGCCGATTGCTCTACCTAGCTGAGCTACGGGCCCCCTGTAAGCCCGTGAAATATGGTCGATATACATAAGTCTTTCTGAACTCTCGTGAGGGCAGAGAACAGAAGCGTGCAGAGAGCATCCCTGAACCGGCCAGCCAGGACCCGAACGCCTGTCTGGCCCCTAATATTTCACCATGATGAGGCGGCAGGAGATGCACCTATGACCCCTCAAGCAGGCAACCACCCCACAGCTGAGGGTGTCCCCTCTGATGCTCAGCATCCCTTTCGTCCAGCTCAAGATGTTGGCATCGCTGTTGATCATTCCCTCCTCCATCTCCTTTCCACACTGAGGGCATAGCATGTTAACCGGAGCTAGATGAGCTGTGATGATGATGAGCTTATCGACTTTAGGGAGGGTTCGACCGGATGAGCGTAGATTATTCTCGTCACGGTGAGAGAAGAGGCCACATTCCCTGTTGGTACTATCGGAAATGTGCAGAATATTGTTTGAAAGGAGTTTGAGGAGAAGGTCCCCTGTGAGCGAATGTAGGTTGTTGCTCAATGATCATTTTGAAATATGGCGCGGTTAAGCATCATGACCATTCAACGCACCCTGATGGAAGAACATCGCCAGGTCGGTCAGATGCGTCGTCATACAAGGTGACGACAGGTCGCTAGTTATTTTAACCCAAGTACGATAGAGGTTGGGATGCGATGAGCTCGATAGAGGTGCACGTCCTGGCCAGTGGGAGCGACGGCAACTGCTCTGTCATTTGCACCGAGGACACCATGATCATGCTCGATGCCGGCATCTCCGGCAGGCGGATCGCCAACCTCATGGGCCGTGTGGGCCTGGACCCCAATGACCTTGACGCCATCCTTCTGACGCACGAGCATTCCGATCATGTGAGCGGGGCGGGCATCATGTCCCGCAAGTATAAGGTACCCATTTGCTGCAACCGCTCCACCCTGGCATGTTCAAACATAGGTGCTGTGCACGACACCATTCTTTTCAAGACCGGAATGAGGTTCGAGATCGGCTGCCTCTCCGTCGATCCCCTACCAATATCTCATAACGCCGCCGATCCCAACTCTTTCCACGTTCACTACGGAGACAAGAACGTCCTTTTGGCGACCGACCTGGGCAGGGTGGGCGCGGAGGTGTTCGCTGCCCTCCGGGATGCCGACATGGCCATCATCGAGGCCAACCACGACGTGCAGATGCTCATCAACGGCCCCTATCCCCCGCGCCTGAAGAGCGACATCCGGTCCGATAGAGGCCACCTGTCCAACGTGGACTGCGCCCATGCCCTGTGGGCCACCCACAGCGAGAAGCGGAAGGTGTTCCTCGCCCACCTCAGCAAGAACAACAACACACCTCTCCTGGCAAGGCGAACGGTTTCCCGTACTTTGGGATGCAAGGAAGACAGAATAGACTGCATGATGTGCCCTGACGACCTACGCTCCATCATCATCTAGGCGGACAGGACTACGGAGACGGCCACCGCCTTCTTCCTGGCGATGAGGGCCTTGGAGATGGTCGATGGGAGGCACACCAGGTCTTCCTTCCGGAGGGTGTAGGTGCGGTCAGGACCAACGAACTTCGGAATATCCTCCAGGACCCTCAGGATCACGAATTCAGTGGTGGGCGGTGCTACCGGAGCAGCGACCGGGGCGGGGGTGTTCAGCTCTTTGTCCACGGCCCCGTCAGGACCTTCCTCCGCATCTGGTCTGGGATGGACGGCGGTCTCCGCCTCCACATCGACCTCGTACTTAGGGTACACGGGCACATCGACGGCGGCCTCCTCCACCTCCTCCCTCTTGGCCTCCTTGACCATGTCCGGGACCTCCGCCGTGTCCAGGGAGGGCTCCTCGACCTCTACTATCCGCGTCCTGACGTTCTCGAGCAGCAGGGAGCGCTTCTCTTTCAGGAGGGAGTGGACCTCGTCGTAGATCTCCTTCTCCTCTATCGTGAGCTTCGAGGTCTCGGTCCTGTTCCCCTCGGCCGCCCTGAGAGCCATGTCCAGCAACTTCCCCATGCGGAACCCGAACACCTGCGCCGCCTTCTCCTGGAACTTCAGGAGCTGATTGCTGGCAAGCTTGGACTTGGTGGAGAAGGGATCGGCCGCGAACTCCCGCTCGCTCTCCCGCTTGAGCATCTCCTGGCACTCCGCCATCGCCTGGTAGAGGTCCTTCCGGACGTCGGATATGGTCTTGTTGCGCTGCTCCCTACGGGCGACCTCGGTAAGGTCATCGTAAGTGAAGTTGTCCGTGGAAGCTGTCATCACGAGGTTCATTCTGTCGGCCGTATTTGAGCATATCCGGTCACCTCGTCCGTTTTGTCCGATAAAAAGTACGGCGGTCTTGGTTTAGTGGAGGGAGATCCAACGATGTGATGATGCCATCCGCTCCAAGCTGATCGACAGGGAAAGGATGGAAACCTTTTCACCGTACATCTGCCATCCCGTCACATGGACGTCTCCGAGGTCCTCCGGGCGGTCAAGGGCGGTGTGGAGGTGGACATCATGGTCACCCCCAACGCGAAGCGGCCCCAGGTCGGTGAGGTCGATGAGTGGAGGAAGCGTCTGGTGGTGAAGGTGCAGGCCCTGCCCACCGAGGGGAGAGCGAACAGGGCGGTCGTGGAGCTGCTCTCGGAGCTCTTCGGCACCAGAGTGGAGATCGTACGCGGCCATACCGACCGACAGAAGACCGTCCTTGTCCCCCTGGACATGGAGACAGCACGTTCACGGCTGGAGGGGGCATGAGAGACCCCCAGGAGACGCTGGAGGAGCTGGAGGAGCTGCTCGGCCAGCTGCGCGAGCGGGAGGAGGGCAAGGTCATCCTTATAGAGGGACGCAAGGACCGGCTGGCCCTATCCTGCCTGGGTATAGGCGGCGAGATCCTGCAGGTGCAGGACGCCCGCGGCCTCTTCGGCGTGGCGGAGGAGCTGGCACGGACGGGCAAGGAGGCCATCATCCTCACCGACTGGGACCGAAAGGGCGGCCACCTGGCCCAGCTCCTCAGGAACGCTCTCAAGGCCAACGAAGTGAGGTACGACGATACCATCCGCAGCCGCATCTCGACACTGTGCAAGAAGGAGATCAAGGACATAGAGTCCCTGCCATCGTTCATCTCCTTCCTGGTCCAGAGCGCCTCAGGCGGATAGCCTCCAGGATGACCTGACCGCTGGTAACTCGTGCTGAAGGCTCAGCAGGGCAAGGTCAGGACATCATATCCTTCCAGCTCCTGGGGGAACTGGCCGATGCCCCATCCCAGAGCGGTGGTCTCGCAGTAGTAGTAGACGGACCCCTCGTACATGTACGCCCGTCCTTCGTATTCGTTACCGGAGATGCCCACGGCCATGTGGCCGGAGACCCCCGGGCTTGTGTACTTCAGCATGATGACATCATTCTCGAGCGGCAGGGACCCTATCAGCGAAGCGAACAGCGCCGCCTTGTCCTCGCAATCGCCCCCGCCGTCGACCAGTGTCTCCAGGGGATAGCGCGGATACTCCACCTGGCCGGCGGTGGTCTCATCGCTCGTATATGGGATTCCCTGAACGAAGGAGAGCATGAACTGTGCTGGATCGTATCCGTTGAGCAGGGCGGTGCTCATCAGCTCCTCGGCGATGGCCGCCACGGTGGCATCGTCAATGACGACGTAGGAGGTGTAGTTGTATGTACGGTCCTGCTCGTGGAGAGGGTAGTAGTCAGAGCCGTTCACGGTCGAGGCCATCGACCACACCCGTCCATCGTAGAGCCACTCGTAGCTTACATTGAAGACCTCAACGCCAAGGAAGAAGCGCCCCGTAGCGCTCCAGGGGCTCCACTTCCCGTCGTCGGACGCCCTCACCCTCCAGGAGTAGGTGCTGTTCTCCACCAGGGGCTGAGCCAGAGTGAACGAGCTGCCGGTGGTGCTTGTGTCCAGGGCGGTGTTGTCAAAGAGGTCGGATGTCGCGACCTGGACCTGATAGATATCCGCCCCCGGGACGGCCTCCCAGTCCAGCAGCACCTCGCTGCCCAGCACGGTGGTCGATGCTATGGGCCCGATCAGAGAGGGGGGCGAGACCATCACGTTGTAGGAGAATGCCCAGGTCTCGCTCCATGCGCTCAACAACGGCTCGTGATGGGCCGAAACTCTCCAGTAGTACGTGGTGCCGTCCGAGGGAGAGAACGCTGGGGCGTAAGAGAGCCCGCCATGGACGAGGTCCTCCAGTGTGCTGGTGAAGGTTGGGGTTAGGGAGACCTGCAGGCGGTACTCGTCGGCATGGGCGACCTCCTCCCACTCCAATACCGGAAGTGAGTTGGTCACAGCGCTCCCGTCCGCCGGCGATGACAGCTCCGGTGCGCTCAGCCCCGTCCTCAAGGTGAAGGTCGTGGCCTCGCCCACAGGGCCGTAGCTCCCGTTGACCACGGCCCGCACCGTCCAACGGTAGGTGCCGTCCAGCAGGACCTCATGCAGAACGTAGCTGGACGTCGGTGACGAGCGGTTCATACGGAACCCGTACTGGTCGAAGCTGGTGATAAGGAGGGAGTAGCTCTCGGCTGGGCCATAAGGGGACCATGACAGGGTGACCGAGGCCTCGTTGACCTCCTCCCTGTCGCTGGGCCCCAGATGCACCAGAACAGGGATGCCGGAGGATGTGCCGTTGAGGCCGTTGAGGATGCCCAGAACCGGGCCGGTGAGGAGGACGGCGGCTATGATAAGCGCCCCAGCGCCAACGGCCAGCCGGAGCTTGGACCGTCCCCTGCTCTTCCCTGCCTTCCCAGGTCCGTTGCCGTTCCTCTGGTCGGTGCTAGGAGCACTTTGATCCCGCTCCGGACCGGGGTCGGGGGAGGCACCGGACGGGTAGAGGTCCGCGTATCTCTTCTTTTTGTTCTCTACGTCACCTTCCATATGGTGGATCCTCGTCTATCCAGCTGTACGCCCATGGGGAAAGTCGTACCGATCGATGGTGGACGGCTCGAATGCAGCGAAATGACGTGCACGGCCGCAACCACCTTTCGGAGATTATCATGCGGTCATCGTTCTTAAGGGCATGCACGTTAGTCCCCCCACAACTTCCTACCCTAACCATAAATAGCTGGATGAGCGCTCTCGGTCCGGGGATGAACGCATCTGGGAGCCTTGGTCCAGTAAAAGGCACCCTTTACGTCCGGCCCTGGGCCTTGCCTCCATCGATAGGACGGCATGCCCGGTGGCTTGATCGCGGAGAGTTGCCTGTTCGACAGCCTCTTCAGGTGCGCCCCCTGGACCCAGAGCGCAGGTGATGAACGCCCATGAACGAGGATGAAGGCCCACTGATCGAAGACCGCACCGTTGGCAGCACACTGCAGGTCACGGAGGCCTGCCCTGTCCTTGCTGGGCGCTTCTTCGTTTTCGAGGGCATCGACGGATCGGGGAAGAGCACCGTCTCCCGCCTCTTCGCTGATAGGCTGCGGTCCACAGGCCGGGAGGTGGAGCTGACCGCCGAGCCCACGAGCACCTGGTTGGGAGACCAGGTCCGGAGGGGGAACAGGGAGGCGAAGAGCGACTTCACCGAGACGTTCCTGTACATCGCAGACCGGGCCGAGCACACCGCTCAGATCTCGAAGTGGACGTCGGAGGGCCGTATAGTGGTCTGCGACCGGTATGTAGGGAGCACGCTGGCGTATCAAGGCGTGACCCTCCGCCCCCACCTGGGACCGGGAACCCTGGAATGGCTCAAGAGGGTGAACGAGCCCGTCATCATCCGCCCCGACGCGACCTTCCTGTTACGGATCGATCCCTCCAAGGCCATGGCGCGATTGGAGGACAGGAAGGGAAGGGAGAAGTTCGAGAAGGTGAACTTCCTCAAGAAGGTGGCCGCCCTGTACGACAGGCTGGCCGAGGAGGATCCCTCCTACATCGTGGTGGACGCGGAGCGCCCCTTGGACGATGTATTGGGGACGGTGTGGTCCATGGTAAACAAGGAATGAGCTATCCCGCCCTTTCGGACGGGGCTTCTTGTTTCAACCTGTCGGCCTGCGCAGCATTCACTGGTGCCTGTAGCGGTCGGCTGTCCACAAGCGTGAGTTCCGGTCGTTCCGACCGTACCTACCGTGATCCTCGTTCGGAAATCACGAGGGAAGAGGCTTGGTCACGAGTGTTGGTGTATCCGCAAGAACATTCATGACCCCTCTGAGAAAGTGCTCTCTATGTCGCTCGCTCTCATTCTCCCGCTTTCGCAGGGGGACTTCCCGCTCACATATAGTTAAATCATTACCGGGGATTAGTCCGTCATGCATCCTTCCGAGACCATCCGGTTCGCTAAGGGACGAGAGCTTGAGGGCAAGCTCATCGTGCTGGGCATGACCGGCAGCATCGCCGCGGTGGAGTCCTTCGAGCTGGTCAGGGAGCTGATCCGACACGGGGCGGAGGTACAGGTGGTCATGACCCCGGAGGCCCAGAGGCTCATGACCCCGGAGGCCATGGAGTTCGCCAGCGGCCGGCCTGTGATCACGAGGCTGACCGGAGCCACGGAGCACGTAAGCCTGCTGGGGGACTATCCGGGGCGGGCGGACATGCTGCTGGTGTCACCGTGCACGGCCAACACCATCTCCAAGATGGCCCTGGGGATCGATGACACGCCGGTGACCACCATGGCCACCCTCGCCATCGGCACTCAAACTCCCATACTGGTGGCCCCGGCGATGCACCTGGCGATGTACGAGAACGCAGCGGTGCAGCGCAACGTGCAGGCTCTGAGGGAAATGGGGATCGAGCTCGTGGGCCCGGTGCTGCAGGGCAAGAAGGCGCGGGTGGCCTCGGTGGAGGAGATCGTCGAGAGGGTGCTGGCAAGGTTCTCCAAGGGGGACCTATGCGGAAGGAGGGTGCTCGTCATCGGAGGCTCCTCGGAAGAGCCGTTGGACAGCGTCAGGGTGGTGAGCAACACCGGCACCGGGGCTACTGCGGTGGAGATAGCCAGAGCGGCCCGCGAGAGGGGCGCGGAGGTGGAGCTGTGGGCCGGGAGGATGTCCGTCCCAATCCCGCCTGGCCTCGCGGTGAGGTCGTTCCGCACCGTGGAGGACCTGATGGGAATGGTCAGCGAGGTCGATCACGACGTGGTCATCGTTCCTGCCTCCCTCTCCGACTACGCCCCCACTAAGATGGATGGCAAGATGCCATCGGGGAGGGGCTCTGTAGACTTAAAGCTCCGCCCCCTGCCTAAGGTCCTGCCTCTGCTAAGGCCTCGGACGAAGGTGCTGGTAGGCTTCAAGGCCGAGGTCGGTGTATCCCCGGCGACGCTGTCAAAGAGAGCGGTGTCGAGGCTCAAGGAGTATGGTCTGGATATGATCGTGGCTAACGACCTCGAGGATGTGGGTCGGGCGAGCACCAAGGCGGTGATCATCACCGCGGACGGAAAAAAGAAGAAGCACGAGGGGACCAAGCGCGGCCTGGCGGACGCGGTCCTGGACGAAGTGGTCAAGGTCCTGGGATGAAGGTAACGGCCTACTGCCCTGGCCATATTACCGGCTTCTTCCTGCCATGCGTCCATAAGGAGCCGCTCAGGACCGGCTCCCGGGGAGCGGGGATGTGCATCGACAGGGGAGTCACCACGTCCATCGAGATCATGCCAGGAGAGGGCTCGATGGAGCTCATCATCGACGGCCGTCCGTGCGATGCCCCAGTCATGCGTTCCGCCCTGGAGAACATCATCGGAGAGGGGTCGTACGACATCACTGTGGATGCTAGCCTGGGGCTTCCGATAAGCACCGGCTTCGGGATGAGCGCGGCAGGGGCGCTGTCAGCCGCTTTCGCCATGGCCGAGGCGCTGGGAAGGACGAAGGAAGAGGCGTTCGCCGCGGCCCACCGCGCGGAGCTGAGCAACGGCACGGGCTTGGGGGACGTGGCCGCACTGTCCCGAGGGGGAATGACCTTCCGCCGGAGGGAAGGGCTACCGCCTCACGGCCGCATCGACCGACTGACGGACACCTTGGATATTGTGGCGGCGGTGGTCGGTCCCGTTATCCGTACCTCCGATGTGCTGGGCGATCCCCTGAGGCGAAAGAAGATAGAGTATATCGGCAGGGAGTGCTACCGGATGCTGGAGAAGGACCCTACCCCGGACACGTTCTTCCGCACCAGCAGGGCGTTCACCATGCGCACCGGCCTGGCGGGACCTGCCGTCATGGAGGCCCTGGAGGCAGTGGACGGCCTGGGTGACGCTTCCATGATAATGCTGGGCAACTCCGTCTTCGCCCGCGGGGACCTGGATGCCATGGAGAAGGAGCTGTCGCGGTTCGGCACCACGTACCGCCTGTCCCTGGACCTTCTGGGCCCGAGGGTCCTGAGCTCTGAGGGCTCACTCATATAGCGTAAAGAGCTTGTCGTCCTCACCCACGTCGAACAGGCCTATGCGCGCCCCGCAGTCCAGCCAGCCGTGGGCGTAGTTGACGCTGGCGAAGGCGTTGACATAGTCGCCGACCTCGCGGAAATGTCGAGCGTCATTATAGTAGGATATGGCCATGTTGAGGAAGTCGTCGGCCAGCCTCTTCCCGAAGGAGCGCGGCGGGGCTGCCACCCTGAGCTTGTCCAGGGCCCTCTTGGTGGTGTCCAGGTACTTGGCCAGCTTCTCTTCGGAGATGACGTCCTTCATGCCTCATCATCGTCCTTGGTCGGTATTATCTCCACGCTCTCCCCGCCGTGACGGCTCTCCCTCGGCCGGACCTCCACGAACAGGGGCATCTGGATGTTCCCGCCGATGCACAGAGCGACCCCGATGGGCAGCCTCTGGATCTCGTCAGCCATGCCTGCGGTGAGCCCCTCGACGGAGGCGGTAATGGCCTTGAGGTCGTTGGGGTTCGTTACCTTGAGTATCATCTGCGTGTTGCACTGGCTTAGCACGTTCTTGTCGATCTTGGCCGCTCTCTGGCTTATTATCGTCAGACCGAGGCCGAACTTGCGGCCCTCCGCGGCGATGGTGCGGAAGATCTTGGAGGACGCGGCCAGCCCCTGCTGCGGGCAGTAGTTGTGGGCCTCCTCCACCACCAGCATCATGGGCGGTATCTTCCCCATCTTCCGCAGCTCGAACAGCGCGGTGCAGATGCGGTTCACGATCAGCTCGGCGATCTCCGGGACCGTGCCCTTGAGGTTGATGATGGTCATCTTGCCCTTGACCACCAGATCATCTATTCGCGTTCCCGCGGGGGCGAAGATCTTGCAGTCGTCCAGGAACTGCAGCTCGTTCACGAGGGCGGCGTTGTTGCCCTCCTCATCGCTCTCCAGCACCCGGATGATGTCCTTCAGGGAGTACTCCTTCTTTACGCTCTTCACCGCATCGATGGCCTTCCGCAGCGCGTTCAGGTAGGCCTTGCCGTTCTTTATGCTCGTCAGCGAGAGGAGGTCGCCCGCCTCTATGTTCGCCAGGGTGAAAAGCAGGGGCTTGGCCTGGGGGTTCACGGCGGTGTCGGTGGCGAACTCGATGATGCGGTCCGCGAAGCCGCGGTTGGTGACGTTGAAGCTGCGGGAGCTGGTGGCAGGATGCCCCGCCTCGCGCATGGCTCCGTACTCGCCATGGGGATCGAGCACCATGATGGTGACGTTGTGCTTCATCAGCTCCTCTACCAGGTCGCCGCACATGAACGACTTCCCCCCGCCGGTCTTGGCCAGGATGCTGACGTGCTTCTGCACCATGGAGTTGATGTCCATCTCCACCCGGATGTCGTGGCCGAACAGCAGGCCGATGTAAGCTCCAGTGGGGGTGTTCTCCTTCAGCCCGATGACATTCTTGATCAGCTCGTCCCCGGCCTTGAAGACCGGCAGGCCGGCCCTGAACGGTGTCCGCGGGACCTGAAGGAGTCCGCGCTCATCGCGGTAGCCGATCACATTGACAAGTGCGGTGACCTTCTCATGTATGAGCACATCCTCGCCCTGGGAGATCATCTTCGCCCTGTCCAGGGATAGGTCGGTCTTACGCTGCATGTCCATGACCTGCCCCAGTACCCATCCTGCGGTCTCGTGCTGGGCCTGGATGTACTCCATCTTCTCGACCCTGCCGGTGACGCTGAGGTTGAAGCTGGAGGTCCCCACGTCCCCGTAGATTATTCCTACGGCCTCCGTTCCGTTGTCATCGGTGAGCGGGGCCGTGCCTGCGGCGTTCGTAGGATCGTCGATATCTTGAGCGGGCGCTGGCGCCGCATTCTCAGGTCCTGCGCTCGGGGCCTTGACATGTGGCCCACCAGAAACAGGCTCAGCGGTCGGCTCACCAACGACCTGGGGCGGACTGTCCGCCTCGGTTTCCATGTGCATCCCGGAAAGGCATTGGATGCTCTCGTTAAATAAATTGTTACATGATTACGATACCTGGTGCTGAGAGCGGCGGAAGAGGCCAGACGTATAAATGGTCCGCGTTCCGAAGAGGGCTTTTTCAAGGCATCGACACGGCCGATGTCGAGCGATAGGCGTTGCTGCCCGTTCACATACCTCTATCGGTTCGCAGCAGGCAGCCATATATGCAGGATAATGGAAGGATGGACGGCGTAGGATTTAAAGCGAAAACGCCAATGCCCTCCGCATGATTGTAGTCGGCGGTTCTTCCTCGAAGATGCTTGCCCAGGACCTGGCGAAGGAGCTGGAGTGCAAGTACCTGCAAGCCCACACCACCCGCTTCCCGGACGGGGAATGCTATGTCCGGATCGAGGAGGAGCGGATCGATGATGACGTCATCATCGTTCAGAGCACCCACCCCGACCACAACCTGGTCGAGCTCCTTCTCCTTCAGGACGCGGCCTTGGGCCTGGGGGCGAAGAAGGTCAGCACGGTGGTGCCGTACTTCGGTTATGCCCGGCAGGACGAGCGGTTCAAGAGAGGAGAGGCGCTGAGCGCCAAGGTCATGGTCAAGGTGGTGGAGATGAACTCCAGGAGGTTCATCACCGTCGACATCCACAAGCCCATCGTTCTGGACTGGTTCCGCGGGGATGCCTACGATGTCCATGCGGCCCCTTGCATAGGCGATTTCTTCAAGGGATCGGAGATCGACATGGTCCTGGCACCGGACGAGGGGGCGCTACAGCGTGCCCGCGAGGTCGCCACCGTCATCGGCACGGATTGGGACTACCTGGAGAAGACCAGGCTCTCGGGGGAGGTAGTGAGGATGGCCCCCAAGACCCTGGACGCCAAGGACAAGAACGCCCTCATCGTCGACGATATAATCTCCACCGGCGGGACCATCGAGGCCGCCGCCAACCAGCTGAAGATAATGGGCGCGAAGAGCGTCACCGCGGTGTGCACCCACGGCCTGTTCGCCAAGGGAGCGCTGGACCGGCTGCGGAAGTGCTGCAACGCGGTGTACTCCACCAACACCATCGAGGGCGAGGTGTCGGTCATCTCCGTCGCGCCCCAGATAGCCAAGGCCCTGCGCTGAGCGGCACCATATTACCGTTCTTTGTAATGCTTCCCCCCCGCCGTTGATGCTCGTGGACGGCGGCCGGCCTTGAAACATTTAAGTCCGGAACCTTATTCGGTGGAGCTATCAAGGGTGTGACGGATGAAGAAGGAAGAGAACTTCAGCGAGTGGTACAACGAGCTGGTCGAGACCGCTGGCCTTACCGACAAGCGCTACCCTATCAAGGGAATGAACGTCTGGCCTGCCTACGGGTGGAAGATCATGCAGTACATCGATTCCTTCATCCGCCAGGAGCTGGACGCCACCAACCATGACGAGGTCTGCTTCCCTCTCCTGATCCCCAAGACCGAGTTCCAGAAGGAGAAGGACCACATCAAGGGCTTCGACGCCGAGGTGTACTGGGTGACGCATGCCGGCCTCAACGAGCTGGACATCCCCCTGCTCCTGCGGCCAACGTCGGAGACCGCCATGTACCCAATGTTCTCCATCTGGGTGCGCTCCCACGGGGACTTGCCCCTCAAGATCTACCAGCTTGTCAACACCTTCCGGTACGAGACCAAGCAGACCCGCGCCTTCATCCGCGTACGGGAGATCCACTTCTTCGAGTCCCACACCTGCCACGTGGACGAGGCCGATGCCCAGCGCCAGGTGGAGGAGGACTTTGAGATCCTGGAGAAGCTCATGCAGAAGCTGTGCCTGCCGTACAAGCTGCTGAAGCGCACCGAGTGGGACAAGTTCCCCGGCGCCTATTACACGGTGGGCATCGACACCGCCATGATGCGGGGCCGCAGCCTGCAGCTGGGCTCAATACATCACTACAGGGAGAACTTCTCCCGCCCGTTCGACATTAAGTACGAGGACGTCGACGGGAGCACCAAGTACGTGCACCAGACCACCTACGGAATGTCGGAGAGGCTCCTCGGGTCCGTGGTCGGGGTGCACGGTGACGACAAGGGACTGGTCCTGCCGCCTGCCCTCGCGCCCTTCCAGGTGGTCATCGTACCTATACTGGCAAAGGGGAACGTGGAGGCGGTCACGGCGCAGGCACGGGCGCTGCGCGACGAGCTCAAGGCCGCAGGGGTCCGGGTAACTCTCGACGAGAGCGATGAGCGCCCCGGCGCCAAGTTCTTCAAGTGGGAGCTGAAGGGCGTGCCCCTTCGCCTGGAGCTTGGTGCCAGGGACATCGAGAAGAGCATGGTGGCGTACGCTCGCCGTGACGACGGGAAGAAGGGCAGCTTCGACCGGAGCAAGGTCGTGGACGAGGTACGGTCCATGCTTGAGGTAATCGCCAAGGACATGCGCGCCAAGGCCCAGAAGTTCCTGGACGACTCCATCATGGACGTCGACAACATGGACTTCAAGGAGGTGCCGGAGAAGTGGCTGCGTTTCGGATGGTGCGGGGAGCAGGAGTGCGGCCGCAAGATCGAGGAGCGGACCGAGCTGAAGATCCTGGGGAGCCCATACGTCAAAGAGGATTTCCACGGCAAGTGCCTGTGCTGCGGCAAGGAGACCGATACTGTGGTCTACGCTGCCCGCGCGATGTAAACACCTTCCTCCTCCACTATTTTTCTATTTACCGATCTGGATCAGCGAAATGTAATTAGTGAACGAAATCATAATTCAGATGAGGTTTGTCCAGAAATAGAGAAGAGATTTGCTTAGTCCTTGTTCTTTAACAATAAAAGACCAAGACCGCCGAACGCCACCATGACTATAAAGATGGCGTACACGGGAACGAAGCGGGACTCGAAGAAGTTCCAGCTGCCGAAGGCGATCCCCCACACTAAGTAGAAAGCCACTCCGCCGATTATCAGAAGAATGGATAGAAACCTAATGGCCTTGCTAGGTAGATCGGCCTCTGCCATGAGTCCGGCCAACGCCATAACTGTATAAAATGGTTTTCCAGACAGTTGATGCGGATAAGGATTGGGGGCAAGAAGCTGTTCCTTAACATCTCCGCTATGAGTACTGCCCATCTCACCCGATGATGCGGGGCAGCAGGGCGCCTGTACGGTCCACGTACGCTTCGTACTCCTCTCCGAACTCTTCCATGAGTATCTTCTCCTCGAGGGGCACACGAACGAGAAGGAAGGTAGCTATGGCGGCCAGGGGGAACAGCCCGATAAGGTAGTTATGAAGGACCAACGGGGAGGAGATGGCCCACACCATCATCGCCAGGTACATGGGATGCCTGATGCGGGAATAGATGCCAGTGGTGACAAGCGGCCTCCTCCTCTTTGTCCCCGGGGATATGGTAAAGCTCTCACCCAGGTCCAGGTGGGCCTTTGCCCTGATGAGGAATGCGGCGACGAGGCCGGCTAGACCTAATATGCTGAAGAAGGGCGGCACATGATAGTTCAGACCATCGTACACCCTGCTCACTGCGTACGTGAAGGGAAGGAGAATGAACGCGAGATTGACGATGAGGAACAGGAGATACTCTGTCCTCGTGCCCCTCACGACGCTGTGGTCCCTCCTCACCCCGCGATAGACTATGCTGATGAAGAAGAAGAGGACCATCAGCGCAAGGTAGGCCCAGACGAGAGGCGATGAGCTAAGGGACAGGAGTGAGACCATAGGTCGGCTATCCTAGGCAGCGTACCCATATGAAGGCGATGGTGATGCGAGGAACTGATGCCCGATGATTCCCACATATTCTGATGACCGGCCTGCAAGGTAGGGAGGGAAAGTATTTTTGTCCGTCCCCCATGCTGTTGCATCATGCTCTCCGAAGGCGATCTTATATATCTCCTGGACGACAGGGACCGGCGTTTCTGGCTTCAGCTCCATAATGACATGATGAAGGTGCAGGGCCTGGGGGTCGTCGACGGCAGCAAGATCGTCGGAAGGAGCGACGGTTCTCTGGTAAGGCTCGCGGGAAAGGACTTCCACGCCTTCAAGGCCACCGTGGTACAGCTCATGGAATCGTTGGAGAGGGGCCCGCAGATCATCACCCCCAAGGACGCGGCCACGGTGGTGTTCCGCTTGGGACTTAAGGCGGGAGACGTGGTGCTGGAGGCAGGTGTGGGCTCGGGAGCGCTGACGATGGCCTTGCTGAGCTCGGTCATGCCGACGGGCAAGGTGATCTCCGTCGAGGTCAGGGATGAGTTCGCTCACCGCGCCAGGAGGAACATCGAACGGGCGGGGCTGGCCCCCTACTGGGACCTGCGCATAGGGGATGTGAAGAGCCTGGACCTTGGTACTATGGTGGACGCGGTGGCGCTGGACATGCCGGACCCGTGGCAGGCGCTCGACAACATAGACCGCATCCTCCGTCCCGGAGGGTGCTTCTCCGCCTTCGTCCCCAACACCAACCAGGTGGAGGGTGTGGTTACGGGGCTCAGGGAGCACGGGTACCTGGAGGTGGACGCGGTGGAGAACATCCAGCGGCGCATCGAGGTCCATCCCGGAGGGGTGCGCCCCGCGTACGAGAACCTCGGCCACACCGGATACCTGGTCTTCGCCCGGAAGGCCGCCCGGGACCATCAGCTATAATCATGGGCACGGTGATTAGCAGACATGCAACCGGAGTTCGCGATCTCGGCGTTCGCCACGGTGTTCGCCATCGTCAACCCCCTGGGTAACATCCCCTTCTTCTTCGCCATCACCGAAGGGTTCACGCCCGCGCAGAAGCAGCGCGTGGCCGCCAAGACCTGTATCGTCGTCCTGGTAGTGCTGTTCACGTTCGCGGTGTTCGGCCAGTGGATATTCTCCCTGTACGGTATCACCATCCCATCGTTCAAGATCGCCGGGGGCGTGCTGCTTTTCTCCATCGCCTTCTCCATGCTTCAGGGTCAGAAGTCCAAGATCAAGATAACGCAGGAGGAACATGACGAGGCGCTGCAACAGGAGTCCGTGGGCATCGTTCCCCTGGGCATACCGATGTTCGCCGGCCCCGGCGCCATCACCACCGTTATGATCCTGGTCTCCGACTCCTCGACCTACCCGGACTCCTACCTCTACCTCCTAGCCATCGGCCTGGCCATAATCCTGACGGTAGCCATCTCCTACGTTGTCCTGAAGGAGTCGGGCTTCATCTACAACCTCATGGGGAAGTCCGGCGCCATGGCCTTCTCCCGCATAATGGGCCTGCTACTGGCGGCAGTGGCAGTGAACTTCATCCTTTCCGGCATCGCCCAGGCCATACCCATATACGGACTGGCGCCATGATCGGAAAGGATATTCAGGCACAAACCTGGAAATAAAATGACCTTGGTCCCATGACCATGGGCTCTACCGATACTTCCCGCACAGTTTCCATGGTCATCGCCGCCGCGGTCCTCATATCCGGCATGGGCGCAGTGCTGGCCATCAGCACCGAAAGGCCTGATCTCACGGCCAGGCAGCTATTCGATAACGGGATGGTCGAGTTCCAGGCCTCCAACTACGGCGCGGCCTCGGACCTGTTCGAACGCTCGTACCAGGACTTCTTGAGGTCCGGGAACGCAGATGCGGCCTCAGAGGCGCAAAATATGAAGTTCCGATGCGACCGGGTGCTGTTCGAGTACAGTCTGACCAGGGAGCAGGCGGAGGAGCTCCTTGCCGATACCTTCACCTGGGTCCCGGAGAGCGAGCGCAGCTCATGGCTCAACAGCTCCAGCATCGAGAAGATCGTATCTGACGGTGAGGAGCTTTACTACGGCGGCATCGCCGAGAACATCGCCTTCCGCAACCTCACACTGCTCCATCAGTGGCTGGACAAGGATGAACCGGACATGTTCAAGGCCATGATGGACGAGGTCCTCGAACTTGATGCCAATCGTTCCGGGACCTTCTTCAGCCCCAGGAGCTACATTGCGGACGGCACGTTGACCATCCCCCGCTCCGAACTGCCCTCCACCGGCACCCTCTCAGTGTGGCTCCCGGCCCCCATCGGGACGGCCAGCCAGGTCAATGTAACGGTGGTCTCCGCGGAACCGGAGGAATGGGTCAGGACCATATCCACGGACGGCGACCTGGGGCAGATCTACATGGAGGTCCCGCTGGAGAACCTTACTGAGGACCTTGCCATCGATGTGACCTACTCCTACGCTGTATACCAGAAGCACTTCGATATCGACCCCTCATCCCTGGGCGATTACAACAGGACCTCGGAGGACTACATCAGGTACACGACCTCCCAGGAGAGCATCAGGATCACTCCGGAGATAACCGCCGAGGCCCAGCAGGTCGTGGGCAACGAGACCAATCCCTACCTGCAGGCCAAGCTCCTGTACGACTACGTCATCGGCAACATCACCTACAGCTACACGCCGCACCTCACGATTGACGCGCTGAACATCGGCGAGTCGGAGTACGTCCGCACCCACCGCTACGGGGACTGCGGGGCCCAGTCGCAGTACTACTGCGCCCTGCTCCGCTCCCTGGGGATACCGGCACGCTCCTGCGGAGGCTACCAGTCCTTCGGTGGAGGGACCGGCACCCACTTCTGGGCCGAGTTCAACCTGCCTGAGTACGGCTGGGTGCCGGTCGACGTCACCGCCGCCGACACCGTGGACTGGATTCCCACAGACCAGGCTACCGACGGGGAGCGGGCGGCATACAAGGAGTACTTCTTCGGGAGCCTCGACCGCATGCGCCTGGTGATCCAGAACGACCCGGATATCGCCCTGGAGCCTCAGCCCCAGCAGCTGAACCCCATGAGAATTGTGTTCCAGAACGCGATCGCCTCATGCGCGTCATCGGACCAGGACCTTCCGCTCATGGCGATGATGAACTGGAGCCTCATCATAACCGCCTTGCCATAGGCGGCGCGGAGGGCGCTGGACCGCAGCCTCCGTCCCCCTTTTTCTTCCCTCATCCCGCATATAGTTAAGTATTGGACCTCAATTCGGATTCGGTGCTGACCATGGTGACGGCCGAGATCAGGATAGAGCTCAAGCATGGGGTCGCGGACCCTGAGGGCGAGAACACCAAGAAGGCCTTGGAGCTGCTTGGCTTTAAGGGCATCAGGAGCGTCAAGACGGTCAAGGTCTTCGAGATGGACCTGGACATCCCTGCCTCCGAGGCCGCGTCGGTCTGCGAAGAAATGTCCCGCAAGCTCCTGGCCAACCCAGTGATCCAGACCTTCAGGGTCCAGCTGAAGTGAGGGATTGGCATGGGCAGCAAGGAGTTGACCAGGAAAAGGGCCGTGCCCTTCCCGCTATTCGAGGTGGACCTGTTCTCGGCGTCACCTGACGAGCTGCGGGAGATGTCCAAGACCATGGGGCTCAACCTCAGCCTGGAGGAGCTGGAGACGGTGAAGGCGTACTTCAAGGCCCGGGGCCGGCTGCCCACGGACGTCGAGCTCCAGTCCATCGCCCAGGCGTGGAGCGAACACTGCTGCTACAAATCCTCGAAGTGCTTCCTGCGCGAGCACATCTTCGGCATCAAGCACCCGGACGTCCTGGCCAAGGGGGACGCAGGGGTGATGGCCTTCGATGACGAGCACGCGTACGCGCTCAGAGTCGAGAGCCACAACCATCCATCGGCCATCGAGCCGTACGGTGGGGCGGCCACGGGCATAGGCGGCATCGTGAGAGACGTGCTGGCAATGGGCGCCCAGCCCATCGCCCTGGTAGACCCTCTGTTCTTCGGCCCCCTGGACCTCATGAGCGTGCCCCAGGGAGTAAAGCTGCCCAAGTATCTCGCCCAGGGGGTGGTCGCGGGGATACGTGACTACGGGAACCGCATCGGCATCCCCACCGTCGCAGGAGGCATGTTCTTCGATCCGTCCTACACCGGCAACTGCCTGGTGAACGTCGGCTGCATAGGCTTCCTGCGGAAGGACAAGTTGCTCAACAACGCCGTGAGGGGCGTCGGTGACGTTCTGATCCTGGTCGGCGGCCGGACCGGTCGTGACGGCATTCACGGCGTGACCTTCGCATCCGCGGAGCTGAGCTCACGCTCCGAGGACGAGTCCCGGGGAGCGGTGCAGCTGGGCGACCCCATAACCAAGGAGCCCACGATCCATGCCTGCCTCGAGGTCAACGAGAGGGGGCTGGTCAGCGGCATCAAGGACCTCGGCGGGGGCGGCCTGTCCTGCGTGGTAGGCGAGATCGCCCTGGCCGGAGGGTGCGGGGCCGTGGTGCAGCTGGACAAGGTCCCGCTGAAGGAGGCGGGCCTGGCACCGTGGGAGATCTGGGTGTCCGAGTCCCAGGAGAGGATGATGCTCGCCTCTCCCAAAGAGAACGTGGAGAGCATACTGGAGGTCTTTGACCTGTGGGACGTTCCGGCCACGGTCATCGGCGAGGTGGTGAAGGAGCAGAAGGTGAGTCTCATCTTCCAGGGGGAGGAGGTCTTCGATCTCGACCTGGACTTCCTCACCAAGGGTCCGGAGTACTGCCGACCGACGGCGGCCTCCAACGTTAGCACCCTTCTACCGGTCAAGGAGCCGCAGCTCCCGGAGAGCTGGAACTCGGTCATACTGTCGACGCTGGCGGACCCCAACATCGCCTGCAAGGACTGGGCCATCATGCAGTACGACCATGAGGTGCGGGCGTCGACCGTCATCAAGCCCCTCCAGGGCAAGCCCGGTCTGCACGGGCCCGCGGACGCCACGGTCCTCAAGCCCCGGACCGACTCCTTCCGCGGTCTGGCCATCGCCATCGGCGTCAACCCCTGGTTCACGTCCCAGGACCCCTACAACGGCGGGAGGAGCGCGGTGGACGAGGCCTGCCGCAACATCATCGCCGTCGGCGGGCGACCGCACGCGCTCACCGACTGCCTCAACTTCGGCAATCCGGAGAAACCGGAGCGCCTGTTCGAGTTCAAGGAGGCGGTGCGGGGCATCGGGGAGATGGCCAGGGACCTGGACCTGGCGGTCCCGTCCGGCAACGTATCCTTCTACAACGAGACCGCCCAGGGCCCGGCGCTGCCCACGCCCACGGTGCTGGGGGTGGGCATCGTCGAGGACATCAGGAAGTGCGTCACCACCGACTTCAAGGTGGAGAGGAACCCCGTGTATGTGATAGGTGAGACCAGGGAGGAGATGGGCGCGTCCGCGCTGTACCGCCGCTACGGCGGCAGCGGGGGCTCCGTGCCCGCGGTGGACACATCGGTGCTGCGCTCCAGGATGGACCTCCTGCTAGGCGCCATGTCCAAGGGCCTCATACGCAGCTGCCACGACTGCTCCGACGGCGGACTGGCGATAACGCTGGCGGAGATGTGCTTGGGCGGGGACCTGGGTTTCGAGGGAGACCTCGGCGCCCTGGGGGACCTCCCCACGGCGGTGAAGCTGTTCTCCGAGACCAACTCCCGCTTCGTCGTGGAGGTGGAGCTCTCCAGGGCCGGAGAGTTCGAGGCGCTCGCGAAGGAGCATGCGTTCCGCATCGGCAGCGTCGGCCGAAGCAGGATGACCATCAGGGACAAGGGCGCGGCCGTGGACCTGAAGACCCAGGCCATGAGAAGGGCGTGGTCCGAACCTCTATGGAGATCGCTGGGGTGATGTCATGAAGCTCGAAGAGATCAAGGTCTGCATTCTCCGCATCGAAGGCACCAACTGCGAGCAGGAGGCGTACGACGCCTTCAAGGCCCTGGGGGCGGACCCCGAGAAGGTGCACCTGAAGCAGCTCATCGGGCGCTCCCCCGGAGAGCTTCGCAGGGAGCTGGACGAGTACCAGGTGCTGATGCTGCCCGGCGGGTTCTCGGCGGGGGACTACGTTCGCGCCGGTGCCATCTTCGCCGCCCGCATGAAGAGCCACCTCGCCGCCGACCTGGAGAACTTCATAGCCTCAGGGCGGCCGGTGCTGGGCATCTGCAACGGCTTCCAGATACTAGTGGAGCTGGGCGTGTTGCCATCGTTCGACGAGATCATGAGCGAGGCCCCGCAGGCAGCGCTGTACACGAACGTCTCGGGCCGCTTCGAGTGCCGCCCCTCGTACCTTAAGCACGAGAACCACGGCAAGTGCGTGTTCACCTCCCTGCTGCCCCGGGGCGAGATCGTCGCCATCCCTGTGGCCCACGCGGAGGGCAACCTCCGGTTCCCGTCGGAGAGCGAGGAGGAGTTCCTGATGCGTCTGGAGGAGAACGACCAGGTGGTGTTCCGCTACGTCGACCCCAACGGCGACTACGCGGGATACCCGTGGTGCCCCAATGGGGCCATTGGCAACATCGCCGGCATCTGCAACCCCGAGGGCAACGTGCTGGGCATGATGCCTCATCCCGAGAGGGCCATGTTCCGCTACCAGCACCCTGACTGGACCCGCAGTGGGGGAAAGCCGGACGCTCCGGGGGACGGGCACGTAATATTCCGCTCCGTCCTCGACCATGTGAGCAAGAGGTTCTGATCAATCTACCTTGATCTGGATCTCCACCACGTCCCCGTCGTGCAGACCCAGCGTGCGACGAAGGTTGTACTTGCATAGGACCTCCATGATGTCGCTGTAGTGCGAGCGCGACGGGAGGATGACAGCGCACTCGATGTTCTGGATGGTGGCGTGGAATGCCCTCACCTCTCCGAACGTGCGGCCGTTGCGCTGGAAGCCGTTGATGACAACGCCGTCGCCCCGGCGGAGGATGTCCAGCTTATCGACGTCTGAGGGGTTCATCTTCAGGTTCAGCGTCCCCTCGAACGGCACGAAGTTGAGCTTCTCCGTGAACTGCTCCTGGTATCCGGGCTGGGTCACGTAATACTGCCCCTCGCCCATACCCGTCGTGACCATGCCGCGGATGGCCAGCTGATCCCTGAGCTCGAATATCTTCTGGTATTCCGAGTATTCCGAACGCAAGGCGTCAACTCCCTTCTTGGTCAGCTTGATGCGCTGCTTCCTGGCGCCAAGATCCCTCTGGATCAGTCCTTCCTCCAGCAGCTCCAGGATGCGCTTGGACGCCGATTGCTGGCTTATCCTCAGACGCGAGCCCAGCTCGCGCGAGGAGATGGCGATGTAATCGTTGATTCCGCCCAGCAGGGCTATCTGCTTCAGAGCTACGGCGAACTTCTCGTTCATTCCAATTCGCATCGTATGGCCTACATCGTATTTGCATATTGGTAGCAACCCGGATCGTGGTCAGTGAGCGTGCTGACCATCATTTTTATAGCTTCCTTGCCTTGGAGATGGCAACGAGCGGGGAGGGTATCTGGATGGACAGGCACGTGATCGAGGCTTTGGGCAGGACCAAGGTAGTGATCAGGGACGGGAAGGTCGTGGAGGTCGGGAGACCGGAGGTGGAGTACTGCCCCCTGTTCGCCAAGGTCCGTAACATCCAGGTCATCACGCCGGAGGCGGTCAGGGAGAACATGGAGTTCCGCATCCGCGACTTCGGGATGTGCACTCCAGAGCGCAAGATGCGCATGAAGGACTTCCTCTCCTTCGGCGTCTCCGAGCTACTAGGCATGGCCGTGGACAGAGGATTGCTCGATGCTGCGGTGATTGTATGCGAGGGCGCCGGGACCGCAGTGGTCTCAGATCCAGAGCTAATACAAGGCATCGGTGGAAGGGTCTCCGGACTTGTCGAGACCACGCCCATCCCCGAGATCATCGACGCCATCGGCAAAGAAATGGTGCTGGACCCCAAGAGGGCGGAGATAGATCAGTACGAAGGTACGAGGCTGGCGTTCGTGCGCGGGTTCAAGCGTGTCGGTGTCACCGTGGCATCGGCCGCTGACGCCCGGCGCATCCGGGAGGAGTTCGGCCAGCGCGTGGCTATCTTCGCTGTCCACACCACCGGCCGCACCGCCGAGGAGGCGGAGACGTTCTTCGACACCTGCGACATCATCACCTCCTGCGCCTCCAAGGCAGTGAGGGAGAGAGCAATGGAAAAGGCCCTGCTGCAGGTCGGTAATAAGGTCCCCATTTACGCTTCCTCGCTCTGGGGCGAGATGCTCCTCAAGGTGCGCCTGGAGATGCTGAAGAACCCCAACGTCACGGCACCCGAGGACCCTCCCCGGCCGCTGATCTAGCCGTCATCAACGGCGAGGTGGCTCCCGCCCCTCAGGAGTATGACCTTTATCCGTTTCTGCCGAAGCTTTGAGATAAGCAGGCGGTCGTTGGTCACGACGTACGCTCCCAGGCGCTCGGCGAGCTCTATGACCGCGTTGTCTCCCACGGCCACGGTGTCCTCTATGGTGTAGCGGGATAAAAGCCGGAGAGAGGCCGGAGCGTGCTTGCTGGGGGAGCGCTTTAGCTCTCCCACGATGGGTCCTGGTACGAAGATCTGGCACTCGCCCAACAGCGAGCGCAGCTGCGCGTCGATGTTGATCGATCGCTCAAAGGGTAAAAGCAGGGCGTTGGTGTCCAGTACCACGTTGGGCATGGAGGCCTACTGGATTATGCCGTAGCCTATGAGGCGCCACTTTCCGGATATGCGCCTGGATATGGCGACCCTCTGATCCTTGAGCGCGCACACCGGTATCTTCAGCGCGACCTCGGACTCGCTCCCGCGGGCGCTGGTGACTATGCCCACGGTGGTCGCGGTGCCGATGCTAAGCATCAGCGGCTCATTCGTCTTGATGTTCTCCACGACCAGGTCCTCAGCGGCACCCACGACCCTCTCCAGGAGGTGGGTGTTCATGACGAACTTGTGAACGACCGGCGGTAGGGTTCCGGGCTTCCCGACCAGCCTCCCGGTCAGACCGTCGGACTTGGTCAGCGCGGGATCGAGCTTGGTACCGATGGCGATCAGGCCGCCGGGACCAACGGTGCTCAGCTTGGTGTTGCCGGTGTGAAGCGATTGAATGGTGGTGGTGATCTTCTCCCAAGAGGTCTTACCGCTGACCTCGACCTTGCGGCCGGGAAGGACCTCGATCTCATCCCCGACCTCAAGGGTCCCCTGCGTGAGGGAACCGCCCAGCACTCCGCCCTTAAGTGAATCGGGGGAGGAGCCGGGGACATTGATATCGAAGGACCGGGCGATGTACATCATCGGCGTCTTGGAGCTGTCGTACTTTGGTGTGGGGATGTACGTCTCTATGGTCTCGATGAGCTTGTCGATGTTCACATCGTGGTGAGCGGAGACAGGAATGATGGGGGCGTTCTCAGCGATCGTCCCCTTGACGAAGCGTTTGATCTCGCGGTAGTTCTCCAAAGCCTCTTCCTTGGTGACGATGTCGATCTTATTCTGCACGATGATGATCTTGTCGACCCCGATGATCGACAGGGCCATCAGGTGCTCCTTGGTCTGCGGCTGCGGGCAGTGCTCGTTGGCGGCGACCAATAGTAGGGCGCCCTGCATCATGGCCGCGCCCGAAAGCATGGTGGCCATAAGTGTCTCGTGTCCGGGAGCGTCGACGAAGGAGATCGCGCGGAGGAACTCGGCCTCCTCATTACATTCCGGGCACATCGCCTTGGTGGTGTACTTATTGCACTTCTTGCAACGATAGAAAGCGGTATCAGCATAGCCCAGTCGTATGGAGATTCCTCTCTTGATCTCCTCAGAGTGACGGTCCGTCCACTCCCCGCTCAAGGCCCTGGTGAGGGTCGTCTTGCCGTGGTCGACGTGGCCGATCATCCCGATGTTGACCTCGGGCTGCTGGGACACCTTCATTTCTTCTCCTCTTTCTTAGGGAGCAGTTCCTCGACAGACTTGGAACCGGCGGCGGAAATGGTCATGTTGATCTGGGTGGTCTCGGGGGAGATCGTGTTACCGCGGACCAGCTTGCGGCGCCTCATCCCATCCGAGGGGGCAGCGAAGCCGATGCCATCGGACAGCAGTATGTTCTTACGCCTAACGCCTGGGAGATCAGCGCGCATGGGGACTCCGTCCTTGTCGCTCCCGCCTGCGATCGTCAACTTGTATCCGGGAAGGCTAACGAAAATACCGTCCACGACATCCCCGATCTTCTTACCGATAAGGGAGTTGGCATGATGGCCGGCTACTGGGACCTGGTACGACTTACCGGTCTTGACATCATTGATGACAGCTTTGAATTCTACCATCTAAACACCTTTTTTAGGTAATCGCCTTAATGTAGCTTAGAATAAATAACTATTGGCGCCCCGGTGGGTCCATAGTAAACGTTTTTTTTAGTCCTCCCAGAGGAGGTTGAGCTGCATATCTACAGCCCCCTTAGAAAATCTACGGGCGTTACGTCAAGAATTTATAGGCGATGCTATTCTTTTTTTGGTGTAGATCTCGCCTACGTTCCTGGAAGTGGGGTCCTGATCCGATCCTTAGATCCATTCAGAGGCTGGCCGTTCACTTTTCTTGTACCTCATGCGCAGTATGGATATGATGATCTCGAAGGTTGGGATGCAATCATCAAATATCTGGAATCCCATACATAAAATGCCGATGCATGCATCGGCATGTGCCGTTGCTGCTCGGCATGAGGTGAGAGAATGGAGATGAAGCAGCAGATCCCTAAGAGGGCCGAGGAGATGGGGACCCCGAGCGATCGTTCCGAAGTGATGCCTGTAAGGTATCGCATCGAGACCACCGGCCGCCGTAAAGTTCCTGTCAGGGGGGAGAAGAAGGTCTTCACTAGATACGGATGAGGGTTGGTCTAGCAGAGTGTCGGCCGATGCTATCTGGGCGTCAAAAATTTCCAGGGGCGTATGAACCGAAGCGGGGTAACCCAAATAAGAACGCCAGGCGGGAACAATAAGAAGAGTTCCCGCCTGTTCTTTGTATACGATCTAAGATTGTCCAGTAGAGCTATTGTTGCTTCCATCATGTTCAATTTCAGCGGGCCACTTGTAGCGAGAGGATCAAATAGTCCTTGTCGATGGCCCCCAAATTCTCCTGAACCCCCAGACAAGGAGTACGATGGCTGCGATGATAGGTATTGCGAAGATGATGAGCGGCACGTCGATTTCCAGGGAATAAAGGATGACGGCGATGGTCGTGAAGGTAATAAGGTCCAGAAAACCAATGAGAGCGAGCATCTTCCCGCCCTTCCTCATTGCTTCCAACCTCCTCTCTTCCTCCTCATAGTTGGGGAGGTTTGACCTTGGGACCCTCTTCTCTCGATCCTTGGCGGAAACGCTCACCTCGATGCTCGTCCACAGCTCCTCCATGAGGGCCCCCCAGTTCGCCCTGGTCTCCTCCCTTCTGAGGGCAATATCGTCCAGTATGGTGATGGAGGGCCTTGCGGTAACGTTTACAATGACGTTCCTTCCAGAAGAGCTCAGGAAGAAGCTTAGCTTTTTCTTGCCGTCACGCTCGTAGGGCTTGGTGGTCTTGAACGTTCCATGCATCGCCTCGATGCTCGAGGGGCCGGTGCTCTTGACCTTCTGTACTCCTTCCTTCCCAAGCCAAGCGAGAATTTTGCTCTGCACCTTTTCGATCGAGGCATCCTTGAACTCGCGGGTATATTCGAAAGCGATGGCCAACTTCCCAACTCCTCTGCAATCCTAACGTTTGAAGAGAAATATGTGCTGAGTGATAAAGAATGGTTTTACCCTATGAAGTTACCCGTTGATCGAATGATGTAATTGGCCCGATCTATGAAGGGCACCTGGATAATGAACATTGTTCGAACGAAGAGCGCAGCACATGGCATCAGATGCTGCATAGGAATAGGTTCAGAGCAATGGCTTATTGAGCCTTGTATAGATTGTATTTATCGTTCATCTGGATCGAGAAATGTGGTGCTGCGTCATGATGTTAGTACTTTCACTCAGGTATTTCGTAACTGGGTTCTGTCAGGTCGTCTTCACTTTCGCTCACCTCCCACGAAACCCTTCTTAACTATGCTTTCTCATTGAACATAACATGGGAGAATTCGAGGTAATCACGACTCAGAAGCAGACGGCTATCTCCATCAGGGAAAAGGTGAAGATGCAGGACATACCCCAGGCGATGGGGCGGATGTTCGGCGAGCTCATGCCTGTCCTCCAGAAGGATGTGCAGTGCGCAGGTCCACCGTTCGCGCTCTACCACTCCTGGTCGGAAGATGAGACGGACATGGACGTGGGTTTCCCCGTGGCGGGAAATGCAGTGACCAAGGGCCGCGTGAAGCCGTTGGAGCTGCCTGCCGTCAAGGCAGTGGTGGGCATGCACATGGGCCCTTACGACAAGATCGTTGACACCTACAACAAGATGATGGAGTGGATGAAAACCAACGGCTACGAGCCGGCGGACTACATGTGGGAGGAGTACCTGAACAGCCCGGATGAGGTGCCTGTGGAGAAGCTGATGACCCGGCTGGTATGGCCGATAAAGTAGCCTCCATGTCGTTTTATAATCTTCCATTCGAAACCATCCTTCCTTTTTATTGAATAATCATTACTGGCACTCTATGGTTCCTTACTGTCAGACCCGGCACCATATGCCCGTTCGCCTCGCCTATGAAAAAAGAGCCATGAGCATAGATGTGCCAGCTCCATCGCATAACAGGCACTTTTCTTAAATGTTGAGAGAGCATAATAAAAGAACAGTCATGTTCGAAAGGAGGGCAGAGAAATGGCAAAGCACTTGAAGGTAGGGGATCTCGCACCTGCGTTCTCACTTATGGACCAGAACGGCAACATGGTGGACGTTGGACAGATGGAGGGCAAGAAGGCTTTGGTGGTGTACTTCTATCCCAAGGACTTCAGCACCGGATGCACCATGCAGGCACACGAGTTCCGGGAGATGCACGAGGAGTTCCTGAAGAACGGGGCCGATGTCATCGGCGTTTCGTCCGATTCGGTGGAATCCCACAAGAAGTTCGCCGAGGAGCACGAGCTGCCGTTCACGCTGTTGAGCGATCCTGACAACAAGGTCCGGGACCTGTACGGTGCCTGGGGGGCGGGGAGGACACCGGGTCGCATCACGTACCTCATTGACAGGCAGGGCGTGATCAGGATGGTGTTCACCTCCCAGATGAAGCCGAGGAAGCACATCAGCGAGGCCTTGCGGGTGCTCAAGGAGATCAACGTCTAGAGGCAGCGTCGAGCCATCGCGCTCTCTCCATCAGGAACGATGATCACTCTAGCAGCGATAATTTCTTTCGAAAAACTATATAGCTACTAAGCTCAATAATAACCGACCAAGATGAGCAAAAAGGAGAAGAACACGCTCCCTCAGTACAACCTTGAAGGGATCAGGACAGACTCGTTCCTGGGACCTCTGGAGGCCAAGGTGCTGGACACCATATGGGCGGCCGAGACCCGACCGCTCACGGTCAGAGAGGTCCACAGGGCTCTGGGAGACGATAACAAGCTGGCGTACACCACGATCATGACCACTATGAACCGCCTCTTCGAGAAGGGCCTTCTCGACCGCGAGGTCAAGAGCGGCAAGGGCGGTCTGTATTATGTATACTGGCCGAAGATGGAGAGGGACGACTTCGAGCGTTCCGCCATCCAGGACGTTCTCGGCAGCCTGATCGATAAGTTCGGCGAAAAGGTCACGGACTGCTTCGTGGAGCAGGTATCCATGGACAGGGATAAGCTTGACCGGCTTAAGAAGGAGCTTAAAAAACGGGAGTGAGGAAGCGAGGGGATAGCCTGGAGCTTGTGGACCAGATATTGTGGCAGGCGATGCAGCCGGCGTTCTACTACGCCACGTTGACAATGCTCATAGCCCTTGTGAGCTCTCTTCTACTCATAAGAATAAACCACACGCTCAGCCCCCGCTGGAAGAGCATCATCATCGTCACCCCGTTGGTCCTGTCCCTGGCGGTGGTGCTCTGGCTGTCGCCTACGCTGATGGGAGGCGTGCGTCCAGAGGGCGGACATACCTTCTTCGTCCAGCTGACGGACGGAACCTATCTTCAGGGCATAGCCCCCATGGACCCGTTCCTGCCGCAGGTCGGCCCCATGAGCGATGGCTTCCTATCGATATCGGGCACCATCATCGCCATCGGCCTGTTCCTGGGCATGCTCTCGCTCACCTTCTCCGTGCTCTTGGGGGACCGCTTGGCAAGGAGGCTTCTACGGGTCGTCGATCTCTCCCCGGAGGACTTTCCTGAGCTGTGGGCGGACGTCGCAGACCTCTCTGCCGCCCTGAGCATCAATATGCCCAGGCTCGGTCTGGTCGAGGACCTCCGACCCAACGCGTTCACCTTCGGCCGCGGCAGGGGCACCACGGTGGTGTTCTCCCTGGGCATCCTGGAGCTGCTGGACCGGCAGGAGCTGAGGGCGGTCGCGGCCCACGAGCTCTCGCACGTCAAGAATCGGGACGTGTGGTTCCGCACCGCCATCAGGGCGTTGTCCTGGGTGCAGTTCTTCAACCCGGCATCCCATCTCTCGGTAAGGGCGGCCCAGAGGGAGAGGGAGAGGCTGGCGGACGAGACCGCCAGGTCCGTGCTCGAGGAGAAGACCTCCCTGCTCCGGGCCATCGAGAAGGTCACCTCCTTCCTCGGCACTAGTAGCAGGAAGTCCAGTTGGGCCACCAGGCTGGGGCTGTGCTTCGCGCTCTCCTTCACCGAGCGGTCATCCCTGATGTCCAGCCATCCGTCCCTGGGGGACCGCGCCCGGTCCTTCGCCGAGGGCATTGACCGGGGACCCCTGTCCCCCCGCACCTGCCTGGTGCTCTCCATCGCAGTCCTCCTGGCCACCGTGGTGCTGCTGTCAGGCCTGGGCGAGGTCCGAAGTGAGATCCTCCACATGGAGATGCATGGCGTGATGGATGCGATGCCGGTGTTCGACCATCACGTGGAGCTCCGCCCGCTGGGTAACGTGACCGGTCCTGCTGATATAAACATGGCTGGGCCAGTCGCCCTCCCCGGCATGCGTGTACCCTTTATGCCCGTCGACCACTTCTTGGAAGAATCAACGATTTGATAATAGCTACTATTGTAAATAGTAATGTATTAATACAACTGTGATTATTAGATAACCAGAGGTCTTAGTCCATCAATATGCAACCTCCCCCAGTCCGATTTCACCCTTCGGACCAAGACTTCTTTACTTTTGCTACTATCTTACATAGTAACATTATAATACGGCCGCGACCATCGCACCTATGGTAGGGGCCATCGCCCCATCACCCGAGGTGCATTATTTGGGAATAGCAAGCAGGGCCGCCAGGAACATCGCGCGCCGGAAGGGGAGGGTCATCCTCGCCGTCATCGCGATAGGGATCGCCATGGCTGTCATGATATCCATCCCCGCCGGGCTGAACGCCAGCCAGTCGGCGATGGAGCAGCTCAACGACAGGATGGCCGTAGATTACGCCGCCCAGGCCGCGGAGATCGAGAACACGTCCACGCTGATCGAGGTCGGCAATACCGGCTCCTCGTTCTCCTCACAGAGGCAGGGGGCGCCGGGACAGCAGTCCTCCGCCACGGTCAACGACACCGTGATCTCGACCATCAAGGCCATAGACGGCGTCGAGGCCGTGGTCCCGTTCGTCAGCCAGACCGAGGGTATGCCGGACCGAGAGGACTTCTTCGGGGGCAGCCCGCCCGACTCCGGGGGCATGCCCAACGGTACGATGAACATGCCGGACATGAGCAGCATGAGGGATATGCTGTCCGATGTGGTGACCGTCCTGGGAGTATCCCTCACCGAGGAGAACATCGCCAACTACAGCGTGCTCCCGACCACCATCCTGGAGGGCAGGAACCTGGAGGCCAGCGAGACCGGGGCCGTCCTGCTTACGGAGAACCTGACCGCGTACTACGAATGCGGGGTGGGGGACACCATAACCATCCAGGACACCGAGTTCACCGTGGTGGGTATCTACGAGAACACCACCACCATGGGCAACCGCACGGTGTTCATGAGCATCGCTGACGCTCAGGAGATCTACGACATGGGCACCAACGTGTCTTACCTCTACGTCTACGCCGAGGACGAGGACTACGTCAGCACCATCGCCTCCGCGATCTCCCTGGCCTACGAGGACGTCAGCGTGTCCACGATGTCCGACCGCCTGGAGGAGCTCAACAACCTGCAGGAGATGAGCGAGCAGACCCTGGCCAGCGCGTCATCGACGGTCGAGCAGACGGAGAACACCGCCCTGCAGATGATCATCATAGCCGTGGCCGCCACCGGCCTGATCATCCTGTTCGTGATGCTGTACACCGTCAAGGAGCGAACCAAGGAGATCGGGGTCCTCAAGACCCTGGGGTTCAGCAAGGGCGCGGTCATCGCCCAGTTCATGCTCGAGGGAGTGATGGTCTCGGCCATCGCCGGCATCGTCGGAGCCGTTATCGGCTGGCTCGGCACCTCGACACTGGCCTCGGTGCTGCTTCCCTCATCGACGACCTCGTCCATGGGAGGAAGGATGCAGCAGGTGGCAAGCCTGTCCATACAGCCCGACCCCGCGTGGATGCTCGTGGCGTTCCTCATCGTCGTGTGCCTTGGGGCGCTGGGGAGCCTATACCCTGCCTGGAGGGCATCCAGGACCAAGCCGGTGGAGGCGTTGAAAAATGACTGATGCCATACTGAGAGCGACAGGGCTGAGCAGGACCTTCCAGATGGGCGAGCGCAACGTGATCGGCATCCAGGGCGTCAACCTGGAGATCGCCCGGGGCGAGTCCGTGGCCATCCGCGGTCCGTCGGGCTCCGGCAAGACCACGCTGCTCACCATCCTGGGTTGCCTGGACCGGCCCAACGAGGGGCAGCTGGTGATCGACGGCACGGACGTCACCGCCCTCCCGGAGAGCGCCCTGGCCAGGATCCGCAGCGACAAGATCGGGTTCGTGTTCCAGAGCTTCAACCTCATGCCCTTCCTGAACGCCCGCGAGAACGTCGAGCTTCCCATGGAGCTCACCAGCATGACGGCGCAGGAGAGGACCCAGAGAGCCAAGGAGCTGCTGAAGCTGGTCGGGCTCGCCGACCGCGAGGACCACCGGCCCAGCAAGCTCAGCGCGGGAGAGCAGCAGCGCGTATCGATCGCCCGCGCGCTGGCCAACCGCCCCCCGCTGCTGCTGGCGGACGAGCCCACGGGCAACCTGGACTCCAAGAACAAGGTGGAGATCGTGCGCCTGATCCGCAGGCTCAGCGCCGAGCAGAACATGACATCCGTCATGGTGACCCACGACAACCGCGTGGCCTCCCAGGCCGGGAGGGTTATCTTCATCAAGGACGGCCAGGTCCGCTCGAACAAGAACCGCGTCCCCGTTAAGGAGATGGTGGAGGAGGAAGAGGACCTGGACTGACATCCCGCTGACCGTTCAGTTCGTCCCCGGTGGAACGACTTCCCAAACGCTCTCCAAGCCTTTTCAATATGGCGGGAAGAGACCTCTCAGCTAAGCTCCTCCAGCTGCCTGAGGTACTCCTCGGCCTGGTCGATCCCCTTCTGCCAGAACCCCTCCTCGTTTATATCGAACCCCAGCTCCGCGGCCAGCTGCGCCGCCGACCGGCTCGATCCGGCCGCCAGGAGGTTGTTCAGCCGCGGCACGAACTCCCTTCCCTGCTCCTTGTACAGGCGGTACAGGGCGAAGACGAACAGCTGCGCGAACACGTACGGGTACTCGTAGAAACGGATGTCCGAGAAGTAGTGGTGGGGGAACCTCGCCCAGTCCCACCTGTTCTCCGGCAGGTACTCCACGGAGGTGCCGTAGATCGAGCGCTGAGCCGCCACCCACATTCCTGAGATGGTCTCCCCGTCCAGGTACCTTCCCTCGTCCACGGCCTTGGCCAGCTCCATCTCGAAGAAGAACCGGAACCCCTCCTGGAAAACCACCTGGGTGAAGCTGTTGAGAACCTTCACCAGGAGCTGCCTCTTCTCCTTCTTCGACGCCGCATCCTGCAGCAGCCGCTCGGTGAGCAGCAGCTCTCCGAACATGCTTCCGCACTCCGCCACGCACAGGCTGACCTGGCAGTTGCTGGGGTTCTGGGCCCGGGTGTACAGGTAGGCGTGCACGCCGTGCCCCAGCTCGTGCGCCAGGGTGTAGACGTCATTGATGTGACCGTTGAAGCTGGAAAGGATGAAGGCGGACCGCCCCCGCACCCAGGTGTCGCAGAACGCGCCCGTTCTCTTTCCCTTCCGCAGCTCACCGTCCAGGCGCCGCAGGTCGAACATCTCCTGCACCCACTGGCCGTACTGCGGCTCGAAGCCCGAGTACACAGAGACCAGAAGGTCCCTCGCCTCCTGCCAGGAACGAACCTCTTCCTCGGTGTTCGGCAGCGGGGCCCTCAGGTCCCAGTTGCCCAGGACGTCCAGCCCCAGCAGGGAGGCCTTGAGCCGGAAGTAGCGCTGGCACAGCGTGGCGTTCTTCTTCACCACCTGCATGAGCGTCATAATGGTTCCCTCCTCGACATCGTTGTCGATGAGGCTGGGGGTGAGGGTCGAGGGATAACGGCGCAGCCGGCACATCTCCTGGTGGTCCGTCCATATGGCCCGCAGCGCGTCCGCCCACAGCAGCTGATCGTCCCCCAGGGTGCTGCCCAGCGCATGGTAGACCGCCCTGCGGACCTCGCGGTCGGGGCTGTAGATGTATGGGACCACCTCCCCGATGGTCAGCGGAACCTCCTTGCCGTCGATCACCGGTCGGAAGGTCTTGGCGCTAAGCCACTTGCTCTGCAGCTTGGACCATGCCCGGATGCCGGAGCGGTCCTTGGTTATGATGAGCTTCTCCTCGCTCTCCGACAGGAAGTGCGGCGCCGACCGTAGGTACCTCTTCAGGTAATGGCGGTAATCCGCCAGGACGGGATCGTCGACCAGCTCCGGCCGGGAGAGCAGCAGCTTCCCGAGATCGATGCCCAGGAAGGCCATGTTCTGCCCCACCCGGTTCCCCGCACGGGAGCTGGCATCGTTAAGGGACGTCGCCACGGGATCCCCTTGGTCGGCCTGGAAGAGGAGGGAGCAGTAGGTCAGCACCCCCTCGTACTTGAGCGAGAGCGTGTCCTTGGCATCGAGCATCTCCTTCAGCTCTCCGGCCGAGAGGCCCTGGATGCGGCCGCGGTAACGTTCCGCGAACCTCGTGGACTCCTCCACGAACTCCTCCAGCTGCGTCTTGATACCTTCAGGGTCGGTGCTGTCCACCAGAACCGATAGGTCCCATTGCATCTCCGTCATGTCCGTCCCGTCCTGCTAAGCCCTGGATAAGTAATAGAACCTGCTTGACCGTTCTTTATTGCCAGAGAGGTCCCGGAAGGTCATCTCTCATCTATGGGGATGTACTCCTGATCGACCTTGCCCACGTAGACGCTCGATGGCCTGTAGAGCGCAGGTCTCACCGGTGGCTCGGGGAACTTCTCCTCCAGGATGTGCGCGCACCATCCGGCGGAGCGGGCCATGGCGAAGACCGCGGGGAAGAAATCATGATGTATTCCCATGGCGTGGTAAATGGAGGCGCTGTAGAGGTCGACGTTGGGATAGATCTGCCTGCCCTTCTTCTTCAGGAACTCCTTCTGCGTCGCGATGGCCATGCGCTCGGTCATCTCGTACCACCGGTACTCCGGATGGTCGGTGGTGATCTGCTTGGCCATGTACTGAAGTATCCTCGCCCGGGGGTCAATGGTCTTGTAGACAGCGTGACCCATCCCCGAGACCCTCTTTCCCCTCTTGAACTGGTCCTCCACCCAGGCCTCCACGCTCTCCGGGTCCTTGGTGTCCAGGAGGTTCCTCATGACCTGGGCGTTGGCCCCGCCGTGCAAAGGTCCGGACAGTGCCCCGATCCCGGCCGCGATAGATGAGTACAGGTCCGCTCCTGTGGAGGCCACGACCCTGGTGGCGAAGGTGGAGGCGTTGAAGGTGTGGTCGGCATGCAGTATCATGGCCACGTCCATGAACCTGACCGCCTCCTCCCGGAACTCCCTACCTCTGGTCATGTAGAGGAAGTTAGCGGCGTGCGACAGGTCGTCCCTTGGCTCCACGGACCCCTGGTTGTTGACCAGCCTCTTCCACGCCGCGATGATCGTAGGCATCACCGCGATGGTCCTCATGGCCTTGCGCTGGTTGGCCTCGCGGGACTCATCGAAGCGCTCGGGGTCGTAGCCCGATATCAGGGCCACCCCGGCCTGCAAAATGGCCATGGGCGGGGTGTCCAACGGCAGCATATCAAGCGAGGCGATGAGCGCACTGGGCACCCTGCGATGGGCGATCAGGTCCTGGGAGAAATCCTCCAGCTCCTGCCTCCTGGGAAGGCGGCCGTGAATTAGGAGGTACGCGACCTCCTCGAACGACGAGTATCTCGCCAGGTCCTCGATGGTATACCCTCGGTACAACAACTTGCCCGCCTCACCATCCACCATGCTGATGTGGGTGGTGGCGGCCTTGACCCCCCTCAGTCCCTTGTTCTCCGTGGAACCCATCGATACACCTAGACAATCTTCATTAAAAACCTTTTTTATAGATTTCAACAATCAGTCAATTCGTCAAATATCTAGACGATATCTGGTTCTTTATCTCAAATATCGCAACAACATCGCTCTCTCACTGAACGACCTCAGGGCCTCCATCAGAAAGCCCAAATTTATATTATTTCATAAGGGCCTCCAAGACCGGACGGGCCTTACCTGCTGGCATCCCTTCGTTAATTCTGATGATCGCCTGGCCCGTACCTCGCTGGAGCGCGATGGATGCACTACCGGACGCGGTAGGCATCAGGTCCTGTCCCTGTTGTCCAGGAGAGCGGCGAGGTTCCTTGGGAAGTTCGAGGGGCTCAGCCCCATGCTCTCCAGCTTGGCCTCCAGGGAGCGGACGTCCTCCCCCGTGCGCCTGCCGCTCAGCAGCAGGGCGGTCTCCTCCTCCGAGAGGGAGCCCCGGTCCAAGGACCAGTACACCACGTTCTTGTTGTAGGGGCACACCCTCTGGCAGCGCATGCAGCCCACAAGGGCGTTGTGCGCGGTAGGATCGACCCACTCCGGGAAGGGCTCAGGATCGTCCTTCTCATTGAGCTGGGTGAGGCATCTCTCGGCCCTCATTATGAAGTGGTCATCCGAGATGGCACCGGTCGGGCATGCCCTCAGGCAGGCTCCGCAACCATCGCATCCGGGCAGCTGCTCGGCCTCCTGCCAATGGTCCTCGTGGCAGGGCGCATCGCTGAAGAAGGCGGTGAGGCGGTGGAAGCTCCCGAACCTGGGCAGGTAGGTGATGTTGTTCCTCCCGTACCTCACCAGCCCGCTACGGGCGGCAAGCAGCTTGAGCGGGAGCTGGGCCTTAACGTACCGGTACGGCCCCGGTCTGAGGAGGTTGTTCAAAGCTGCCAGGGCCAGGCTGTCCGTTTCCTCGATATCAGCGTAGCCGGGGGGGACCGTCAGAGGTATGTCCTCCCCCCTCCATCGTACTCGAACGGACAGGGACGACTGCGGTCTGGAGACCACCAGTATGGTCTGGGCGTCCGGCAGTTCCGGAGGCGGATCGAAGCTTACCTTGGTCCCCAGGTCCTGAAAGAAAGCTTCATCGAACCTCCCCTGGCGATGATGCTCCTCGACCTCATCCCTCAGCTCATGGAGGTGCTCGACGGAAACCATCCTGAAGAAGCAGCCTAGATTGTCGTTCTTTGGTCCTACCCTGATCTCATCCATTCGTGTGCCCCCTCTCGCGGCCGTCACCCAGCGGCCTCACATGGTGATGGGCTTCGCAGAGTTAATCTCTACCCCGAACGAGATGGCAACGTCAAAGCTCACTAAGGCATCCTTCGCCATCAGGGCCATGAGCATGCCAGATGACTCATCCTTCGTAAGAAAGCGGGAGCTGTATCAAAAATATCAATAACCGCCGGCCGAAATTAAAATTCGGTGGTCCAGATGGAAAGATACAACCTACTGGTGACCTTCCATCCCAACCAGGCAGGAACGGCGGAGAGGGAGGTAAGGAATAGGATAGAGGGGGCGGGTTACACCATAGAGCACATGGAGCATTCGTGCGTGAACGGTGTGTTCTGCGTGCAGGTGGACGGTGACGCCAAGGAGCTGATAAAGAGCATCAGGAGAGAGTTCATGGACGCTCCCGAGATGCTCTACCACACCTTCCACTGGGTGCCCGTGGACACCTGGGTGGAGGCGACCGAGGAGGCCATGATCGAGGCGGTGAAGGAGGCGGCCGAGGGCATTGGGGACCATGAGAGCTGGAAGATGCATGTGCACAAGCGTCATCACCCCAAGCACTCCGAGGAGCTGATGCTCCTCCTGACGGACCCCATCCTCAAGGGGAAGGTGGACCTCCGGCACCCTCAGAAGATAATAGCCGTGGAGGTGCTGGGGCCGATGGCCGGGATATCGCTCCTGGAGAAGGACCAGATCATCGACGTGAACCAGCTGAGGCTCGAGGTGGGCCTGACCCAGATAATCTGAGCCGTCAAAGAGGATGCGTCATCCGGAAGCGGAGGTGAGCATGGCCTTGATGTCCTCCACGCTGGGCACCATGCCCACGGCCTTCATCTCCCCGTTTATGTAGAGTATCGGCACGCGCATGGTCCCGCGCCTCTTTATCTCCTCTATGTCCTCAATTCGCTCGATCTCCTCCTCCATGCCCAGCTCCTGCAGCGCCTGCTGGATGTTTCTCTCCAAGCGCTTGCACTTGGCGCACCCGATGACCAGCACCTCGATCTTCATGCCACGCCTCTCCCGTCCCGCTCTCGGCGTCGATCACGGTGTGACACCTCAGGGCTGGACATGATGCCAACGAACGCGGCGTAAAAATACGTATCCCCATAAAAACAAAAAGATAGGAAATGGGAAGAAGTTTGAGCTCCTGTCCATCACTTCTTGGTAATGGTGCCCGTGGCCTCCTTGATGATGGTCCCGGTGAGCTTCACCGTCCCGTCGGAGTTCTTCACCGTGCTCGAGATGGTGATCCCTCCCGAGGCTGCGTAGGAGCCGGCGGGCAGGGTCAGGGTGAAGGACTTGGTGGCGCTCCACAGGTTCGTCAGCATGTACTTGCTGTACACGCCCGTCTCCTTTATCACAGGTGACCCGGAACCGGTGACGACGACCATCTGCTTGTTGGTGGTCAGCGATGTCCCCTCGGAGGCGGTGTCCAGCGTGGCCGGGGTGATGGTGGGGTCCTGGTGACGGGACGCACCCATGGCCTTGAACATGTTCTCCGCCATCTGCAGGTTGTGGATCTGGCTGGAGAAGCTGGAGTAGGACAGCAGCTCCACGCAGAACCCGTACCTGGCAGCGCCGAAGACCGCGGAGTACACCGCCGCCTGATCGGTGCCGGCGACGTAGTTCTGGTACACCACGATGTGCGGGCGGTACTGTTCGGGGATGTTATTCACGAACAGCATGGTGCTGATCACGTGGGAGCGGAAGTCCGTGTTGTACGACGGCACGGCCTTCCAGCCCTCCACCAGCGTCAGGTCGCACACCATGGACAGGTGCAGCTGGGCGGTGTAGGAGTTCATGATGATGTAGTTCCAGTACCCGGAGGCGCGGGCCTCCTTGGCCAGGTTCAGGAAGCCATCGTACACGAACATGGGCTTGGTGTTGTAGTCGCTCAGCAGCTGGTTGTACCCGTTTATGGAGTCGCACTGGTCGAAGAACACCCCGGTCGAGCCCCACCACCAGCTATTGTAATCGTCCTGGTTGATGAGGTAGTTACGGTATGCCGACGAGGCCGCGCTGGCCACGTAGTACCCGTTGGTGTTCTTGTACGGGTGACCTGCCGAGTCGTACAGCGCCCAGGCGCTGGGAACGGCTTTGGACGTGGGGGTCATCTGCTGCGCGGACTTGTAGTTCCAGTTGATCTGATCGGTGTTCTTGGACTGCATGGCCACCGTGATCTGGGAACCCTCCACGTAGCTGCGGATGGTGCTGTCCCAGCTGTTCATGTTACCGAAGGTCAGGGGGAAGATGTCGGTGCTGTGGCTGCCCCAGGTCTTGACGATCTTGGCCGAGACCCACTGCGCATAGCCCTCATCGTGCCCCTGCGCCAGCCCGTCGGTGTACTTGTACGGGCGTATGAACTGGTGGAACGTCTCCTGGGCCCCGGAGGCGATGCTCGGGACCTTGCAGTCCAGGGAGGTATACTTCAGAGCGATGAACGATTCCCCGCCCCCGCCCATGTCCTTGGTCCACACCGGTGAGGATATGTATGCCTCGGTGTCGGAGAAGCCCCACTCCACGCCCAGCTGCCGTCCGGGGACCCGGACGTCCATCGCGGGAGCGTACATCAGGTAGGACGGGTACCACCCTCCCAGGCCGTTGGCCTGGGGCCAGTTCTCAGGGTACCCGGGAACGTAGCGGTGGTTCTTGCCGTCGGAGTACAGGTTGTACATCGACCCCTTGGCCGAGTACTCGCCCACGAAGTAAGTGGTCATGACCTTGGACGTTCCAGGAGCGTAGGTGGTGTCCAGCTCCATGTAGTCCTTGTAGAACGTGAAGCTCTGGGTCAGGCTGAACTGGCTGCAGGACTCCAGGAACCACACGGTGCTGCCGGAGCGGCCCCACTTGGAGATGGTCATGGTCACGTAGTCCATGGCCTTGTTGTACTGGTCCACCGTCCCGTCGCCCGGACCGGCGGGGTTCACCCGGCGGTAGACGATGTAGTCGGTGGTGAAGTAGGGCTGGATCTTGTAGGTGACATAGCCGCCCGTCCTATAGTCGACGGTGAGCGAGTACGTCTGCGCATACACGGTTATGAGCCCGGTCTTCTGGACGACCGTCAGGTTCGATGAGGCCGTGTTCAGAGAGAAAGGTCCGTTCGAGGTCGTGGCCGTGGCCGCGGTCTGGGTCACATCAATGGTGGTGCCGTCATTCCCCTCCGATCCGGAAAGGGCGGCGTTCTGGTTCAAAACCATGGAAACGATGGGTGCGAAGACCATTCCCACGATCACAAGGACCGATATAAAAATCTTCAACTTTCTCCCGGCAATCCGCCGCGCCAGCCCCTGGCGGCGAGGCCTATTGCCCAATTCAGGCTCTATTACCGTGCTCATAGCTCACTTCCATATGCCTAGGGCCTAGGGCACCAGGCTCCTGGGGAGCGCCCGCGGGGGGTCGCTCCATGGTCGGCTGCGTTGCTAGTCTCATAGTCTTTCAAGCGCTCCACACTCCTTTCGGGGGGTTCTCGCTCAAACGCGGATCGGCGCTCGGTAGGGGGCCAAAAAATCGACCCCTGTCGGCCGCCGGACCTATCCATTGAGCTCAGCTCGCCCGACGGCGGGCCGGGGATAGGATAAGGGACGCTTTGTCCCTTGCAGTTAGGATAATAGGCTCATGTTTAATAAAACCTAGCTGCAAAAAACATAGAGGAACCTGTTCTGCGTGCATAAAAAAAGATCATCTGGATGGTGCCTGGCCATGTTCTGGACGGCCCGAAAGGAACGGCCAGTGTAGAATGGAAAGGGCCGCTTGTTAATAACTTCTATACGGCGAGACGGCAGGACCACTCATTGAAAGAACCATCCCAGGGAACGTGGGGGTCCATGGTCGGAGAGGGGGATGGCGAGGGTACGCCTTTAGCTATCGAGACCCGAGCCTCTCCGGAGAACGTCGACGAAAAGGTCTCCAAGATGTCATGGATCGCCTCTTCTAGCTCGGCCCCCCGGTGCGAGCCGATCGATGGTCCGTCCAAGATCGCGATGGCAGAGCAACCCACGGTTACCGTGGGTCGTGCGGACCGCGAGAGCTCTGTACGCACCCGTTGATGACGGTCATCCCCGGTAGGCAGGTGGAGGGCAGCACTGACCGCCCACCGCGGAAAGATCGCCGGGTCAAGGATTAAAAATCGGGAGCCCCCATCTAGAATCGGACGGAGAGAATGAGGGAGGTGCGATTCCAGAAGATAGATGCCTTCTCTGAGGGGATCGCCGAGGGCAACCCCGCGGGGGTCGTCGTGCTGGAGAAGGACCAAGAGCTTACGCCAGAGGAGATGCAGGCGATCGCCAGGGACCAGAAGGGCACCGTCGGAGAGGTGGTGTTCTGTACTCCCAGGGGGCCGGGGACATACACGCTGCGCTACTACTCCTCGGAGTGCGAGGTCGATTTCTGCGGTCACGGCTCCATCGCCTGCATGTACACCCTTCTCCGGGCCGGGCCCAGACCGTCCCCTAAGGAAGTGGTCATGATAGAGACCAGGCGAGGGACGCTGCCGGTTATCGACGATATCGAAGCGTCGGACGCGGTGTACATATCCTCTCCGGAGCCGCAGCGCCTTCCCTGCACCGTGACCGCCAAGGAGGTGTCCTCCGCCCTTGATGTCCCAGAGGCCAGCCTGGAGGGGGGAACGGAGCTCATGGATGCCGGCCTACGCACGCTGCTGGTGCCCCTGAGGGGACTGGACGAGGTCCTCCGGACCCTGCCGGACATGGGAGAGCTGGAAGCGTTCTGCCGGGACCACGAGGTGGACATCGTGCTCGTCTTCTCCAAGGAGACGTCGCTCCCTGCGTCAGGTTACCGCACCAGGGTCTTCGCTCCCAAGTACGGGTACCTGGAGGACCCTGCCACCGGGTCCGGCAACTCCGCGCTCGGCCACTGCCTTCTGGAACATGGGATGTGGGACGGAGGGTTGCTGCAGATCGAGCAGGGACCCAGCCTTGACGCACCCAATATAGTAAGGCTGAAAACCTCCGGCCCCGCGGAAGGGCGCAGGGTGCTGTTCGGCGGCAGCGCCATCACCAGGTGGGAGCGGATCATAAGGATAGGATGACCTGACACCATCTTCCTGCTTAACGCCATGACGCCTGAGATTTGCATGAGCGATAATGATGCGAACCTCGATGAGCGATAGTGTTATATGATTGATAGTCATATTATGACTTAGAGTCATAACATTGAGGTGATGATGTGAGGATATTGGTAACCTACATGTCGCTGAGCGGCAACACCAGGAAGCTCGCGGACATGATCTACGCGAACATCGACGGACCCAAGGACCTCCGGGAGCTGAGCGAGGTGCAGAGCCTGGACGCCTACGACCTGACGTTCGTCGGGTTCCCGGTGCACCAGTTCGGCGCGCCGGCAGCGGTGAAGGATTTCATGGAAAGGAACGCCAAGGGCAAGAACGTTGCGCTGTTCGTGACCCATGCCATGCCCCCGGGGACGGACATGCTGAAGGGCATAATGGCAAAGTGCCAGGCCCCCTTCGCCCAGGCCCGCGTCCTGGGGGTCTACGACTGCCAGGGAGAACTCGCCGAGAGCGTGGCGCAGCATCTGATCAGCAGCCCCGATCCCCAGCTGCAGGAGTTCGGGAGGATGCGCGCCGTCACCATCGGCCACCCCGATGCCTCTGAGGTCGCCAGCGCCGGGGAGTTCGCTCGCAGCATCGTGGCCATGGTGTCCTCCGGGTGAGACCGTGAGGGCCTTGGTGGCATACCTGTCCAGCTCGGGCAACACGCGCAGGGTTGCCGAGGCCATACATTCCGCGCTCCCGGACAGCATCATGATGGCCATGACCGACGTGGGCCCGCTGGACGGATACGACCTCATATTCGCCGGGTTCCCAGTGATAGCAGAGGGTCCCCCTCGCAAGGCCAGGAGGTTCCTGGGGAGGGCGCGGGGCAAGAAGGTCGCCCTGTTCCTGACCCATGGGATGCCGGCCAGCATGGACGGGTTCGAAAGCGTGGTACCGAACTGCCGCCGTGCGGCCGCGGGCTGCGAGCTGCTGGGAGAGTTCGAGTGCCAGGGGAACATGGTCTGGTGGATGCCCAAGCTCCTGCGTCTCTATCCACGCGGCCGTGTGCGCCGCTGGGCCAAGATGAGCGGGGAGGCCCACGGGGCAGGGCATCCCGGCGAGGAGGACCTGGAGCGCGCCCGAGCCTTCGCCGCCGAGGTGCGCGGAAGTCTAACAGTATCGTGAGGATGGAAGACGGATGATGTCTTGGAGCCAGCGATAACATGGGTACGGCAGAGCGCAGGCAGAGGGAACGGGTGAGGAAGGAGAGGGAGATCATCGACGCCGCCCGCGAGCTCTTCTTCCAGAAAGGATATGAGTCCACCAGCGTGGACGAGATCGCGGCCAGGCTGGAGATCGCCAAGGGCAGCGTGTACCTGTACTTCTCCAACAAGGAGGAGCTGTTCTATGCGGTGGCCAATGACGGCATGCGCATAGCCCTGGAGATGTACGAGGAGGCGGTAAAGGAGGCGAGGACTGGCCTGGACAAGCTCATGGCCATAGGCCGCGCTTACATCCGCTTCTGGTCCTCCCACTCCGACTACCGGAGGCTGCTGCACGACAATGTCTTCAGGAGCCCCCTGGGAGGCTCCGGGCCGCGAGGGAAGGAGATGGCCAGGACGGGGGCGGCCACGAACGGGCTCATGGTAGCGGTGATAAAGCAGGGTATCCGTGACGGCTCCATCCGCTCGGACGTCGACCCTGAGAAGCTGGCCTTCGCCGCATCATCCATGGTCGACGGCATGCTCCAGCGCATGGAGAAGCGGCAGGCCAGCGAGGAGGTCCGGGAGCAGATGCTCTCCTACGCCTTCGAGCTGGTGAGGGCGGCGGTGGCGGCCCCTGCAGTGAGCGTGGTGACCGCTCCTGGGTCCAAGAATTAATAACAGGTCCATCCCGCTCGGTCCGAACCGAGGCCACCTCTGGACCGTTAACCGACCGTTCAGCTCTGGAAGGCGAGACCTAAGACCACTGCAGAGAACAACAGGCCGCCGAGGAGGTTGTTGACATACGGTAGGCGCCAGTACAGCTTGTTGATGTCCCTCCTGCGATCGAACAGTAGGGCCAGGGGGAAGGCCGGGAACAACAGGACCAGCACGGAGAGGGGATGGAGACCGGTGAGGTAGATCACCAGAGCGGAGAATACCGTCCAGAAGGCCGCGACCAGCATCAGGGAGCGCCTCTCCCCCAGGACCACGGCGGTGGTCCTGATGCCGGCCTTCTTGTCGCACTCTATGTCCGGGACCGCCGAGAACAGGTGCATGGCCGCGATATGGAAGTACCCGGCCAGGACCAGCAGCAGCGGGGGCAGCTGCCCTCCCGCCAGGTAGTACGCGAAGATCCCCGGCATTATGTACAGCATGTTGGAGCTGAAGTCCAGGATGGGGACGGCCTTGAACCTAAGGGGCTTGGCGCTGTAGAAGTACGATAGCGAGAGGAATATGAGGAACAGGATGCGCTCGACGTTGTCCTGGAACACCATGAGGACGGCGCTCACGCCAACGGTCGCCCACAGGATCCATATGAGCCTCCTCTTATCGCTATCGGTGACCCGCAGCTCCCTCTCGTCCTTCTTCCTGTTCAGTTTGTCAGTGTCCTCGTCCCAGTAGTCGTTGACACCGTAGATGAATATGTTGGCTGGCAGGAAGAAGTACAGCAGGTACACGTAGTAGTCCAGAGCGAAGAACGCCTCCAGCTCCGGAGCCCCGAGGGCATATCCCACCACGAACGGTCCGCCTGTGTATATCCAGAACCGGAACCTGGATAGTTTCAGAATGTACCTCAGGAACGAGGTCTCACTCGTCATAATCTCCCTTGATGCGGCCCCGGGCCGGATACTGGCGGTTGACCAGGGGGCAGAGGCGGTTCCTCGAGTAACCGATCATGATCCTGCCCAGCGAGGGCTTGACCTTCCTGTGGAACACCCTCATCGGCCGGGAGTAGATCTTGGTGGCGGTGAACTTGTACATGTCGGCGGCGGTCTTGATGGCCACCAGGTCCCGCTTGGGGATCGCACCAAATCCTTTCTCGGCGATCCGCTGCCATTCCATGTACTTCCTGATCTGGGCCCTCACGAACTGCCTGAACATCTCTGGATGCATCCTCACCGTCGACTCCTTCAGGTCCGGCAGGCCGTACTTCAGAAGCTCCTCCTGAGGAAAGTAGGACCGGCCCAGCCTGTTATCCTCCTGGATGTCCCGGATGAAGTTGATGTACTGCATCGCCCTCCCCAGGTGCCGCGCGTAGGGGTAGGAGGACTCCGGAAGCTCCATGATGCGGGCCATCATCAGCCCGACCACCTCCGCGGAGCCGTACAGGTAGACCTGCAGGTCGCTCATGGTCTGGTAGGAGCGCGTGCCAAGGTCCATCTCCATGGAGCGCAGGAAGGCGTCCACCCACTCCCGCTGGAACCCTTTGCGTCGATACAGCTCGACGAAGGAGGTGATGACGATATCATCCACCTCCTCGCCCTCCAGGGCAGCGTAGAACCTCTCCCTGAAGCGGTAGAACTCCTCGACCTTCTGGGGTATCGCGTCCACAAGATCGTCGGCCACCCTGACGAACGCGTAGAGCTTGAACACGTCCTCCTTGACCTCACGGCGGAAGAAGATGGTGGAGTTGTAGTAGGTCTTGCTGCCCTCCTTGAATATGGATCGGAGCCTCTCGTCCACCATGTCACGCCCCCTTTGTGCCCTTGGCTATCAGGTCCCTCACTATCTGTGACGATATGAGCACCATGGGGACGCCGATGCCCGGATGGCAGTAGTGGCCGGTATAATAGAGATTATCAGCCTTCTTGCTGCGGTGGACCGGACGGAAAAGCGCGGTCTGTCCTAGTGTGTGGCTGAGGCCCAGGGCGGTACCCTCGTAAGCGTTGTAACGCTCCTTGAAGTCGTTGAGGGCGAAGATGCGCTTGACCTCTATGCTGGATCGAATGTCGGTGCCTAACTTGCGCTCCAGATCGCCCATGATCCTGTCGTAGAACGCCTCCCTGAGCTCTGGCGTGTCCTCGAGCCCCGGGGACAGGGGGATGAGCACGAAGAGGGTATCGCAACCGTCCGGCGCGGCGGTGGGATCGGTGCGCGAGGGGACGTTGACGTAGTAGGAAGGTGTATCCGGCCATTTGTGGTTGTTGCGATCGAAGATGGCCTCGAAGCCGTTGGCCCAGTCCTCATCGAGGAACAGGTTGTGGTGGACCAGCTGCTCCACCTTCCTGTTGACCCCGAGATAAGCCACCATCGCTGAGGGGGCGAGGACCCTCTTCTCCCAATATCTTTCGCTATAGCTGCGGTGCTTGGGGTCGACCAGCTCGAGCTCGGAGTGAGCGTAGTCAGCGTTCATCACCACGATGTCCGCAGAGTAGGAGCCCTGTGGAGTCACCACCCCTTTCACCCTCCGGCCTTCGAACTCGAGCCTCGTCACCGGCTCGTTGTACCTGAACTCCACGCCCATGTCCTCGCAAAGCTCGACCATCTTGGCCGCGATCTCCCTCATCCCTCCCCGAGGATACCACACGCCGAGGTTGAAGTCGATGTGGGACATGATGTGGTAGAACGATGGCGTGTTCTTGGGCGAACCCCCGAGGAAGCCGACCGAGTACTCCACGATCTTCTTCGCCTCATCGCTCGTGAAGTGCTTGTTGACGAAGGAGTCCAGGTTCTCGAAGAGGTGCAGCTTCCGTCCCTGGGCCAGAAGTCGTCGGTCGAGGAAATCCGTGAGCTTGTTATAGTCCCTGTACAGCAGCTCCTTTATCGCCACGTCATACTTCTCCCTTGACTCGTCCAGGTACGTCCGCAGCTTGTCGCCCCCGCCCTCCTCCAGGGTGTCGAAGAGCGCGTAGTTGGCCTCCAGCTCCGAGGATATGTCGACCTGCTTCTGGTCCCCGAAGAATATTCTGTAAGATGGGTCCAGGCGCACAAGGTCGAACAGCTCCGACGGCCTCTTCCCGAACCCCTGGAAGTAACGCTCGAAGACGTCCGGCATGAGGTACCAGGACGGGCCCATGTCGAAGGTGTAGCCCTTCTCCGAGTACACGCTCGCTCGGCCTCCCGGCTGCTCGTTCTTCTCGAACACCCTGACCTTGTGGCCATCCTTGGCCAGGAGCGCTGCCTGCGCGAGTCCTCCGAACCCGCTTCCGACCACTATCACGTCCTTCATGTCATTATGACCCCCCGTTGTTGAATGAAGAGATTAACCAGCCCAGGCGATCCGAAGGACGCTTTTGCACCTCCCCCCTTCCCTCACATCCCCTCCCGGGCCAATGTGAAAAACAGCTTGAAGCTTCCTCGCGAACGTTATCTTCACCGCTCCTTTGCGTCCGATCCTGAGGATATTCGAACAAAACAATTAACAATTGTAGACCCCGTTATATTAAAATGGTCCCTAACAGGATGGTCCTGAAAAACGATGATCTGAGGTCTTTGCTCCAATCGCGGTGTGCCCAGGCACCACCCTTCCGTCTATGACCGATCCCGGTACAGGACAATTAATAAATTAACAATCGTTATTCCGATGGCGAGGCGTGAATTGGATGTGCTCGCCGGAAGCGGAAGTGAGAGCCTTGAGGGAGAAACGAGGAGAGGCGGCTCGAGGACATCGGTCGAGACGAGCGTAGCGAAAGGTCCAGCGAAGGGCCTTGCCGCGGGTGCCACCGGACAGATTGTTTCTGCCGTGCACTGCGTCCAAAGAACGTGTGATACCTATGATGATCGATGGAGGGCCGTCGCGGAGGCCGCTGAGAACTAATCTCGTACGAGCTGACAGGTGGCATGAGAGGGTGACATCATGAGGTACAGTAACGTACTGGAAACCGTTGGGAGAACGCCCCTGGTACGCCTTAACCGGCTCCCATCGGCGGACTGCGCTGAGGTGCACGTCAAGCTGGAGTCCTTCAACCCCATGGGGTCGGTGAAGGACCGGGCCGCTCTGGTCATGATCGAGCAGGCCGAGAGGGACGGCAGGCTGCGCCCGGGCACGGACATCGTGGTCGTGGAGCCCACGTCGGGGAACACCGGAATCGGGCTGGCCATGGTGTGCGCGGTCAAGGGCTACGGGCTGGTCCTGACGATGCCGGAGAGCATGTCCCTGGAGCGCAGGAAGCTGCTGAGGGCCATGGGTGCGGAGCTCGTGCTCACCCCCAAGGCAGGCGGCATGAGGGCGGCGATAGAGGCCGCCAGGAGCATTGCCGTGGAGAGGCCGAACGCCTTCATGCCCCAGCAGTTCGAAAACCCCGCGAACCCCCAGGCCCACTATGATGCCACGGGGCTGGAGGTCCTCCAGGACCTACCGGACCTGGACGCGTTCGTCGCCGGGGTCGGCACCGGCGGTACGATCACTGGAGTAGGAAGGAGACTCAGAGAGGCTGGAAGCAAGGCTCTGCTCGTAGCTGTGGAGCCGTGGGCGTCCCCAGTGCTGTCCGGCGGCAGACCTGGCATCCACACCATCCAGGGCATCGGTGCCGGCTTCGTCCCCTCGGTGCTCGATGTCAAGAAGATCGACCGCATCGTCCAGGTGCGGGACGAGGACGCCAAGGCCACCGCCCGTGAGCTGGCGAGGAGGGAGGGCATCTTCGTCGGCACCTCCTCTGGGGCCGCGGTGTTCGCCGCGCTGCAGGTGGCCAAGGAGCTCGGGAAGGGGAAGAAGGTGGTGACGCTGGCTCCGGACTCCGGGGAGAGGTACCTCAGCACTGACCTGTTCCCTTACGAGGAGTGAAGGTCTAGTCGGGCCAGGACCGGATGGACGGCCGCTTGTGGCGATCCATGTCGCATTCAGCGGCTTCGATCGGCCCCATCGCTCAAGCCCCTCCAGTATCCTAATCGAGACGCCCTGCAATGAGGACGGAATAGTGATGCCGTCGTCACAGCGATTGATGATCGTCGATGGAACGGCAATCATTATTCCCAAGAGCGGTCAATACACATTGCGTCCATGTCGCTCAGGCTGGTAGAGATCATCGTTCCGACCTCCCTGACGAAGAGGGTGGAGGAGCTTATCCAAGAGGAAGAGGTGGAGGAACTCCCCAGGATCCCGCTGGGCGAGGAGCTGATGATGGTCCGCATTATCCTCGATGCCGAGGAGACCGAGGCGGTCACCATGCGCTTCAAGGAGGTCTTCTCCACCTTCAAAGGTTTCAGGATCAACATTCTGCAGTTGGGAGCGACCATACCTGAATACAGGCCGATAGAGGAGAAGGAGAAAGAGGAAAAAGAGAAAGGAAGAGCAGAGGCGATGAAAAGGTCAGAGGGATCGGTACCTTCGATCGCTGATAGGACCGAGGGGGCAGGTGCAAGCCCCGTCCCGGCGGAGGGAGAGAAGGTCGTTCCTGAGAAGAAGACCCAGAATGATAAGCAGAGGAAGAAAAGGAGGATAAGCAGAGATGAGCTGTACTCGGACCTCAGCGATGCCGTCAAGGTCAACGTCAACTATGTTGCGCTGGTCATACTCTCCGTCATCGTGGCCGCAGTGGGGCTGGTCGAGAACAACATCGCGGTGATCATCGGGGCCATGGTCATCGCTCCCCTGCTCACGCCCAATGTCGCCCTATCCCTGTCCACCACTCTCGCCAATAAGAACCTCGCTAGGAAAGCCCTGATCACTCTGGGCTCCGGCCTGCTCCTTGCCCTGGTGCTCTCCTTCGTCTTCGGAGTTTTCCTTCATGTTGATCCCACCATCAATGAGATCGCGCTCAGGACCAAGGTGAGCATAGGGGATGCCATCATTGGACTGGCCGCGGGGGCGGCGGCCGCCTTGTTCTTCGCCATAGGCGCGGGTACGTCCCTGGTCGGAGTGACGGTGGCCGCAGCGCTTATGCCCCCGCTGGTTGTTACCGGTCTGCTGTTGGGAGCGGGAGAGTATTACTATGCATCCCAGTCCCTGCTCCTCCTGGTAAGCAACCTCATCGGCATCAACCTTGCCGGTACCATCGTGTTCATCTCCCTCGGTGTATGGCCCTCTGAATGGCGTGAAGAGGAGAAGGCAAAACGATCGGCCTTCACGGCGGTAGGCGTCTGGATAATCCTGTTCATAGTCCTGGCGGTCATCCTGCTCGCGGCCGAGCGCATGATACAGATAGCTTAGCCATCCTCTTAAACAGGCCCTGCCTCCGTTCGGCAACAAAAGATGTCATTAACAAGAGGTTCTAATTGGGTATCACATGGTCGAGATCGAGAAAAGTTTCCACGATACTCTGGTCGGAGATGTCTACGAGATACTAGTTCAGGAGCCAGTGGTGATACGACAGGGGACGAAGATGAGGGATGCCATTGAGGAGATGCTCCGGAACCCGACCTCCCATGTCGTCTATGTTGTGGACGATGACATGAAGCTCGTCGGTGCTGTCAGCACGGCGGCCGTGCTCGAGATGATCGGTTACAAGGTGGGGGTGATGGGTGGGAGCACCCTGTCCTTCATTCGTTTCATGCGCGATGCGCTCAAGGACGACATCGGCAGCGCTCTGCGGAAGGTCACCGCTGTAAGAAGGGAGACCAGGATCACCGATGCCCTCAACATGATGATCAAGAACCGGTGGGACTCCCTGCCCGTGGTGGATGATGAGGGTAGGCTGGTTGGTGAGCTGGTCAGCTTGGAGCTATTTCATAAGGGCAAAGACCTCTTCGAGTAAAAAAACCGGGCCTTGATATAATCCAGACCGGCGGTCAGAGGTGTGACGGTGCAAAGCCCACATTATTGAGTGGTTCCTTTGGTCCAGATGATGTGAGGATGAGGTAGGGGTTCGCCTTATACCATCAACGAGCGGTCCAATGCTTGGGGTTGAAAAAATGGATGGACCACGACGATGTAGGGCTGAGATGGGGCGTTGGCATCAGCCTCTTCAGCAGTTCACACCATGTATTAAATAATAAAAAATCCCAACGATACCAGTTGCCTTTGGAGGTTGTTCATTGACAGAGAAGTGGTCGTCCGGTCCCATCTTTATACTTGCCGCCATCGGCTCCGCTGTCGGGATAGGTAACATCTGGCGGTTCTCCTCCGTCCTGGGGGAGAACGGCGGCGGTGCATACCTTCTCCCCTATCTTATCGCTGTCTTCCTGTTCGCCGTCCCGTTGATGGTGCTGGAGCTGGCGGTGGGGAGGCGCCTCAAGAAGGACGTGGTCTCCTCCTTCTCTTTCGTCAGATCGAAGTTCAAACCTCTGGGATGGATCATCTCCATACTCCTGTTCCTCCTTATGAGCTACTACCTGGTCATCACCGGATGGACCTTGGCCTACGTCATCTTCTCCATTTCAGGGACCGAGCCCCAGTTCTCCGAGTTCATATCAACATACCTGCCCATCGTCTTCTTCATCATGGCCGCGGCCCTCTCCGGCCTGGTCGTCTCGCTGGGGGTCAAGGGGGGGATCGAGAGGATAGTCACGGCGGTGATCCCCCTGTCCTTCATCATACTTATCGCGCTGGCACTGTTCGCAACCACCCTGGACGGTTTCAGCTCCGGTCTGGACTTCCTCTTCACCCCTGATCTCTCCGTTCTGTCACGGGCAGATATATGGAGCGCTGCCTTCGGCCAGGCGTTCTTCTCGCTGTCGGTGGGTTACGGGATCCTGATGACCTACGGCGGCTATCTGGAGCGTAACGTGAGCATACCTCGGTCGTCCATGATCATCACCTTCGCGGACATATCGGTCGCTATACTCGCCGGGCTGGTCATCTTCCCCATAGCGTTCACAGTGGGGCTGGAGCCAACCCTGGGGGCGGAGCTGGCCTTCGTCACCCTCCCCATCGCCTTCGACAGCATCCCATACGGGAACATACTGGCGATAGCGTTCTTCACCCTCCTGTTCTTTGCCGCCCTCACCTCCGCCATATCCATGCTGGAGGTCAATGTGACCGTGGTCATGGAAAAGCTCGGGATATCCCGCAAACGGACCGCTGCCTACCTAACCGTGGGAACCGTCGCGGTGGGCATGCTCTCCGCCCTGAGCTACAGCCAGGCCGAGCTGATGGTCGGTGGAAGGAGGATATTGGACCTGATGGACGAGACGGTGGGAAGCTATGGGCTACCCCTGGCGGGCGTCCTCATCTCCGTGGTCTTCTCCTGGTACCTTGACAAGAAGGAGATCACCTCAGAGATCGGTGAGCGTTGGGGTGGCATCGTCATAATGCTGACCCGGTACGTCGTTCCCGTGGTTCTGATCGCCGTCACCCTGCTCAGCATAATTCAGGCGGTCTTCCAATAGGAGAAGAAGGTCAGCTGTCCATCCTCGAAAGAAATATGGCCAAATGCCTGATGATGTGCCCGCCCCCGATCGGTCCAGTGATTATCCTTTCGGCATCGCACCGCTGCTTTGGTCCGAGGATGGTGCTGATCGGTCAGAGGATGGCCACTCCGAACAGGAGCAGGATGATGTAGAACAGTGTTGCCCGAACTATTCCGGCAAAGAAGATCGTAAGGGCGAAGAAGCGAAATTTCATGACGTTGCGTCGATTGAAGAGGGCGAACAGGTAGAGAGGCACGGTATCGATCATGCCAGGGATGGACATTATCAGAAAGAGGCCTAGATACCGGGTGCGGGCCACGAATCCCTGCAGAACGTTAAGCAGGGTTCCTAGGTACCTATGCCTCCTACCTAGATCGTCCAAACGATCCTCCAGCCTCGTACCGAACAGGAATACCAGGCTTGCACCGACCATCATGCCGGCCCCCACTATCAGCGTCCTGATCCACATGGGCGGGGGACCCCCCATGTTGATCACCAGGCCCACCTCCAGAGGGGTGGGGATGACCGTGTGGGACAATACCACATAGAAGAAAAAGCCGAGGCTGTACACGACCGGGTCCAGGGAGCTCCCGAGGAAGAGGTCTACCAATGGATCGAAGAAGGTCTCTAAGGACACGCAACTAGTTGCTCGCTCAATGTTGATTAAATCATCTGGAGGAAAGCGGCACGTTCAGTATCTTGGCTGATGCATGAAGATGAGGTAGGCAGTCCTAGAACGCTCCCCTCTCCTTAGCTCAGCGGTTGCGAACACATACGCAGAGGTACCGAAGGCAAGGATAATGAGGGATGACCTGTTATTATAGGGGGATGGCCGTGGACTTTGATATCAGTGTAGTCCTCACTTTACTTTTCGTCGTTGTGCTCGCATCCCGCCTGTTCGCCATAGGGTTCGAGTTCCTGAAGCTCCCGCAGGTGGTGGGGGAGATAATCGCCGGAATAGTCATAGGTAATACACTCCTGTTCGACCTTCTCCAGGTGGAGGCCAACTTTGGCTTCCTGGAGCTGCTGGCCGAGCTGGGGGTCATCTTCCTTCTCTTCGCTGTCGGCCTGGAGACCAGGTTCTCCGACCTGAGCAAGGTGGGGAGGACGGCCATCTACGTAGCGGTCCTAGGGGTCATAGTGCCGTTCGCGTCCGGTTATCTGCTGATGGTCTCCCTCGACAACCCGCCCTCGGAGGCCATGTTCATAGGTGCCGCCCTGGTCGCGACCAGCGTGGGCATCACCGCCCGGGTCATAAGGGACATGAGGTTGAGCGACACGGTAGAGTCTCGTGTGATAATCGGGGCGGCAGTGATCGATGACATACTCGGACTGGTCGTTCTGGCCATCGTCAGCGGGGCGGCGAGCGGAGGAGGGCTGAACATCATCGACATCGTCCTGGTGGCGGGAATGGCCGCCTTCTTCGTCCTCACGGTCATCCTGATAAGCACCAAGGTCCTCCCCGTGGCCATAAAGCCACAGCCTGCCGATGCCATCGTCTGTAGCTTGGAAAAGAGACATTCACGTGTTAGTCCCCTGATGCTGGCCGTGATCGTCTGCTTCGGCCTTTCCGCCCTGGCATCGGTCTTCGGGCTGGCCGCGATAATAGGGGCCTTCCTGGCGGGGATGGTGTTCGCCGAGTACAAGGAGCGGTGGCCGTGCGAGCAGAGCTTCGAGGCCATCAACGAGTTCATGAGCCCCTTCTTCTTCGTGTTCGTGGGAATCCAGGTCAGCCTATCGGTCTTCGCGGATATCGATCTGCTCCTGTTCGCCGTCGCCATCACCGTCGTGGCCATGCTGACCAAGTTCCTGGCCTGCGGCCTGGGAGCAAGATCGCTGGGTCGCCGATCGGCGACCATAGTGGGAATCGGTATGAGCCCTCGGGGCGAGGTCGGCATCATTGTTGCCAGCATCGGTCTGAGCGTGGGCATACTGAACGATTCCCTGTTCGCGGTGGTGGTGTTCATGTCCATCGCCACCACGCTCATAGCGCCCCCGCTCCTACAGCGGGCATTTCGCAGGGCAATGCCGACAACAGAGGAGATCCCACCATCACCGGGGAGCGATTGATCGTCCGTGATGCTACCGGTACATGGAAGAACGGATGGCCCTTATGCCAATCATGGGACGGAGAATGTCAGGGCCACAGCTCAAGGCCTGGAGCTACGCTATCACGTCCTGGTCCTGATGCCGGTATCGAAGCCCGTCTCCGAGACAACGATCTGGAATGACAGGATGGCACAGCCTTGCCCACCTTGCACCTCATCCGTGCCGACGGCAGCTTGCCATCCCGGGCAGGGGTCGTCCTTCGCGACCGCCTGCTCTCGGTTCTGGATGCGCACCACGGCGTAGGAGACCAAGTCCCCGTCTTCCGTCCTTATGCTCTTACGCACCGTCAGGTAGAGCCGTGGATATATCAACGCCATCCTCGCGGCCATCCTTCTGAGCTCCCGACCGTCCCGGGCAACGTGCGAAGCCGTCATCAATGAATGATGCTCGGGACAGACCGGTATGAGGTACTTGGAGGCTGTTCTCTCCTCCTGTCCCAGCACGTGGTGCACCTCCTCCGCGTTACGATCGCAGAAGAGGCACGCGCCAAGGTTCGATTCTAAAACCTTCTTCCTTGTTAGATTCCATCCCTCATCCTCCAAGGCCGGGCGGTCCTGGTCCCTGATGTTGGCTGCACGCTCGCGTACAGCCCTCGTCCGCTCGATGCTGGCATGTATGCGCCGGTACTCGCCCTCCGAGCTTGCTCCGATCATACTGAGGAAGGCCTCGAAATCGGGGAAATCGAAGGTGGATGCTGCCATCTCGTTGCGTATTTGAGAGTATGTCAGCCCTTCCTCGAACAGCTTGATGATCCTCCGCCTCCGATCATCCTGCGTCAGCAGCGGCACGCCTGCGGTGTCCATGTGATCCACGAAGCTCGAATGCAGGGGGCACCGCTATATGCACCTTCGCAAAGACCGCCCCATGAGGACGTTCGTTCGTTAGATGTGTCCCTGACCTCAGTCAATTCGGTACGGCCAGGGCGTGGCCCCTGCTGGTCGAACGGTGGTCGTTGGTTAATTTGAGGTTCTTGGAGCATGCATGGACCGATCTGGCCAGGCTCGTTCCCCGAGTGCTCGGTCATTGGACGATCGCCGGACCCTCTGGCGCTCGCTCTTGATCGGGTCGTTAGTTTTATGCCGCCCACCACCACTCCTGGACCAAATGTTCGGGGAAGTTAGGTGGAGAATCGTCGCAGTTATCGAACTTGCGCTCGCCAGCGCCATGATCGTCCTGGACCTGCTCATACCCACCCTCTTGGTCCTGGGGCTTTGCGCGGTATCGCTGATCGTCCGAAGAGATGGCGTTAGGACTCTCGGGTTCAAGAGAGTGGACCGTCCCTCCCGCCTCATCCTGATGGTCCTGGTCCTCGTCCTGGTATGGACCGTCATGCAGTTAGGCCTGGTGATGCCCGTGCTGAGCCATGTCACCGGTACCAGCCAGGACCTCAGCGCGTTCGAGGACCTGAAGGGCAATGTGGGAAACCTCGCGTTCCTTCTGCTCATGACCTGGACGCTGGCGGCGTTGGGGGAGGAGATCGTTTACAGGGGTTACCTCCAGATCAGGGTCAGGGAGATCGTCGGAAGCTCGAGATGGGGCATCGTTATCACCGTTCTGGTCACCTCTCTGCTCTTCGGCATCGCCCACTCCGAGCAGGGCGTCGTGGGGATCTTGGCCACCACCCTTGATGCTGTGTTCTTCAGCTGGGTCCGGCTGCGGTTCAATGACAACCTATGGGCGGCCGTTCTCGCCCACGGCCTTAGCAACACCATCGGCTTCGTGACGTTCTTCCTCATCGGACCGATCTACGGACTGTGGTGAGGCGATAGGAGGTGAGCGTGCTCATCAACATGAAACAAGCCCTGCTCTCGCTCCCACGCGTAAATCGCGCTCGCTCCCAGTGCCTATATCCTCTGGTCCGTAACTACGCCCGTCCGATCGGAGATCTTATCCTAATCCAGATGAAGAAGGTCAATGCCCCGTCCGCCTTCCGGTTCAATCCTCCCTCCACTTGAAGAACCATACGGCTGCCACGAAGACCACGGCCGTTATCACCAGGATGACGGCCAGATCTATCAGCGCCGCTCCGATGTTGCCGTACACCATCACGTTGTTAAGACCCTCGATGACGTAGAACAGCGGCAGCACGTGCGCCAGGCCCTGGAGGTAGTCGGGCATGATGCTGATGGGGAAGAACGTCCCCGATAGGAACATCATGGGGAAGGTCACGATGTTTCCGGCCACACCTGCGGACTCGGGGTTCTTGGAGACCGTCCCGACCAGCATACCCAGCGCCGCGAAGAGCGTGGGACCGAGGACCAGGAAGGGCACCAGCCATATCGTCAGGGTGACGTGCGCCCCGAAGGCCATTATGCCGACGCCGACCATGAGCAGGAAGGAAACGGACGAGAGGACGATGTACCACAGCACCTTGGATATGAGCCACTCCATCTTCGTGAGGGGGGTCAGGCTCAGCTGCTTGAAGAGCTTGGTCTTCTTGTACTCCGAGGAGATGTTCACAAGAGAGAACATGGGGCTGACCAGGATGGAGAAGCCTATCAGGCCGGGGATCAGGAAGTCGATGTACTTGGTCTGCTCAGCGTTGAGAGTGGCCGGCTCCAGGCCTATGACGCTCGTTCCGTTGAAGCGCTGGAGGTTGAAGTAGTTCGCCAGCCCCCCGACCGTCCCCGAGACGATGCTGCTGGTACTGGAGGATGGGTTCCCGTAAACGGTGACGTTGACCCTCTGCTCGGCCAAGTAGCTCGCGGAGAAGCCCGCGGGTATGATGATGCCGTCCGAGGCCGAGTGGTTCGCAAGGTACTGCGGCATGTCCTCGGACGTGGGCACCATCACCAGGTCCAGGGTCCCCGAGCTGTTGAGCGCTGTCACAAACTGGCCGGCCACGTCCATCTGGGGCGTGGCGAACGGCCCGGTGTCGTTGTTCTGGACGTAGGCCGTGACCTTCCCCGTGGAGGTCCCGGAGAAGATGGCCCCGAATATGAGGATCAGGATCACCGGGAAAATGAGCCCGAAGAAAAGTCCGAAGCGGTTCCTCAGGTACCCTCGGCTGTAGACCTTGAAGTCCGCGAGTATCCTCCTGCCGCTTATGATCCCACCATTGGTCTTGTTGGCCATGGGATCACCGCACCCGGAGCTCGCCGCTCTCGTCCACGATCCCGCTCACTAGCCTCACGAACACATCGTCCAGGCTGTCCCTTTTAGTTCGGATGTCTCCCCAGTCCATGTTGGAGCTCTTGGCCGCCTGCAGCGCGGTGAGGGCGTCATCCTTCTTGTGTAGCGCAATGGCCACCACTCCGCTGTCATAATGGACGTTCAGGCCAGTGGTGGACCGGATGTGATCGGCCAGCCCTTCGCTGCCGTTGATCTCCAACCTCTCGCCCGAGCCGTGCTGCCTTATGATCTCATCGGAGGTCCCCTGGGCCACGATATGCCCATGATCCATGATGGCCACCCTGTCCGAGAGCTGCTGGGCCTCATCGAGGTAATGGGTCGTCAAGACTATCGTCCGGCCCTTGGCCTTCAAGCCCCGTATCACCTCCCATATGGCCCTGCGGGCGTTGGGGTCCAGACCGGTGGTGGGCTCGTCGAGGAAAAGGAGATCGGGGGAGTTCACGAGCGAGAGGGCCAGGCCCATCTTCTGCTTCTGCCCTCCGGAGAGGCTGTCGAAGAGTGTGTCGGCCTTGTCCTCCAGCAGGACCTCCCTCAGTATCTCGTCCGCATCCACCTTGACGTTGAATAGGCTGGCATACAGCCTGATGGCCTCCCGGGGGCTGGTCTTCTCGAAGAAGTTGAACTCCTGGGGGATGACACCGATCCTCATGTGAACATCGTGACCGTTCTCCCATGGGTCCATGCCGAGGACCCGGACCTCGCCGCTGTCCTTTCGCCGGAGGCCCTCCAGTATCTCGATCGTGGTCGTCTTTCCTGCCCCGTTGGGACCAAGTAGGGCGAACACCTCGCCAGCTTTAACGGTGAACTTGATCCCATCCACCGCCTTCACATCGCCGTAGTATTTTCTCAGGTCGCTTATCTCGATGGGGTTCACTATCTCACCGTTCCGCACATATGCTCGTTGTTACGCCTTTATGCCGTAGGCGCGGTGTGAATATAACCTTTAAGCCCCCGTCGGGCAAGCCACCGTGGCTTGGTTGACGTACAAAAGCTGATGAACATGATGGGCAGGCGCTCGAGCCCCTCGTTCGACCTCCATCTCAGGGTCACCTGACCGATGGCTCGAAAAATGAGAAATGAGGAAACATATAAATACGGTGATCACAACCAAGGGCCGAAAGCAAAATCGTCTGTTCTTCTACAGCTCGTTTTTATTTTCCCAAAGAGTGAATATCGTGACAGGTTTCGCAGATCTACAGATCTCCCAGGAGATCATCAGTGCAATGAATGACATGGGGTGGGAGGAGCCTACCCCCGTCCAGATAGCAGCAATACCCACAGGCCTCAAGGGCGAGGACATGTTCGCCCAGGCGCAGACCGGCACTGGGAAGACCGGTACCTACGGCACCATCATCCTGCACAGGGTCAGGCCGGGGATGAGGGCACCGTCCGCATTGGTCCTGATCCCCACAAGGGAGCTGGCCAACCAGGTGCACGAGGAGCTGTCCAAGCTCTCCAGGTTCACTGGTCATACATGCGTCCCCATCTACGGGGGCGTAGGCATCGGACCCCAGGCGGACAAGCTCAGGAAGGGGGTCGACATCGTGGTCGTTACGCCCGGCAGGGCCAAGGACCTCATGAACAGGAACGACCTGGACCTCTCCAAGATTTCCATTGTGGTCCTGGACGAGGCGGACCGCATGCTCGACATGGGCTTCGCCAGGGACCTGAACTTCATCCTTTCCAAGGTCCCTAAGAAGAGGCAGACGCTGCTGTTCTCGGCGACCATGTCGCCGGAGATTAAGCAGCTTGCCCTCCGTCAGATGGACAGGCCGCAGGAGATACTGGTCTCCAGGGACGAGCCGGTCCTGGACCTGACCAAGCAGTACTACATCGTTGCCAATAGGGAAGCGAAGCGCGATGCGCTATGCACGATCCTGGATGCCGACAAACCTAAGGCCATCGTCTTCTGCCACACCAAGCGCAGGGTCGACCAGCTGACGAAGAAGCTGCTGGCCTATGACTATACGGCGGGAGCGATCCACGGGGACATAGCCCAGAACAAGCGGGAGAGGGTCATCAGGAGCTTCAAGGATGGGTCCATAAAGGTCCTCGTGGCCACGGATGTGGCGGCCAGGGGTCTGGACATTGACGCCGTGGACTGTGTCGTGAACTTCGACGCTCCGGACGAACCGGACACGTACGTGCACCGCATCGGTAGGACCGGAAGGGCGGGAAAGGAAGGCATGGCCGTATCGATATTCCTTCCGGAGGAGCGGCAGATGATCAGGGAGATCGAGCACAGGACCGGGAAGCCAATAGACCTGCTGGACATAGAGATCGTGCCCAGGCCGGAGCCCGCGATCAGGAAGGTCTCCACTCCCCAGAACGGTCCATCGAGGGGGGCTTCGGGTCCGAGGCCCAGGTTCGAGAAGAGCGGCAACGGCGGAAACAGAGCGCGTTTGCCTCGATCTCTCTCGGGAGCGCGGATGGATGGGGGAAGGCCCCGGTCCAAGGCCCAGTGATCTGAGCTGAGCCGACCCAAGGGCCTTTTTCAAAAGTGACCGTCCGAGAAGGGCAAATAGTCACCTGATCATCACCGTCTGATGGCTTTTTCTGACATCGCCGTTCGCAGGTTGTGCTCCCAGGGCATCAGCTGCCCGTCCTTCACGGTAAAAGAGGTCGTCTCCAGGATCCTGGCGCTACAGGCCCAGGACCGACCCAGCTCTCTTTGGGCGATCGGTCTGCGGTCCTCAGGCTCAACGGTCGCTGACGTCGAAAAGGCGGTGGCCTCCGGGTCCATCGTGCGGACCTGGCTCATGCGGGGCACAATACATTTCACGGCTGCCGAGGACATACGGTGGCTCCTCCAGCTGGTAGCTCCGCTGGTCATCGCCAGGAGCAAGCGGAGGGATGAGGAGCTTGGCCTTGATGACCGCGTGTACGGGCGGAGCAGGGACGTACTGACCAAGGTTCTGGACTCCAAGGGCCGGCTGACCAGGGGCGAGATGATGGCCGCCCTGGAAGAAAGAGGCATATCCACCGCCGGGCAGCGCGGATACCACATCCTGCGGCGCCTGGCGCTTGAAGGAACGATATGCTTCGGCCCCATGGTCGGGAAGGAGCCGAGCTTTATGCTCCTAGATGGTCTGGTACCGCTCTCCAAGAGCATCCCGCGGGAGCGGGCGCTGGGCGAGCTGGCGTGGCGCTACTTCAGCGGGCACGGCCCGGCCAGCGCTCAGGACCTGGTGTGGTGGTCCGGTCTAACGATGGGCGAGGTTAGGGAAGGTATCGAGATCGCTGGCTCCCGGTTGAACGAGGAGACTAAGGATGGGGCCAAGTACTACTCGGGTGTCTCGCGATCGGGGGTGAACGAAGGTCCGAACGTCCTCCTCCTACCCGCCTTCGACGAGCACATCATCGGGTACAAGGAGCGGAGCGCACTGCTGGATGAGGGACACACCAAGGACGTGCTCTCGTCAAACGGCATATTCTATCCTACCCTGGTGATCGATGGACAGGTCCAGGGAACTTGGAGGGGTAAGAGATCTAAGAGGGGCATGGTGGTCGAGGTGAGCCCGTTCTCCCGGCTGACCTCATCGGACATCGACTCCGCGGAGGAGGTGGTGGCGCGTTATGGCGCCTTTCTTGAGGTGCCGGTAAAAATCAACGTGAGGAATGTAGATGGACTATGAGCGATCCTCTCTTTTGTTAAATTGATCGATCGACCATCTCAGAAAAAAGGCCATAGACCGATGTCCTCGGTCAGGTAAAAGGAAAAAAGCTCAAGGGGTAGGCGGTCTTTCCACCGGCAGCTGGACCTCGGTCAGGACCTCGCTGACCGGTATGTTCGTCGGATCGTTCAGGTAGATCTCCCGGTCGGGCCCGTTCCTCATCAGCCCGTTCTCCTGGGCGAACTTGAACACCCTCCCCCAGGCCTCTCCGACCGTATCATATGGTCCTTTGTGTATGGCTGACACCACCTGACCGCCTTCAAGGGTTCTGACCGCAAGATCTTCATCCACCACCACCCGGCCGGTGACCGGCACGCAGACCTCCACGTCCTGGTCTTTCTCCTTATATTCCTGGTCGTGGCATATGGACATGGGCGGGCCGGAGATTCGGGCCTGCGGTTGTGAGCTGACCGCAGAATAGACCTCCTCCATCAGCCTGGGGACGACCTCCGCCCATGCCCCCTTTCCTCTCTTCGATACGATCCTGATCGGTGCGACCTCCACTATCTTCGGTGTTTCCTGGCTCATGTCTATCAATCTCTCCAGATCCGTTGTCTCCAGGACCTCCCTGATCCGCTCAAGTTCCTCCACCCGCTCCGTGGTCTCGACGACCTTCGCGGCGATTATCGGCCCTATGGAAGAGCGATCGGCCCGTCCATCGATCACGTCGATGATGGCCTTCATCTCCTGGATGCCGAAACCGAGGCCGGACAGGCGGTTCAGGAGGAGACCGCGAGCCACATGCTCGTAGCTGTAGATACGGTAGCCAGTGATCTCCTTCTTGGTGGGGACGAGCAGACCCTTCTCCTCGTAATAGCGTAGCGTCTTTGGCGTCAACCGAGTGAGCATTGACAGGGTTCCGATCGTGAGAAGCTCGGCGGTCATGTTGGTCCTGAACGTTCAACGACGCCGTAATACATTACATGCCGTAGTCTACCGTGGGGGAGGGTTCGTTAATCAAGTTTTCGATGATCTCTAAGTAAGGGGTTCTGATAATGGCTTTTTCAACGGGCCTTATCGTTTCGAACAAACAACCAATAATGACCCTGACGCTAAACTAGTTCGATGACTTGAACGACATCCAAGCCAGCATCCTGATGTTGTGCGACGCGATCTTCGTTCTGACCTCGATTTTTCTACCTACCTCGGAACGACATCTGATGCGGTGTCCGAAGCGGCCACCGATCATGCTGAACGCCGTTTCAGCATGATTCCGCTTGCCGTACAGTTCGGCAGCACGGTTCGGCCAGTGCTGCCAGAACGAGACCATCTTCTGATAGTTCGTCTGCGGTCTAGCGAAGTGTCGAGCGTTCTTCTTGATGCCGTGGAGCGGCACCGCACCATGCTGCCTGGCCGCTGCCAGGCAGACCTCCCCATGGTATGCGGAGTCGGCCAGAGAACGTATCGGAGAAACGTTCTTCGGCAGATGATCCCAGACGTCCGCGAACATCTGGCTATCGTGCACGTTCGAGCTCGTTAACGAGTACGATAGCACCATGAACGAATCGACCTCGATGGCCGCGTGCGTCTTGACCCAGTC
>JADFDJ010000029.1 GCA_018262895.1 Methanomassiliicoccus sp. | reverse complement strand
ATAAGAATCGTGCGAAAATTATACAATGTAGATAAATATCTTTGCACCTGACTCCTTTCCCTGGATATTATCGCTCAACCGTCCGCAGGGACCTCCAGGGTGGCCATGCGGCGGCCTATCATGAAGATCGCCGCGTACGTCGGCACCTCGCATATCCCCTGCACGCGGAAGCGCTCGCCCTTGATATCGACCTCGACGGGCCGGGGCGCGTACACCTCGATCGGCCGGTCGGGGTAGATCTCAGGCACGGCATCGCGCAGCGGATCGAAGGCGCTCAGCCGCTCCCGGTCCATGGGCGTGACCCTGAGCCCGGTCTTCCCGTGGAGGGAGAGGGGCAGGCGGATCAGGCGCTTTATATCGCTGGTCACCGGCTCATCTATCTCCGCCGTGAACCGGGGCTTGACCTCCTCCTCGAGGAGGCGTAGGAACAGGTCCAGGTGCCGCCGGTCGGAGAAGCTCGAGAAGGCGTTGCCGGACAACATCAGCTCCGCCCCCTCCCTGCTCCCGCTCTTGGTGTAGATGTCCCGCAGCATCCCCTCGATCATGGCATCCGATTCCTTGGCCAGCGTGGGCAGCCGCGCCCGCAGGTCGTCCAGGTCCCGGGAGCGCATCTCCTCCACCAGCCATACGATCCCATCGCGCATCCTCCGGCGCCATCCCCCCGAGGCGACGGACGGAATGCTGCGCACCCTGCTCTCCTGGGCCCCGGCACGGAACGTCTTCACGCTGGTGATGCGCTCCGGGAACACCCACTCCATGTTCAGGTCGGTGCCCGCTATGTAGTCCACGATCTCCCGCCGCTCATGGCTGCGGAGCGTGGCCAGGCGGGCATCGACCACGTGGATGTGGTAGCCCCGTCCGCCGGAGAACACGATCTTGAGGTGCGACGCGTCCAGGCCCAGGTCCCCCAGCAGGAAGTCGTCCAGAAGGCGGAGCAGCTCCACCTTGATGCGCGCCAGCATCTCCGCGTACGTTAGCGCCTCCGCTCCCTTGACGTGATCGGCATCGAGGTCGAACACCAGGTCCGCCCCCAGCCATTTCTTCTCCTCCATGGAGGCCGCCGCGGGGAGCTGGTAGTACGCTGAGGAGTAGTAAGCGTGGGACGGCACCTGCCCCTGCAGGAAGGAGTGGAGCTGCCCCACCTCCCCGAACCCCAGGTGCCTCTGGACGTAGTCCCGGTCGAAGAACATGAACCCGAACTCCCTACGGTCCAGCCTCTCCGGTGCCCTGGGGGGACTACTCTGGTAGTACCGCTGGAACCAACCCCTCATGAATGCCTGGTCGGGGCCCATGGGCCTAAGAACGCTTCCGCATTATTAGAAATGCGGTAGTCAGGGCGCGGACGGACGAAATCATAATTACCATCAAGCTGGGATTCAGCCCCCATGTTAGCCTACATCTCGCTCGAGTACTCCAGCGACGGCCCCTCACCCTCGAACATCGATCACATACTGGAGTCGGCGGGACTACGGCGCCAGGGCGCGTTCTACTACCTGGAGGTGCCCAGCGATGATGAGCTGGCCCCCGCCCTCGACCGCCTTCACGGCTCTCTCAAGGGCAGCGGGGTGCGCTACCGCCTCTCCGAGGTCCGGGAGGAGGATGCTCCCCCGGCCGAGGGGACCGTGAGCAGGGAGAGCATGGACGTCATAGCCGCCCAGCTGCGGGACACCGGAGGCTCCAACCTCCAGGAGCTCCAGTTCAGCACATCCATGGAGGAAGGGGAGCTGGAGAGGGCGCTGGAGAAGCTCATCGAGGAGGGCAGGGTGACCGCGCACTTCGAGGGGACGACCACCCTATACCGATACGCCGGCCCCATGCTGCGCTCCCTCTGCCGCTGACCGGCCCATAAGAGGGAAGGAATCATGCCAGCGCTCATCAGGAACGCTCTCACACGAGAGCGCCCAAGCCCGGGAGCGTACCATTCATTCGACAACGATTTATACTCCCGTGCTAGTCTATTAGAAATTTGCAGGTGTTAGTAACATGGGAGCGGTCTCCGCTAATCTACGCGTATTCATGATGTTCGCGGTCCTGACGGTGATCTTCGTCATCGTCGGATGGGTCGTCGGCGAATACTTCATGGGCAACTGGGTCATGGGCGCATTGGTGTTCCTGGTCATAGCTGCGATCATGAACTTCGTGTCGTACTTCTTCTCGTCAAAGATCGTTCTGGCGTCCTACCGGGCTAAGGTTGTTACAGAGGCCGATGCGCCCCGGCTGTACCGCATCGTGAGGTCGATATCCTCCACCGCCGGTCTCCCCATGCCCAAGGTTGCCATCGTGCCCTCGCAGACCCCCAACGCGTTCGCCACGGGGCGCAACCCCAAGAACGCCACCGTCGCCGCCACTGAGGGCATCCTCCAGCTGCTCAACGATGATGAGCTGACCGGAGTCCTAGCGCACGAGATGGCGCACGTCCAGAACCGTGACATGCTGGTCATGACCGTGGCCTCCACCCTGGCCGGGGCCATATCCTTCGCCTCCCGCTCCCTCCTCTACGGCTCCATGTTCGGAGGGGGGGACCGCGACAACGGGGGCTTCCTGATCGCCCTTGTGATCGCCATAACCGCGCCCATAGCGGCCATGCTGGTGCAGCTGGCGGTGTCGCGCAGCCGGGAGTACAAGGCCGACTACGAGGGCGCCATGATGATCGGCCGGCCCATGTCGCTGGCCAAGGCCCTCAGGAAGCTCGAGGCCGGCAACAAGGCGAGGCCCATGACCGTGGGCAACCCCGCGTCGTCCAACCTGTGGATCGTCAACCCCTTCTCGGCGAAGGGGCTGGCCAACCTGTTCTCGACCCACCCTCCCATGGATGAGAGGATCCGCCGCCTCGAGGCCATGGCCGGCGGGATGAGGTTCTGAGACGGTCAGCGGACCACAAGGTCGTCCATCAGCCCGACCCGCCGCAGGAAGCGGTACGCCCTGTCGAGGTTGTACACCTCGGCGAGGCTGTGATGGACGTCCGTGCCTACAGAAACCAGGACCTTCCCCGAGAAGGCCTGGTAGTACCTCTCGGCCCTCTCCCAGAACATCAGCCCGTCCCGCTTGTACGGCCAGGCGGTGTTGACCTCCACGAAGATGTCGAAGGACGAGAGGTAGTCGGCCACCGCCTCCGGGCTCCAGGGACCGAAGTTCCTCTCCAGGTCGTTGTGGGCCAGCCCGCAGGGGACGCTGATGTCGTTCAGCAGCGGCTCCAGGTTCTCCAGCGAGGTCCCCTCCCTGGTCTGCACGAACTCGAACAGCACGTAGTCCAGTCGGTTCAGTTCGTCGATGGGCAGGTTCTCCAGGTCGCAGTGGTCCGGCCGGGTGTCGATCTCCACCCCGGCGAGCACATCTATGTGGCGGTGCCGACGCCCCAGCTCCCGCAGGACGTCGATGTAGTTGCCTAGGTCGCCGGCGAACAGGGAGCGGCACTTGTCCGTCATGAGGTGGTCGGTGATGCCGATGTGCGTGAGGTGGTGCTCCGCCGCGGTGATGACGATCTGCTCCGCCGTGAAGTCCCCGTCAGAGAACTTCGTGTGCGTGTGCAGGTTCATCAGCGTATCTGTTCCCATTTCTCCAGCTCCTGGACCTTGGAAAGCGTTCCCCCGCGCTTTATCTCCTCGCGTATACGGTCCTCCCTCTCCGCCACGTCCACCGCGCGGTTGGCGATCTCCACCGCCCTCTCCTGGGGGATGACCACCACCCCGCTCTCGTCGCCCACGATCCAGTCCCCGGTGCGGACAAGCTGCTCGCCGCACACGATCTCGTGCCCGATGCCGCCGTAGCCCTTGGGCTCCCCGGCGTTGGGCGCGATGTACCGGGAGAACGCCGGGAAGCGCATCTCGAAGATCGCGTCCACGTCCCGCAGCGCGCCCTCGATGACTACGCCGCGGACCCCCTTGCTGCGGCAGCTCCACGCCGCCAGCTCCCCGAAGCAGGCGATCTCGGAGCCCCCGGCATCGATGACCAGGACATCCCCCTCCTCCGCACGGTCGATCGCCTCCACGGGCTTGGCCCAGTCCCCCTTGGACGTCTGCACCGTCAGGGCCCGGCCGACCATCTTGACCCCGTGGTCGATGCGGGGATGTATCCTCCTCATCACCCCGGCCTTGTGCATGGCATCGGCGACGTTACAGGATGAGACCTTGGACAGGGCCAGGGCGATCTCCCCCTGCCCGTACTTCTTGGACGTGGTGCCAGCGATGCTCTCGCCCGAGGCCATGGCCTCCTTGACGCGCCGCGCGGCCCCGGTGACGTCCTGGGCCTTGATGATGTTGCCCCCCACGATGATGACCGAAGCCCCCGCGGCCAGCAGCGCCGGGGCCGTCTCCGAGGTGATCCCCCCGGCCACCGCCACCGGTATGCTGACCGCGCTGGAAACGCTCCTCACGAGTTCCGCGGGCGCGGCCCCGCCCTTCATCTGCTCATCGATCCCCACGTGCAGGCATACCAGCGAAGCGCCCAGCTCCTCGGCCCTCCTGGCCCGGGAGACCTTGTCCTCCGTGCCGATGAGGTCCACCATCACCTTGGCGCCGTACTGCCGGGCGGAGAGCACCGCCTCGTGGACGGTGCCGTCATCGGCGAGGCCGAGCACGCTGATGACGTCGGCCCCGGCCTTGGCCGCGATCTCCACCTCGAAGGAGCCGACGTCCATGGTCTTCATGTCCGCCACGATGACGTGCCCCGGGAACTTCTTCTTTAATTCGCGCAGCGCGTCCGCGCCCTCGGACTTGATGAGCGGGGTCCCCGCCTCGATCCAATCCGCCCCTCCCTCCACCGCCTCGGAGGCTATCTCCAAGGCCCGCTTCAGGTGCATGAGGTCCAGAGCCACCTGCAAGACCGGTCTCATAGCATCCAGCAGGCTATGGAATCACTTAATCCTTTGGCGTCCCGACCCCGCTGTGATTTCCCCCGATAATATTACATCCAGACGGTCTTGGATAAGCTATTGGTTTCAAAATATAATAATTAGTGCATTAATAATATTACCCCCCGGCCTCGTTCCACGTGTCATGAAGAATACCGCGGTACGGGCCAGATGCATCACCGGCATCGAAGGCCTGGACTCCATACTGGGCGGAGGCATACCCACCGGCAGCCTGGTGCTCGTCACCGGCGTCCCGGGCGTAGGTAAGACCTCGCTAGCCCTGGAGTTCGCCGTCCGCGGTGCGGCCATGGGCGAGCGCTCCCTGGTGCTCACCACCGTGGAAAGGCCGGAGAAGCTGATAGCGTCCGTACCGGAGTTCGACTTCTTCGACAACAAGCTCATGGAGAAGGGCATCCTGACCTTCCTGGAGCTCAGCGACTTCCTCGACGGCAGCTCAATATCCGGGAGGCCGGAGACCAGCGAGGAGTTCAGCAGGCTGGGCGAGAACATCTCCAAGTATATTCTGGAGCACAACATCAAGAGGCTGGTCATCGACACCTACCACACCATCTTCTACGGCATCAAGGACGACTCCATCCCCCGGGACCTGCTGCTGACCCTCTCGGAGACGATGTACGTCAAGAACTGCACCGGGATCCTGGTAGCGGACGCCAATCCCAGCACCAGCATCGAGAGCATCATATCCGACGGGGTCATCATCCTCGGGAACCTGGAGAGGCGTTCGGACCTGCTGCGCACCATGCAGGTGCTCAAGATGAAGGCCACCTGCCACTCCCGCGCCAAGTACGTCATCGACCTCACCACCTGCGGCGTGCTGATAACCCCACTGCTAAGAGGTGGACTATGAGCGAGGACGTAGGCTCCATAGTGGCCAAGCGCCTCAACGATGTGGGGCCCTCCGTGGCCGTGGCCCTGGAGTTCTCCATGGGCTCCTACTTCGATGTCCTGCGCGGCCTCGTGGACGACTTCGCCCAGGGCCAGAAGGTCAGCTGCGTGTACATCACCTCCGCGGTGCCGGCCACGACCATAAACGCCTCGCTAGACGCTCTGGAGATAGATACCACTAACATCCTCTTCGTGGACACCATATCGCAGATGATAATGGGGGACATGGAGAGGACATCCAACAAGATCATCTACGTGGAGAGCCCGACCGTCCTGGAGAACGTCATCCTCAAGGTCGACTTCCTATC
>JADFDJ010000028.1 GCA_018262895.1 Methanomassiliicoccus sp. | reverse complement strand
GGACGGTCTGACCGGGAACGGTAGCAAGTACCAGGGGCCCTGCCCCTGGCATGGCAGCGACACTGGCTCGAACTTCACCATCGACACCGAGAAGAACGTCTGGCACTGCTTCCGGCATGACTCCGGGGGCGGCCCCCTCCAAGCCATCGCGGTAATGGAGGGGGTGATAGAGTGCGCGGAGAGCCGGAAGGGCGCGCTGCGTGGCGAGAGGTTCCTTGAAATCATTGAGCACGCCGAGACGAAACACGGGCTGGTCCGCCAAGCGAGGGCCGCGTCGGGCGCCAAGGGTAGCCCCAAGAAGGGGGGCAAGAAGATCAGCGCTGCATTAGCGCTAGTAATGATGGCTAAGCAGAGAGGTGCGACCGAATTCTTCCACGATCAGGCCCGTATCCCATTCGCACGCATTGATCGCGGGGGGCACCGCGAGGTCAGGGCCGTAAAGGAGCCTGAGTTTTACGAGTGGTTGGCAGAGCTAACCTACGACGCAGAGGGCCTGGCTCCTTCGGAGTATACCGCTAAGAGGGCGAGGGACACCCTCGCCGTTCTCGCTCTCAGGGGGGAGGAGCGCCCCGTCTATGTTGCGGCGCGGCGAGCACCAGGGAGCGTTTTACTACGACCTGTGCAACGACAAATGGCAGGCCGTCCGCATCACCTCGGAGGGCTGGGAGATTGTGGATGACCCGTCGGCAATGTTCCGGCGGTACGATCACATGCGCCCACAAGTCATACCTGTGCGCCCAACGGGGAAGCATTGGGCGCTGAAGGAGCTTGTTAAGCTGGCCAACATCGGGAAGGTTGGCAGGGATATCCTAGAGGTCCAGCTGCATGTTCTGCTCATCCCAGGCATTGAGCAGATGGGGGGCGGCACTCTCGGCCTTGAAGGTACCGGCAAGACCACCACCCAGAGGCTTGCCGTGGCGATTGGAGACCCCAGCACGGACGTGGAGAGCGGGCTCCCCAAGAGCAAGAACGACCTCACCCTCCATCTGTCCACGCATAGCTTGGCCAGCTTCGATAACCTCACGCACATCAGCGAGGCCCAGTCCGATGACCTGTCCAGGTCAAACACCGGCGCTACCGAGACGCAGAGGGAGCTCTACACCAACAATGGCACCAACCGCCGCAGGTACCGGACCCCGAGCTTCTTCAACGGCATCAGCATCACCGGGGCCAAGCCGGACTTCTACGACCGCAACATCGTCTACCGTACGCTGGAGGCCTTCGATGGGCCTAGGCTGTCCAACAGGAAGATTACTGCCAGGATTGAGGAGCTGATGCCCTACGCCCTAGGAGAGATCTTCGACAACCTGTCCCGGGCGATGCGTTTCCGCGAGGAGTTCACCGAGGAGGGGCGGTGGACCCCTCGCATGGTGGATTGGTACCTCTGGGCGCTGGCCGTGGCCAAGGCCATGGGCCGGCCGGATGAGTGGCTCGAGAGCGTGTTCAGGCCGATGATCGAGCAGCGGGACTATGAGTCCATCGCCGATCTCCCGCTGACCAGGGCGTTAGAGCACGTGGCGTCCCAGAATGGCTACATCGGGACCGCCAGCGAGCTCTTCACCCACCTGAATGACAAGGAGTTGAATATCCCCCTTGCCTGCCGCGTGGATACAAGGGACAGGAAGTGGCCGACCTCCGCCGGCTCCCTCGGAATGAGGATACGGCCGCTGATCAAGAGCCTCCGCTCGCACGAGGTCTACATCTACAAACGGCAGTGGTCGAACCTCAAGCGGCACCGTGCTGACCTTTTCGGCCTTGATCGGGCCCGGTGCGGGAAGGAGGACGACCTGTACCGGGACAGCGATGTCCTATACGTCATATCGGCTAAGGAGCTCGACCTAGGGCGCGACGATGAGTCCACGGCCGGAGGGAGATGAGCTCCGTAACGACCTCGGGCTGTGGCCATAACGGCCCAACTAGCGCCCTGCGGCAGCAAGTCGTTATTGCCCTGCCAGATTGTCCGAGAACGCTCGAAAAAAATGACCTGGCGACTAGGTGACGCTTTGCCATCTAGGTTGCCCGCTGCATCTAATAGGCCGTCCTCCAATATGAGGGGAGAGGCCAAACCTCATGCGAAACGCAGGAGGCGCCTCAGCTGTAAGCAAAGCGCGGAGGTGGAAGCGTTGAGGCTAGGACGCTACCCCTTCGCCGCGGCGATAAGACACTACGAGGAGAGGAGGCTCGGAATAGTGGGCGAGGCCACCATCAAGGAGGAGCTGAAGACGCTCCGGCACCTGAACAAGGTGTTCGAATCGTTGAAGGAGGAGGCCGACCTCAAGGACAGTGAGCGGTCGAAGGAGAATATCAGGCCCTTCACCACCGACCCTCGTAACATGGGACGCAGGGAGGTGCAGACGTTCATGGCGTGGATGCGAAAGAGGGGGCTCGATCCCGTCACCCAGGTAAAGTACCTCAAGCACCTGAAAAACTTTCTCAAGGTCTTCCGGAACCACATCATCGACGACATGACCGCTGACGGCGTGCGGTTCCCCAAGACCCCCAAGAAGCCGATACGAACACTGGACCTGGAGGATCTGCGGACGATCTTCCAGGCCATAGACAAGATGCCCGGGTGGCACGGCTCGATGGCGCGGGGCATGATTTCCCTGTACTTCGCCACCGGGGTCCGGCCGTCCGAGCTTCGCCTAGCTCTGCTAAAGGATCTTGACCTTAAGAAGCAGACGCTCATGATCAGGCACCCCAAGGGCGAGGGGTCGTGGGCGTCGCAGGCCGAGGTCGACCTGATCCGGCCGGATATGGTGCCAATAATCGAGAGGTACCTTCAGGAGCGTCGGCAGCACGTCGATGAGGCTGGCCTCCAAGAGGCGCCCGCCCTCTTCCCCAACCTGTTCTATCAGGAAGGGGACGGCTTCTACTCGGCAAACGCCTTCAAGAAGATCAAGAAGGAGGTAGAGGAGCTCTCCGGCGTGGAGTTCAAGCTCAAGGACTTCCGGCCGACCCTCACCTCGATCACCGTCAACGGGAACATGAGCCTCCTCCCGGCCTTGTCCGCCCAGCTGAGGCATGCAGACCTAGCCACGACGCAGCGCTCGTACTACGCGATGCAGCAGGGCGTCGCCGGCAGACAGCTCAGGGAATCGTGGGGGGGACTCCATCGTTGTCCCTGCACAAAAGCCCGTTATTGAAAAAAAATGGGACATGTCTGGCTATGGTTGAGAGCGGGCCCGGGGGGATTCGAACCCCCGTCATCGGCTTCGAAGGCCGAAAGGATAATCCAGGCTACCCCACGAGCCCCTGGCGGGAGCCTTACGACCCTCGCTGTCCCCGCCGAGGCGATTCCGGGATATAATTGTATTCCTGAGATGTCTGACATCTCTTCAGAGAGGAGAACCATCCTCTGAGGATATCCGAAAGAGAGCTTTTCGCAAGCTAGGGGGCTCGATGCGCCAATTCAATAACGACTGTTCCTCATCTTGTGAAGTTGGGATAGGAGGTCTAGGAAGGTATTAAACAGGAAATGGAGAATCACCGAAGCATGAAAAGGGTCACCATGGGCGATGGCGCGGGCGGAGAGCTCATGCACGAGCTGTTGTCCTTGCACATCATCCCGTTCCTGCCACAGTTTCCGGTCGAGGTGCCGCTGCGATCTTTCGACGACTCCGCTGTCGTCGATGATGTGGTGTTCACCACCGACGCTCACACCGTCAAGCCGCTGTTCTTTCCCGGGGGGGACATCGGCTCCCTATCGGTGAGCGGTACGGTCAATGATATTGCCGTCATGGGGGCGACCCCCCTGGCAATGTCCTTGGCAGTGGTCCTGGAGGAAGGTCTGGAGATAGATGCCCTGGAGCGTGTGATGAAGTCCGTTGGAAAATACTCGGAGCTGGCCAACGTACCGGTGGTGACGGGAGATACCAAGGTTGTGGAGTCAGGAGCCTTGGACGGTATGATCGTGACCACATCTGCCATCGGAAAGCGGAGCCAGTACCTGGACAATAACCTGGAGGTGGCCCGCAATCACCGTCCAGTGACGTCGAACTGGCTTACAGACGATAATATCCAGGAAGGGGATGTGATCATCGTGACAGGTACTCTTGGTGATCATGGAGTGTCCCTGCTGTCCTTCCGCGAGGGTTACGGCTTCGAGACCGAGGTGAAGAGCGACGTGGCTCCTCTTAACCACCTCATCGAGGAGGTGCTCAAGGTGGGAGGTGCGGTGAGCATGAAGGACCCCACTAGGGGCGGGTTCGCCAACGCCATCAACGAGTGGTCCTCGAAGTCCGGCATCGGCATTGAGATAGAGGAGGCCGATGTCCCCATATCTGAGCCTGTCCGGAACGCCTGCGAGCTTCTGGGATTGGACCCCATGAGCATCGGCAACGAGGGAAAGGCCATCATCGGATGTGTGCCCAGCATGGCCGAGGAGGTTCTCAAGGTGATAAGGTCCCATCCCCTGGGCAGGAACGCCGCTATCGTGGGAAAGGCCACCAGTAAGTACCAGAGAGTGGTCCTTCACACTGAGGTGGGAGGCCACCGCATACTTGAGCCACCGGTCGGCGATCCTGTTCCCCGCATCTGCTGATCACAGCATGGACTCGATCCAGTAGCACAGCATGAACGCGGCCACACCGGCCACCGCCATCCTGGCCCCCTGGGCAAGAGGGTTCCGGCCACCGGAACGGCCCATGGCCGCACCTACCACGAACAGTATGGTGATGGCGAGGCCCAGGCTGATGAAGGCAGCTAGCTGGATATCGTTGTCTCCCACCATGAGGAAGGGAGTGAGGGTGATAGCCCCGGAGATCACCGGGGCGGTGAAGTTGACCACGGCCAGCAGCAGTATGGTCAGTTTCGAGATGCGGTGCAGGTGCGTGTCCTCCAGCGATGTCAGCATGGCGCGCTCCATTTCCCGCATCTTGATGGACTGCTCCATGGTCTCGGCCTCGAACACGCTTATTCCGGTCGATATTCCGAGTGCCACGCTGCTGGTGATGATCGTCACTATCACCGTTCTTAGACTGGGCTCGCTGGAGAAGGCTGAGGCTATCAATATGCCCAGAATAACGAACGTGGAATCGAACATCGTGTTGACGAAGAAGCGACGCAAGGTAGGCCCCGTCTCCGGCTCATCCAGCACGGCACGGATCTTGCTTCTGAAACTCTCGTTGTTCAAATCTTGTACCGCATCAACTAATGGTATGGTCGTTTATGACGCTTTCGCCACGTTCAGCCCGATCCTATGTCCTAGCATTGATGACAATGCGGTTGCCAGAGCTTGGGGGTGAGGAAGGGAGGGTTGACAACTATTGGCCAATTTTTTAATATGCCCTCCTCATTCAGACTCACGCACGGGCTCATGGTCTAGCGGTCATGACGTTGCCCTTACACGGCGAAGGTCGCCGGTTCAAATCCGGCTGAGCCCACTCACACTCACTGGCATACCCCTGCCTTCCCCCTTCAATATTTGTTCAAACGTTCATCCGGACAGCTTGGTGGCGTTTCCGGGGTCGCGCGGCTTCCCGTTCATGCGCCCCTTTTTCTTCTCGGGGATCGATCCCCCCATGTGGAGAAAATAACGCTTCATGACCTCATAGGGTTTCAGAACATCACCCCCGCAGAGGCCATTTGTCTTATTCTCTACGTAGCTATTCCAACGATCTGGGTGGGAATGGTCAATCCGTCCGTGGTTGGATACACCTTCTTCACTTTTGCTCCTACCGCATATCTGATCGCGGTGTATCGCTCTGCTAGCAAGAGGGATGATTACAATGAACCGTAGTACCGGATTCTTCCTTAACACCTCTTCTCTCATTTTGCGCCACGCCCCTTAGTCTCCCATCGGAGGCTATACGCCTCTCGGGAGGAATGTCAAGCCTCCTTTGACGGAACCTTGAACTGGTGTTCCCAGGCATCGCAGGTGAAAGGATCAAATTGAACCCTCCTTGGTCCTTTCATGCCAAGGGTCGTATATGCCGCCCCTGGCTGGCTCTGGGAAATCCTTTTGGCTCGCTCGTTCTAGCTCTATGATCTTCCAATCCTGGGGGGGGGTCTCGTGGAGCATGAGACAACTGTTCAGGCGCTGCTGGCGTCAGTAGCGAGCGGGCGCGAACGCCCCCGCCCCTCCTGATCCGCTCGTAGAGCGCCTGACGGTACCGATCGTATGTGCCTGCGGGAACCTCGTCCTTGCCGGAAACCCTGGCGTGGGATTACACCCAGTTCTTGATGCGCTTCTGATGCTTCGCCGCGCTCTCCTGCTTCTTTTACCTGACTTTGACACCTGACACCCTCATTTTCAATCCTTTTTGAGATTTGACACTTCGTTTTGAGACCGCCCCAACCGCCTCGGAACGTCGTTCCCGAGGCGGAAACGGTCAT
>JADFDJ010000027.1 GCA_018262895.1 Methanomassiliicoccus sp. | reverse complement strand
AAGCCCTCCTCGCCGGCCACGGAGACGTACATGTTGTGGTTGGGGGTGACCATGAGGTCCACGCTTCTCCCCCGGAGGCGGTACATGTCCCCCTGATGGCAGGCATCCACGTACAGCGTGGGCTTGATGAACTGCAGCTCCCCCTCCGGGGATAGCGCGGCGACCTTGTCGCTCCTTTCCACGTCCCGGAAGTACTTCCAGCCGTGATCGGTCAGGACCTCGGTATTCTCGTCGTAGCACTGCGACTCCATGGCCTCGTGCATCGACGAACGGTCCTGGTCGGTCATCTTGTCCATCTCATCGATGGATGCCAGACCGAGGTCTGCCAGGACCAGTGCGCCGGCCTCCAGGGTCCACCGCCCCTCGCCGAAGTCGTCCTTGACCGCGGCGGCGGTGTTGTGCACCACGAACCCGTTGGCCAGGAAGCTGTGGCTGTCCTTGACGGTGAGGTCGTACACGAACGGAGGCAGCCCCCCGTCCCTGCGGTAGACCCGGCCCACCTTGCTCCACCGGAAGTACGTTTCGTTATCTGATACCATAATCGGCTGGCCCACGGCCATGTCGGACGCTTTCACCCAGCCCTCCCTGATACCATCTGGCTTGCTCCACACCTTGGTCTCTGGGGTCAGCGTCAGCCGGTTCCCGGAGATATCCTCGAGTTCCACAAGAAATGAAGGGGTCTTTATCCGCCATATGGCCTCCACCTTCCGGGCCGTCTGGCACCCGTCCGACATGGTAGCCACGGAGCACTGGTCCGCCACCTTCTCGCTCCATTGGCCTGGCAGCTCTTCCACTGGAGAGCGGATGCGGGACTCCACGAAGTCGCCGATCCTCGTCGGTGACCCGTCAACCACAATGACCGTCTCCGGGGCCACGCAAAGGCCGGCGGCGGAGGAGGACTTGCCGGAGGCGTAGATGCCGCGGGGGGCCAGCTTGGACATGTATCGGAGCATCTGGCTCTTCGCAACTCCCGGATCTCCGATGAGCAGGATGTGGATGTCGCCCCTGATCCTGGTGCCATCGTCAAGGTTTTTTGGCACTCCGCCGAACAGCTGCAGGGCCAGGGACTCCTTCTCCACGTCATACCCGAAGATGGAGGGCGAGATCGAGGCTACGATCTTCTTGAACACATCGGGGGAGTGGGCCACCTCCACGATCCGGGCCTCGTCCTCCGGGGTGATGTGTATCTCCTCGTACTCGGTCCGCTGGGATTCCGCGGCGATGATGTCCAGGTTTATGTCGAAGAGGGTGGACTTCGCCGGCTGCCCCTTCTGCACAGAGCGCAGGATGCCGTTCAGGATGACCCTGTCCCCCGGGGAGACGCTGCCCGCGGCATCATCCTCCAGGTACCCGGTGAGGCGCTCCGGCTGGGCTCCACCGCGCAGCCCCTCGGGGCTCTCCTGGACCTCCACCTTCTGGGTGTCCACGAACCGCGACTCCTCGGTGAGGAGCTTGAACTTGGTGGAGCCGGCGCTGCGCCCGCACCCGTCCTGCTCCTTGTAGCACTCCATGGGCTCCTTGAAGAACAGCCCCTCCTGCGCCTCCTTGATGACGTGGCCGCAGCGGAGGCACTGGAACAGCGCGTCGGTGATCTTCGGCCTCACCTCCGTGGCCTTGCGGACCAGACCCTCCACGGACACCAACTTCCCGACGTGCTTGGCCCTGAGGTCCCGTATCTCCACGCGGGAGTCACGGGGGAGGTTGATGAGCCGGAGGTTGATGTCCGCCGTCCTCATCTCCTGGTGCATAAGGTTCTTCAGCGCCTGCTTTCCGGCCAGGAGGCACAGGTCAGGGTGGTCGAGGAGGTAGGCGGCGAGGTCCGCGTCGAAGCGGTCCAGGTCCGCGTAGACCACGTTGACGCTCCGCAGCTCGGGGTAGAGGTCGGCGACCTCCCTCACCTTCTGCATGTACTCGGTGCCCTGGAAGAACGCCTCCCACTTGGAGACCACGCTGACGTCCACGCCTGGCTTGAGCTTCTCGTCCCTCTGCTGGTCGTCTTCAGCGGCGCCGTTCACCACCGCATCCTCCGAGTAGTATTCTTCCCCCGGCAAGCCCGAATGCCTCCCTACTGCAGAACCGCTTCCTCCCTATCCGCCATGTAATATAGGTTGATTTCCTCGGTTCTCCTGTGAAGGACCTGCATCCCCCGGCCTTCACCCCTCGCACCACAGTTAGGCCTCGGCGCCTTGATGAACGTATCCATGGGGGCCCCGAAAGTGCGGGACGACCTCACTCCGGGCGCTCCGGGGGGAGGTACTCCATCTGGATGCGCACCACCTCGGCGCTGGTCTCCACCTCCGAATAGCGGTCCAGCGGTTCCTGGTTCAGCTTCAGGAACTGCTCCCCCCAGCTGAACTTGGACAGTGCCCGGACGGCCTGCTCCTTGTACCCCATGATATACAGCGACGCGGCCAGGGCCTCCACGCTGGAGAGCTTGAACGGCTTCCCCCAGTTAACGGGGTTGGCCGCGAGCATGTACGGCAGGGACCTCTGACGAAGGTCCCTCCTCAGCTTGGGGAAGGTATCAATCTGGTTCCACGACATGTCCATGACCATCAGGCCATGAGCCTCCGCGGCGCCGCGGTCCTCGCGGGAGACGGCCTTCTCGGAGAACGGCGTGAGGACGATAGCACCGTAGGGCGCGCGCTTCAGGGATGCGATCTCCTGGGCCAGGTTGAAGCGGATGAGCTTCTTCCCGGTGCACTTCTTGGGATCGCACTGGTCCTCATCGTATACGTACAGGCGGACGGCCATCATCGTGCACTAAGCGCTCTTCGCATATAGACTTCACCGGAGCATGTCTTTATCTGACCGGAGCTTACACCTCGAGGATGGAGCTCAGCATCCCGGTGGTGGTCCTGTGCGCGGTCTTCCTCCTCATCGCCGTGAGGCAGGTGGGGGGGCACCGCCTCCAGATATGGCAGATCATGCTGGGTGGCGCTTTGGTGGTTCTGCTCACCCTGCAGATATCTCCCTCCGATGCTCTGGCGGCGATCAACATCGATGTAATGCTGTTCCTCCTGGGCATGTTCATCGTGGGGGAGGCGCTCCACCGCAGCGGCCTCCTGTTCCACCTGGGGCACCGCGTGTTCCGCCGGGCGGCGAGCGTCGACGGCCTGGTTCTCCTGGTGCTCTTCTCCATCGGGGGGCTGTCGGTCCTCCTCATGAACGACACCTTGGCCATCGTCGGGACCCCGCTGGTGCTTCACTACGCGGCCAGGCAGAAGGTGTCCCCCAAGCTCTTGCTTCTGGCCCTGGCCTTCGCGGTGACCATCGGCAGTGCCATGAGCCCCATCGGTAACCCCCAGAACCTGCTCATCGCGCTGGACGACAGCATCTCCTCGCCCTTCGTGACCTTCTTCTCCCGGCTCTTCGTCCCGACGATCATCAACCTCCTCCTGGCGTACGCGGTCCTGCGGTGGTTCTACAGGGACGAGTTCCGGCGGGAGCTCCCCCCGATGGAGGATGACGGGATAAAGGACCCCGCCCTCGCGCTGTGGTGCAAGGTCTCCCTGGTTCTCATCATCGCCATGATCGCCCTGAAGATGGTGCTGGTGATGGTGCGCCCGGACATCGACATGCGCCTGACGTACATCGCCCTGGCCGGCGCAGCCCCCATCGTTATGTTCTCCTCCCGGCGTGCCGAGGTGGTCAGGAACGTCGACTGGTCGACCCTGGTGTTCTTCGCCTCCATGTTCGTGCTCATGGCCGCGGTGTGGAACGCCGGCTTCTTCCAGGACCTGTTGGACGGGGTGACCGGCCTAACATCCCTGCCCATGGTCCTGGGGGTGAGCGTGGTGCTGAGCCAGTTCGTATCCAACGTGCCGTTCGTGGCCTTATACATGCCCCTGCTGCTGGAGGCGGGCGGAGGAGCGACGGAGATGATAGCCCTGGCCGCCGGCAGCACCATCGCCGGCAACCTCCTCATCCTGGGGGCGGCCAGCAACGTCATCATAATCCAGAACGCCGAGAAGGAGGGGCAGACCTTGACCTTCATGGAGTTCGCCCGCGTGGGGATACCCCTGACGGTGCTCAACTGCCTAACGTACTGGCTGTTCCTCGAGCTCCTGTAGGGAGGCCCGGGGGCCGAAGAAGCGGTCCACCCACTCTGAGATCTGGTCGCGCACCCGCCGCATCTGCGCGACCTGCTCCTCGTAGGAGCCTTCGAAGGTCCGGGGGTCGTCGAAGCGGGCGTGTACCTGCTCCGGCGCGGGGATGTAGGGGCAGTGGCGCTTGGCCTCGTAGCAGGTGGTGACGACGTACTCGAACCGGGTGCCGGCGCGGATGAACTCGTCCACGCTCTTGGGCTTGTTATTGGACAGGTCCAGCCCGATCTCGCGCATGACCTCCACCGCCCTGGGGTCCAGCTCGGCCGCGGGCTCGGTGCCGGCGGAGAAGGCCTGGAAGTGCTCCCCATAACGCTCGTTCAGGATGGCCTCGGCCATCTGGGATCGGGCGGAGTTATGGTGGCAGACGAAGAGAACGTTCTGAACGGTCCTTTTTTTACTGTCGAGCGAGGCCATGTCTATCGCCCATGATTATGTGGTCCGGATATGATAAGGTGATGCCGGAACGAGAGAGCGCAATGTTTATTCAGATGATCTCAATAGTACATGTGTACCAATGACGATACCATTAGAACTGACTTGATGATGAATGATGGGCGATCCGAGGTACCTGGCTTTTTTTAAAGTTTTTAATATTAAATTCATGTGACGATTGTCAGACACAAAGACTTATCCGCCCGCCCTCCATTCACCATTTGGGATTAGGATGCACACAGGGTTCGATATCTTGGAGAGCAGCGGCGCTCTCCGACGCCATTGGGTCCGCCGGCTCATTGCCGGGCTGGTTGACATGATCATCGTCTTCGTACCGATCTGGATGGTTCTGTCCTACTTTAGGGTCCCGGACCTCACCGTCGCCACCGGCATAAGCGCCGGGGTGGGTTGGTTCCTATACGCGGGGTTCCTGGAGGGCCGCTACGGTCGCACCGTGGGTAAGCTCCTAGTGCGGCACAAGGTGGTGTCCATGCGCGAGCACCGCAACTACCGGCAAACGTTCATCCGGTCCATACCCAAGCTGTTCTGGTTCATCTTCCTGCCCTTCGACGTCTTCGCCGGCCTGGCCACCGAGGGGGACCCCCGAAAGCGGTGGTCCGATAGCGTGGCCCATACGCTGGTGATAGCCTACTATCCCTCGGTTCCTCGGGCGAGAAAGGTTCCGCAGGCGCGGCCGCGCATGCAGCGCCGGGAAGGCAAGTTCGACCTCTGAGCTACCGCAGCTGGTCCCGGAAGAACTTCCAGATGATGGCCGTGGCGTTCATGGTCATGGGGTCCTCCTCGGTATGCATGCGGACGCGGCCTCCGGGCCACACGTGGCCCGCGTCCTTGGATCTGTACGAGAGCACATCCGCCTTGCCGTCGCGCGATCGGTAATGCTCCACCAGGACTCCGTTCCTCTCCCTGATCTTGGGCGTTTCGAAGCATTCGTTCACCCTCACCCAGTAGTCCACCGCCTCCTCCGCCGGCAGGAGGTTGTACCTATGGCTGTGGTAGAACGGCACCATCTCGTCCGCGCCTCCGTTAATCATGAGGACGGGGAGCGGCCTCTGTGGTTTAAGCTCCAGGATGACGTCCCCGATGGTGGCGGCCACCGGTGCAATCGCCGTCACCTTGTTGGAGAGCTGGATGCCTGCGAGGTGCGCGAGCATGCCTCCGTTGGACATGCCGGTGATGAGCGTCCCGTCCAGGTCGTACCGGTAGTCGAGCTCGTCGATGATGGCGGAGAGGAAGCCGACGTCGTTCACCTTCTCGTACAGGGCGTCGCGGCAGCAGAACCACGCGTTCCAGGCCCGCTCCCCCCGGTCGGAGGCGTGGATGCCTATGGGGTAGGCGACGATGACGTCCTCCCTGTCCGAGAGCAGGGAGAGCTCGGTCATGGCCTCCATGAGGTAGGGGTTGCTGCCCAACGCGTGCAATGCGATGATCAGCGGCGCCCCCCGTGGCTCGGGCGGAAGATGGAGCAAGAACGAGCGGGTCCGTCCGTCGACGAGGAGCCTCTCCATGCCTGGTGGATGGCGAGGACGTTAATACAGGTTACCCCTCGACCCACCACACCCAGCCGCCGCGCTCGGTGGAGACCTTTCCGTTGATGAGGCCCTTTCTGCGCATAACGTTGAGCGTCCTGGCCAGGTCGTCCGGGCAGCGGATTCCTTGTATAGAGAGTTTAGTTTCAAGTTCTAGAGTCGTACAATCCTTTCCTTTGAGAATGTTGATTATTGTTGATTGGTAGGAATCATTCATATCAACCATTCAAAGAATGAGGAGGGTTGTATTTGAAAGATTCAGGATTGGGAAAAAAGATGGCATGATTGAGGGGGTCTTCCGCCTCTTTCGGAATGGACATATGAAAAGGAGGCGAAAGACCGTGTTATACGTAGGACTGGACGTACATAAAGAGTTTTGTCAGGCGAGCGTGCTGGACGATAACGGCGAGGAGATCTCGAACCAACTAATACCGACGAACGAGGAAGCGTTGGACCGCTTCCTCGACCGCTTCCAGGAAGCGAGGTTCGTGCTCGAATCGACCGGCGTATGGGAGTTCGTGTACGGCATCGTGGAGGCTCGCGGCTTCCACATCGTCCTCGCACATCCGTTCAAGGTTAAAGCGATAGCCTCGGCGAAGGTCAAGACCGACAAGGTGGACGCTCGCACTCTGGCACGATTGCTGTACCTGGACATGGTGCCGTCGTCGCACGTGCCGTCTCGCGACATGCGCGACCTCCGCGAGCTTCTTCGCCACCGCAAGGCGCTGGTGGAGAAGAGCACGGCGTTCAAGAA
>JADFDJ010000026.1 GCA_018262895.1 Methanomassiliicoccus sp. | reverse complement strand
AGGCGAGGGGTCCAGGGACCGAGGCCGGCGAAGTTCGGCGCCATCCCTTCGGCGATGGTGTTCAGCTTCTTCCCCGATGAGGAGAGGGGGAGGGCGCTAGCCATCATGATAACCGTGTCCTCCCTGGCGGCGGTCGTCGGACCGGTGCCGGGCGGGCTCCTGACCCACTACCTGTCGTGGCACTGGGTGTTATTCGTCAACGTACCCATAGGCCTTTTGGGGGCGCTCATCGGAATGAGGGTCATACCTGCCGTTGTACCCACCGGGAAGGGCCGCTTCGATGTGCTGGGCACCATGCTGGTCATGGTGGCGATGATACTCACGGTGTACTTCATGAACATCGGCAAGGAGTGGGGCTGGACCTCTATGGGGACCCTGGGCATACTGGGGGCTGCCATCACCTCCTGGGCCGCCCTGATCATGTGGGAGAGGAGGACCTCCGACCCTGCCCTGGAGATCGGGCTCTTCCGTGATCAGGGGTTCGCGCTGGGCAGTTTGGCAGGATTCCTCATGATGGCGGTCCTAATGGGCACGACCTTCGTGCTGCCCTTCTACTTCCAGCTGATCCGGGGGCTGAGCGTGGGAGGGACCGGGCTGGTTCTGCTGGTCCCTGCCGTGGCATCGGTCATCTTCGGAATGCTGGGGTCTAGGCTGTGCACCGGGTTCGGGGACAGGAAGGTGGCGCTGGTCGCGGCAGCCGTGTCTGCTGTCATAGGGTTCGGGTACTACCTTCTCTCGTTGCAGCTGGACAGCCCGCTGTGGATGTGGCTGGTGGTCTCCTTCGTCGGGGGAGCCTCCGCGGGCCTGTTCTCACCACCGTGCACCAAGATGGTCATGTCGTGCTGCCCGCTGACCTCCGTGGGCGCGGGATCGGCCATCAACACCACGGTCAGGTCCATTGGCATGACCTCGGGGGTGGCCATTTACGAGGCGGTGCTCTCCGCCTACGCTCCGTCGGGGGTGCGGGTGAGCTTGATGCTGGGAGCGTCAAATCACTATCTGGACGGGTTCGAGCTGGCGTTCCTGCTGACCATGGCATTGTCCTTCATTGCCTTCATCGCCGTATCCCTGATGAAGGACGTAGGGATGCAGGCCCCTGCCGCAACGCCGGTGCCAGGATCGAATTGATGAGCAGCATATGCCATAGGCCGGGTGAAGTATCGACACGCCCCCATCCCTTCAGCCAGCAAGCTTATTTAAGGCAAGTACCTTCGAGGCGGCATTAGCATCGAAAAGGCGGGCCTATCAAAGAGGGTCATCGAGATCGACGTTCTTCGGGTCACAGCGATCGTGGCCATCGTAGTCTCTCATCTTCATTTCTCCATACCGTCCTTCAAGGACAACAGCACGGTGCTGATGGCCGAGACGTTCATTGCCACAATAGGGCTGACCCTTTTCTTCTTCCTCTCTGGATACTCGCTCATGCTGAAGAGGCCGAGCTTCAGCACGCCCGGTGACCTCTGGACATACCTGAGGAAGCGTCTGCTGAGGATATATCCCCTGTACTGGCTGGCCTTGGTGTTCACGATGGTGATGCACAGCGTGGGCGTCACCAGCGGTTGGATGTCCGATATGGACGCAGGTCAGCTGGTGCTCACCATCCTGGGGATACAGATCCTCCTATCGTCCTCCTTCACCCTGGTGCCCTTCTGGTTCGTCAGTGCGATACTGGTGTACTACCTCCTCTTCCCGATCATAATATTCGCTGCCAGCAGGATCAGGATGTCCTTCAGGTTCTCCGCCTCGGTCGTCGGCCTTATCATCTTCGCCTTGCTCCTAGCGGTGAGCGCATCGACCAGCGAGGTCGACGACAGGCTGATCATCTACTACTGGTTCTTCATCGCCGGCATCATACTGGGCAGTGAGGTCGACCTGCCCTCCATAACGCTTTCGAGGTCGTTGCCATGGATCGTGGTATCGGCCATAGCGCTCCCTTTCACCAAGCCCGATCTGCTCCCGTCGCCTCTAGGTGACCAGATCGGATCGCTCCTGCCGGCGTACATCTCCGATTTCCTCTCCGTGGTATTGGTGGGCATAATCGGCATCCTGGTCTTGCTCCAGGCGGCAAAGTTCTTCAAAAGGCATCTCTGGGCGAGGACGTCCCGGGCCATGATGTGGATCGCCCCTAACACTCTGTCGATATACCTGTTCTCCGGCTTCCTGGTGTACCTGGCGGCCAAGATGGCCGAGAGCGTAAGCCCCTCGCTGGTACCGATCATGGCCATTGTGGTCGGTGTCCCGCTGGGGCTGTTCATCCCTCCGCTGGTCCAGATGGCGGTGGACAGGGCGATCGACCTGATGTTCGGCCGGAGAAGGAGCGCGACCTGAGCCAACGATCAGTTCCCTGCTAGCATCCGCAAGGTCGATCATGCACCATCCGGTTCTTTTCGGTGATACTGCCCGAGGTGAGTGGATCTAAAGCTCGCGAACAACGACCCGAAGCTGAGTTACGCAGGTTTGGTTAATCATCAGTGCCTTCTCTTGACCATCAACATTCCCAGAACGATGATGATCGCCAGGGCGAGGATGAGCGCGAGAATCAGGACGTCGCTGCCCAAACCGCCGCCATCGGCGGCCGACAACCTTGAGGTGCCGATGGAGGTGCTCTCTCCGCCCACCACCTCCACGACCAAGGTCAGGGGCTCGAACCCTTCCTGCTCCACAGTCATGGTGTAGGTGCCGGCCGTCACGTTGCTGAATGTGTACTGGCCGAAGGCATCGGTGCTGGTGGTGATACCGCTGCTCAGCTTCACGATAACGTTTGCCAAGGGGGCGCCTCCCTCATCGGTCAGCGTTCCGCTTATCTCGCCGTTCCCCGTGGTCTCGAACGTCCAGGTCGTTCCGACCTCGTTCCCGGCGAGGTCCTGACCATGCATGACCGCGGCATAGTGGCGATCCCGCTCCAGGAAGGAGGGGGTGCACCTGGCCTCGTTCCCGCTCCATGAGACCGGCAATTGAATACCGTCTACAGTGATAATCACAGAGGCAGTGCTCATCGTCTCTGAGAACCGGATCACTATGTCCGAGGTTATGGCGACACCGTCGCCAGTGGGAGTGACCTCTGCGGTGGGGGGAACCGTGTCTATTATGATGGACGTGGTGCGCTCACGGAGGTTTCCCGCCGCATCGTATGCGCGCAGGTAAATGGTCCAGCATCCGTCCTCCAGGCCTGAGAAGTGGTAGCTTGTCGATGTTGTGGATATCCAGTAGATGCCGTCGATGCTGACCTCATAATGGCCTATCTCGGACAGGGCATCGCTGGCCGACCAGGATATTGTGACCGAGCTGCTATTCAGGTACGGGCCCCCTGCAGGAGAATGCAGGATGAGACTTGGCTCGGTGGAGTCCAGTATAAAGTAAACTGAGGCCACGCTAACCCATCCAGCTGCATCAGTTGCTCTTACATATGCGGTGTGGGGGCCGTCGCCCAGAGGGAGCGCAAGTGTCGTACCATACACGATGGTCCAGTTGCTTCCATCGGTGCTGACCTCGGTCAGGACTATCCCTGAGATGTCGGACGCTGACCATGTGAGAACGCTGTTACCCACCAACGCCCAGCTGATAGGCGAGGTAATGGTGAGCACCGGAGCGTCATGATCGATCTTTACTACTAGGGAACTTGTGATCTCGGTGTTGCCAGCCGCGTCGACCGAGTAGTATCGAACGGTGTGGCTACCATCTCCGCTCACGATGAAGCTGCCGCTGTATGAGGTCCATGGGCCGCCGTCGATCCTGTACATCGTGAAGGAGACGCCGCTGGCAGCGTCGCTGGGTGTCAGAGTCACCGTAACATTCTGGTGGTTCCAGGACGAGGGTGAGGCTACATCGGTAGAAGCTGCGGTGGTGGGGGCGGAGAGATCGAACACTGTGCTGGCGTCGTAGGACGGGGGCAAGCTCTCCACGTTGCCCTTTAGGTCCGTAGATACGGAGTAGAACCTGTACTCCCCCTCCTGGTTACCAGCCTCCTCGAGATAGAAGATGACACTAGTGACGCTCCATATGCCCGAGGGATTGTACGAGGGCGCATACAGCGAGTATGTCCCGGAGCCCCCGAAGCTGTAGTATATCTGCACATGCCCGTCCCACACGGGGGTCCCATCGTTCACATGGCACACCAGGGCGGTGATGTTCGAGGACGTGTACGCCGGCAGGGGGCCCACGTACGAGGACGGGGCAACAGTATCGGCCACCGTCAGCAGCACGTCATCGAGGTAGACGCCCTCGTAATTCCCGTTCAGGGCATCGCTGTGAAAGCCGAACCGGACCATGGTCGTTACGTTGGATAGGAGCACCTGGGCGTGGTCCCAGCCCTCAGAGGATGCCGATGGCTGGGTCCAGACCTGGGCCCATCCCCCTTGTACCGTATACGCCTCGACGTAAAGCCTGTCAGAGAGGCTGCTGCTTCCGGTCGCGGCCCAGTAGTGGAAGGTGAGCTGGACCAGGCTGTGGTCGGACAGGTCGGGGAGAGTCATCAGCATTATCCCTTCCATATTGGTGTCGTAGAGCCTATTGATCATGTTCGGAAGACCGTTGGCCCCGTACCCTGAGGCCGCGCACCAGGCGCTGGAGGCCCCGGAGTTCGACCTCTTGCCGATGACACCCCAGGTATCCTGCCCGGAAGCGACGTTCTCATCGGTACAGCTCATTCCGGACAGTGTGCCCTCGAAACCCGTGTACGCGATGACCTCCGACCCGGTCCACTGGACGTTGTCGATCCACCCGCAGTCGTCACCAGCGCTGACATACTCATCCTTCTCGTAGCTCCAGGTGAGATTGTGCGGACCCGATGGGAGGACCAGGTGGACCCTCGCCCAGCTCTGCTCCCCCGCTATCCCGCATATCAGGGAGCCGTCCACATAGAAGCGCAGGAAGTCGTAGTCCGTCTCCGAGGACACCTTCCAGTCGAAGGAGATGGTGCCTGGACCGTCCACGAAGGCGATGAACATGGACGAGTTCCTGTCACCCACATCTCCGCTCTGCAGCGACGATGAGCTTCCATTGCCCGAGTCAACGCTCACCCACTGGGCATTGCCGGCGAAGCTGAGGGCCGGATAGTCCCAATCGAGGGCATCGGCCGTGGAGATCTCACTGAGCGGCCTTTGGGATATGTACGCCTGGCATGGTATCACCGCAGGGAGACCGGAGGCTTGGTCCGTTATCGTGCTCGCGTTCCCGGGACGGTAGCCGCCTGCATACTCCTCCACACGGAAGGAGGATAACGTGGGACTCTCCCCTGAGGAATATGCGATCACCGAGCTCCCTATCTCCAGGACAATATCCACCGAGGACAGGCCGAGATAGCTGGACAAGGAGGAGATGTCCAAGCACATGAAGTAGGGCATCGCGTAGACCTTCGGTAGGCCATTTGTGTACGCGCAAATGTAAGGCTCGACCTTTGCCAGAGCTTGTCCGCTTGTGGTGCTTACCGCGGACACTGTGATCCTGGCGTCCCTTCCGGGGGCCACGTTGTAGTGCCACACGGCCAGGGCCGACGGTGCGTCCTCCTCCAGGGTTACGAAACCCGCCTCTCCTCCGTTGCTGACCAGCTCCAAGAAGGCGTCATAGGTGATGTAGTAGTAGCCATCCACGCCGAAGTCCGAGCCCCAGGAGTTGGCGACCTTGAAGACGCCCTGCTCCCCGTTGTCGCTCATCTCATCGTAGTAGCCGACAATGGTCTGGGCGTGATTAGGCTCCAGGGCAGAGTACTCGCCCGAGGAGATGATGTTGTTCCTGTTCCCCTTCCAGTCAGCATAGTTGTACATGAACTCGCTGGCGTAGATGGAGAACACCACCGGGGTCCCGGAGGACAACAGGCTCTTGATCGTGGAGATTTCCGTCAGGGCGTTGTAGGAAATAGTATGGTACGATTCGGCCTGATGGGCTGCAGCGTCCCGCCACGCCTCCTCGCTCCCCCAGATGTTGGCGTTGGCCTTGTAGGGCATGGTGGCCAGGGTGGCCACGCCTATGGTCTTCGCCACTTCGGTGTTGGCACCGAGGTAGCTGCCCATGTCATACCCGCCGTTCTGAAGATCGTACGTCCACAGCGGGCTCAGGAGCTCGTAGGGGTAGTTCAGAGAGGCGTTCGTCCAGCCGTTGGCCTTCGCCGTCAGGTATCCCAGGGCATAATATATCTCGGCCCAGGCTCCGCAGGAGCCAAGGCTGCCCTGGTCCCCTATCGCCGGGAAAAACGCGGAGGTGGACAGGTCCACGCTGGACGACGCTTTGAGCGAGGGGGCGGTCACGCGGTCCACGATGGTGACGTTTCCCACCATGGCCTGCCACTCATCCGCCGTGGGCTTCCTGAGCCCTGTGGCCTTGACCGCCGAGGTGGTTTCACCATCGTAGACGCCGATGGTGGACCTGAGCTCCTCCATCTCGCTCTGGGTCATGAGGTGGGATAGGGTGACAAGGGGATCGGGATCATCAGCGCTGTCGCCGATCTCGTCACCATAGATGCTCTCTGCGCCATCTTTGCCGTCGTTGTTCTCACCGGCGATCGATAGGTCCAGCGGTGCAGCTAGCATCGACGCCACGAACAAGAGGCAAATGCAGATGGCGAAAATCGGTGAGATGGGGCGCATCATAGCTCCTGCGGCCGCTTTGGCTCATTAAAATTATTTACTATGTTTTTATACTTTCACTTCTATAAATCAAACAGCGGAATATTGCATTTCCATAGTCAGCTCTTCTAGAGAATCTGATGATGCTGGACCTGGGACAACGATAACAAGGTGCGGTAAAGCCAGTAAGGCTGGTTATGACCCTCGGACCTGGGCGCTTCCGTTCGTATCTGCCTTATCCGTTGTCCTGATCTCAGGTCGATGGTCACAGAAAACGGTGTGCAGCTCCGGTCATTTCAGACATATCTCATGCATATCCTGAGCTGAGGAAAAGGCATACGTCGCGATGCTGATAGAAACGCCTAGGCTGCCATTTAAGCCTATCGAGGTGGCTCAGCGGTCGGGGATAAACCTGTCGATTCGATCACCCACCTTAGGTAGTCCAACGAGCCCTCTGCCACATCGTACCTGACTATGCACGGGACGTCGTAGGGGTGCAGCTTCTTAACAGCCTCAACCACAGCCTGGAAGTCCTCCGAACGTATCTTCAAGAGCGAGGCGAACTCAGCGGCCTCCTCGATCTCCCCTTTCCACCGGTAGATGGAGCTCACAGCGAAGATGTTGGAACAGGCCGCAAGGCGCCGCTCTATCAACGACCTGGAGATCGCGCGAGCGGTCCGCTCATCGGGGTACGTCACGAAAACCGCGGACACCTCTGTGCTCATGCTGTCCAAAATGCTCTTTATTCGATAAGAAGCCTGGCTCCATAGAAATTGGAAACCAAGCTGGATTGTGTTAGAAGTGCTCCCGCCGGGATTTTCGCTGATGTTTGATGGTAAATAAATGACTGGTTCGGCCAATAATTACTCCGTTGGATACCATAATAATCGGGATCTTCGAGCCATTTTTTTGAGGAACGCAACCGAGACTACATCTTTTATCTAGGAATCGGGCCGTGTCCGTTTTGCTAATACATGGCTTCCCATCCAGCGTGGGCGGGCCGCCCAGGTTGATCACCATGTCTGCCTCGAGGGGGGTGGGTATTGCCGTATGGGAGAGCATAATGTAGAAGAAGAGCCCGATGCTGTAAAGCAAGGGATCGGCAGATCTACCCTGAACGGGCTCGACGAGTGGATTCGAGGCGGCCCCGGGGATCAAGCATATTGCTCACACCATCGTCTTGATGAAAAATCTGGTCGCTCCTCTTGCTTGGCCAGTGAGCGGAAAGCGACCGCC
>JADFDJ010000025.1 GCA_018262895.1 Methanomassiliicoccus sp. | reverse complement strand
ACGGCTGTAACGGGTTGATAACGGGTTGTGAGCCTCAACCCGTTATTGATGGCCAGTAGTGCAGGGAATGAACAGAATAACGGGTGTAACGGGTTGTTTTGCATTTCTTATGAAAATAGAAGAAAAGAGAGAGAGCTCGGGGGGTTCGGGGGGAGCTCGCGGCCGGAAAGGTGATCGAGGGCGAAAGCCAGGGACTTTTATCAGAAAAAGGAAAAAGAGGTTTGTCGGGCCAAATTCAATTCGGCCGAAAATCGCGAAATTGATTCCTGATTTTTGTTACTGGAAGAAATGGGAGTGCTCCCGTCGGGATTTGAACCCGAGTCGAAGCCTCGAGAGGGCTTCATGATTGGCCACTACACTACGGGAGCGTATGGGGTGCAAATATAGACGTCTTTATTAAACCTTTCCATCGGCGGGTATTATCAAAAGCAAGGCCGAGGTTGTAAAAGATGATAATCTTGGATGCGGTCTTCCCTCGCCGTGTGGAGGGCGTTCCCGTATTCCAAGAGGCCGTTCTTCGTGAACCTGGTCCTGCTGCTGGTGGTCCTGGTCGCCATCATCTACCTCCTCATGACCATCAATGCTGACCTTCTCACGCTGATGGCCATAGTGATCATGGGCTTCGTCTTCCTGGCGGTCCTGGGCATCTCTCCATGGTTCACCGACCATGAACTGGAGGATGAAGCGCTCATACTCAGGCAAGGTTGGTACTTCAGGGCGAGAATACCTTTGAGCGATATAAGGGCGATCGAGAGGGTGCCACGAGGCCCGTCCAGGACGGGAGTGTACTTCCGTCTGAGGTCACCTAAGATCTACGTGACCACCCGCAGGAAGGACCTGGCCGAGATCGTGCTGATTGATAAGCGTCCTTTCATCTGGGCCCTGGGAAAAAAGGCCGAACGCATCGTGTTCGACGCCGAGGAGCTTGATGCTCTGATCAGATCGATCGAGGGGCGCCTGTCACTCTCTCCAGTCCAGGCCGAGGGTCCTGATCCCTAGCTTGGGTATGAGCGGGGTCTTCCGCTTATGTGCCGAGGAACGATGCATTGCCCAGACCTTTTCGACCATCTCCAGGGGCAGGCCGGTCTCTGCCGCCACCTCCTCGTTGGTTAGCGAACGCTCTATGCCGTATAGTATCTGGTCAAGATCATCGTAGCTCATACCCATCTCCCCCTCGTCCGTCTGCCCTTCCCACAGGCCGGCGGAGGGGGGCTTGTCGATGACCTTGCGCGGCACATTCACCAGCTCCGCGAGCTGCCGTACCTCCGTCTTGTACAGATCCCCTATGGGGCAGAAATCGGAGCCGCCGTCGCCGAACTTGGTGAAGTAGCCGATGAGGAGCTCGCTCTTGTTGCTGGTGCCCATCACCACCCTCCCGCGCAGCTTTGCGTGATGGAAGAGCACTATCATTCGGCACCTGGCCATGATGTTCCCCGCCAGTTCCTTCCTCTCGGCCGAGGGCAGCATTGACATGAAAGAGCGAACTGCTGGCTCTATGTCCTCCACGAGAAGCTCCATCCCCGTCCGGCGGCAGAAGTCCTCGGCGTCCCTGCGGTCCTCATCGGAGGATGCGTGGGAGGGCATGAATATGTTCAGTACCTTCTCCGGCCCCAGGGCATCTGCGCAGACCTTGGACACGGTCATGGAGTCGATGCCTCCGCTGAGCCCAACGACCACGCCGTTGCCGCCGCTCTCCTCGACCTTCTGGCGAACGAAGTTCATTATGGCAGGGTGGACATGCTCCTTGAGCTGAGGCCTCATGCAGGTGGGATGATGCTACTCTATTTTAGCTCTTGTCACATTAGGTGGCTCAGATGAGGTGGTAGAACGCGTATCGCCCTCGCTCAAGTGCCCTGCGCCCTCGGAGATAAAAAAGAGAACCTCGACCGCATGAAGAGACTTGTGGAGACCTCGTCCGCGGACCTCTTCGTCTTCCCCGAACTGTTCCTCACTGGCTACATGATCAGGGACGAGGTGTTCCGCCTCGCAGAGGGCATGGACGGCAGGAGCGTGGAGACCGTTCAAAGGCTTGCTGAGGAACAGGACGCGAGCATCCTGTTCGGCATGGCCGCATGGGATGACCTGGTGCCGGGGGTGATGCACAACAGCGCCGTGCTGGTCTCCCCCGGGAGAGCCGTCCAGCGCTATGATAAGGTCAACCTGGCCACCTTCGGGCCGTTCGAGGAGGGGCTGTACTTCAGCGCCGGCACGGCCAGAAGGACCATGGATGTGGAGGGTCACCGCATCGGAGTGGTGATCTGCTACGACCTGTTCTTCCCCCAGCTGTCTATGGACTATGCCCTGGGCGGAGCGGAGGCCATCGTTTGCATCTCCGCCTCCCCGTTCACTTCCCGCGAGTACTTCGAGACGCTGCTGCCCGCGAGGGCCATAGAGACCACTGCATACGTAGCATACCAGAACCAGGTGGGGACCCAGCTCAACGAGGTCTTCTTCGGAGGGGGTGAGGCCCGCGGCCCCAGGGGAGAACTGCTGGCCAAGAACAGGTACTTCGAGGAGGACCTCAACACCTTTGAACTGACCTCAGAGATCGTAGCCTCTGCCAGACGGGGGAGGCCGACCATCCGGGACGGCCTTTCCCGCTGTTGATCTAACATCTTTGCGATCGACCGCTCGCGCGGGCGGCTTCGCCCGTCGCACCTAGGCCTTAATCACATGTTACGCTATTCCAGTTTTGGTCGTGACGTTTAATCGGATCGTAGAGAGGTTTCCAAGGGGCCCAACTACAATTATTCCGGTAGAGAATAATTATTATTTTTGATAAAAGGACCATCTGGCCATAGTTGCAAAAACAATAATGAGACCGCCATTTATATAATCGCATATAAAGTCCTGAAACTGTGGCCAGGTTGAAACTGAGGACCAAGGTTCTGATGACACTGGTCCCTATGACCCTTCTGTACATCCTAGTATTCTACGCTGTGGGCGTGAACATGCTCAACGACCAGGCCACGATTAATGATAAAGCGCAGGGTGAGGGTGCCGCTCAACGCATCGGGGTCGGCCTCAGCAACATGGAGTACATACTAAACATAAAGTGCAAGGACTATTCATATTGGGACGACACCTGGGAATATTTCGTTGACCTGAACGACACTTACACCGACAATAACCTCAATGCCGCCACCCTCTACAACTATGAGGTGGATGCGGTCCTTCTATACGACAATACCAGTACCCTTGTCTACAGCGTTTCAGTCGATGGATCGGACCCAGAGGACCCCAAGGAGGCCGATGTGGCCTCGGGTCTGCTGGACGTGATAGGAGATGATGATATCATCATCTACGACCTTGAGAACGAGACCAGCGGCGTTCTCGCATATGATGGTGGGAGCGCCATCTTTTCCGCCTGTCCTGTCCTGCGATCGGATGGCAGCGGCCCCATCAACGGGAAGATGATCATGATCACATACCTCAATGAGGATGTCGAAGCATCCCTCAGTGAGACCTTCGGCAACCATCTTACGATAGAGGTCGGAACAGAGGTCATGGAGCTCAGCTCGGATGAGGGGTCGGACGTTCTGAATATCGAGAACATCAACGACTCCACCATGCTGTGCTCCTGGAGCATCTCGGACATCAACGGCGTTCCCGCGGCCCTTATGAACCTAGAGGTCACCAGGGATTGGCATCTGCAGAACCAGCGTACGAGCATGTTCCTCCTCCATACCATAATCACCACGGCCACGATCAATTTCATCCTCATCATGGTCTTCGTGGACCGTTCTGTGCTGTCAAGGATGCACATCCTGACGGACGACATCTTCAAGATCGGAAAGGGGCAATCCAAGGAGAAGAGGGTCAGAACCCTCGGGAACGACGAAATAACCGATCTGGGGGTGCAGGTCAACGCCATGCTGGAGAGCCTGGACAGATCGGAGCAGGAGCTGGTCATGAAGGAGCGGAGGTACCGAGCTTTAGTGGAGGGCTCCTCCAACGCCATCATCCTGGTCGACAGCACGGACCTCTCCATCATCGAGGTCAACCCCGCCTTCCTGAAGATGACTGGGCGCAACGACTTCGACCTGAAAAGGGTGAAGATCACTGATGTCCTAGACGCCCCTTGGGAGTGGGACGCGTCCAAGGCAATAGTGGAAGGAGGGAGGGTCCAGGAGGGTGAGGGCAGGCTGATACACTCCAACCAGTCGGTCCTGGACGTCGAGCTTAGCATGACCCCTCTAACCTTCGATGGGAAGGAAGGGTACTTCATCATCGGCAGGGACCTGACGGAGCGCCGCCGGGCAGAGAAGGAAAGGGAGAGGATCCTCGACGAGCTCAGCAGGACCAATGAGAACCTGGAGGTGACGCTGAAGTCCATCGCTGACGGCGTCATCAGCGTGGACCAGAACGACGGCGTGGTCCTCATGAACAGGGCTGCCGAGGACCTCATAGGGGTTAACAGGAGGTACGGCGTCGGGAAGAACATCAGGGAGCTGGTGCCCCTTCCAGATAGGGAGTGGGACGATTACCGGACCCTGCGTCAGGCCGGGCCCTTCAGAGTGGCCATGCATAATAATTCCGGGCAGACGTGGCAGATGGAGTACAGCTACATCACACTGACCAGCGACAAGGGCGAGGTCATGGGGAAGATGTTCACCTTCAGAGACATCTCCGAGAAGGCCCGGGCGGAGATCGCTGAGGCCAACGCCGGACGCCTGGAGGCCATAGGAACGCTGGCAGGAGGCATAGCTCACGACTTCAACAACGTGATGACTTCCGTGGTCGGAGAGCTCTACCTACTGCGCACCGAGATCGAGAACAGCGAGGGCTCGATGCAGCGGTCCCGGGAGCGCATCTACGATATGGAAATGGCCATGGACCGCGCCAAGTTCGTGGCCCAGGAGCTGCTGTCCCTGTCCAAGGGAGGGGCGCCCATACAGAAGCCGACGACGCTGCGCGGCCTGCTGGAGGACACCGCAAGGCTGGCCTTCACCGGCTCCAGCATCACCTGGTCTCTGGACTGCCCGGATGACATCTGGCCGGTGAACATCGACCAGGGGCAGATGAACAGGGCCTTCCTGAACATCCTTTTCAACGCCCAGGAGGCGAGCCGGGAGAAGGGTTCGGTGGAGATCGTTGTGCGCAACGTGTTCTCGCGCCCCGGCCCGGACACCGAGGGCAGGTACGTCAACGTGAACTTCATCGACCACGGGGAGGGGATACCGCCGGATGTCCTGCCGCGGATCTTCGATCCCTACTACACCACCAAGGCGACCGGGACCGGTCTAGGGATGACGGTCACGTTCACCACCATCAAGCGTCACGGAGGCACCATCGAGGTAACCTCCGAGGTCAACAAGGGCACTAAGGTCTCGGTGTACCTCCCGGCGACAGAGGGGGAGGTGACAGAATCACCCAGGACCGACAAGCCCGTAACCGGAACGGGGAGAGTGCTCATCATGGACGACGAGGAGTTCATCCTTCAGGTGACCACGGACATCCTCGAGAGCCTTGGCTACGAGGTGGACGTTGCCCACGACGGCGAGGAGGCCCTGGAAAGATACGGCCAGGCGATGAAGGAGGGGCGCAAGTTCGATGTCGTGATCATGGACCTGACCATCCCAGGCGGCATGGGCGGTAAGGAGACCATAGGCCAGCTGCTGAGGATGGACCGCCAGGCCCAGGCCATCGTCTCGTCCGGGTACTCCAACGATCCCGTTATGGCCGATTACGAGGACTTTGGATTCGTGGGCGTGGTGCCCAAGCCTTACAAGATCGAGGAACTGTCGCTCGTGGTGAAGAACGCCATGCTGCTGGGTCCCTCTGACAATCCAGAGCCCGACAGGTTTAAATGATATGAAGCGGTAGGGTGGAAAACTAGGCCGAGGTGGCCCAGACCGGTAAGGCGCAAGCCTGGAAAGCTTGTGTCCGCAAGGACTCGGGAGTTCAAATCTCCCCCTCGGCGCTCTGGCTCTTACAAAATGACCAGGATCCCGATGACTTGTGCCCTTAAGATGCACAAGCTTCGACAAGGCAGAAAGGCGGTCGGACGGGACACTGGATGAGAGAGGACAAGATTGATTTTGGTGCCTTGTTGGCACAAGATTCCGACGGACGCAAGACTGGGGCCAGCAGCGATGGATTCTATGGTTGGCTCATCACTCGCAAGGGGCTGAGCGAGAATTGGGCGAGGAACCTGAACTACAACCTTGGGAAGATGCTCAGGGGGCTGTCTGACCCAGTTCTAGACGAGAAGAAGGCCGAGAGCCTGGTGGGCAGGATTATGGTCTCCAAGCTGTCCAAGTCAGCTAAGCGGCACTACATCGTGGCCCTCGAACATTATATGGACTACCTCGGGAAGCCAGTGAAGTTCAAGAAGCCGAGGGACACCCTGCGCTGCCCGGTTTACCTGAACCAGGCACAGATGGGGGCGCTCATAAGAGCTTCGAGGAACTACAGGGAGATGGCCATCCTCACGACCTTCTGCACTACGGGGGTCCGCCTCAACGAGCTGGTGTGCCTCGATGTGGGCGACCTCGACTTCGAGCGGAAGAACATCCGTATCCGGACGGCAAAGATGGACAAGCAGCGGGAGATTCCGATGACCGGGCAGTTGGAGCGGGTGCTCATGGCTTACCTGGGCACCATCCCGCCCCAGGAGCGGAGGCCTAGTGACCCTGTCTTCAGGTCAATCCAAGGCAAGAGGATAGCTCCGAGGACTGTCGCCAAGATCGTGGACCAGGTGGCCACCAGGGCAGGACTGGAGGGGGTACACCCCCATGTCCTCCGTCACTCCTTCGCAACTGCTTGGGTGGACAACGAGGGCGACCAGTTCCACCTGAAGGACCTGCTCGGGCACTCCGATATTAAGATGACCGAACGGTACTGGCATCTCAACACAAAATCCAAAGCGGAGGCGTTCGCAAGGGCGGCCCCCCGCCTTGTTTAATCAATTTTCTCCTCCCTGTTGGCATTAGTCAAAGATATTGGTGCCAATTCTCATTTTCCTCGGTAGCCCCCCTATGGGATAAAATGGGTAAGTGATCTCGCAAAAATTTTGATTTCAAAAAGGTTCTGCTGCACTGGATGAAAAAATGCTAAAAATAGGACAACCGAAGCCCTTCAAATCGAATATAAGGATCTCGGTTGCCCGGATGTATCAAGTTATGGCCTCGACCTTTCTCGTGCATCTGTGGTGGCATGGAGTCCATTTGGTTGTCTGTTTAGGCACATTTTTGGAAGCCTTCCTACCCTTCCTACCTTCGACCTGGAAGGCGAAGCGTATCTCCTTCGCTTCGAATTTGGGATCGGAATGAGAGGGAATTGTGCTCTTGGCGATCAAGTTGTCAATCTTCCTACGTCCGAACTGGAAGCCGTTGGAGACTGCGACCCGGCCGACTCTGTGCAAGGCCAGGTAGTCGCTCCATCCTCGACACAGATCATTGACCAGTTTACCCCTTATGGCGTTCAAAGGTGTCCCCTTAAGCAGCTCTACCAGGATGAAGCGGTCCAGGCATCCCTCGAAGTGGCAACACCATTGCCTATTTCTGTTATGTGGACCCAGTGGGCACTTCCTCTTCCCGTAGCAGCCTGGATTTATGGTGCTTTCCGTTCTCTGGCAATCGCTTCTCGTTGATGGTGAATTCGTCACACACTTAGTGTGTTCTGATGGTGATTCGTTGATTTTAGGCATATTTTCACATCCGTTGTAGGGATGGGTCGAGCGTGTCCACTAGGCAATGAACTCGCCCAGAACCCATCCAGTTGATTTACAAAGAGGTTTATTCTTCTATTATTCCGCCACACTCATCTAGGTCATAGTCTGGCCACTGGTCTTTCGGGGGTGCTAAGAACACCGTCTCTTCCAGCGATTTGATTCTTGCGAGGGTCTCATCGAGATCGGCTCGGAGGAGCTCTCTCATGGTCCCGTCCTTCTCTTCTTCAATTTCATCCATCGTGATGTCTCTGGCCATATATTCGTAACCCAGGCGATATGAGCGGAGGGCTTCTCTTAGGACCTCATCGGCAGCGCCGACATCCCACTCGTAGCACATGCGATCCAACTCTGCCATATCATCTTTAAAGATGGTCGTGGAGATCTTCACGATCTTTCTTCCATCCTCTGCGTTGTCCCTTCTCGGGGTCTCGTAACCATAGCGGCTCTTAATATCCGTGCAAATGACCTTGAGCCCCTCTAGCCTCTTCTTCTCAGTATCGTTCTCGCATCTGTAGATATCATCAAGGAGGCGAGCCTCTCCTTCCATTGCGATCGACCACAGCAGGTCCTCGATGTGGTCACTAATCATTGCGGACCTGCTCTTGAAGTTCAGAGCCTCGCAGAGTATGTCGAGATCTCTGACGTTCTGTTCGCTTATGGTCATCTTCACGTTCACTAGCCTTTCATTTTCAGTGCATGCTTTCTCATCCATGTTTTTCATCCCTTCTAGCCTAGAGGATTTCGAGCGTGTTCACTACCAGTGATGCTGCTCAGAAGCCCATCCAGGCACCTTACCGAGGGGCCCTCCGCCCCTCTTGCAAGCGTCCCACCGCTGAAATTCATATATAAAGATGCTTGAATGGTGGAACACGGCTGCCCCGTAGTAATACGCCCCATAGTAGGGTATGATGGGGCAGGAGCTCGAAGAGATAGAACCGAGAGCCCGATACCCACGCTGGCTGGCGCATACGACCCATAATATGGAACATATTCCCTATTAGTTCCCCATTAGTTCCTCCCCATAGTTACAGAAGGGATTTAGGAGGGAGGATAGGTTATGTGAGGAAGTAGTTAGGGACTAATGAGGCAACTAGTCCCTAACTATGTTCTATTAGTGCCCCCTAATGTTAGGGAACAAATATGGGCACTAGTTGGGAAATTATTGTCACATTGAGGAACTAGTTACTATACGTCTTACACATTGTGCCCCCGTAATTGGGATGAGTCGTATGGGAATCATACTTGACCTAATAATCCTCGATTGACTCGATGGAACTCGACTTCGACAATGAGTCGAATTAAATAATTCTCGTTTTGTTGAGGGATATTATGCTGGCCTCCGCTGAAAAG
>JADFDJ010000024.1 GCA_018262895.1 Methanomassiliicoccus sp. | reverse complement strand
GACGAACGGAGAAAAGATGAAGAAATAAAAAGATGATAAGGGAGAGGCCGGGAGGCCTCATTTTATCATAGAGGTTTGCTGGGGACCATCAGACCATGTTGTGCTTCCTTCTCAGCAGGAAGATGAGAAGGAAGGCCCCGCCAAGGCCCATCGGCAGGAGGATGAGGATAACGTTAAGACCGGACTCAGTTCCCTCCAGGACCACCGAGCCACTGACCGAGGGGCTGATGCTGGAGTCCATGTTGAGGACGCCGACGCGGTAGCTCGAAGAGCCAGTGGGGGCATCGTTGTCGGTAAAGCTCCTGGCCCCACTATCGGTTATCAGCCCGATGGTCTCCTCGTGCCCTCCGGCAACCGCACGGTAGATCACGAAGCCCCCCACCTCTCCGGACGAGGAGTTGCCCTCGGGCATGGACCAGGTGATTACTGCGGAATCGCCGTTGCGCATGACCCTGACGTCCGTGGGCATGGGGGGAGGGTACAAGGAGGTGGCCATAACTGTGGACCGTTCTCCCTCGCCGTTGGCGTTGACCGCGGACACTGCGTAGACGTATGCAGTTCCGGGGACAGCACTGGTATCCTTGTACGTCACACCGGTCACGGTGGTGAGCCTTATCAGTGAGCCTGCCTCCGTCCCCCGGTACACGTTGTATGCGGTGATGGCTGAGCCTCCGTCCGCCGGAGGGGTCCATGAGAGGGTCACGCTCATCGGTCCTGCCTGACCTAGGAGATCGGTGATCACCGCTGGCAGAGAGGTGGGATGGGCGATGATCTCATCGCTCATGGCACCTTCCCCCGCATCGCTCAGAGCCGCCACTGCATAGAAGTGGTCCTGTCCGCTGGTGACCATCGTGTCATTGAAGAACGACGTATCATTAACGGTAGCGTACGCTTCCAGCGCTCCCGATATCGTTCCCCTGAAGATCTTATATCCGGTTATGGGCGCGTCCGAGGGGGGGACCGACCATGTGATGTTCACGAAGGACAGGCCGCTGGCAACGGCCACTATGGGGGCGGCGGGCGGGCCGAAGGTCCTCTCCTGGAAGATGGTCGACGGCTGCCCGAATCCAGCGGAGTTGTGCGCGCTTATCTTGAAGGAGTAGAAGGTGCCGTCGAACAGGCCCGAGAGGGTGTACTCGGTCACATTGCCAGTAAGGGCGCTGTGGGAGAGGTCGTCGACGGAGGTCCCATACTCCAGCAGATAGCCGTCGATGGTGCTGCCTCCATCGTAGGGAGCCACCCAGCTGACGGTGATGTTCTTCAGCCCGGGAGCGGCCTGGATCTGCTCGGGGACGGAGGGGGTCGTATGCGGTGTGCCCTGGACCTCGTTACTGGACGCGCCCTCATAGATGCCATTGGAGGCCTTTACGATGTAGTAGTATGTCTGACCGTTGACCACCGAGGTGTCGTTGTATGAAAGGTTCAGGCCCGTGTCCGCGAGAAGGACCTCGCCACCAGGGGTGTCGGAACGGTAGACCAGGTATCCGGTCAAGGGTATGCCGCCGGTGTCCGTGGATGCCGACCATGAGACCTGGTTAAAGCCCGGACCACTGACCACCGTGACGACCATGGGCGCGCTGGGCTCGCCCAGCCTGGCGGCGGTTTGCCCCAAGACCTCGGAGCTGAACGGACCCTGCCCTACAGCGTTCAACGCTGCGACCGAGACAAAGTATGTTGTGCCCTCGGCCAGGCCGGTGATGGAGTATGCTAGGGATGTTCCGGCAGAGGCAGAGTAGGTCCGGGCTCCGGGGATCAGGTCCCAGAAGACACGGTATTCGGTTATCGGCGATATGCCTGTGTTGTTGGGGGCGTTCCACGTCACTTGGATGGCAGTACCCGAGGGCGATAGGTTGACGTTGTAAGGTTCCGAGGGGAGATCACCGGTCTCGGTGATCTCGGAGGCCATTATGCTTGAACCCACACGAAACAAGCTGTCCAAATCCTCCATGGTGGATGCTCCCGAAGGGTCGTCCAGCAACATGGGGGAGCTACCTATGACAAACGAGGCTCCAGATATCAGCAGAGCCGCTGCTAGCACCAAGGCCGCGATTTTTTTCATCCCATCACCTTCGATTAGCCCACATCGACTATCCAGATAAAAAAGGAGCGACTCCATGAGGAATATGCCACCTGGCGGGAGATAATGCTTCCCCTGGCCCCAAAGGGTCCGCACCTTGGCCAGTGGTCTACAGGGGGAGCGGTGAAAGTGAACGGCCAGGAATGGAGATGTTGGACCTGGAGCATGATGTTGATAAAAAAAAGGTGGAGGTGGGTCGGTGTCAAGGGGCGGAGCACGCCGTACTGCGCCGCGGAGCGCGAATAGAAGCTTGTCCGATATGTCTCGATGCGATAGACCATGAGGAGGAAAAAGTAAAAAACGTGGTGAAGGGAGTCCGCTGCAGAAGCGGGACCCCCTCAATATAGAAGGAAGGAGGCTTTCGCCTTTTAGCCTTAGCCTGAGACCTTGACGCCGTTGCTCTTGGCCCTCATCTTGGTGGCCTTGGCCACCTTAAGACCGCAGGCCTTCTTCAGCTCTTCGACCTTGTCCACCCTTTCCCAGGTGAACTCAGGCTCGCTCCTCCCGAAGTGGCCGTAGGCCGATGTCAGCTGGTAGATGGGACGCCTGAGGTTGAGGGACTCCATTATGCCGTCGGGAGTGAGGTCGAACACCTGGGTCACCGCCTTGGCGATCTTGTCCTCGGACACCACGGCCGTGCCTTTGGTGTCCACCATTACCGAGACAGGGTGAACGACGCCGATCGCATAGGCGACCTGCACCTCCACCTGCTTGGCCAGCCCGGCAGCGACGATGTTCTTGGCGATGTATCTGCACATGTAGGCTGCGGAACGGTCGACCTTGGTGGGGTCCTTACCTGAGAATGCGCCGCCCCCATGGCGGCCCATGCCTCCATAGGTGTCCACGATGATCTTGCGTCCAGTGAGCCCGCTGTCACCGCTGGGGCCGCCGATGACGAACCTGCCTGTGGGGTTGATGTGATACTTGGTCTTGCTGTCGACCCATCTACCGCATATCGGCTTGATGACCTTCTCCTTGATGGCCTTCTCGATGATGGCGTGCACCTTCTCATCGTCGGTCTCACCGTTGATCACCGGCGCGTGCTGGGTGGACACGACCACGGTGTCTATCCTCTTCGGCACCCCGTCCTCGTACTCAACGGTCACCTGGGTCTTGCCGTCGGGCCTCAGCCACGGCAGCGTTCCCTCCTTGCGGAGCTTGGCCAGCTGCATGGCCAGCTTCTGGGCCATGAGAATGGGGAGCGGCATCAGCTCTGGCGTCTCATCGGTAGCGTATCCGAACATAAGCCCTTGGTCTCCCGCGCCTGTCGCAAGCTTCTTGCCCTTCTTCTCGCGGCAGACGCCCATGTTGATGTCCAAGGACTGGTCGTGGAGGGAGGAAAGGACGCTTATGTACTCGGAATCGAAACCGTATTCGGGCCGGTCGTAACCGATATCCTTGACCGCCTGCCGGATGACCTTGTCCGCATCCACCAGCACTCGCTTGCAGGGATCGGTCTTCAGCTCTCCCGCCACCACTACGATCCCAGTGGTGGCCAGGGCCTCGATGGCACAGTGGGCGTTAGGATCCTGCGCCAGGTAGGCATCGAGGATAGCATCGGAAATCCTATCGCAGAGCTTGTCCGGGTGACCTTCGGTGACGGACTCGGAGGTGAAAAAGTGGCTGACCATTTCTAATCACACTTGGACGAGGAAAATACAATAGAGTATATATACTTTAACGCATTTTTTGAGGCATATATCTATAACTGGTGGTTATAGTGGAACTATCTGAGATAAAGCGTCTAAGGCAGAAGGTCGGTCTCTCTCAGACCGCACTGGCCAAGAAGGCTGGGGTTTCGCAGGCCCATATCGCCAAGATCGAGAGCGGAAAGGTCGACCCCAGGTTCTCGACCGTGGAGAAGATATTACAGTGCCTTAAGGAGGAGGAGAAGGACCATTGCTCAACATACATGACCACCACCATCTATGGCGTCCAGGCGAGCGATGATGTCTCAACATCCGCCCGCCTCATGCGTAAGAAGAACGTCTCCCAGCTTATCGTCATGCGGAACGAGCACATCGTTGGTATGATAACCGAGGAGGACCTTCTGAGGTTCCATGGGGACCCCCACACCTCGCTGGTGGATGACGTCATGAGCGATCCCCCTCCTACGGTGTCAAAGAACACCAGTGCCGATACCGTGAGGGAAATGCTGCTAGAGTTCCCTGCGGTGCTGGTCATGGACCGGGACAAGGCCGTGGGAATACTCACAAAGACGGACCTGATAAAGAGGACCTGATCGCACAGGGGCAGGAATGGCGCGATGCACCTGGCGGCCTTCTCAAAGATGCGTTGGTTCTATCTCGACGACGTTTCATCACGGGGCATAAATATGCCCCCACGCACAAAGACGGCATAGGATTAAATCGCTGATAGAATTTATCCAGGGGCGTGCAGGGCCGAGCCGACATTCATGTTCATACCAAGTATTCGGGGGTTCATAAGATGGGCCCACTGCGTTTTCCAGAGTCCGTCTCCGATCCCGCTGCCGTTGTGAGAAAGGCTTTGGCGGAAAAGATCAATGTCTTGTGCATCACCGACCACAACAGCACCGCTGGTGCCGCGAAGGCACTGGAGGCGGTGAAGAGCATACCGGGCATCGAGGTCATAATGGGCGAGGAGGTCACCACCTCTGACGGGGAGGTCCTGGCCCTTTTCATCAACGAGGAGATCCCGGCTGGCCTCACCATCGAGGAGACCATGGACCGGATCCGGTCTCAGGACGGTCTCGCTGTTGCTCCGCACCCCTTCAGCCTTCATTGTCCTTGCCTGGGCGAGAGGATAAACGATATCGGATTGGACGGTATAGAGGTCCTCAACGGCGGGCACATCGACGATTACGCCAACGCCCGTGCTCAGAAGGAGGCCCTATCTGGAAAGTTCGCCCGCACGGGAGGATCCGATTCCCACTACCTGCCCACTGTGGGCATGGCCTACACCACCTTCGAGGGGAGCACGGCCGATGAGCTGAGACAGGCCATCCTGGAGAAGCGCACCGATGCCGGAGGGAAGGTCATTCCCATGGACAAGGCTATCGCGTGGAGCATGAGCGTCATCACTACATCCGACAAATACATCCTCCGTTCCTTCCTGGGCCTGGACAAGGAGCCGACCGATGATCCCATCATCTCACGGGTGCAGAACTTGAAGCTCGGCCAGAAGTTGGGGGCCTTGACCGGCTCCTTCATCTATCTTCTACCGCCAATCCCGTTCCTGCTGGGATTGGCCAGCCAGAGGCTGTTCCGGCTGCAGGCCGACAAGCAGGAGAACGGCAAGTCCTCGGTCCTGGGGCGCCTTGGCCACTTCTACTGATCGTGAGCATGCGGTGGCACAGAGGGATCGTGCAGGTGGTTAAGGGCCTTTATCAGAACCTCACTGAGGGAGGGGTGGATAACCTGGCTGCGGGCCATTGGTCGGTATGAGCCGTCCTCAGCGTTCATGAGGTATGTTATCTGCTGGACCAGAAGGTCGGCCTGTTTCCCCGCGATGTGCGCACCGAGGATCCGCATCGTCCCTTTCTCCACAAGCATCTTGACCAGTCCGTAATCGTCGCCCATGGCGTTACCTTTTGCCACGTCCGAATATCTGGCGAAGCCCACCAGGTAGCTGATGCCCCTGCTCCTGACCTCGGCCTCGGTGAGGCCCACCCTCCCCACCGTTGGATATGTGTAGACGGCTGATGGTATGGCGTGCTCGTCCACCTGCGCCTTCACCTTGTTGTTCATGTTGTACCACACCACCTGGCTCTCGTAATTGGCAGTATGACGGAACATGTGCTTACCCGTGATGTCCCCCAGAGCCCATATGCCCGGAGCGGAGGTTTCCAGGAACTCGTTGACGATCACGTACCCGCGGGCATCGGTCCTCACCCCGGTAGCCTGCACGTTGAGGCCCGGAGCATTGCTATGCATCCCCGTGCCCAGGAACAGCATCTCTGCCCGTTCCGTCTCCACGAGGCCGCTGTCCTGGTCCTTTCTCACCACCTCCACCTCATCGCCTGACCTCCTGACCTCCACAATGGTCTGACCCGTGGAGATGCTCACATGCTCCCCCAGCTTCTTCTCGACTACATATCCAATCTCTGGTTCCTGTTCGGGCAGCAATCTCACGTTCCTCTGGATGATGGATGACTTCACGCCCATGGCCGAGAAGAAGTGTGCGAACTCGCACGACTTGTAGCCGCCACCGAGAAAAATGATGCTCTTCGGTAAGGATGCTATATCAAAGATGTTCTCAGATAGCTTGTACGGCACATCCTGGAGGCCGGGTATGGCTGGGACCTGGGAACGGGCGCCCGCGGCGATGACGATCTGATTCGACCGTATGGTGCTGTCCCCTGCCTGCAGAGCATGGTCGCCGACGAACCTGGCGGTGACGTTGTAGAACCTCAGTCTGGGGTCCTGTCGAACCGCATCCATTATGTTCTCCCGGTCCCTGAGGACGACCTCCCACGTGCGCTTGCGGATGGTATCGAAGTCCACTCCTTCGAGCCTAGATCGGATGCCAAGACGGTTTCCCTCCTCCATATCTCGGATCATCTCGGCAGGATAGGTCCATACCTTGGAGGGGATGCACCCGCGGTTCAAGCAGGTCCCCCCGAGCGGTCCGTTCTCAACCAGTGCTACCTTCATGCCTTTGTTCAACGCCGCATCCACCAGGTTGAGCCCTGCCCCGGAGCCGATGATGATAAGGTCGAATTCCTCCACTCCAACGCACCTCACCGAAGAACGCAGCTGGACTATATTGACTTAGTGAGCGGGCCGTGATCCTAGCGTTCTTTCGTCGTCCCGCTCCTACTAGATTCCGAAATGAATCACACCCCATTCCTACGTTCATGGAGAAGGGTGGGACCTCTACTCCAGGGCGTCCAGTTTATTATTTTTTTTACTCTATTTTATTCAAATGAATGTCAACGATGGTGTGTCTCATCCCTGAGTTCATATTCTAATGAGTCATATAAGACAAATGTCTAGTACAATGGTATGTTTTATTCTAACGTCTCTTACCATTGCTTTTATCTATCTATTTGTCTATCAACTTGAAGCGGGACGATACAAACGACCATAAAAATCCTTCAATGAAAGATGAAAATCGGTCGATCGGCCCGCAACAGGGGCTAATGGCCTCAAATAAATCGGAGATAAGATCAGATGGCATACGATACTGGAGCAATCGCGTGGATGATAACGTCCACAGCGCTGGTCCTTATGATGACCCCTGCGGTGGGGTTCTTCTACGGGGGCATGCTGAAAAAGAACAGCATGCTGTCCATGCTGGGCCAGAGCTTGATTATAATGGGTGTGGTCACCATCATCTGGGTGGTGTTCGGGTTCTCCCTTGCGTTCGGTGCGGACACCGGGGGGCTGATAGGTAACCTGGACTTCTTCCTGATGAACGGGATCGGGGTGTTCTCTGAGCCACCGGCCTTACTGTGGTTCCCCGCTACGATACCGCCACTGCTGTACATGCTGTTCCAGGCCACCTTCGCCATTATCACAGTGGCGCTCATCATCGGTGGCATCGCCGAACGCATGAAGCTGGCCGCGATCACAGTGTTCCTGGCGATCTGGACGGCCTTGATCTATATCCCAGTCGCACACTGGGTGTGGGGCGGTGGCTGGATATTCCAGATGGGGGCGCTGGACTTCGCAGGGGGTACCGTCGTCCACATAACTGCCGGTGTGACGGTCCTGGCAGCGACCCTGGTCATCGGGAAAAGGCTGTCCAAGACCAACGGATGCACGGAGGAGCCGGCGCACAACATACCGTTCGTGGTGCTCGGCGGGGCGCTTCTGTGGATCGGCTGGTTCGGCTTCAACGGTGGCAGCGCCCTCGGTGCCAACGAGATCGCGGTCAACGCGGTCGTCGTCACCACGATATCAGCGGCAGTGGCCGGTGTGGTCTGGGGCCTGATATCATATCTCCACCTCGGTCGCACCAGCGTCCTCGGTATGATCACCGGTGCGGTCGTTGGCCTCGTGGCCATCACCCCGGCGAGCGGCTTCGTCGATACGAACGGCGCCATGGTCATCGGGACCATAGCTCCCATGATATCCTACGGTGCCATCCAGCTACGCAAGAGGCTGGGCTTCGATGATGCCCTGGACGTCTGGGCCTGCCACGGCATGGGCGGTACCTTCGGTGCCATCGCCACGGGCTTCCTGGCAACCTCCGCGGTCAACCCCGCGGTGGTCAGCCAAGGCCTTCTGTACGGCGGTGGCATCGATCTGCTGGTCAAGCAACTGATCGCCGTGGGCGCTGTCTGGGCCTTCGTGTTCGTCGTGGTCTTCGTCATGATGAAGGTCATGGTCGCGGTCTGGCCCAAGTGGCGTATCAGCAAGGAAGAGGAGAGGATCGGCGTGGACATCGTCCAGCACGGTGAGAACGCCTACAGCTGAGGAGGTGAGGCCATGAAAAAGATAGAAGCCGTCATCAGGCACGAGAAGCTCAACCAGGTCAAGGCTGCCCTAGAGGCCATAGACATATCAGGAATGACCGTCCAGGAGGTGCGTGGCCGGGGGGAGCAGAAAGGGCTGGAGTTCATCAACCGTGCGGGCAAGTACCGCGTGGACCTCCTACCGAAGATGCTCGTGACCATAGTGGTACCCGACGAGAAGGCGGACGCCATCGTGGATGCTCTGATCCAAGGAGCCCGCACGGGAGAGATCGGCGACGGTAAGATATTCATCAGCCAGGTGGAGCGGTGCATCCGCATCCGCACGGGGGAGGAGGGCGACGAGGCCCTCTGATCCCCCCATTTTTCTTAGACCGGTCAGTGGTCACATCTCGCTTGCAGGAACCTGATCCCCATTGATCGTTCTAAACGTCTTAGCGTCACCAAGCCGACCCCTCATCCTGATCGCCTATTCTCCCTTCCTCCGCCACAGGAGCAGCCCCGCCATGACCAGAGCCACGAGGGCGATGGCAACGATCATCCATATCTCCCAGGATAGACCCAAGGGGGACGTTCCGCCCGCTTCAGAGCCGCTCACGATAACAGGAGTGCTGATCTGGGTCGAGTTACCGCCGCCGTCCACGGCACTGACGACCAAGGTGTGGCCCCCTTCGCTCAGATGCGCCAGGTTGAACATGTGAGTATCGTTGCTTATCGTCTCTATAAACACGCCATCGAGGAGTATTTCATAATGGTCCACCAGTCCCGATGGGTCGTTCACGCTCCAGGTAATAGAAACTAGCTCCCCGGGAGCATAGGTTCCCTTCACATCACCGATAGTAAGACCGACGTTGCTCATAGGGATGTCCGCCAGGTCCAGCGTCCGGATGCTCTCCGAATTATTGGCGTTGTCCACCGAGTAGTACTCGAGGAGCTGGTGGCCAGCATCCCTTACCGGTAATGGAGAGGCATACGTTGACCATTCGCCACCATCCACGCGATAGTACGTTCTGTTGATCCCAGAGGTACTGTCCCGGGCCGTCAAGGTGATGCTGGATGAGTTATCGATGGAGTATGAGGTCACCGGAGAGGTATGGTCAACCATAAAGGTGGCTACATGTGTCTCCTCCAGATTACCCACATTGTCCGTCGCCCGGTAGCTGAGGTTGTGCGTACCTTCGCTGCTGATGGTCACATCCTGGTTCCATTCAGCCCAGGTAGTACCGTCCAGACTGAACTCGATGTGATCCAAACCGCTCCGCAGGTCGATGGAGGCAAGGTGGATCGTCACCGGCCCGTTGCCGGACAGGGTCATGGTTGTCGTAGGTGCGCTCATATCCACAATCGTGGAAGCGTCGGGGCTCGAGGGCTGGGTCTCCGTGGTCCCCCCTCCTACGGCTACGCTGAAGAACTGGTATTGGGCCTCACCGCCGGTCAAGGAGGCGTTGAAGTAGATGGGCTCACCGTAGGGGAAGACACCGTCAGTAATAATCTGGTCATGATAGAGGGAGTAGGAAGTATTTGGTGCTGCACGGTAGTAGAGGCGAACGCTCTCTGGAGTCCCTTGACCAGTGTCTGCGTTGACCTCAACGGGGAACACCGCGGGCGAGTATGTGGGCAAGGCCTCCACGGACGACCACGAGGGAACCGACTCCTGTGTTACCAGGATATCATCCACATACGCCCCCTCCTTCATTTCCGTGCCCGACGAGTAGGGGCCGCTTACGAAATCGAAGCTGAGGGTCTTGGTGTTGCCGGGTATGGACACCGTCGCCATGGTCCAGGATGTTACACTGGCGCTGGGCTGGGTCCATCGGACAACGTAGGAGGAGTTGTCGGAAGACGTGCTCACCCGGAGATGATCGTAGCCGCCCGGAGCGCTGCTGGCCATGGTGTCCGCCCAGTAGTAGAAGGTCAGCGTGCCAACCCCCAGCGATGGGTCCAGAACGAGGGAGTGGCGCATGAACGCGGACATGTTGGCATCGTACCTATCGATAGCATAGTTGGCAAGGTTCCCTTCGCCACGGTCTACGGAGATGCTGTTATAACCGATGACGGCGACCCACGCGCTATGGGTTCCTCCGTGCATCCTGTGAGTCGAGTGGCACCATGTATCCACGCCGGAGTTGGAGTTGGTGTCACCTCTGATCCACTTTTCTTTGTTATCCTGGTCCCAGGCGTCGTCGCAGGTCCAGGCCGGGTTGTCGACGTTGTCCCGTAACACAGTGATGGTCGTCGTGCTGGCGCTTGCTGTGGAAGCGCAGATCATAATGCTGCAAAGAAGAAGAGAGATAACGATTGTGATGCTGATAGTCCTGCAGCATCCTGCCATTGATAGAGCTTTCATGTTCTTCCCCAATCCCCGGAGAGGTTCCTGAGTGGGCTAATCAGGTTCGTTCTATTTTAAAACAACATTTCGACCTGAATGTTTTCGGATTAGGAACATGCTGTTCGAGGCAATTACCATGACTCTCACCAGGCCATGGTGATGGGGGCAAAGTGAGATATCGTTCAATGAACTCCAAGACAAGAGTTATGTTGTCCGAGCTGTATTTACACGACGGGGAGAAGAGCAGATGTACCTTCCGGGCGAGTTCTTCATTGTTCTGTGCATCTTCGTTTCGCTGTTCCTTCTAAGCCAGTTCTATCACAACAAGTGCATACGCTGCAGGAAACGAGGTCTCTTCGGTTACAGGGACGCGTACTGGGACAGCCGAGTTGAAGAGAGGATAATGCACCAGGGACGGATCTGCAGTAGATGTCGAGAGGAGCTGGAGTCTGAGGGCGGAGCTCAAACATGGAAGATGGAAAAAAGATAGTTAGGTGCTTCTATTCCAGCTTTTGATCATTAGATCGATCTTTCCCATCTTCAGAGCGGGCAACCTATAATAAAAACAAGCCTTCACTGTGGGCATGAAGCTAGACTGAACCCCCCCGGAAGGGGGAGCGAAATGCTCCCGTATCGCCAATCCCGATGGAGATCTGAAATAATTGGTAAAAGAGTGATTAATCCTTTTTTGATGGGGCATTCGTCTTTGATGGCGCGTTGCTGCTATATCGGACCCTGTTCTTCCTCGCGAACAGGTTTCGACCGCAATTAGGGCAAAAATGATCCCTCAACTCAACGTCTTTCTTGCATACTTGACAATATTCGATCATTTCTTCACAATTCAACAGAAACCTGAACGTATAATACACTACCTAATTAGCTCATTAATTGTCTGTGTTCAACATGGTGAACACGCTCTCGACCCCTGAATGGGGATCGGTCCTTACTTCCCAAGGCCTTCATCATTGTTAGGCTTAGAGGGATTTTCCATGGGTAACAATATTCGGAGACGGTCAATGCTTAGTTTCATTCCTTTCAGATGCCGAGACAAAGAGTGATTGAAGTATAAATGGAGGCAGGGGCCCCGGGCTGGCAGGTGGTGGCCGAGATGGTGAAGGGCATACAACGGGAGAAGGCAGGTAACTCCATGGGCTCGGCCAAGTTGTTCGAGGTGCACTAACTGTGGTCCTTCATGAGCAGGATACGGGAGAAGGAGGGTGTCCTTATGGTCAAGGACAAGGCAGTAGACATGAAAAACTCGTCGAACAGATCGGGATGCTCGGCCTGATTATGCCCTACAAGTGCCACAAATGCAGGGCCAGTATCTCCATCGCCCTGGACTCCAGCGTTTCATACCTGGAGTTCTGCTCTTTCTTCGGGTCGCCCACACCCCTTTAGAGGGCGTGTCCAAGATCGTCCAGGAAGCACTAAGCTGAGATGGCTACGGTTTTCCATACTAACGTAGGGATCGTAACCTATAGCTGGCGTATCAATCTGAAAACATCAATAACCCAATACCAAACATATCCGAAAGAATGAAGCACCCTATAATGGGCATAGAGGGTGCTTTTCTTCACATCGGATGATCACTTCAGCATCATGAAAGGGTTTTTCACCGCAATCCTCTGATGATGTGCAATATGGCCTCATCTTCTTTTAAAATCTTTTTTATATTGTCCTCCATTTTCTTACCTGACACTTTGGTTGTTTTTATGCACCTTCGTTTAGGCTCCATGACCTGATTCATTTCCTCTTTCGTTATTCCACCTACTACCATGATGGTTTGAGCGGCCGCCACTATTTCCCGATCTGGAATTTTTTTCATTTTAGCTTCTCTGATGAAAGGAATC
>JADFDJ010000023.1 GCA_018262895.1 Methanomassiliicoccus sp. | reverse complement strand
ATGGTTCTCCCGCCTTTGGTTGTTGTCCAAACGCCCAAATGAGCGGAGAACCTCTTTTAACACGCCATCATTTTTTTCTCAATATGAGGAAGGTGAAAAAGACACCCATCATGGGAGATTATCGCTGCGGTGCTCATTATTAAGGAGAGAATTGATATTACCAAAAAAGATATTATTTTATCACAAAAAATATAAATATGTTGACCATCGTTAAATTACCCAGGTAGTTAGTGGATAATTTAATTAACGATCAATTGCTGACCGTAAACGGGGGATGGCACATCAGAATATTGCGGATAGTGAGCGACCTCTACCCTCATGTGGTGGGAGGACTGGGCCTACATGCTCATGAGATTTCCAAATGGCAGAGCGAGCATGGTAACGAGGTCAAGGTAATCTCCATCAGGGGTTCCAAGACCAACGGGTTCAAGCGAAGCTATGAGGTCCAGGAGTTCAACAGCATCATGAAGCCCAAGGGCAACGCCATTGCCCCCTCCATGCTGAATGCCATACTGAAACAGCAGGGAGATTTCGATATCCTCCATGCCCACTCGCATCTGTTCTTCTCGACCAACATGGGAGCCTTCGCGCGCCGTATCGGTGACAGCCCCCTTGTGATCACCAACCATGGCATGATCTCAACGAATATGCCGAAGTGGGTCCAGGACATATACATGCCGACGATCGCGAAGTGGACGCTGGAATCCGCTGAAAGGATCATCTGCTACACCAAGGAGGATGCCGAGGCGGTGATGGATCTCGGCATAGCTGAAGGCCGCATTGCCATAATCCACAACGGGGTGGACATCGAGCTGTTCTCCCCCCAGTACCGTGAGCCAAGCGAGGAGGTGAGACTAGTGTGGTCGGGAAGGTTCGTTCCCGGTAAGGGAGTGGACACACTCATCGACGCCTTCGCTCTCGCCCTGAAGGAGAATCCGAAGCTCCATCTCCTGCTGGTAGGGGACGGCCCTCAGAAGGACCATATCGAGGCCCAGATCGCCCGGCTGAAAATCCAGGACAAGGTCACCATTAACACCTATGTGCCTAACAACGAGATGCCTGAAATATACCGCTGTTCAAGTATATTCGTCCTTACCAGCCACTATGAGGGGGTCCCCCGGACCATCCTGGAGTCCATGGCCTGCGGCCTTCCGGTCATATGCACCGACCTGCCCCAGCTCCGCCCCATCGTCGGAGGTAACGGCATACTGGTGCCCGTTTACTCGGCCAAGGGCTTCGCCGAGGCCATCATATCCCTCGCCTCCGACGAGAGCATGAGGAGGAGGATGGGTGCCAGCGGCAGCGAGCTCATACGGAGGAGCTATTCCTGGGACTCGGCGATGAGGGAAACCATTGAACTGTACAAGACCGTTATCGAGGAGAGAAAGCGGTCGCGGTGAAATCCCTGAAGATCCTGGTCTGTGCAACGGAATACTACCCGCAGGGGTCAGGCATCGCCATCGTCGCCCATAATGTGGCTGCGCTGCTGAGCAGGAATAATGAAGTACATGTCTGCTCCCCCATAGGTCCGGACGTGACCATACCTGCCGGGGGCCATGGAAGGTTCGGCCTCACATCCTTCTGGAAAGAGGTCCGGGGGTGGCTCAGCGAGAACAACACCTACGACGCTGTTTGGCTGCACAACCCTCTGGTGCCCGGCATTGGTGCCGGTAACGCAGTGGTCACCCTTCATTCCACAGCGGCTGGGCGTGCCTCCGTCAGCCGGTTCCCGTACCCCTATGCTTACTATCGGTGGTTCGCCTGGCATGAGCATCGGTGCTACAGAGGCCTATCCAGCGAGGGGGCGCGGTTCACCACCGAAAACACCGGCATCGTCGAGGAGCTGAAGGGCATAGGTGTCCGTGAGCCGTCCTTCATACTCAATGGGACCGACACCGATAGGTTCTCGCCCCTGGCCGACAAGAGCGCGGTCAGGGAGCGGCTGGGCATCCCTGAGGAGGCCCTCTTCCTGCTCTCCGTGGGTAGGGTGACGGCCATAAAGAACCCAGTCTACCAGCTGAGACTGGTGAAAGCGTTGGAGACGGCGGGGACATCCGCGCATCTGGTGATGGCCGGAGGAGGGGACAGGCTAGACCTGTGCAGGAAGTACGCGAGCGAGAGGGAAATGAAGAACGTTCATTTCCTCGGTCCGGTACCTTACGACCAGCTGCCCGAGCTGTACGGCAGCGCCGACCTCTTCCTCAGCACATCCATCTACGAGGGCCTTTCCCTTTCCCTGCTCGAGGCGATGTCCTCGGCCCTGCCGTGCATCGTATCGGACATATCCGGAACATCCATAGTCAGAACGGCCCAGTGCGGACTGCACATCCCCTGCCGGGACCCCGTGCAGGACGCATCCCAGGTCCGTGGGCTCATCGAGAGCGGTACCAGTAGCCAGGCAGCTAATGCCCGTAGGTACGCCGTAGAGAACTTTGACTGGAAGAAGATCTCCCAGCAGTACCTGGAAGAGTTCCGGAAGGTTAAAAGATAGATGTGGGAAAACAGTTGAAAGAGGCGATGCTCTGTTAGCTCACCTCTCCTTTGTGGAGCCCAGCTTGACCGTTATGCCTCGGAAGCCGTCGACCTTATCCTTAATAACGTTCCGGGTGTCCACGAACACGAAGTCCGTGCGGTCGATGGTCGGCATCACTGCGCGCAGCTGCTCACGGAGCTTGGCATGCGCGGTGAGCAGGATAGCGCAATCCGCCCACGTGAGTACCTCCTCAAGGGATCTCTCGGACTCCAGGATGCCGCCATCGATCTTGATGGCCTGTGCCAGAGGGTCGTAGACCTTTACGGTGGAGCCCCTGTCAATAAGCTCCTCGATGATAGGGACCGCGGGAGATTCACGGGTGTCGGTGACGTTCTCCTTGTAGGCAATCCCCAGGACCGCGATGTTTGCCTCGTGGATCCGCTTCCCGACCTTCTCCAGCCCCTTCTTGGCAAGGTTGACCACGTGCACCGGCATGTAGTCGTTGACCTCTCCCGAGGTCTCGATGAACTGAGGTATGTAATCGAACTGCCGGGAGCGGTACGCCAGGTAGTAGGGGTCCAAGGGTATGCAGTGCCCTCCGACACCTGGTCCGGGATAGAATGCCATGAACCCGTAGGGTTTGGTCTTGGCAGCCTCGATGACCTCCCACATATCGATGCCCATGCGCTCGCAGATTAGGGCCATCTCGTTGACGAGGGCGATATTTACGTTGCGGAAGACGTTCTCGTAGATCTTGACCATCTCCGCCGTCTTGCAGTCAGAGACCTTGAAGATGTTGGAGATGACCGCCCCGTACACTCTGGCGGTGACATCCGTCCATTCTTGAGTCAGGCCACCGACGATCTTGGGCGTGGTGGTGACGCTATAGGTCTTGTTTCCGGGATCTATTCTCTCTGGCGAGTAGGCGACCCCGAAATCGTCCAGGGCCTTGAGGCCCGAGCGTTCCTCCAGGGTGGGAAGCATTATCTCCTCGGTGGTACCGGGGTAGGTGGTCGATTCCAGGACCACCAGCTGACCCCTCCTCAGGATGTTACCGACCGCCTCGGAGGCGCTCTTCACCGGCTTGAGGTCGGGTCGCTTGTTCTCGTGCAGGGGGGTCGGAACGGCGATGATGATGACGTCGCACTCAGCGAGCCTATCGGGATCGGTGGTAGGATGGAACTTGCCGTTCCCCAGTTCCTTCACGTCGTCGATGTACGAGACCCCCTGGCGGAGCATCTCCACCCGCTCCACCCAGGTGTCGAAACCGATGACCTTGAATTTCTTGGTGAACGCCGTGGCCAGGGGAAGGCCTACATAGCCGAGGCCCACGACCCCCACCACCAAAGAATTGTCCTCGACCTTACTTATGATATCTTCACTGAACGTCATGTGAATCCCTCTTTTAACAGCACATGGAGAATTTACTGACCATATATAATGCGTAGGAGAGAATATCCAGTCTCAATATTTTTACCCTTCTTGGCCATGGTAGAAAGTGGCAATGCTTAATTATCTATCGGTACAAATTCCTAGTTACATTTAAGTGGAAAAAGACCACCAGTGGCATTCCACATGATTCGATCATGAGGCCGATACCAGTTAATACCTCATATCATTTAACGGGCTTTAAGATTACATTAATTGATGTCCGGTGGGGAATTTGAGCGCGAAGATCTCTCCTGAGACCAAGAGGAAAGCGATCGTCCTAGGCAACAATCTCAGTGTGGTCCAGGACCTGGGGGGAGAGGGAGTGCGCTGCATGGTTTTGAACCATCACCGGGCCATAGCCACCTACTCACGCTACGCCACGTATAAGCAGTGTCCCGACCCATCCACCGAGGAGGACAAGGCCGTGGCCTTCCTGTACGACCTCTGCCAGAAGGAGGGAGACCTCCCCGTGGTGCTCCCGGTCACCGACCAGTGGTCGATGGCCGTTGCCAGGCATGCCGACCGTCTTCGGGAGGTCTCCGTACCCTGTACGGCAGGGTGGGAGGTGGTCGAGCTCATGCTGCACAAGGACCGTTTCTCCCAGTGGGCCTGTGACAGGGGATTCAGGACACCACGCTCGTATACGCAGGAGGAGATGCAGCGGCTCCCCTCCGAGGAGTACCCGGTGGTGGTGAAGCCCCGGGTTCATCGGTGGTCGAGCAACGGCGATCCCCAGCGCCTTCATGCCGAGATGATCCGTCTCCGCAACACCATCATAGAGGACAGGTGGGAGCTGGAGAGGTTCATGAAGAAAGAGGGTCGGTTCATGGAGCACATGTTCTTCCAGGAGTACGTGCGCGGAGGTTCCGACCGCATCTACAACATCGGCATGTACGTCGACCGGTCCTCCCGGATCCTCGCATCCATGGCCGGGCACAAGATCCGGGGCTGCATGACCAAACACGGGGACACCAACCTGGGGGAGAAGGTTACCCCCCCGAAGCCCATATGGGAGATGGCGGAGGGGATCGTCCGCGAGCTGGGCTACGTGGGAGTGGTGGAGTTCGAGTTCAAGCAGGACGCCCGGACCGATGAGTTCGTGCTTATAGAGGTCAACCCTCACCTGTGGGCATGGTGCGGGATGGGCCTTCCGTGCGGGATGAACTTCCCGCTAATCGCGTACCAGGACCTGACAGGTACCTTGGACCCCGCTTCCATCGTGCCCTTCGAGGGGAAGGTGCGCTTCGCTCGCATAGTGTTCGATCTTCTCAACTGCACCGTGTACAGCCGGATGGGGGCCGATACGCCTAAACGCTCACTGCGCGAATGGGCGGGGGACATGAAGGCCGACCGGCTCGTCTGCCGAGAGTTCCACCGAAACGACTGGCTGGTGAGCGTGCTTCTCCTCGATGAGGCCTTCCGGGCCCTGATGAAGCGCGTTCTGGCCGCCATGCGGCGGATCGTACAGCGCCCGTTCCAGAGGCTGGATGCCAAGTGCCCCGAGAGTCCCAGCTCCCAGAGCGGTAACGATTGAGCGATGATCCAATAACCTCGGCGAAAGCCCTTCCCAGGTTACGGACCCTGGTCGTTTCCCCGGAGGCCGGTGAGCATTCCCTTGATGCCTGAGAAGTTCTCCTTCTTCACCTTGAAGGCCAGGTGCCGCAGGTATCCGCGGTCGAACCACATGCGGTAGCGTCTCTCCAGCATGGCCCGGTAGTCCGGGACGTACTTGGAGACGTGGATCCACTCGTTCCCGTTCTGGATACGGTAGGTATCGTAGTCCGATGCCGCGGCCAGGTAGTGGAACCACAGCTTGTCGTAGATGCCGTAGCGCATGCGGATCACGAAGTTCTCCACATCGATGCGGGAGTTGGGGTTGTTGGAGAGGCCGGTGTTCGCCATGTAGTAGTATCCAAGGTTGCCGTCGACCACAGCGGAGCGGGTGTGCAGCGACAGCCTCAACGTATGGTCGAAGTCCGCGGAGGAGCGGAACTGCTCGTCCACGTACCCTGCCTTCTCCACGAGGGACTTGCGGAACATGTAGAACGCTCCGAAGATGAACCTCCGCGTCGCCTCCCAGTTCTCCACCGGGCGGTAGTTGCGGAACACGTCCCCGTCCATGTCCCCGAAGCGCGGCACCACCGTGTACTTACCGTGCACTATGCCGATCTCCGGATCGGAATCGAGGAGGGCGGCCTGCCTCTCGATGGAGTCCTCCGGCCTCAGGTCATCGATGTTCCAGACCGCGAGGTACTCGCCGGTGGAGTTGCGGATACAGTTGTTCCACGACGCGGAATAGGTGACGACCTTGTTCTGGACGGTGTACCGCAGGTGGCCGGGATAGCGCTCCTGGAACTGCCGTACCAGCCGCAGCTCCTCGGCCGAGGGCTCGTTGAGGTCGATGACGACCTCCAGTCGATCGAAGGCCTTCTGCTCCGGCATCTTCTCCAGGAAAAGGGGAAGGTACTTCTCACCGTGGAAGCAGGAGGTGAGGGTGGAGACCACGGGGCGCTCGCTCATCCTCTCCGCTCCTTCAGGTACCACTCTATGGTCCGTTCCAGACCATCGCGGAGGTCGGTGGTGGCGATGAAGCCGAAGAGGTGCCTCGCCCTTGTGGTGTCCAGCATCCTCCGGGGCTGCCCGTCCGGGCGGGAGGGGTCCCACTCCAGCCCCCCTTCGTACTGGGTCAGCTCCTTTATCAAAAGCGCCAGCTCCAGGATCGATATCTCGAAGCCGGCCCCCAGGTTCACCGGTTCCGCACCGTCATAGCGCTCCGCGGCCAGCATGATGCCCCGGGCGGCGTCCTCCACGTAGAGGAACTCCCTGGTGGCGTATCCTGTCCCCCAGAGCGTCACGTGGTCCGCCCCAGATTCCTTAGCATCCACGAACTTCTTGATGAGCGCAGGAATGACGTGGGAGGACCGGGGGTCGAAGTTGTCCCGGGGACCGTAGAGGTTCACAGGGAGGAGATAGATGGCGTTGAACCCGTACTGCTGCCGGTAGGCCTGCGCCTGGACCAGGAGCATCTTTTTCGCCAGCCCGTAGGGCGCGTTGGTCTCCTCAGGGTAGCCGTTCCACAGATCCTCCTCCCTGAACGGTACGGGGGTGTACTTGGGGTAGGCGCAGATGGTCCCCAGCTGCACGAACTTGCCCACCTTCTTCCGGCGGGCCGCCTCCATGAGCTGGATGCCCATGATGGCGTTGTCGTAGAACAGGGTCGCGGGGTTGTCCATGTTGAAGCCTATGCCTCCCACGGAGGCCGCTAGATGGATGACCATGTCCTGGCCGTCAACGACCTCCAGGCAGTTCTCCCAGATCCTAAGGTCGGTGTCGCGGGAGCGGGGCACCAGTATGTTCTCGCGGGAGGCCCCGGCGCTCACCAGGCGGTCTACCAGGAACGATCCTAGGAATCCCGCTCCGCCGGTGACGAGTACCCTGCGGTCGGACCAGAAGGACATCAATCCACCGTCCACCACCGTCGGGGGAACATCCTCTTCAATATCCTGTCTCCCTCGCCTGGAGGCTCCAGGCCGGCGGCGCGAATGTCAGCGTCCACCATGATGCGGGCCAGCTCCTTGAACCGGACCTTGGGCGAGAACCTCAGGACCTTACGGGCCTTGGAGGCGTCGGCGACCAGCGACTCGACCTCCGTGGGGCGGTAGTACTTGGGGTCTATCCTCACGTACCTCTCGCGGTCCAGGCCGGCGTACTCGAAGGCCTCCTCCACGAACTCATCCACGGAGTGCGTCTCTCCGGTGCCGATGACGAAGTCATCGGCCTTCTTCATCTGCAGCATGCGGTGCATGGCGGTGACGTACTCAGGGGCGTAGCCCCAGTCTCTTCGAGCCTTGAGGTTCCCGAGGTACAGCGAGTCCTGCCTTCCCCCTAAGATCGCGGCGATGGCCCGGGTGATCTTCCTGGTAACGAAGGTCTCTCCCCTCCTGGGCGATTCGTGGTTGAACAGTATGCCGTTGCACGCGTACAGGCCGTAACCCTCGCGGTAGTTGCGTGTGAGCCAGTAAGCGTAGAGCTTGGAGCATGCGTACGGCGAGCGGGGGGCGAACGGCGAGGCCTCCGACTGCGGTGGGGGCGTGGACCCGAACATCTCCGAGGACGATGCCTGGTAGAAGCGAACCTCGTTGCCCGCTCGGCGGATCGACTCCAGCATCCTGGTCACACCGGTGGCGACAACGTTGGTCGTGTACTCGGGGACGTCGAAGGAGACGCGCACATGGCTCTGTGCCGCCAGGTTATACACCTCGTCCGGGCGGATGTTGAAGATGATGTTGTTGATGGTCTCCGCCTCCGATAGGTCCCCGTAGTGGAGGTAGAGCTTAACGTCCTCCTCGTGCGGGTCGGTGTAGATGCGGTCTATGCGGGCGGTGTTGAAAGTGCTCGCCCGCCTGATGATGCCGTGGACCTCGTAGCCCTTCGAGAGCAGGTACTCCGCAAGGTAGGAGCCGTCCTGGCCAGTTATTCCGGTGATGAGCGCGGACTTGGACAATATTTTCCCCCACGGTCAATATGCTGGGCCCATATAATCGTTCTCAGTCCAGCCTCCGTGCGGCGCACTCTGAGCCTCACTCCCTGCGCACATCCCAGCGGCGGTCCAGGATGATCTGCGCTTGCAGGGGATCACCCGCCCCTCCGGAGTTATAGTCGTGTGGTGCGGACACGTTTATCCCCGCCTCCACACGGTGGCCGGCAAGCATGTCGAACCCGCCCTGACGGTGCGCGCCGAGGACAAGAGTGTAGTTGCCCGGTACCAGTAGCTTACCGGGGAAGGTCAGGCTCGCAAGGTAGGTGCCCGGTCCCAGGTCCTCCAGGGAGGCGTCCCAGTCGGAGAAGAGGGCTCGCACAAGCTCGTCGCCCAGGGAGTTGTTCACGAAGACCCCCATGCGCAGGTGCCGCATTCGCTCGTGTAGCTGGAAGCGTACATGGATGTCGAACGGGCGCGCCCCATCTATGAGCATTGTCCCCCTACCATTCTGCTGCACGTCCATGTCCCAGATGGTGATGTCCTTGGCGGTGACGGGGAAGTTACCGTTGTGCCCCTCCAGGGAGCTGGCGTACTCGCTGATGACCTCTTCCGAGGGACCGCTCTTCAGCACCTTGCCCCCCTGCAGAAGGATGGCGTTCTGGCACAGGGTCTTCACGGCGTGCATGTTGTGGGAGACGAAGATGACGGTGCGCCCCTCCTGAGATACCTCCCGCATCTTCCCCAGGCACTTGGCCTGGAACTGCTGGTCTCCGACCGCGAGCACTTCATCGGCGATGAGGATGTCCGGCTCCAGGTGGGCGGCCACGGCGAAGGCAAGGCGCAGGTACATTCCCGAGGAGAAGCGCTTGATGGGGGTGTCCAGGAACTTCTCCACCTCGGCGAACCTCACTATGTCGTCGAAGCGGGCCTCGATCTGCTTCTTTTGCATACCGAGGATGGCGCCGTTGAGGAATATGTTCTCCCTCCCCGTGAGGTCGGGGTGGAAGCCCGTACCCACCTCTAGGAGGCTACCCACCGTGCCTCGGAGCACGACCTCGCCCTCGGTCGGGCAGGTGATCTGGGAGAGTATCTTCAGGAGCGTGCTCTTACCCGCACCGTTACGGCCGATGATGCCCACGCTCTCCCCCTTCTGCATGGTGTAGTTGATATCCTTGAGGGCCCAGAACGTCTCCTTGGGCTGCCTCACGTGCTGAACCGTCCTGAGAGGGTGGCGGACCACGGAGGCAAGCTTCTCCCCCAGCCGTCCACCGGCCTGGTAGTATCCCTTGCTGGTGGCGATGACGTACTCCTTGGAGAGGTTCCTGATCTCGATGGCCGGCTCCATCAGATCACGTCCGCCAGGCGCCTCTCGTACGCCTTGAAGTACAGCAGTCCGAAGAAGAACACAACGAGGGTCAGGAGCGTTGATGACAGGAGCATTCCCACGTCCATATCGGTGCCGAATATGAACGCCCGCTGCGATGACATGATGCCCGCCAGGGGGTTGAGGAACAGGACCCACTTCAGGCTCTCGTTCTGGATCAGGTTGGAGGAGTAGAGGACCGGCGAGGCGAACAGGAGTATCTGGATGAAGAAGGGGACGATGTACTGCACGTCCCTATACTTGGCCGACATCGCCGACATGACCAGGGACAAGCCCGATGAAAGCAGGAAGGTGAGCACCAGGGGGATTATTGCCAGGAATATCCACACCGATATGGACGCCTTGGTCAGCGCCACGATGATGAGGAACAGCACCCACGCCACACCGTAGTCCAGCAGCCCGGCGATAACCAGGCTCAGCGGCAGCAACATCCGGGGGAAGTAGATTTTAGTTATCATGGAGGAGTTGCTAACCAGGCTCATGGAGGCCCCGTTCAAGGTGGTGGAGAAGAAGGTCCATAGCATCAGGCCGGCAAAAAGGAAGGGGATCGGTTCAATGCCGCCCGGGGTCCTAAGCCCCGCCACGTCTGGATTGTAGAGGATGAGCGCGAATATGATGGTGGTGATCAATGGCTGCAGGACGGCCCATCCCACGCCAATAGCCGTCTGCTTGTACTTGGTCTTTATCTGCTTCCAGGTAAGGAAGTACAGCAGCTCTGCGTAGCCCAGCACCTCCTTCAAGCCCAGCTCCAGCCTGGATGCCTTGGGGCGGATGTATCGGACCTTCTCACCAGCCATCTGAAAACCTTGAGCTCATCCAGAGAAGGAATTTCCCCTATAAATGATTGGGTCAGCGAATGGCATCTGCCAGATATGAGCTCATGTCGGAGGTGAACGCATCGCGGGAGTATCGCTGAAGGGCGAAGCTCTGGCATGCCTCTATGTCCTTCCGCAGGCTACCCTCGCTCCGGGATATCACGTCCTGGCAGGCCTGGACTATCTCATCGATCGTACATCTCTCGAGGTAAGTGCCGTGACCCTCTGGCAGGGTGACGCCGGTCTCCCTGCTGATGATGGGATAGAGCCCGGTCTGCATCACCGTGGTCGTTGCGGGGGAGATGCCCTCGCTGCAGGACGGGGCAATGAAGGCGAGGCAGCGCCCCACCACCCTGCGGTACCTGTCCCCCGACGGGTCCAGGCTACCGTGGTACCGGACATTGGCACGGCCACGTAGATCACCACCATAGGCCTCCATGAAATCCTTTTCCCAGTCCACGCTCCCTACGACATTCAAGGTCGACCCGGGCATCCTGCGGAAAGCCTCCAGGACTAAATCCAAGCCCTTGTGCACCGCTCCCGCGCCGAAGAACCACAGGAACTCTCTTGGGGCCGGCACCAGGGTCGAAGGCGGTTTGATGTGCCCTGGGGATGACGAGACGGTCACCAGGGTGGTCTTGTTCCTGACCTCCTCGGGGAAGGTGCTCAGGGTAGTCCGGTTCCCGATCAATGAACAGCGGTCCGCGAGCTGCATGGAACGGTCGGCGGCCTCCGGGTCCTTTACGGCCCTCTTCAGCGAATATCGGACACCGGTCCTCTCCTCGAACTCGGCCGCCCTCCTGCCCTCGGCGGCGTTCTGGAACCTTCCATAGGAGCCGGTCATGTGGTACAATTTGCGGGCATTAGGGAGCCGGGGAGAGAGGCGCTGGAGGTTAGTGCTGGTGTCGAAGATGACCTCGTACGGAACCTGGGGCTGGAACTTGGAATCGAAGAGGTCTATAGCATCTACCGCATAGCCGTGGGACACTATCATCCTCGCGATCTGCACGCTTTCCCAGTAGTTGCTGTGTCGGTTGAACCTGTCGTCTGCAGGCCTCCAGATCAGAGGCCTGTGCAGGTAGCTGAAGAGAGCGCGCGGACCAGGATGGTCGATGGTTATCACCTGACGTGGCCGGTGCTTCCACACGAGGTTATCCGCACGTCTTCGAATCATCTGGACGGGAACCTTGACGCTTCGTATCATTGATGTCATTAAGCTCATTGAAGGTACCCCGTTCGGCTGCCAGCATGAAGGGCTGGACCCAGAATGGTCTGTTCATAATTAAAGCACCCCCCATCGGCATCGACCGGTGCCAACACCGTAGCTACAACCTTGACAGAGATGCTAGCATCGGCACGCATCTATGGGAACCCAGGATTTATCTTCCATTCTCACATTGTGGCCAAGGGTCGCATGGGAAGGAACATCTGTCTGAATGGCATCGGTCTTAACGGATGGGGTGGTGGTAGGGACAACCTCTCCATGCTGACAGAGGGGATCAACGCCCACGGACCGGACCATCGCCACGACCTTCAGCTCCTTCTGCCACTGGGCGATGCCGCGTCCTGCATCCGGAGGAGCTTCGTTCAAGCCGCAAGGAGCACAATGAGCGGTCAAGCCCCCAGCCTCCGAAAGATACTCGACGAGACCGCAGGCCATATCGTCAACAGCCGCAACCAGGAGACGATGAACGTCCTACGGGCGATCCAACCGGACCTCCGGGTGGTGTACGCGCGCGACCGTCCCCGGGATATCGTTCGGACGATGGAGCGTCAAGGGCTAGAGGTGCTCCTTCCGCTGATAAGTCCGCCCGGGAAAGGGTTCTCCAAGCCCTGGATCGGCTATATCTACGATCAGCAGCACCGGGTCCTCCCCCAGTTCTTCTCCCCTGAGACCATCGCCTACCGCGACCGTACCTTCTCTCAGATGGTCTCTGAGGCTAAGGTCATCATAGTCAACTCCCGGGCGGTGCGGGATGAGAGCCAGAGGTTCTTCCCTAGTGGTAGGTGCGCCTACGTGGTCCTTCCGTTCACGCCCAGAACCCCTCAGGCATGGTTCGATCAGGAAGCGATAGCCGAGGTGCGGGACCGATATGGCGTTCCGGAGCTTTACTTCCTGATATCCAACCAGTTCTGGGTGCACAAGGACCACCTAACAGCCTTCCGGGGTTTTAAGTTGGCATCGGAGAGGGATCCCCGGATGAGCAAGGTTCACCTCGTGTGCACCGGTGCCACGGATGACTACAGGTTCCCCCACCACTTCTCTATGCTCACAGAGGAGGTGGGCAAGCTTGGCCTCCGGGATAGGGTCCACATCCTGGGGCATATACCCAAGAGAGACCAGCTGGCCCTGCTCAACGGCTCACTGGCGGTGGTGCAGCCCACAATGTATGAAGGAGGACCGGGAGGAGGGTCGGTCTACGATGCCATGTCCTACGGGGTTCCTACCATAGTCTCCGACATCCCCATCAACAAGGAGATCGAGGAGGGCGACATCAGCTTCTTCCATTTATCGGACCCATCTCATCTTGCTGATCGCATGATGGAGCGGTTGGACAGGGATTATCAGAGGCCTTCCGAGGAGGAGCTGTTGGAACTTGGGAAGCGGAGGGCGGCCCGCCTGCATGAGAAGCTGGACGAGGCCATGGAGCTGGCAATCACCGGTGCCTGACCCGAGCAGGGATCTCCTTCACTTCCCATTTCGAGACCAGCTCCTTATCGTGTCGCAGATGTACATGACGTCATCGTCCGACAGGCCCGGGAATGAGGGCAGATTGACTCCCCTCCAGGCTATGTTCTCAGCGACCTTGAACCGCTGGTATCGAGTGGAGTACATAGGCATGGTGTGGATCGGGTAGAAGACCGGGCGGGTCTCGATCCCTGCCTTGGAGAGGCACTCCCTGAGGGGAGTGCGGTCCGCAGGGCTTCCAACAAGGACCGAGCACATCCAGAAGGAATGGGTCACGTCCTCGGATTCCTTATGGGTCTCCAGGCCCAGAGGGGTCAGCTGCTCCTCGTACATGCGGGCGATCTCCCGCTTCCTCTTCAGGAAAGAGTCTGCTTGCTCCAGCTGGGCGAGGCCGATGGCCGCGCAGATATTGGTCATACGGTAGTTGTAGCCTATGATGTCGTGCCAGTACTCACGATGCTTAGCCAGGCCCTGACCCTTGAAGTGCAGGGACCTGTCGTAGAGGGTATCGTCGTCGGTGACGACCATGCCCCCCTCGCCCGTGGTGATGGTCTTGTTGCCGTAGAAAGAGAAGCAGGAAATGTCACCGAAGCTCCCAGCATGGCGCCCCCGGAACTTAGACCCGAAGGCCTCGGCCGCGTCCTCGACCAAGAACAAACCGTTCTCCTCGGCTATCTTCACTAGTGCGTCCATATCGCATGGATGGCCGTAAAGGTGCACGGCCATTATTGCTTTGGTCCTTGGAGTGATCCTAGACCTGACATCCTGGGGATCCATCTGCCAGGTGTCAGGCAGAGAGTCCACGAACACAGGCGTGGCCCCGGTGTAAGATATGGCGTTCACCGACGCAATGTACGTAAGTGTAGGTACGATGACCTCGTCACCGGGACCGATGCCCAGAGCCACAAGCGCCAGATGAAGGGCCACGGTCCCGTTGCACACCGATGTAGCATGCTGCACCCCTATACGCGAAGCGAACTGGCCCTCGAACTCTGGAACGAACCTACCCTTAGATGATATCCATTCGGTGGTGAGGCATTCGTTCACGTACTCTCTTTCCCTTCCGCTCAGTGAGGGCTTGTACACAGGTAACTCGCGCTTGGGTACCATGTTAACGCGTTGTGAAGCAACGGTGTGGTTCTTAATTACTCGTATCTGGCCACCCTCGCTCAGAAATAGGCTCCTTCATGGGCGATCGACTCTCTCCATCAATTTTCGTTCCAGCTCCAGCACCCCCCTTTCCCGGTTCTTCACCGCGCGGCAAGGTACTCCGACGTATAGCTTCCAGGGGGCCAGGCTCTTCTCCACAAGGCTGGCCGCTCCCACAGCGGCCCCCTCTCCGATCGTCAGGTCCGGTAGGATGATGGTCCCCGCACCGATTATGGAGTGTTTCTCAAGGATCACCGGCCCTCCCTTTACGTTCCTGAAATCCTCAGGTACAGTGGGGTTAGTGAAATAGTTACCCGAAGCGAAATCATCGCTTGCGCTCAGGATCGAGACCTTAGTGCTCAGTGAGACGAAGTCGCCCAGCCTTATTCCGCGACCGCCGTTCAGCCCCACGTAGGCCGCCACATGGACATAAGAGCCGATTTTCACGTCACCGCTCAAGAGACAGAAATCATCTATTCTGACATTGTCCCCTATCGACATCTTGCCGGCGCCGTAGATGCTGCATTTGTTGCTTATTAGGACGTTCTGTCCCACACTCTGGAACCCCATCTCCAGAAGCTCTTCCTGGGTGTACCATCCTGAGGTCATGGCAAGTGGAGAAGTGTCCGGATGATTAATGATAGTTACCAACAAAAAAACGGAAATCAATTCCTTATAGAGGCCCGCGGGCAAGCATCAAATAGCTTACCTCATGATTCAAATGCATGCCAATCGGCGACCCCATGGGAGGAGAGGCCCCCGAGAGCGAGCGAGGTAGACTGAGGAGGGTGCAACAGGTGTGGGTGCCGGTGAGCGACCTCGGTGCGGCAGTGGAGGACTACACCGAGGTCCTACGCTTCACCCTGGTCAGGATGGATGCCAGTTCAGGGATCGCGGAGCTGGCCCTGACCGAGGGAGCGACCGTCGTTCTGTTCGCTGTCAAGGAGGGGGACGAGGAGCAGCCCGGCATCCGCACAGGTGTGGTTTTCGCCACGGAGTCCATCTACGACTTCCACAAGGAGATGGTGGATGAAGGTGTGGACTTCAGCCTCAAACCGATGCGCGACCCCTACGGCCGTCTGATCGCCAGGTTCACCGACAGCGACGGCAACGAGTACGAGGTGGTCGAGATCAGCGGGAAGAAGTGAACGGTTCAATCGGTCCGGTCGGTCGAAATAGAAAAAATGGAAGAGGATCCGGCACCTCGCCGGACCAGATCTGTGATTTTTTGCTAAAATTATTGCATGATGCAGAATTGAGCTCTCACTTGGTGGCTAGGCCAAGCGCGTCGACGTTGCTGACCATATCCCCGGTTATGACGGGGGAGCAGACTTCCCTCACAACGTTCATGGTCTGCCCGTTCTTCCACACTATGTTGATCTCTATGTAGCCATTGGACACATCAACTGCGAACGACTTCATGGAGGAGCTGTACATGGAGGCCTTTCCACGGGTGGAGGTGCGGACCTTTCCGGTCTCAGCCAGCAATCCCAGGGAAGCCATCTTCTCTACCAGCTTGTAACATGTTGCCAAAGGAATATCGGTGACGTTGGAGACCTCGCGCACGGTAAGGTCGCGCCTAGCGGTAGCGGCCATGATAATCAGTACAGAATTGTCTACAAGTGCCTCTGCGAGCTCCTCACGGTGAGCATTTGCGGTCCTTATGGCTTCCAGGATGCAAAGCTCTTCTTGATCGGTTGAGATCCTCATATTTAAGGTGCCTCCGTTCTACAATTTCAGGAAGATAATATCCTTTATTAAACTTTTTACGGGTTCCCTGTACCCATTGTTCTAGTGTAACACGGCCAGATATGGTCGTGCACAGCCCCCTATCTGTCCCTTAAGCGTACTCAAAATATAGAAATGTTGTTGAGAGAAAGTCAGAATGCCGCAGTGAGCGGTTAAAGAGCATCTACAATTGTGGATATGGTGTCACAAAGTGGAGAATAATAAATGATGGCGTGTTAAAAGAGGTTCTCCGCTCATTTGGGCGTTTGGACAACAACCAAAGGCGGGAGAACCATGTAC
>JADFDJ010000022.1 GCA_018262895.1 Methanomassiliicoccus sp. | reverse complement strand
CATGGTCTCCTCGTCCTTCGTGTTGTTGCAAGCTACGAAATGACGAGAGACCTCATTTTACCATGTCATCCTCTTCCGATCCCTTTCCTCCTCTCTTTTTACTACGTTCTTTTATCCTTGTACATCCCATCGTTACTCCGCATGTCAGACCTTTCACTAACCAGCACCATCACCCTCAACAACGGCGTCAGGATGCCGGTCCTCGGCCTGGGGACCTTCAAGGTGCCCAACGATCAGGCGTACAGCGTCGTCCGTCAGGCCCTGGACATCGGGTACCGCCACATTGATACCGCCGCGTACTACGCCAACGAGGAGGGTGTGGGAAGGGCGATACGCGAGAGCGGGGTGCCGAGGGAGGAGGTCTTCGTCACCACCAAGCTATGGGACACCGATCATGGGAAGAAGGAGGCGCTGGCTGCCTTCGACAGGAGCCTGAAGCTGCTCGGCCTGGAGTACGTTGACCTGTACCTTGTCCACTGGCCGCGAGGTGAGAGGGCGGAGACGTGGAAGGCGATGGAACGCCTCCTGGAGGAGGGATCGGCTCGAGCGATCGGTGTCAGCAACTATACCATCAGGCACCTGGAGGAGACTATCGGCCGTTCGTACGTCGTTCCGGCGGTTGATCAGGTGGAGTTCTCCCCTTTCCTGTACCAGAAGGAGCTGCTGTCCTACTGCCGCACCATGGGCGTGGTCCTGGAAGCTCACAGCCCCCTGACGCGCGGAAGCAGGCTGAACGATCCCCGCCTACTGGTGCTAGCTGAGAAGTATGAACGGTCTCCGGCTCAGATGATGATCCGCTGGGTGCTCCAGAAAGGGATGGCGGTCATACCTAAGTCGGTGCACCGGGAGCGCCTCATCGAGAACGCTGGAGCCCTGGACTTCACCATCTCTCCGGCAGATGTGGCCATCATGGACTCGTTCGACGAGGGGCTCCATACCACTTGGAACCCTGAAGAGATCCCTTGAGAGCGGCTCGTTGTAGGCGGTGGGCCCGGAAAGGATTTAGTCAACGGGTTCGGATAGGGTAACGTGAAGCAGGAGACCAAGGCGTTCCTGGACATGGTCGCAGGCCGGAGGGCTGCCCAGATGGCCAAGCAGGACCCGACCGTAGTGGCGTCGCATGTGGTGGACGAGCACTCCCCCCGGGCAGTGGTGAAGGCGGAGAGGCAAGGCAAGGTGGTGGCCTTCGAGTTCATTGAAACGTCGGAGACCGCGGCCTTGCACTGCAACATGGAGGACTATGTGTTCGTGGTCAATGAGTTCGGAGCTGTGGCCGTCGCCCTTCCTGAAAGCGACTACGCTCGGAATATCGCTGTATCCCTCCTGACGGACCTGAAGGGGCGGATACAGAAGGGAGGGGCGAGAGGCGATTTCGGGTTCTCCGGTTACCTCTATGATGAAATGGGTAACTTCAAGAAGCTGATGTGACCTCGGCCGTTGCGATAGGGAAGCCCATGGAAGAGCAGGACGGAACGGTGAAATGGTGGCGCTGCGCCTACTACCAGTACCTGGACGGCAGCATGCGCTGGGACCATGCCGACGATGATGAGGCCAGGGACCGGGCGATCACCACCCTGCAGGATACCGTAAAAGAGTTCGTCGAAGGAAAGTGGAACCTGGGGACCCTGAAGTACCGCATGGACGAGGCGTCCCAGGAGAGCGGTTTCATATTCCCGGAGAAGAGCGTGTCGGCCATCCTCCAGGACCTGGCCATGAGCGTACCTTTGGAGGTCCTGGAACCTGCCCTGCGGCGTGCCGCCAGCCTACCTGGTTCACCGGGGGAGGCCAAGGGGGCCCTCATGGACCTGGAGGAGCTGATGGAGAGGGAGGTCTCGAGGGGTCACCTATCTCGCTCCCTTACTCGAGGGCATCGATGGGCTGAGCTCTTGGCTACCCTATGGCACATCCAGGACCCCCTCTCCTGGCCTCTTGTCAGCATGGTCGGGATGCGATGCCTGAAGCGAATGGGGGAGATGGAGACAGAAGGCGACTGTGCCGAGTACGCCTCCATCATGCAACGCCTGTCCAACAGCATGGGGGCCGGCATGATGGAGACGGAGCATATCCTGACCTCGCTGGAGGATGGGGACCTCCACATCCCTGAGGCCGAGGTGTGCTATCAGGATTACCTCAGGAGGGCTGAGGGCAGCGCTGCCTCCGGCCTTACCGAGGAGGCGCTGGAACTCTTCGAGAGAGCATTGACGCTCGAACCCAGGACCCCCATGGCGATGATGCGGAAGGCAGAGCTCTACGAGAGCAAGGGCCTCCTCATGGCCGCCATCGGAGAGCTGGAGACCTTGGTGGAGATGGATCCCCTGGACCTCAAGGCCCATAGAAAGCTCCTCTCCCTCTACAAGGCCCAGGGAATGATACGGGAGCATAACGTAGAGGTAAGACGGTTCAAGGCCCTCAGGGAGGGCGGGAAGTGAGCGATCCGCGGGCTTGACGCTGACGGTCCCGAGGGGAGACAAAACATCATATCTAACGGCAAACGTTAGAGGTAAGGACCAACATGATGGGGCAGCAGACGGGCTTTCATAAGGAACTGATGTGGAGGGTGATCCTCACCATCGTTTCGATCTTTGGATGGTTGATATTCGTAGTCATCTGGTTGTTCTTCCTCACGTCGGGAATGGGTCTGACCCAGAACCTGGCGGTGTTCCTAGTGTCCCTGCTGCTGTTGACAGCCGTCCTAACCCTGACCTGGGTCACCTGGGTGATGAAGAGACCGCCTATGGTCCAGCAGGCCCCAGGCTATCCCCCGGTGATCCGTACGACCAAGTGGAAGGTGGCCCTCAACGGGATCGCGGTGATCTCATGGCTGACCTTCATGGTCATCTGGCTGTTCTTCTTCGCCAACGATTTCAGCCTCTATCAGAACTTTGGTGCCGTCCTGGCCTCGCTGCTCATCATCGGCGGCGTGACCTGGGCCATCGGTCTTATCTCCAGATGAGGGATGGCCAGAAGGATGGTTGGTGAGGGGGTCGGTCGAGTGGACAATAAAAGAGCGGAACGGACGGGGCGCTCCCGTCCGCCCTCCGAACTATTTCATCTCACCAGTTCGCTGATGTGCTGAGAGGGCCTCTTGCCCTTACGCTTGCTCACGTAGATGTTGCGGCCCTCCTTGTGCAGGTTGAACACATCGCTGAACTCCTCGAGGTACTCGCGAAGGCTCGCCTTCCCGTGGCTCTTGAAGTCCACGGAGGGGTCCAGCCGCTTGACCTCCTTGCTCATCTGGGGAAGGTACGACCTGCCATCATCCTTGACCGTATTATCGAAGGCCGAGGTGACCACCTTAAGCAGGTCTATCTGGCTCTTCTGCGAGGGCCTGGGATCGATAAGGGGGACCGCCTCCGGGACCTCCTCTTGTACGATCGCAGGTTGCTCTGGCTGTGATGAGGGCATCTCCTCGCTCTCCACGATCTCCTCCTCCGCCTTCTTGTCCACCCTGCGGGCCAGCATACTCTTGCCGCGCCGGCCGAGGAGCTCGAAGTGTCCGGGGAGGGCTTCCAGGAGGTGAGATATCTTCTCCTTCCCATAGTTCATGCTGTCAAAGCTGGGGTCCAGCTTCTTGGCGGCCTTGAACAGGCGGAAGGTCTCGACCGTACCATCGCCGTTCTTGTCCACGATCTTATAAGCTTCCAGAAGGAGGGGCAGGGCATCGATCGCGGAACGACCGTTCTGCCCTGAGCGGTCCTCCAGAACCTTCTCTAGACTGGCTGGCCTCTCCTCCAGTGCGGGGGGCAGGTGCTCTCCTTTGCGACGCACATATATGGCCCCTCTGTCGGACCTCTCCACCTCGTACAGGTCATCCAGTTCATTTATGAGGTTCAGAAGGGACTGCTTCCCATAGGTCCTGGTGTCGAACGCGGGGTCCAGACGGCGCAAGGCCGCACCGATGTCCCCGTTCAGCGCTCTCCCATCATCGTTGACCGCATACTCGAAGGCTCGGTTGAGTATGTCAATAGCATCTCTAGGTAGCCTCTTCGGCTTGGCATGGCCCTTGGGGGCCTGAGGCGCCTCTTTGTCCTCCTCTTCGGGCTCCTTCCCCAGGTTCTCAGTGGATACGAACACGTCGCAGGCTCGGCGGAAGGAGTCGTGGGTCTCCTTCTTTCCGATGCCTATCACGAACAGGCCGTGCTCCCGTATCTTGATGGCCAGTGAAGTGTAGTCCGAATCGCTGGACACGATGACGAAGCCCTTCACGATGCCGTCATGGAGGATGTCCATGGCATCGATGATGAGGGCGATGTCAGTGGCGTTCTTAGTGACATGCCGGTTGGAGATGTTAGGGAACTGCTGATAGGGTGTAAGCGCGTACTCCTTGAGCTTGGTCTTCCACGTGTTGACCTGCCCTCCCGCGGTCCAGTTACCGTAGACCCTCCGGATGATGATCGACCCATACTTGGAGGCTTCTGCCAGCATCTCCTCGATCAACGTAGCAGAGGCATTGTCTCCATCTACCAGGAAGGCCAGTTGCCTGTCCTCGATGCGCTTCTCGTCCATGATAGAATATCTCCATTCCTTTGTGACGCCAGTAACTTTGAGTTATATAAATCAACGTTTTTCGTTCATCGAACATTATGTTTCTTTACAGGAATAGATGGTTCTGGTTAAGCTGCGGATCTTTATAGAAGGAGGATCGTGCCGTAGGATGCGGTAAAACCGCCCTAGGCGCCCTACGATATAATGCCCATCAAGCGTGATTCTGCAAGGAGATGGCTGGTGCGCTCTAGGACGGAGTATGATAATAATATTATATTTATCTATATAATTAATCATGTGGTTATCACAACAAGGCATGCTCTGTCAATGGTCGATGAAGTGATGGACCTATGAGTAAAAAAGCGGAGTTATTAGGCCATCTCAGGGAACCCGCTGGTATGGAAGGCGGCCCGGCCGGCGCCTCAGCTCCCTTCCCTTGACTATCTTCAGATGGGATCCTAGGCCTCTCTTCTTCCCGCTCGCATTATGCGACCTGAGGTACTCGACCGCCGCGGGATTGGTGATCTCCACGGTGAACACGAAACCACCTGTTCTCTCCTCAACATCCTTGACCGTGCCCATGATGAACTCATCATCGCCGTAAGGGCAGGGGCCGTTGGACCGGAACCTTCGGTACAGGTCCTTGGCATAGGTGTCGGATGATGTGGAATAGATCCGGACGAGCACGGTTGAAAGATGCCTTTCTTGATATTAATATTAAATGATTATAATAATTTGTATGATAATACCTTATGTGTTCCAGAGCGGACAAGATAAGCTGCGTTTATGATCAGCAGGATACTGAAAGCTCTAACCTGGAACGATGCCTTGGAGCGTTTCGTTGAAGGGGTGAAAGTAGAGCGCAGGTAACGTTCGACGGATGTTCGAGGTCACTTGCGTGAAAGAGGAGCCTAGAGAGGTGAGGGCTCATCAGCTCTCTTCCAGGGATAGGAGGTGTGGGCACGTCCGATGCTGTTGTGACCTGCCCAGGTGATGTAAGTACTTCGCAACCCCTTTTTATTCTCACTGTGGTCATCCCTATCCCATGTCCAGATATTGTAGTGATCAAGGACATAACAAGAGAGGAATCGTGAATATGATAAACGATAAATAAATAAAAAATCATGCAGCGAAGGCAAGCGATAGTCCTGGGCGCACACATGCCGCTATGGTACGATAACATTGGCCGTTCAGGAACGGCTTCATCCTCCGAGAGATATAAAGCGACCGTTGAAGAGTGGTGGAAGGGATGCTAATGCCGGTCACCATTACTTTTTATCATGGTAGGTCCTGTGATTCATGTGGTGGGAGGGCAAGTCATTGACGGAGTTAAGCCTCACCGGGGACGTGTTGGTACAGCTTGCGGTATTCTTCATAATGATCCCCATCTTCATACTCGTGGCCTTCATCGTAATAACGCGCGCTGTGGAGGGGAGGGAGATGGAGCAGGAGTCAGGTCTCTCCGCGTGGTATCTGGCCCTCGTCATCCCCCTGGCGTTCATCGGCCTCGTGGCCCTCAACCTTGACAACGATTATCTCGTCATAATCGCCGCGTCCTTGGCTCAGTCCATACCCATAACCATAGGGACCTTCAAGTACTACGAGCTGAAGACCAACATCGAGAAGAACAAGAGGGACTCGGAGATAGACGATCTGTGCGGGCGCATCGAGGACATCGAGGGAAAGCTGGGCATAATGCTTCCCTACTCCCCCTACAGGGTCAGGAAGAAATTGTAGGATCATCGATGTCTTGCCCCCGAGCGCCCTTGACCGCTTACTGGGGCCATCTCAACTTATTAATCGTCTCCGCACATAGCAGGGCCTATGGCCAAGCTGACCTCCATACTCCTTGTGAACTATCGCCGCTTCCATTGTGAGATAGAGATACCCCTGGACCCTGGTGTGAACCTCATCGCCATCCCTGCCGGTAAGGGGAGGTCCACTCTCCTGGAGGCGATCTCCTGGTGCCTCCTGGGCAACGAGCTGGTCTCGGATCCCGGACAGGTCCCGAACCAGGATGCGCTGGGCTCAGGGATGGCCAAGGTCATGGTGTCCCTGTCGTTCGTGAACGGGGAGACGCTGGAGCGGTATGCCATGTTCTCCAAGGAGGCCGGAGAGGTCGCTCAGCAAGGATGGGGCTGGAGGCTGAGGAGGTCTGCCGACGCCAGCATCATCGCCGAAGGGGATGACGCAGAGGAGTTCACGGAGCAGCAGGAGAGGCTGTTCCCGGAGGCATGCGTGCATGCCAACCTGATAGACGGTTCGGACCTCATGCACATCATGCACGGCCGCGAGAGCGGTCCTGAGCGGGCCGTGCATTGCAGCGATAACTGGTGCACCAGCGATCTCTCATTGAGGTGCGCCATGGAGGCCACCGGGCTGTTCCACAGATTCTTCCCCGAGGGGAGCGTTGATGCTCTGGATTACGGTCCTGAGGGTCGCTTGGAGCTGACCCTTAACGCCCCACCGTCCGTGTCCGAGGTCCGGCTGGCCCTGCTGAGCCATGCCTTGGCGTTCGCCCGCGAGAACGCGCCTGTCTGCCCGGTCATAATGGCCGATCCGCTTGGTGAGAGCGTCGAGCGCCCAGAGAGATACCGCCACATACTGGACCTGTTCCCTTCCCGCCAGCTCATCTTCCTGCTCTCCGATGCTGAGGACATCGATGCCCTGCGGTCCACCGGCCGGGTGGACAAGGAACTGGAGATACGTGGATAGGGAGAAGTATTATGTTCCGTCCGCGCAAGATACGGGGCATGAGCAGATACGCCCTCCTCTCAGTGGACCGATTGAAGGAGCATGAGCAAAAGGTCAGGGAAGGGAGCTGCTACCTCCTGGACGTGAGGGAGAAAGGGGAGTATGATGCTGGTCACATCCCGTTGGCGTTGTCCCGGCCCCTCTCCCAGATGGATGTTTGGTGTGAGGGGCTGGACAAGGAGCGGACAGTGATCATCTACTGCCGGACGATCAACCGGGCGCGCAGGTCCGCCGATATGCTGTCCTCCCGGGGCTTCCGCGACGTGCTGGTTCTCGACGGCGGTTACACCGTTTGGAGCAGGACCCAAAGGGCATAGGTTCATCCAGCGCATAGGCCTGGGAAGTTGATCGATGCCGAGGTTGTTACTGACCTTGAGAGCCAAGAGGCCACATTGATATATTCGCCGCACGTCCGATGAACGTTGACCCCTCTTAGATTCAACATCATTTGCGTGGGAATACTCATAGCCACTATAGCTTCGGCCATGGCTCTGGCCGTCCTCATGGTGGGCGATGGCAGCTCCTACGGAGGGTTCGCCGCGGCGTTGAGGTCGATGGAGGATAACCTGTCGCTCTCGCTGGGCCTGTCGATCGTTTTCGTGACAGCGGGGCTCGGTCTCCTTTGGAGATACGCAGCGAACGAGGCAGACGGGGCACAGTGAACGTTCTTCACGATGGTACTAAAGAATCTGCCGGGTCGGTGACGAACTCCACTCCCTTGCCCTCGAGATAGGCGGACTCTATGGCCATGTAGGTTATGGTCCACAGGGCCAGGTTGATATCGACGGACATGTTCCCTCCCTTGAGCAGGGAGACCTCCAGCTCGATCATGACGTCCGTGCGGCCGTCCGCCCGCGGGCTGAAGTTGTGGGTGGTCCGGACCCGGTCCCTGGTCCCCAGAGTGACCAGGCGCACATCCTCAACATCCTCGCACAGCTCATCAGGGGAGTACTTGACCAAGGCCGCACTGCTGGACGTAATATGCGGTCCCACCTTGCCGTCCAGTCTCTTCACTATCCTGTACAGTTCCTTGTTGGGGACCTTCAGTGTGAACGTCTTCATTCCCTTGGCCAAAACTGGACCTCTCCAGGTAGAGAGATTTAACATATTATTATATTTTCGCTCTTATCTCAACTCTTCGGGAGCGATCATTGCACGCCATCCTTCTTCCCGCCATACCTAGGCAGGTGCTCGACGCGGAACTCGTGGCGTGGAAGGTCGACCGCGAAGACGTGGGCAACGGGAGCCACGTCGGGCTTGGAGTACTCGGGCACCATGGAAAGGGTCTGAGTGGGACACACCTCCACGCAGACGTTGCAGGCGATGCAGCGGTTCCTGACAACCCTCTGGGTCTTGGCCTCCTTGTTGGTGGTGATGGCGCTGGTGGGGCAGGAGCGCTCGCACCTGCGGCAGAAGATGCACTTCTCCATGTCCCACATCACCCTCCCCCGGTTGCCTGGGGGGATATCCGCGGGAGCATGAGGATAGCGGGTGGTGAACGGCCGCCGGAAGAGGTTCTTGAGGGAGGAGGTCAGCATGGACATGGGATCACCGGTCCGTGCAGCATATGCAGGGGTCCACTGAGACCACTATCCCCGGTACGTCTGCCAGCTGGCATCCCGGCAGCATCGCCAGCAGGGCTGGCACGTTCATGAGGGCCGGTGTGCGCAGCTTGATGCGGTCCAGTTCCACCGCTCCCTTGGCACGGATGTAGTACATGAGCTCTCCCCTGGGAGCCTCCACCCTAGAGAACGCCTCCCCGGTGGGGTGGCCCTTGACCTGCACCGCCGCCGGACCGTCCGGCAGGAGGGGGAGGCACTCCTCTATTATATCCACCGATTGCAGGCATTCGTCCATGCGTACCATCATGCGCGCGTAGATGTCCCCCTCCTCCCGCACAATGGGCGCGAACTTGACCTCGGAGTAGGCGGCAAAGCCGTCCTGCCTGATATCCCGCGGGATCCCGGAGGCCCGGGATACCGGTCCCACCGTTGCCCAGCTCTCCGCCGTCGGCCGCGGGAACCTGCCCACCCCATGGGTCCTCTTCCCCAGGGTGCTGTCCCTGCGGAAGACCCTCTGCAGCTCCTCAAGACGAGGGCGGACCTCCTTCATGGTTACCTCCACATCCTTGGCCTGCTCCGGGCCAACGTCCCTCTTGACCCCGCCGATGACGTTCATGCTGTAGTGTACCCGGTTCCCGGATAGGCGGTTGACGAGCATCATTATGAACTCCCTCTCCCGGAAGCACTGCATGAATAGGTTCTCATAACCCACGGCCTCGGCTATGTGGCCAAGGGCCAGAAGGTGCGATGTCATGCGCTGGTACTCCATCATGATGGTGCGGATGAGCCGCGCGCGCATGGGGACCTCCACGCCGTAGACGGCCTCCATGCCCTGGCAGTAGCAGGAGGAGTGGTGGTAAGAGCATATGCCGCAGACCCTCTCGCACAGGTACTGGGACTTCTTGTAGTCCAGGGAGAGGGCGTGCTCCATGCCCCGGTGGTTGTATCCCTGGTTCAGCTCCGCCCCCACCACCTTCTCCTCCTCCAGCACCAGCCTTACGTTCACCGGCTCCAGGAAGGCGGCGTGCTGTGGACCGAAGGGTATGACCGTGGCCCTAGCCAGGGACGTCACCCCCCTTTCCACCGGCCCGGCCCTTCCTAAGCGGTTCGGCAGGGCTCTTCCCCTCGACCAGGAACAGCCCAGGGCGTACTCCTTTGAACCTCACACCGAAAAGGTCCACCGCCTCCCTCTCCGCGGTCATCGCACCGGGGTAGAGGTCGGCGACCGAGTCCACCTCCTGGTCAAGCGGGATGGAGAACCGGAAGTCGGCCACCTTGCCCCCCTGATCGAAAGCATATATTAGCTCGAACGTGCCGTCCTCGCTCTCCCGAACCACCAAACCTATGAACCTGCTCCCGGCATCCAGGAAGCCCTTGAAGCGCTGACGGACGTCGACGGCGGCACTGCGGTCGAGCTGTGTCTCCTCCGTCGTCATCCTTCCTCCTCCATCCTCTTTTCCCAAAGGGAAAGGGCCAGCACCAGGCCGTCTATGAGGGCCTCCGGTCGGGCGGCACACCCCGGTACATATACGTCCACGGGTATCACCTTGTCCACTCCTCCGCACACATTGTAGCAGTTATGGAAGGGCGCCCCGGTGGAGGCGCAGTCCCCGCACGCCACCACGAGCTTGGGGCCCGAGGTCTGCTCGTAAAGGTTGCGCAACCGGTCCTCGCACTTCCTGGTGACCGGTCCAGTGATCAGCAGGATGTCGGCGTGCTTGGGGTTGGCCTTGTTGACCGCGCCGAACCTCTCCACGTCGTAGCGCGGTGTGAGGAGCGCCCACACCTCCAGGTCGCAGCCGTTGCAGGAACCGGTGTCGAAATGCAGGATCCACGGTGACCTCTTCCTAGCTCCCTGAACAAGACCCATCAGATCAACCCCTCTGGGAATATGGTCAGGTAGATCAGGTTGACGGCCACCAGGGCTATCCCCACGGTCAGCATGAACATGACCATTCGTTCCCGGGTAAGACGGGCCGTGATGTTATCTATGACGATGGTCACGAAGAGCACGAGGAGGACGATGGCCGCCTTCCCCAGCAGCGAAACGATCGTATTATCGTTCCAGACGAACAGGGTGATCACTCCCAGGACAAAGGCCAGCTGGAACCAGCGGGCCCCTTCCATGATGGCAAGGTAAGGTCCGGAATACTCGATGTACGGTCCGGATATGAGCTCCTGGTGGGCGGCTGGGACGTCGTATGGAGACTTCTCCAGCAGTATGACCATCACCGGGACCATGGCCAGCAGAACCAGCGGGAGGTCCTCCAGCAGACCGCCCCGGAGCTCGCTCACCAGGAAGGAACTGCGCATGCCCAGGGACAGGACCGCCAGGAACAGCACCGGCTCGTAGGCGAGGATGGCGAGGAGCTCCCTCTGCCCTCCCAGGTAGGAGTAGGGAGAGCGGACGCTGAAAGCCCCCAGGACTAGGAATATCGACCCCGCGCCGGACACGAAGAAGGCGATCAGCAGGTCTCCCCCGGCCACGAACAGGGCCAGGGCCGCGGCCTGGAACAGCAACGCGGCACCGGCGAAGGTCACCTGGAGGTTGTTGATGAGGATGGGGCTCTTGGACAGCAGCTTGACCATATCGTAGAACGGCTGCACTATTGGGGGGCCGCGGCGGTTCTGCATCCGCGCCGTAAGCTTCCTGTCCACCCCCCGCAGGAGGCCTACCGCCAGGGGTGCAAGGATGATGACGGCTATCTGCAAGATCAGGGCCATAGGGTCCATCACAGCACCTCCAGAAGCAGGGGCAGCAGCAGTACGACTCCCACCAGCACGGTCCCCGCTCCCTCGGTGAGCGCGATGCCCTGCCCCACCCGCTCCTCCCCGAGGTAGTAGTTCCCGCGGTACTCGAAGTCGAAGGTCTCCCCACAGGCATAGGCCGTACTGACCTCCCTCTCCTCCGGGCGCACGATCAGGCCCAGGCCCAAGAAGATAATGGCCGCGAAGATGAGGAACAGGAACACCGGGAACTCCCCGGAGGAGGTGAAAAGCGTGAGATCGTCAGTGCCCACGGGGAGCGAGAAGTGCCTCTCGACGAAGGGGAGCACCAGGTAGCGGAGCACGGGGCCTATGAGGGCGGACAGCGCCACCGCGCCGGCCATGAGCGTTCCCAGTGTCCAGCGGTAGTTGCGGCCCAGGGTGTCGCCCTTCAGTGGGGTCGAACGGACCCCGGGACCGACGGAGAGGATGGTCCCCATCCACTTGAAGTAGAAGACCACCATGCCCGCGAAGCCCACCCCCAGGAGGAACATCAGGAAGGGGAATGTCACTGCCGCCTCGCTTATCAGCCACTTGGAGGCGAACATGCCGAAGGGGGGGAGGACGATGGTGACTATACCTATGGACAACGCCGTGCTGGCGAATGGCATGGAGGTACGTAGGCCCTGCATGTCCTCTATGTCCTCGCTCTCCAGCCTCTCCTTGACCACCCCCACGGCCAGGAACATGAGGGCCTTGGAGATGGCGTGATAGAGGAGGAGAACGACCGCAGCGGTCACCGCCAATGGCGTGGACACGCCGACGCACATGGTGATGAGACCGAGGTTTCCGATGGTGGACCATGCCAGGACCTTCTTGGAATTGCTCTGGGTGATGGCCAGGATGCAGGAGGCCAGGAACGTGACCCCACCGATCAGGGCGATGGCGGCACTGAGTGAGGGTGACCCTGCCAGGTTGGGGGACATCCGTATCAGGAGGTACACGCCGAGGTTGACCATCGTGGCCGAATGCAGCAGAGCGGAGACCGGGGTAGGGGCCACCATCGCGCCCAGCAACCAGGACTGGAACGGGGCCTGGGCGGACTTGGTGAGGGCGGCGACCGAGAGCATGGCCATGGGAAGGAGCGCGAGGTCGTTGGCTCCTGAAATGGGGAACGCGCTCAGGGAGATGGAGTCGTAGTAATGGAACACCAGCACCGTTCCGAGGATGAACGCCAGCCCACCACCGAGGGTCACTGTCAGGGCCCAGCGGGCCGCCCTCTTGGCCTCGTCCGTCCCGGTGTGGCCGATGAGCAGGAAGGAGCACAGGGTGGTGATGTCCCAGAACACGAAGAGCCACAGCAGATCGTTGGACAGCACGGCCCCGTTCATGGACCCCAGGAACAGCAGCACCGCCGCGAAGAACCGAGGGCGGTGGGGGTCGTGCTCCATGTACTTCAAGGAGTAGATGGCGATGATGGACCCTATCAGGCTGGTGATCAGGACCATGATGACCGCCAGATGATCGATCACCAGGGCAGGGCTGACCTCCTGGAAGCCCGTCAATGCGTCCAGCAGGATGGCCAGTGCGAGGTTGGCGGTGGCGATGACCATGACCAGGTAGCTCCGGATGCGCCAGCCGATGTACACGAACAGCGCTGCCAACAGGAGATCGACCACGACCATTCCCGGACCCATTGGGTAGAGGGAGGAGGCCTCTATCTCTGAGAGGAAGCTGCCTGAAGAGATGAACAGGAACAGGGCCAGCGACGACACGGAGATTATGCCCGTGGTCATGGCCACCGTGGCCTTCAGGCCCGAGCCGCCCCTTGTTAGCAAGCTGAGCAGCCCACCGAGGATCGGAACGACGATCAAAATTACCGCCAGCAGCTCCACCGGGTCCATGCGGAACATTATCGACCTAGGATTAGTTCTAACTTCGCCCTGTACATGGTCTGGAGGAGCGTGTTTTCTCCATCATATCTGCTTGAACAACCTTTTATTTCACAGTTCCACCTTCCACCGAACATGGATGAGACCTCGGAAGGTCAGATACAGGGAAGGAATCTGTTGCTGGCGACGGACGGTAAGCCACATTCGATCAAGGCCATCAGGTACGCTATCGAGATGGCCGTCCTCACATCATCTAAGCTGTTCGTGGTCTACGTGGTCAGTCCCAAGAACGAGTCGGAGAAGACGGAGCTCATCAAGGAGGGCATGGCCAAGCTCGTCGATATTAAGAACCTGGCGCTAGACCGGGGGTTGGAGGTGACCACCCTTCTGGAGGGTGGGTCGCCCTACCAAACGATACTGGCCACCGCCGAGAGGATCAAGGCCGGGGCCATCATCGTGGGCACTTCGGGCAAGACCGCCCTCGACAGGGTGCTCATCGGCTCAGTGTCCGAGTATGTGGTCCGCAACTCCGGCTGCACCGTGATCGTGGTCAAGTGAGGGGCTGGATGCCGAGAAGGGCTTATGTCCTATCCCATCGTTATTGGGCATCATGGAACCCGACGTCCCTCCTTTTTACTCCCTGCAGGGGAAGAACGTTATACTGGCCACTGACGGGAAGCCGAACTCAGAGAAGGCCATGTGGGTAGCCATCGAGCTCTCCAAGCAGCTAGGCTCCAAGCTGGTAGCGCTCATGGTCATCAGCGATAAGCTCTCGGATGACGAGAAGAAGTCCCAGATACGGGAAGCCAAGAAGAAGCTCAATGCCATCGTGGACCAGGCCACGGACCACGGGGTAGATGTGACCGCGCTGCTTGAGGGCGGCTCCCCGAACGAGACCATTGTGTTCGCGATCGAGCGCCTGAACGCCGGTCTCCTCGTTGTAGGGACCTCGGAGAAGTCCCGTCTGGACCGCGTTCTAATCGGCAGCGTTTCCGAGCACGTGGTCCGCAACAGTCCCTGCTCTGTGATCGTGGTGAAGTGAGCGGGCGCCCTGTATCACATCAAGCCCGAGGATGACCGTAGCATCATTTCGGCTGACTATCGGTCGAAAGGCATCGGTCCATGATCAAAGGGGCTGGCGGTCGCGTGATCGGACATCGTACTGGAACGATCGATTGTCCTAGATGAGCCGGAAGGTTGAACTTGCGCATGTCCATCGGTGATTTAAAAGACCAGAACATGGAGCAGACTGTGAGGAAGGCGAGCATGCCCAGTAGATGCTGGCCTCGAACCAACTCCCTTGGTGATGATAAGCCCGGACTGCTCCATAAGAGCTTAAGAACTTTCCAAGCATAGAGCTTATAGGTTTTCCTTTAACCCCTGGCCCATCAAGATTGTTGACCCTTCCTCTCCTCCATCTTGCCTAAGGCCACCAGGATGCCCTGTATGATGGCCTGGGGGCGGGGAGGACAGCCGGGTATGTACACGTCCACAGGCAGGACCTTATCGACCCCGTCCAGGACCGCATAGGAACCGCGGTAGATGCCTCCCGATATGGCGCATGAGCCCATGGCCACCACCATCTTGGGGCAAGGGGTGGCGTTGTAGGTCTGCCGCAGGGGAAGCTCCATGTTGCGCGTCACCGGACCGGTCACCAGCAGCATGTCCGCATGGCGTGGGGAGGCCACGATGTGCAGGCCGAACCTCTCGATATCATGGATCGCGTTCGTGAGAGAGTTGACCTCCACCTCGCAGCCGTTGCACGAGCCCGCGTCCACCTCGCGTATGGCCAGGGAACGGCCGAAGACCTCCCTCACCTTCCTCTTGAGCTCCTCCCCCAGCTTCTCGGTCTCTTCATCCATGGCGGTACACCATCCTGAGGTCCTCCTTGGACGTCGCAGCCAGCTCGAACTCACGGCTCATCTTGATGGCCTTGGGGCATACCTCCGCGCAGTCACCGCAGAAGATGCACCGGGCCGTGGAGATCTCCACGCCCTCCTCGGTAAGGGAGATGGCCTGCACCGGGCAGGCGGACACGCAGTGCGAGCAGCGGTCGCACGCCGCGCCGTCCACCACCGGTAGGCCGATGAAGGCACCGTAGGGCACGGCGGGCTCCTGCGGGTAAGGCTTGGTCTGAACCCCCTTCTTGAGCACTCCCAGCTTAAGGAACTTGAACATCTTGGCACCTCACAGGTCGTTCCCCGAGTATGAAAGGTTGAAGCTCTTGTTGATCAACGGGAAGTCCGGGACGATGTTCCCCAGGACCGCCTCCTCCATTGCCAGCCAGTTACAGAAGGATGCGTCACGTATCTTGTGGCGGTAGGGCCTCTCCCTCCCCGCCAGGATCCAGTGGACAAGCTCCCCCCGGGGGGACTCCACCAGGGACATGGCCATCTCCCCCGCGGGGATGTTCTCCACCACCGTGCGGATGGGGCCGGAGGGCATTCCGTCCAGGGCCTGGTCGATGAGGGAGAAGGACTCCCTGACCTCGTCTATCTTCACCCTGGTCCTGGCGTTGACGTCGCCGGCCGCTCCCCGGGGCACCAGGAAGTTTAGCCTGTCGTATGCGGCATAGGGATGGTCCCTGCGGACGTCGCGGTCCACCCCGCTCGCCCTCGCCACAGGACCGACCACGTTGAGCCTCACGGCCATCTCCGTGGACAGCTTCCCCGTGGTCTCCACCCTGTCCAGAAGGGAGGTGGACGTTACCATCAGGTCCACAAGGTCCTCGAACTCCAGCTTCAGCCGCACCAGGGCCGAGAGGGTCTTCTCCCGGTCGTTGGCAGAGAGGTCCTTTCTTACCCCGCCGATGACGTTGACCGAACGCAGCAAACGGGAGCCGGTCAGGCACTCGTTGAGGTTGAGAGCCCTCTCCCTCAGCAGGTAGCCGTTGGCGGCGCCGACGCTGAAGGCCGTGTCCAGGGCTATGCCGGATATGTCCCCGATGAGGTTATAGATCCTCTCCAGTTCCAGCATCACCGTGCGGATGTACTCCGCGCGTTCGGGGACCTCGGCAGAGGCCAGGGCCTCCACGGTCTGGCAGTAGGCGGTGGAATGGGCGACCGAGTTGTCCCCGGATATGCGCTCGGCGAGGTGGATCCCCCTCCAGTAGGGTGTGCTCTCCGATATCTTCTCGATCCCCTTATGGACGTACCCCAGTCGGACCTCCAGGTTGATGATGGGCTCCCCGGCAACGGAGAACCGGAAATGGCCTGGCTCTATGACCCCCGCGTGCACCGGGCCCACGGGTATCTCGTAAACGCCCTCGCCCTCCACCTTGGTGAAGGAGTACTCGCCCTTGATCCGCGGAGGCCGGCGGTCCAGCGGGAAGTCCTTCCGCAGAGGGTGCTCCCCCTGGGGCCAATCGTCGTAAAGGACCAGAGGTCGGGGGTCGGGATGGCCGATGGCCTCCAGGCCGAACATGTCCTGGACCTCCCTCTCGTACCAGTCCGCCTCGTTTATCTGAGGGGTGAGGGACACGAACCGCTGGGAGCGGGGTTCCAGCGCGGCGATGATGGTGACAAAGGCATCCATCCCCCGGGGGGACAGTACCACGTAGAGCTTGAAGCAGTCCTCGGCCGCCCGGTCATCGGTGGCGTGCATGGTGACCAGAGGGGCCTGGTATACCCCGTGGATGTGCTTGGCCAGGGAAGCGAGGTCATCGATCCCGGTCACCAGACGCAGGTCGTTGCCGCGGATCTTGGCCGAACGCACCTTGGAGTGCAGTTCCGGAGGAAGCTCTTCCACTATCAGGCGCAGCTTCTCCACGGTCATGCTCCACCTCCCGGTACGAAGAGGTGGTATATCTGGTCAAGCACGTCGTTGAGGAAACCGGGGACATACAGGCCTAGCGCAAGAATGGCGACGAGGAGGACGCCCATGATCGCCACGTCGGAGCCCCGCCTCTCCCTGGGAGGCCTTTCCTCCAGCGGTTCCCCGAAGACCATGCTCCCGATGTGCTTGAGGAAGGCCGCGAACACTATGACCAGGAGCAGGATGTACAGTATCGTGCCCAGGTAGTTCTGTGAGCTTAGCCCCCCTGCCACTATCATGAACTCGCTCAGGAACAACGAGAAGGGGGGACACCCGGTAATGGCCAGACCTCCGCCCAGCAACAGCGCCCCCGTGACCGGCAGGACCTTGATGAGGCCGTGCACCTTGTCGATATCCTTGGTATGGAACCGCTGCAGGACCTTTCCCGCACCGAAGAAGAGGAGGGTCTTGGCGAGAGCGTGGTTCAGCATGTGGAAGAGCGCCCCGAAGATGCCCCAGAAGCCCCCGAACCCGAAGCCGATGGCGATTATGCCCATGTGCTCGATGGACGAGTAGGCGAGCATCCGCTTGTAGTCCTTGGCCATTATGATGAAGGCCGCCGCGGTGGCCACGGATATTATGCCGAACAGCAGGAGAAGGCCACCCGAGAAACCAGCACCGAGCGAGGATCCGGAGACTATCATGTGGTAGCGGAGGATGCCGTACATGGCGCAGTTGAGCAGGACCCCGGACAGTAGTGCAGAGACGGGGGTGGGGGCCTGGGAGTGGGCGTCGGGCAGCCAGGTGTGCATGGGCGACAGGCCGACCTTGGTCCCGTACCCGATGAGGACGAAGATGAAGGATATCTTCAGCAGCCCTGGGTCCAGGGAGGAGGCGTTGGCCCACAGGGTGGACCAGTTGAGCGCGTTGGACTCCTCGCCCAGAACCTGGATGGAAGAAGCGTAGACGATGATCGTGCCCAGCAGGGCCAGGGTTATGCCCACGGAACAGATGACGAGGTACTTCCAGGCGGCCTCTATGGAGGTATCACGGTCGTACAGGCCAACCAGGTAGGCGGACGCCAGCGTGGTTCCCTCTATGGCGATCCACATGATGCCCAGGTTGTTGGATACGCACACCAGGAGCATCGTGAAAACGAAGAGCTGGAAGAAGATGTAGTAGTTCCTGAGCTTCAGCTCGGTGATCTCGCCCTCCTCCATCTCCTGGCGCAGGTAGGTTACGGAGTAGATGCAGGCCAAGAGGCCGACCAGTGAGACCAGGAGCAGGACGTACGCGGACAGGGCGTCCATGTACAACAGTCCCTCGTCGAGGGTCCCCGTGGTGAAGACCTCGTAGGAGATCATCAGTGATGCTAACAGGGTTACTGCCGATCCCGCCACTGCCACCGCCTCCACCAGAGCCCTCCTGCGCAGGGAGTAGCATATGGCGGCTACGATCAGGGGGATGAGGAGGAGGTACTCTATCAATCGTGCAGCCTCCTCAGGATGGTGGTGTCCACGCTGTCAAAGGTCTTGTTGATGCGGAAGGCGAACAGGCCCATGATGAGGACCGCGACCAGTATGTCGAAGAAGATGCCCAGCTCCACGATCATGGGCATGCCGTAGGTGATGGAGATGGCCGCGAGGAACAGGCCGTTCTCCATGGTCAGCAGCCCCATGATCTGGGTGACGGCCTTCTTGCGCGCGATCATGGTGTAGAACCCGATGAGCACCACCGCCAGGGAGATGGCCAGGCAGTTCTTGGTGATGGTGGTGATGGTCCCGCTGGTGAAGATTATGGGTTCCGTTATGTAGAACGCCACCGCGGTCAGGACCCCGCACAGCAGCAGGGACAGGGGGATGCTTACCAGGGGCTCGACCTCCTTGGTGGTCTTTATCTTATCCATCACGTACAGAAGCATCCAGGGTATCACCGCCCCCTTTATTCCCAAGGTGAGGACCGCCACGGCGTAGATGTGCGCGGCGCCGGTGATGGAGGCCACGGCCATCGCCAGCAGGCCCAGGGCCACGGACTGCAGGGCGAACAGACGGACGAGGGAGAACATGCGGTTGCTGGCAATGGCTATGAAGGTGGTCAGCAGGATGGCCGCGGCCAGGCCATCGATGACAGTGGTGGTCGAGAATGCCATTCAGGTCGCCCCCAGTATGTAGAAGGACATAACGGCGAGAAGGGAGAGGATGAAGGCCACCGTCAGGATGTTGGGCAGGCGGAACAGCCTCATCTTGGCCATGGCGGACTCGATGACGGCTATCAACACCGCCAGCACCAGGACCTTCATCAGGAAGGCCAGCAGGCCTCCGGCCAGAGACAGGACCGTGAGGTCGGTGGCGATCCCCCACGGGAAGAACACGTTGGAGAGGATGGCTAGGAAGATTATGAGCTTGGTCATGGAGGATATCTCCATCAACGCCAGCTGCTTCCCCGAGTACTCCAGGAGCATGGCCTCGTGGATCATGGTCAGCTCCAGATGAGTCGCGGGGTTGTCGAAGGGGACCCTGGCGTTTTCGGCCAGCGTGGCGATGAAGAAGGCCGCCGCGGCCAGCAGCAGGGTGGGGGCCACCAGGTCCCAGCCGTTGGTGGCTACCCCGTCCGCGATGTCGCCCAGGGAGGTCGTCCCCGCGACAAGGGCCATGGCGAAGATGGACAGCAGCATGGTGGGCTCCACGATGGAGGATATGTACATCTCCCTGCTGGACCCCATGCCCCCGAACGCGGAACCGGTGTCCAGGGCTGACAGCGACATGAAGAACCGCATCATCGACAGGAGGTAGATGAGCACTATGAGGTCTCCCACGAACCCGAACGCCCGTGCGTAGACGACCGGTACTAGGAGCGCCGCCACCAGGATCGCCGACATGCAGACGTAGGGGGTTATGCTGAAGACCCAGGAGGCGTCCTTCGATACCACCGAGCCCTTGGAGAACAGCTTCCTCAGGTCCCGGTACGGCTGAAGGACGCTGGGGCCGGTCCTGCTCTGCAGGTAGGCCTTCACCTTGCGGATGATTCCGGTGATGAGGGGCGCGATCGCCACCAGCAGGATGGTCTGCAGGACCTCGACGATCATCGGAACACCACCAGCAGTACCAGGAGAACGACGAAGATGTAGGCCAGGTAGGCCTGGATGCTGCCCCTCTGGATGAACCCCAGGCGTCTGGCCAACGCCACCACCAGGCTGACCGTGGGAGCGTAGAGGTACCGCTCGAACACCGGCTCGATGCTGCGAGAGAAGGATATGCGCCTCTTGATCAAGGAGGAGGTGGTGTACTCCGTCCTCACCTCTATGTGCGGCCGGTACACGGACTTGAAGATGCGGTTGATCGGCTCAGAGAAGCCGGACGCGCTGTACTCCGTCCGCGACGTCAGAGGCGTGCCGCAGTCCCAGGTGTCCCCTTTTGCGACCTTATGCTTGCCGCCCAGATAGCGGGAGATCACCAGGGATGCGGGTATCGCGAACATCAGCAGCACGCCTATGGCCAGGGGGCTCATGCTGGAGAACTCCCCTGCCGGCGGGCTGAGGATGAGACCGTTGACGAGCTTCCCCGCGATGCTCACATCCAGCAGGGAGGAGGTCACGCCGTCTATCTCCGGTACGATGAGCACTGAGAGCACGCCGGTGAGCACGCACAGCCCGGCAGCGATACCCATCCCCGCGAGCATGCTCCGGGGGACCTCCTGGGCCTCCGCGGCGTGCTTGCTCCTCGGCCTCGCCAGGAAGGTGGCTCCGAAGATGCGCACGAAGCAGGCGGCAGCCAGGGCCCCGGTTAGGGCCAGGACTGCCACGGCCACAGGCAGCAGGAGGTTGACCATGGGGTCGGTGATGTTCTGCGTGAGCAGCAGGGACTGGAACATCAGCCATTCCCCGACGAAACCGTTGAAGGGGGGGATGGCGGAGATGGACAGCACCCCGATGAAGAACAGCACTCCCGTCCACCTCATCCTCTTGGCCAGACCCCCTAGCTCCTCCAGGTTCTTGGTGTGCGTGGCGTGCAGCACCGCCCCCGCCCCCATGAAAAGGAGGCCTTTGAAGAGGGAGTGGGACAGGGTGTGGAACAGGGCGGCGATCAGCGCAAGAGCCGCCAGGTCGCCCAGATGGGCATTGGCCGCGGGGTCGGCCATATGGTAGGACTCGAAGACCATGGCCGCTCCCAGGGCGATGAAGATGAGGCCGACGTTCTCCACCGTGGAGTATGCCAGGGCACGCTTCAGGTCCTCCTCCATCAGGGCGTACAGCACGCCAACCAGCGCCGATATGCAGGCGATGAGCAGCACCAGGAGGCCCCACCACGTGTCCAAGGTCCCGAGGAAATCGAAGTAGCAACGGATCAGCATGTAGACGGCGGTCTTCACCATGATGCCGGACATCATGGCCGAGATGTTGGAAGGAGCGGCAGGATGGGCCTGGGGTAGCCACACATGTAGGGGTACCAGGCCGGCCTTGGTCCCGAAGCCGACCAGCAGGAGGACAAAGGAGGCGTTCCTTGCCAGCTCTGGCATCGCGCCCAGAGCGCCGAGCTCCCGGAACGCCGCGAAGTCGAAGGAATGGTCGCCGGGAGTGCTCATCCACATGATGATGAACGCAACGGTGATGAGGGCGGTGCCCAGGTGGGTCATGACAACGTACAGCAGACCCGAGGACACGCTGTCCCGTTTCCTGTTCTCGTACATGACCAGGAGGTACGACGACACCGACATGGTCTCCCACATGATCAGGAAAAGGATGGCGTTGTCCGCTGTTACCACCAGGACCAGGCTCAACAGGAAGGTGTTGAACAGCAGCCCCATGGTACCCGGGCTGTACCTGCCCTCGTACTCCTTGGTGTAGCCCAGCGAGTAGATGGAAACGCATGCGCCCAGAATGGATATGGCCAGCAGGAAGAAGGCTGACAGCTGATCGATGACGAAGGAGAACGTTCCGAAGCCGGCCACGGCCGTGGGGAGGGTGAGGACGATGCTCCCGCTCCCCAGAAGCACCTCCAGGGCCATGACCAGCCCCAGCACGGAGGATACGGCGGAGGTGGAAAAGGACACCGCCCGGCATGCCCTGGACCATCTTCCCATCGATAGCGACGCCACCGCTCCCGAGAGCGATATGAGGATGAACAAACCGAAAAGCTCTTGACCGTTCATCAAAGGACCAGCTTGAGGGGCGGCGTACCTTTTACTGTTCCGACCTTGATCGTTCTGGCCATGCCCTCGTGGCGGGCAAACCACTGGTCATTCATAAACATTTCCTCGTCAGCTACCGTTGTCCGCAGGTAGAGGGGACATCTGGACCTGCCCTGAGGGGGCATTTCGCTAACTTGTAGAGGAAAAAATGATGGCGTGTTAAAAGAGGTTCTCCGCTCATTTGGGCGTTTGGACAACAACCAAAGGCGGGAGAACCATG
>JADFDJ010000021.1 GCA_018262895.1 Methanomassiliicoccus sp. | reverse complement strand
TCCATTCGTTGAAGAGCGAGGTCGAGGTTAGACCGCTCAGAGTATGGTCAGAGGACGCCGTGTACGGCATCTTGCTCGTAGGATTCATCGCTCAATTGATGATAAGTTTGACACGATATTTCATTTCGCCAGTCAGCACCGTGTCAACGAAGTTCATCTCAAATTCGTTGGAAAAATTGACAGTTACGGTGGTTCCGACCGAGGACGGTCGGAAGCGGCGGTACTACTCGAACTTTGACTCTCTAAATAGGGCCATTTTGGCAGATCTCATGGCGGAAACGCGACCGTTTCCGCCTCGGGAACGGTGTTCCGAGGCGGTTGGGGCGGTCTCAAAACGATGTGTCAAATCTCAAAAAGGATTGAAAATGAGAGTGTCAGGTGTCAAAGTCAGGTTTTATCAGAATCATCATAGCAACGAGATGATCCCCGGGTTCGAGCTGTGTATGTAGGGTCGAGCTCCCATAGACATGACCATCCGCCCCCGCCGACAACGCCCCGCCTGGCGCGACGGCCTCACCCATGTCTTTTAAAAGATGCCCGGAAGGGGGAAAGGCCCATAGAACGTGAGGATTTCTGCCACACAGCTAGCGACGATGGTACGTAGCTCGAACATACCTCGATCACGTACGAGGAGGGCCTGGGGCGAAAAGGCCCTGGGTCATACCATTTATGATTCTCAGAATCGTAATAGCGATTTACTTCTTCTCGACTTATATATATTAAATAGAATCTAAAATCATAACGGAACGAACTGTATGAGTTAGACGTTCCCCTAGGTTGATACCATGAAAGATGACTCCACCAGTAAGAGCAGCAGCGAAACGAACGCATCCAGGCAAACATACGATGAGGCTATCGTAAGGACCATGCCCTTCGCCGCCTTTGCCATGGACAACGAGGGGAAGGTTGTCCAGTTCAACGAGGCCGCCGCCCGCTTGACCGGCATTGAGATGGCAGAGGCCATTGGAATGAGGGTACGGGACGTGTTCAACCAGACCCTCGGAAAGAAGGACTGCCCGGTGATGGGGGCGGTCAAGAGCGGCAAGTCTCTGAGCTTGGCCAACATCAAGCTGCTCGTGAAGGACGACGAGGAGGTGGAGATGACCCTCGATGCCTCACCCCTCCTGGATCCTTCCCAGAAGGTTATTGGTGGTTATGTTATACTCACTCCCTGCAAGGTCGACAAGGCCTCCGAGGAAAAGATCTATCTCTACGAGCAAATAATGGACTCTCTCCCATGGCCGCTGTCAGTGACTGACAGCAAGATGAACTGGACGTTCATAAACAAGCCGGTTGAACAATTACTTGGTGTTAAGCGTACTGACATGCTCGGCAAGCAGTGCTCAAACTGGAACGCCAACATCTGCAGGACCCAAAATTGTGGTATCACATGCCTCCGCGAAGGCAAGTGCCAGACGACATTCGAGCAGCAAGGTCTCAACTTCCAGGTGGACACCGCTTACATAAAGGGCCATACTGGCGAGAACATCGGCCACATCGAGATCGTGCAGGACATCACCCAAAAGATAAAGGCAGATCGTTATCGGGCCTTTGGGGTTAAAAAGTTCATGGATTGCCTGAAGCAGGTCGCCCACGGCGATATGAATATCGATATAACCCTTCCTACACCGGACAAGGATACCCAAGTGCAGTTCGAGATGTATACGGCCATCCTGGCTGACATCAGCGTGTTGCGCGACACCGTGATGTCCATGATCGATGACATCAACTACATGTCCGAGGAGCACCACAAGGGTAACGTCGATGTCCTCATACCTGTCGAAAAATACCAGGGCGCTTTCAAGGACATGGCGGTGAGCCTCAACATGATGTTGGGCGAGTATACTAGCCTGACGTCAAAGGTCTTAGGCTGCATTTCTGAGTTCGGGAAGGGCAACTTCGACGCTACCCTCGAAAGGTTCCCCGGCAAGAGGATAGTTATAAACAACACCATAGAGCAGGTGAGGTCCAATCTGAAGGCACTTCTTTCCGATGCTGAGATGCTGGTCACCTCCGCAATGGACGGTCGCCTGGATACCCGCGTTGACGCCAGCAAGCACCAGGGAGGGTTCAGGATGATAGTGGATGGCGTCAACAAGACACTGGACTCACTCGTGGGTAACTTCGAGGCCATCCCGACCCCCATCCAGTTCATGGACAAGGACCTGCGCTTCACGTACATCAACGAGACCGGTGCCAAGCTCCTCGGGAAGAGCAAGAAGGAGCTCATGGGGCAGAAGTGCGCTGATCTCTGGAAGACGAGCAAGTGTAACACACCCGAGTGCCCGTGCGCTACCGCCATGCGCAACAACTCCATACACACCTGCGAGAACGACTGCATGGTCGGAGGCAACCACCTCGACATATTCTGCGCTGGAGCACCTCTACACGATGCCGCCGGTAAGATCATCGGCTCTTTCGAGTTCGTGACGGACCAGTCCGAGGTCAAGCGGGCTATCCGCAAGGCAGAGAAGGTATCTGGATTCCAGAGCAAGGCTGTGACCGCAATAAAGAGAGACCTTGAGACCATGGCCACTGGCGATCTGACGACCTCGGTAGATCACGATGAGAAGGTCAAGGGGTTCGCGTTGATGCGAGCAGATGAGGACCTCAAGGAGGTCGTGGATACATTCGACGCACTCTATGGCTCTATCTATCAGTTCAAGGGTTCGGTCGTCGAGCTGCTCAAGGAGGTCAACGGGTCCGTTGATCTAGTGTCCTCCACATCGCAGGAGCTCGCGTCCTCGGCGGAGGAGATGAACGCCTCCACCGAGCAGGTCTCTGCAGCCATCCAGCAGATCAGCAAGGGCGCGCAGAGCCAGGCGGCGCAAGTCGACGACACCGCCAAGGTCATGGCGGAGATCGCCGGCTCCTTGGACATCGTGACAGGCAAGTCCGTTTCCGCCACTGAAGCCGCGAAGAAGGCTAACGAGTCCGCCAATGCCGGCAAGGGCGCGGTCGACAACACTGTGAAGAAGATGCAGGAGATCGCCAAGGTCGTCGACGAGTCCGCGAAGGTCATCGAGACCTTGGGAAAGCGCTCGGAGGAGATCGGAGAGATCGTCAACGTCATCACCGGGATCTCGGAACAGACCAATCTCCTCGCCCTCAACGCCGCCATCGAGGCCGCCAGGGCGGGAGAGCAGGGCCGCGGGTTCGCTGTCGTCGCCGAAGAGGTCAAGAACCTCGCCGAGGACAGCCGCGAGGCGGCCGAGCGCATCGCCAAGATGATCAAGGAGGTCCAGATTGAGACCAACAAGGCCGTAGAGGCCATGAAGGTCGGGACCAAGACCACCGCTGAAGGGATAGCGATGGTCGATGAGACCGGCAAGGCGTTTGGCGAGATCTCCCTGATGGTCTCCACCACATCCAACGAGGTGGATTCCATATCCAGCATGATGATGAAGCAGAAGGAGGGCACGCAGACCGCCGCCAAGGCCGTGGACGGCATCGCCTCCATCGCTGAGGAGACCGCCTCCGCGTCCGAGGAGTCCGCCTCCTCCACCGAGGAGCTGACGGCGAGCATGGAGGACATGACCGCCCGGGCCCAGTCCCTCTCCGAAATGGCCATCAACCTCAAGAAGGTGGCCGGTCGCTTCAAGTACGACGGCGGGATGAACGTGGCCGCAGAACCTCAGGCTGTCCCCATCAAGGCAGCGGTGAAGAGCCCGGTCAAGGAGACCGGAGCGCGCGGTAACGCTCCCAAGGTACCGGAGAAGGTCAAGGACGCCCTCAGCAAGAGGGGCATCCCCACTCCAGCGTAAGGAGGTCATGACATGGCTAGAAAGAAACGGGAGAAGGTAGAGCTGACAGGGGACGAGGAACAACTGGTGTCCTTCAGACTAGGGAAGGAGACCTTCGCCGTCAACGTGTCACAGGTCCGAGAGATCGGCAAGGTCCAGGACATCACCCGGGTCCCCAAGATGCCCGCGTATGTGGAAGGAGTGCTCAACCTCCGCGGTCAGATCACCACCGTGATCGACCTCAAGAAGAGGCTCAACATAGCATCAGAGGGCAACGATGGACATTCGGCCGCCTCGCGTATAATAATCGCCGAGATAGGCGATACCCAGATCGGGATTGTCGTGGACGCCGTGGAGGACGTCATGAGGGTGCCCAGGGCGAGCATATCGCCTCCGCCCAAGAACCTGACCATCGGGTCAGAAACGGGGACCCTTACGGGCATCTGCAAGCTGCCCAACCGCCTGGTCATGCTGCTTGACCTGACCATGATAATGGGATCGGGGGACCTGGACAGGATCGGCGGGTCAAGGGCCGGAAAGGAAGTATCCGCTTCAACCTAGGTCTGAAAACGTCTCTCAACATGGACCGAGGCCTTGCCTCAGTCCGAGCCCTTTCCTTTTTTCTCTATCCTTCCACGCATGTACATGTTATACCCTCGTGCTTGGATCACGGTGTCTGGTAGCACGCCCTGGTGAATCCTAAGCTAAGCTCCCGCAGCATATTCCTGGCACGGGGATTATAGGCCTGGGGATGAGCAGTGGCCTCATACCCCTGGGCAAAGAACCGCCCGGTCACGCCTTCCAGGGCATAGGAGGTCACGATGTTGATGACCGCGTCCGCCCCTTCCTGAGGGTCACCCCAGCCATGGCCAAAGGCCTCCCTGACCATCTTGGTGTTCAGCAGGTTGCCAGGATGCACCGCATTTACTGTTATCCCATCACCCCTGAGCTCCTCTGCTAGGTCCAACGTCATCATCACCAGTGCGAGCTTGCTCTGCCCATAGGCGGCCTGAGGGTCATAATGGCGCTCCAGCATCAGATCATAGAAGTCTATCTGCCGCTGGCTTATGGAGGAAACGTTCACGATGGCGGAAGGCACCGACCGACGCAGCAGGGGAATGAGAATGCGGGTGAGAAGGAAGGGGGCCAGATAGTTCACCGCAAACCTCAGCTCAAAGCCATCGCTGCTGATCTCCCTGATCTGCTGGCCTTGCTTCCCCTCACCTATGCCCGCGTTGTTCACGAGCACATCCAGCCGGGGATGGTCGTTCATCACCATCTGGGCCAGCTTCGCGACCTCGGCGAACGAGGAAAGGTCTGCATTGTAATATTGGAACCTCCCACCCCGGACTGCTCTTTGCAGCTCCATCTGGACCTCTTCCCCCTTTTGGGGGTTTCGGCCGTGCAGCAGCACCGTTGCACCTTTGGCGGCCAACCCTTTGGCGGTCAGCTTACCGACCCCGTCGGTCGAGCCAGTAATAAGTATGGTGCTTTCATTGATGTCCTTCATCGTGTCACCGCAAGATCTTGGACTGCCTATCTTGCCAACCTTGCCTCTTCCTGACAAGCCGGCGGAAGCGGGGCCCAAACTTCAGCTTTGTAGAATGGGTGGGACCGTATCGCATATCAAGGTTGCTCTGTATGGGCCGGGTCCAAGCTGCTCTCCAACATGACCATCTTCGGCCGGAAACCATAGCGCGCGTAGAAGGAGAAGATGGACTCGTCCCCGTAGACCGTGAAAACCACCGTGCTCCTCGCCCCCTGTTGCCTCATCCACTCCATGGTACGTCGCATCAGTGCATCTCCCACACCGCGCCTTCGGGCCTCGTCGTCCACGAAGAGGGACTCTATCTCCCCATTCCCAAAATAATCTATGCTGCTGGCACAATAGCCCAGATCCCTGGACGCCGTGGCGTCCCGGGCTATCTCGATACGCAGCCGGCAGGTCTTGGCCTTGGACACCATCTCCTCCTTGCGAAGTTGGAAGGTCCGCTCGGAGAACTGATCGGAGAAGAAAGGTGAACGCTTAGAGGCATGCAGGTTCAACTGATGCCACATCTCCCTGATGCTGTCGATGAGCTCTACTCCTCCACAGATGAACTCAGTTTCTGAGCGCATTTCAAACGATACCGACCTGAAGGGCTTTATTTCTTTGGAGAAGGCAGGCGCCTCCATCTTTGTGATATATCTGCCCCTCCCATACATACCAACATGTTCCGTTGTACCGTCTGCGGCACCGAGTACAGCGAGTTCCGTCACACATGCTCCAAATGCGGCTCGGTCCTCCTTGCAGTCGACTACCCCATGAAGTGGGAACCGGAAGGGGTGGGGCTCTGGAGATACAGCTCCATGCTTCCGGTGTTGCGTTCCATATCCCTATCCGAAGGCGGTACGCCTCTCGTCCGGCGCCGTGACAGCGAGGAGGAAGTGTTCCTGAAGTTCGAGGGGGACAATCCCACAGGGTCCTTCAAGGACAGAGGAAGCTCTGTCGTCATCTCTGACGCCTTCAACCAAGGGTACAAGAGCACGACCGTAGCCTCCACCGGCAACATGGGCGCCAGCGTAGCGGCCTACTCCGCCTATGCCAACATGACGACCCGAATATTCATCCCGGAGGGCATACCTCCGGAGAAGGTTGCCCAGATAACCGCTTACGGTGCGGAGCTGGTGCCGGTGCCCGGAGGATTCGCACAGGCGGTGAAGAGCTCCCTGGAGGAGACCGAGAAGGGCATCTACCTGGCGTCCAGCGGTCTCAATCCCTATTTTATTGAGGGGCTCAAGACCATCGCCTTTGAGATCTTCGAGCAGATGGGAGTTCCCGACAGGGTCGTGGTCCCAACGGGAACGGGCGGCCTCCTCACCGCCATCCACAAGGGATTCGAGGAGCTGCGGTCCCTAGGGGTGAGCGACAAGGTGCCTCAGATGATCGCGGTCCAGTCCGCGGTGGTAGCGCCCATCGTGGAGGCGTGGAGGGACCGCACGGAGCTCCGCACACCAGGGGAGGTGAGCACCATAGCCTCGGCGATATTGGTCAAGGTCCCGTTCAACGGCAGATCGGCCATCGATTCCATGAACCGCTCAGGGGGTTACGGGGTCACCGTGACCGACCACCAGCTCATCCAGGCCATCAAGGCATTGGGGCAGGAGGGGATCTTCGCGGAACCGGCCGCCGCGGCCTCCATGGCAGCCCTGCCGGACCTGGAGCCGTGGCCGGATGCAAGGACGGTCCTGATGATCACCGGCTCCGGGCTCAAGGACCCATCGGTGGTGCTGAGACGGGACCTGTGATCTCAGGCAATTTACGCTCAGCGGTCAGACGTCACGGTCCACAGCCACCTCCAGGGTCATCCCGTCCACCGCCACCGTCACCCTGACATCACCGCTGAGCCGCTCTATCTGCTGGACGGATGCGGCTATGTCCCTGTAGAACCAGCTTCCAAGATGGGTGACGACGATCCTCCTCGAGAGGGGGGCCAGGAGGTCCACCAGATCAGGGATCCCTGCGTGACCGTGGCTGCGGCCGGTGGCCGGGTCCCTCCTGACCAGGCCGCCCCTTCGCATGAAGCTGCCCTCGATGATGGCCAGGTCGACATCTGGGATGCGGTCGCGGTATCGTTGAGGGAACGAGAACAGGTCCCCTGTGTACAGCACCCGGCCCAGGTCCTTCTCCACAAGGTAGGCGCACGAGCGCAGCCCTGCGCTGTGGTTGGTGGGTATGGGCGACACCGTCATGCCGTCGATGTCCACGGGCCCCCTCATCACCCTGACCGGAAGGCCGGGCCAGGGCTGGGGGCCGTAGAGGGGTACGTCGAGGTCCACATCCTCGTTTACGAAGAAGGCGTGGTCCTCGTGGAAATGAGTGATGAATATGGCCGTAGGTCGCCTCTCCAGGTACTCCCGCTCGCCCAGGTCGAACAGAACATCGTCGATTAGGATCCCGGAATGGAGGGCGTGGCCGGGGGCGCTGACATCAATGTGCGCTCTCGTTCCCAGGATCTCCACCCTCAAGTCCCGCCCTCCCGCTGGCAATGTGGGCAGAAATAGGAGGTGCGGCCGCCGAGGGGAACGGCGAGAAGATCACCGCCGCATTTCGGGCACCTCTCTCCACGGGAGCGGTGGCGCAGAAGGTAGGTCCGAGGAAGCTGGGATAGGTCCCCTCTGCGCTCTATGGAGCGGCGGAGCACCTTTCGCACGTTATGATAGAGACGATCCATATCTCCGCCTCCAAGACACTGAACCGGGGCCCGGGGGTCTATCCCCGACTGGAACAGCGCTTCGTCGGAGTACAGATTGCCCACTCCCGCCATCTTATGCTGGTCCATGAGAACCTTCTTTGTTGCCCCCCGGGAGCGCTCCAGTATTCTCATGAAATCTGCCTTGGTCAGCGTGAGAACGTCCGGCCCCAGCTTCTTCTTTCTGACGTACTCCTCCGGTGAGGCGGTCACCCCTATCCTTCCCAGCATCCGGGGGTCGCTGAAGGCCAGGTGGCCGTTCTCGAAGGTGAAGAGGAACCTATCATAGGGGGGCTCATCGCTCATGCGCTCGAAGAACACCGGCTCCCCGGACATGCCGAAGTGCCATGTCAGCCACCTTCCCCGGCTCAGCTCCAGGAAAAGGTTCTTCCCGTGCCTGTACGAGCGAACGAACGCCGACCCCTCCACCGCTGTGCTGACCGTTCGGGCCTGGAAGGGGCGGACGATGAGGGGATGCCTCGCCTCTGCCCTCACTATCGGGCGGTGCATCGAGGTGCTCTCGATGTAGCGTCTGTACGTCTCCACCTCAGGAAGCTCCGGCATGAGATACCTCACTGGTCAATGAACACCCTCCTGTCCATGGCAACAGCGCTTCCGCGTCGCCGATCGTAAGAGGCAGGATGTCATCGTCCCTCCTATTTTTCCAGAAGGCGGCCCCTATCATCTTCGCGTTCTACCAACGGACGATGGTTATGACCGCAAGGACGGATATGACCAGGGCCAGGAACAGGCTGATGTAGTAAGAGTACTTGGCCACCGGCTCAAAGGTCTTTCCCTGCTCCATCTTAACATACTTGCGGGATACCACCACCGCCGACCACAGTAGGGCAACGGAGAGAACCATCAACGGCTTGGTAATGTCTGTCATATCGAGGGCCAGGAGGAAGAGGAGCAAGCCCCCGAAGTTCAGGAACAGGGCGGCCATACGCCATACGTTATACACCCGCTTCAGGGCGGAGTTGGACACCCCTCTGTTGGAGAACGACATCGTCCCACCATCATCGAACTATTCTTAAATTTTAGCATCGAAGCCCGTCATGCAACAGGGAATCTACTTTATCCTCGCCCAGGCATGAAGGGGACGGAGGGTTATGCGTTCGAGCGCTTCTGCTGGACGGTTCCACTGAGGATGAGATGAGGCCCGCCGTCGAGGCTTCTGACTCGGTCTTACGGGAGATGGGTCACCAGGTCGAGACCGTACGTTTGAAGGACAAGCGCATAGCGCAGTGCAGGGGATGCTTCGGCTGCTGGGTGCGGACGCCCGGCCAGTGCATCATCGACGATGATGCCAACGAGATCATGCGCTCCTTCGTAAGCTCCCACGTGATCGTCCTGCTGACCCCGGTCACCTTTGGCGGGCACTCCTCCCAGCTGAAGAAGGCCTTGGACCGAATGCTCGGCAGCGCCCTCCCGTACCTTGAGAGATGTGGCAGGGATACGAGGCATCCCCGCCGATACGATATAGCCCAGCGCATGGTGTTCGTGGGCCTCCTGCCCGAGCGTGATCACGAGGCCCAGGTCACCTACCGCGAGCTGTCCAAGATGAACGCGCTGAACTTCCGCGCGACCGGCTGGGCCATGGCCCTGGTGTTCTCCAACGAGCGTACGGAGATGGCGTCCATCGCGGTCCGGGAAGATTTACTGCAGGCGGGGGTCGCACCGTGAGAGCGGTTCTGCTGATCGGTAGTCCCAGGGGGGATAGGTCAACCTCCCGTGCGCTGGGGGTTTACACCCTCGAAGGCCTTCGGAGCAGGGGATGGGAGGTCGAGGAGCGTTTCACTTGTCGGGACGTGACCACCTCGGAAGGTCTCACCGACCTGCTGGCCGCAGTGGAACGTTCAGACCTTTTGATCCTATCCTTCCCCACGTATGTGGACTCACCGCCCGCGGCGGTGATGAGGATCATGGAGACCATGCACGGCCGCATCAAGAGAGGGGGCGCCCTCCTGGCCATTGCGAACTGTGGCTTCATCAGTTCGAGTAACAACACCTCTTCCCTGTCCATCTGCCGGCTGTTCGCGCGGGACATAGGTTGGGAGTGGAGGGGCGGGCTATCGCTGGGAGGGGGCAACGTCCTTGCAGGCCGCACTCTGGAGGAGGCAGGAGGTGTGGCAAGGAACGTGAGAAGGGCCCTTGACCAGGCGGTATCGGCCCTGGCCGAAGGCAGGGTCGTTCCCCGGGGGACCATCGATCGTATGGCTCGTAACATCGTCCCTCCATTCATCTACAATATCACGGCGAACAGGGCGTGGGACCGGGCGGCACGTAATAATAAGGTATTGGACCGCATTCGGGACCGACCATACATGGAGGAGGAGCAAGTATGATGATAGGTGTCTGCGGAGTGGCATGCGAAGCTTGTCCCCGAAGGACCGTGGGCAAGTGTCCCAACGGCCAAGCAGGGTGTGTACCAAGGGAGAACCCTTTCTGTGAGATCTGCACCTGCGCGTCCCGCAGGGGTATCGACACGTGCTTCCGGTGCCCGGACTTCCCCTGCGAGACCACCCGCAAGGGCCCCATATCCTATGGGTACTGTCAGTACATCAGCGGTAAGGGCTAGTTGGCCCGCCTCAGCACCCTGTGCTTTATCCAGGAGACGCCGTCATTGAGGGAGTACTCCCTCTCCGAGCATCTCTCCACGAACATATAGGAGAGTGTGAAGGCGAAGTACGGTAGCAGGTACGCCCATGGGAACATCCCCACCAGCAGCATGCCGAAGAGGGCGAAGTCGCTGAACGGACGGTAGTTGAGGAACATCTGCAGGAAGCCATCAAGGCGGTATTTGTCCACCAGCCCATCGGCGACCTCGTCGACGAAGCCGGCCAGCAGGAAGACCACAAGGGGGATCAGATGCCAGATGACAGTGCTGCTGGGGTAGAAGGCCAGCAGTGATGCCACGGCCAGGGCGGTCCCGAGGGCGAACGCACGGTTGTCTATCTTGCGCGCCAGGACCAGGGATATCAGCATTGCCGCGAAGAACGCGGTGGAGAAGGGGCTGTCCCGGGCCATCAGGTAGCCCATGGTGACCCCGGCCATAACCGCCAGCGTTCCCGCCGACCGCAGGGAATAAGAACGTTCGTCGTAGGCCTGATCTATGTACTTGATCGCGCCGCCCAGGAAGGCATACAGCAGTATCGTTAAAAGCAGGTCCATCATTTTCTTACCTTGGATGTTAGAGGGCTGAAAGTCCAGCCAGTTTACCTACCCACGCTGGGCATCGCAAGGATTGGCTATCCATTTATTAAGCTTTCAGGGGTGAGTCCTATTATCAGTACCGATAACAGCGAATGTCTGGCCCTGTGAAAGAAAGGTCCAATAGGCCCTGTGTTCATTCCTTGGACGTGAAGGGAGCGATCTCACGGGATTTCTTCGCACGTTCCGCTCTGGACGTTGCCAGGGACCTAATCGGGATGAACCTGGTCCGCAGGTCAGCCGAAGGCACGGTGTCCGGGACGATAGTGGAGACCGAGGCCTATTGTGGCGTGGAGGACCCCGCCGCGCATACATTCAGGGGACGCAGGACCGCCAGGAACGAGGTCATGTGGGGCCCGCCCGCCCACGCCTACATCTACCCCATTTACGGAAAGTACCACTGCCTGAACGTAGTATGTGGCCCCCCGGGGACCCCGGAGGCGGTCCTCCTGAGGGCGGTACGCCCTTCTAAGGGCGTGGGGATCATGGCCTCCCGACGGGGGATGCCCGCAAAGGACGAGGCGGACCGCAGGAAACTGTGCTCAGGCCCCTCGAAACTGTGCATAGCCTTCGGACTGACGAGAGAGAACAACGGCATGGACATGGTGCAGAGCGACCTGCACTTCACTACGGGCGATGGTAAGGTCAAGGTCGTTACCTCCAAGAGAATCGGGGTCGAGTACGCCCAGGAAGCGGCACTGTGGCCGTGGCGGTTCCTTCTTCACGGGGATCCCTACGTTAGCCGTAGACCGTGAACCCTAGCTCTTGCGGCGGGACAGCATGATGGCGGCCCCCGCCAAGGGGAACGCTATGACCGCCAGCATGGCCACCGTCAGCGCCGTTCCCACTACGGGATCGTCCTCAGCCGCATCCCCCACGGTGAACTGCAAGAGCGTCTGGGAGGGATTGCCGACCCCGTCTTTGGCCGTCAGCACGATGTTGTGAGAGCCGACATCCAGCCCCGTCAAGGTGATCTGGCGGACGGACTCCGAAAGGGAGATGACCATACCTCCATCAACGCTGTATCCGATGAAGCTGATGCCCGAGGCCGGTTCCGACAGGTCAAAGCCTATGGTGATGTCCCCGTGAGGGAAGTTGCACCCTTGGGTGGCCTCGAAGGTCACAACAGGGCCTAGGCGGTCGAGTCGTATGTTGGAGACCGTACGGACAGCCTGCGAGTTCCCGGCATTGTCGGTCGCGAAGTACTGCAGGACATGGTCGCCGTTCTCCTCCATGGTCACCGGCCCACGGTACTGGGCCCACTCATCATCATCCCAGCGGTAGCTGATGGACAGCACCCCGCTGCTGTCGTCGGTCGCGTTGATGTACACCCTGACCGCGGAGGAGTACCAGCCGTCGCTCGCCAACGTTCCAGACAAGGCATGGACAGCTGTCGGCGGGACAGCATCTACGATGATGACGGCATCGGCAGCGGTCTTCATCGTCTCCCTGCTCCAGAGGTTATTGTATGCCCGGGAGAAGAGCTCGTACTGTCCACTGCCCATGGAGCGGAATGTGACGGTTCCCGCATCCCACCGGCCCATAGGATTGGAGGCGGTGGTGTACTGCTTGAATTCGCCGATCCCGTTGATCCGGTAGTATATCTCGACCTTCGTCCACTGGTCCACGTCCCCGTCCACGACGACAGTGAATGAGAAGGAGGTCTGGTTGGTCGATGCCGGAAGGTCGGTGATCTGGGAGAAGATCTCCTTCCCTACCTCGGCCTCCACCTGGACATCGTCCACGAACGCTCCGATGTACGGGCCCCCCTCGGGGGTCATGGGGCCGGAGTGGAAATTGATGCTTATCCAAGTGGTGCCCTGAGGCAGGTTCACGGCCACCGACCTCCATCCAGAGGAATCGGAGACGGTCTGACGCCATACCCTGTCGTAAGCGCCCAGATCTGGATCCCTGTCAGTCGAGGTTGTCGCCGAGATCCACAGGTAGTCATCACCAAGGCTTGTCAGGGAGCTTCCCGTCATCGCCCAGTAGCTGAACCTCAGCGTCAGAGATGCGAACCCCTCATCCAGATCCAGCTCCCGTACCATGTAGGAGTCCATGTTGGTATCATAGCGCAGCGTGTAGTCGGAGGGGGAGGCCCAGAAGGGATCGCCCCTGCCTTCAATGTCGACGTTGGAGGCCCCCCCGTACTGGGAGTTCTCTCCTATGGCCGCACAGTAAGCGGAGTGGGACGAGGATACCGACCTGTACTGAGTGGTGCCCCAGTAGTCCTGGTCTGAAGCCTCGTTGCTGTCGCCTCTCGACCACTCCCCGGGAAAGCGCCCCTCGAAGTCTTCTGAGAGTATGACCTGGGTATCGGCAGCTCCTACCGAGGTCGGAAGAACCCCCAAGATGGGGACCGACATGCCGAGGCATATTAACAATGTAAGAAGTTTTTTTATTCGCGGCCGCACGGGTCAATCCTATTTGAACTGCATGTTTTTATAATTATTGTATGTTCAAATTTTAAAGGAAAAAGCGTTCTGGACGAATTTTTGTCGTGGTTCCCATATCAAAAATATTCGTGGTCTTCGTTGACGGATCGGTCAACGGGAAAAGAGGATTTAAGGGGAGGTCGGGGGATTCCAGGACGATGAAACCCCTGCCTGTGCTGCCAATAGCCCTAGTCACAGCCCTCCTTCTGTCCGGTCTCGCGGTCACATTTTCGAGCGAACCCGCTCAAGCTAGTGAGCTTACCCGCTTCACAACGGACGCGGAGATGCGGTATTTTATCAACACTCATGCTGAAAAGCAGGACGCGGGACGGCAGGAAGCGGTGTCGGAGTTGGACACGGCAGCATCCGGCTCCTATTCCCGGACGAACGTGCAGGTCGATGGCGTGGACGAGAGCGACCTGGTCAAGACCGACGGGAGGACTCTGTTCATAGCAGAGCAGAACAAGGTGCACCTGATCGACACCCTGCCCTCCTTATCGAACATCACCTACGTGGAGATCGGAAGCAGCGCCAACGTCACCATCCAGGGCCTTTACCTCCATGAGGATCACCTGGCGGTCATCTATTGTGTCTATGAGCTCTCGAGCGGCCCCACAGGCAGCTCATCCCCAGGCGAGGACATCTTTCAATCATATTACATCTACCCGTACTACTCCTCCCGAACCTGCATACAGATATACGATGTGAGCGACCCATCCAACCCCACCAAAGTGCTGTTGGGGGGGATCACCGGTCACCCGATATCCTCCAGGATGGTGGGCAGCGTGGTCTACCTTCTGACCGAGCATAGCGTGCTGTCTGGAGAGGATATCAGCGTACCGCAGGTCTTGAGCGACCACGGCACCGAGGACGTTTCATCGACTTCCATCTACTACGATCCCGCATGTCCATCCGTGTCCTCCTTCGTGAACGTCCTAGCATTGGACGTCGTCGACGGGAGCAGGACCAACCTCACGGCTCTGGCAGGCTCCTCCTCGGTGTGCTACATGTCCGTTACCTCCCTGTACATCACCATGTCGCGGTGGGAGGGAGCTTCCTCTGGTCTGTTAACGACAACACAAGGCTCACTCACCACCACCATATATCGGATTTCGGTCGACGGGACCCGGATGACCCTCGCTGCACAAGGGTCCGTTGAGGGGGGTCCTCTCAACCAGTTCGCACTGGACGAGAGAGAGGGGAGGCTCCGCGTGGCCACCACCTCGTATGGCGATGAGACCGACAACCAGGTCCACATCCTGGATATGGCGCTGAGGGAGGTCGGCTCCCTTGAGGGGATAGCGCCGGGGGAGAGCATCTACTCCACCCGCTACCTGGACGACCGCCTCTATATGGTCACCTTCAGGCAGGTCGACCCTCTCTTCATCATCGACCTGTCTGAGGACGACCCCGTGGTGATGGGGGAGCTGAAGGTCCCGGGGGCTTCCACCTACCTGCAGATGGTGGAGGACGGACTTCTGGGCATCGGCTTCGAGAACGGCTCCGTTAAGATCTCGCTGTACAACGTCAGCGACCCAGAGAACATGGAAGAGATAGATACCTACCTTGTAGAGGGCTGCTCCTACTCAGCTGCGCAGTACGACCACCGAGCAGTGCTCTACGATGCCGTCAGGAAGGTCCTGGTGATCCCCGTGACCTTTAGCTCCTATTCCGGAGGGGCTGAGTACTGGACCTACCAGCGTCCATGGTCGGTGGGGCTGGTCCTGGAGGTCGGGGAGAGCGGCATCGACCAGATCGGCGCGATAACCCATAAGGATGCTACCGTGAGCCGTTCTCTGTACATCGGTGATATCCTGTACACTATCTCCGATACCACGGTGAAGGCCAACTCCCTCTCATCTCTCATCTCCCTAGGTTCCTTGATCTACAGCGAGGGGCAGAGCTACTATGGTTGGTATGCCACGAGGATGGAATGAGGTACCAGGCTTCAAGGCCCCGGATGTCCTTTCCCCCCAGGGTAATGCGATGAAGGTGGAGCTTGACAGGCGGTCGCTGTTCGCCCTGGCCTCCGATACCCGGCTGGAGATATTGAAGGCGCTGGAGACCAACCGCAGGACCGTTTCCCAACTGGCCGATCTGCTGGGGATAGACAAGGCCGCGGTGCACCGCCACCTCAAGAAGCTGGAGGAGGGGGGCTTCGTATCACGGACCGAGGACCACGGCTTCGTATACTACGCCCTGACCTGGAAGTCCCGCGACATACTCAACCCTAATGATCGCACCAAGATAGTTATCCTGATATCCTCGAGCTTGATATGCCTGTTGGCAATGATCGTCGTGATATATCTAGCGGTCTATCCGGGTCCTTCGCCCCCATGGAGCGAGGCCACTCAAGAGTACACGTCTGACACTTCCGACGGGGAGGGGACGAGGGTTATTTCCTCGGCATCAGTGGATGCGGTCACCATCGGAGCCATTGTCCTTCTGGGCTTAGCGGCGACGGCCCTGGTGGGAGGCGCGGTCTCTGTATGGAGATGCCCGTTCCAGCGTGGAGGTGAAGGTTATGAAGAGGCTTCGGCGAAAGCGGTACAGCAGGGTGAGGAAGTTTGAGCCCTGAAGAGCCCCATCCCATCGCCATCCTATTGTTCGAACCCGTCGGTCCCTGGACTTTTCCTTGAACATGCTCGTTCAAGCTAGACGGCCAGTTTCGATATTCGAGGATCACGTCCAAGGATGGAGAATGATGCAGCCGCTATACTTTCGTGCGAAGGAATGATAAGGTCGCGAAGACGCATACCTCATGGATTGGGCTTTGAGACCGGCCCTGTCACGGGTGTGAGCATGTTCTTGGTTGGAAGGGATTACGAGCTTAGGGACGTGGGAGACAACAAGTTTGCCATGCTGTTCCCGGCGGGGACGCCCCGATCGGTAGTGGAGAAGGAGAGGGATATCACCATTTTGATGCGGCAGTATGGTATGGACACTCCCTTCGTTCACGACATCGAGGAGATCGACGGGAGACTGGGGCTGGTGCTTGACACGGTGGTGGGACCTACGTTCACCAAGTGGACCATAGACAATCCCACCTGGTATCACAGATTGGCTCTCTTCTTTGCATATACTCAGCACGAGATCTACCTGCACAAGGTCCCTGAGCTCCCCTCTGTAAAAGAGAGACTAAATGAGCTGATATCACAGCGGGAGGACCTGACCGAGAGCGAGAGGGAAGGCCTACGGAAAAGACTGGCCCGGATGCCGGGAGGCGATTGGACCTGCCATATGGCATACATGCCGTACAACATACTGGTATCCATCGACGGCCCGATAATATTCAGGTGGGGAGGCGCGGTTCGCGGGGACTACCTGGCGGATGTGGCCATGACCTCACTGCTCTTCGAGAGCTGGATCCCCTCGGCGGAGGAGGGAGAGGAGGTGGAGAAGTTCAGGGAGAGGTTCCATACCGACTATGTCGCCGAGATGGTCAAGATAACTGGTCGCATGGATGAGGAGCTAGATGCCTGGCGGGACATCCTCAGGGATATAATGGGAGGGCCGGGGAAGAGATCTCCGGAGCTGACCGCCCTTTCCAGCGGACCGCTCTAGGACACCATGTAAGCATCCCCTTCCAGCAACATGTTCCGATCCGTTGCTTATCCATGGTCGAGGTCGATCTCCAAACGTCTAAATACCATCTTTAGGATTAGCGGCCGATCACCCTCGATGCATATGTCCGACTATCAAGATTATCCGTTCGCAGCGATGGGTTCCACGGTCCCCCCAGGGACCTCCATTGAAGGTGCTCTGACATGAACAAGATGACCATGGACCTGCTCACGAAGATCTGCGACAAGTGCGGCGGAAGATGCTGCTACTATGCAAGGCCCCCCTTGACCGAGGAGCGAATATCCATCCTTATCGAGAACGGCGTGACGTTCGATGAGATCATGTTTCGAGAACATCGTATGCTGGACTGCAAGTCAACGGGCTTCTGCATCGGTTACAAGGACGGGCGCTGCCGCATCCAGCAGGTAAAACCGGAGACATGCGTGGCCGGGCCGTTCACCTTTGACATCTGCGACGGGAAGCTGGAGATATACCTCAAGAAGGAACGCATCTGCGACCTGGTGGCTTTCCTCAAGAGTGATCGCGCTGCCTACGATGAACAGTTCGAGCTGGCCGTTCAGAACATACGGAATCTGGTCAGGGCCCTTCCCCCGGAAGAGCTGCAGAGCGTATGCAGGGTGGAGGAACCGGATACCGTGAAGGTCGCTGAGTACCCTCTCGAAGAGGTGTTCAATAACGACCGTCGGGACTGAGCACGAATACTCGGTGAACAGCGCAGATATGCGCCCTCTCCCCATCGCTGACAACATAATACAGGGGATTCATGGCAAGATCGTCAACGAGTTCAACTTCGGGCCCATCAACGTAAGCAAGGAGCTCCAGAAGCATGTTGTCGAATTCGTGCCCTCTGCCCCTCATACCAGCATCTCCGCGATGGAGAATGCGATCTTCGATGGCATGATGCGCTTTCATGATGCCACAGGGCATCGCTATCGCCTCCTGGGTCTGGGCATGCATCCCCTGCTGACCTTGGACCAGGCAGTTGTGTGGGACCATGAGGACAAGGAGATATACGATGCCTATGAACGTGTCTTCGGCCTGCGGCAGCACGGCTGGTTGAACATCCAGGCATTGCAGGTAAACGTTCACTACGGGAGCGAGGATAGGATGGTCCGCATGTTCGACCGCCTCCGCTCTCTTATCCCGTTCCTGGTGGCGGTCACCGCCTCCTCCCCGTTCGTGGAAGGTCGCCGCACCGGCATCATGGACAACCGCCTGCTGTTCTACAGGGAGAACCAAGCCCGCGTACCGAAGATCTGCAATGGACTGATCCCGGAGCGCTTGGACCGCTGGAAGGACCACGAGGACATCCTTGAGTCCGTTTACAGGGACCTGCGGGCGGTGGGTGGAGATGAGCTTTGCCACGAGTGGGTCGATTCCCGAGGGGTCATCGTTCGCCCCCACAGGGAGTGCCTGGAGCTGAAGGCAGTGGACGAGCAGGAGTGCCTTCGCTCGGACATGGCGGTAACCGCCCTTGTCCTTGCCCTTCTACGCGCCGACCTGCACCTGGAGGAGGACCAAGGCTCCCTTTATGAGATGACCGAAGAGGCCATCCGCCGTGGTACCGGGTCCTGTAGGGCGGAGCTTCGACTCCTTCTAGCAAAGGCCGAGGCATCCGCTACAGCCGAGGAGCTGGACTACCTGCCTCTGATCAAGAGGCGAATAGAGGACGGAAGCGTGGCGGAGCTCATGGACAGTAGGGTGAAGGAAGGCAGCAGCATAGGGGAGATGGCCGCGGAAATGTCCCGACGCCTTCACGACAACGTTCCCTTATGATCTCCGCTGGGCCCCTGTTCGCCCTTAGAAATGATGGAGCAACAAGGCTCCAGGCGTATGTTCACGTTCTCTATCTCCTCGTGCTGGGATCGGATGTGGCCTTCGAGGATATGGACCAGCTCGTGGGCCCTGGCTACGCTCATCTGGGGGTCGAACTGGCAGCAAAGGAACACCCGCAGCCCGTTCTTGGTATCATGCACATGCAGGTCCCGGCAGGCCAGAACCTCCGGGAACTGGGAAGCGAGCTTGCTCAGGGTCTTCTCCACGATCTCCTGCTTGATCTCCGAGGCCTCTCCCTGGCAGGCGGGGCATCCCACCGGCTCGATGTGAGAGGCGACCAGGTGTATGCAGGGATCCAGGGCCCTTATCTTGTCCTCCAGCTTCCTGGCAAGCTCATCTGCTGCCATCACCGTAAGGTCTCCGTCGAGCTCGATGTGCAGCTCCACCACGCGCCCAGAGTTACCCTCGGTAAAGGCTATGTTATGCACGCTCTTTATCTCGGCCATGGTGGAGGCCTCTGCACGGATACGGTCCTCCAAGGTCGCATCCTCCAGGCAGATGGGCTCGGCGTGAAGAATGACATCCGATGACGGTATCGCGGCCTTGATCCGGTCCTCTGCGATGTCGGTAAGGCGATGGCCTTGCTCCAAGGTGATGAACTGGTCGATGCGTACGGTGGCCTCGATGAACGTACGGGGCCCCGATTCCCGCACCCGGACACGCTCGACCCGGTGGATGCCAGCGACGGCCAAGATCTCCTCTGTGACCTTTGCAGAAATGCCTGTAGGTGCCCCGTCCAACAGGGTGCGTACCGACTTCTTGAACAAGCGGTAGCCGATGAAGACCGTCACCGCGGCCACTCCCAGCGCCGCGTAGGAGTCGAAGTCGTTCATGCCGCCCATGGTAAGCAGGATTCCGATGATGACGACCACCGAGGAGATGAGATCGGTGGAGAAGTGGATACCGTCCGCTTCCAGAGCCTGGCTCTTGTACTTCTTCGCCGTTCGCAGTAGAGCCCGGGACCGCGTGAAGTCCACGATCACCGACAGAAGCATGACCGCCAAGGCCGACCACCCCAGGTTCAGATGGGGAGCTCCGAACACCAATCGGTTGACGGCCTCATAGACGATCCAGGCCGCGGTGATGAACAGAAGGACGACCTCCCCCAAGCTGGATAGGGACTCCACTTTCTCGTGACCGTACATATAATCCTCGTCGGGAGGACGCGCCGCGGCCCTAACCGCGAACAAGGTCATCACCGCGGCGATGAGATCGATGCCGGAGTGGAGAGCCTCAGATATAATGCCCAGGCTGTTGGTGTAGGCCCCCACTGTGAGCTTTGTCGTCGTTAGGAGCACTGCAGCGATGACGGAAAATAATGCCACGCGCTCCTTGACGTTCATTTGCACCTCCACACCGCACGATTTGGGAGCGATAAAAGGCTTTTCATCGTTCGCATTGAACGACACACGAGAGGTAAGAAGCATCCCAGAAGGATCCAGGAAATTGTTTGGCACGGGGGCTGGGATGCGATAGTCCCAGGGGCATAGGCCCCCAGCTCACCCGCACCTTTTCTCGTGATGGATTACCAGACCTGGACCTTGGAAGCACCCTTCCTGGTGAGCAGCATCACAGCCACACCGAACCATATCAGGAACGCAGCGGCGAGGGCAGGCAGGTTGTTGGGCCAAGCCACATTTACCAGCCACAGGGTGCCTACAAGCACTAGCAGACTACCCCAGAACATGGTGTATGCGGGATCGGTCCCCCATTTAATGCCACCGGCGCTCGACCGGGAACCGCGCAGCTCTCCGAAAGCCCCCATTGCCAGACCGTAGAATCCGACCTCGATGAGGGTGACCGGAATTATCAGCAAAAAGCTATCAGTCATATAGTAGGCAACTATGATAGCGAACCCTACCGCGATGGTAACAAACCCCACGGTTTGACCGCTAAGGCCTACGCTTGTTTTCCCATCCTGAGACATAGTTAATTGAATGTTGGTCCTTGCTTATAAAAGTTGTCAGATAAATGTCAGACATTGATTTAGCCAGGTCACGGACGGACCTGCGCTCCGCACCGCTTACAGAACCTGGAGTCTTGATCCTGGCTCAGTCCGCAGTTGCTGCAACGGAGGTTGGAATCAAGCCCGGGAGAGGGCGGCCGTCCCTCCATATTATCCAAGTAATTCCATAATGAGGTGAGGAGCGACGAGGCGTCCCGTTCATAGTCGAGGTAGGACACCGCCCCCACGGCCACTGCCAAGGGCAGATATATGACGGCCCCTATCAGTCCAACGGCCGCTTCGGGATCGCCCAATGTCGCGGAGATGTCCAGGGTGATGATCGACCCATCTCCGTTGGGATTGGCCCAAACGTCCACGGCCCTCCGCAGGCCAAGTTTCTGGAAGTACTGCTCTCCATGCACCTGCTGCGGATTAACATCATAGATCTGGAACTGGGCCTGACGGAGGAACGTGCGCACCCCGGTCATCGCCATGTCCACTGGTAACTTCGGATAAGTTCTCACGTCCCGCTTCGAGAATAGATGCTGCAGAGGCACAATGAACGATACGCAATCAATGGTTCTTTAATGGTTCGATGGCCGGCCATTATGTTCATCGTGCTCACCAAGGTGATGAAGGTAGTGTTTAAGCGGAACAACCTGAGACCATCCAGATCGATACGGTTCAAGGGTGAATTCGGTCAGGTCCCTCATTTGCTTAAATAGGACCTGTCGCTACATGGGTCCAGGGATGGGATGAAATGGAAGAGCCATAGGGCCATTGCTCGGGCCATATCTCAGGAGTTTGGCCTCCCTTATGACCTCGAGAGGGCCTTAAGCGACGGTTCTGTGGAGCCTGATAGAAGACCAGACCCCCTTCTCCGGTTTGGCAAGCACCGGAGGGGATATGTGGTACGCGCTCCTCATCATCATCCACACACCGGGACGGTGATGGGCCATGCCTGGATGGCCCGTAGGGCCTATCTTCAGGGCAATTACTACTGGGCATTGAGGTCACTGGGACGAGCCCTTCACTACGTTCAGGACAAGAGCGTGCATACCGGTTTCATGTTCCTATCCCATGACTCCCGGGAAGAGGCCATCGCCAGGATGGACCCTCCACTGGAGGCGGTGGTCAGAGGGATGGACATGGCCGTAAGCAGCCCTGACTTCGTTAGGAAATGCATAATCAAGGTCCGTCCCCGCAGGAACGCAAAAGACGCCATGTACGAGGCCACCCTGTATTCGTCAGCCATCTTCGCCTCCGTTTTCACATCACCTGGGACAACGGAAAGGTTCCTTAGTGACTACCGCAGGGCTGTGCGCCGTCGCAGGCTTAGGTGGCTATCCGCGGCAGGCACGATCGCGTTGTCCATTCTAGCTGCCATCATGTTCGATAGCCCTATCATTGTAGTACCGGGGACGGTCATGGCCGCCGCGTTCTTGGCGATCGACCCGCACTTCCATCGGCTGAAGGGAGAGGCGGAGTGGTTCGGTGTACGGTGAATAGTTCAATAGCATAGCTGACTGATACCTGCGCATGGACCTCTCACGGGTCCGGGACGTCAAGCAGGGAGCGGCCGGGGAAGGCCCGGTGGTATACTGGATGAGCCGTGATCAGCGGTGCCTGGACAACCATGCTCTGGTGTTCGCCCAGGAGGAGGCCGTTCGGATGCGGCGTCCATTGGTGGTGGCGTTCTCCCTGTCCCCCTCCTTTCTGGGGGCCACCCTTCGTCAGTACGGGTTCATGCTGCGTGGCCTGAAGGAGGTGGAAAGGGACCTATCGGCCCTGGACATCCCTTTCCATCTCCTGCCTGGCGGGCCCTCGGCCATGATCCCCTTCCTCCGCGAGCAGCGTCCGGCTCTGGTGGTCGAGGACTTCGATCCCCTGAGGATCAAGAAGGAATGGAAACATCTGGTTCGGACATCGACCAACTTCCCCCATAGGGAGGTCGATACCCACAATATCGTTCCATGCTGGGTAGCCTCTCCTAAACAGGAGTGGGCGGCAAGGACGCTGCGCCCTAAGCTGGCGCGGCTCATCGAGAAGTACCTACACGAACTGCCACAGGTCATCCGTCATCCGTATCCTGCCAAGGAGGCACCGGCCTGGGAAGTAAGCTCGATCTTAAGGTCTCTGGACATAGACCGCAATGTGAAGGAGGTGCAGGTAGGGCCCGGGCGGAAGGCGGGAGACAGGACGCTCCGAACGTTCATCGACCATAGGCTGGAGCATTATCCTGAAGATCGTAACGATCCCCTCCGTTACGGCCAGTCCGGCCTTTCTCCTTATCTGCACTTCGGATGCATATCCCCTCAGAGGGTGGCGCTGGAGGTGCAGAGGGCCGGCTCCTCCAAAGCTGCCAAGGAGGCCTTCCTGGAAGAGCTGATAGTCAGGAGGGAGCTCAGCGATAACTTCTGCTTCTACAATCAGGACCACGATCGTTATGAGGGCCTCCCCGAGTGGTCACGCCGAACCCTGGAGAAACATGCGAAGGATCCCCGAGAGCCCCTCTATTCCCTTCAAGAGCTGGAGGCGGGGGAGACCGCGGACGACCTCTGGAATGCGATGCAGAAGGAGATGGTGTCCCAGGGAAGGATGCATGGCTACCTCCGCATGTACTGGGCGAAGAAGGTGCTGGAGTGGTCGCCATCACCGAGAACGGCGATCGAGCGGTTGATAAGGTTGAACGACAAGTATGAGCTTGACGGACGCGACCCCAATGATGATCCCTGCCTCCAGCCTGACCAAGATGGGTATCGGCGAGGGACATCCCCTTTTGGAGCAGGTGT
>JADFDJ010000020.1 GCA_018262895.1 Methanomassiliicoccus sp. | reverse complement strand
TCGCCTCTATGGCCTCAAGACAATCAAGGTCGACCACGATGGTCGGTATGCCTAGAGAACGAATCCACTCCCGGTGTTTCTTCGAGAACGACGTGCCGATATCCTCCGGACGTCGTATCCCGTTGCGTGTGAGCTCCGCGTGTATGCGGTTCTTGAACGAGGTGCAGCGCTGCACGAGGAACGCTCGCTGCCGCACGCGCTGCCGTAGATCGCGAATGTCACGAGACGGTATGTACGACTGCGGCACCATGTCCAGTCGCAATAACTTGGCAAGTGTTCGCGCGTCGATCTTGTCTGTCTTCACGCTCGCCTCCGCTATCGCTCGAACCTTCAGAGGATGAGCGAGCTGCACCTCGAAGCCTCGTCTCTCGATGCCCTCATAGATGAACTCCCAGATGCCGGTCGATTCTAGCACGAACTTGGCTTCCTCGAACTGGTCGAGGAAGCGGTCCAGCGCCTCCGTGGTCGAGTCGAAGCGTTCGTTCAATAGCTCGTTCCCGTTCTCGTTCAGCACGCTGGCCTGACAAAACTCTTTATGTACGTCCAATCCTACGTATAGCATGGTCTCCTCGTCCTTCGTGTTGTTGCAAGCTACGAAATGACGAGAGACCTCATTTTACCATGTCATCCTCTTCCAACTCCGATCCCTCTCCCGTGCCGATCGAGATGAAGAGACATGTTGATGGCGCTCAGGCAACGCTCTTTTCCTTGATCTTTTGGCCGATGGTCCTGCCGAACTCACGGCATTTCCGGCGCTCCTCCTCTTGAGGTATAAACCTCACCTGGTAGGGCTCCAGGGGAAGGTCCAGGCCGCTTCCCTTGAGCAGGTCCTGCGCCATCTTCACGGCCCCTCCGGCCCATCCGTATGATCCGAAGACCGCCCCTATGCGGTTGGTGGGACGAAGCCCCCTGAGGTAATAGATCATATCAGCGACGGAGGGGAACAGGTTGTTGTTGAGCGTGGGGGACCCTATCACCACCGCCCGGGAGTCCAGCACCTCCCTCATGACCTCGCTGCGGTCCGTCTCGCCCAGCTTCATGACCCTGACCTCGACGCCCTCGGAGGCTATGCCCTCAGCGATCTCCTCGGCCATGATGCGCGTGGAGTTCCACATGGTGTCGTAGACGACGACCGCCTTCTCCTTGGTCCGGGAACTGGACCACTGTGAGTACAGTTCGAATATCTTGCCCAGGTTCTTGCGCCAGATCACACCATGGGACGTGGCGATGATCCTTATGTCTATGTCCTTGGCCTTCTGGATGGTCCTCTCCACCTGAGAGTTGAACAGGAGTATGATGTTGGCATAGTACTTCGCCGCCTCCTGGTATAGGACGTCCTGGTCCACCTCATCGTCGAACCTCTTGGTAGTGGCATAGTGCTGACCGAAGGCATCCATGCTGAACAGGACCTTGTCCTCCTCCACGTAGGTGAACATGGAGTCCGGCCAGTGGAGCATGGGAGTGTCTATGAACTTCAGGGTCTTCGTGCCCAGCTTGATCTCCTGACCGTCCTTCACCATCTCCGTCCTCAGCCTTGGGAAGTGTAGCCGGAGGCCCTCAACACCCATCCGGGACGCCAGCACCGTCGCCCCGGTCAGCTCCTGCATCAGAGGCAGGCTGCTGGAGTGGTCCATCTCGGTGTGGTTGGACACTATGATATCGATCTTCTGAGGGTCGATGACGCTCCTGATCCTGCCCACCATCTCCTCGAAGAAAGGCCTCTTGACCGTATCGATCAGGATGTTCTTTTCCCCCGTTATGAGGTATGCGTTATACGTCGAGCCCCTGGAGGTGGAATATCCATGGAAATTGCGGATGTTCCAATCGATCGCCCCCACCCAATAGATACCGTCCGTTACCTGTACCGCTTCCACGCTCTCACCGAACTGCCATTGGTAGGCATGGCAGCATATGAAATGCTTTCGTCAGGTCCATGGACCTCAACCGAGCAAAGTTCATATAGATAGATGCAGTGGCAACCGGCGATGGGCTTCATCGAGGGATTGATAGCTTGGGGAGTGGAGCTCATCATGGGGATCCTTGGGTTCCTGGGTCTGCCCGGCGTCTTCGCTCTGATGACCATAGAGAGCATGTGCATACCCATCCCCAGTGAGATAGTGCTGCCTTTCGCCGGAGCCCTAGTATACCAGGGAAGGATCGTGCTTTTCGGCGATCCTATCCTGGACATGCTGATGGTGGCCCTGGCAGGAACCTTCGGCTGCACGGCCGGATCGGTGATAGCCTATTTTGTAGGTCTCAAGGGCGGCCGCCCCCTCGTCAAGAGATACGGTCGTTACATCCGGATGAACGAGAAGCATCTCGATCTTGCGGAGTGCTGGTTCAGGAAGTACGGGGACTGGGCGGTGTTCGGCTCCAGGCTCCTTCCGGTGGTCAGGACCTTCATCTCCCTGCCCGCTGGGATGGCCTGCATGCCGTTCAGGCGCTTCGTCGTCCTATCCACCCTAGGGTCTTTCCCCTGGTGTCTCGTCCTTTCCTATCTGGGCCTGGTCCTGGGAGAGAACTGGCAGACCATAGAGGACCTGTATCGTCCGTTGGAGATCGTGGTGGTGCTGGGAGCGCTGGCCCTGGTCCTTTACTATGTCATCAGGAAGAGGCAGGAAAAGAAGTACTGTGCGCCTTAGGCCCCGCTGTAGTAGTACTCCCCCATCTCCTTCTGTTCCCTATCCAGTCGTGATCCGGGTTTGTTGATCCTCGGCCTGTTGGTGTCGTTGTCCCGTCGGAAGGTGACGTCGACGTTCTTGAGGAACATGTTCATCCCCTCCCTCATGTCGAACGGCCCGTTGGCCCTGCCCTCGCGGCCGGGGATGCCATCGAACACCATCATGGAGTCGGACACCATGTCCAGGAAGTATATGTCATGGTCTACTATGAGCGCGCTGCGCCCCCTCTTCTCCATGACCCTGCGGACGGTCTTCGCCGCCTCCATCCTCTGGTTCGAGTCGAGGTACGCGGAGGGCTCGTCAAGGAGGTACATGTCGGCCTCCCTGGAGAGGCAGATGGCAATGGCCACCCTCTGCAGCTCACCTCCAGAGAGGTTTTTGACGTTCTTATCATAAAGGCGCCTCAGCATCAGGGGATGGGCGATCTCGCTCTCGAAGAAGCCCGATTGAAAGAACTCAAGATTGGTGGCGGTGAAAAGCTCCAGCACCGTGCCGTCGAAGTCAGGGGCGATGTACTGCGGTTTGTAAGACACCTTGACGCTGCGGTCCACCGATCCCAGGGTAGGCTCCTGAACTCCAGCGAGCATCTTCACGAAGGTGGTCTTTCCGATGGCGTTAGGGCCCACCACCCCTATTGACTCCCCGATCTTGATAGTGCCCGGCTCCACGCTGAGCTTGAACTGCTTGAAATCGCACTCCATGCGGTCGTAGTCAAGGAGGTGTGCTGTGAGCTGGCTGTCCCGCGGAGGATGGGACTCGAAGCGTATCTGGGTGTCCCGGAAGCGGATGTTCTCCTCGCGCAAGTAACCGTCCAGGTAGGTGTTGATGGCTATGCGTACCTGCCGAGGATTGGCGAAGATACCGTACGCTCCTTCGGAACCGTAGACCAGGTAGGCGTTGTCTGCTAGAAAATCAAAAATGGCGAGGTCGTGCTCGATGACTACCACCTGCTTCTCCTCAGCCAAGGACTGGATCAAACGAGCGACCTTTATGCGCTGGTAGATATCCAGGTAGGACGACGGCTCATCGAAGAAGTAGGTGTCCGCGTCCTTCATGAGAGAGGCTGCGATGGCCACCCTCTGCAGCTCCCCTCCAGACAGCCTGTCCAGGGGGCGATCGATCACATCCTGCAAGTCCATCAGCTCCGCGGCCTCATCGGGGGTCATCCTCTCCGCGACCTTGCTCAGCAGGTCCCTGACGACACCCTTGGCCACCTTGGGGAGCTTATCCACATACTGGGGCTTGAGGGCGGTTCGAACCTTACCTGCGTACACCTTGGTAAGGTAATCGCCCAGCTCCGTCCCTGAAAGCCTCTCCAGCACCTGCTCCTTGGAGGGAGGGTTCTCGTAGTCGCCGAAGTTGGGCACCTCCTCACCCGAAAGCAGCCTGATGGAGGTGGTCTTTCCTATGCCGTTCGGACCCAGGATGCCAGTGACCAGACCCTTCTTGGGTACGGGAAGGCGGTAGATGCGGAAACCGTTCGTTCCGTACTGGTGCATGAGCTCGCTCTTTAGCTCCTCCGGCAGGCCGATGATCTTGATGGCCTCGAAGGGGCACTTGTGCACGCAGATCCCGCAGCCGACGCACAGCTCCTCAGATATCACCGGACGGCCGCTGTCGCCGATGACCACGGCCTCCACGCCGGTGCGCACCTTGGGGCAGTAGTTCCTGCACTCAGAGTTGCACTTCTTCGGCTGACAGTGGTCCCTCAACAGAACGGCGATTCGCATACTGAGCGCAATAAGGGCCCTCCGATAAAAAGATGATTGTGATGCCACCAATGGGACGGGCGGTCAACCTTAAATCCTTCTTCCACAATGCGTTGCCGATATAATGGTCAAGGTTCTAGTGTGCGTCGCGTGGCCGTACGCCAATGCCCCCATCCACCTGGGGCATGTGGCCGGCTCGCTCCTTCCCCCGGACATCTTCTCGAAATACCAGCGCCTTCATGGGAACGAGGTGCTCATGGTCTCCGGTTCGGACCAGCATGGTACGCCCATAACGGTCAAGGCCGAGAAGGAGGGCGTGACCCCTGAGGTCATCGCCGAGCGCTACCATGAGATCAACAAGAAGGCCATCGAGGGTCTTGACATCGAGTTCTCGTTGTTCACCAAGACGCACACGGAGAACCACTTCGAGGTCGTGACCGATATGTTCATGACCTTGAGGGACCACGGCTTCCTCTACAAGAAGGGCACCCTCCAGTATTACTGTCCGAAGTGCGAAAAGTTCCTTCCCGACCGCTACGTGGAAGGGACCTGCCCCTCCTGCGGCAACGAGAAGGCAAGGGGGGACCAGTGCGAGAGGTGCGGCAAGGCCTTCGAAGGAGGCGAGATGGTGAACGCGGTGTGCGTCCACTGCAGCACCGCCCCCGAGCTTAGAGAGACCGAGCACTACTTCCTCAAATTGACCGCGTTCCAGGACCGGCTCATCGATTGGATCTCCGGCAAGGAGGAGTGGAAGAGCTCGGTGAAGCTATTCACGAAGAACTGGCTGGAGGCCGGCCTGGCGGACCGCCCCATCACCAGGGACATGTCGTGGGGTGTGCCCGTACCGCTTCCGGGATGGGAGGATAAGGTCATCTACGTATGGTTCGATGCCGTCATCGGCTATCTGTCGGCCTCCAAGGAATGGGCCAAGAGGACAGGTCGACCTGATGCTTGGAAGGAGTACTGGGCCGACCCCTCCGTCAAGGGCTACTACTTCCTGGGCAAGGACAACATCCCCTTTCATACGATCATTTGGCCGGCAATGCTCATGGGATACGGTGGTCTGAACCTCCCGTATGACGTGCCTGCCAACGAGTTCCTCACCTTCAAGGGCGACAAGCTGTCCAAGAGCCGGGGCAACTCCATAGACATCCCGTCACTCCTGAAGAGCTACCAGGTTGATGCCCTCCGCTACTATCTGGCGGTGAACATGCCCGAGAACAAGGACTCGGAGTTCACCTGGGAGGACTTCGAGACGAAGATAAACAACGAGCTGGTGGCCACCCTGGGCAACTTCTACCACCGCGTGCTGAGCTTCACCTTCAAGCACTTCGGAGAGGTGCCCATCTATCACGGCACCGAGGCCCAGAGGCGGGAGGTGATGGAGGCCATCGAGAAGGCCCGCGCCGAGGTGGATGAGAACCTCCAGAAGTGCGAGTTCAAGCGAGGTCTCAAGGCCATCATGGACCTGGCTCAGTTCGGGAACCGCTACTTCGACAGCGTTGGGCCGTGGGCTCTGATAAAGAAGGACCGAGAACAGTGCGGCTCAGTACTGTACCTCAACCTGCAGCTGGTCCAGGCCCTGGCCGTGATGAGCTACCCTTTCCTGCCGCGTTCGAGCGAGGGAGCATGGAAGCTGCTGGGACACCAGGAGGGAATGCTTAACAAAGGCTGGGATAATTTCGCCGTACCCCTGCCGGAGGGGCAGAAGCTGCTCGAGCCCAAGCCCCTGTTCTCCAAGATCGTGGTCGAGAAGGAAGACCCCGATGCCGCCTTCAGGGGATTCGAGAGCCTCAATCTCAAGGTGGGAAGGATCATCGATGTCCAGAACCACCCCAACGCCGATTCCCTTCTGTTAATGCAGGTGGACATCGGGAGGAAGGTGCAGATCGTCGCCGGCCTTAAGGCCTACTTCACCCCCGAAGAGCTGAAGGGGAGGAAGGTGGTGGTCGTGTCCAACCTGAAGCCCGCCAAGCTTCGCGGCTACGAGTCCCAAGGGATGCTGCTGGCAGCTGAGTCCGGGGACCTGGTCACCTTGCTGATGCCTCCCGCTGATGCGGAGCCTGGCGATCAGGTCAGCAGCGGCATGACGCCCTCGGAGAAGCAGATCGAGTTCAAGGACTTCCAGAAACTCACCCTCAAGATCGGGGAGGTCCAGGAGGATGGGGGAATCGATGTCGGCAGGAAGCTGAGATGCCGCTGCCCCCCAGGGCTGGGAAGGTCCAAGGTACCGGTTTTCTTGCCCTCGCCCGAGGCCAATGAATGCCTGGCGTTCTTCACCGAGAAAGGCTCTTTCATCACAGCCGACGAGCGACTCCCCAACGGGGCCACGGTGCGATGAAGGCCGACCTTCACGTTCACTCCTCTCACTCCGATGACGGGCACCAGACCATAGAGGAGATCATCGATCGCTGCCGCCAGTTGGACATAAGGGTGCTGGCCATCACCGACCATAACGATATGGGTGGTTGCGATGAGGCGGAGCGCCTTGGTGCTGGGATTATAATCATCCCTGGTATAGAGATATCCTCCAAGGGGGGGCACATACTCGGGTTGGGTCTTGCCCGTCCCGTTCCGAGAGGCCTAGAGGTCTCCGAGACCATCCGTCAGATCCGTCAGGCCGGAGGGATCGCCATAGCGCCGCACCCATACAGGATGTCCACCGGTCTGGGGGAGAAGAACGTCAGGGAGAACGACTTCGATGCCATAGAGGTTGCCAATGGCCGCTCCCGCAGGGGAGGGAACAGGGCTGCCAAAGCGCTCGCGGAGGAGTTGAGGTTACCTTCAGTGGGAGGGAGCGACGCGCACGAGCTAAGGTCATTGGGACGCGCGCTCACCGAGGTCCCTGATGACTGCCGGACCAAGGACGATGTCATCGCTGCCATAAAGGCCGGAAGGTGCTCTGCCATCGGCACCGGACAGTCATCGACCCGATCGTTGAGCTCGGCGGTCATGAGTACTTCACGTTGGTTCAGGCGCGGCCTAAAAAGGATGTGACGGCCTATGAAAACGATCACTAGAATAAAAGAGAAACAGATTAATAAAAAGGGTTCTTAAGAGACAAGGTTAGATGATCATCTCGACGTTGGACATGATCTTCTTGGTCTGAGAAGCGATCTTATCCCGGTCCCCGCCATGGTCTACGAGGATCGCCAGGAGATATTTGGGACCTACGCTTATGAGGACCAGCGTCTGTTCCGTCAGCTCTACCGACACTTTGTTAAGCTTGTCCTTGAGCTCGGAAGAGGTCGTCTCTGCTGCCCCTATCATGATGGCGGACATGGCCGCATAGGTCTCACGGTGAAGCCCCTTCAAGGGACCGCCCATGACATACATGCCTCCACGGGACACCAGGGAAGCGTCCAAGACATGGTCTAGCTTCTTTATTTCGTCCAAGGCGCTCCTTACGGGTGACATCTCATTCATGTTTCTGCACGCTTCCAGGTTAAATGTTAATTGAACATCATCCATATATAAGTTTTGATAATATTGTGGACTGGGTAGCATATCAGCGTCAAAAAATTGGGGTATGAGGTGCACCATGTGATTATTGATCGAGGACCATTAATAACAATGAAAAATATTTGTTATCAGAATATTAATCTGGTCGGCAAGCTATTAGTAGCCGCCTAATGTTCTCCATCATCGTTCGGTGAAGCTCATGCCGTTTGGGAGTGTCCTGGGGAAGAAAAGCGAAGAGGAGCGCATCGAGGCCATCATCGTGGACTCCTTCCCTTCGAACCAGGACTCCGAGATCGAGAGGGCACGACGGAAGATCGTCAAATGGGCGGAACAGAAGCCATTGGAGACGGTGACCGCTCTTTTAGGCCACTATTATGACGATGATGAAAGGATAAGAAGGCCGGCCAGGCAGACCCTGAACGAGCTCAGCAAGGACACGATCTGCATGGAGGCCATCATGGCCAACATGGTCCACCCCAGCAGGACTATCAGAAAGGCCGTGCAGGGGTTCCTGGGCGATTCTGTGGGAGCACACGCCGTCACCTACGCCTCCATATACGAGCAGACAATGCTTCTCGTGGCCATGGCCAGACGGAAGGATGTCCCCGTTGAGGACATCGTCTCCCTAGCGGACCTGACGAAGATGACCTTCCTCGATGGAGAGACCATGAGGGCCATAAGGGACATTGGCCTATGCTTGGACACCATAAAACACCGTTATCGCAGCTCCGAGCAGCTGAAGGACTACCTCGCAGAGCTCCTGAGGATGGCCCCCGACCTCTCCCGGATGGGGGTCTACGGCGGCGCGATCGAGGAGCCCCTCCGCAAGGCCATGAAGGCGAGCCGAGAGAGGACCTACGACGATACCAGTAAAATCATCGAGGAGCGAAATAAGGAATTCCAGCTCCGAGGCGACCTCTTGACACTGGCTAGCGAAGTCAAGGATAGGATCAAGGACCGGCCAAAGGTAACGTCTTCAGACCTCTTCGCTGAGGACAAGGTGGAGATGGCAAAACTTTATGACCTCATCGACAACGTGAAGGCCCTGGTCCTGGACAGCAGACGATCGGAGGCCAAGGCATATCTCCAGGAACATGTTGATGAGTTCCTGCAAAGGTACAAGGGCCCATTGGAGACCAGGGTTCATGATCAGGACCGGGCGGCGACCTTCGTGCTGTATGCCCAGGCGCTCTCCTTCGTCAAACTAGCATCCTACCTTATACCGGCCACGGCCGAGGACATATACCAGAGGTGCTTACGACAGCTGGAGGACAGCCCCAGCATTCACGTGGTGTTGTGGCCGGAGACCGTTATCGAGAGGCCTGTGATGAATGTCAGACAATCGTCGGACAAACTCTGACCGCTTTTACCTTTTTTAAACTGGATAGCACAACGACATTAACTTTCTATTATTCAAATAATAAAAAAATCACATCCAGTCAACAACATTTATATTACAGATAGTCGGTCTCGTCAGACGAGGGATGCACTAATGCCAAATTCATTGGTTAAGAACGCACTTGGTAGTGAATACAAGGAGAAGTATGCGGTCCAGCCGCAGGCTGCTCCCGCTCCTGCCCCACAGCAGGAGATGTCCGATGCGGACAAGGAGATCATGAGGATTGCCGCTCAGTTGGATGTCTGCATCAAGATCATCGGCTGTGGTGGAGGCGGTTCTAACACCATCAACCGCTGCGTGGATGCCGGAATAAGCGGTGCGCAGCTTTGCGCCATCAACACGGATGCCAAGCACCTGCTCACCATTCGGGCACCGAGGAAGATTCTGATAGGTAAGAGCACCACCCGCGGAATGGGAGCCGGCGCACTGCCGGAGAACGGCGAGGCCGCTGCCAGAGAGAACGACAATGATATCCGACAGTTCCTTACTGGCTCTAACATAGTTTTCGTCACTGCGGGCATGGGTGGAGGCACCGGCACCGGATCGGCGCACTATGTCGCATCCATCGCTAAGGAGCAGATAAGGGCTCTGACCATAGGTGTGGTCACCTTCCCCTTCAAAGCTGAGGGTACCGTTCGTGCTGAGAACGCCATGATAGGTCTCAACAAGCTCCGTTCCGTGTGCGACACTACTATCGTCGTCCCCAACGACAAGCTTCTGGAGCTCGTTCCCAAGCTGCCCGTGGACGCTGCCTTCAAGGTCGCTGATGAGGTGCTCATGCAGACCATCAAAGGTCTAACCGAGATCATCACCAAGCCTGGCCTGGTCAACCTTGACTATGCTGATATACAGACCGTCATGAAGGAGGGCGGGGTCGCCTTCGTGGGCATCGGAGAGGGCAACACGGAGGAGGATGACCGGGTGAAGGCCGCCGTCCACGAGGCACTGACCTCCCCATTGTTGGGTGAGATCAACCTCAAGGATGCCAAGGGGGCCCTCATCCGCGTCGTCGGCGGGCCGGATATGTCCGTGGGCGAGGCGCAGAGGGCCGCAGAGATCGTAACTAACAGCGTCAACGAGCGTGCGCGCATCATATGGGGATGCTCGGTGGACCCGGAGCTGGAAGGCACCATCAAGATCCTCCTGATCGTGACCGGAGCCTCCTCCAAGTACATGTATGGAAAGGGCGGGGCTCCCACAAGCAAGCTCGGTGCCCTGGAGGACGAGATCGCCAAGCCCAAGCTCGGAGGCCAGCCTCAGCAGTACAAGCAGCAGCCCCAGCAGCAGAGGCCCGCCCCGGTGGATGACGACGGCATCGACTTCGTGCGGTGAACGCGGGGGCAATCGAGAGGCGCCGGAAAACCCCTTCCCTATATCATAGGTCAGGAAGGTCAGAAATCAAAGGCGCTGTCACCGAACGTAATGGCTGGGCACGGTTCCATGCAACGTCGACAGTGGATGCACGACGCAACATCAACTTGAACACGGCCTAGCACCAAGCTTAGTGCACCCTCGATGCATCTTCCGGTGCAGACGCCGCAACCGACGCACTCCTCGGCCTTGACCACCGTTCGACGCACCCTTTCCACTTTTTCTCTCAACTTGTCAGCGTCCGCATCCTTGGCGATGAGGGCACCGGCATCGAATATGGTGACGTTATCCACCATCGCCCAGCCCTCGTCCTCGTTTACTGTCACCTCTCCAAGCAAGTTGAGCAAGTTGGCCACCCGGTCCAAGCGCAGGGGGCGATCGAACGCGCCTTCGATAGAGTAGCCCATGGTGCACGGCGACGCTCCCCCTTGGAGGAACAGCTTGAGGTTCTCGGACGGCCTCTCCTCCTCTTCCTTCTCGGCTCTGATGGAGATCCCCACTCGTTCGAGCTCTTTGGTTATCGATGCCGGCACCCTCTTCCACCTCCACATGCCCAGCTCCACCCACGAGGCCGGGAGACCTCTCCCGGAAGCATAGCCGTGAAGCTTTTCCGACCATTCCCCGTAGCTCTCGCAGCCGCTCTCCACCACCTTAAGCTCGGCCAGGTCCGAGGCGGGGCACATCATGCACCCGATACGGTCCAGACCTTGATCGTACCACGGATTGTACGGCTCCCCATCGCCCATGATCAGCAACCATACATGCAATGCAGTCCAGTTCTGTATGGGCGAGGCCCCGATCTGCCCCGGCGTCCACGGGTTCTTCCACACCCTGGGCTTGGCGGCGCGGGACTCGGACTCATAGCGCCTCTGGCCTATGAAGGATAGGACCCCTTCGGGGAAGTTCGTGGCTATGGCCCTTACCGTGGGCCCCAGCTTATTGGTCTTGCAGCACCAGCGGTAGTCCCTTCCGGGGGGACCAAATACCCTGAACCCCTCCTCGAAAGCCTCCCTGGGAGCCTCCTCCAGGATCAGCCTGAGGTCGTGGCGACGGGCCACGTCGTAAACGTGCTGCAGGGTCTCCGGGAACTCCAGGCCGGTGTCGAGGTAGAGTATGGGAAGTTTGACCCCTGTCCTCAGTCCCAGGAGCAGGGTGGCCAGGGAGTCCTTGCCTCCCGAGAACGAGACCACGGACGGTAGACCGGCGTTCTCGTTCATGACACGGTGCATGAACTTCACGGCCTCGGCGATCTTGCGGTCCATCTCCGGGCGGTTGGCCTCCAGCGTCTCCTGCCATCCTGACTTGCCCCTGGACGGAGGTACTATCTCAGGGGCCTCCGACCAACGCACCTTCACCGCCATGCCCTTGGCTCCCTCGACCATATCCTCGGAGCGCATGCGTGCCGTCCCGGAAGCGAAGGCCCTTCCCTGGCGGTCAACGACGAGAACCTCATCCCCTACGGAGATGCCCTCGCTCCTGGAGACCACCCCCGGCGCCAGGAGGTTCGAGCCTCCGAGAATGGGCCTGAGAGCGCCGTCGTCGGCCGTGACCACCGCACGGGAAGCGACGGCCTGCACAGCCTTGGCCGCAGGCATCCTGGCGAGGAAGGTCCATCCCTTCCCGAGGTCATAGCGCAGGGTACCGATCACGCTGCCATCGACCATGACCTCATCCATGCGGTCGAGGGCTGGGGCCTTGTTCATCAATGTGAAGTGACCTTCCGGAAGGACGGCCGCTCCGCAGCCCTCCCCGAACTGCCTGTCGACGATCTCCCTTACGAGCTTCAGGTCCCTAGGGGATGCGGGCCGGGCATCGCCCGGAGGCGTTATCTCCACCTGCCTGGTCGCACCTCCGCAGCGACCGCACTGCTTGCTCTCCAGGACAGGGACGTTGCACGAATCGCACCATCTCAACGGTATCTTGCCTAATCGGACCAGGGCCACGAATTGCGGTTAAACGGAGCAGCAATATACATTTTGCGAAAAACCAACTACGCCTAATCTGGACCTGACTGAGATGTCGAAGCTAGTTTATATTTGAAGTTTATTAATGCCGAGACCTGAGGTCGGTCATGATGAAAGCGACCAAGCGTTCGATGGGCGTGGAATACGCCATCCGCGACATTCTCCTGCCAGCGAGGGAGCTGGAGAAGAACGGCGCGGAGATAATAAAGCTCCATATCGGAGACCCCAACAAATATGATTTCGATCCCCCCCAGCACGTCCGCGACGCTTTGCGCCGGGCTGTAGAGCTCAACGACCACGGCTATGCCGAGTCAGAAGGCGACGTCGAACTACGCCAGGCCATTATGGAAAAGGAGAAGCAGAAGAACGGGTTGGACGTGAGCATCGACGATTGCCTGATCACCAATGGTGTGACCGAGGCTATCCAGATGGTCACCGCTGCCGTGGTCGACGAGGGAGATGAGATCCTCGTACCGGGCCCAGGCTACCCCACCTACACTGAGTTCACCAAGTTCTTTGGAGGCAGGTCCGTGTCCTACCACACGGATGAGGCAGACGGATGGCAACCCGATATCGACGACTTAAGAAGGAAGATAACACCGAGGACCAAGAGCATGGTCATCATCAACCCCAACAACCCCACCGGCTCGTTATATTCGAAAAAGGTGCTGAAGGAGATGGTTGACCTTGCCGGTGAGCATGACCTGTTCATCATCTCTGATGAGATATACGACCTGATGACGTTCGATGGGGTCCATTATTCACCTTCAACGCTGAGCAAGGACGTGCCCATGATCCTTTTCAATGGTTTCTCGAAGGTGGACCTCCTTCCGGGATGGAGGCTCGGCTATACCGTCTTCCATGACCCCAAGGGGAAGCTCGATGAGATCAAGGAAGGGATGATGCGCCAGCTTCGATTGCGCATCAGTGCCAACAACCCTTGCCAGATGGCCGCCATCGAGGCCCTCAGAGGTCCCAAGGAATACCTGGAGAAGACCAATACGAAGTTACGGGAACGCCGGAACTACATATGCAAGCGGATCGATGAGATACCCGGGTTGTCCACTACGAGGCCACAGGCCGCGTTCTACATATTCCCCAAGATCGAGTCCGATCACTGGAAGAACGATCAGGACTTTGTCCTGGACATACTGAAGAACTGTCATGTGCTATTGGTTCCAGGAAACGGGTTCAGCGAGGAGTACGGCAAAATGCACTTCCGTGCAGTGTTCCTGCCCCCCGTAGAGACCCTGGAGAAGGCCTTTGATTCCATCGAGACGTACATGAGAAAGGTCGGTTAAGGGTCGAGAGGCCAGCTCCACTGGCGTCAGAAACCCCTTTACCTTTCATTTTTACATACATATAAAATATTCCTGCACCAAAGCTTGACCTGCATGCCGTTCACACGGAGATATGAGGATCCGTGTTAGATGAAAAGAATTGGTAATAAGTGGTTTGAAGAGGGAGGCTCACTCAAGGTTCTTAAGGAGCTTGACGCAGGCCTCCAGCGCATCACGGCCCTTCTCGATCCTCTCTTCCGCCTGCAGGCGGGTCATACCCGGACCGCTTATCCCCAGGGACACCGGTTTCTCGTACTGGAGGCTGAGGTCGATGATCTTCCGGGCAGCGTGCTGTATGACCACCTGGTCGTGGTCGGTCTCTCCCTCTATCACGCACCCTAGTGTGACCACACCATCGATGCTCTGATCCTCCAGCAGCTTCTTTATGGCCAGAGGCATGTCGTATACCCCGGGGACGGAGATGACCCTGCTCACGTTCACATCCAGAAAGGCGGCGTGCGCCTTCGCCCGCTCCAACATCATCGAGGTGATGTCGAAATTGAACTCGGATACTACAATCCCAATGTTGTACTTCTTCATGTCATCACTCCCTTATCGGCCCGACGTCCTCGTATCCCTGACGTAATCCCCTTCCCGCGTTCTTGGACAGGACGTCCGGACGGAACAGGAGGTTGTAGGCATTTCGGGCATGCTCCCTCGCCCTCTGCTTGGCCAGCCAGTCGAGGGTCTTGGCATCTGGGGCCTCGTCCTCGTGGACGAAGACCTCCATGATATGATGATTTGTCATCAGCTGAGCGGCGATGATCCCGGTGGAGGTCTCATGGGCGCAGTTCTTGTCCTTGTCCTTGGGACCGGGCATGCCCAGTGCGATGACGATGTCGCATCGCTGCTCTTCGATGAGCTTCTTGCAGGCTACCGGAAGGTCCTTGATGCCCGGAACGGTGTAGCGCACGACCTTATAGCCGGTGCCCAGGGTCTTCAGCTCCTCGATGGCCGCGCCTCCCATGTCGACGCGCGCGAAGGTGGTGTCGGCGATGCCTATAAGCTTCATCGGTTCTCCCCCTCGTTGTCAGCCTTCTCCTTGTGCCAGTCTATTATCCTGCGTATGATCTTGCGGGTCCCGTCGAGGTCGTCCTCGTAATGCCCCAACCTCACCACGCGGATATTCATCCCGCGCTCGGCCAGCTGAGACTCCAGCTCCCTCTCGTCGAACATCTGGTCGTAGCCCAGGGCGATTATGTCCGGAGCTATCTCTGAGACCACCTTGAACATGTCCCCTTCCTTGCCCAGCACCGCCCTGTCGACCGGCTTCAGGGAGCGAACCAGCTCCAGGCGCATATTCTCAGGTGTGATGGGCTCATGCTTCCTCTTTCTGACCGTCCTATCGGTCGCTACTACCACCACCAGCTCATCGCCCAGCTTCCTTGCCTCACTGAGATAGTGGATGTGACCTGTGTGGAGGATATCGAAGACCCCGCTGGCCATGACCCTTATCATTGCGACCACTTGCTGCTTTGCCACGCCTCGATGATCTCGGCACCCTCGAGGTAGTTCAAGCCATATCGTCGGGCATAATCTTGAGCCTTGTCCTTGGTCATGGCCCTGCCATCATCGCCCATCATCTCGCAGATGGTGGCAGAAGGGAACATACCGCCCATCTTCAGAAGGGCGGAGGAAAGCTCCGTGTGCCCTTTCCTGTCGTTGAGCATTCCCGGCTGGGAATTAAGGAGGAACACGTGGCCGGGAGCACGGAAATTGTTACCGAACTCCTCCCGCGCAAGAGCCGGATCGAGACCATTGAGCCCCTTTGCCAGCTTAGAGAACTCCGAGATGGTCAGGGCGCGGTCCGCGTCTGGTATCCCCGTGAAGGTCCGGCGGTGGTTTATGGTAAGGGAGAACGCTGATTTGGTGTCGTACGGTAGGTCGTTCGGTGCCAGCACCTTCAGAACCGGATGCTTGGCGTAGGACTCTGCGAACAGCTCTGCCAGGAAGGGCAGGTCCAGCTTCTTCCACACCTCTGAAGGGACGGTGGTGCATATCAGGCCGCCCGCCTCCTTCCTGAGGGTGCGGATGCTCTCATATGTCACATGTTCGGAGGCTATCATCATGTCGGTCTCCGCCTCCCTGCTGTCCGAATCGAAGATCAGCACGAACTTGCCTGAGCGCAGCGCGTCAAAGGCCTCCTGTATCTTATCCACATCATCACCTTTTCGTCCGATATGAGGAACCATATTTTATCTCTCCGGTAGCTACCAAAAATATTGTTATCGATGGGACCTTCTGGGGTGGCCACGGTTGTTGGTTAGGTGGGCACAATCAATCAAATAATATATGGTCTGTTGATATGGAGGGGCATGCCCATGACCTTGGATGACGTTTCTGGCCTGGCCAATATCGACGCTTCTAACATGCTTGGCCAAATGGCAGCCCTGCCCGACCAACTGCTTGCCTCCCTGTCGAGCGAGGTCAACGTTGACAAGGGGAGCAGAAAGTTGTGCCTGTGCGGTCTGGGAGGTTCCGCCATGGGGGCCGATGTACTCTGTGATCACCTGGAGGCCACCACGGACGCCATCGTGTCCGTGGTCAGGGACGTCCGGCTCCCGGGTTGGGTCGATGAAGAGACCCTCACCATACTCCTCTCCTATTCCGGCAACACCAGGGAGACGCTGGCGATGTATGCGGATGCCCAGCGCCATGGCTCCCGTATCGCTGTTGTCACCTCCGGGGGGAGGCTTATGCAGCTATCCGAGGAGAACGGTGACAGCATTGTAAGGGTGCCGCCAGGCCTGCAGCCACGGGCGGCCCTCGGCCATCTCCTGGGAAGTGCCGCGGTCGTTCTGGAGGACGCAGGCGTAGCCCCCGTGGCCACCGAGCTCAGGAGGATGGTCCCATCTCTCAGGGAGGAAGTCCGCTCCTGCTCCGCGCTCATCCCCACCGAGGACAACCCTGCCAAGACGATCGCGAAGAGCATTACCGGTACCCTACCGTTCATCTACTCATCACGTAGCGTGCGCTCTGCAGGCCGCCGCTGGCAGACCCAGATTAACGAGAACTCCAAGATGCTGTGCCTGTATGGCGAGCTGCCAGAAGCGGACCACAACCAGATAGTAGGATGGGTGGACGGCCCCAAGGATGGCAAGAACAGACCGGTGTTCCTGCGCGCCTCTTCAGACCGTGGCATGATGGCGGACATCGTCAAGGCCACGATCTCCATTTTCGAGGATTTTCGTTTGGACCCTTTGGTAGTGGACCTTGAGGGCGAAACGTCGCTGGAGAGCGTGATGAGAGGCATTGTCCTGGGAGACCATGTCAGTTTTTATCTTGCCATGCTCCAGGGTATCGATCCTACGCCGGTCTCTTCTATATCGGAATTAAAGAAAAGGTTAGGCTGACCCACAAAGATTGAGCCCAAACCGGTAAAGGGTTTGGCTGCTGAGGATCCTGACCCTTTATCTGGTCGAACCTCTCACAACCGATGACCCATATATATAATGATTGACAGTCCCCGTGCTCAGTTATAGGTGGCGGAGGGCTGTGATACGCGGTCCTTTACCATGGTGACATCGATGATAGAGGTGTTCATGTTCATGTTGCCAACGATATCGTTGATCTCATTGTTCATGAAGATCTCGTCACCAGGGGTGCGGTCCCACATGTCGCTCATGATGTAGGTGAACGATAAAGCGGGGCAGTCGTCCATCTTATGGAATGCTATCACGAGGCTGTGTGAGGACTTCCAAAACTTCCTGGTCGGCCTTACAAGCCCCCTGTCGGCAACGATAAGGCTGGGCTTCTCCGCGCTGATGACCCTGAATCCCTTGGCCCTCAGCAGGTCGGTCATTCGATCGAAAATTATGTTCGCATCTCCAACGGTCTTTACCATGCGGGTGTAGGATTGGCTCATAGAGGTTAAAAATAAAGTACATATTTATATTAACATTCATAATAATATCAATGAGCGAATCTGGGAGCCTTGTCGCAACTATTCCAACCCCGGGACACTCACCATTCTAGAGAGTTGGCTTAATGCCGCACCCCACGACGTCCCGGAGCGTTATCTTTTCAGGTACCTGATAATCATCAATATTGTTCATTCTATTCCTGCAACACTTATTTTTACAACTTGCCGTATGTCAGGCCGGTAACTATCATGAAGGAAGATGCAATCTGGATTAAGGACCAGGTCAAGGCCCATACAAAATGGTTCGAAGAGTCGCTCCCCATGATCGCCTCTGAGAACCTCATTAGTCCCCTGGCAAAGGAGATGATGATCTCCGATTTCCATGATCGGTACGCGGAAGGTCTTCCCGGCAAGAGGTACTACCAGGGCAACATCTATGTGGACAAGGTGGAGCTGAAGTGCCTGGAGCTGGCGAGGAAGATATTCAAGGCCAAGTTCGTCGATGTGCGACCCACCTCCGGCACGGTAGCCAACATCGCGGTGCTTTTCGCGCTCGCCAAGCCCGGCGACAAGATAGCCACCCCGGAGCTGGCCTCTGGTGCCCACATCTCCACAGCTCCCTTTGGCGCGGTCGGCCTGAGGGGTCTGAACCCGGTACACTACCCCTGGGACTACAAGAACTGGAACCTTGACGTGGACGCCACCAGGAAGTTCCTGGTCCGGGAGAAGCCCAAGGTCGCCCAGTTCGGCCTATCAGTGTTCCTCTTTCCAACACCCATCAAGGAGATACAGGACGCTCTGCAGGAGGCAGGTAGCGCGGTGTGGTACGACGCCGCTCACGTTCTCGGCCTCATCGCCGGCGGCAAGTTCCAGGACCCTCTGCGCGAGGGCGTGCAGATCATATCCGCGAGCACCCACAAGACGTTCCCGGGCCCCAACCACGGCATAATCATCGCCGACAAGGTCGACGATGATGTCCAGGCCAAACTGCAGAAGGCCGCCTTCCCCGGCGTTACCTCCTCTCACCACCTTCATGCCATGGCCGCCCTGGCGGTGACCATGGCAGAGTTCGAGATCTACGGCAAGCAGTACGCTGGTCAGGTCATCAAGAACGCCAAGGCCCTGGGCAGCGCCCTCTATGAGATGGGCATCGACGTGATGTGCCCCCACCTCGGCTTCACGGAGTCCCACACCCTGGCCATCAGCGTGGCCAAGCACGGCGGCGGGGCCCAGTGCGCTCTTGACCTGGAGAAGGCCAACATCATCACCAATAAGAACATGCTCCCTGGCGACACCAGCTCCGTAAAGCCCTCAGGGCTGAGGCTGGGCACGCAGGAGCTGACCCGTCTTGGCATGGAGAAGGGGGAGATGGAGGAGGTCGCCCGCCTGATCTACCGCGTCATCGTCAAGAAGGAGAGCCCTGAGACGGTGAAGAAGGACGTGTGGGAGCTAAAGAAGGACTTCACCAAGGTGCAGTACTGCCTCAATGAAGGCACCGAGGCGTACAAGTTCTACGACCTGGTCTAGGCGACGTTTGAGAAACCCCACAATCCCTTTCCTTTTTTTATCTTTTCTTTCATCAGGATGCTTCTTCGTCAGCCTGAGCCGGGTGCTCTGGCAACATATTAAGAGGGGGCCGACATTATGGGCCGATAAGGACGGTCGCTTAGGAGCTGATCTTAAAGTGAAACGCAACTGGATCATGTTCATCGTCGCCCTGGCCTTGGTCGCGGCGATCGTGGCGGCGGGAGCTTTGTTGATGCTCTCCTCAAAGGACGAGGGCACGGTTCTGCGTATCGGGGTTCTTCCCGTCATCGATACTCTGCCCCTCTATGTGGCTGAGGAGGAAGGGCTGTTCGATCAGGAGGGAATCGATGTTCAGCTCGTGGAGTTCAACAGCGCTATGGAGCGGGATGCGGCGTTCACGGCCGGAAGCATCCAGGGCTACTTCGGGGATCTCATAAACACTCTCGTGCTAAGGAAGACGATGGACGTTAGGGTGGTCACGGTCGATTACCGAACGCTCCCAGACAACCGCATGTTCGCCATCCTGGCCTCCCCCAATTCGGGCATCAGTGACATTACCCAGCTGAACGGGACGCCGATCGCGACCTCGGTGGCGTCCATCTCCGAGTACTTCATGAGCGAGATGCTGCTGGCCAACGGAGTGACCGGACCTGTACAGGTCCAGCAGGTCCCGGCCATACCAATCAGGTTCAGCTCCCTGCTCTCGAACCAGATCGACGTCGCCGTCCTTCCGGAACCGTTCGTGACACGCGCGATTGGCGAGGGCGCTGTCCTTCTGACAGACGACCGCGCTATCAACACCACCGCTACCGTCATTGCCTTGAGAGGCGAGTGGATATCCGAGAACCGGCAGGCAGCGGAGAGCTTCCTGAAGGCTTACAACGCCAGTGTGGCCAAGGTCAACGAGGACCCTTGGACGTACGACCAGGTATTGTACGAGAAGATCCACTTCCCAGAAGATCTCCGGGACAGCTTCGATTTCCCGCCCCTGTCGCCCATTGTGCTCCCCACCGAGGAGGACCTGCAGCGGGTCCAGGAGTGGATGATGAACATCGGAATACTCACAGAGCAATTCTCCTACAACGGCGTGATGGCGACGGAACTGTATGGGTGAACGGATGCTGACGGCCGAGGGGCTCACCAAGGAGTTCGCTCCTGAGATCAGGGTCATTGAGGACATGTCGTTCTCTGTGGAGAGAGGGCGTTCCCTCACCATAATCGGCCCCTCCGGCTGCGGGAAGAGCACCCTCCTGTACATGCTGGCCGGCCTGTCGAGGCCGACAGCGGGGAAGGTCCTCATCGAAGGCCGGGAGGTCAAGGGTCCTTCTCGGGAGGTGGGGATGATCCTACAGGACTTCGGCCTTCTGCCCTGGAAGACGGTTTGGGGCAATATCTGCCTGGGCATGAGGATCAGGAACGTCCCTAAGGATGAGCAGGACCGCCGCGCTCGGGATATCATTAGGTACCTCGGCCTGGAAGGCCATGAGGACGACTACCCGAGCAGGATGAGCGGGGGCGAGAGGCAGAGGTTGGCGATCGGCAGGGCGCTGGTCATGGACCCCTCGGTCCTGCTGATGGACGAGCCCTTCTCATCGCTGGACACCCTAACCCGGGAGAGGCTGCAGAACACCCTGCTGGAGGTGCGGGAGCAAAAGGGGCTCACCATGGTCACTGTGACCCACAGCATAGAGGAAGCTGTCTTCCTGGGAGATGAGATCATGGTCCTGGGGGGCCGTCCATGCGGCATACGCGCCATCGTCCCCAACCCGGGAGCAGGTGGGATGGGATACCGTAGCGATGAGCGCTTCTTCGCCGTGTGCCGCGAGGTCCGCCGGGCGGTGGAGGGCCTATGAACAAGCAGCGCCTGCTGGGGTACGCCCTGTCCCTGGCCACCTGCCTACTGGCATGGAAGGTGGCCGCTGTCCTCCTGAGCTCCCCGGTCCTCCCGGGCCCGGAGGAGACCCTGAGGGCGTTCGCGGCCGCGGTCGGTACTTCGGAATTCTGGTCGAACTTCGCGGCCAGCACCTTCCGGGTGCTCTCCAGCATCGGCCTGGCATGGCTTCTGGCCTTCCCCCTGGGGATCATGATCGGCTACGACCGCAAGACCGATCGCTACGTAAGCCCCTTGATATTCCTGACCTACCCCATCCCTAAGATGGTGTTTCTGCCGGTGATGATCCTGCTCTTCGGCCTGGGGGACCTGTCGAAGATACTGCTCATCACACTGGTGGTCTTCTTTCAGATACTCGTCGCCACCAAGGAGGGGGTGAGCGGCCTGGACCGCAAGTACATCGACTCCATGCGCTCCATGGGGGCGACGGAGGGGGACATCATCAGGGAGGCGGTGATACCCGCGGCCCTCCCCTCCTGTTTCACCGCCTTGCGCATCATCACCGGGACCTCCATCTCGGTGCTGTACTTCGCAGAGACGTTCGCGGGGACCTCGGGCCTGGGCTACATGATAACGAACGCCTGGACCTGGGGCAACTACACCGATATCTACGTCGGCATATTGGCCATGAGCATCCTGGGCATCGCCATCTACGAGACCTTCACCTGGATGGAGCGCCGGATGTGCCGCTGGACGCGGGCTGCGGAGGATGAACCAGGGGGAGGATGGTCCTGGGATAAGGCTGTGAACTACGCTCAGATGATCAAGCTGAGCCACACGGTGTTCGCCCTGCCCTTCGGCCTGGCGGCCTTGGTTATTCTCAGCACAGACCACACCATCACCGTGGAGATGGTCCTGTGGATCATCGTGGCCATTGTTGGTGCGCGGTCCGCGGCCATGGGCTTCAACCGCATCGTGGATGCAGGCATCGACAGCCGGAACCCCCGTACCAGCGGGCGGCACATACCCCGGGGGACGCTGTCAGTGAAGCAGGCCTGGTCGTTCACTCTCCTCTCAGCTTTCGTCTTCGTCGGAGCCGCGGCCATGCTATCTCCCCTGTGCTTCGTTCTCTCCTTCCCCGTCCTGGCCGTCCTTTTCGGGTACTCCTACACCAAGCGCTTCACCTCAGCCAGCCATCTTGTCCTCGGCATCTCCATCGGGCTCATGCCCCTGGGGGCCAGCGTGGCGGTGGCAGGGACGATAACCGAGGCCACGGCCGTCCTAAGCCTTGCTCTCAGCACCTACATCGCCGGGTTCGACATACTGTACGCCTGCCAGGACATCGAGTTCGACCGCAGGGAGGGCCTTAGGTCCATACCCTCCCGCCTGGGGGTCCCGGCCGCTCTGGCCGCGTCATCGGCACTGCACGTCATCAGCATCGCCAGCCTGGCCGCCCTCTACTGGATGCTTCCGATGGGCCCGGCCTACATCCTTTGCATCTTTCTGATAGGGGCTCTCTTCATCGTCGAGCACCTGCTGGTCCGGCCTTCTGACCTCACCAGGATAAACGTCGCCTTTTTCAACGTCAACAGCATCATATCGGTGATGGTCTTCGTCTCCATGGTTATGGGGGTCTACCTCCTATGAGCATCTCACATGGTCCGTTCAAGAAAGCGGGAGGTCCTGGATGAGCCTGCCCTCCAACGTGGTCAAGGATATGGACAAGAGGCCGTCGCGGATCGGCAGCATGTTCGACGATATCACCCCGACCTACGATCGCCTCAACCTCCTAATGTCCGGCTCCATCGACCGCCACTGGCGGAAGCGTACGCTGGACATGCTGGACATCCGGCCGGGGGACAGGGTGCTGGACATTGCCACAGGCACCGGGGACATGGCCCTGCAGGCCATGGCGAACAACGGTGGCGACATCGTGGGCATCGACCTTTCGCGCAACATGCTCCAGACCGCGCTGAGCAAGTGGAGGGAGAGGCGTAAGGACGCCCCGTACCCCGTCCTGCAGGGTGACGCCCTGAACACGCCGTTCAGGGACGGCTCCTTCGACAAGGCCATGGTGGCCTTCGGGGTTCGCAACATGATCGATATAGATGGCTTCCTGAGGGAGGTTCACCGGGTGCTCAGGCCCGGTGGGCGCCTGGCCGTGGTGGAGCTGTCCATACCCCATTATGCGGTGATCAGAGAGGGGATGATCTTCTACCTCACAAAGCTCATGCCCCTCGTGGTCCGCCTCCAGAAGGGAGATGAATCGTCCTACCGCTACCTCTGCGACTCCATCATCACCTTCCCCTCCCCCGAGGTCCTGAAGGGGAAGATGGCGGCAGCGGGCTTCACCCCGCTGGAGATTAAGGAACTGACCCTGGGGGCCTGCCACATCTACCTGCTGGAGAAGTGATGAAAATGACCTACAGGGACCTGCACGGCTTCGTGAACCGTCTGGAGAAGGAAGGGGAGCTGAGGAGGGTCGTGGGGCCGGTATCCCCGGAACTGGAGATCACGGAGATCACCGACCGCATGTCCAAGAGCCCCGGGGGCGGGAAGGCGCTGCTGTTCGAGAACGTCACCGGCAGCAGGTTCCCCGTGCTCACCAACGCCTTCGGCAGCGACAGGAGGATGGCCATGGCGCTGGAGGCCGACTCCCCGGACGAGCTTGCGGAGAGGATCTCAGGGCTGCTGAAGATGACCATGCCCACAACCTTCATGGGTAAGGTGGGAACGCTCCCGGAACTGCTGGGGTTGGCGAAGTGCCTACCCAGAGTGAGGAAGGGCGGAAGGGCGCCGTGCCAGGAGGTGGTACTTACGGGAGAAGAGGTCGATCTCGGGGCGATCCCCGTGCTGAAGTGCTGGCCCCAGGACGGGGGGAGGTTCGTGACCCTGCCCGTGGTGTTCACCAAGAGCGTGGAGGGCAGGAGGAACGTGGGAATGTACCGCATGCAGATCTATGACCGAAACACCACCGGCATGCACTGGCACATCCACAAGGACGGCAGCCACAACTACCATGGGTACGAGCGGGAAGGGAGGCGTATGGAGGTGGCGGTGGCCATCGGCACCGCCCCGGCAGTGACCTATGCGGCCACCGCCCCCATGCCCCAGGGGATGGACGAGATGCTGCTGGCCGGTTTCATCCAAGGCGCTCCCGTGGACCTGGTAAAGTGCCGTACGGTGGACCTGGAGGTGCCGGCAACGGCGGAGTTCATCCTCGAAGGATATGTGGAACCGGGCGAGACCAGGACGGAGGGGCCGTTCGGGGACCATACTGGCTACTACTCCCTGAGGGGCGAGTACCCGGTGTTTCACGTGACCGCCGTGACCCATCGCCGGGACGCGATATACAGCGCCACCGTGGTCGGGCGCCCACCCATGGAGGATTGCTACCTGGCGAAGGCCACGGAGAGGATATTCTTACCGCCGTTGCGCATGATAGTGCCGGAGATCGTCGACCAGTGGATGCCCTGGGAAGGGGTCTTCCACAACATAGTGGTGGTCTCTATCCGCAAGGAGTACCCGCTCCACGCAAGGAAGGTGATGAACGCACTTTGGGGGAGCGGGCAGATGAGCTTCGCCAAGATGATAGCCGTTGTCGACGAGGACGTTCTATTGAGGCCAGAGGTGCTGTTCGATCACCTGCTGGACACAATCGACCCGTGGACGGACCTAGTGCTCACGGAGGGGGTGCTGGACGTGCTGGACCACTCCGCGCCGGACCCGCTGTACGGCGGGAAGCTGGGTCTCGATGCTACGGAACGGGTGCCGGGAGAGAGGGCCCGCGGCGAGCCTCGATTCTCACCCTACCGCTCGGAGGCGGAGATCAGGGAGGTGCTCAGGGACCTGGACAGAGGCTTCATCTCCTTCCGCATGGCCGCGACCGGCCGCAGGACGCCCCTGCTGCTCCTCGGCATTGACAAGAAGTGGAAGAGCTCCAAGTACTACCGGGATATGCTGGAGAGAAGCCCCCAGCTGACGAGGGAGGGCGTGATCGTCCTGTTCGACGACATCGACCTTACCGACAGCTCCCTTTGCCTTTGGAAGTTCTTTAACAACGTGGATCCCCTGCGGGACATTTGGATCGCAGAGAGGCAGCTCATCATCGATGCCACCAAGAAGGGATTGGTGGACGGCCATGACCGCGAGTGGCCGGACGAGATCGTGATGGCCCCAGAGGTTACCAGGTCGGTGAGGGAGAGAGCCCACTCGCTGGGCGTTGAGGACCTGTACCCATAGGATGGAAGGTAGCGACGCGATTGGCCACAGATGATACCTGCAACAGACATGACGCTCTTAGGGCAACTTGCGCGTCCGCCGGTCCCGAAGCTCCTCCATCATCGTGCAGGCCATGCACTTTCCCTTGGGCGAGGGCTCCCCGCAGCTGCACCGTTCGAGGCTGGTCTGAGGGTACTTGGTTTGCAGCAGTGGCTTGATATCGTCGTAGCTGGCGAGTATGGAGTGCTTTGTGCCCGGGGACCGCGCCTCCATCACATCGATGATGTCTCTATACTCGTTGCGCAGCGCCGCCTCCCAGTAGGGGCAGATGGAATCTGAGAAGTTGATCTCGCGCAATAACGCATAAAGATACACCTCCTTCTCGGGGATCTGACGAAGGGGCATTATCCTCGGGACCAGGCCGGGCTGCACCTTCTCGTGGGGCCCCATGCGGGCCAGCCTCTCCACGTCCCCTCGGGTGAAGTTCATCAGAATGGCCTGGGCCGCATCATCGAGGTTATGTCCTGTTGCCAGGACATCCGCTCCTATCTCCCGGGCCTTCAGGTTCATGCACTTGCGGCGGAAGACCCCGCAGTAGGCGCATGGGGTTCTGTGCCCGAGGAGGGAGGAGACCTCATCCATGGTCATGTCCACGACATCTCCGAACTTAGCGACGTAGTGTTCCACGCCCAGCTCCTTGGCCAGGTGTCGTGCTTTCTGCAGCGCATCCGGGCGGTAGCCTTCGATGCCCTCATCCACCGTTATGGCAGATATTTTGACGTCCCTCCTCTTCTCCAGGATATCGTGGATCAACAGAAGGGCGATGCAGCTGTCCTTGCCTCCCGAGACGGCCACCGCGATATGCTTGGAATAATCAAGGTCCACCTGCGACCTGAGCTCCTTCCTGACCCGTCTGGTCACGTACTCCTGGAAGTGGGCGGAACATAGGTGGCTGCCGTTGTACCTGATGAACTCTACTGCGTTGCGATTGCATCTATCGCATATGCTCATTCAACACACCCAACCCGGAGAAGTTATTTATTCTTGGCCTCGAAGCCCCCACCGGTGTGCTCAAGCCTCCCCTAAATAAAGTACTTTTTACCGAAAAACGTGCAGAATCTTGCGGCATGCGTTAGGAACAGAGGATGATGGCTATAAAAAAATAGAAAAGACCCTGACGCTAAACTAGTTCGATGACTTGAACGACATCCAAGCCAGCATCCTGATGTTGTGCGACGCGATCTTCG
>JADFDJ010000001.1 GCA_018262895.1 Methanomassiliicoccus sp. | reverse complement strand
GAGGCCCTTAACAACGGCGTAACCTTCTACGTTCAGAAGGGCGGGGACCCCAGGTCCCAGTTCATGGAGCTGGAGCATAAGTTGAAGAACGCCATCGTGGGCCACAAGACCGAGCTGGCCCTCAAGAAGAGCGAGGCCAAGTTCCGTTCTCTTATCGAGAACGCTCCAGTGGCCATCGCTATCCTGCAGGATGGGGTGATGACTTACGCCAACCCCCTGCACCGCGAGATCTTCGGCTACACCCGGCCGGAGGAGTACACCGGCCTTTCTTTGTGCGATTTCCTCACCGCTCCCGACCGGGGGAAGAAGCCCTGGAACCCTCCCCAAGGTCAAGAGCATGGTTCCCTGCCGAACGAGGTCGAGTTCCTGGGGTGGCGCAGGGACGGGACCCAGTTCCCCATCCAGGTCACGGCGGCGCAGGTCACCATATCTGACGCGCCGGCGGTCCTGACCTTCATTAGGGACATCACCGAGCGCAAGAAGACCGACGAGGAGCTACGGGGGGCCATGGGGCAGCTCTCCATGGCCATGGACATGGCCGGTCTGGCCTCCTGGGAGTTCGATCCCAGTACAGGGACGTTCCTCTTCAACGACCGGTTCTACAAGATCTACGGAACGGACGCGGAAAGGGAGGGCGGTTACCGCATTTCCGCCAGGGAGTACGTGGAGAGGTTCGTGCCTCCCGAGGAGACGCTCCGTCTCGCCGAGGTCATGGGCGCCGTCAGTCAGCCTAACTTTGATGAAGATTTCCTGCAGATAGAGCACAGCATCGTACGCCGGGACGGAGAGAGACGCCACATCATCGTAAGGTCCACCTCCTTGAAGGACGAGAACGGAAGGAGGTCCCTGGGCTTCGGGGTAACCCAGGACATAACCGAGATCAAGCGGGCGGAGGAGAGGCTGAGGAGCACCATGGGGCAGCTCTCCATGGCCATGGACATGGCCACCCTGGCGTCCTGGGAGCTGGACCTTGATACGTCCACCTTCACCTTCAACGATCATTTCTACAGGATCTACGCTACGGACGCGGGGAGGGAGGGCGGATATGAGATGTCATCCATGGAGTACTTCCAGAGGTTCGTGTACCCCGAGGATTATGATCTCGTCAGGAATAACTCCCGTAACACCACGTTCCCCACGCCCCCCGTCGGTTATTTCCAGTTCGAGCACCGCATATTGAGGCGGGACGGCGAGGTGCGGCTCATCCTCGTGCGCTCCACCAATTGGCAGAGCGAGGATGGTAAGCACAGGAAGAGCTTCGGTATCAACCAGGACATCACCGAGATGAGGAAGGCCGAGGAGGAGGTGCGCAGGTCACGTCAGAAGCTTGACCTCCTGAGCGATCTGACACATCATGATATCAAGAACCAGATCCTCATCCAGAGCGCTACCTTGGAACTGATGAAATGCTCGATCTCCGATCCTGAGCAACTCAAGAGGATAGCGCGCTTGGAGCGTTCGGTCAACATCGTCCAGGAACAGATCGATTTCACGTCCGTCTACCAGCGCATGGGCACGGCCCTGCCGCAGTGGCAGTCCATCGAGGAGATCGCGAGGTGCGTGCAGGAGCAGCGGCCGGCGAAGGCCCTTGTCCTAGGCAAGGGGATAACCGGACTTCAGGTTCTGGCCGACCCCATGCTGATCCGTGTCTTCCATAACCTGGTGGAGGACAGCCTGCTGTACGGAGGTGGCCCCATGACCGTCACCATAGATTGCCTGGAGAAGGACGGGGACCTCATCCTCACGTACGAGGACGACGGGGTGGGAATACCCTACGAGGAAAAGTCAGAGCTGTTCACGAAAGGCTTCGGGAAGGGGACCGGGCTGGGCCTGTTCCTCTCCAGGGAGATCCTGGCGATCACCGGCATCACCATCAAGGAGACGGGGGAGCCCGGGCGAGGGGTTAGGTTCGAGATGCTTATCCCCGAAGGGAAGTTCAAGTACGTGAACGGTCACGGAGCGCTCTCCAAGGTCGGGCAGGGGGAGCCATCAAAGGTTTGTTAGTATCGAGAATGATAAAAAGCCCGTTCACTTATTATCATTATCAGAACCAATAACCTCTACATTGGGTCTCTGGATGTACCGGATTCTCTACGTCGATGATGAGGCAGGGCTCCTGGATATTGGGAAGGCCTTTCTGGAACGTTCAGGGGACCTCCGGGTGGACACCGCCCTCTCAGCCCTGGACGTCGGCAAGATGATGAGAGAGAGCCCGTACGATGCCATCATCTCCGATTACCAGATGCCGGACATGAACGGCATCGACCTCCTCAAGCACGTGAGGGCGGTGGACACTGGCATCCCGTTCATCCTCTTCACCGGAAAAGGTAGGGAGGAAGTGGTAATCGAGGCCCTTAACAACGGCGTAACCTTCTACGTTCAGAAGGGCGGGGACCCCAGGTCCCAGTTCATGGAGCTGGAGCACAAGGTGAAGAAGGCGGTCATCGGTCACCGCAACGAGCTCGACCTCCGGAGGAGCGAGGAGCGCTTCCGCTCCCTCATCGAGGACGCCCCCGTCGCCATAATGATGGTCCAGGAAGGTCTGGTCTCCTACGCCAACCGCCGGCACCTGGTCATGTTCGGCTACGACGATGCGGACGACGTCAGGGACCGCCCCATGGAGGACATGATCCAGCGGTCCATCCCGCCCCAGGTCCCGGACCCGATCGTGCGCCATGTACAGCGGCAGGCCCGGAGGCCATTGACCGAGTACATAGGGGTTCGCAAGAACGGCACTCGTTTCCCTGTTCACGTGGCCTTCTCCCAGGTGAATCTCTCTGACGGCAAGGGGGTCCTTGCTTATGTGACCGACATGACCGGGCACGTGAGGTCAGAGGACGCGCTGCGGAGAAGTGAGAGCAAGTTCCGCGCCATCTTCAACGAGGCAGCGGTGGGGATCGCCATCGCCGACCGCAACGGTGTGCCCAAAGAGTTCAACGATGAGCTGGTGAGGTTCTTAGGTCACTCGCGCTCGGAGCTGAGCCAGCTGTCCCTCTTCGATCTTGCCCATCCTGATGATCTCGAGGTAGGGATGGACCTCAGGGAGGAGTACCTGGCCGGCAGGAGGAGCACATATGAGGTGGAGAAAAGGTACATCCGCAAGGATGGCCAGATCGTCTGGGGCCAAGTCACCGTCGCCTCTCTGGAGGATGCCGAGGAGAACGAGCCCCAGGACATCATCCTGTTCCGGGACATCACCGAACGCAAGAAGGTGGAGGACGAGCTGAGGGCCACCATGGCCCACCTGTCGATGGCCATGGACATGGCGGACATCGCATCTTGGGAGTACGACGTGAGCACCAAGACCTACACCTTCAACGATCGCTTCTACAAGCTATACGCCACCGATGCCCAGAGGGAGGGCGGCTACCACATGCTGGCAGAGACCTACATCAGGGAGTTCGTCCATCCTGACGACCTCCCTCGCGTTCGGGAGAGCTTCCGGACCAAGACCTACTCCCACTCCTTCAACGATGACTACCGGGAGCTGGAGCACCGCATCGTTCGGCGGGACGGGGAGGTCCGGCACATCCTCATCTGCGCCTACTCCTTCAGGGACCCGAAGGGAGCCCGGATCAGGGATTTCGGCGTCAACCAGGACATCACCCGGTACAAGCAGGCCGAGGTCAGGTACCTGAAGGCGCGCCAGAAGCTGGACCTCCTGGGAAGCATCACTCGCCACGACATCAAGAACCAGCTCCAGATACAGAGCGCCAACCTGGAGCTGGCCATGGAGAGGGTCGGCGATCCCTTCGTGTTGGAGCGGCTGAAGAAGGTAGAGCAATCCATACAGAACGTCAGCAGGCAGATCGACTTCACCAAGGACTACGAGATGATGGGCTCCATGGTCCCTCAGTGGCAGTCGATGGAGGAGATCGTGAAGGAACTGCCCAAGCTTGACGGCAACGGTGCTATCGAGATCGGACCCGGTCTGAGGAACCTGAGCATACTGGCAGACCCCATGCTGACCATGGTCTTCCGCAACCTCGTGGATAACAGCATAAAGTATTCTGGGCGTACGGACTCGCTGCGCATCGTCCTGGATGCCAGGATGCAGGGCGGCGACGTGCTCCTCACGTTCCAGGACAACGGGGCAGGGTTATCACGGGAAGACCGGGAAAGGCTCTTCATGAAGGGTTTCGGGAAGGGGACCGGGCTGGGCCTGTTCCTCTCCAAGGAGATCCTGGCGATCACCGGGATACTCATACAGGAGGTCGGGGAGGACGGGAAGGGGGCCACCTTCCAGCTCACCATACCTCGCGGTTCTTACAGGTACACGTGACGGCGTCAGGCGGAAGGAGCCCTCGCAGACCTGGTTCGGTAAGCGGGCAGGTAAGACGATCGGTCATTTTGATGGATCCGACGCTCTTCCTACCCAGGTCGTGCCCGCAGGGCTCAGCATGAACCAATCGCATGAGCCCCTCACGTTGCCAGATAGCCGATATCGACTAGTGTTACCAAGCTGACAGGATCCCTTCGCTCGCAAGTATTATCTAAAAAAAGTGCGTTGATGGCACGAGGGATGGGAAACGCGGATCGATAAGGTTCTAGCGAGCTTAGTGCTCACGATTTTGCTTTTAGTGACGACCGTGGCGGTCGTGCCGCCGTCAGTACAGGCCGCTTGGCCTGACTTTGTGACGCTGGACAAGACATCACCGCAAGAGGTTTTCCCCGGGGAGTCCGTGCCCTGTCAGTATACCGTCATCATATCGCCCGGCTCCGAGGTCTCTTCCCTGCAGATAACCCAGGTTACGGTCTACTATGCCGATTGGGGCTACACGGGCGTGCTGTTCTCAGGCGTTCTGGACATCACCTCCTTCCCTTACACCCGGACCTTCAACCACACTGTGAGCATCCCCACCGACCTGGCGCCAGGACCTCATAACGGGACCGTGAGAGTCACGGGAAGCACGGAGGGCGACCCCTACGAACTTACCCCCAGCTTGGATTTCACGTTCTACTGCGCCAGCTCGGCCCTGGACGTTAAAGTGACCTCCAACGTCTCTACTGCCCAGGCGCCGGTGGAGGTCGCCCTCACGGCCGATGTAACAGGCGGCACCGCACCGTACACCTATGCTTGGGACCTCGATGATGGTACCACCGGTACCGGGAGTTCTGTTAACCATGTATACACCAAGGCGGGAACCTATGCTCCGGAGGTCGTCATCAGGGACACCTACGGCCGCACGGTAAGCAACACCAGCACCGCCATGGTGATCACTCCGCCGTTCCAGGTGAACATCACCGCCTCCACCACCGCGGGCACCTTGCCGCTGAACATCACCTTCAACGCCACACCCAGGTACGGCGTGGCTCCGTACACGTACCTGTGGCAGTTCGGTGATGGGTCCACCAGCACCGAGGAGTCTCCGACCCATCTATTCACTGAGGCCGCCACCTACAACGTGAACCTGAACATCACCGACAGCGGGGGCCGGATGGCCACCTCATCCAACCTCAGGATCGTGGCCTCTCTATCCCAGGACCTAAAGACCAGCATCTCCTCGTCCGTCTCCTACGGCATGGGCCCGCTCGATGTTAACTTCTACAGCGTGGTGGAGAACGCCACAGGGACCATCTCCTACAATTGGACGTTCGGTGACGGGACATACAGCGAGGAGGAGGACCCTGTTCACACCTACTCCGAACCAGGTATCTATACTGCGCACCTCTCCGTCAAGGACTCCTCCGCAAAGGAGGCGACGTCCCAGGATATTGAGATCACGGTGACATCGGAGGACGGCCTTGAGGTCGTGATCGAGCAGGGGTCCAGCACAGGGTCTGCCCCCTTGACCGTCCCCTTCACCAGCTCGGTCTCCAGTGGTACGGGTCCATACTTCTACCACTGGAACTTCGATGACGGGACCACCAGCACCATGAAGGACGTGAACCACACCTTCGAGAACCCTGGTACCTACACCGTCACCCTGACGGTCACCGACTCATCGTCCAGGGTCTCCATATCCAACGAGCTCACGGTGATAGTGGGGGACGCGCAGTGGACCCCGTTCTCCACCGAGACGTGGATCTGGGTAGGCTGGGGCGTTTCCATACTGGCCGTGGGCCTGGCGGTCTTCCTGCTCATCAGGTTCAAGTGGTGAGGATGCGTTAGCGTATCCAGGCACCGGGCTGGGTCCAGAGCTACCCCCGGTGCGACCTGAGGGCAGGCAATGAGCGAGAAGAAGAGCCTGGTGGTTGTGACCGATATCGGCGAGTACGTCGATCAGCACTGCTGCGAGCGCAGCTTCAAGCTGAGGCTGGACAAGTCCGAGATCGCCCGCCGCTTTCCTTTCTACGGCCGGGTGCGGGGGCCCCTGAACCCCATCCTGGCAGTCCGCGGGAGGGAGAGGGAGGAGGAGCTGGAGCGGTCCCTGGGCACAAGGGTCCGCCTTCTGAACCCCTGCCCCCCGGAGGGGGAGTGCCGGATCTCCTGGCAAAGCTTCCTGGCATCCGTCCGGGCAATGGCACCCGGTTCCGAAGTGTTCGCCCGGGAGGTGGAGATAGAGGGCGAGGTGGGCGACTTCATGCTCTCCGGGAGGATGGACTTCCTCATACTCAGATGGCGCGACGGTGTGCCCGTCCTTCGCATCGTGGAGTGCAAGGCCAGCCGCAGGGACAAGACCTACCATCGCGTCCAGCTGGCGGCCTACCGGGCCATGGTGGGCGATCACCTCGAGCACCACGGTCTGGAGGTGGGAGGAGTGCGCTATGACGATGTGGTCCTGGAGTCGGTGGTCGCCCGCATCGACCCCGGCAGCAACCATGTCCAGGACGCCCTGGGGCTCCCGTCGCTGGACCTGGTGGAGGAGATGGGGGACCTGCGCAACCTTCTCTCCGCCGATGGCCCTCTGGCCCGCATCGCCCGGACCGACCTGGAGGACCTCAGCTACCGTCTCGACGCCAAGTGCGGGGCCTGCGTGCACTGCCCCATCTGCATGCCTGACAGCGCCCGCCGGAGGCGGCTGGAGCTGCTGGGCATCGATCCCTCGGAGGTCCGTATGCTGCGTCAAGCGGGCATCGCCACCATCGATGACCTGGCAAGCCTCGATCCCCATGGAGACAGCGCTGCCGCGCTTAGACGCACCATCGGCTTCAGCTCCGACCTGGGGGACCTCATCGTGCGCGCCAAGGCGCGGAGGTCCAACATGTCCGGCTGCCAGCAGGGGGACTTCGGGGTCATGCCTTTAGGGCATACCGGTCCGGGCCTGCTCCCCGCCCACGTGGGCCCGGAGGGGCAGCCATTGGTCAGGGTGTTCCTGGACGTGGAGTACGATTACATCGAGGACCGCCTGGTAGGGCTGGCCGCCCATGTCACCGACAGCGAGCTCTCCCTTCTCACACCCTATAGCGGCGACCGCACCCCCGACCCCGAGCTCAGGGAGGTCTCAGGGAAGGAGGAGGACGGGCCGGCCATCCGGTCCCAGGAGGTCGTCCGCCTGATCACGAGGGCCTGGACGGGCGATGTGGGCGAGGACGACAGGGCCGAGAGGGAGCTAATAGGCGGCTTCTTCGATGAGCTGGTCGACGCCATCGTACGGGCTGGAGGGAGCGGGTGGAGGCCACTGCATCTCTATACCTGGTCCCAGGGCGACATGGGCCACCTCATCGATGCCTGCTACCGCTGCGGGGGCCCGCTGCTGCACCATCTCACCGAGCTGCTGGGGTGCCGGGCGGAGTGCCGGGCGGACCTGGAGCAGACGATCTACACGCCCCTGGCGGACGAGGTCAGGCACAAGGTAACGGTGGGCTACACCGGCCTCAGCCCGGTCATCGCCGCCTCCATGCGCTGGTTCGGCTCCTCCCGATTCCATTGGACGAGGACGGTCGGCGGAAGGGCCACGGACCTCTCGTACGTCATGCGGCGGGACATCTTCGATTTCCGCACCGCGCTCGCCACGGACCCCGAGGGCGAGTGGTGCGAACGCGATGCCCCGGGAGCGCAGAGCGGTTTCTTTGAGGTCCGCACCTACTTCAGCTCCGACGTCAACGCCCCCTACTGGTATGCGATGTGGGACGCCCTTCCGCGAAGGGTGGGGAAGGACAACATGCTGCCCCGGGCCCTGGAGGACTACCGCCGCGGGGGGAACGCGCCCACGATCTCCGCCTTCCTCCTGGCCAAGTGCCAGGCGCTACGCTGGATCGAGGAGAGGCTGTACAAGAACTATCACATCGAGAAGCCCCCCGTTCCGCTGGGGGAGCTGAGGCACATCGGAACGTACTTCACCTCCCGGTACGACATCGTCGAGGCCTGCCTGGACTTCCTGAGGCTGGACCATCACGTGAAGAGGGCAGCTTGGCTCATCGACTCCCTGCGCTCCCCCTCCGCCCGCGTGGCCGACGGTTCCGCCCTTCCGATAACCGGTCTGTTCAAGTTCGAGGAGCAGGGCCAGGAGCACGTGGGCGGGGAGGTGGACCTGGAACGCTTCCGCCTAGATCCCCAGGCCTACTTCGCCTCCTGCACCCTGGACGTGGGCAGCTTCGTCCGCCTGGCCCCCTACTCCGGGGACATAGAGGAGAGCCAGACCATCAGGGAGCTCCTCAATCTGGGGGTCACCGCCACGGTCAAGGTGCTCGACCGCGAGAGAGGAGCCTTCCTGGCGAGCATCGTCAAGAGCGGCCGGTCCGACGGCCCCATGGGAAGGTACCTCCTCCCGTCATACGGCAAGGACCTGAAGGAGGGCAGCCAGGCGCTGGTGGGGGAGAGCCTTTCCAACTACGCCCGGGCCCGCGTCGATGCCTGGCTCAGCGAGCACGGTGGGTCCCCCATCGTCCGATGGTTCGACCCCCAGGGGCCTACCGTTCCCGTGAGGGAGCGGATGAGCGATGCATCCCTCGCCACCTTGCAGGCGGCGCTCGCCTCCATGGACCTGGACGGTCACAGGCTGGACGAGGTGCAGCTGCGATCGTGCATGGACGGCCTTGCTTGCACCGTGCAGCTGCTCCTGGGGCCGCCGGGGACGGGCAAGACCAACACCGCGGCCGCGGCCGTGCTCGCCCGCCTCGCCGCCAGGCCGCGGAGGAAGCTGTTCCTGCTCTCGGCGAACACCCACACGGCCGTCAACGAGCTAACAGCACGCATCCGTGACGCATCCCCGCGCTTCCTGCAGGCAGCGGCCATGGCAGGCCTGGAGCACCGGCCCCATAAGGTCCTCCGCCTGGTCAGCGGGGACACGCTGCCCAAAGAAGGGGAGGTCGGTACATGGAACGACGCGCTAATCCGCGAGGAGATGGAGAGGGGCGACGTGGTGCTGTGCGGTACGGTCGGAGAGCTGCTGAAGATGGCCGATCGCTTCCAGCGCTCAGGCCCGATGCGTACCGACGGCCTCATGATCGATGAGGCCAGCATGATGGTGTTCCCCGACTTCCTAGCCCTGGCGACGTTGCTTGCGGGGGACGGGGAGATAATGCTCGTGGGAGACCACAAGCAGCTATCGCCCATAACCTCCCACGACTGGGAGGAGGAGAGCAGGGAGCAGGTGATCGCCCTGGCCCCTCACCAGAGCTGCTATGAGGCGGTCAGGGGGCTGAGCGAGAGGACACCTCCGGGTGCGATAGGGAGGTCCGCTCTCACCGTCACCTACCGCCTCACCCCAGAGCTCACCCACCTAATCTCAGGCGTGTATGCTGAGGAAGGGGTGGAGCTGCGGTCGAGGAAGCGGCAGGAGATCAAGAGCGGAGGGGTATCCTCCCTGGCGGACCTATGGCACGAGAAGGGTGTGTACCTGGTGGTGCACGATGAGTCCTGCTCGCGGAAGAGCAACCTGTTCGAGGCCAAGCTCATATGCGACATCATGGCCGCCCGGGGGGTGGAGGAGCACGAGGTGCCCCCGGCCACAGTGTCCGTCATCACCCCCCACCGCGCCCAGCGGGGGCTGCTACGGAGCATGCTGGAGAAGGATTTCAAGTACCACCTCAAGCTCATCGACACCGTGGAGAGGCTCCAGGGCGGGGAGTGCGAGACCATAATGGTCTCCGGTACCCAGAGCGACGCCGGGGCCATAACCGGCAGCGCAGACTTCATCCTCGACCTGAACCGCACCAACGTAATATTCTCCCGGGCTCGGGAGAGGCTCATCGTGGTATGCTCACGCAGCCTGCTGGACAGCATGCCCGCGGACATTGACGACTATGCATCCTCATATCTTTGGAAGCACCTGCGCTCAGTTTGTGACACCGTCGTAATGAAGGTGCCAGGCTACGAGCATGAGGTCGAGATCAGGGTCCCTGGCAGGTTCTGGGACCACCTAGACCGCTTGGGTCTCGGAGAGGATCATCAGGAGACCTGACGGCCCCCCTTCGCTACGTTCCCTACCTGGGACTGAGCGCCGGAGGCATGCCGGGTGATCATCGTGGCCACGTAGTCGTAGCCCTTGGGACCCGTGGTCTCGTCCGGTTCCCGGTCGAAGCCCACGCTGAAACCCTGGTGGGCCGCTGCCAGCCACATGTGGCACAGCGCGATACCCGCGCTGACCAGGTTCATCCGCTCCCTCACGGACGATCGGGCGGCATAGACATTTATGGAGCCGTTCTCCCCGGCGGTGAAGTACCATGGCTGCCTGTTCATCGCGGACGGCGCCAGCCTCGCCGCCTCGAGGATCTCCTCATGACCGCTGATCTCGGTTATCTCTGAGAGCGGCCGGCGGTCGAAATCGGGTGCGCCCTTTCTCCTCTCGTCCCTGAGAGGTATGCCGAAGGCCAGGAGGATGACCGGTTCCAGCTCGGACCCTTCTCGCGAGGCCCGCGTCAGTCGGGGCCCCCCCTGCCAGCAGGCACCCAGCCCTATGGACACCAGATGGAGGTCCACCTGCTGCAGCATGAACCCCACGTTGGCGGCGTCCCCATCCTTCTTCTCGGAGAACGCTACCAGGTAGTGGGGGGCCTTGACCTTGAAAAGGCCTTTCACTTCCTCGGGCCCCACGACCCTGAAGTCCGTGCGTATCTCGGGGAACAGAGGCCTCACCTCGGAGGTGAACGTTCTCAACCTGGCCAGAACCCCTTCCTTCAGTTCCACGTCCTCGAACTTCCGTACGGACCGGCGCTCAAAGATCGCGCGATAGAGCTCCTCTTGCATTGCCGCACCTCTGTACCTGCCATAGGTCGGGCCTTATTTAGAACGAGCGCAGCTTCATAGGAGTACCGTGAGCATAAGCTCCATCCCTCCAGTCCTCATTATCTCGAGGGATAGAATCGGCCGGACGCCCCCTCCACCGGCCATCGATGGTCGCTAGCCATCCCGAAACCTATTTTAATTATAATAGTTTTATACTAATCCTCGGGAGGCGGGAACGGTCCTGGGCCTGTCGTTGGAAAGTTAGTTGGGTGTCCCTTAAGTTCCGTTCCGTCCTTCTCGGGGGCCGGCATAGTGGAAGGGGAAGATGATGGAGAAGCTGGGGTAATCGATGGAAGCGGAGACCAGATTACTACTTGACATCACCTTCCTCACGGCGGTGGCGGGCATATGCTCCATAGTCCTGGTCAGGCTGAAGATGCCCACCATAATAGGTTATCTCGTGGCCGGCATAGTCCTTGGACCCACCATGCTCCCTGAGGTCACGGTGCAGTACTCCACCGTGTTCTTCCTCTCGAACCTGGGCATCGTGCTCCTGATGTTCTATATCGGGATGGAGCTGAACCTCAGGGAGATGAGGAGGATAGGCTCCTTCACTATCATCGTGGTCACGATGGAGATGACCATGATGGTGATGGTCGGTTACCTGGTGGGCATGATGCTGGGCCTCGGTCCGGTGTCCTCGATATTCCTGGGGGCCATCATATCCGGCACCAGCACCGCCGTGGTGGTGGGCGTGCTCCACAGCCTGAAGATGATGAACACGCAGGTGGCCAAGGCCGCCGTGGGGATCACCGTGCTGGAGGACATAGGGCAGGTGATAATCCTCACCCTGGCCGCCCCCCTGCTCAACGGGGAGTCACCCACCATCCAGTCCACCATCGGGATGGTGGCCCTCATCATACTCTTCGTCTCCATCGTCATCGTCTTAGGCGCCCTCTGCATACCAAAGCTCCTGGACTGGGTCGGGAGCAGGTACTCCGGGGAGATCCTCCTCCTCTTCGCCGTCGCCCTGTGCTTCACCTCGGCGCTCGTCTCCAGCAGCATCGGGCTGTCCATCGCCATAGGGGCCTTCGTCATGGGCCTGATAGTCTCCCAGTCCTCATTCGTCAGCATCATCAAGTCCAAGGTGGAGCCGATGAAGGAGCTGTTCATGGCCGTGTTCTTCATCTCCATAGGCCTACAGATTGATCCTGCCCTCATCATCAGCGGATTGCCGATGGCCCTGGCCATCGCCCTCATGTTCATCATCGGCAAGGTCATAAGCGTCAGCGTGGCCTGCTACATCAACAACATGAAGATGCGTTCCAGCTTCCAGGTGGCGGTAAGCCTGGTGGCCATGGGAGAGTTCGCGTTCATCATCACCCAGCTGGCCGTGGGAGCTGGTCAGGTAGATAGGCAGTTCTACTCGGTGATCATCGGCGCGGCCCTGATCACCATGGTGGTCATGCCGGTATTGTCGAAGAACTCCCTGCGCATCTATGACCGGATCGATAAGCTGGTCCCGGCCACGCTGTCAAGCAGCTTTCACCGCGTCAGCATGTTCAAGGCGGACGTATGCGACCGCTTCGATGTCGCTCCCGAGACCCGCAGGAGGGCCCGTATGGAGATGCTTCTCATTGCGGTCGACCTCGTTGTCATGATCTCCCTGATGCTGGTCATCAATATCCTGGCAGAGGAGGCCGATGGCTTCCTGGTCGTTATGGATGGTGATGCTCTACCCATGCTTCTCACGTTCACCATCATACTATTGCTGATCACACCAGTGGTTCTCAATGCTCTCCTGGGCATAGGGCGGATGGCCGATGCGATAACCGGAGGAGGCCCAGGCAGTATGAACGACGATCAGCAAGAGGGAACTCCCCGTTACAGGATGGTCCGTAACTTCGGGTATGGTTTCTTGATGGTCACACTAGCGTTCCTCTTCCTACCCCTGCTTGCCGCGATCGGCGGAGCTCACTACCTCGGCCTGATCCTCATCATCAGCACCTGGCTCCTGGCGCTGTATCTGACGTGGAAGAGCTACCGGAGGTTCTCCGAGGGGTTGAAAAGCAGGCTCGACCACGGCATGGTATGATCCATGCAACGAACGTTCGTCCGCTAGTACTCTCCTTTATATCTACATCATGGTTACAACATGGTCCATGTTTGAAAAGGTGTACCTCCATTCCGTTGTCATGATGGAAGCATCAATCGTCGTCAGACCTCCGGACACCTGGGTCTCTACGCTGTGCCCTAGCGGGGACAAGAGCGTCCAGTTCCGAACCTGCCTCCCCTATGGCAGCAAGGGCGGCCGCAGCCTGATCGAGTTCGACGATGATGTGGACAGTGCTGGTCTGTTAGAGAAGATAAGGTCCCATCCGTCGGTGGAGAGGGTGGAGATATCCCGCACTGATGATGGCCGCATCTCCGCATCGGTGATCAACCGCAGCTGCTGTGCAAGCCAGGCCCTGGCGGCCTCGGACTGCTTCTTGATGTCCGCGTACAGCATGGGCGAGGGGAAGGTGCGATGGAAGCTGGTCACAGGCATGGAGGGCTCGCTCCTCTCCCTAGTCAAGTCCCTGAGGGATGCCGGGTGCGAGACGGAGGTGGAGTGGGTGAGGGCTATACGCGAGGCCAATCTGCTCACCAAACGGCAGGAGGAGGTTCTCCGGACAGCTGTCAAGGAGGGATACTACGAAATGCCCAAGCGGATCTATCTGGATGGACTGGCCAAGAAGATGAAGGTGCGCCCGTCCACGCTGGGGGAGATCCTGAAGAGGGCGGAGAAAGCGATAATCGAGGACTACCTTGAGAACAGGTAGGCCGAACATTTCCGGAGCAAGTCTAATACCCATTACTACCCTAGTAATCTACATTGCCGATGCATGCGCCTGCAGCAGGCCACTTTCATCGGGATGAGGTGTAATGATGATCGTTGTAGCCATACCGACGCAGGGCAATAAGGGGCTGGAGGATAGGCTGTTCGAACACTTCGGGAAGGCGCCCACCTACACCATTGCCAACCTGGAGACCGGGCACCTGACGGTGATCGATAATACCAGCGACCACATGGGCGGGACGCTCAGCCCCCCGGAGCTGCTTAAGGGGATAGGAGCTGACACGGTTATAGTCTCCCATCTCGGCGCCAAGGCCGCGATGCAGTGCCAGGAGCTCGGCATCAGGGTCCTCTCCGGTGCCGACGGTAGCGTTCGCAACGTCCTCGAGCAGCTCCGCGAAGGCTCACTGAAAGTGACCTCACCTGAGAGGATAAGCGTCCAGAACGATTGATAGGCGACGTACTGCTATGCCCACCGCGGCCGGCGATCACATGATCTGCCGGCTTTAGCGCGGAGGATCACTGCCTGGCCTTCGCGGTCCCCGGGCTCTCCAAGCACCCTGAGTAGCTCGCGCCCTTGGTCTCGATGAGCTTGCCGGATAGGCATTTCTCTATCGCCTCATTGATCTTGCCTGAGCAGCCCGCATGGATGACCACGTTGCCGTCCTGAAGCGCTCGTGCCGCGGCCGGACCGATGTTACCAGTAACAAGGATGGTGATCTTCTGCTTCAGGAGGATCCTGGCGGCCTCCTCCCCCGCACCAGAACCGAGACCCTTGGCGCTGTTCTCGATGACCGAGAGGTTTTCGGGGCTTCCCTCCGCTATAACGAAGTAAGGGGCCCCAGCCAAAGAGTTGGATATCCTATCCTCCAGCGTCCTGCCCTCCGATGCGAAAGCGATCCTGCATGGTCTGCCTTCATGTCCCTTAACTGTCCCGGCCATTCAGCTCACCTTTACCCCGTTAATAACTCCACACGAGGTTATGAAGCTTTTCTGTGAGGATAATTGGAGGGACGAACGAACCTCATTATTCGTTGCCGGCCGAGGGGTCGGCCGCCTCAGCAAGCAGCCCCAGCCGGGATGCGAGGTCCTCTGCGCCCTGCAAGGCTGTGCGCCCGCGGGCAGTTATGCTGTAAAGGTGCCTGCGGCGGTCCGCCTTGACGTATCCTGCTTCGATGAGGGCTCGGAGATGGAACTGGAGATGTCCGGTGCGGAGGCTTACCGACCTACCAATATCGGTCAGGCTGCGCTCACCGGAACGTAGAGCCCTCAGCACCTTCACCCTCCACGCGTTGGCCAGGGGGGCCAGTACCTCTTCCGTATCTTCCGGAGAGACCTCGGAGGACGGTTCAGGTGGGAAACCCTCCGACCTGTGGTGACCCAGGCGTTCCGCGAGATTGTGGTAGATGGACAGGATGGCCTTGACCCGATGCAGAGTTTCCACCGCCTCCTTGGAGCAGGAACCGTCCATGCAGGGGGAGCACTCACCTGAGACCATCCTCTCCATCTCATCGATCATCCTTTCGGCCCCCTGGGCATCACCAGCTATGAACCTGTCCGCGGCCGACTCCATCCCATCGCCCAATGAGGATAGGCACCGGTCCTTGTTCTGGCAAACCGACGAGGTGCGGAGGTGCGTCGCTTCGCAGCGGAAGGACCTCCTTCCCTCCTCGCCCATGGCCAGCCTCATCTGCTCGATGAAGACGCCCCGGATGTCCTCATACCGTATGCTGAGCATCTGGTCACCCAGCGTGTCCATTTCGCTCCTCAGGGAGCGGATCTCCTGAAGCATCTGCTCATCGGTCATGTAGATTGAATAGAAAAGTATTATTTCAGAATATTAAAGTATTGTGATGTCATTCAAGCGTCGGTGAAAAAATGGTAGCATTACCCGAGGAAGTCTTCGGTCTGATGAACGAGCAGACCGCGGCCAAGGTATTGGGAACAGCAGCAGCAAACGGGGACGTTCATCTCATCAACGTCGGAGGGTCCGGGGCCATCGATCCCGAGACCATCTTCATCGGCGAGATCTTCATGAAGAAGACCAGCGAGAACCTGACGCTGGCAAAGGAGAAGGGCACGAAGGTGTCCGTACTGGTGTCCAAGGGCTTCAAGTCGTACGAGGTGAAGGCGTCGGTCATGGACCGCCTGACCTCGGGGCCGGTCTTCGAAAAGATGTCCGGGGTCTTCAAGAGCATGAAGTTCGACCTCAAGGGCCTGTGGCTGCTGAAGGTCGAAGAGGTTTGGAACCAGAGCCCCACCTACGATGCGGGCAAAAAGATGATCTGAGAGAGCCGAACCCCTTTTCATTTTTACCGGCCGCGGCCGGCTTTTTTAATTCCCATTCATTAGGCCACCTGGCCAATGAATAGGGATCTCAGTTCAGCGGAGCGACCGTGGTCTTGGACGAGGGGCTCAGCATCTGTTTTCCGTGAGCTATCCAGGCCTTCTTTATCTCGGCCAGGTCCTTTCCTTCCATCACCCCGGCGACCTTCTCCACCAGAGAGGTCACCAGCTCCTCATTGACCTTCTCCACCTCCTTGACCTCGTCGATGATGCTCAGTGACACCATCTGTGCGAGGTAGGCCTTGATGGCGAAGTTCACGTTGCGGGAGGTACGCCTCACTATCTCCATGAGCGTCCTGTCCTTTGTGGCCTGGAGCAGGAGGTTGAGGTGTGTCTCCGGCCCGAAGGGCATGAGCCCATCAAGGCAGGCATCGAACATCTGGCCGATATGGGCGTCAAGGTCACCGCTGATGATGGTGCGCAATCTCTCCTCCATCCTCCTGTGACCGAAGCGGAAGGCGGCTATGAGGAGCTCCTCCTTGGTCTCATAGTGGGACCTCAGCTCGGCCACGGTGATCCCCGAGGCCTTGGCGACCTGGGCCATGGTGACCTGGGAGAAGCCTTTCTCCGTGAACAAGGTCATGGCGGTCCTGAGGATAATGGACGTTTGGACTTTCTTCTTGGCCCCCGGCATGTCACCGCTAATGGTAGGGCGTGATTTAAACATGGTCATGGGCAGCGCCGCGAAGCCTCCTCTAACCTCAACAATGCGATGAGGTCAAGCGTCAGGAGCCTCTGCGTTGTCCGTCCTAGAGGTGCTCATGAGCATGCTGCCGTAGGCGAACAACCATATCATCGGCGGGTAGGCTATCATGCGCTCGAGGCCCCCATGCCCGATAGGCCCGAAAAGGTCGATCAACCCCGCATCGCTGACGAACATCGCCACCAGGAAGATAATCCCCAATATACCGGCCACTGCGGCTATGGCCCTCAACGGCCCTTGCACGTCCCGCACTGCGGCCAGGGGTAGGAGGCTGAAGAACAGGAAGGCCAAGAGCGCGAACAGACCGTGGAGCCCCGAGGGATCGTTCAGGGATATCGCCCCGGCGCCGATGGCACCTACTCCGGCGAGGACATAGAGAAGGAACCGTCCCTTTCTGCCGTCTTCTCGGTACAGGAAGTAGCCTCCGATTATGCTTAAAACTCCGACAGCCCCCAAGGTCAAGGTGAAGAGAGCGGCGGTCTCGTTAATTACGCCTAGGTCGCTGATGGCATTGTCCCGAACGGAGTATCCAGGGGCCATGGATTCTCCCCACATCAGAGCGGTCAGGAACAGAGAGGGCAGAAGGAATAACGCTAGTCCGGCGATGGTTCGGTCTTTCATCGTTCGTACCGAACCGACCTATATGTATTAGAACTAAGAGGAGTTGGAGGAGAAGACCCATCGTAGCCTCTGCTCGCAAATGGCCTCAGAACGCATCCCTGGGCCGAATACCATGTCACTGTTGCATCTTCTCGGCGATGGCCTCCTGGAAAGCCTCCTCCCCGTCCACCGTGCGGATGCGCTTGGGCTTCAGCTGTCCAAGGGCCCGACCCTCCCGGGCACGTTTGTTTATCTCCCTCTGCACAACGGCATAGGCAGCGGCCTTGGTTACGAGGAGGTCCAGGCGTCCCAGCTCGATCCCGATCTCCAGCGTATGGTGGGGGTCATCGCATTCCTTCAGCAAATGGCCCAGCACGTCCTTCTTATACCGCTCGGTGTCGGTCACGTCCTTCTCGGGGATGATCAGGAAGCACAGCCGTCCGGGATTCCCCTTGATGTTGTAGAGCTCCCACCACCTGATGTTGCGGGACCGCTGCAGGGCCTCGTGGATGTTATGGGAGTATATCTTGTTACCCAGGAAGCACCCCATCTCGTCCTCGACCTCGAAATCGAGCACGTCCACAGAGCGGCCCAGGACCTTTATCAGGGGGAGGACCGCTGTCTTCCCATCCTCACCCAAGGATATCTTGTAAGCGGGATCGATGACCTCCACCATATCACCCGTGGGATAACGGATGAGGGGCAGGCAGTCACCGGGCCGGGTCACCAGCAGCTCGCCCTGCATCCCCTTCTGCCACTCGGTCCAGGGAACGCCTTTCACTTTTTTCCCGTCCTGCTTGGCATTTGCCACCTCCATAGGATCTGCCAGTTCAGGGATGACCGCGTTGAGGAACAGGCTCAATCCCTTGTTTCCCAGCTCCATCTGGGCGGCGAGAACGGGGTTCTCCGTGCTTCCCAGGACGTCAACGAACCGGGCTTCCGGCATAGCCTCGCGATAATCGGAGTAGTAAGCGGTGATGGGCTCTGCGTAGGTGAGGGCCAGGCGGGTCTTGGCCAGCATCATTCCCAGCCTCTGGGGGTTCACGTTCTTGATGTACAGGCGGGCGACCGCGGAGGCGAGGAACGAGGGCAGATGCTTGTCCCGTTTGAGCTTATCCCTGACGGTGCTCTGCAGGAAATCCGGTTCCCTTACGGACCGTGAGATGAAGTACAGGACCAGGGCGGCGCTGGCCACGACATCGATCCGGTCCAGCCGGGACGCCTTCCGCATCGCCGGCATGAGGTCGGATTCGCGGGTGAGAAGGGTGTGGAGCACCTGGAGGTCGAGCAGCTCTGAGGTCTCCTCCAATAGGGCACCGGACACGTTGGGCCGTGCCCCTCCCAGATTCCACCCCGTATGCTCTTTGCGGAGCCCCACTGTCCGGCAGATGATCGCGAAATCGGTGGCCATTCGCAGCGCATCACCTTTGCTATAGTACATGCGCTTGGGGCTGCCGGTGCTTCCAGAGGTTTGGAAGACGTGGTCCGGGGTCTGGAGAAGGCACTTTTCCTGGCCAAGCCTCTCAACGGCACCATCGATGTCCTGGTACGATGTCAGCGGCAGGCCGGAGAGATCTTCCAGGGAGGAGACCTCCCTGATGCGCCCTTTGTATATGGCCGACCTCTCCACCGACGAGGTGATGCTCCTCAGCATCTCCTTGTGCCGCGAGATCATCGCCTCTCGGGATATCTGCAGGGTGGTATCGATACGCTCCTCAACACAGGCCGGGCCCTGCTCTTTCATCAGACGGTAGATGGTGGTATCATTATTAATCATCCCCTTGTGATTACTTACGGCCTGCGCTCAGGAGCATGGGCACTATCATGATCCGTAGACCATCTCCACCTTCATTTTGAGGTAGTCCAGGAAAGGCTTGATGTTCAAACCCTCCCCGGTCACGACCTTGATCAGGTCTGCGGGATCGTACAGGTTGCCCCGAGAGTGGACGTTCTCCGCCAGCCAGCCCCCGACCGGAGCATAGTTACCTTCCGCCACCGCGTCCCTCCACTCCGGGACATCCCTGTCCAGCTTCCTCAGGAACATCCCCCCGTACAAGTTACCCAGGGCATAACTGGGGAAGTAGCCGAAGCTGCCCCCGGCCCAGTGGGTGTCCTGCATCACCCCCTCAGAGTCGTTGTCCACATCGACCCCCAGGTATCGGGAGTACTTCTCGTTCCAGGCCTGCGGCAGCTCATCGACACGGAGCCTTCCGGCGAACAGGTCCCTTTCCAGCTCGAAGCGCGCTATGATATGGAGCCCGTAGGTGATCTCATCGGCCTCGATGCGTATCTTGGATGGCTCGGCCATGTTGACCGCACGGACGAAGTCCTCAAGCTCGACATCGGCCAGCACCTTGCCGGCGGCCTTCTTGAGCTTTGGTAGTATGAACGAGAGGAACTCCGGGCTCCTTCCCACCATGTTCTCCACGAAGCGGCTCTGGGATTCGTGAACGCCGTAGCTGGCGGCGCTGCCTATGGGCTGGAACATCCACTCTGCCGGAAGGTTGTGCTCGTACAGGGCATGCCCTCCCTCGTGGAGCACGCTGAACAAGCTTGACTTATAGTTGTCCTCGTGGTAATGGGTCGTGATCCGCACATCGGTGTAGTAGCCGTTGGAGAACGGGTGCTCGGTCTCGTCCAGCCTCCCCCATGCCTTGGGCCCCGAGGTCTCGTACCCGATGAACCTCATCGCCACGGCGGAGATCCGGCGCTGGGCGGAGACAGGTATTTTCCTGTTCAGAATGGAGGTGTCCGGCCGGTCTGAGGAATCGACCTTCTTCATGATCCTCATGAGCCCGTCCCGCATCCCCTTGAAGACCTTGCTTATCCTCTCGGTGGTCATGCCAGGCTCATAGATATCAAGCAGGGCGTCGTAAGGCGTCCTGGTCCCCTTGACCTCCATGAGGATGTTCGCGGCCTTCTCCTTGAGCTCGACGTTCTTCAGGAGATGGTCACGGAACTGGGAGAAGTCCTTGGCGGCCTTGGCCCTCTTCCACGCCCCCACGGACAGGATCTGCTGCTTGGACATCTCCGCGACCAGCTGGTCAGGGAGCTTGGACTCCTCATCATGGTACTTGCGCATCAGGTGCACGTTCCGCCTCTGCTCCTCGTTCATGTCGGCCAGGACCCTCTCCTTTTCCAGTGCGTCGAGGCTACGGCCGATCTTGGGATCGACTAGCATCTTATGGTTTATGAGACCTATGAGGGACAGCTGCTCGCTTCGCAGCTCCAGGCCCGATGGGGGCATCTTGGTCTCCATGTCCCAGTAAACAATGTCCCCTGCGGTGCGGAGGACGATCATCTCTTTGTACCTTGCGAGAAGTTTGTCATATTCCTTGAGGAAAGTGGAAGCCATGCTGATCGGCCAAGATACGTCTTGGCATCTTTATAACATCGTTAATAAAACCTCATGGCTCTGGAACGAAATCCTCGCACGTTCCGCACTGGATCATCAGGCATCGCCTTATCCCCAAGGGCATCGCAGGACATAGCATCACGCCAGGGATTGCCTCAGAGGATGCTTGGCCAAGAAATCCAGCACCAGGGGAACGTATCCGGACGGCGGGAGGAAATGGCCCGCACCCTCGATGACCTCGAACTCCGAATTGGCTATGCTTGCAGCGACCTTCTCGCCAAAGTTGATGGGCACCATGATGTCCTCGTCCCCGTGGATCACCAGCGTAGGGACCTTGATACAGTGCAGGCGGTCGTGACTGTCGAAGGCGTCCAGGGCCTTCTTCTGCCGAGTGAAGCCGTTCAGAACGTTTATGCTGCACTCCTCGCCCAGCTCGCAGACTGACACCTTACCGCGGAAGAAGCTCTCGGTGGAGCACCAGGTCTGCATCATCGTCTGGAAGGTGTCCATGCTCGCACCCTCGCGCACGGAGTGGATCATGGCGTCGATGGCGAAGCGCGCCCGGTCCGGTTCGCGGGTATAGGTGGACATGAGGATGAGATTCGCCACCTTATGGGGGTGCCTGAAGGTCAGCTCCTGGGCGATGTTCCCGCCCATTGACCAACCCAGCACGTGAGCCCTCTCTATGTTCAATGCATCCAGCAGGGCCGCGGTATCGTCTGCCATGGTCTCGATGGTGAAGGGAGCGTCCGGAGCCTCGGTATGGCCGCTCCCCCGGTTGTCGAAGGTAATGACCTTATAGGAGTCGTCCAGGAGCGGGATGGCCTTCTTCCAGTTGTAGAGATCGCCGCTGAACCCGGTGATGAGCAACAGTGGCTCGCCCTCACCCTGGACGTGGTAGTGGATGTTGGCATCCCTTGCCTTTATCTTGGGCATTCGACCGCCTCGAACTCCGAGGAACTATTTACGGGTTGCTCATCAGGCGTCCGGCCACCGCTGTGCTGAATCCTCCCGGAGCTTGTACTTCATGATCTTCCCCGAGGCGGTGAGCGGGTAGGAGTCGACGAAGGCCACGTACTTGGGCATCTTGTACCACGCTATCTTCCCCCGGCAGAAGTCCTGGACGTCCTCGGAGGTCATCTGCACTCCCTTCTTGAGGATTATGTACGCTCCCACCTGCTCCCCGTACTTCTTGCTGGGCACGCCCACGACCTGCACGTCCTGTACGCCCGGCATGTGGTGGATGTAATCCTCCACCTCCTTGGGGTAGACGTTCTCTCCGCCCCGTATGATCATGTCCTTGAGGCGGCCGGTGATGGATAGGTACCCGTCCTTGTCCATCTTGCCGATGTCCCCGGAATGGAGCCATCCATCCTTGTCGATGGCCTTGGCGGTCTCCGCGGGCATATTGTAGTAGCCCTTCATCACGTTGTAGCCGCGGCAGCACACCTCCCCGTGCTCCTCGACCCCGCACTCCTGCCCCGTGTCGGGGTTGAAGAGCTTGACCTCCACACCCGGGAGGGCCCGACCCACGGTGGAGCACTTCTTCTCCAACGACGGTTCGTCATAGCGGGTCTGGGTCATACCCGGCGAGGACTCGGTGAGCCCGAACACGATGGTTACCTCGGTCATGTTCATCCGCTCCACGCACTCCTCCATGCTCTTGGAGGGGCAGGGGGAGCCGGCCATGATGCCGGTGCGCAGGGTGGAGAAGTCGAACTTGTCGAACAGGGGGTGCTCCAAGATGGCGATGAACATCGTGGGCACGCCGTAGAGAGCGGTGCACCGCTCCTTCTCCACCGCCGTCATCACGTTGACGGCATCGTACTTCTCAAGGATGACCATGCACGCTCCCGAGTTCAGAGAGGCCATGACCCCTAAGACACAGCCGAAACAGTGGAACAGGGGCACGGGAATGCATATGCGATCGTCTGGAGTGAAGTTCTCATTGGTTGCGATCCAGTATCCGTTGTTCCCGATGTTGTGATGGGTCAGCATAACCCCCTTGGGGAACCCCGTGGTCCCGGAGGTGTACTGCATGTTGACCACGTCGTAGCAGGAGAGGCTGGCCTGCCTCTCCCTGTACTCCTCGTCGGAGGTCTGAACGGCCATGGCCATGACCTCGTTCATGGAGTAAAGCCCGCGGTGCTTCTCGGGTCCCAGGAACAGCACCCTCCTCAGGTGCGGGAACCGCTCCGAGCGCAGCTTGTCCCGGGGATGGGTCTTCAGCTCCGGAATGAGCTCGTATAGCGTGGCCAGGTAGTCGGTGTCCCGGTACCCGTCGATGATGAAGATGTTCTCCGTCTCCGACTGCTTCAGAACGTACTCGATCTCGGAGATCTTGTAGTTGATATTGATGGTCAGCAGAATGGCGCCGATGCGTGCGGTGGCGTACTGAAGCGTCACCCAGTGCGGCACGTTAGTGGCCCACACGGCCACCTTCTCTCCCCTTTTCACACCCAGGGCCATTAGGCCCTTGGCCACCCTGTCGATGGTGTCGGAGAACTGCCTCCACGTCTCCCTGTAGTCGCGGTCCGCATAGACGATGGCCTCGTTGTCGGGGCACTTGGCCACGATCTCGTCCAGAAGCTGCCCCAGCGTAGCCTCCCTCGTAACCTCCTCTCTCACCATTGGCATCCCTCATGCCGGAGTGTATACGACCGCGTAGATGGTGGCGGGAGTGTTACCTACTGCACTGACGACATGCGGGACCACGGAGTTATAGTACATCGAATCCCCGGCCTGGAGGCGGTACTTCTCTTTGCCGTAGGTAAGCTCTATGTCCCCAGACACAACGATGATGAACTCCTCCCCCTCATGGGAGGCGAGGGAGTTCTCCTCGGAAGGGTCGATGATGATGAACAGGGGCTCCATGTGGCGGTCCGTCTTGCCCTTCCCCAAGGGGAAATAATGGTAGTTGCCGGGTCCGGCCCCATGATGGGGAGTGGTCTCTTCCAGGCGGTCCCCCATTCGCACGATCAGAGGATCGGGAAGGAACTGGTCGTCCATGAACGTGCCCAATCTTTGACCCAGGGCGCGGGAGATCTTCACCAGCACGCTGATGGCCGGGTACACAATCCCGTTCTCCACGTTGTTCACGAGTTCGATGTCGATGCCGGCGTTCTTGGCCAGGTCCTCAGGGGAGAGTCCCAGCCGCTCGCGGTAGGTCTTGATACGAGTTCCCAGTTTATGAGAATTTAACATGCTATCCTCCGGGGGCGTGGTCTGCCAGAAAGGCCAGGTCACGTCCGGACCGCGGCCGCTGGTCTCCGGGCAAATCCGCACAATCGGTAATATATCTTATCACCGGTTGCTACCGCCTCTTTCACCGCTTGAGGTTCTCCCTCGCCCAAGCCCGGGCGGCCGCGTACACCTTGCGGTTGACCTCCACCAGCTTGGGCCTGGCCGAGAAGCTCTCATCCAGGGAGCTGAGGACGTGTTCCTCAGGTATCTCCACCAGGCCCAGCTCCATCAGGGCGCCCAGCAGGGCGGTGTTGGCGGCCTTGGGGACCCCCAGTTCCGCGGCGATCCTCATGGCGGGGAAGGAATGTACAGTGACCCCTTGGGGAGGCTTGACCTCCGCCGGTATGGAGGCCTCGTACAGGACCGTCCCCCCGGGAACGACCGTGGTCAGGAAGCGCTCCAGGGAGGGCTGGTTCATGCACACGAGCACATCGGGGGTCTCGACCGCCGGAGAGCCTATCTCCTGCCCACCCATGACCACGGAGCAAGAGGCCGCTCCCCCGCGCTGCTCCGGCCCGTAGCTGGGGAACCAGGAGACGTACCGGCCGGCCCTCCCCGCGGCCTCGGCGATAACCAGGCCCAGGCTGAGCACCCCCTGCCCTCCGAACCCGGAGAACTTGAAGCGCTTCTCCCGGAAGGCGGGGTCCGGCTGCGGCTCCACGCCCCCATCGGAGCCGCCCAGTACGGTCCGCAGGTCCGCGAGTTCGATGTCCTGAGGGCGGATAGGTTCCTCGGCGCTGCGGTCCTTGAAGCACCCCAGGGGGAACACCTTCTCCATCTCCTGGGTCACGTAGTCGGCGGCCTTGAGGGCATCCATGCGCCAGTTGGTGGGGCAGGGGGAGAGGAACTCCACGAAGGCATACCCCTTCCCGTCGCGCTGTATCTCCAGCGCCTTCCTCACTGCCTTCCGAGCCTGCATGATGCGCTTGGTGTCCGCCACAGAGACCCTCTCGACGTAAACGGGGGCGTCCAGCTGCGCGAAGACCTCGCACACCCTCAGGGGAGCGCCGGTCTTGGCCACGTCCCTGCCGTATGGAGTGGTGGTGGTCTTCTGTCCGGGCATGGTGGTGGGGGCCATCTGCCCCCCGGTCATGGCGAAGATGGTGTTGTTGACGAAGAAGCATGCGAACTTCTCGCCACGGTTCGCGGCCTGGAAGGCGTTGTTGAACCCTATGGCGCCCAGGTCCCCGTCGCCCTGATAGGCGATGATGACCTTGCCCGGGAGCACCCGCGACAGTCCGGTGGCGACGGCCGATGCCCGCCCATGGGGGCCGGCCACGTTCCCGCAGTCGAAATAATAGTAGCAGAAGGCCGCGCATCCCACGGGCGAGACGAACACGGTGCGGTCCTGGATGCCCAGGTCGGCCATGGCCTCCGCTATTAGCTTGTGGATGATCCCGTGCCCGCAACCCGCGCAGAACGTGGTGGTCCTGGAGCCGTCCTTGCGGTCGAACGTCTCATAGAAACCTCGGGAACGCTTTATCATGCCCTCACCCCCACGATCCCTCGGGCGGCCTTTATGACGTCATCCACCCTGACAAGGTTTCCGCCCATGCGGTTCACCAATGATACCTCCGATCTGCTCCTGCGGTCAAGGTGCAGAAGCACGTCGTCACGGTACTGGCCGTTGCTCATCTCCACAACCAGTACGTTGCGGTCCCCTACCGCGGCATTAAGCTGCTCCACCGGGAACGGGGACAGGGTCACCGGCCGGAAGAGCCCGGCCCTTACCCCCTCGGACCGTAGACGGTCCACGGCCGAACGTGCTATTCTCGAGGAGGAGCCGTAGCCTGTGAGCACGAGATCAGCATCCTCCACGAGGTACGCCTCTGCCCTGGCCTCGACCTTCATGCGTGCGTACTTCTCCTGCAGCCTGAGGTTGTGCTGCTCGTGACGGTCAGGGTCCAGGTATATGGAGGTAATGAGGTTGGGGCGCGTGGTGGCATCCCCATGGACCGCCCAGGACGAGGTCTCCGGACGTTGAAGGGTCCTCTCCGGGAGCTTCAGGGACTCCATCATCTGCCCCAGGACCGCGTCAGCCAGTACCACCACGGGCGTACGGTAGCGGAACGCGAGCTCGAAGGCCCTTATGGTCAGGTCGCACATCTCCTGCACCGAGCCCGGCGCCAGGACGATGGTCTTGTAGTTACCGTGACCGCCGCCCTTCACCGCCTGGTTGTAGTCCCCCTGCTCCGGCCCGATGTTCCCAAGCCCGGGACCGGTGCGCATGACGTTCACGATCACCGCCGGGAGCTGGGCCCCCGCGAGGTAGGAGATCCCTTCCTGCATCAGGCTGATCCCCGGCCCCGATGAGGCGGTCATGGCCAGCTTCCCTGCGCTGGCAGCGCCGAAGATCATGTTGATGGAGCCGGTCTCGCACTCCGCCTGGAGGTACTCCTTGCCGGTGCGCGGGAACAGCTCCGCCGCGCCGTGAGCGATCTCACTGGCCGGAGTGATGGGATACCCGAAGTACACGTCGCAGCCGGCGTAAAGCGCTCCTATGACCACGGCCTCGTTGCCCTTGACGAACTTTCTCATCGCTTTCCCTCCTTGTCCGCGGTGTGCACCTCTATCGCATAGAACTCCGGACAGTTGTAGAAGCAGATGGCGCAGCCGGTGCAGCCCTCCCCGACGTACTCGGCGGGAACGAAACCTCGGCGGTTCAAGTGGTCGGCGGGTCTGAGCACCTTCTTGGGGCAGGCGGCGATGCAGCGCCCGCACCCCTTGCATTCATCCTCGAAGATGACCGGTCGAGGGAGGTCATTGGCAGCGGCCATGTTATCGGCTCGAAAACGAACGAGCGTACTTAAAGCCTCGGCAAAACCCCGAGGGGGCAAAGGGTGATGTACGGCAGGGACCAATCTGATAGGGGATAACATGACCAAGAAAGAGCTCGGCATGATAATGCCCCCGTTCGCCCTGCCAGTGTGCATAGCGGGGGCCAACATAGACGGGAGGCCCAATTACTGCACCCTCGCCTGGTTCACCATGATCGACGATATCCCCCCCATAATCGGGCTGGTGATGGCCAAGGAGAGGAGGACCAAGGACGGCATACTCGAGAACTGCACCTTCAGCGTGAACATTCCCAGCGCGCAGATGGCCGCGGTCACCGACTACGTGGGCATCACCTCGGGGCACGAGACCGACAAGTCGGAGGTCTTCGAGAGCTTCTACGGTAAGCTCGGGACCGCCCCCATGATCGAGGAGTGCCCCCTTACCATGGAGTGCGAGCTTCTCAAGACCATCGAGTTCGAGACCACGGACATGGTGCTCGGGAAGATAGTGGGAGTTTACGCGGAGGAAGGCGTCTTCAAAGAGAACACCCCTGACGCCGGCAGGCTGGACCCCCTGATGTACCTTTCCGTTGGCTCCACATATCACCGCCTGGGGGAGATGGTGGCCGAGGCCTTCAAGGTCGGCAAGACCTACCGGCGTGGTAACTGAGGGCTACCCTGACCCCAACCCACCGCCCTTTTGTTTGAAAAAGAAGGGTCGGTGGCCCGCGAAAGAAATGCTTAGATGAGGTAAATTGGTGGAGTAAGAGAAGGAATCTGAGGACCACGGCGTGGCCTCATCTTGGGAAAAGGATCACAGGCTGGTCTTGGCAAGGTAATAGGCCACAGCGTTGTTGTTCTTGCGCTTCTTGGCCACACCCATCTTCTCCAGCTCCGCCAAAGCGTTCATGCATTGGGCCTTGGGCAGCTTGGACATGGAGGTCGCCTTCTCCGCACTGACAGCCTTGTCCTCGGAGATTATTCCGCCGTTCTTCATGGAATTGAATAGCTTCTCAACCTGAGGGGATACCATGAGGCTGTGGAAAATTCAGCTAACTAAATATATTTCGGTACGTCTGACCTGTTATGAGAGCGAGGCGTCGGCGAGGGCTTTAAACGGGATGACGCCGGATCTTGTTGGTGGAGAAATCCCAGCTTGATCGAACGGACGCTGCGGAGTATGGCAGCGAGAACGCCACCCCAATCGTTCATTTTTTTGATATCGTCGAGCACGACATACAGGGAAGGGTGATGATGGGCATATGAGGGTCTTAGGAGGATAGGACGACCAGACCTGACCTTTTAATAGCATACTCATCTCTAAAGAGAACGGAAGAAGTGCTATGGCATCTGTCGCGAAGGTGGTCAAGTCAGAGGAGGAGTGGAAGAGGCTGCTGGGACCGGAGCGGTATAGGATACTGCGCCAGGACGGGACCGAACCCGCCTTCCACAACCAGTACTGGAACAATCATGAGCCGGGGACCTACGTCTGCGGGGGCTGCGGCAATCCCTTGTTCTCGTCGGACGACAAGTTCGACTCGGGAACTGGATGGCCTAGCTTCATAGTGCCCATCGATAAGAACGCGGTGACCGAACGGTCCGACCGCAGCTACGGGATGGTCCGGACGGCGGTGGAGTGCGCTCGCTGCGGCGGGCACCTCGGCCATGTTTTCGACGACGGTCCCCGTCCCACCGGTAAGCGATACTGCATGAACTCCGGGGCCATGGACTTTCACCCTCGTTGACGCGGAGGACCGGGGAACAGCTTCTCGACCACCTCGTGCAGGTCGGTGAACGTCAGGTGGTCCTTTCCCGCCCTCTCCAGCTGACGGTCCAGTACCGAGCCGCGGACCGCGAACGCCATGTCGGCCGCCATTGCGGCCCACCTGTCGGAGGTACCATCTCCGATGTACGCCACCCGCTTGCCGGCGGCATGCTCCTTGAGAACATTGTCCTCCTTGAAATTATGCGCCTGGCTGAACTGCCTGGGAGGGAAGTGAAACCTCACTCCATCGCGGGTATCCACGACCTCGGGTGCTACCAGCTCCACCCTCTCCCTCCAGCCATAGGTCCTCAGGAAATGCCGGATGTAGAAGTCCATCCCCGCGCTGGTTATTCGGAAGGTGACGTTGTTGAAGAGGCATTTCTCGACCAGCTCCTCGAACCCCGGTCGGGGAATGACCACCCTATCCAGCTCTACCAGCATCTCGTCCCTGGACAGTGAGATCATGTCGAACTGCATGCTCATGCACTCCTCGAGCGTGATGATCCCCTCGGCCACGGACCCCTCGAGGGCCCTCCAATCCCCTTTGGCATGACGCTCCAGTATGTACTCGGCGGTGTCGATCAGGGAAATGGTCCCATCGAAGTCGCACAGCACGGTAAGGTCGTTAAAGTCCCCAGAACCCCTCACGTCAACACCTCCATGAACCTCTCCCCGGTCCTTGCGCATCATGGCCGCCCTTATAAGATCTCATCCTGGATTATTCTTTGGGGGGCCATGACCATCGCATCGGGGTCGAGGTGCAGACGGCAGGCCGATCGCGATCTCACCGGTAGGCGACGGCGGTTGGCCCGGATATCGCTCCAGGAAGGATAGCGGACAGCCCGCACCTTTCCTGTCCATTCCAGGGCGCCTCGGGCCCTCCCCCTTCCGATCTCCGGTCATCTGGCACATGCTCTTTCCTCGAAGCAAAATAAGTATCGGAGGACATGGGGATCACGGGCCATCAGCCCGCGGCAGCGGCGCATGGACCCCCTCAAAGGGTTGCGGCGCGGTCTCCGCCGATATGCCGAAAATATAATGGCCTGGAGCGAGGGTTTATGTCCCGCGATGTTGCTGGGGGGCAACAATATTGATGGGAAGCCCCGATTCCCGATCGGGGCCAAGGAGGATGCACATAATGGTCAATTTGAACAATGACCAGCCCCTGACGGGATCAGAGGCTGACCAGCATTTAATTGGAGATCACATAGCCCTAATCTACGAGAACCCAGAGGAACGGATCTCGGCGGTCACACCGTTGATACGAGTAGGTCTGGAGAAGGGTGAGATCTGCCTATACATCTCCAACGAGGAGGACGACACCGACATAGTGGAGGCGCTGAAGGCCGAGAACATCGACGTGGACAAGGCCATTGGCAACGGAGGGCTCATCCTCACCCACAAGAAGGAGATGTACTTCAAGCGGGGATACTTCGATCCCGATTGGACCATGAAGGTTATCGGCAACGTTGCCGATCTCGCCAAGTCCTATGGGTTCACGGCCATGAGGATAATATCTGACATGACCTGGACCCAGGAGAAGGTGGCCGGGGTAGAGAAGTGGCCTGAGTACGAGGCCAAGCTGAACGTGTTCAACCCCGGCATGTCACTGCGTATCATTTGCCAGTATGACCGGAGGATATTCTCACCGTCCTCTTTGATCATTGCCTTGCACGCCCATCCCCGGGTGGTCTCCGAGGGCTCGATAAACAACAACATGTTCTATGTGCCCACGGACAGGCTGCTCCGAGATGACTACTCGGAACTGGAACTGGAACGGATGCTCGATAGCATCCGCCTCCACAACAGCGCCGAATCGGACATCCAGAACCGGGACCAGGCGATAGAGGAATTACGCCGGCGTCTCAGCGAGGAGAACGCGGCCCGGAAATCGGCAGAGGAGGATCTGGACAAACAACAGATAAGGTTCAACGATCTAGCGGAGCGGTCCTCAGACTGGTCCTGGGAACTGGACGAGAACGGGGTCTATACATGGTCCTCGGCGAGGGTCAAGGATATGCTGGGCCTTCTTCCCGAGGACGTCGTGGGCCGCTCCCCCATGGACCTAATGACCAAGGAGAGCGCGGAGCATATCTCCAACATCCTCGCCAAGACCATGGCGGCGCGCGTCCCCATAACCGCGCTTGAGAAGCAGGCCAAGCACCAGGATGGCCGCACCGTATACCTTGAGATGAACGGTATGCCCCACTTCAGCCGCGACGGTAAGTTCCTGGGGTACCGAGGTATCGACAGGGACATCACCGGACGGATCACCGCCAAGCAGGCCATTGAGGAGAGCCACAAGAGGGTGGAAGAATCGTTGGCCAAGGTGCAGGAGCGGGACAGTCGCATAGAGGCGTTGGAGGTGGCCATATCCCAGCTCAAGGCCCTGCAGGCGGAGCGGGATGCCGCGACCCAATCCATCAAGGAATCGCTTCGATCGAGCCAGACGGAGCTTACCAAGACCTTAGAGGAGCTTGGTGGGCTGCGCGATGCCCTGCAGGCCCGGGAAGATGAGCTTACTCAGGCCAGGGCTGCCGCCGAGGCCAAGCAGGCCGAGCTCGAGGAGCAGAAGGCCAGCCTGACCCTGATCCGGCAGAACCTGGAGGACAAGGATGCCGAGCTGGTCACCACCCAGAGCGCTCTTGCCGAGGTGCGGAAGGCTCTGCAGGGGAAGGAAGGGGAACTGGTAGCGCTGGCGGCGAGCTTCAAGTCCCAGACCTTGGAGCTGGGTGGGGTCAAGGAGTCCCTCTCTGGTGTGGAGGAGGCCATGGCCCAGAAGGCCGAGGAACTCATAACCTTGCGTCAGCAGGTGGAGAAGCTGAACGCCGACCTGCAGAAGGCGAACGAGTCCTTAGCCTCCAAGGAGGATGAGCTGAAGAATGTCATGGAACAGCGCCTTAAGGCGGCAGAGGAACTGGACCTCAGGACCAAGGAGCTGACCCAGACCACCGAGGAGCTGGAAGCGAAGACCACCGGCCTCACCGAGGCCCTCGCCGCCGCCGAAGCCCTCAAGAGCGAGCTTTCCTCCAAGGAAGAGGAGGCCAGGGGCCTAGCCGACGAACTGGAGCGGAAGCAGGACGAGCTCGATTGCGCGAGCGAAGAGAACGCGCGGATCAGGGAAGAGCTGGAGTCAAAAGTATCGCTAGTGGCCGACCTCAATGCTCAACTGGAAGCATCCAAGGTGGACCTGGCATCCCTAACGGAGGAGCGGCAGGCGCTCCAGGATGCCAAGGGTAAGCTGGAGAGCGATAATGCCCAGCTTTCATGGGCCAAGGAGCAGCTTGACGACCTCGCCCGGGTCAAGGACCGGGAGATCGAGGAGCTGCGGTCCCAGGTGGAACGCGAGACCGAGGAACTTAAGCTCAAGGAGGAGCAGCTGGCCTCTGTCCTTTCCGAGTCCGATGGCCATAAGGGCAAGCTTGGAGAGCTGCTGCGACAGACAGCACAGCTCACGTCGGACCAGAACGTCAACGAGACCATAATTTTCGGCCTGCGCGAGGCGTTGGCGCAGAGGGAATCGTGGCTGGCAGCATCTAGGACAGAGGGCGAGAGCTTGGCATCAAAGGCAAGAGCGGCCGTGGCCGAGAAGAACGCCCTGATCCAAGACCTAGACCGCGCCCAGGGCCAGGTGTTCGCGCTAACCCAGGAACTGGAACAGAAGGGATCGGACCTGACCCTGGAAAGGGACCTGCATCATCTCAGCAAGGAAGAGCTGGAGCTGCGGATGAAGGAGCTGGAAGAGGTCCGCACCGAGCATCAGCTCGTCAAGGAGGAGCTCGACAGGACGGTCCAGGACCTGGTGCGGGAGAAGGAACAGCACCAGATGACCGCGCAGGAACGGGATGAGAAGCTACAGGCGCTATCCGCGGTCACCGAGGAACTGGAGGCCGCCAGGTCGGAGCTTGCTCAGGTCAAGGAGCTTCAGCAGCGTACCACAGAGGAGCTGGAGAAGAAGAACAGTGAGCTGGAGAGCGCCATTGGAGAACTGTCCTCCGTCAAGGAAGAGCTAGCCCAGCTCACGGAACGGCAGAGTGCCACATCAGAGGACCTCGAGAACAAGATTAGGGAGCTGACCGCCCTCAACGATGAGGCCGAAGGTTTGAAAGCAGAGGTATCCCAGCTTCGGGAGAAGAACCAGAGATCCGCGAACGAGCTGGAGGAGAAGGGCGCGGAGTTCGCCGCCACTTTGGCCACGCTCAATGACGTCAAGGCAGAGCTGTCCCATGTATCCGAAGAGAGGTCCAGGACCGCTGAGGACCTGGAGCAACGGAACCAGGAGCTGGAATCATTGAGGAGCGAGCTCGAGACGACGCGCTCTGACCTCGAGCAGCTGAAAGAAGAACACCTCGCCACCACTGAGGAGCTGGACACCACCAAGAGCGAGCTTTCCCAGCTGAATGAGAGATACCGCTTAACGACCGAGGAGCTGGACACCACCAAGAGCGAGCTGGCCCAGCTGAGCGAGAATTACCGCTTAACGACCGAGGAGCTGGACACCACGAAGAGCGAGCTTTCCCAGCTCAAGGAGCAGAACCTCGCCACCAGCACATCTCTGGAGCAGACCGCACAGGAGCTGTCGGCGGTCAGGGCCGACCTCGGAGCCAAGGAGCTGTCCCTGGTCGAGGCCCTGTCAACGATAGAGTCCCTCAAGGGTACCTTGACCTCCAAGGTCATGGAGCTGAACGATCGTATCGCCGAGCTAGAGAGCCGCCAGCAGGCTGCCCTCAAGGCCAACGAGGAGCTGTCCCGTCTACATGATGAGCTAAGCGCCAGGGCAGCGGATATAGAGGCGGAGCGCGTCGCGTCCTCTAAGGAGGTGTCTCGCCTGAAAGCCATCATCGATGGTATGCGCACCGGAGTGGCGGTCATATCCTCCGATGGGAAGATCCTCAGAAGCAATCCTGCCCTGCGCAACCTGCTGGGAACCATGGAACTGGAAGGCCATCCCGCGAACGAGGTACTTCCGGACCTGGACCTAGGCCGGGCGGACTTCCGCACCTCTGTCGCGGAGGGCGTGGAGTTCGACGTCAGGGCGTCATCGGTCGTGGACCCCGAGGGAGGCAAGGGAACCGTGCTGACCTTCTCCCCCCGCCCGGTCGTTCCCAAGCCTCAGCCCGCAGTGGTCGAGGAGGCCCCCGAACCGCCCAGCACCTCGACCGCTCTGGACGATCCGCTCACTGCGATACTGGGCAGCGTGTCCTTGGCCAAGGAGTATGTTATTCCTGAGGGGCGGATGTACGGAATGCTCAAGCAGATCGAGAACGCCACCAACATCGCCCGCAACAAGCTCATGGGTGTGAACGACGAGCCCACCTCATTGGTCAAAGGGAAGGGCAGGGTCCTTATCCTCGATGATGATGAGAGCGTGCTGGAGACCACGGGGGACCTCCTGCAATATCTGGGCTACAAGGTGGAGATCGCCCGTGACGAGGAGGAAGCCATCATCCTGTGCAAGCAAGCCATGGACATTCACGAACCCTTCGACATGGTGATCATGGACTATGTCAACGTCGAGGGCACGCCCGGACAGCAGGTGGCCGATCGGCTCCGGGAGCAGATCCCGCATGTCCGTATCATCGCCACCGGCCCCAGGGGAGGTTTGCCTTCCGCCGAGGAACTGGAATCTCAAGGATTCTCGGCAAGGCTCCTCAAGCCATATCTTGGGGACCAGCTGTCAAGGGTGATGGCTGAGGTGATGGCGAGGAAGTGATCCTCCCAAGTGACAGCAACACTCCGGGGCCGTGGTATCCTCCCCGCGCCCCTGAAACCTTCCCTCCATCCTTTTCGCCACCATTAAATGAAACGTCTTTGGCAGGCATCCACCAATGCTCCAAGAACAGCATTGAGCATGGAGGCGAAACTTTCTTGACCACGGTCATTGCTGACGCCTCCTCATGAAGGCAGGCGTGGTCGCCGTCCAGGGAGCCTTCCCTGAGCATGTGCGGTCCTTGGAGAGGGCTCTCGCGAACAATGGACATAAGGGCAGCGTTATCACCGTCAGGCGCTTAGAGGAGCTGGAGCAGGTTTGCTGCCTCATAATTCCCGGCGGGGAAAGCACCGCCATATCCAAGCTCTTGAGCCGCCACGGTCTGCACGACCAGATAGTCCGCAGGGCGGTTGAGGGCATGCCCATCATGGGGACCTGCGCTGGATGCGTCCTTCTGGCCAAGGAGGGCGACGATGAGGTGCACAAGACCGGTACGGAGCTGCTGGGTCTTGTGGACATGGCTGTCGATCGCAATGCCTTCGGGCGGCAGAGGGAGAGCTTCGAGGCCCCCATAGATGTGAAAGGGTTTGACTCTCCCTTCCCCGGAGTGTTCATCCGCGCACCGGTGATAAGCAGGACCTGGGGCAGGTGCAAGGTAATGGCGGCCCATTCAGGAAAGATCGTTATGGTGCGGCAGGACAACCTCATCGGGCTGAGCTTCCACCCGGAACTGTCCGAGGACACCAGGATCCACGAGATGCTTCTCGGCCTTCTGTGATGACATTATGAGTGGATGGCCTCTATGATCCCCTGGAGGCGGCTCATGGAGTGCCCCTCCTCCACCACCGTGCCTGTCACCACGATGCTAGCACCCGCAGCCTTGACCCGGGCCGCGGTCTCCGCATCTCTTATACCGCCGCCCACGAGGAGGGGGACGTCGATGGCTGAGCGCACCGCGCGGATCATCTCCTCGGGGACCGGTTCCGGAGCTCCGCTGCCTGCCTCCAGATACACGTACTTCATTCCCAGGAACTGCGCCGCCAAGGCATAGGCCACGGCGGTCTTGGGGCTATCACGCGGTATCACGTCGGCCTGCCCCACCTCTCCCACCTTCATCCCCGGGGCCACGATGATGTACCCCATCGACAGAGGCTCCAGCTTCAGCATCTTGACAATGGGCGCACCCCGCACCTGCTCCCCCATGACCATGTTCAGGTTTCGGGAGTTGAGCATGCTCATGAAGTAGATGGCATCGGCATGCGGCGATATGGCGTGGGCACCCGAGGGGAAGTAGATGACCGGAACATCGACGTTGGCCTTTATTGCCAGCACGGTCTCGTCGAGGTTCTGCTGGGTGACATCGGTCGATCCTCCGACCATAATGGCATCGGTGCCCAGGCGGCACGCCTCTTCGACGATGCTCCCGGCCTGGGACGGCTCCTGCTTGGCAGGATCGATCAAGGTCATGTGCAGAGTGCCCTTTCTGAGCTTGTTTCTAAGCAACTCATCTACGGTCATAACAACAAACCTCCTAGCAAGAACGCCACCAGTGCCACCAACATACCGTACTTGGCCCAACGCTGCCCCTGCTTGGGATTTCGGAAATGAACTATGGAGCAGTATATAAAAATTGCATCCGCGAACAGCACCGCGACCAGATACGCCAGGCCGAAACGGCCGGTGATGAATGGTTCGAAGGACAGCAGCACCGCCACCAGGAACGCCACGCTGGCCACGGCTCCCGCCTTCCTCGCGCCTATGGTCTGGGGCAAGGTCTTGCGGTCGAAGTCCGAGTTCATATCCTGGACGTCCTTGACGATCTCCCTTCCCAGGGTTGCCAGGAATGCCATGAAGGCGAAGGCCACCGTAGCTTCCATCCTCCCCATCACCGCTCCTCCCAGGAGGAACAGCGCGCCAGTGAGCCAGGCTATGGAGAGGTTGCCGGCGAGCCCCATCTTCTTGGTCCTTAGCTCATAAGCCAGCATGATGGCCACTGCCGACACAACTATCAGGAAAGAGGCCACGTCCCACAGCAGCACGGAAAGGGCCAAGCAGAGAATGAACGCGGCGATGGAGATGTTACGTGCGGTCTCAGACTTCATCCTTCCTGAGGGCAGAGGCCGCTCCGGATGAGCGAGCTTGTCCACCTCCCGGTCCAGGTAGTCATTGAGCGAGTTACCGCCGATGATGAACAGGAACACCACGCCGGAGGAGATGAGGATGGCCATGGGGTCGTCCAGTATGTTCATCCCTGCCGCCACCAACATGGCCAGAAGGAGGCCCACCACTCCCATAATGCAGTTGCCCACTCGGAACAACTGGATGAAACGGTTCACGGGGGTCCGATTAATAAGGTCAATATAATAACCCTTCGTCAGGGGCCAGGCCGTCTGAACGCCGCCCCGAACTGTCTCTCCTCCAGCTCGATCATGGCCTTGGCGCTCGAGGATATGCGGCGCACCGAGTGTCGGCACTGGGGGCCGCAGGGGACGGAGAAGGCCCTATCGTTCCGCACAGGCCAGTACTTGATCCTGTGCCCATTGTAAAGGAAGCGGATCTCCAGGAACATGTTCTCGTAGGCATCGCAGGTATCGCCTGGAGCGTCTGCCGCCTCCGCCCGGTATATCTGGACCATGGTCTCGCCCTCCTCCACGAGGCGCCGGCACAGGCCACGTACGTACCAGGTGTTGAACTCCATCCTTGCCAGTGTCTTGGCCGCCCTCTCCGGCTCGGTCTTCCTTATGCCTCCCAAGGGAGAGGGCTCGAACTCAGCCCACATCTCCCTGGGGCTCAAGGCCTGAGCCAGGGTCACATCGTTCCCGTTGGTCAGCGCCTCCTCCATCAGGGCCCGGAAGCGCTCCTTGCCGAGAGGTGACAGGTTGGGGCTCCTGTAGGGGTTGCTCTCCTCCTCGGCCTTGTGCTCGATGAGCATCCACCGGCGGGTCTCTTGGTCAAGCTCCTCGTACAGCATGTCACCATCCTCAACGGACCAGGAATAATAGAAACTTACCCTGGGGATCGACGACCCATTACGTTATCTTCCTTGCTCATTTGCTCATAAGGGTTATATTCTGAATAGGTGTAATGAGAAACGATGCTAGCCAATGATATCACGGCCGATGTAGAGCTGGTCCGCTCGATGGTGGCGAGATACTTCCCCATCTACGACGTGAAGGTCAGCTACGAGTCCGTGAAAATGCTGGTCCGACCCGACGAGACCATGTTGGAGTCGAACTTCGAGAGCCTTCGCCAGGACATGAAGGCCAAGGGGTTCGTGCCCTTCATCAGTTATTCGGGAGGGGAGCACGCCGTTACTGTACTGCGCCTCCCCCAGGGAAAGAAGCGAAACCTTTGGATCAACCGTGCCCTTCTCGTGATCACCTTCATGACGACCACCCTGGCAGGGATGCTTCTGTGGTCAGACTACTCCGGCTCCCAGGAGCTCCTCACCGTGGATAACTTCCTGAACGGGGCGGTCTTCTTCGCTATCCCCCTCATGGCCATCCTTGGCATCCACGAGCTGTCGCACTACGTTATGTCGAAGCGGCACAAGGTGGACGCGTCCCTGCCCTACTTCATACCATCCATACCCCCGTTCGGTACGTTCGGGGCGTTCATCTCCATGCGTGACCCTATGCCCAGCCGCCGGGCCCTGGTGGAAATAGGCATCGCCGGCCCCCTGGGCGGACTAGCCGTCACCATACCGGTGGCATTGATAGGGCTGTTCCTGACCGCGAACGGCCATGCGGTGGAGGGCAGCATCGGGCAGGCCGGGGCCATGTACATCGTGATCCAGCCCCTGTACCAGCTCCTATCCCTGCTGGTGCCAATGTCCGAGAACATGGCCCTGCATCCCACCGCCTTCGCGGCGTGGGTTGGCTTCCTGGTGACCGCTATCAACCTGCTGCCTGTAGGCCAGCTTGACGGCGGGCACGTGGCCCGCGGCCTGCTGGGGGATAAGGCCAAGTACCTGGGATATGTGACCTTCATGGCACTGGTCCTGGTCGCGATGCTGTACGACGGCTGGTTCCTCTTCGCGCTGCTGGTGTTCTTCCTGGGCCTGAATCACCCCGCGCCCCTGAACGATATCAGCAAGCTGCCCAAACGGACCCTGGTCGTCGGTACAGCTGGACTGCTGCTGCTCACCGTGACCTTCGTTCCTCAGCCCATCATAGTGGTGACGCCCGACTATTCCTTCGAGATGACCGCCCTGGGCGGCAACAACACCACCGTGGCCGCGGGAGGGATGGTCGTGTTCCAGGTGTTCATTAACAACACCGGGAACGTCGATAACGAGCTGAGGCTGACCCTGGAGGACGTACCGGGGAACTGGTCGGCGTCCTTGTTCTTGTCGAATTCCTCGGCCGTGGATGCCACAAATGTCCTGGACCTGAGCCTGGGGTATGAGACCAACGCCACCGTCACTGTCCAGGTGCAACTTCCCGGAGGGGTGAGCGAGATCACTCGTGACATCTCCCTCGTGGCCGAGGCCACGGGATTGGATAAGGTGCAGGTGCTCACCATCAACGTCGTCTGAAGATGCAGTAATGTCGGTCCAGGGACCGGTGCACTTTTTGCTGGTGACAGTGGACAAGGTCCAAGCCCTGAAGCCGCTGGGGGCAGGGGCGGGGCAGCACCATTACCGCCCGGGTACCCTGGTCCAGCACTGATGCCAGGGAGGCCAGGGCCCGGTCGTACAGCTCTCCCAGCGGTTCCCTGCGCGTGCTGGTCGCCCGCCCATAGGGGGGGTCTGTGGCCACAGCGTCCACCTTTCCGAACGTACCCTCGATATCTCCTATGTCCGCGACCTCTAAGCTATCATATGGGAGGTCGAAGTGCTCCAGGTTCTGCAAGCAGCCCTCGACCATCTCCGGAGAAATGTCCGATCCGCAGGCCCTGACGCCGATGGAGGCAGCCTCGATGAGCACTCCGCCGGTTCCGCAGAAAGGGTCCAGTAGCCGTTCTCCTCTCTTCACCAGGGTCATGTTGACCAGCGCCCGGGCATAGCGTGGATGGAGGGAGATGGGCGAGAAGAAGGGCCGTTCTGCCACCTTGCGCTGCTCGAACGCGGAGCGGTCCACCTCCGCCTCGCAAATGTACAGATGGGCCATGTCCGAGATCAGTATCCTAACGTCCACATCGGGATGGGACAGGTCCACCTTCCTGTCCTTGGCGACCAGGCCCCCCACCTCGGCGGCCAGCTTCCCCAGGTCAAGGTCAGGATGCTGTCCCTGGAACCTCTTGGCCCGAACGGCGATGGAGCCGGTGGGGAGGTCGAGCTTCTTAGCAAAGGCCCTCACCTCCTCCACCGGACAGGACCCCAGGTGCCTGCCCAGCCGGTGCGTCAATGCCAGTCGGGAAGCTATTCCTGCGAGCTTGTCTCCTTCAAGTCCGAAGATGCCGTACCCAGGTCCGTACGCTGTGGCCGTGAAACCATCGCATTCAGCAGTGCAGCTGCTGAAGGCATCCGCGAACGGCAGAGTGGGATGCTCGCCTGAAAGCTCAAAAAAATAGGGAACAAGGCTCATGTCCCCCCTCCTTCGTGGGAGAACATGGCTGTTCTGCCGTGCTCAGTCTCTGACGCCCTCTTCGCCAACGCTTATGACCGCCTCAGCCTCGGGAAGGTTAGGGGAGTCAATTAACCTTGCTATGCGCTTACCTCCCTTGCTCTTTCTCAGGTACAGGCGGTAGGTGGCAGCATGACCGACGATGTGGCCTCCGATGGGACGGGTCGGGTCTCCGAAGAAAGCGTCGGGCTTGGCCGATACTTGGTTGGTAACGGCGATCACCGCGTTGTTCAGGTCGGCGAACCGGAGGAGGTCATGCATGTGCTTGTTGAGGTTCTGCTGCCTCTCGGCCAGTGCTCCCCTTCCAACATATTCCGCACGGAAGTGGGCCGTCAGCGAGTCAACGATCAGTAGTCGCACGTTGAGGTCGTGGGCAAGGTCCTGCGCCTTCTCCACAAGCAACATCTGGTGATGGGAGTTGAACGCTCTCGCCACATGGATCTTCTTCAGCGTCTCCTCTGGGTCTATGTCCAGGGCGGCTGCCATCTGGACGATCCTCTCAGGGCGGAAGGTGTTCTCGGTGTCGATGATGAACACGTTACCGTCAAGGCCACCGTCCTCGATCGGACGAGTGGTGTTCACGGCCAGCTGAAAGCACATCTGGGTCTTTCCGCTTCCGAACTCACCGAAGAACTCGGTGATGGACTGGGTCTCCAGACCTCCCCCCATCAGCTCATCGAAGGCCTTCGAACAGGAGGTCAGCTTGTGGATGTTCCTCCTTCTCTCCAATATCAGGTCTCCGGTCTCAAACCCTCCGACGTCCGCGGCCTGCTTGGCTGCTGCGATGATCTTCACTGCTGTGCTCTCCCCTATCTCTGCTACCTCAGATAGCACCTTGGGGGATTCCACCGCTATTGCCATCAGGTCGACATAGCCGGCATCACGCAGCTTCTCTGCAGTTGCGGGTCCTACTCCAGGCAACTCTTCTATGCTGTTTGCGGGCAATTATGCTCACCTTACCCAACCCAACTCCCTCTGACTATAAAAGCGCCCCCCCAGTAGGTCGAAAGTACCCTCGAACGTTTAATGGCCAGCATATACAAAAGAAACCGAAAAACAAAGAGATCAAGGGCAAGAGATTGATACACAACTTTTCTTATAATAATAAGCAAGGTCGAAAGCCCTCTCATACGTGGGAGTGAAGATCAAAAAGAGCCTATCATTGCCATATTCATGTGGTTCATAGGGCTGTTGGAAAAACAGCATCGTCCTTCCATGCTTCTAACCATATCGCGGTCCAATAGCCTCGTCCCTATCTATCTCTGGTTCGATGACCCCGTTTCACTCACCGTGAGCTGGCCCCTAGCTCATTTCCAGTTATTACGGTCCTTGAAAAGATTTATTATTCGATTGTTCTTAGGGAGCCTCCATCAGGGAGCTTCTAAATGGCCCGAAAAAAGAGAAAGGAAGAGAAGGAACCGGAATACGAGTGGGTCCCTCCAGAGTTCGATGAGAAAGCCTTTCTCGTGAAGGACATAGTAGGTACCAAGGCCTTGATGCTTACCGCAGTGATAGCTGTGGCGTTCGGTGTCGCGGCCGCGCTTATAGGCAATGCAGTCGGCGTGATCGTCAGCTTAATAATTTATCTAATAGGGGCCGTCACCCTCAACTACGTGCTGAGGTACATGAAGATCAGCATGTCCGATATCGACAAGAAGACCATGATCGGTAACCTTGCTCTGTACATGCTGCTCGCCCTCGGGGTCTGGATCCTTCTTATCAATGAGCCGTTCATGTGAGCGGCGCTCAAACTTCCCAGTTCATCCTCTTATCCAACAAGGCCGACAGCAGAGGGCGGTTCTCTTCGGTCAGCACCTCCGCCCCCATTAACACCTTCGCGGACATCTGTTTTCTGATATCGCTGCCTAACGCCGCCGTCGATAATCTGGCCCTGACCAGTCCGTCCGCAGCAGTATAGTCCCGGGGGGCCACCACTATCCAGTGACCGTCCTCCAGGAACGGGCGACTGAGGCCCTCGTTCCCCCATCGTTCCAGGAACGAGGAGGCGTTCTCGATCCAGGCCGGTGGTCCTGAGTGCCTCCGACCCCTAGAGAGGACAAGCTCTTCCAGTTCCAGCACGAAGCTGAGGTCCTCTGCAACATGGTATGCGCGGTCTATGACCCTGAAGTCATGGGAAGCTAGGAGGGCGCAGAGGCCATCGAGGCTCCTTCTGACCTGAGGATAGAGGTTGTCATCTATCAGGGCAGGCCTCTCCATCCTCACTAGAAGAAGCCCGCTCCTCCGCTCGTCAAGCATCGATCTTATCAGCTTCAGCCCCAGCGGCTCGCGCTGCCGGGGGAAGAAGAAGAGCTCGGACGGTCCCTTCAGGTAAGCTCGTGCTGCGAAGATGAAGAGGGCCAAGCAGTTCGGGGATAGGGCCGAGGCCACGTTCCGTTTGTTGTCCACGGGATCATAGAAGATGAAAGGCTCATCGAACTTTTTTGTCCCTTTCTTATCCAGCGACAAGGCCGTGCCCCTGTTCCATCCCGTGCTCGCCTCCAGCACCTTCTTGAAGGTACCATACTTCATAACCAGAAGCTCCAGAAGGTAGCCGGAGAAGCCCTGGACCTTGGCCTCGGCCCCGTACACGCCTATGCCCTTAGCGAACTGCTTCAGCAGACGTACCTCCCCTTTTTGCACCTCGCTAAGATGGGACTGAACGTACTTGGTGTGGAAGGGGGTGCGGTCCACCGCAGACCTAAGCAGGGCAGTATCGGATATGTGGTAGCAGGGAACGAGGTCCACCTCCAGGCCATCCCACTCCCCGTGCACGTACGGGTGCTCGGCATAGCGCTCCTCGTGGACGCTCAGTATCCTCTTGCCTATGGCCAGGCCGACAGCTTCCAACCTATCGCGGGAGACCGTCTCTGGGAAAAGGATGAATATGTCGATATCCGGCTCCCGAAGGAAAGTGTCCTTGGCCACCGAGCCTACGAGGGTCACGTTCAATCCCAGGCCTTCCTTGTCAGCCTCTTCTCTCGTCCTTGCCAGCAGGGAGTTGACGCTCCTCTGAATCGCCTTCCTTCTCTCAGGCGTGGGCGATATCTTCTTGAGAACATCCTCCTCCAGGACCATGATGGCATGATAACGGTCTCCAGAAAAAGGCTTTTGCTCTACGGGGCCCAAAACCACAACGCCACTAGCAGAGGCGGGTTTGTGGTCCTCAGGATATCGTAGAGCTTGAGATGCCGGGCCTGCTGACATCCATCCTTGACCACATTTGCGCTGCCGATCCCATGAGATGGGAACGTCCTACCGGCCTTTATTCATGGCCCGAGCGGTAGCGGAGGAAAGGCACCAAAAAAATATGACCCCTAACGGCTTTATCGAGGTAGGTAATCAACATAGAACTCGTGGACGATCACAGCGGGGAACGGATTGTAGCAATGTCCCCGCGATAGGCTGTAAGGAGGTACGGGCATGTTAGATCTCAAGAGTGTGAACTTTGACCGTGTTCTGAGAAGATACGATATCCAGATGGAATCCAAGGAGTCACCTGAGGAGCTGGCGGCGAGGATGGTGCCCAAGGACCCCTACCTTCGGAAGGTGGTCGAGGATGTCGTGTTCATGCGTTCCAAGAATATCACGGAGAACGTGGCTTCGGCCCTGAAGAACTACACCCCAGAGGAGGTGATCGAGCACGGCCTCATCAAGGGCATGGACGTAGTGGGCGAGCTCTACGGACGGGGCATCTATTACCTTCCGCATGTGATGGTGGCCGCTGAGGTAATGGACAAGGGGGTGAAGCTGTGCGAGTCCCAGATGAAGGGAGCACGCGAGACCCGAGGCAAGGTGGTGATGCATGTGGCCGAGGGAGACCCCCACGACATCGGAAAGAACATTGCCGCCGTTCTCCTGAAATCCAACGGCTACACGGTCGTGGACATGGGGAGGGACGTGTCCATACAGGATGTCATCACCACGGTGGAGAACGAAAAGCCGGCGATATTGACCGGGACCGCGCTCATGACCACCACGATGTCCGCGTTCCCCAAGATCTCCGAGAGGCTACGGGAGAGAGGTATCAATATCCCGTTCATCTGCGCTGGAGGGGCGGTGAACCGTGCGTTCGTGGAGTCCTATCCTATAGGTGTTTTCGCGGCCAAGGCCATACAGGGCCCCGCGCTTGCGAACAAGACCATGGAGGGCTACGACTGGAGGCGTCTCCGGGAGAACTGGGACAAGCTGACGGCGGCCAAGGAGTAGGAGGTATCACAATGGCTATCAAGAGATACACGAGGATGGAGTACGGTTCCCCTGATGAGATGGTCTTCGGCGAGGCCAGGTATCCTGTCTCCTATGGTCTAGGGCAGACGGTGGGGGCGGGGGTCGTGGTCCCGGAGATCAACTTTGCCCCCAGGCCGGGAGCGGAGAAGAATCCTGAGTCCCTTAGGAGGGAGTACGTCGACTACATCACCAAGGATATCCTGGACAGAGCGATCACCCTGGGCTTCCCTACGGTGCAGCTGGAGAACGAGCATATCTTTCAGATGGTCAACGAACCTCAAAGGTACGAGAAGCCGGTGGTCGCAGGCCAGAAGGAGATGATGCAGAACTACCATGATGAGTACGGCATCGCCCTGTCCATACGCCATACTGTCGCCGATCCCCGTCTTGCGGAGGAGGGCCTGCGCGTCGGCATGGACAAGAAGCACAGCTATCCGGAGAAGTGCGTGGAGTCGATCGAGGTCGCGGCCGAGAACGGGGCGGATCTGCTGTCCATCGAGTCCACGGGGGGAAAGGAGGTCGCTGACTACGCCATCCTGCGCCAGGACATCCGCGGATGGCTGTTCGGCATCGGCTACCTCGGCTCCATCGACATGGCGTGGATCTGGCCCCAGATCGTCGACATCGCCAAGAAGAACAAGGTCCGCGCCGGCGGGGATACCAACTGCGCGGGCGCGAACACCTCCATGTTCATGGCCGGGGGCTACCTTGACCGTGACATACCCCGCACCTTCGCTGCGGTCACCCGGGCGATCGCCTCCGCCAAGACCCTGGTGGCATGGGAGTGCGGGGCCACAGGCCCCGATAAGGACTGCGGCTACGAGGGCCCCATCGTCAAGGCCATCGCCGGCAAGCCTACGGCCCAGGAAGGTAAGAACTGCCAGTGCGCCCACGCGGACCTCATGGGAAACCTCATTGCCCAGGTGTGCGATCTGTGGTCCAATGAGTCCGTGGAGTACCACCCTGAGTTCGGCGGATCGTCCGTCCAGTGCTGGCTGGGCTCTATAGGGTACGAGGCCGCGCTCATGAACATGGCCAAGCAGCTGAAGCAGGACCGGCTCCTCCGTGACCTGTACATGGCCACGGACCGCTACCGGAGCCCGGAGGCTTTCATCCTGGCCTACGACAACGCCTACAAGGTCGGTCAGGCGATAGTGGAGTACGGCAACGATATCTACCTCCGCTCCAAGGCCGCCGGCATGACCGCGGCCAGGCTTATAGAGGAGGAGAACAAGTCAGGAAAGCTGAGATTGTCCAAGCATGAGCAGGACATGCTGCGTAAGATAATCACCGACCTGTCGGCACTGCCTGACGAGGAAGGCCGCTTCCAGGAGATGTGTCTCAAGGCCTACAAGGACGTCCCCCTCTTCAACCCGAAGAACTATGAGTTATGAGCAGTTCGAGGATGAACGGACCCCGATCATGGTTTGGTCCGGACCATAGTTCCATACCTTTAGAGCAGGAACGATAAGATAGAAAAAAACGGGAGAGGGTTTGCCCCTCTCCTCTTTTTACTTTAGAATGTTCTTCTGCAGCTCCTTGACCTTGAAGACCTTCTCCGGGCAGATCCTCTCGCAACGCAAGCAGGCGGTCCCGTTGCACAGGTCGGAGGCGATCCTCATCTCGTACCTATCGTCCATGGGGGTCATGGTGATCGCATTCTCGGGGCAGTCATCGACGCACTTGCCGCATCCTATGCACCCTTCGAAAGACCCCTCCATGAAGATGCCTATGTCCCTGAGGACCCTGAGCCCCTTGTAGCCGAGATCAGGTATGTCCCTGAGCACGGTGCGGGTGACCTGGGCATCCTTGACCTTGTCCGGCAGGGGCTGGATGTCCTGGAGGCCAAGCATCATGTTGTACATCTCCATGGGCATTCCCTCGGTCCAATATGCCAGCTCCTGGATGAACACGGTCTCGAACACCTTGTCGGTGGCGAACATGACGTGGTTGGCACGAATGGAGTTGGCCAAAGTTTGAAGGTTATCCAGCAATCCAGGGTTCCGGACGAGGTCCAGGGCCAGGGCCAAAGAGGTGTTCCCGTACTGGAAGATCTGGCCGCAGGACGGCGGCAGCAGTCCGACCCGCTGCGCCTTATGAGCGTCCACGTACGTACCAGACGCTCCGCTCATGTACATGATGTCCAGCTCCTCGAACTTTAGCCCTGCGTGCTCCAGAAGAGTGAAGTGACCGGCCCTCATGGCGCCGAAGGTCTTTGAAGCCTCGACAATATCATGCTCGGTCAGGATGACCCCGTCCTGAAGATGGAGCTTTCCATCGATGGTGTTGATGTGAGGCATCTTTATCAGGCCGTTGCTAAGACCCTCCGCGATGGCCGCGATGACGCCGGTACCAGTGATGCCGATCGCCTTCCCGTGCATGGTGCTCTCTGTGACGACCGTTCCGGTGTTGGGATTGACCGTATCTCCTTCCTGCGCCAGGATAGCATCGTCGAGAACGGTGCACTTCCAGTCCATGAACGCATCCACATCGCTGATGGCTCCCGGAGCTGCGAGCATCCCTGCCTTTATGGACTGCCCCTCGATGGCCGGGCCAGCAGCGGCCGAGCCGGTGTATATCTCATCACCGACCTTGAGGGCCATCTCGGCGTTGGTCCCGTAGTCGGTGACAAGGACGTTCTCCTTCCGGTCCAACAGGTTGGTCTTGTACATCATGGCCAGGGCGTCCGCACCGATCTCATGCCGGATGGCAGGAGGTATGTACAGTTCGACCTTATCAGGCAGCTCAAGCCCAATATCCGCTGCGTTGAGGACCGCTGCATCCCTCTTCTGCAGTTCGACCCCACGGCTCCTCAACGCATTAGGCATGGCGAAGGCCAGGTCGCGAACCTCCATGTCCTGGTAGATCGAGAGCTGGATGGGGTTGCCGCAAATTGCTACCCTCTCCACCTTTTTCAGGTCGATGTCCAGAAGCTTCATGAGCCGGTTGGAGGTGTCGATCAGCAATCTATGGGCCAGTCCCCTGTCCACCTCTATGCAGAATGTTAGGTGATCCATGACGTTCGCGCCTGGAACAGGATGGCGCATAGTTATTGCAGTGGAGATGATCTTATTGGACTCCAGGTCCACCGCGTGCATTCTCGTACCGCTCGTTCCCACATCTATGGCTAGTCCGTATTTCTCCATTTGATCACCTCATTGCTGATGCTCGTGCTCATCATGCTGATGCTCGTGATTCTCATGCTGGTGCTCATGCTCGTGCTCCTCGATCATTAACTCCATGCGGCCCTTCAGGTTCTCAAGGCTACCTTCCATGATCTCCTCGACCTCATGATCCGATAGGCCCATGAGCACGCACATGAACTTCATCTCTCCCTCTTCCACCTCAGGCGAGGACAGTCTGTTAAGGGTCTCCGCCCCCAGGTCGGTGTCTATGAGGTTTACCTTAAGGGTCCCATGGGGCGTGGTGATGAATGTCTTGGCATGTCCTATCAGGACCTTCCCCATCTCATTGACCTTATCTCCGACGGAGTTCAGCAAGCCTTCAATGAGGGAGACGAACTCATCGGAAGGGATGGACGGATGAGCGTGGAAGGTCAGCTTCATCCCATGAGCCCCGGTGTTCGCCATCTTCTTGGTATCTTCGCTCATGATGCTTCCCTCAGCAATTCCAACAAGCTCTCCAGCCCCTGGGCCTGTTTTGCAGAAATGAAAACGATCTTTGATTTGGGAGTGATGTTCCTGACCAGATCACTGACCTTATCACGGACCCCATTGTCTATAAGGTCGATCTTGTTGATGGCCACGATGTCTGCCCCGTCGATCTGGGTCCTGCAGAACGTCTCTGCTTCCTTGAACAGCTTCTCCGCCCTGAAAGCGTCCACGATACCTATGGTGTACATCGCATCTTCACCCACCATCGCTATCCGAACCATTTTCTTTATGATGTTAGGAAGGGCGATGCCAGTGGGCTCTATGATGATCAGGTCGGGCTGATACTCCTTGCTTATGATCTTGAGGGTGTTCTGAAGGCTTCCTGCCAATGTGCAGCAGATGCATCCCTCGGTGAGCTCCACGCTCTGGAACCCGAAAGAGTCGATGACCGCCCCATCGACCCCTATCTCACCTATCTCGTTTACAATAATGGCGACCTTCTTCCCTTCCTTGCCCAGTTCTGAACCTAATTGGACGAGTAAAGTGGTCTTCCCACTACCTAAAAAGCCCACTATTTGACAGACTATCATCACTGAATTTACGCCTTATAAGTATTACTAACTTTTCCCTCTATGTCAACCAAATGTATTTTCCACAGGGAAAAAAATGGACATCCAGTCAAAAAAATTAGGCATCTAGGTGCACAGGCCCTTTGCCGTCGCCGATGATCTCCCATCCCCGTGAGCGGGTGGAGCGAATGGTCTTGCCGATCTGTACGGTCATGAGGTCCTCAGCGGCTATGGTGCGTGCCCCCGAGGCCCTCTCCACATGCTCTGCCTGCTTCTTCACTCCCTCATGCACCAGACGCATCCCGAAGTGCGTGAGGAGAACCACCTCCGGCGAGATCTCCTTGGCCAGGAGGGCAGCGTCCTCGGTGCAGAGGTGCTTGGGGACCCGTGAGTTCAGGGGCCGGGTGAGGTTCAGGACCAGGACCCTGCACCCAACATGCTCATTCTTGAGGTAGTCCGCGTACTCGGTGTCCCCGACGTACGAGATGACCCCGGATGATGTATGGAACCTGAAACCTACGCCCGTAGGATCACTGTGGGCCGTCCTTGTGGCATCCACGGCCATACCTTTCACTGCGAATGAGGACCCGGCCTCCACCGTCTCCACTCCTGCAACTATGGACTGGTGGTAGTCGGAGACGGCCTGGCTGAAACCATCGGTGCCCTTAATGGCGCTGATGCTTCCCACAAGCATCCCAGAGCGTTTGAAGCCCCCCTTGGTCATCCCCTCTATGAGCATCTCAGCATCAGCGTAATGATCGGGATGGCAATGCGATATTAGGACGGCGTCGGTCTTAGCCGGGTCCAGCGCTAGCTTCCGCATCCCCATTAGGGCGGAGGGGCCCGGGTCCAGGTGTATCCGGGGGCCGTCATTCAAATATATGCCCCCCGTAGCCCGGATCTGATAAATGGTGGCGAACCTTCCACCTCCCGTCCCCAAGAATGTGATGCTGGTCAATTATGCCCCACCTGTTACGGGACCCTAACACCATACGCTCTTAACAAACTTACCAGACGGACAACGTTAAATAAGTTCCATATTGATGGTCCGGCGGTCAGGATGCTAACTCTTATCCGGGATGCTAACATCGTAACACAGAACGCTGAACGCCAGATCATACGTGGGGACTTGATGGTGAGGGACGGGACCATTGAGCAGGTCGGAGGGACAGTGCGTGGCTCGGCGGATGTGGAGATAGACGCTGCTGGAGACATAGTCATCCCGGGATTGATAAACACCCACACCCACGTTTCCATGGCCATCCTGAAGTCGATAGCTGATGACCTCCCATTCCCCCAGTTCCTGAACAAGGTGTTCGCGGTGGACGCCAAGAGAACGGAAAGGGATATCCGAGCCGGGGCTGCCCAAGGCTGCGTGGAGATGATACGCTCTGGCACCACCACGTTCCTGGACCTTTACTATTCCGAGGACATCATCGCAAAGGCGGTGGATCAGGCAGGCATACGGGGGATCCTGGGGTGGGCTGTCCTGGACCAGCAGTTCACCACCCAGAGCGGCGATCCCCTGGAGAATTGCAAGCGCTTCCACCAGCAGTTCAAGGGAAGGGAACGCATCTATCCCGCGGTGGGCCTCCAGGGAGTTTATGTGTGCTCCACCGAGACCTTCCTCGGCGCCCGCGATTACGCATTAGAGAACGATCTCCTTCTCACCTTCCATCTGTCGGAGACACGCAAGGAGGTCTCTGACTGCAAGCGTAAGGAGGGCAAGAGGCCCGGGGACTATCTGTCGTCCATAGGGTTCCTTAACGATCACTGTGTAGCGGCGCATGCCGCGTGGCTCACCATCAACGAGGTGCGGGCCTTGGCCGCTGCAGGTACCAAAGTATCTACCTGCCCCTGTTCCAACATGAAGCTGGCGACGGGCGGAGTGGCCCCCCTCCCGGAGATGTTCCAGAACGGTGTGACCGTATCTGTCGGGACCGATGGTTCCACAACTAACAACAGCCTGGACCTCTTCGGTGAGATGAAGACCCTGTCCCTTTTGCAGAAAGCCAACCGCTGGGACCCCACCGTGCTCCCGGCCCAGAAGGTGCTCGATCTGGCCACTATAGAAGCGGCCCGGGCGGTGAGGATGGACCACCTGATAGGGTCCATCGAGGTCGGTAAGAGGGCCGACCTAGTGATATTGAACGGTAAGGCCGCCAACCTTCGTCCCGCCAGGGCGGACACGATCGTATCGAATCTCATATACTCCTCATGCGGCGGTAACGTGAAGACCGTCCTCTGTGATGGCCGGGCGGTCATGCTGGACGGCGTCGTGACCACCATGGACGAGGAGAAGGTGTTGCTGGATGCGGAGGATGCGGCCAATTCCCTGCTGGGTTGATCTCCCAGTGAAAGGGCGGTAGGGAAACGCTGTAACAACGGACGATCGATGTGTGAGCGGCAGTGAGGAATGGATGATTAGAATGGTCCCGACTCCCGGATTTGAACCGGGGGCCTGCTGATATCGGCGGCTGATTTACCGGACGAGCCGGAAACCCACTACAGTCAGCCGCTCTAGCCAGACTGAGCTAAGTCGGGGGGCACCATCCCTATTACGGAATCCATATTTAGAACTTACCCTGCAGAAGCTAGCCAGATGCCTAGCCAGATGAGGAAAAAACGTACGTGGGAAGTAGTTTTTTCATTATCACGATTGTATATGAACACCGCTAATTATTATATAGTCTGATAGTATTTTCTTGTCCGACAAAAGAGGTCTAACCGACCTCTCTTGTGTGTTGCATGGTGGGAACATGGAAGAACCAGAACTGGAGAAGGTGACAATACGCCTCCCTGAACGCTACGTCAGAGCGCTGGACTTCCTTGTGAAGGTGGACGATTTTCCTTCACGCTCTGAAGCGATTCGGGCGGCCATAAGGGATTTCATCTACGTGCGGGTGGACGTAGTTATGGAGAAGGTCAAGAAGATGGAGGAGGCAGAAAAGACCCTCGCCGCCATGGAACAGTTCGAAGCAGATTACTTGAGGAAGTAGGGCTGAAAGATGGGATGGGATGCACTAACAACTCGGTCTTCCTCCGACCTCCTTTTTTTATTATCATTTAAACGCCACGACCTTTGACAGCGCTTGATCATAAGGGCGTATCCGATAATGTGAGAAATATTATAAAAAAATAGAAAGGACGATGGAAGAGGTCACCCGATATAACCAAGGTCCTCTCTCTTAGGCTCTGCCGGGGTCTCGATCTCCTTGAGCTTAGATGTGATCAGGTCGATCTGCTCGGCCTTTGACTCCAGGTCGGAGAAGTCTATCTCCACGTTCAGGATCGAGGCCAGTATCCTCAGGACCGCCTCTGCCCCCTTGGGGTCCACGAAGTAACCTGAGGTCTCCCCCATAAGGCACACGGCCTGAAGGCCGTAGACCTTGCTGAGACCGAGAAGGAGGCCACTTGCTCCTACGATGCCCGATCCCGGCTCGCCCTTAGAGAAGATGACCCCTTTGGCCTTCATCTCTTCCACGACCTCCTTGCTGGTAGCTGCGCCCAACACCCGGGGCTGCTCCACCATCTTGCCTATCCCATAACCCCCCAGTGTGAAGATGGTCTTGACCCCCCACCTCTGGCAAAGCTGGATGATGTGATCGGATAGGTCGTACTGTCCCTCCGGCGTCAGACCCTGGTAGTCACCAACGAGGATGATGAGGTCAGGGTGCTTCCCGTCTGCCTTGGAGTAGTAAAGCTCGTTGTTGACCAGCTTTATGACCCCCTCCTCGTCCACCACGACTTGGGGAGGGAAATAAGAGGAGTAGATGTCCGCGAACTTAGTAGCCTTGAGCTGATCGAGCAGATGCTCTGCCGCGAGCTTTCCGACGTTCCCAACGCCCGGAAGTCCTTCCACCAGTATAGGAGCGTCGAACTGCGGTTGCTCACTGAATATTGACTTGATCTTTTCCATGATCACCACTCTCCTTCCTCAACCTTCGGCGGTATTCTCCATATCGATCCTCGGGGGAATATCTAGGAGGTATCGGGGTGTCTGTCCCGGAGCCGCATCTGGGACATTGATCCGATAACGTGTATTCGACGCAATGAGGACATTTTCTGAGCGACGTTCTCATTATTCAACCTTTCCAGAATGACCGTGGTCAGACACGGCTCTCGTACAATATCGATACATCAGCTTGTGAGTAATATCACTTTCCCTCGCGGTGGAAGGTAGCCTTCCCTCCGCAGGATTGCATGTGGGTGATGATGGTGTTGCTGACCTGTTTCATTTCCTCTTCAGCGGTCTTGTAATCGGCCGCGGCCACCACCACACGGTACTTGGGAGCACCGATGTACTGGATCTTGACCTGCTCCTTTGAGGAGACGATCCCGGCGATCAACGCGTCCTTGATGCGATCGACCCCGTCCGGCAGTGGACAGGTCATATCCATGTACCCATCGATCTGAACATATGAAGGGGTAACGTTCTCCTTGGCAACGTCGATAAACGTTTTTGTCCAAGGGCCCGAAAGACCCTCCTCCTCCAAGGATTCAGGGTGGGCCGCCACCGTCTCGAAAGCGCCGAACAAGGTTCCGAAGCTATCTATGAGAGCATAGCCGAACTGCTCATACGACTCTTCTTTCTTGATATTGAGGCGCTCGGCCACTATCTCGATGAGCTTGTCTGCCTTGTTCTCGTTCTTCCATTGCTGGATCTTCTCTCTCTTCTGATGCTCGTTAACGGACTTGAGGGAGAGGTCGATATGCCCCTTGGACGAGTCCACGCCCAAGACCTTGCACACTATCTTCTGTCCTTCGCGGACGTAATCGCGGATGTACTTGACCCATCCGGTAGCGACGTCCCTGATGTGGATGAAGCCCTCCTTGTTCCCGTACTCATCGAGGGATACGAAGGCACCGAAGTTCTTAACGCTCTGGACCGTACAGACGACCAGTTCGCTCTCTTCAGGGAAATCGCTCGAGCGCACCATTCTTAATCGACCACCTCAACCAGCGTTCCTCGCAACTCTCCCGCTCCGCCCTTAGCCTTTACCAAGGTGGAACCGCAGACGTTACAGGTCACGTTGGTAGCGGGGTTCTTGAAGGTAATCTGCTCGTTGCTGCAATCGGGGCACCTTACCTTGATAAACTTACCGGTCTGAACCTCTGCCATGAAAATCATTCCTCCAGCTCGAACTTCTTGGCCCTGAAGCAAGGCCTCTGCAACGCCTTCTTGCAGGTCTTGCACCTGTAGCGTAGGGAGACCCTCTTCGTAGGCTTCTCCCTTCCCTCAGGCTTTGGCCTGGGAAATCCTCCGTATCCGGAGGTGGCTCTCCTGAATCTGCGCTGCCCCCACTTCAGTTCGCTGGCTTTCTTCTTCTTTACTCTCTCTACTTCATGATCCGTGTGAGTTTTGCACCAGGGGCAATAGGTTTTGACAGTGTGAGGCATCTTCATATTAACACCATACGAAGTGAGGACTCCTAATACGCATTATCTATTTAAAACATTAGCAATCCTGAGGTGGGTTAGAAATGACTATCTGGATATGCCATTTTTAGGCTATCGCGGATGACCGTTGAGGTCCCCCTTATAGCGGTCGTTCCCATCCTAAGAAAGGGCTCAAAATAGATAACATACCGGGGCCCTATCTGCCCGGTGTCTATCATAAGTGTGCAAATGTTCCCGGCACGCCCTTGAGCTATGCAGGATTAACGAATTGTACACTTTTTATGAATTTTGATGAGGATTGTAACTCTTTATTGTCTTTTTGATTTGATAATAATGCGATGAATTGTTTGAAATGTAATATTCTGGATTTCAAGAAGGGTTGATTTTCAAAAAAAGAAATAGAAAATGATATATATGCATTGATTAATAATTGCTTAAGATAAATTATGAATGAGAGAGGCTTCACAAAAAAGGATGAAACCCTCGTCAAGCTCCTCATGCGTACGGATATGCCTAAGAACGTCGCCAAGACGCTGGTATTCCTGCGTAAAAAGGAGGAGACCACCTCGGTGGAGATAGAGATATCTACCGCCTTGAGGCAGCCGGAGGTCTCCATCGCCATGCAGGAGCTTAGGCGACGCAAGTGGGTCATCAAACGGGACATAAAGAAGGAAGGAAAGGGGAGACCGGTACACTCGTATAAACTGGCCTTGCCGTTCGACAAGATCATCGAGACTCTTGAGAAGGAAGAGATGAAGAGGATCGAGGAGATCCAGAACAACGTTAAGGCTCTGAAGCAGGCTGTCCTGCAGCAGACCTAACGTTTTGTCTGGACCACCGGTCCGTCATCCGTTCCAACCACGACACAATTCGCCAGACCGAGAAACAGGCCGTTCTCCAATACTCCGGGTATCGAGTTCAGCTTGCTTTCCAATCCTGTCGGGTCCTCGATAGCGTTGAACTTACAATCGTAAATGAAGTTCCCATTATCCGTCGCAAACGGTGCTGCACCCCCCCTCAGGACGGCCTTGCACCCGAGCCTCTCCAGGGTCCTTTTGGTCTTAATGTGGCTGAACTGAGCTACCTCCACTGGTAACGGGGTCCTCACGCCGAGCACATCCACCATCTTTGAGTCGTCGACGATTATGATCTCCCGCTTTGAATGGTATGCGACGATCTTCTCTCGCAGCAACGCCCCGCCCAATCCTTTTATCAGGTTCATGTCGGGGTCGACCTCGTCAGCCCCATCTATAGTAAGGTCTATGGCCTCCACCTGGTCCAAGGTCGTAAGCGGTATTCCTAGCGATCGGGCCTGCCTCTCTGTCTCCAATGATGTCGGGATTCCCACTAGATCATAGCCTTCCTTGACCAGCCTGCCGATCTCGTCCACTGCCAGTTTGGTCGTCGATCCCGTGCCCAGCCCCAGGACCATACCGTCCCGGACATATTCCACCGCTCGCTTAGCCGCCTGCAGCTTTTTCCCGTTCATCACTCCACCCCGAAGGATGCCCTGACCTCCTTGGTAAGCTCATCGATGATGAAGGAGTTGAGCCTCCTTCCCAGTTCTGCGGTGGCCGAGGGCGCGTCCCCGACGAACCCATCGGGCATGGACCTCTCCGGGTCGGACAATATCATATAGCCCTGGCTAACGTACCGGCCCACCTTGTCCTGGGGCCTCACCAGATCGGGAGCTATGTCCATCATCCTGGCCGTCTCCATCTTGCCTCCGTGTCCATCTCCGCGCTGGTCCTCGGGAAACCTCTTGACCAGGTCGTAGTCGGTGAGCAGCATGAGCCTTACCCCCGTTTCCTCGACCACCTCCACACATGCCTGCCGCAGGGCGTTCATGTGGGAGCTCCCCGCATGGCCGCTGATGACCACCAGCTTGTCCGCTCCGTTCGATATCAGGGACATCAGTATGTCATAGACCACCCGGATGGTGGTCTCGAACCCCAGGGTCAATGTGCCCGGCATGTTGCGGGTAGAGGAGTGGAACGCGTACCGCAGGGGTGGAGCCACCAGGCCGTTCAGCCTCTCCGCGACAGTGTCGGCCACGTACTCCGGCTGCACCGAGTCGGTGCACAGGGGAAGGTGAGATGAATGAGCCTCCGTCCCCCCAATGGGAAGGAACACGATGGGCCGACCCTCCATGACCCTCTTGAACTCTGTAGATGACAAGGAATCCAGCCTCACTGTGCCACCTTCCTCTTGGTGAGATCTATGAGGCGGGTGCCGCACACCGGGCACTCCCCTCGTTCCAGGGAGTCCCGCTGGAACTTCAACTTCAGCTCCTCGTTCAACCGCTCCAGGTCGTCCTTCTTGATGCTACGCTCGCAGCGGGGGCAGTACATGAGGGACCAATGGGCATCTTGATAATTAATTATGGTTCGCCTCAAGGCTTATAGGCAGAGGGGACCATCAAACAGCATGAGATTGGCAACCCTGTTCTCGGGAGGCAAGGACTCAGTGCTCGCCACCTACCTCATGGAGGGGCAAGGCCATGAGGTCGTCGTCCTTGTGAACGTACGTCCCCGCGATCCTCACTCCTGGGTCTTTCACACACCCAACCTAGCGGTCCTCCCCCTGATGGCGGAGGCCATGGGTAAGAGACTGGTGACAGTGGACAGCTCCGGCACCGAGGAGGACGACCTGAAAGCCTTGGGCCAGGTCCTTTCGGGACTGGAAGTGGAAGGGGTGGTGACAGGAGCCATAGCCTCAGACTACCAGTGGGACCGCATAAACCACGTATGCGAGGGGCTGGGTCTCAGGGTGTTCTCGCCCCTGTGGAGGAAAGACCAGGGAATGCTTATGGACGAGCTCCTGGATTCCGGCATCAAGGCGGTCCTTGTAAGCGTTTCCGCCGATGGACTGGACTCCTCCTGGCTAGGCAAGGAGATCGACAGCGACATGCTGGGATCCTTGAGGGAGGTGGCCAAACGGCGGGGAATGAACCTGGCCGGGGAAGGCGGGGAGTACGAGACCACGGTGTTGGACTCTCCCCTACATGCCAAGTCCATGCAGATAATTGATAGCGAGACGTACGCCGTCCGTGACGGCGGGACCCTAAAGATAATCAAGGCCCGATTGGAGGCGAAGGCATGACCGGTCATCGTTTTCCTGCGGACCACAGCAAACGACTAAGCGATGACTCCCGGCGTAAGGTCCAACCGGCGGAGGATATCGTGCGGCGCATGTCCCCTCGGCCGTCCGAGGTCGTGGCCGACCTGGGCTGCGGTACCGGCTACATCACCATCCCCCTCGCACCCCTCGTAACCAAGGTCTACGCTATCGACGCCCAGCAGGCCATGCTGGACCGGCTAGCGGAGCACGTACCTGATGGCTATGGTGGAAAGATAGTGACCGTGCTGGCGGAGCTGCCTCCCCTGCCTTTGACCGACTCCTCCATCGACCGTGCGATCCTGGTCAACGTGGTTCATGAGGTCGATGACCTGCCCCTGCTCCATTCCGAGCTTCAGCGGTGTCTGAGGGCAGGAGGGAGGTTGAGCATAGTAGACTTCCCACGACGGGAGACCAGCTTCGGCCCCCCTCTGGAAGAGAGGCTCAGCGAGGAGCAGGTGATAGAGGCCTTCCCCTCCTTCCATAAGGACAGGGGATGGAGCTTTTCGGAATTCTACCAACTGGAGCTGATTTTGCGGCCTTGAACCGTCGCAATATGGCTTCCTGAGTGACATACGCCCCGGAGATGGTATCGAGGCTGAGACCTCTACGGCCTTCTCGCCCCATAAGGCCATTACTTGATGGGTGCTATCATCATCGCTCCCTCTCAGCCGCTGTAGCGATGCCTCTGCTACGACCCTTGACACCCTCCCTCAGGCCTCACTTGGCCGGTTTCGAGCCCTTGTTACGGACATAGAGGATGCCGATTATGAGCATGATTATTGCCACAGGCAGACCTACGATCAAGGGGTCGATGACGTCGAACGGCTTACCGAGAACGGTAACCTGACCGAACAATGCCTGGCTTATCCCTAGGGGTTTCGCCTCGGAAGCGTGCACGAACACCGTCCATATGAACCAGGTCAGCGCCCCTGCGCTCAAGGAGAGCTTGGCAGGTAAGGCGGAAGGGCTCTTGTTGTACAGCCCATAGGTGAGCGCAGGCAGGAAAGCGCATGCGCACAAGCCCATGAACATAGCGGTGGCGCGAGCGATGATGTTGGATGGCATCAGGAAGGCCACTATCACGCTGACCACCATCATAATGGCCGTGGCGACCTGGGTCACTCGCTTGGACGGCTGGTCCTTCTTCGCGATATGCTTATAGATGTCATATCCTGCGGTCGTCCCCATGGTGTGGAAGATCGCGCTTAGAGTGGACATCGCCGCTGCCAGGAGCACGATCAGGAACAGAACGACGAAGAGCTCCGGAGTGGCCAGGTTAATGTAGAGAGGGATGACGTTGTCCACGTTGTTACCGGCGGCAGCATATGCTATCTGGCTCCTGTTATCCCAGAACCAGACGTTGGAGAGGGCACCGACCGTGAAGGCGACACCGGTCATCATCAGGATGAACGGCCCGCCCACCATGACGGCGCGGTTGAGGCTCTTGGTGTCCTTGGCGGTCATGAACCGGATGCTCAGCTGCGGCTGCGCCAGAACTCCGATCCCCACACCCAGAACGATGGTCGTGACCAGCGTGAACCATATGCTAGAACCCAGGTCCGGCATGGCTGTCCAGGAGTGGAGACCGCCGCTCTGCAGGAACGCAGGGACCTGGGATGAAAGATTGTTGAGGTTCGTGAACCCATTGGTCACACCTCCGACGTTCACCAGGGTGAAGGCGAGGAGAAGGGTCATTCCGATCAACATCAGGGCTCCCTGGAAGGCGTCAGTATACATGACCGCGAGCAATCCACCGAAGACCACGTAGGTGACCGTGATCAAGGAAAACCCTATCAGAGCCACATTGTAATCTATATTGAACGTGGTATTGATGAACCAGGCCCCGCCGATCATTATGGCCGCCGTGTAAAGCGGCATGGCAAGGAGCATAAGTGTTCCTGTCGCATACTGCATGAAGGGAGAATTGAACCTCTTGCCTAGAAGGTCAGGGAAAGTGACCGCCCCAAGCTTGCGTCCGATGGACCGGGTCTTCTTGCCATAGATCACGAAGGCGACTAATATCCCCACCCCGATGTTCAGGGCTGTTAGCCAGATCAGGCCGGTCCCGTACAGAGAGGCCAAACCACCGAAGCCGACGATCGCGGAAGTGCTGATAAATGTGGCCCCATAGGACAATCCCAAAATGATGGGGTTCACCTTTCTTCCCGCGACCATGAAATCCTCGGCCCCTTTGGTATGACGGTAGCCAAGGTATCCCAAGAACATTGTGGCAGCCAGATATGCAATAGCACATGCTGCGAACACGAACGTATCGACCATCTCTCTCCTCCCCTGCTCCTCCTCTGTTAAATCATTTTATGGAACTCACACAGTGGGTGGGTAGAGAGTTGGAGTGTTCAGCGAACGACAGTTCAACAAGCTCTACCTATGGTGAGCAAGGAGTCTAAATAAGGTACAGATATTTATATTATGCTAAATGATAACAAGGAGCAGGGCACAGGTTGGCAAGGTATTAACGAACGTTCGTTAAGAGCATCGCTCGATTGGACATTAGCGTCAATCCGCTGTACACAAGGGGCGTTAAAAATGGCAGCGGTCCCAGGAGAGGTCCGCAGGCGTAGGATGTGGGAATAAATCCCCCCAGTACACCGCCTCTGATAGCATCTCCTCTTATCGATCTGAACGGACCATTCTAAGGGGGTCAGTAAGCGCACGATTTTGGTCAGAGGTATTGAACAAAGATAATGGCTGAGCCAACCCCATCGTCACCCTCCCATCGACCGACAATGAAAGCAGGACGATCAGTAACTGATCCTCATGAATATGGCATTTTCCTAGGGCTTTAAGTCAACCCATAGTGGTCACCAGAGACCAATAAAAAGTCATGAAGGCTGAGAGCACATCTTTTTAATGGAACTTATAAATATAATACTTTAAGTAATTTTTTATTAGAGAATAAAAATATAATTGCTATCATTTTTTATAATCATAGAAGGCAATTTGGATAGTCGATTATATAGTATTCACCGGATTTTAATGACCTTGAGGAAGAATTAGGTAAAATTATACTAATTCAAAAATATAATCTGGAAGAAATTTAATTACATAGAATAATATAATTTGTAAAATAGAAGGTGAAAATAACTCCGGGATGATGGAATGGCTAAATTATCTAAAAAATATAGTAAACTCGCTTTGTGTTTTGGAGCGATCGCGATGGCGGTATTGGTGGCATCATCAGCTTTGACCATGTTGCCAGCCAATAACCCCTCGGCCATAAAGTTGAACGATGATAACTCTAATGCTTCGGTCGACATGGCCACCGCAGATCTGGGCTATCTATTGAGCTATAACAAGATCGCTACTTCCATCACACTTGTCAACCAAAATCCTGCAGTACAGCTGAATTCCAATGTCCATATTGATGGTCAAGTGTCCGGAATGGTATGGGTCCAGGGCACGATCATCAGGCTGCACGTCCTGTGCCCTGACGGCTCCATCGACGTGCCCGTTCAGGGCAAGTTCGCGACCGCCGACGCCTCCGGTAAGTTCAGCTTTGATTATGTTCCTACCAGTGTCGGCAACTACACGGTCCTGGCCATATTTGCGGGCACCAACCGGTACTCCCAAGCCTCGGGCAATTTGCAGTTCGAGGTTCATGAGGAGGAAGTAGTGAACGTGGTGAAGGCCCCCTCATCAATAGCATTAGAGCTAAAATCCTCGTCTATTAAGGTCGGGGATGTCGTGGAGATCGCAGGGGTCCTTACCGGAACCACTTACCAGGGCGCCACGATCATGGCTGGAGCCCAGATCGGCGTGACAGTGGTCCGGCCTGACGGCTCCGTCGTCTCCCCTTCGCAAGGTCCCCAGGTTTCCACTGATGCCCATGGATCGTTCGTCGCGACCTTTTCCCCCGCCAACACGGGAACATATCAGTTCCAGTTCGATTATGCCGGCGACGCCTCTTTCGAGGGAACCCGCGCCGCCATATCGGTAGATGTGGAGGCCCCCGTGATCGTCAAGAGCGCGACCTCCATCTCCCTGACCCTGGCATCAAGCAGCGTCAAGACCGGCACGGTCATGCACGCCGAGGGAGTTCTGACAGGGGCTGCCCCCATAGCGGGAGCGACCCTAACGCTTCAGGTCCAGCTGCCCAGCGGCTCCGTTGTCAACCCCACCACCGGGATGACCACGGTGACGAATGCCAACGGTGAGTTCGTGATCGATTACACCCCCTCAAGCCTGGGCACGTATGTGTTCGTGGCCACCTTCGCGGGTGACTCCATGAACAATGGTTCATCGGTGAGCGTCACCTTCGCCGCCACGGCCCCCTCGACCACCACAGTCTCCTACTACTACCTGGTGTCTCAGAACGGTGTGGTCAAGAACGCCGCGGGATCTACGGTCTACCCCTCCTCGGGTACGGCAACAGCTACTGCGGCCATCCAGTGGGCCATCGACAACTGCCCCACGGGGAAGACCGTGAAGCTGGACGCGGGCAGCTTCCCGATAACCGCCAAGATATACGTGTACAAGAACCTCATAGGTAGCGGTGTCGACAAGACCAAGCTGTACGCCTCCCAGAACATCGGCGGGATCACCATGATCCAGATGTCCACCAAGTCTGGGGCCGCTATCAACCACGTAACCCTGAGCGACATGGAGCTGGACGGCAAGGGCCTCACCTGGCCCACCGGCACGTATGGCGCCGTGGAGCCCATAAGGGCCACCTACTGCACCATCGAGAACATGTACATCCACCACTTCCCCAAGAGCCATGGTGTGAACTTCCAGGCGTCGTCCTACAACTCCGTGAAGAACTGCACCATCTCCTACATAGGGAACCTGGCCAAGTCCACCACCAACGGCTCGTACGGCAACGGTGTGTGCGCCGGGAACATGTTCCCCGACATCGGCTCCGACCACAACCTCGTGGAGAACTGCGACATATCCTACTGCTCCATGGTCGGCATAAACTGGGAGCCGGGCAACTACAACGTTGTGCGCAACTGCTACGTCCACGACCTGACCAACTGGTATACCAACGGCGTGAAGCAGCTGACCTGTGCCGCGTACATGTGGCCCAAGGGAGCGGTGGCCTCGGTGGGCAACGAGTACTATGACAGCACCTTCGAGGCCATGGACTACGGCTTCTCCATCAACGGAGGGCAGACCATTATCGACGGCTGCACCATCATCGGCAAGGGCAAGAACACCATCGGGATCTACATGCACAAGGCCGATGGATGTAAGATCACCGACAACGTCATCAGGCCTACCGGGACCGGCAGGGCGGTCTATGTCGCGGGCTGCCTGAGCGCGACCATCACTGGGAACACCATAACCTCGGGCGACTCCGCCCACTCCGGCTATGGTATCTGGGTCGGCACCTGGGATGTCTCTCCCCTCACCGGGATCGTGATCAGCGGCAACACCGTCAACCACTGTGGCACCGGAATAGCCGTAACCTCCGACGTCAAGAACGGGGTCATTACCAACAACGTCTGCTATTCCTGCACCACGGGCATCTCCAACGGCGGGACGGGGACCACCCTGTCCGGGAACACGGTGAAGTAGATGCGCCAGGGACCCAGCAAGGCAAGGCCAAGGAGGAAGCGGAGGAACCCTGGACAGTTCGGTTCCATGGTCACCCCGCAGTGCCGTCGGTTCGCGCTCGAGGGGTCCGCCGCTGCCAGGGGGCGATGCGAACATGATGTCCGCTCCATGACCGCCCCCTCCGTCCGCGGCAGATGACCGGCCCTGTGCTCAGGACCCCGATCCGTCGCTCATCGCCGGAACAAACCAAAGAAAACGGTGCACCTTTTCTGCACCTGTCTTTCACATCTCCATCCTTCTTTTACATTCCCCTGTGATGGGAACGGGTTCGTTCCATCGTCGGACCTGAGGTCCGTCGGTGTTAGGTAATAATAGGAGAGCATCTCAAGCTCATCACGTGAACGTCCGGCTTCTGCTGGCATTCTGCCTCCTGGTCATCACGGCGATAGTGATGGCCGCGATCATGCTCGATCTGATCTCCGTGGGCCTTCTCGTCGGTCCATATCGGTTCAGCCATTGGACGACCTGGATAGGTTCCACTTTCGTGGCCGTGTATGCGCCCGCATATCACGTGCTGAAGCGGATATGCCCGAAGAGGACGAAGACGCTCCTGGACATACACAACTTCGGCTTCTTGCTGGCCTTCCTGCTGGTATCAATACACTTCGCTGGCCAGATGAGCCGACCGCCCCAGGCGTTCCCGGACCTGGGGGAGGGAATAGCACTGTACGTGACCATGGTCCTGTTGGTAGCTACGGGCATGGTCCAGCGCTTCGGAACGCAGGGTCTCAAGGGGAGGTTCTACAGCCTCAGGACGAACCGGGCAGTGCACGTCAGCCTTCTCAGCGCTTTCTATATCGTCATCGTCGTTCACGCCCTCGGCAACCTGGGGTTCCTGTGAGCCTAGATGCTGATGAGATGGGTGCAGGACCTTCACTCCATTATCGCTCGTGACCGTCATCCATATTATCCCTAGCGGTCTTACATGAGCGATGAGCGTGCAGGCCTCCTTCTCCATACCCTCCGAGCTGCCGGCCGACCGCATGGAAGAGCTCCTCGAGAGGCTGCGATCATACCATCTCCTTCTCCATCCTGAGCTCTTCCAGCATGTGCGCCGCGGAAGGGTAGGGGAAAAGCCTGCCATGGCCTTCACCGTCCCCGGTCCCGGGGACAGCTGGCAGCTGGACGCCGTGGTGTGGGTGGAGGGGGGATTGCAGGTCAGGACCACGCGCCCCGAGGGTGTCAGCGAGGAGGCGGTCAGGTGGCTGAGCGAGGACCTCAGGGCCGTGGTCCGCAGCCTCGAGGGTGAGCTCCGGGAATCGGTCATATCTCTCATCTGGGTCAAGGGGGAGGAGATAATGCCTGAGGCCAAGCCGTCGATGACGAAGGGCGTCCTCGGCAGGCTGTTCTCGCGCACGTTGCTCCTCCTAAACGTTCTCCTGTTCGCCTTCAACATAGTTTTGTTCCTCCTGTTCGGGCTGTACGCCGTTCTCCTGATCCTCCTGGTCCAGCTTCTTCTGATCGTCTTCGCGGACAAGCTCTTCGCCGTCATGGGAAAATGGACCATCACCGAGGCCAGCCCTGAGGTCTACATCATGGACATAAGGGTCGGCCGGGAGTCCGTGGACCTCATCAAGAGCAAGAAGGTGGACCTGACCGGCCTCAAGGAAGCGGTGTACGAATCCTCCTTTGCCCAGGGCAAGGAGCCGAACTGCTCCACCATATCCGGCACTCTCCTGAGGTTCGGCATCATTTGCTCCGAGGACAGCATCAGGGTGAGGACCGTGAACGTCCTGGAGCTGGTCAAGAGGGCCGCGGAGCCTTTCCACGCACCGCTGCCGAAGATAATCATCTCCAACAACCCCGCTCCCAACGCAGCTGCCAGCGGCATAAGCTTCAAGCGCGGGGTCCTCCTGCTGACCGCGGGCATCCTCAGCACGCTGGACGAGGAGGAGCTACTGAGCGTTATCGGCCACGAGCTGGGGCACCTGCGGGGCCGGGACCCTCTTCTCCTCTTCGCCCTGGTCTCAGGCGAGTTCATCCTCCGGCTGACAGTGCTGTTCCCCGTCTTCCTCCTATCCCCCCTGCTCTACCTCCTGGTATCCACCTTCGTCATCTTCTTCGTGGCCAAGTTCTTCGAGGCCCGGGCCGATCTGCTGTCGGTGATGAAGGTGGGGAAGCCTAAGGTGATGGCCAGCTCTCTGCGCAAGATCGGGGCCCAGAGGCTCAGGGTGGAGGAGGCCTCCAAGCTCAGCAGCTGGCTGCGCTGGGACACCCATCCTCCGCTGTACTTCCGGATCGAGAGGCTGGAGAGCTTGACCGAGCCGGTGGTGGTCAAGCATCCACTCCTGGAATCGGCAAGGGACGTGGTCCGGGGGTTCATCTCGGCTTTCAGGACCTGAGGTCACGTCACAGGGGACGGGCACCTTATCACCTTGAAGGGCGAGAAAAACTGAACTTCGCAGAGAAACGCTCACATAAACGCGACCTCTTTCAGAGCTGACTATGCACGGACAGGGTGCAGGCCGCAAGCGTGGCGGGGCGGAGATGAAAGAGAGCGAGCGATCATATGAAGGTGAGCGCATAGCCAAGGTGCTGGCCCGCGCTGGGGTCTGCTCGCGACGCGATGCCGAAAGGCTGATCGCCGAGGGGCGCGTGGCCGTCGACGGAGAGGTATTGACCTCTCCCGCGCTGAACGTCACCGGCGGGAACGTCATAACAGTCGACGGGAAGCCCCTGAGGGCGGCCGAGAGGACCCGCGTATGGCGATACCACAAGCCGACGGGCACCATCACCACCACGAGGGACCCTCGACGACGTCGGACCGTGTTCGATGATCTACCGCCAGGCATGCCCCGCGTCGTGAGCGTGGGGCGACTGGACTTCAATACTGAGGGACTGTTGCTCCTGACCAACGATGGGGAACTGGCGAGGTACATGGAGCTTCCGAAGAGCGCCTGGCCGAGGCAATACAAGGTGAACGTGAAAGGACAGATCGACCCCCAGAGGATGGCCTCGGTCGCCGACGGGGCTATCATCTCGGGGATGAGGTATGAGCCTGTCAAGATCGAGTTCGAGAGGGGGAAGGAGGCGGATGGGAGCACCTGGCTCTCTGTGACGATCCACGAAGGCAAGAACCGCGAGGTGCGCAACATCATGGCATATGTCGGCCTGAAGGTGAAGCGGTTGATACGCGTGAGGTACGGGCCGTTCTCCCTGGGCAAGCTGCCACCAGGAGGCATCGAGGAGGTCCCTCAGAATGTCCTTCATAGGTCGTTGGGAAAGTACTTCGAGAAGTAGGACAAATATGGGACATATCAATAAGGAAAGTGAGCGACGGTGCGACACGTCGAACCCTTTTCGGAAAACCCTCTCTCAAGTATGCAGCCTAGAGTATAACTCAAAGCGTCATGTGAACCTTTGACCAAGGTTCTTACAGCAAGCCCTTACCTCATCCCTTTGGGCACATAATTAATAATCAGAGATCCAGCGATCATAATATATGTGCCGTTCCCGAGAACGGTCTGTTGACTTTTCGCAGCATAGAGATAGCTCCAGATCACGTCGTACAAGGATTCGGCGATCCGATCGAGGTCGATGGAAGAAAGAATATGGAAATCGTTTCCCCGATCGCTCAGGGTCCTTCAATCCGTCAGAACCGTGTCGATGACGTGTATGACCCCGTTACCTGCCAATATGTCGGGATATAGGATCTTGGCGCCGCTGATGCCTGCCTCCTCTGCCGTATCGACCTTGAGGTCATTGTCGGCAAGGTTCTTGATCGTGCTGGCCTTCTTGATATCCTTGTACATGATCTTTCCCCTGACAGTGTGGTTCTTCAGCACCTTGAGAAGCTTCTCCTGGTCTCTGAACAATTTTTCGGCGCATTCGTTCGAAAGCATGGCGAAGGCCTTCTCACTGGGAACGAAGCAGGTATAGGGGCCTTTGTCACTGTATGCCAATCCACCGGTCCTCAGGGCGATCTCGAGGGCGGCCGTCTCCAGACCCTTCGCCATCCGGTTATAATTAAGCAAGGTGGAGATCACATTCTGGGGAACACCGTATAAATTGGCTCGGGGATACCTCACCAAGGTACCACAGGAACCGAACTCGGGGATCGGGCGTTCGCTGTTCGCGCTATCGATGTTCTCATGATATGCTGACCCTTCCGTATTTCCATGTTCACTCATGTATCCACCATTCCTGGATTATACATCCAATTATTACTAGATATTGGATATTACATCCTATTATGTAAAGGCCACGCATCCGTATAAATAATTTTTCTTGCCGTCCGCCGCCTCCTTTGTAAGGAAAAACGAAGAATTTTTTGCATCACCCCCCATCGGTCCGTTAAGAGCGATAGGGGTGTTGATCGATCATTGATCTAGGAGCTCATCTTGGCCGTTCAGCCGTTCTTACTCCTTTATGTTAAACAAAGCACTTCTGCGATACTTTGGATGGGCGTGTCCGAACTCCCATTTATAAAAATGTGGGAGACCCTCTTCCTGATCATGTCACGGTCGAGGCTAGATCGTATCGACTATGAAAAACAAATAGGGCCAGATCGGGCCATGTACATTTGTGGTTAGTATGAACTCTCTCTTAACGATAACATATTGGACGATCTCACTTCGGCTATCGGCCCCAGAACCACGGATGGAATGGGCCATCCAATGCCGCCCTTGGAAGCCTGCCCTTTTTTACAGGGCAGTTGTTATATAATACGATTATCCCAATAGATAATCTTGGGGATCTCATGGAAACAGGAAAGACAAAATGGATATGGAGAGTACTTGGAGGCCTGGTACTGATGATCCTTGGTTTGGTGATCATCTTTTACCCGGGATTATCTCTCCTCTTGTTCGTAGAGATATTCGGAGCGTTCCTGGTGATCGCGGGCATATTCGAGATCGCGTTCGGGGTTTCCGGTCCGAAGAGTGGCGTGATGAAGGGCTCGTTCCTCATTCAGGGCATCTTCAGCGTCATCATCGGCATCCTGGCCATCGTCCTTCCGGGCATGACCTTGCTCATGGCAACCTATCTTGTGGCCGCTTGGGCATTCATATGGGGGATAACTGAGATCGTGGCCGTGTTGACGGCCTCGGAGGATATAGGCAGCTCCGTTTACGGGACCAACGTGAAGATGGGCAAGGGGATGGGAGTGCTGATAGGCATCATCGCGATCGTCCTGGGGCTGATGACGTTGGCCTGGCCGGGGGTCACATTGGCGCTTGTAACGCTCCTAGTGGGATGGATGGTGCTGATGATGGGGATACTGATAGCCATTGGAGGATATGAGATAAAAGGACCGCTGTGGGCCCGCCCGACATGACAGGAAAAGGTGGACGTGGCCATCACCGGCGGGCCGGCCATCTACCATATGCAGAGATCAAACCGTTCGAGGCGACCCCATCGATCTACGAGCGACGGCCGATATCACCCTGGTCGCCCCGAAAAAGGCGATCAGGACCCCTACCAGGGAGAATATCAGGTCCATCGCGAACCAGGGGTTGAAGATCAAGAGCGCACCTAGGACCAGTGAGGCTGCCCCCACAATTATGGAGATATGCCCCATGAAGGGGCTCGACCCGTCCTTCCTGTGCCTCAGCATGTAGATGCCCGTGGATAGGTTCCAGAAGGCCAGAAACAGCACTAATGCCAAAGCTATCATCAAACGGAACGCCAAGCCGATTCCCCCGACGACGATCAGCACAGCCCCCAGAGCGATCTTTACCTTATCCACTCCGCCTTGTCCCTTGAACAGACCCTCCATCAAGGTGAACGCGCCGAAGCCTATCGATGCCATGCTCAGGAGGAGGACGGTACCCAGGGCCAATAAGTCCGGGTATATCGCGATGATCATTCCCAGGATGACCAGGAAAAGGCCGGATAGGATCCTCAATGCCAAGGACCACCCGCTCGCCCGGGAATAGCCACCCTCCTCGGCAAGACTTTGCCCGAACATCTGCCATATGGTGGCGAAGCCGGAGTAGATGAAGAAGAGGAAAGGAGCATCCACGGTCAGATGTCCGTAGGGGCTGGTGTCCGGGTCCACCATGTCCAGATGTACCGAGTAATGGTCCCCCATGTCATGGGCGTGGAGCCTTCCCAGACGCATGGCCCCCTTGCTCCCCTTGTGGGGGATATTATACTTCGATACCTTCCAGTTCGTGATAGGTTCGGTTATCGATGATTTGGGGACATCCACCTCCTTCTTGCCATGGTAGAGGTCCTGTACAAGCTCTTCGAGCGAGGGCATGCAGTAATTAAGATGTGTGCTGCAATCTAATATAACATGAAGGATGCTACTATCATAGCAGCGAGAACCTTATCGATCGTGGTATGTTCCACCACCTTCCCTTGAGCCCTCTGAGGGGATGTGCTTTCAACCGATCGTCCATCGCAGTATTCCATCGCAGACCGCGGAGATGAAGGATGCATGAAGAACGTCGATCTCAAGGATGTGATCATACTTAGGTCCCAGATCCAACACGAAATAGACCACAGTCTTAGATTGCATCATGAACTGGAAAGCCCCAGGAGATGGGACAAATTGTCCCTTGTTCTCTCTGGGTCCCTGCTCGCCCTGTCCATCGTCATCATGCTGTTCTGGTCCTCGATCCCGCTCCTGTGGATCATTGTCACCTTTGTACTGTACTCGTTCAACTACCTCATCTTCTTCCTGCCGATCTCCAGACATCCGGGGGAGAAGAAGGTGGAGAAGAGCGTTAAACGATCAAAGAAGGATATCGGGGGCCCTCTGAGATACCTGCTGAAGAAGAAACGTAAGTTCGCCCTCGAGATCGGGGCCACCATGTTCCTCGTGGGAATGGTGCCCCTGGCATTGGGATTCTTCCTCCTGTTCGGGACAGGGTTGGCGTTCACCATCTATTACGGGGTCCTTCAGGACGTCTATCCCATCGAGCTCACCGTAGGCCTGATATTCCAGATCTTGATCATAATGGCGTACTTCGTCCTAGTGACCATCGTGAGCCCGCAATCGCAAGGCTTCACCAAGATCGCCCGCTCATTTAAGTACAGGATCCTGACGGCCCACTCCAAGGGGAGGCCCGCCTACATATGGGCGATAGCGGTTTCCGGGATAATCATCGTGGTCATATCCCTGATCGGAATAGGGGCCATCCTCCTTCCCGGCAGGACGCTGGACTCCATAATTGAGTTCTTCAGGTCCAACGGCAGCATCCCCATCCTGCTGTTCCTGGTCATCCTGGCCTCGCAGTTCTTCATCATGAGGTCCTTTCAGAGCAGAAGAAGCCGCAAGATGGCCCTGGCCCTTATAGAGCAGGAGGTCCAAGAGCTAAGGTCCGAGTGCCTGGCACCATTGGATCTGTTGATAGAGGATGCACGGTCCAAGAACCTTGACCAGGTAGATGGTGCATCTTATGAGGCGGTGCTATACTCCTACTACCCCTTGGCCATCTACGATGTGGTCGAGACCAACATCTTCGAGCACTCGCCAGTATATCTGGTGGTACCTAAGATCGACCTGCTTCTGGACGAGGAGGTGCTGAGGTATGTGGGCATGCCCCGCGATATGGATGGCAACTTGATACTTCCTTCAGCATGATGAATCATGCGGCCATCGGTTCCGGTCCGGGGGATCGGCGGGTGCAAGTAGAAGGAACGATCACCATCCCGCCATATATACTAGGGAGAAGAGGCTCAGGCACAGTGTGCCCAGGAACAGGGCAGCTATCCAACGGTTGCGATTGAGCTCCCTTGCATAGGCGGCCCCCAGGCCGGCAAATATCACTGTGGCTATGAACCTGGATGCCTGGAGCGCTGTCGCAGGCTCTTGGAACATGAAGAAAGGGGCGATCAGGGGGACCACCAGTACAATGTCGATGACCAGTATCCCAAGGGCGTAGTACCAATCCTCCCTTCCAGGACGATATCGCGTCTTTTGTGGGTCCTCGCCTCTCTTTGAGGCAACGATCATGTCCAGGACCCTCTCCCGGTCCGTGGGGTCGAGGATGCTGGTTATTCCGTCCCCCAAGGCTATGGCTCCGGCCTTCCTTGAGCTTTCATCGTTAGCTGTCTGAAGATCATGGATCACGCCATCTATCCTTCTTCGCTCGATAACACCAGAGTACATCACGGTAATGCCATCTATGAGGCCCCATGTTATGTTGACCATGAAGGCTATCAGGACCACATAGGCGATGGCACCTCCCTCGAACCCCGTCCCCCCCAGGATGCCTAGCGACACCACGACCATCCAGACCGCATAGAACATCTCCCCTAGCCGATCGCCGAGTGGTAGGTACTTGGTGTAGAACTCTCTGACCCTTGAGAAGGTTGGTTCGGTCATAATTCTACTATGATGAGATAGTATGGAGGTGGCAACATATACCCTTTCTTGCAGCTTATGGTAGGTCTGTGCTGTTTTCCGTCCTATCCCCCTTTGCACCGGGGACCAGATCGTGTCGGTAGGTCAACAGGAAGGCCGCCAGGATAGAGATGGCGATCACCGGTGCCAATCTGACATCGAAGAGGGCCTGGACGATAAGGGCCAGGGCGATGGGAGACTTCATCAGAGCCACCGCTACCCCCGACATCACGCAGACCAGGCATACGATACCCGGGATGAAAGGTAATGCCTGGTGAATGGCCAGACCCAGGGCCGCTCCCATGAAGAAGGAGGGGAAGATGTAGCCGCCGGACCAACCGAGGGAGAGGCACATCGCGGTAACCAGAACCTTCAATACTGCGAGAGCGAGCAGAGAGATAAGACCCAACTCCGCCGCATCGTCCAGCAGGACCTGCAGCTCAGCATCACCGGAGAAGAGGACGAGGGGGAAGAACATCCCGACCACCCCTAGGATGAGGCCGCCGAGGACCGCAAGCCCGATAGGATGCGACCGCCACCTTCCAGTGAGTACCCTCGTGTGACGGAAGATGAATATGAACAATAGACCGAGTGCGCCACCTGCAATGCCCAGAACGACAGCGTACCCCAGGTCCGCGATGTTCCAACCGTCGTAACCTGGAAACTGGTAGTTCCCTCCGAACGTATAGCCCGTGAGAGCGAAGAAGACAGTGTACCCCACCGAGGCCGCGACGATGCTCGGCAGGAGAAGCTTCCATGAGAGCTTACCCTTCTCCAACCCTCCCTCTATGGCGAACATGGCGAACCCGAACGGAGATGCCAGGAAGGACCCGAACATCCCGCTCATTCCCGAGAGGGTCGAAATAGCCACTACTGGCTTCGGCATTCTCAGCCTTTCCGCCAACCAGGTTCCCAGAGCCCCGCTGCCACCTGTGAGCGGCCCCTCCGGTCCGATGGAGCCTCCGAACATCAGGCCGATCAGACCGCGAACCATCCCCACCAGGCCACTGCGGGGGTCGATCCTCCCATTGTCGGTGATCTCCTCCATCTCCTCGGCCAGCAGCTGTGGCTTTACCCTGGTGAGATGGGTGATGAAACCGACCAACAAACCACCCAGGAGGCAGGCGGAAAGGATGAACAAGGGTGAGTCGACCCCCTCGTTCAGGCCGAAGGCTTGCGGCACGAGCTCCCAGACCACTGCCGTTCCGAATTTGAGCACCAGGAAGAATGCAAAGGTAAGGAGAGCGCCCGTCACCCCCACCATTCCCGATACCAGGAGCAACTTGTAGAATGGCCTGCTCCGGATATCCAGATCATGCGGTGTGGTGATATCAGTCACTTGCACCATCCTCATTGATGGTCAATCATACCAACAGAGAAGATATCCACTTACAATGACTTATGCATCTCGCTCGTCCTTTGGATAACGTTGTGATAATTTTCATGCGAATATGCCGACCTGGCCCTCTTCTGAGTATGTTAGCGTTGTTCGAGGGTCCGGGCCAAACGGAGATTGAAAAGAATGATCCATATTCAATAAAAACAAGCCCGATTGGGCGTCACAAGACGATCGGAAGACAGCAAAGGTTGGTGAATTTTTCTTTGGTATGTTCCCAGAAGACGAAAAACTTGGTCGAACATAAAAAAATACGCCTAATCGCATAGCAACGAATCATTTTACATCACTCATACAATGGTTTAATGCTCATCTGAGGTCCTTCGCAGCCTGCTCAGGAAAGTGAAAGATCACGAACATATTGGGACAAATATACGATGTCTCGCATTTTCTTCGACAGTATAGAGGAAAGAGAAGCATGAGTCGCCCATATTTTGGCCAGAAAAGCATTGACAGAATGGTTATAGGGAGCGGTATGTTAATTTTTAGAGCCGGCCCCTTTTTCATTTACTTATGGGCTACTGAGGGTGAACTGCGTCTACTTGCCCTTGCATTGTCTGGGAAGTTTTGGGTTTGGTTTGGCTAGCCATTTTCATCCACTTTAATAGAGATGAGATCTGGTGAGAAGAAGAAAGTGGGTCTGCCCGAATTTGAATCGGGGTCTAAGGCTCCCAAAGCCCCAAGGATGGACCAAGCTACCCCACAGACCCGTGTTAGCGGTGGTAATGCTATCCCCCCAATAAAGGTTATCATTACGTCGGGCCAGGACCCCTTGATAATCATCCCGTAAGGCTCTTTATACCCCTGGTCATTGGATAAGTATGCGCCGGGCGTGGGTCATTGCTGCGATAGCGATCGTAGCAGTTTTGTTGCTGGTATCCGCCGGTTACTACTATCTTGTCGTCATGAAGGACGAAGAAACAATTGGTTACAGCTCCCAGGACCTGGTGGTACCATGGGCGTCCACGCTCTCGGCGGTCAACAGCTCCCTGCCCAACGGTACGACCTCGGTGCCCATAGCCGTGGAGGAGACAAACCTCTACTGGAACATCACCGAGGACATCTACGCTGGTTATGGTGGGGCGCTGGACCTGTGGGTGGAGAACAACAACCCCGGGAAGCTTTTCATCTACTCGTTCGGTCTCAAATGGGTGAGCGGAGGCAGCAGCTCCTACTACCGCAACTGCAGCGCGACCATAGAGCCCGGGGACAGGGCTGAGTTGGGACTGCTGATCTTCGGTGCTCCTGCGACGGGAAGCGCCGAGTATCAGATAATCATCAAGGCGGCCGTGTCCAACTTAGCAGGTACCCAATGGTACGATGCGGGGGCCCTTCCCAGTAACTCCAACTCCGTGACCATCACCAGTCTGGCGACCCCCCGGGAACAGGAGGTCCAGTACAACGTCGAGCAGTACTATAATCGCATCAACGAGCGCGTGGACTACTCGGTCGTGTCCTCTCCCGTGGCCGCCATAAGGGCCGCCTATCCCGGCAACTACAGCGTCCTGCAGATCGCGGAGGCCTTCACCTGGATGAGGGAGAACATAGAGTATGTGAACGAGGGCTCGGAGGACTACTGGAAGACCGCCCAGGAGACGCTGTCGTCCAGGGAGGGCGATTGCGAGGACCATGCCATCCTGCTGTGCAGCATCATCGGGGCGCTGGGCGGCAACGCCCGCGTGAACCTGATCGAGGAGCATGCCTTCCCAACCGTTTTCGTGGCCTCCACCTACGCGGACCTTCTGAAGGTCAGAGCGTCGCTGGCCAGCTACTACGGGCTGGATGCGTCCGTGTTCAGGATGGCCTACCTGCAGGACAGAAACGGATACTGGCTGGTCATCGATCCCACCGGGTTCCCTTATGCCGGAGGATTGCCGGCGCAGTCCGAGCCTACGTCCACGAGCGGGAGCTGGACGCTGCTCTCGAGCTACCTCATCGCCCTGGACGCCACCGGCCGGACGTACTCCCGGGGCCTCCTGGACATTCTCTAGGCAAGTATCTCTTGGACCGCCCTGCGGATGGCCTCTCGGCTGCCCAGTTCAGGCGACCAGCCCCGGGCCTCCAGCTTGTCCACGGCCAGGAGCATCTTCTTCACGTCCCCGACCCAGCCCCGGCCTCCCTTGACCCCTCCGGTCCAGTGGTACTCCACGTTGGGCAGGTCCATCTCCTCGACCACGATATCGGCGATATCCTTGACCGTCATCCAGTCCCGGGAGCCGATGTTGTAGATCTCCACCTGTGCGTCCGATGCCTCCGCACCTGCGACCATGCCCCGCACGCAGTCCTTCACGTGGACATAGGACTTGATGGTACCTGGCTCGGCACCCAGTATCTCCAGCGAGCTATGATCCTCCCGGAGCTTGCGGATGAAGTCATGGAGCACATTATGCGTGGACCTGGTCCCCACGACGTTGGCGAAGCGGTAGATGACGGCGTTCTGGTCGAAGGTGTGGCAGTAAGAGGATATTAAAGCCTCGCACGCCAGCTTGGACGCGCCGTACACAGAAATGGGGACGAGGGGGCCGTAGTTCTCCGGCGTGGGTATCACCTCGGTCTCCCCGTAGACGGTGGAGGTGGAGGGGAACATGATGTCCTTGACCCCGTGGTCCTTTCCTGCCTCCAGGAGCCTGTAGGTGACCTGGATGTTCTGCTCGAAGTGGATATGGGTGTTCTTGGCCCCCAAGCGGACGTCGGGATTGGCCGCCAGGTGGCACACCACCTCCACGCCCTCCAGGGCCCTGCCCAGGTCCATGGTCAGGAGGTCGCCCTCGATGAAGGTGAAGGCGTCGTTGCCCATCATGCCGGACATGAACTCCCGCTTCCCCGCGGAGAGGTTATCGACGCCGACGACGTCATTGCCGCGGGCGAGCAGTTCCTCCGCCAGGTGGCTGGCGATGAACCCCGCGCACCCGGTGACCAATATCTTCCTACCTGTGAGCTTCATTCAGTCTTCCCCGTAGTTCCTCGGCGAAGGCCTGGACGGCCCTGCCGCGGTGGGAGATACCATTCTTCTCGGTTATTGATATTTCGGCAAAGGTCCGCTCGAAGCCAGAGGGCACGAATATGGGGTCGAAGCCGAAGCCCTCGTGGCCGGACGGCCGCTTGGCGATGGTGCCTTCGCACCTCCCGTGGACGATGATGTCCTCGCCGTCGATGGACGCGCCGATGCAGCACTCGAAGTGGGCGCTGCGGTCCTCGCGGCCCTCCAGGAGGCGCAGGACGCCGTCCATGCCTATGGTCCTAAGGGCGTAGGCGGAGTACACTCCTGGGAACCCCCCGAGGGCGTGCACGAAGAGGCCGGAATCGTCTATGACCATGTTCACCAGCCCCCGCTCCTTGAGCTGGGCGAGGCAGGAGCGCACAACCTCCTCCAGGGTGTCCGCCTGGATCTCGTCGCATTCCTCGTCGGAGTGCAGGACCTCGAGCCCCAGTGGGGCCAGGGCCGAGCGGAACTCCGCCAGCTTGCCCTTGTTGGACGTGATCAGCGTCAGCCTCATGTGTACCTGCCCCTCCCCTCGATCTCCTTCATCTTGCGGATTATCTCCTCCGCACCCTCGTAGTTCTGCCGGTAGGCCTCGAGTATGATAGGGAACATGGGCAGAAGGGTGGAATGGGCGGACTGGAACGCCTCCTTGAGGAGGTGAAGGTCCACCCCCTTCTCCTCCACGGTACCGGACCTGGTGCCTAGGGAGAAATCGATGAACCACATGCGGCCGCCGGACATGATCATGTTGGATGTGGTGAGGTCCCCGTGGACGATGCCCCCCTTGTGGAGCATGGCGATGAGCCTGCCCATGTGCCGGCATAGCTCCCTTACCTCCTCAGGCCCGGCGCGGTCGAGCTCGTCCTTGACCCGGGGGCCGCGGACCTCCTCCATGGTGATCTCGGCGTTCAGGAGGTCGATGTCGTAGATCACGGGAGTGGGCACCCCCACCTGCCTCGCCTCATTGATGAGGCGGGCCTCGTTGCGCGTCCGGCTGGCCCGCAGGGCCCGGTCCAGGTCTGAGTGCCGGTATCCCTTGGGCACCCTGCTCTTTACTATGACGTCCCTGCCCAGCCAGACGTCCCGGCGTATCTCGGCCTCGGCCCCGCGACGGATGATCTCCATGTCCGCTCCAATGGCCTGGGCCTAATTAAGGTTTACATGGAACAAGGAGGCTCGGTAGAGCTGTCTCCCAGGTCCGCCGCGATGGGCTCGGCCGGGAGGGCACCGTCCCCGCGGCCAGCTGAGGAGAGGAACGCCGCCACCTCCCCCGAGAGGTCCTGGGGACACGATATCGAGAGGTCGCCGGGGAAGGCTGCGCGCACGTGGGGGAGCAGGTAGCGGTCGTCCAGAAGGACGATGGCCGCCCTGTCGGTCTCGGACCTGATGGCCCTCCCCGCGGCCTGCAGGACCCTGGATACCGCTGGATACACCTGCACGTACAGGTTCGCCTTGCGGGTGCCGAACCTGCCCTCCATGCGCTCGAGCATGGCCTCCATCTCCCGCGAGGGCGGGGAGAGGGGGAGGCCGACGACCATCACCATGCTGAGGATGTTGTGGGGGAAGTCCACACCTTCTGAGAAGGAGCCGCTGATGGTCCCCATGAGGAGGTTCGTGCCCTCGTGCAACTGCCGGAGGATGGCCTCGCGCTCCCTCTTACCGTGCTCCCGGCGCTCCACCAGGAGCCTCCTCCCCGGGGCCATCCCTGCCAGATGCCCCTCCACCTGCCCCATGAACTCGTAGGAGGGGAAGAAGGCCGCCGCGTTGCCCGGCACATCGCTCATGCACCGGGCCACCTCCCCGGCCACCTGGGCGTACATCGCCGGTCCCCGTGTCCGGAAGCGTGATGAGACCTTGCCGCCGGCGACCACCAGGCGGTTCTGCCTCGGGAAGGGGGATGGGTAGCTGCGGCACACTGCGTTCCTCATGCCTAAAAGGTCCGCGAACATCTCCGGAGGGTGCAGCGTGCCGCTCATGAGGAGCGCGCACCGGACCCGGGCGATGACGGGCGAGGCGAGGGGGGCGGGATCGATCAGGCTTACCTTGAGGCATGGCTCGTCCCCCTCGAGGTAGCGGACGGTGACCTCTTCGGGGGCGCTCCAGGCGTGAAGGAAGTCCACCACCCCGCGGACGTCCGGGTCTCCCCGGGAGGCCGCTTCCAGCTCCACAGCCAGGCCTCCCGCGTCCACCCCTGAGCAACGCTTCAGGGGCCCGTCAAGGTCCTCTGCGATGATGTGATCCGGCCTTCTGCGGGCGAGCCTATGAAGAGAATCAGAAAGAACGTCCAGGTCCTCCTTAAAATGCTTGAGCGACGTGGCGGCGCGCACCCTCCTCAGCGAGGCGGAGGTGACGTGCCCGCTTCCCGAGTCCATGATCCGGTATGGGAGGTTGTGCCCCTCGTCGATGATGAGGATGGCGTCCTCCTCCCTCCGTCCCAGGCGCTGCAGGAGGTCGGGACCGCGGCAGAACATCTGGTTATAGTCACCGATGATCACCCTGGCCTCTCTCGCCGCCTCCATCGCCGCGCGGTAGGGGCAGATGCCTGACCGCAGGCAGGCCCCTATAGCCTCCTGGACATGGAGTGGGTAGTCAAGGAGGATCGACCGGGGACCATCGGGATCGCGGTCGAAGTAGCATCGGGACCCAGAACTGCAGGGCACATTTCCCCCGTTCCTATTGGCAAGGCACATGTCCTCGCGGGCGATGAGGTCGACGGCGGTGACCTGCTCCTTCCTCCACATCGCCCTCACGGTCTCCACAGCGATGGCGTGCTGCGACTGGCGGGAGGTGAGGAAGAGCACCGCCCCGTCGGAGGCCATGGCCGTCTCCACCGCCGCGGTCAGGGCCACCGCGGTCTTCCCCAGCCCTGTGGGGGCGTGGGCGAGCAGGTGCGTTCTCTGGGCCATGCACATCCTGGCGTCCTCGAGGAACCTTTCCTGTCCCCCGCGGACCACTGAATGGGGGAACAGGCCTGAGGCCTGCACCTCCTCGATACGTTGGTCAACATCGCAGGCTTCCATGTCAAAAAGGAGGGAGGGTCCCCTAGCAGTTCGTTGTGATTAAACGTAATATGCGGCCGGTCAACGGCGAGCCGGGGCCTGACCCTTCGGGCCTGTGGGAACGAGCTCCATTGGTCGCCGGAGAGAAAGATTATCACCCATGAACACATCCTAAAACGACATGGGAAAGCTGCCCTTGGGATGCGGTAGCCTGGATGCCATGCTCGACGGGGGAGTGGAGCCCGGCTGCCTGACGCTGTTCTACGGCGAGGCCGGCACGGGGAAGACCACGCTCTGCCTGATCCTCGCCCGGGACATGGCCAGGGCCGGGAAGAAAGTGATCTACATAGACACCGAGGGCGTGTCCCTGGAGCGGCTGAGGCAGATCTGCGGGGAGGACTTCGAGTCGGTGGTTAGGAACATACTCTTCTCCGCGATCAGCGGCTTCGACGAGCAGGAGAGGATGGTGGACAAGGCCATCAAGCTGGTTCAGGGGAACCTGGACGTGGGTCTGGTGATAGTCGACTCCATAAGCATGCACTACCGGCTCACCAGCAGGGAGGAGGAGCGAGGAGACCGGAAGTCCCTGGCGGGACAGTCAACGAAGCTTACCAATCTCGCCCGCGAGAGGGCGATCCCCGTGGTGGTCACCTCGCAGGTATACACGGACGTGGGGACAGGGACCTACGAGGCCCTGGGAGGGCACGCGCTGCTCCACAATGCCAAGATGATTGTCCGCGTGGACAAGGCCGGACCGGGGGGAAAGAGAAGGGCGGTGCTCATGAAGGCCCGTCACCTGCCAGAGGGTCTGGAGGCGGACTTCGCCCTCACCTTCAACGGCATCAGCTGTTAGGCGTCCCTGCCCACGGCGAAGTCCATTAGGCCGGCGAGGAACTCCTTCTCCTCGCTCGGAGGGAGGCAATCCAGCAGCTCCTTGGCCCTGCGGGAATAGTCCTGGGCCAGGGCCCGGGCGTGGTCTATGCTTCCGCTGGCATGCAGTGCGGCGATGGCGTCGGCGATCTCCTCCCTCGTCGCCTTTTCGTTCCCCAGCGCCTGGAGGAGCGTCCTCCTGCGCTCGTCGTCCTTGTCCAGGGTGTGCAGGGCGTGCAGCACGATGAGGGTGCGCTTCCCGTTGCGGATGTCGTTGCCCACCGGCTTCCCCATGGTCTTCTCGTCGCTGGTCAGGTTCAGGACGTCGTCCCAGACCTGGAACCCCATCCCCAGGAGGTGCGCGTACTCCCTCATGGCGGCGACCTGGTCCTCGGTGCCCCCGGCGATGAGGGCGCCGCCCTCGGCCGCGCACTCGAACAGCACCGCCGTCTTCTTGTTTATCATGGACATGTAGTCCTCCATCGCCAGCTCCTCAGCGGGGATGTTCTCGAAGTCCATGTCCTCCTGCTGACCCTCGGCGATGAGCCACACTGTGTGTGCAGTGCTCCTTATAAGCCGCTTGATGTTCTGCGGCGGGACCTCGGTGTCGGCGATTATCTCGAAGGCCCGGGCGAAGAGGGCATCACCTGCGATGATGGCCGTGGGAACGTCGAAGAGGACGTGGACAGCGGGGCGCCCCCTCCTCACGGGGTCGTTGTCCATGACATCATCGTGGACCAGGGTGAAGTTATGGATGATCTCCAGGGAGCAGGCGAAGGGCAGCGCCCTGTCCCCGGCCTTTCCCACTGCTTCCGCCACTACCTGGGCGAGCATCGGCCGGAGACGTTTTCCTCCGGCCTCGGGGTAGTGCCTCACGGCCTTCATAAGCTTGCTGTCGTTCTGGCCATCGAGATAGTCCATGATCTGAACGTTCAATCTCTTGGCCCTTGAATTTATCTCCTTGACTACATCCATCTTCAACCCTCCAGGTCCGCGCTCGCCCACTCCTTGCTGGCACCGGTGAGCATGTAGCCCACCCTCCCTAGCTCCCGGACGTTCCTGGAGCCGGTCAGGAACATGGTGATCCTCATCTCGTCCATCATCAGCGAGAGGCGCTCCTTCACCGCCTGCGGGGACTCCAGCGCCTCTCTTAGGACCGCTCTCGCCGTGCCCGCGCAGTGCGCCCCCACGGCCATGCTCTTGGCCGCCTGCAGGCCGTTCACGATCCCGCCGCTGGCGATAACCGGCAGGCCCACGTCCGCCCACATGACCGAGACCGGGGCGGGGATGCCCCACTCCGCGAAGGTCTCGGCTATCCGCTCGCTCCTGCGGTCCCCCAGCTTGGCGGCCCTCCTGCCCTCCACCTTGGAGAAGCTGGTGCCCCCTGCTCCGGCAACGTCCAGCCCTCTCACTCCGATACCCTTCAGGCGGAGGGCGACATTCCGGGAGATGCCCGCCCCGGTCTCCTTCACCAGGATGGGAAGGTCCCGGGACAGGGAGCGTATTCCGTCGAAGCAGCCCCGGGCGTTGGTATCGCCCTCGGGCTGGGCCACCTCTTGCAGGAAGTTGAGGTGTATGGCCAGAAGATCAGCCTCGATCATGTCGATGGCCTTACGGGCCTCCTCCGGCCCGTAGGTCCTCTTCCTCCTCTGAGGGACGAGCTGGGGCGCGCCCAGGTTGGCCACCCTGAGGGGCACGTCATACTCTTTGATGACCTCGTAGCTCCGCAGGGAACCCTTCTCCAGCGCTGCCCTCTGGCTGCCTACCCCCAGGCCGATCTGGAGCTCCGAGCACGCCTTGGCCAGGTTCTCATTGATCTTCTCCGCCTGAGGGTAGCCGCCGGTTATGGCCGTCACCATCAGGGGGCAGGAGAGCTTCCTTCCGAACAGGACGGTGGAGGTGTCTACTTCCTCCAGGTCGATCTCCGGCAGGGCGTTGTGTACCAGCTTGACGTCGTCCCAGTAGTCATGACGGGACGCCACGTCCTCCTCCATCGTCACCTGTATGTGGTCTGCCTTTCTCTGCTCGATGTCCTTCATTTCAGGCCCCCGTGACCTTGGTGCCGACAACCTCCTCTCCCTTGAGGGCGGCAGCCAGTCGGCCTGGCTTGAGCCCGTTTATGACCACGGCCTCCCCTCCGAAGGAGGTCATCCTCAGCATGGTCTCTAGCTTGGCGAAGATGCTCCCGGTCACGTCCGCGCACCTCTGGGTGCGAGGCAGCCGATCGAGTGTGCCGCGGTCCACGTTCTGCAGCATGATCGCTCCCGACTCGATGTTGGGGTCGCTGTCGAAGACCCCGTCGACGTCCGTGCAGAATATGATCCTTCGCGGAGAGAACTCCTTGGCCAGTGATTCCATCAGCTGGTCCCCGGAGCAGATGCCGAAGCCCCGCCTATCGTCCAGGGCCACATCCCCGAAGGTGACCGGAACGATCCCCAGGTCCACATACCTTCGGAACACTGAAAGGTCCAGCATTGAGAGCTCCCCCTCGGAGAGGCGCGCCACCGCAGAGGGAGGCAGGGACACGGACGGAACCCCCGCTTTCCTCAGGGCGGTTATGACCGCGAGGTTCAGGGCCCTCACGTCCTCCATCACCTGGGCCGCGCCCAGGAGCTGGGCGTTATCGCGGAAACCGTTCTGAAGCCGGTGCTGGGCGGCCATTACATGGCCGAACGACCCCGCGCCGTGCACGACGATCACTCTCTCCCCAGAGGAAGAGATCTCCTCCGCCAATCTTCGGAGGACCTCGTCCCGGAGGGTGCGATAGGCCATCTTGTCGGTGATGACGCTGCCTCCTAACTTCACCAGCATCATGGAGAACGTCTGGAGCATTACCCCGGCTATATAAAAAAGTAATAGTGGAACGACAGCCGATATTCCTCAAGGCACGAAGGGCGCGGCTCACCGTTCTACCTTAATCCCGCACCGGCGGCAGAACATGTCATCGGCGGTGACCACGGCTTGGCAGCCCTTGCACGTCCTCAACCCCGCCTTGGTGCCGCATGATGGGCAGAAATCATCTTCCGGGCTCATCCTGGCCCCGCAGTTGAAGCAGATATTGAGGGATCCCTTGGGCGCGGGCTGCGCCTTGATGACCTCTGTTGGAACGTTAGGTATCTTGTCCTTCGAGGGGGCCGGGGGGGAGAGGATGCGCTTAGCCCTCAGGGCGGCCTTCAAGGCCTCGGAGTAGTCACCGGCATCGAATCGCGCCTGGGCGATGTCGATTTCCTTCTGCCCCGCCTCCCTCTGCTCGGCGAAGGCGTCAGGGAGGAGGCCCTTCACGGTGTCTATGATGAACTTGGATTCCAGGTAGTTCTGGGGCATCTTCTTGCACTCGTTGGCGGGAACGACCTTGCTCTCCTCCTTGGAGCTTTCCTTGTCCACGGGCTTGGGCTCCTCAACAGGGGCGGTGAGCAGGTCCTTTTCCTTGCAGCTCTTGAGGGCGTTTTTCGCCTTGCCGACTAGCTCCAGGCATCGAACGAACTCCCGGCGGTCATAGGCCGCCTCGGCCTGATAGATGAGCACATCGGCCTCGGAGGTGTCCTTACCCATATTGGCCAGGGAACCCGCCACTGCCCGTGTTGTGGTCACGGCGTTGTAGGCATCGTCCTGCTCCAGGTACTGGTCGACCTTCACGTGCTTCTTGGTACGCAGATATCGCAGCTCCAGAAAGGCCACGGCAGCTATGATGACCACGGCCACGATAAGTATCAATGTCTCCGAAGGAAGGTCCATTCCGACACCGAACCTGACCGAGCATCGTGGCCATGGGGTAAAAATATTTTCGATGCAATTAATATAAAACCAAAATAAGAGATAAAAAGTGGCTGACAGCGCCCCATGGTTCCCGCGGGCTCGCGCACCGCAGTACAGCATGGAACGTTGGCGGGCTTAACTACCGGGTTCGAATGGGACCGGGTGTATCCCCGCCGCTATGGCCGTCACACCAAAGCTCAGAATAAGGCGGTTGTATAAAAGGATTTCCTTGGCCGGTTCACAGGAGAACATAGATCAAGGCAGCGACGGCGCCCCCGAAGGCCATGGACATGATGTTGTTCTGCAGCTTCCCCACCATCCCCCCCCTCTCCAGCGTGGCCCCTATTAGGCTGTCCATCATGCATCCCACCACGCCCATCACCACGGGGATGACGAGCAGGGGATCGAACAGCTGCTGGAAGGCGAAGAGCCAGCCGATGTAGGACGCGGCGATGGAGGCCACGATGCACCACGATGTGCCCAGGACGGACACTCCCCCGTCGGTCCCTGGCGGTACCCGCTTTCCGGTCGTTATGAGGTATGCGCGATCGGACAGGACGCCCAGCTCGCTGGCCGTGGTATCAGCGGCGGCCACGGCTATCGAGGATATGTAGGCTATTGATGCCAGGGTCGACTCCTGCTCTCCCAGGAGGAAGGATATGACGGCCACCGCCGCCGGCACCAGCCCGTTCGCGAGGACGTTACGGTACGACCTCTCCCCCTTCTTCCCTTCCTGGAGGCCCTTGGTCTCCTTGATCTGGAATCGGAACTTGGTGACGAAGAACCCCATGAACGTGAACACGATGAGGGTGAGAAGCCAGCCTACGGAGCCCAGCCCTCCAATGACGATGCCCACCAGGAAGGAAGCTATGGAGCCGCTCAAGGTCAGAAGGCCGAACCAGTAGGAGAGGACCGACAGCACTGCGCATAACGCCAGCACTATGGCCAGGCTTTCCAGGCTCAGCATGAGAGTTCAACAGGGAGGTCGCATATTAATGTTGTCAGCGGGAGCGAGGGTGGATGGTGGGGGAGCATCCGCGCCCTGCGGGCTCCCGGTCACGAGCGAAGGACCTGTCACCTGGAAGCTTAATCGCGGCCCTCGGGGCCTTGCTCTTTTTCCACGGGAGCGAGGTCCAGGACGCTTCCCTGCAGGAGCCTGCTGGCCTCCTCATTGATGCCCCTCACCTTGTCCATGTCCCCGTCCCAATCGCCGAGGGTCTCGGAGAACCGTTCCTCGGCATGGGCGATGGCCTCCCTCATGATGTGAGGCACCCTTCCCTCGCGCTTGCCGTGGAGCACCACCGCCAGGTAGATGTTCTCTCCCTTCTCCACCAGGACCTTCCTCTCCCCGAAGTCCATACGGTTGAGTCCGGTGGAGGCCTCCTCCTTGAAGGAGTCCCGCACGAAGTCCTGGATGGCCACCAGCATGCTCCCCATGATCTGATCGTCCATTCCTGGCCTCAGCCTCCTGGTCTGGTGGGCCATGAGGTTACCGTCACGGTATATCATGAACACCTCATCGACCACCATGGTGGTCCTCCGGTAGTACAGCAGGAGCAGCACGACGACGACCGCCGCTGCCGCCACGATTGCCAGCATCCATGTGCTGTCCGGCCTCTCCACCACCCTGACGTTCAAGGTCGCGGACAGAGAACCATGCCCGCCCGCGTCCTCGGCCTCCACATGGAAGCTCAGCGCACCGGTCCGGGGCAGGGCAGGGATGGTGGCCACGTAGTTGTCGGTCCCGGCGATCCTGCTCATGACCAGCGTCCCGTTGATCTCCCCGCACTCGTAGACAAGGAGGACACGCTCTATGTCTGAGACATCGGTGACCTTCACCCGGACCACCGTTTCCTCTCCCGCATAGGCCTCGGTCAGCACCGCGGCATCGTCCAGGTCGATGGAGGGCGCGCTGGTGTCCACGACGACATTAACGGTCGCGGAGTCCACCTCCCCCCATCGGTCCCGCACCTCCAGAGATGTCTGGTAGATGCCGTCCGTCGAGTACTGGTGCGACGCATCGCTGACGTTCGACCACGAGGTCCAGCCGCTGCCATCACCGAAGTACCAGCGGTACTCCAGCCCGGGGACGTCTGTGGCCGAGTCCATGCTGCCGCTCCCGTCGAACGTCACCTGCCCTGAACCTGAGATCTGGCTGACGAACCTGGCGGTCGGCGGAACGTTGTTGATGGCCACCGTCAGGAAGCGCTCGGTGTACGAGTTGGAGTCGTATATGCGTACGCCCACCCGGTACTCTCCAGGCGCTGGGAACGAGCAGGTGGTCTGATTGACCGAGATGCCCGGGGTCTCGTTGAACCCAGATGAGGTATCGTAGTCAAGGTCCCACGCGTACCTGACGATCGGCAGGTAGGACTGCCACGCGGACACCCGGAAGGTTATGGGCTCGTCCATGGGGAAGCTGACGCCTCCCCCCACGGTGACCAGCTCTCCCGCCCCAGGATCGGTCCCCAGTACGGTGATGGTACGATTGAACGATGAGGCCAACCCCTCCTGGTCGGTGATCGTCAGCGTTACGATGAACTGTCCCGGACCGGGGTACGATAAGGTGATGTTCTGAGACGTAAGCACCCGTCCGTCCCCAAGGTCCCATGACCAGGAGGCGATGCCGTCGTAGGCGTAGGAAGCATCGGTGAATAGGACGGGCTCACCCTCGGAGAACGTGTACTTGGGCGAACTGAACGAGGCCATCGGTGGCAGGTCCTGGACCACCACGGTAACGTTCGTCGTGCTGACATCGCCGTCCTCGTCCCAAACCGTATGCGTGACCACGTACGTGCCCTTGGTCAGGTAGTGGTGCTCCGCATCACGTGTGGTCACTGCCGGGCTGGAGTCTCCGAAGTTCCATAGATACGTCGTTATTCTGTCGGGGAAGGACGAGGAGTCGTCGTAGAAGCCGATCAGACCTCCCTCATGGACGGTCGTGGAGGACAGGTACACGGCCGCCGTGGGCCCGGCATCCTCGACCAGGACCTGGAAGTCCATCCGCCCTTTCGCTCCCGCCCGGTCGGTGACCTCAAGGTGGCCGCCGTAGGAGCCGTTGGCGCCGTAGGCATGATGCCCGCTGGCGGATAATGAGGTGTTGCCGTCACCGAAATCCCAGAGGTACGTCAGCGAGGTCCTGTCGGAGAAGGAATCGGTGCTGTTGCCGGCATCGAAGGCCATGGATGTGCCCTCAACGGGGGTAAGGTCGGAGAGCCACGCTTGGGGCGATGGGGACAGGTTCCTCTGGAACCATATGCTTAGCGCCCCGCTCGAAGAAGAGGACGCCAGCAGGTCGTCACGCAGGTCTCCGTTAATGTCCCCGGCGAAGATGCCCGCCGCCCTCCCTCCGGCGGAGAGGTTGATGTTGTTGGAGAACGAAGTACCCGTACTTAGGAGGAGTCCCACCTGGGAAATGGAGGAGTATCCCACGGAGATGTCGTCCAGACCGTCGTCGTTGAGGTCGGCGGTGCTCAGATTTGAAACAGCTCCTGTTAGGAGAGCGGTGCTGGAGGCCGGGGTGTCGCTGTAGAACCCCAGGGCGCTGTTCAGGAACACTCTCACCTGCCCCAGGGCCGATCCCGCCGCCACATCGTCACGTCCATCGCCGTTGAAATCCCCCACCGTCATGGAGGTGGGCGCGCGGCCCACCATGTTGAGCCAGGCGTTGGGATTATCAGGGTAGCAATCCCCGATGGAGGGGGAGCCCTTTACGAGGTATATCTCTATGCGTCCGGTATCCTCATTGAGGGCCGCGACCCCTCCTCCAGCGGATGTGGATGCGAGCTTTCCAATGGACACAGCGGTGCGGTTTCCAGCCGTGCTCGCTCCGATCCTTTCCAGGAAGGGCGTCGATAAGGGATGGTAGACGATCTCCAGGCCGTCGCTGCCGCCCACTACCAGTACGTTCTCGTTCAGAGCACCGATGGGCCCTCCGCAGATGGACCGGGAGGACGTCAGGCCCAGTGCGATGATGGCATCGGGGGCTGTTTTTGTCATTATGTCGCTGCCACCTCTGAACACGCTGACGGTGCTCGCATCCCCATTAAGGACCGCCAGGTCGCCAGTGCCGTCTCCGTCCAGGTCGCCGATGCGGAGCCCGCATGGACCTGCCTGCGTGGGGAGCGTGGCCAGCACATTTCCGACATGATCACAGATGACGACCAGCTGCTGGCCCTCCACGATGGCCACCACGGCATCGAAGGAGAGGTTGCCGGCACATACCTCGGTGAGCCGTCCACCATCATGGAAGATGTTCATATCAGCGTTCCCAATAGTGCCGTTCACGTATGGGTAGAAGATTACGGAGGGCGAGTCTCCCGCCCCTCCGTTCGACAGGACGTATATACCGGAGATACTGGAGCCGTGATCGAGCGCGAGCATTTCCAGCGGGCTCTCTTCAATAGGGAAACGATGGTCAAGGTCAGCGTCCACCGCGCCCCCCCCGTTGGTGTACACGCGGCAGGTATCGTCCCGCGATACCAGCATGAGGTCGGGGAGGCTCGCGCCGGAGATGTGCCCAAAGGACATGGCGACGGCATCCCCCACCTGGTCGACGATGGCCGTGGCTGAGGCGGGGATACCCGCACCAGCATTAGCTCGGATCTCCACCCGGTCCTCACCTGAGTTGATGACCGCGAGGTCCCTGGGTCCGGTGCCAGTATAGTTCACCATCTGAACGTCCGTCAGCGATCCTCCGATCTCCACTGTCCTTGAGCTCCAGGCCGAGGAGAAGGTGGCGGGCTGGGTTAGGACCAGGACCCGGTCCCCGCCCGACTCTCCGGCGACGAGGTCGATGCGAGAGTCCGGACCGTCGTACCCCGCCGCGAGGAAGGTGAGATCGGTCAGTTGGGACACGCCGATCTGGACCTGATGATATGCCTGGGTGAAGGGCCAACGGATGAGGGAGATGTTGGCGTTGATGCTCTCGCTGGGATCCCCCCGGCAGGCCACCGCCAGGTCGTTGTAGCCAGTGGTCTCGAAGTGGCCTATGACCACCTGCTGGGGATTAGGAAAGATGCCTACGTCCAGCGCTGTGGTGAAGCTAAAAACCTGGTAGAACAGGGTCACCTTGGGGTTGTCCCCGTTGATGTCAGTATAGGCAGCAGCAACATCATCCTTGCCGTCCCCGTCCAGATCTCCGACGGCCAGGCTCCGAATGTCGTCCATACCTCCCCGGGTCAGGGTCACGGGGGTGGAGTCAAGGACGCCGTCCCCGAGCCCATGGTAGATAAGGATGGTAGTTGCATTGGCGACGGCCACATCCGTGATGCCGTCCCCGTCCAGCTCCCCCAAGGCCATGTCCCTTATGCCATCGGGCAGGTCAATGACCTCGTGATGAGAATCGAATATGGTCCCCTCCGAAAAGATTGTATCAACACCATACGGGACGGCGGAAGAGGCCGAGTCGTTGACCTCGGGAACCCCCGCCGTGGGAATCGACGCAGGGACCGCCAGCAGCAGGGCTGCAGCAAGGACTGGCACTATCCAGAGGGACGCGCTCTTCTTCCCCACTATCTCTCCCACCTTTTATATGAAGGCAGAAGGCCAGCGTATTTAATTCTACCTGGGTGAATACTAATTTCAAAAAATGAATCGAGAATTATATGACACTGGACAATTAAAAAATCATGCCAGGCTATCAGGATGGATAATCGGGGACCAACTCCTTTATATTTATTTATCGGTCCTTATCTTAGGATGGGATGCAAAAGTGTACTTCGACATAGCACAGCTAACCTGTGATTTGGACAGCAGGAGAATTCTATCGGCCATCGACATCAAGCCGAGGTCGGCCAAGGAGATCGCTTCCGCGAGCCGGATGTCGATGTCCCGCTGCTACCGCATGATAAAGGAGATGGAGCAGAACAAGATCATCAGCCGGGCGAGCATCGACCGCCGGGAGATGTCCTACATATCCAACCTGCGCTCCATCGAGCTCCGCCTGGAAGAGGACCGATTGAAGCTCATCGTCTGCTACCGCGACGGGACCATAACCGATCTGCGCCTTGGCCCCGAGGACCTCGAGAAGCAGGTGAAAGCACCTATGCGCCAGGAAATGGCTCAGGACCTTCTGGAAGGCACCGGCTCCATCGAACCCTCGACAATATCGTAGATCCTGTTGGCCACCGAAGCCGCCACCTCCTTGTTCTCCACATGAGAGAGGAGGATGCGGCCACTGGGATAGAAAGTGGCTTCGTGGTCCAGGTCCCTGATGATGACCATCGGTCCCTGGGCCACGACCTCGTATCCTTTTTCCTTCAGAAGTTTTGTGGCGGATTCCAGATCGTAGCGGTACATCTCCAGGGGCACCACCGACATTGCGTCCTCCTTGCAGAGCCGGACCAGCCTGTACTTCACCATATCATTCCAACTCCTTCTCCACAAGAGCGTGGAACTGCTCCAAGGTGCCCTCGTTGACCAGCATGATGTCGGCCATGGCAATCAGGGAGCCCAGGCCCCAACCCAGCTCCCTCTCGTCCCTATCCTCGAACTCCTGGATGTTACGGGGAGCGTCGGAACGGTTGCGTCTACGCAGCCGCTCGAAGCGGGAGGCCGGGGAGCTGTGCACGGCCACCAGCCTGGTGTCCTCGCCGAGGGCGGAACGGAAAGCCCTCATCTCCATCAGGCTGCGGGACCCATCGATGACCGTCGGCCCCGGTCCCAGTATGTCCAGGCACCGGCGCGCCCAAATCTCCGGCCCGTGCACCCGCCGCTCTGAGGAGGCAAATCCCCCGATCCCCTTATCGTCCATGACCGCGCCCTGCCGTTCCGCCTCTTTACGGACGACATCCCCCATGCGTATCACGGCGTAGCCTTTCCGCTGCGCCACCTTGACGAACTCCTCCTTGCCTGCACCAGGCATTCCCGTTACCACGAGGACCTTGTTCATGGACCGCCTTGTCCGAAAGCATTGGCGATGTCCTACATGTCTTTTTTCTTCTCCATCCGGGGAAGCGGCCAAGAAAGGAACGAAGCTGTTAGTTAGTATAGAACCAGGATACCAAATGCGGAAAGGATATAATCATGCTCCCTCTTATACGCCACGACCTAGGGGAACAAGGGTTCACTGGGTGGAGGAAGGTCTGTGCAGGACGCCAAGTCTGTCGAGAACATCCTTGACGAGATCATCCGTGGGGAGTTCCCCCAGGGGAAGAACGTTCAGAGCATCACTATCGTATCAAAGACAGGTCTAATGATAGCTGGCAAGGCTGCATCCTCTGCTAGGGCAGAAACCTTCTCGGCCATGGCCGCTATCATGTTCTCGGCCGCTGAGGCCACCAAGAACGATATTTTCAAGGATAAGATCGAGTACCTCATCGCGGTGTTCAGAAACACCAAGCTGTTCATCTCCGAGCTTTCATCGAGCCTCCTGATAGTGGCTACGGTGGACCGCGATCTTGATGACCAGGTGATCCTCGAGAGCATGAACCGCATCGTCACCAGGACCAAGGAAGAGCTCGTTTGGCTACGGTGACGGTCGACCTTGGTGCGGGGACCATCCCTAGCTCCCCATTTCCTTTCATCGACCTTTTTAGTTGACTCCTATGCCAGCCGCTCGGCGAAGTCCTCCTGGTTGCGGTCGCAGTACTTGCATCGAAGGACGACCGGAAGCTTGGACTCCACGATGAACTCAGGCTCCACAGGCTCGTTCTTGTTAGTGATGCAGTTGTGATTACCGCATTTGATTATCCCCTTGACGACATCGGGCATGGTGACACTGTACTTCTCAGCGACGTTGAAGTCCCGGATGATGTTGATGGTCGCCTTGGGAGCGATGAGGGAGATCTTGTCGACCTCCCGGGGATCGAGCTCCCGGTCCTCGACCTTCACCACATCCTTCCAGCCCTCCTTCTTTGAAGGGACATGCATGAGGACCGACACTGTCGAGCGGACGTCACCAGTGACCTTGATGATGCGCAGGACCTTGAGGGCCTGCCCGCACTCGATATGGTCTATCACCGTCCCGTTCCTTATTGGTGTGACCCTGAAATCCTTCATCTCAGTTCCCCTCCTAGGATCATGGTCAGCAGAGCCATTCGCACCGGCACCCCGTTGAAGGCCTGCTGGAAATACTTGGCGTTCTCGGTCATGTCCACCTCGGGGGCGATCTCGTCCACTCGGGGCAGAGGGTGCATGATGACCAGGCTCTTCTTGGCCTCTCTCAACAATATGTTGTCAATGCGGTAGCATCCAGCCACCTTCTCGTATTCTGACAGGTCGGGAAACCTCTCCTTCTGTATGCGCGTGACGTACAGAACGTCAGCATCGGCGATGACGTCCTCCAGGTTCGAGCACAGACGGGCCTTCACACCCTCGTTCTCGAGGAGCTTGGCCGTCTCGTTGGGCATCTGCAGGAGGGGCGGGGCTACGAACGTGAGCTCCGCACCGAACATCGCCAGCGCCTCCGCCAGGGAGTGGACGGTCCTACCGTATTTGAGATCTCCGACCAGCACCACATTCTTTCCGGAGATACCCCCCAGCTGCTGCTTTATGGTGAATAGGTCAAGAAGCGTCTGTGTGGGGTGCTGACCGGCACCGTCCCCGGCATTGATGACCGGCTTTTTTGAGAAATGAGCGGCCAGTCTTGAGGCGCCCTCGTGCGGATGGCGCAGCACTATGGCATCGGAGTAGGCCTCCACCATCCTGATGGTATCGGCCAGTGTCTCTCCCTTAACGGTGGAGGACGTCTGGGGCAAGGTGATCTCTATGCATTTTCCACCTGCGCGGGACATGGCGCTCTCGAACGACAGCCGGGTGCGGGTGGAGGGCTCGAAGAACAGGTTGGCCAGGATCTTGCCGTCCAAGGCCTTGGTGATCTTCTCGCCTGTGGCATATGGTATCATCTTTTCGGAAAGGTCCAGGACCTGTTCGATCTGGTCGATGGTCAGGTCGCGGATGGACACGATATCCATTCCTTTGAACGTCATGGAGGTCATTTGAGAATGTCCAAGGGGGGTAATAATAGCTATCCAATCCCCTGGTTTACTGGGTTGCCCGGAATGGGCTGGAATGGAGCACACCGATCCGGGCGCTGGGCCTTGACGGTTCGACCGCACAGGGAAACGGTCAAGGGTCCCTTTCTCGTTGGCATAGCGGTGAAACAGGAACACACGATCCTTCTGAACCCTGGACGGGATCGGAGAATCGAGGGGGTCGGCGGCGCCTACCGCAAGTGTGATGACCTCCAGCGTTATGAGGTAGTTCCATGAGGTACGGGGTCGTCGTGCATGGACCAGAGGCCATAGATTCGGGAATGGCCGCCAGGATGCTCGACTCTCTTTCAGGGGACAACGAGGTGGAGGCCACCCTCGGGGGGGCCATGGGACTAGCGGCCGTGCTCGATGCGGGAATGGAGGGAAGGATCCGCGTCGCTGGCCGCGAGCTTGTGTCCAAGTCCGTGGTTAGGATGGGGCGACGATGCGATATCATAATCCTACTGAACTGGGGCAAGACGCGGGCCTCAGGGCTGGCATTCGGCCGGATGGTGTGGGAAAAGGTCCACGCATCCCTTTCCGTTCCTCTTGTGCAGGTAGACCGGGACTTCTTCGTGGTCTGGGAGGGCAGCATCGATGAGGGCCTGACGAACTTGCTTCAGGAGCACGGCCTGCAAGAGCATATGCCAACTTCCGCCGGGGTGCCGCATCAAGGGTCCAGGTCGCTAAGCGGGGTGCAGCCGGGAGAGAACATATGGATAAACGGCACGGTGATCGGCCGTGCCGTCTCCGAAAAGGTCACCATATGGATGAGCTCAGGCAAACTATCCTTCGAGGGGGTCGATGTGAAGGCCCATGGGTTGGAGAAAGTGAGGGTCGACAGCTTGGAGGGCGCGATCATACGCTCGGGCTCGGTCCGCAGGACGAGGTCACTGACCCGGCTGGGCAAACCCTCGGGTGGGGACAGGCTTATCCTGGTCGATCACAGGGCGGAGGACTCCATATTCAGGGCCAGGGGGGCGAAGGCCGCGGTCACCGTGGGTGACGATACCACCCGTGTCTGTTCTGCCCTTCTTGCTCGCCTGGGAGTGCCTGTCATAGGCATCGTGGACGGCGACGAGGACGGCATATGTGCCGACACGTCCTCCGCTCCAGGCTCTACGATGGTGATGCTGATGCCGGGCAACGATGACCAGCTGGGTGAAAAGGTCCGGGAGGAGATATTCCGAGGAGGCTATGATACGGTCTTCGATGGTTGTCTGACAGACCTTGCCGAGCGCATCGCCCGCATGGCCGGTCCGACCTTATTGGAGGTCCGCAGACCTTTATGAGCTTCCCTGGACCGACAGCACCTGGAAAGATATGCTCCGATATGGTCGAGATGCAACTTCATCAAAGGCCGTCATATGATGTCGCCCGGAGAGCGTTCATCAAATCGTGCCATCGCATCCCTCATGCGCTCGTTCCATTCTCCGATACAGCGCTCCATCTTCGATCTGAGGACATCACGGTCGATGGTGCTGTAGACATGGTAGTAGCCTCCCTTCTCCAGGCTTTTGGTCTCACGTATGCACATGCCGCAGCTCAGAAGCTTCTGTAACGCCCTGTAAACCTTGGAACGCTCCACCCCCATAAGGTCGGCCAGTTCGTCAGCCCGCATGGGCCCGTGCTTGAAGGCGGAGCGGAACACCTCCACCTCGAAATCATTTAGGCTGAAAGCGCACTGGACGATGTCCTTGCATGATGATATGGACGATATGGACTTCTGTGGTGACAATCAGCTGGCACCCCGCTTTTCCTTATCGTTCATGGCAAAGGATTATAAAGCATCGGTTATATATAGTTAGTGAACAACCGTGCAAAACCGTGGATGTGAAGCTATGGTGGAAGTATTGGATGCGAAGGGGCTGATGTGCCCCATGCCCATCGTCCAGTTGGCAAAAAAGTTCAAGATAATGAAGGTTGGAGACGAGATAGAGCTTCTGGCGACCGACGTAGGATCCAAGGCGGACGTGCCAGCATGGTGTCAGAGGACCGGTAACGAGCTGGTGGAGGCCCGGGAAGAGAACGGTGTCTACATCTACCGCATAAAGAAGCTCAAGTGAGGCCTTGCGGAAGACAAGGCATGATGTCCTGAGGCTTGTCATGGGAAATGCGTGATGCATGGGCGGGACTTAGGAAAAAGATGGAGGCATTAATATGTCAGATACTAAGAAATTGGTGATCGTCGTTTCCGAGGGAACATTCGACAAGGGCATGATGGCGATGATGATCGCCAACACCGCTGCCAGCATGGGGATGGAGGTGCACATGTTCTTCTCATTCTTTGGCCTGAACCTCCTGAAAAAAGGTGCAAAGCCGAAGCTGGCCGGTATCTACCGCCTGTTCACAGGAACGTTCGTGAAGCGCATGGCCAACGTTGGTGTGGGCAACTTCTCAGACCAGCTGACGATGGCCTTGGACCTGGGCGTGAACCTGTATGGCTGCAGCACCACCATGGAGCTTATGAACGTCACCCAGGACAAGATGGTGGATGGTGTGAAGGTCCTGGGCGCCGCAGGGTTCCTGGACCTGGCCGCGGACTCTGACATGCAGTACTTCATCGGGTGAGTTCCATGTCCATCCTGTTCGTACTGTTGAAGGCCCCTCACGAGTACCATTCACTTGATGCCATGGCAGCCCTGGGAGGGGATGATAAGATAGGAGCGCTGCTCCTGGAGGATGCCACATTGTACGCGGTCTTCAAGGACAAGAAGGATGAGATCGTCGATGCGGCGGACGAGATATTCGTCATGGGGGAAGATCTGCAGGCGCGAGGTTTCAGGCTGCGGCCAGAAGATGGCTTCCAAGAGATCGATTACCCAAGGGCCGTCGATCTGATCATGGAAGACTATGACAAGACGATAACCCTGTGAGGTGCGGGAAATGGGTACTTTGTGCATTCAACTGAGGACCGGCACCATGATGAACATGGACACCAACGTCGCGGTCAAGCTGGCAAAGGCGGCGTTGGATAAAGGTCACAAGGTCATGATGTTCGGATACGGGGAAGGCGTCTTCCTGATAAAGGAAGGGCAGGACCCCAAGCGCTTTCCCAACGTGGGAAAGGAAGTGGAGGCCCTGGCCAAGGAAGGGCTGGAGGTGGCGGTGTGCGAGACCTGCTGCATCGCCAGGGGCTTCAAGAGGGGGGAGGAGATATCGGGCACCAAGATAGGCAGCATAACCAATGACTTCTCCCGCATGGCTTCTGAGGCCGACCGGCTGGTCACGATAGCGAGGTGAGAGGATGGCCGAAAGCTTGTTGGTTTTGATCACCAAGGGACCCTATGGGCTGGAGGAGGCCTTCGCGGGCGCGAGGCTGGCCCTGGGATGCAAGGTCAGCGGCATAATGGAGAACGCTGCTATCCTTCTTATAGGGGACGGGACCCTGAACGCATGCATGGGGCAGAGGTCGGAGGCGGTAGGAATGCCGTCCAACCTGGCCGCGCTCCAGGACTTCATGGACCTGGAAGGGGTCATCTACTGCGTGGAGCAGGACCTGCACCAAAGGGTAGGCGAGGCGGAGGTCCTGGAAGGAGTCAACATGATCACTTGGGACCAGGCCAGAGAAGTGATAGGCTCCTACCAGCTGGTGAACACCTTTTAAACACCTTCACATGGTTTTTTAAGGAAGAGCCCAATCAGCGTTCATGCTCGATATCGTCGACCGCTCTGGACCTGCCCGATCCGGCAGATGGTCGTTCGGACAGACCAAGGTCGATCTCCCCAACATCATGTTCGTGGAGTCCCAGGTCCACCGGCCCCCTAGCTACGCTGAGCTCACCGTAACCAGCGGTGAACGCATCTCCCTCAGGGGATCTGGAGGAGAGGAGCATGGCAGCTTCGAGCAAAGGATGGTCAAGCCTGTCGACGCATTCCGAGAGGCCACATCAGTGGAAGAGGGTGCCCACGTAGTTGTCGTGCGGGGGAAAAATTGCGAGAGGCTGTGGGAGCGGCAGGAAGAGGTCTTCGTGCTGGGAAACGCCTTCGAGCTGCGGAGGGACGCACGTACTTTCGTGGAGAACATGGTGGCTCTGCGGAAGGCCGCGGGCCCGTCCAAGCTCATATACGCCCCGGGATTGATGGAGCCTTCGAACCTGGCCCTTCTCACTTACCTAGGAGTGGACCTGTTCGACTCCTCGCTTCTCCTCTATCAGGCAGCCAGGGAAAGGCTGCTGCTGACAGAGGGGTCCGTCAAGGCCGTGGACGCCGGATGGCTTTTGGAGAGCGCCGGGACCGTGGAGGCGCACAACCTGCGGTCGGCCTGGTCGGAGTTGATGCTGGTCCGGCATATGCTCCGTGTCGGCCGTCTCCGGGAGCTGGTGGAAACAAGGGTCACCGCCAGCCCCTGGATGGTGGCAGTGCTGCGGTTGTTCGATCTGGAGCATTACGAGCACCAGGAGAGGCTCACCCCGGTCGTCGGTCCCCGCTTCTACAGCAATTCCAAGGCCTCATTGTTCCGGCCGGACGTATGGAGGTTCCGCCGGAGGATCATGGAGAGGTGGGAACCCGCCCCTCACAAGAAGGTCCTCCTGCTCATACCCTGTTCGGCCAAGAAGCCGTACTACACTTCCAAGAGCCATCGGATGTTCGAGGAGGTGCTGCTCTCCATTCCTAACTCCTGCGCCGTGCAGGAGCTGATACTGACCTCTCCATTGGGTGCGGTACCCCGTGAACTGGAGCTGTTCTATCCCGCCTCCCAGTACGACATACCCGTCACAGGTAACTGGGACCATGAGGAGGTCTGCATGATACAGGAGCTGGTACGAAGGGCTGCCAGCTTCGGGTTCCATAGGACCATCTCCCATCTCGGCTCGGAGAGCGGGTTCGTGAGCGAGGTCTTAGATTGCGTGGATACGACACAGGGTCAGGGTACCACGGCCCCGGAGTCCCTGGAACGTCTGAGGAAGGAGCTGATGGAGGCCTGCGCGAGCGTAGACAAGGCCCCTCGGGCCCAGGACCGGGTAGAGTTCCTCCGCTCACAGGCTCGATATCAGTTCGGCAAGGAAGGAGGGGCTCTCCTCGACGGGTGCACGGTCGTGGGAAAGTACCCCTATCTGAAATTCCTCCGCGACGGCGTTCAGCTTGGCATGCTCACGCCGGAGCGTGGCATGCTCTCCCTCACCATGGAGGGCGGTGAGGTCCTGAGGGAACAGGACATCAACATCGTCCGCATGGGTGATTTTGATCTGGGCGGTAATCTGTTCGCTGTCGGGATCAACGACGCTGATGAAAGGATCCGTTCAGGGGACGAGGTCGTGATAATGCGGGGCGGGGAGGTCGAGGGGGTCGGCGTGGCAGCCATGTCCGGCGAGGAGATGGTGCGGTTGAAGCGGGGAGAGGCGGTGCGGGTCCGGCATAAGCGGAAGAGGAAGTAAGCGGGTTTCGGCCCCACCGGTAATGTCCAGATAGCGACACGAGGTTCCGGTTTTCGGTCACCTCCGGCCGTTCTGCATATTAAAAGAAGAACAGTTCTCATGATCAGTGATGTGACAATGGACACTGGTGATGAGGAAGACAACAGTTGGGAAGAAGTCTACCGCGCCAACGGTGTACGTTGTGATATCGAGATTGTGTCATCCCCAAACGAGCCCGGGGTTTGCCCAACCCCGCTCGTAAATCCCTTCCATTTTTCTTTTGGTCCTAAGCATAGATGGTCATCGAGCAGCACCATGACCCTCGATGTCTTCGCCTGATCACACCGGATACCGGGTCATCGTATCTTTCATTTTCGAAATATAAGCGGACGCTCCATTCTCTTGCGATGATCCAGCTGTTTATGCCATTCTCATGACCCTTCCTGGATCTCTATTATGGGATTTATTGACAGTCAGTCAATTTTCGAGACCATGTCCCAGTCGCCCCACATTGAACTGATCTCGGATAGGAAGAGGGAGGGGCAAGGATAAAAAATAAATACTCATTGGTGCTTTTACTACTTTGGTGAAATGGTGATTTGGTGACAAATATGACAGACAACACGACACCAGACGATATTGGAAGCGATACCAAGTTTCGCGAGAACGTTAGACGCCAGCTCCTGGAAAAGGGTGCCGAGGGAACAACGGATCCTAAGGACACCTACGTTCCCATGGTCGAAATGGACCCGAGCGAGGGAAGGGCCGTCAGATGGTTCGGCTCGGTGATTGGGGCAGGCCTGCTGCTCATAGGGGCCTTCTGGTTCCTGGACATACTCGGCTACAGGTTCCCATGGTACACCATCTTCCCGGTATTGGCCATGTTCGTGGGGGCATTCTTCCTGGCCGCTGCGTACGCCACGCGCGGGAATCATGAGAAGAGGGGCAGGTAGTCCATATGACAGACGTGACCATCCGTGGGATCGACGACGATGTATACGCCAACTTTACCGCAGAGGCCAAGAAGCGCAACCTCTCCATAGGGGAGCTGACCACCATCGTCATGCGCGCCCTGATAGATGATGTCGGCACGACGAACTATCGCATCGGAAACCTAGCCAGCCTCAATGTCTCCCGGAAGGACCTTGAGTCGTTGAAAGGCCCGGTGCTGTTCCACAACATCAAGGCACTGGAGTTCACCGACGATATCGATTGGAACCTGTTCGATAAGCGCGTCATGTCCATCAAGAACTGCGCCAAGGTTCTTATCCCTCAGACGCTGACCAGGTTCCAGGTGCTAACAAAGTGTGCCCAGGTCGGTGAGGTGAAAGCGAAGTGATGAAGGCAGAGGGCCGACGTAGGCCCCCTTTGTCCGTATAGGACCATAGGATCGGCCCGTTGAGATTGGCCATGAACTGAAGTTCGATGGGACGATGTACATCAGAAGAGAGAGGTGATGGTGCAGGTGCCGGGATTCGAACCCGGGCGTTTAGCTTGGAAGGCTAAAATCCTAACCAACTAGATTACACCTGCGCGCCCACCCTAATTCACTTCCCCTTTAAAAGGATTATTGAGCACAAAGGCACTGGCCTAAGGCTTGCTGCCAGAAATGGCATACGTGGGCCAGAGGTCGCCACCTTCATATGTTCAGAAGGTCGAAAGGTGTCTGGGTATGGTTCACGTATAATGTATGGGAGCGTCCGATCACATGTTCAACCTGGACCGGCCCTCTAGAGCATCCTCGATCATACCTTCCATATTGATTTCAATATTCGCCTTGAGATAGAAGGCAGAAGATCTAAAGGTACATGATAAAAAAATTAAGGTGTAGAGGAAGCGCCCCATCCTGCGCTTCCTCCAAAGGGGGCCGTGCTCACACCACCGCCACGATCAGCCTTGTTGTCTCCCATCCTGACAACTCAACCCAACGACCCTTAACAGGACCGATGTCATGTCAGCGGAACGATCCGTGCCTGTTTTTGTTGCATCCCATCTAAGATATTGTGTCCGACAGTAGTCCGACAAGAAAGGTAATATAGTTCACTTGTATTTAATGATTTGTAGTACATCGGCCGACGTTGATAATAATGCATTGCCAGATAATTAAATCAAATATATTTTGAACGGGCCCGTCCGACACCGTGTGGCCAAAAAACATTTCTTCGCAACTTATAGAAAAGCCTTTTTATGCAACTACACCGATGCTTCTCGAAAGAAAGGTGATGGGATGGGATTTCTAGAATCGCTCCGCGATAAGGAGCTTAGAGGGCTCTATAGAGCTCGAAAGCTGGTCGAGAACGCTGACCTGCTTATTGAAAAAGGGCACGTTCAGGAAGCACTGGCCGAGCTCGAGACGGTCAAAGAACTGTTGTCTCGGGAAGGTATCAAGGAGAGCCCCCACTCCAAAGATTATGCTGATCTTCTTATCGTCCTTTCAGGAGTGATGATCAAGGCCCGATCCTTTGATGATGCCCTATCAACGGCAGACAAAGCGCTGACGTTGAACCCATCCAATCCTTCTGCTATGTCCGCTAGGGCACGGGCGTTCGCAGCCAAGGGATCTCCCGCGGAAGCCATCTCCCAGATGGACCGGGCGATCGAGCTTAAAGGCAACGATAAGAAATTGCTTTTCGATAAGGCCAAGGTCCTGGAGCAGTCAGGTGATAAAGAGCAGGCGGCCACCGTGCTGAAGAAGGTAGTTGAAATGGACCCGTCGGACATCGATGCCTACGATGCGCTCATCTCACTTGATGACCAGAGGACCTGGACCGTGGCCAAGGCCGAGGCTCTGCTACGCAGTAAGCGATACGATGAATCCCTCAAAGCCCTGGACGACGTTCTCTCTCATGACCCTGAGAACCTGGATGTGATGCTGGTCAAGGCCAAGATCTTGATGGAGGAGCGCAGCTTCGACGAGGCCTCTGCCATCTACGACAAGGTGCTGGACATTGAGCCGGGATCGTTCAGCGCCAACCTTGGGAAGGCCCAGGTGCTCCGCTCCGCCGGGGATCCGGAGGGCTCGGTGAAATTCTACAAGGAGGCGCTGAGGGCAGATGTGGAACGGAAGGAGACATGGGCCGAGGTCGGCCCATTGCTGGAGCAGCTCAAGCGTAATGAAGAAGCGGAGATGGTCTATGCTAACGCGCTGAAGCTCGACCCTGATTATCTCCCCGCTCTGGAGGGCCATTACCGGACCCTACAATCCCTGGAGAGATGGCCGGAGATGATAGATGCAGCCTCTCTGCTGCTGGCACATAAGCCTGAGCTCGCCGTCCACAAGAGCAAGATCACCGCATTGGTCAAGACACAGCGCTTCAAGGAGGGACTGGATGCGGTGAACGCAGCCCTGCTCCAGTTCCCCAAGGAGCCGGAGCTGCTCTCCCGCAAGAGGGACATCACCGCAGCCCTGGGCATGGGGGACGAGACCGTCAAGTTCTGCGAGGAGATACTGGCCGATAAACCACACGACCCTCAGGCCATGTACGATCTCGGAGTGGCCTACGGCAGGGCCCTCAGGTTCCATGAGTCCATCAAGATGCTGGAGAAGGCCCTCAAGACACACGAGGACAAGGAGAAGGTCCTCCTGGCGCTGAAGGAGGCATACAAGGGCACCGGCAAGGACAAGGATGTCCTGGAGGTCTGCGAGCGGATACTAGAGATCAATCCTCAGAACACCAGCGCCATGGTGGACGCGGCCGTTGCCCTGGACCGCTCCGGAAGGAGGGAGGAGGCCAGCCAGCTGTACGATCAGACCCTGCAACTGGAGCCAGGGAACCAGGACGCCCTGCGGAACCTCTGCATCTCGCTGTTCAACCAGAAGAAGTACGACCGTGCCCTGGAGAAATCCCTGGACGGCACGCAGCTGTTCTCCTCGGACCCCAGCTTCTGGATGATCAAGGGGGACACCCTGTACGCGACGGGACGGTTCTCAGAGGGGGCCGAGGCTCTGGCAAAGGCCATCTCCCTGGACCCGGCCGACAAGAGGCTGTGGTGGTCCCGAGGAATGGCCCTGGTGTCCGACGGTAGGCACGAGGAGGCCATCGTATCCTACGATGAGGCCCTCAAGCTGGACCCTCAGGACTTTAACATACTTGTCAGCAAGGGAGTGGCCCTGGCAATGATGGACAAGCACTCCGAGGCGATAGAGTGCTTTGATCGGGCCATCTCCATCGACGAGGACAACAAGTTCGCCCAGGTGCAGAGAGGGCGCTCCCTGGCCAAGATGGGCATGCACGCGGAGGCCGTGAACTCCTACAACCGCGCCTTGGCCCTGGGCCACAAGGACCTTGAGGTCCTGGAGGCCAAGAAGGAGTCCCTGAAGCTCCTGGGAAGGGTGGACGAGGTGATCCCCACCTGCGACCAGATACTGAAGCTCGATCCCAAGAACAAGGCAGCCGCGATGGACAAGGCCACCTCCCTCCAGACCTTGGGAAGGGTGGACGAAGCCCTGAAGACCTATAACAAGGTCCTGGATGGCAACCCCCGGGACGACCTGGTCCTGGAGAAGAAGAAGGAGGCCCTCATGCTGAAGGGGGACTACTCTGGGGTCATCGATGCCTGCAACCTCCTGCTGCAGATCGAGCCCCGCTCCAAGTCGGCCCACACCGACCGCGGTGACGCCCTGCAGGCGCTGGGCCGGACACAGGAGGCCTTGATCGAGTACGACTACGCGTTGAGGCTCGATCCCAGTGATAAGACCCTGTTCAACAAGAAAGGCATCGCTCTGATGGACCTTGGTAACTATCAGGGAGGGGCCGAGGCCTTCGACCGCGGGTGGAAGATGGACCCCGGAGACTCGGTCATGCTTGACAACAAAGGCAGGGCCCTGCTATTGTCACGAGATGCGGTCGGAGCGCTTGAGGCTTTCAACCAGGCGGCAAGCATCACCCCCGCCAACCACACCTTCCGCATGGACCAAGGCCGAGCCCTGGCCACCCTGGGCAACTACGACCAAGCACTGGAGGCCTTTGACGCGGCCCTGCAGCTCAACGCCAACGATCCGCAGGTCTGGAAGTACAAGGGGAACGTGCTTCTGAAGCTCGGCAACAAGGAGGAGGCGATCAAGTGCTTCGACCGCTCCGCTGAGCTGGGCTCCAACGATCCCGCCACATACCTCTCTAAAGGAAGGGCGGAGGAGGAGATGGGAAGGCTCGAGAATGCGCTGGGATCATACCTCGATGCCGCTAATATCAACCCCAACGATGCTCAGCTGTGGATGCGCATCGGCATCGCACAGGCCAAGCTCGGCAAGCTCCCGGAGGCAGTGGAGAGCCTGGACCGATCCATCTCCATCGACCGCACCAACAATCGCGCCTGGCTCAACCGTGCCGCGCTGCTGGAGAGGCTGGGGGACGACGAGGAGGCCCTCCGTTCCTATGATACGGTCATCGGCAACGAGCCCCAGGACAAGTATGCCTGGAGCGGGAAGGGCCGCATCCTCATGAAGATGGACAAGCTCGACCACGCCAAGCGTTCGTTCGACCGGGCGCTGGAGCTGGACCCGCAGCTGGAGTCGGCGGTGGAGGGCAATGCCGCCCTGGACAAGAAGCTGAAGCAGCGGCAGATATCCATCTACGCGGCGCGGGTGCTTGAGTACGAGCACCGGCGCAACGCCAAGGTCACCCGCGAGGAAGCCTTCAAGGACTGCGGGCTGCCCTTCAGCGCCCTGGACGAGGTGACCGCATACCTCCAGGCCAAGGAGCCTGTGGACGTGGAGGGGCTGGACGAGGAGCGCTTCCATGCCTACGAGGTACTGTCCCACGATGTCCTCATGGCCACTCTGGGCAACCCCAACTACCAGAGGCAGGGGCTACGCCTGGCCGATGTATTCATGAGCATGCCGGACCGTGACGTGGAGAAGGCCAAGAAGGTCATGGCGTACATCGAGACCGTCAACAAGATGGACTTCGCCCCTGAGGCTATGGACAAAAAGACCGAGAAGATGGTGCGGGCGGCCCTGGAGCTGCCATCGTCCGCACACAGCACCCTGGGGGTCATGCAGAACCTGGAGGTCGGTCTGTACACCGCCCGGCGCATCGTATGCATGCTTAACAGCCTGAGCTCGGGTGCACGCGCACCCCCCCGCCAGTACCAGGTGGCCCATGAGGGCCCCCTGTCACGAACGGAAGCGCCTAAGGCACCCATTGCCAAGGGGCGCGTCAGATCACGAGAGACAGTGTCCCCTGCCGATGTGGAGGGGAGCTATGAGAGGCAAGAGGTAAGACCGATGTTCAGAAGGAAGAGGAGGGAGGAAGTCGCACCCGCTAAGCCCGTGGACCGCTCCAAGGCGGTGACGGTCACTTATCAGCAGGATACCAGCCAGTACCATGGACGCAAGTGCCTTTTCCACGGGGAGGCGGCGGTGTCGGTGTGCCCCAGTTGCGGGACCCTGTTCTGCATGGATTGTGTCACCAACCTGGATATCTGCCCGAGGTGCCAGCTGGCCATTGACTTCGTAGATGGAGCCACAATAGGCAAGGCGGTGGATGACAGGGACCTCATCGAGACCGAGGCCCAGAGGAAGGCGATCCAGCAGCGCTGGGCGATGAAGCGTCTCGCCGAGGCCGATCGCAACAGTACTGTCGGCGAGAAGCAGCTCAAGGCCGTGGAACGGGAGCTTAGGGCGGCGAGGCCGGACAAGGAAAGGATGGTGGAGAGGCTGGTGCAGGACTCTCAGAAGAGGTATGCCGCTCCTCCGGTCCAGAACGCCCCCAAGGCCGCGTACCGCGCTGCCGCCGAGAGTGTGGAGGAGGCCCCGCCCTCCCTGCAGGAGCAGATCGAGATGCTGCAGCAGGATGCGCCCGAACCGCAGGTGTATCAGCCCGCGAGCATGACCGTGGAGGCCATGCCTAGAGAGGCCGCTTTAGCGGAGGGCGAGATAAATGAAGTTGAGCCGGTGGAGGCAGCTCCAGCGCCCGAGGAGATACTCCCGGAGGAGCCAGCCCCCGCGGTTAGAAGGTCCGAGGACCGGAGGGAGAAGCTGAGGGAGATCCTGGAGGCCGAACCGGAACAGGCGGTCGAGGTGCGTGACCTGAGTAGGTTGTAGATGATCGCGTAACTGCTCAGGGACACAACAGGGCGAGTATGACCAGGCCTAGTAATCCATCAGCTCGCCCTTCTTCATGAACTCGCGGAGGAGGGATGTGGCGTAGCAGCCTTTGTTCAGCTCGAACGAGAACGCGACGCTGTTCTCGGCGGCCTCGTACCGGAGGTCCTTGATCCGCCCTAAGATCTCCCTCCAGCTTCCCTTGGAGGAGCACTGGTGGAGCTGGGGGACCATGAAGTCCTTTGCCTCCAGCCCTTCCCTCTCGATGATCAGGCGCTCGATCTCGCCCATGGCCCCCTCGGAGAGCACGGACTCAGATCCGAAGAGGACCCCTCCGATGTACGCCCTGCCGTTCCTCACCTGCCTCTCCACGAGGTCCAGGTTCTTCGATGTCACCGGGACGCCGTGATCATGGTCCGGAAGGCCCTGGCGGTCCACGGGGAGGACCACATCGCCCACCAGAGGGCGGTTGAGGGGCAATCCCCTGCGGACCCGCTCGCTCACCACGAGGTTGAATAGGTACGATTGGTAGGCGTGGACGAACATCATCTGGAGGTTGGGAGGCAGGACCTGTATGGCTCCGACATAGTCACCAGGGTTGCGGGCCAAGAAGCCTATGACCATCCTCTCGAAGGTCAGCGTGCGGGGGAAGTAGCTCAGCGCCTCGCTGAAGTCCCGGTTCTCGTCCAGCCTCTTGCGGGCCTCCCTTGTCGCCTCGCTCTCCTGAGGCACGGGGTTCCCGGCGTAGGTCATGACCGCTCGCTCGAAGTCCCCCTTCACTATCCACTTCCCGACCTCATGCGTCACCGGGCGCACTGCCCCGAAACGCTGCACCCCGAAGAAGTTGGGATAACCGCCCAGCTGGTTGAGGGCCGCTGCCGTCTCGTCGAGGGACGATCGAAGATCGTCTCCGGACAGCGCTGTTTCCTTCACAAGGATCCGGAACCGGTTTCCGACGAGGTCGCCGATCGTGAGCGGTTTCTTCGCTCGATACGCCCCCTCCACGCTGACCTGATGGATCTGCACGCCCATGACCTGGTCCACGGGTGCTTGGAAGGACATGAGCTGAGTGGTGATCGCCCTCTTGTCCTTGGTTCCGGCGAAACCGATGGAGTCCCGGGAGATGCCCAGTGCCTTGGAGAGCTCCCGCACCAGACGGTTCATCTCCCAGTTCTGGGCTGTGACCTGGGCTATGGTGTAGGGGCCGCTATCGTTCCTTTCCGGGAAGGAGGAGACCTCCTCGACCAAGAAGTCCTCGGGCGAGCGCTTCAGCCGTCCCCCGATTCCAGTTGTATCAGAAAAATAGACCTCGAGGCCTATGACAGCCTCACGGGAACTACACTCCAGCATGTCACTTGCTCTTCTCTAGCTTCTCCCGCGCTTCCTTGAACTCATTGGAGAGGGTCTTGGCAGCCCTCTTCAGCGCGGTCTGGGGCTTGCCGCTCTTGACCCTGATCGTCAGCACCGGTATGTCCAGATCGGGATGACCGGTCACGAACTTGACCTCCTCTACGCCTTCGTCCGCCAGGAGCTCGCTGATGAGCGGCTGTATCAAGGTCATATCGGCGTCGCGGATCTGGACCTGTATGGAGTCCTTATCCTTGTCAAGGAGCTGAAGTTGCATGAAGGCGCTCAATACTACAACCAATAATAAAGGTTTTCACACAATAGATTTCTGGGGACCGGCCGCACCACCCTGCCCTGGCCGGATGTACCTTACGCTACGGGAGGATGCAAGCATCTGGGAAACGGCTCCGCGCCCTTGGGACGGTGCACGACCATCGCCTTAACCACTACACCTACGGTTAGCTCGTCCAAGTCATAGGCGCGGGCGTCGGCTCATTGCCTGGGCGGGACGATCAGCAGAGGGATGTGGATATGGTGAGACACCCTGCTGGTCACGCTGCCGAGGAGGAAGCCCTCAATCGCCCCCAGCCCCCTGCTGCCCATGATCGCCATGCCATAACCCTTCTTCGCCTCGTCGATGATGTGCATCGCAGGATTGCCGATCTTGGTGACGACCGAGTAGTCCACTCCCGAGTTCTTCAGTATGTCCTTCGCCCCATTGAGTTTCTCCAGCTCATAGTCGGGGATCTCACGGATCACGATGCCCTTGCCGGAAGCTGCCGGCGGCGGCCATACGAACATCAAAGTGATGGTGGAGTTGAACTTCCTCGCCATCTCCACCGCGCTTATTACCGCCTCTTCCGAGTTCTTAGACCCATCCACGCAAACCAACAACCGTTCCATAGTCATATCTCCGGACCCCCTCAGTTAATAAAAAAATCAAACCATTTCATATAAGAAGATTATTTTATTCTATTAAATAAATGATGAAGCAAGACACCCCATGGACCCGGCCTGGAGGAAGGCACGATGGCTCCGGTGAACTTCGCTCGATAGAGCATCCACGGTCCCGTAACGGCCTGACGTCATCCGGTCACGTCCTGGTCCCTCATACCAGCCATATGGGAGGCGATCTGATAGGCGTTCGGTCGAACGAAAAGGGGAGCCATGCCCTGTCCGACATAGCCCCTGACCTGTGCCTTAGCCTTTCGAGTGGACGATCATCAACGGGACATCGATATGGTGCGACACCCTGCTGGTCACGCTGCCGAGGAGGAAGCCCTCAATCGCCCCCAGCCCCCTGCTGCCCATGATAACCAGGTCGTAGCCCTTCTTCGATTCCTCGATGATCTCCTTGGCAGGGTTCCCAATGGCCTTGACGATGCGGTATGTGAGCCCATTATCCCTCAAGATGGTGATCGCTCCCTCCAGCCGCTCCATCTCCACATCCGGTATGTCGTGGTGGACCACCATGGTCCTACCTCCGGTGGCCGGCGGGGCCCAAGCGAACATCAACGTTATCTCGGAGTCGAACTTCTTCGCGATCTCCACTGTATGTTTGACCGCCTCATCTGAATACTTCGAGCCGTCGACACAGACCAACAACTTTTTCATGACCATTTCTTCACCTCCATTTACCTCTGGTATAACCTCGGCTTAGAGGATATAATAAGGAAATTATTTTTAGATATTTTTATAATGTTGGATTAAAGGAGCATCCTATTTATGGACAGGCAGATTAACGTGGACAGAGCCTTGTACTTGGTACACGCTCAGGTGTCGGGGGTGATAGGCACGGGAAAAGAGATGGCTGCCTGATGGAGATCAGCCCTCGACCTTCTTCATCTGGGCATTGTACATATCGTACAGCTCCTGGCTGGTGGTGGCGTCGCGGGGCCTCTTATCGTCCCGGAACGTCCCCGTGAACCGGGGGAACCTGATCGCCAGCCCCGCCCCGTCCCGGATGCGGCCGTGGGCACAGGTATGGATGGGGGACAGGCTTATCTCCGCTCCCAGTACCTCCAGGACCAAGGCCGGCTCGAACCACACGTCCGCCTCCATCTTTGACTCCACCAGCGGGTGACGATCGTGAAGTCGGTAGCGGTCCAGCCTCTCCGGCAGGAGGGCCAGGGTGGCGTCGTCGAAGCCGCTCCCGAGCTTGCTGACCGTCTCGAAGCGGTCCTCCTCCTCGTTGTAAGTGGCCATGAGCAGCGCGCCGTACATCCCCCCGCGCCTTCCCCGGCCGTGGAACGCGCCCACAGCCACCAGGTCGACGGTGTCGTTCATCTCCGAGCGGTACTCCTTCTTGTACTTGATCCACAGGAAACCGCGGGAGCCGGCCCGGTAGACGGAACCGTCGCCTAGGGACTTGGCCATCAGCCCCTCGCATCCGGCGTTGAGGGCCTCTATGAAGAACTCCTGGACCTTGGCGGGATCGTCGAGCACCCTGGCCTCGGAGAAGCGAACGTCCTCTGTGATCTTGACGCACCTGGTCAGCGCGGTGCGGCGGTCGGGTAGGGGCTCATCGGTCATGTCCGCTCCGTCAAGGTACAGGCAGTCGAACAGATGTATGCGTACAGGGTAGTCCTCGATGGCCTCGGTAAGGCCATGCTTCCTACCCCGGCGATGTGATACTTCCTGGAACGGCAGAAGCTCACCAGTGTTTATGTCCACCGGGACGCACTCTCCCTCGATGATGGCGCTGCTGCAGGTGAAAGCCTCCTTCAGGGCCTTCACGACATCAGGGAACTGTGAGGTGAGGTCCTCCAGGCGGCGGGAGTATAGGGTCACCTTGCCATCCTGGATGTGGGCCTGTACCCTCAGGCCGTCATACTTGTACTCGAACATGGCCTGACCCCCCATCCTATCCAGGATCTCCTCCGGTGACGGCAGTCTCTCTGCCAGCATGGCCCGGATGGGGTTGCCGACCCTGACATGCATCTCCTCCAGCCCGGCGATCCCCTTCTGGCACAGGGTCTCGCCCACCAGGCCGAGGTCCGAGGTGATGTTGAACGCCCGCTCCACCGCTGCCTTGTCCTGCTTGGTGGCGAAGGCCTGGGCCAGGGAGTCGATTACGGTCTGGGAGGCCACCCCCAGGCGCATGCGGCCGGTGACTATGCGCGCTATGTATCTTGCCTCGGCAGGCTTGGCGTCATGCAGTATGTCCGCCAGGTAGCGGGTCTTGTACTCCTGTGAGCCGCTGCCCTCCGAGCGCGCGACCTTAAGGAGGGCATCGTACACCCGGTCGAGCGTCAGGGGCTCTGAGAAAAGAGTGGTCTGTCGCTTGTTCTCGTACACCTTTTCGGTGATGGTACCGAGGTCCCCCTCCTGGGCCCACAGCTTGCGGACCGATTCCTCGTTGGCGCCGGTGGCCGCCAGCAGGGTGCGGATGTACAGCTTGTCGGCCATCCCCAGCTTCTCAGGGTAGAAGTCGGGAACGATGGTGCCCTGGGTCATGTATACGATCTTCCTGATGTGAGCGCAGTCAGTGGACCTGAAGAGGTCGGCAAGAATGTCGGCCATCTCCAGCCTGGAAGTGGTGGACTCGAGGGCCTGGTAAACCTTGACCAGGTCATGGTACAGCATGAGGTTCGATACGGTTCCCAGGTAGATAAACCGGAGGTTAGCCCTCTACCTTCGGGGGGAAGTCCGACAGGTTCGACTGCCCCTTCTTAGGCTTTGGAGCAGGCGCCTCGGCCCTACTGTTCTCCCTGTCCCACTGCTGCTTCAGGGTTCGCAAACGCTTCCGCATCTCCCGCTCCTTCTTCTCGCTGGAGTTCAGCGAGGCCTCGTCCCTGGTGCCCGCGGTGACCAGCACCACCACCCGCCCCGCCCGCGACCGGCCTGTTCGACCCCTCCGCTGGATCGACCGGATCTCGGAGGGTACAGGCTCGTAGAAGATGACCAGGTCGGTGTTGGCCACGTCCAGTCCCTCCTCGCCCACGGAGGTCGCCACCACCACATTGAACTCACCGTCTCGGAAGCGCTGCAGGACCCCGATCTGCTCCTTCTGCCTCAGCCCCTTGTCGCTCCCCCGCCCGGACTGGCCGATGAGCTTGGTGACCCTCGCGCCCTCTATTCTTGACAGAAGGTTGGTGACCATGTCGCAGGTGTCGCGGTACTGGGTGAACACCAGGACCCGGGAGTCGGGCTTGACCTGCAGCTGGTTGCTCACGATGCTCATGACCCGGGAGATCTTCGGATGCTCCATCTTCAGCGAGCCCAGGAGCCGCTCGACCTCCTGGAACTCCTCGGAGGCCACGATGGCCCGGGAGGCCTTGGAGCCGTCCTCGGAAGAGGCCTCCTCCCGGAGCTTCTCCAGGTAGCTGGTCAGGGCCGTCACTCCCTGGGTCTCGGCCAGCTCCAGGGCATGGCCCACCTTTATGGCCCGGGCCTGGACCGAAAGCGCGTTGTATATGGTGCGGTTCTTCTCCCCCTTGTTGAGCCTGACCTGTATGGCCCTCTGGACCTCCAACAGGTACTTGATGGAGGGAGGCCGCGCGCTCGTCATCACCCCCATCGCCACCAGCTCCTGGACATAGCGGTTGAAGAGCTTCCGGAGCACATCGGCCAGCTTGCGCATGCCCACTGGTACCTCGACCTCTACCCAGTCCATCTGGATATCGTGGACGTAAGGAGCGACATCAGGGTCCATCTCCGAGCGCACCTCGATGTTCTCGATCCCCAGGTTTGTGCACACCTCCTTGATCTTGGCCATGCTGGAGCCGGGGGAGGCGGTCATCCCCATCACCAGCCCGTTGTGGCCCATGTACTCCTGGGCGATGGCCACGTACGCGTAGTTGCCCACACCTCGATGCGCTTCATCGAACAATATGAGGCGCACGTCCCGTAGCGATACCCGCTCCGCGCGCAGGTCGTTGGCCACGACCTGGGGGGTGGAGGCGATGACATCGCTCTGGACCCATTCCGCCTCCCTCTCCTCGGGATCGATCTCACCGGTCAGAACCGCCACCTTCTTGCCCACCAGCTTGTCCTTTAGGAACAGAGCATGCTGCTCCACCAGGGGCTTGGTGGGTGCGAGCAGGAGCACCTTCCCCTTCTTGACCATCAGCACGTCCGCGATGACCAGCAGGGCGATGACGGTCTTCCCCATGCCTGTGGGGAGGACCACAAGTGTAGAGGAGCGCAGGCAGGAGTTGGCCAGGGCTCGTTGATAGATCCTGTCCTCGACGCTCTCCCGGGCGATTAAGGGATGCTCCACGAACACGGACCCCAGCATGATGGGGGACGTTGAAGAAACTTATGGTCGGTTGCCTGAAGTACTGAGAAAGGTCCGTCAGAACCACTTGCGGCCGGTAGGCTGAGGCAGGGGCCTTATCAGGTCCACGGAATCCTTGCTCAGGTCGTTCACCTGCCTGGACACAGGGTAGGTCTCCATCCTCTCCGGTGGGAAGGGGCGTAGTATCCTCTCCCTCTCGGCAGCAGCCAGCGCGCCTGGCTCAAGCCATATCCCCTCGTCCTCGCGAGAGAGAATCACCGGCATCCGCTCGTGCACCTCTGACAGGAGGTCGTTGGCCGTGGTGGTGATGATGGTGAAGCTGTGGACCTCCTCCCCCGAGGGCGCTCTCCAGCGATCGAAAAGGCCGGCCATGGCGAACAGCTTCTCGTCCTTAAGACGAGCGAAGTAGGGGGTCTTCCCGTTCTCTCCATCCTTCCACTCATAGAAGCCAGTCGTGGGCACCAGGCAGCGCCGGTCCTTGAACGCGGTGCGAAAGGCCGGACGTTCCGCAACGGTCTCGGCGCGGGCGTTGATGAGCCTGGAGCCGATCTTCTGGTCCTTGGCCCAGAAGGGGATAAGGCCGAAGCGCATCATGATCAGGCGGTTAGGGCTTCTCCGCAAGACCACCGGCGAGCTCTGTGTGGGAGCGACATTGTAGCGCGGCTGCGGCATGTCCGCCACCGGCTCCTCGATGGAGAATCTCGTCATGAGCTCCTTGATCTCCCCGATGGTGAAGCGGCCGCACACATCATGTCATGCGAGCTAGGAGTATATCTTCCCAACGGGGGAATGATTGTCGAACCCGATCAACAGGACATGAGCCAGTGGCAGAGCTCAACCCGATGGTAGGCAGAGATGAGGTTTAAAAAAGGAAGGACCGAGAGGCCCTGAGGGCCTATGCGATCTTTAGTGGCAGCCGCCGCAGGTACCGCAGCCGGACCTGAGGTTTGGATTGTTAACGATCAGACCGGCGCCGTTGGGCGTCTCGATGTAGTCGACCGTGGACCCCTCGAGCATCTCTCCGGTCTCTCCGTCATAGTAGAAGGAGAAGCCGTCGACCTTCTCTTCGTTGTCTTCCGAGTTCTTCTTCTCCTGGAAAGCCATCCCGAACTGGGGACCGGAGCAGCCCATGCCCGCCAGATAGATCCTGATACCATATCCCTTCTTATCGTTCTTCTCCAACAGGTCATTGATGAACTTTACCGCTTCAGTGCTGACGGTTACCATGTGCTATCACCTATTTTTACTTGACAAATCTCAAGATATATAAGTCAATTGCCGTAAGCTTACGAAGGGGTGTTCCGCAGTGCATGTTCCTGTCAGAAGGGTTTATTGTCATCGGGAGCATGCGGCAGAAGGTCATGATGAGAGCCACCTCCCGGGAGATGACGCGCAAGGACCTCCCCCAGGTCCTTGCCATCAGCAGGGAGAACATGTCAGCGATCATATTCTCGTCCTGGGGGGTGGAGTACCGCGATGAGGACCTTCTCCACATCCTCCTTGAGCCAGCCGCCCTGAACGAGGTGCTGGAGCTGGATGGAAGGATCGTCGCCTATTTCTCCATCGATGACCGCAACGGAAACCTCTTCATCAACTCCATCCAGGTGCACAAGGCCTGTCAGGGTCGCGGCCTGGGCAGGGAGATGATGGCCCGCATCGAGGAGCACGCCCGTGAGCGGGAGTCTCCCGCCATCGAGCTGTTGGTGCAGTACACGAACAGGACGGCCATGGAGTTCTACCGGCGCATGGGATACCGCCTCGTCTGCCGGCAGGGTAACAACTACCTCATGCGGAGGACCCTGGACCCCGACCGGAGATCGCGTTTCATAGGGCTATCGGGCCCTGGCCACATGCAAGACCCGCAGTGATCTCTTGAAGTTCAGATCACATACAAGCTCCCCCAGGAGCTGACCTTGAAAGCTCCTTGGAGATCGACCCTCCTTGAGGAGAGGGTGGTGGCTACACATCAGAGAAACCATTATCTGACGGAAGCCGATTCCAGCGCTCATCGGTATGTCTGAAGGGGAACAATCTCGCCCGAGCGGAGTCGAGGTCACTCTCAACCGAGACCTAGGTCTGGCCGAGGTCCTTATGATAGGTCTCGGACCGAACATCGGCTCGTCCATCTTCTTGCTCATAGGTCTGGCCACTGAGGTCGTGGGCCCCGCCCTCCTGGTGACGTTCCTTCTGAACTTCATAGTGACTATGTTCACGGCCCTGGCCTACGCAGAGCTGTCCAGCGCGTTCCCGGAGACCGGGGGAGGCTACCTGTGGATCAAGGAAGGCCTCTTCGAGCCCCTGGGATTCCTGGGGGGCTGGATGTCATGGATCGGCCATTGCATCGCCTGCAGCGTGTACGCCATCGGCTTCGGTACAGGTGTCACGCTTCTATTCGATCAGTATAACATAACCATTCCCGGGGTACCCATGGACCTGGTGTCCACGGCCTTCACCGTTGGAATAGCAACGCTCTTCTGCCTCCTCAACATCCGTGGGGTGAAGGGTGCGGGCAGATCGGAGATACTGGTCTCCTCATTCCTGGTAGGCATCATCGTCCTGTTCTGCCTCTTCTGCATCGCCTATGTCTTCGGCAGCCCAGACGCTGCCGGGGCCTCGGGCTTCGGACCCGTGTTCGTCCCCTTCGGGTACCTGTCGATCGCGACCTCCATGGGCTTCACGTTCATGATCTTCGAGGGCTATGAGGTCGTGGCGCAGACGGGGGAGGAGGCCAAGAACCCCGAGAGGACCGTGCCCAAGGCCATGTTCCTGTGCATTACTATCTCCGCGGTGCTCTTCATCACCGTGGCCACGGTGACCTTCGCCACCATCGGATGGGAGGCCGCGGCGGTGGGTGGGGATCATGCCCTGAACATCGCGGCGGATCGGGCCATCCCCTTCGTCGGCGGCGCCCTCATGTCCGTGGGAATGATCATCGGTTCGGTGGCCGCGGTCAACTCCATCGTGTTCTCCACCTCCCGGGTCTCGTTCGCCATGGGCCGGGACGGGAACCTGCCGACTGTATTCGGAAAGCTTCATCCCCAGAGGCATACGCCGGTGATGGCGATTCTCATCAGCGGCATCATCATAATCCTGATGGCCGTGAGCTTCGACATCAGCAAGGTGGCCGCGGTCGCGGACGTACTTATACTCCTACTTTTCGTGTTGGTGAACCTGTCCGCCATATCCTTGCGCAAGAAGAGACCGGACGCCAAACGCTCTTTCATAACGCCGTTCTTCCCATTGATCCCCATCGTCGGCGTGGTCACCACGACGTTCCTGGCCATTCTCCTCTTCGAGCTGGACATACTTGCCTGGTACATCGCCCTGGCGATTATCTTCGCAGGGTTGCTGATCCACTACTTCGCCAAGGGTCGTGCTGTGATCGAGCACTTCGCACCCGCAGTCCTTCCCGAGCTTAGCGAAGAGGCCAAAGCCCGGTATAGGGTCCTCGTCCCCATAGATGATCCCAAGAACGAGGGCCTGGTGGACATGGCAGTTATGCTCGCGGCTAAGAACGAGGGCGAGATAGTGCTCATCACAGTGGCGGAGGTCCCCCACGCCGTTCCCCTGAGCGCTGTCGACATGAAGCTGGTGGAGGAGCGTGCGCATACCGTGAAGAAGGCCCAGGAGTACTCGGAGCTGAGAGGCATAAAGGCCAGGGCCATCGTCTCCGTGTCCCACGATGTGGTGGCCACGATCATCGATACGGCCAAGGAGCAGGCGGTCAACGTCATCATCGTAGGATGGAAAGGTTACACCCACACGCAGAAGAGGGTCCTCGGCCGCAAGCTGGACGATATCGTACGCCAGACTCCATGCGACATAATGGTCCTGAAGGCCGAGACCAAGCTGCGGCCGGAGAAGATCATGATCCTTTCAGGGGCTCTGTGGCACGTGAGCAAGGCCACCGAGGTGGCCGCGGACATCGCCCAGGTGAACGGCTCCCGCGTCACCATCCTCAATGTGATCATAAACGAGCGGTACCTCGTCAAGGCCTCGGACTACTCCAAGAGGCTCCGCAAGATCGTGGAGATGAGGAAGGTCCCGGTGATCATCAAGGACATTCGCCCCGAATCGTTCGTGGGCGGAGTGGTGGCGGAGTCGCTGGAGACCGACCTCCTGGTCATCGGTTCCTCGGCCGCGAAGCGCTGGGACCAGTTCGCCTTCGGGGCCATCCAGGACACCATCGCCAAGAACGCCCGGAGCCCCGTGCTGGTGTACAAGCGGGTGGCCCCGGGGACACCGGACGCACCGGACGACAAGGACTGAGGGTGCCTCAGAATCGGTCTCTGCCAGAGCGGGCCTCGGGCATGGAGCATGACGGCAACGCATTTCTAGAGGCCTGCGCATGCCCCGGTGTTGAGATATCTCGGTATCGACCTGGCGTGGAAGGTGGCCCCTCCGCGACATGAGGGGACCGGCATCTGCATCATCGAGGGGGATGGGGAGGTCTCTTGCGCATTGTCGTTGACCACGGACCAGGATGTGCTCTCCCAGATCAAGGGCGGGGATATCTGGGTGGGGGTGGATGCTCCTCTCCGGGTCCCGCCGGGAAAGGCCATACGGGGCTGCGAGAGGGAGCTCAGGTCCATGGGCCTGAGGATCCTCCCCTCCGGAAGGGATTTCCACCAGCGCCACTACGGGGGCAGCCGGGGGGAGGAGCTGGCGAGCAAGCTGACGGGGATGGGCCTGGAGTACTTCGGAGCGGGACGGAGGGCGTTCTACGAGGTCTACCCCCACGCCGTCCTGCGGTCCCTCCCGCCTCCGCTACCACAGTACAAGAAGGGACCCCAGGCCGTCCGGGAGGAGGAGGCCGAGAGGGCTTTGACGCTCCTATCCGGATGGGAGCCGACGCTTCACTGGACGCCTACCATGGGCAAGGTACTATCCCGGGGTAAGGGAGCGGCCGACAGGCTGGACGCCCTACTGGCCGCAGTATCACTGTATCGACATAGCCTATACTCCGGTGGGCTTTCTCTTGTCCTCGGAGACGACGATGACGGATTCCTGCTATTGCCACGAGGCTGGGAAGATGGCCGCAGAATGTGACGACCTGGGTACAGTGTTTCGCTCCGTAGGGACATCCTTCGGTTACGAGGATATAGAGACCAAGTTCGCACGCTACAAGGAGTTCAAGAGCACCTGGTGCCGAAGCGGCAAGAAGGTCAATTTCCAGATAACCGATTACCTTGCGGAAGCGGGGCCCGAGGTCCTGGGGGACTTCGCCCTGTCCCTCTACATGAAGATCGCCCGCAGGGGGGACGGCGACATTTACGGTCCCAGGCTCAGAGAGTACCTGGTCTCGGACGCGTTCCTGGAGCGTAACCAGCCCCTCTATGTCAAGAGGAGCCGCAACCTGTCGAGGAGCCCCCGGGGGGATAACTTCGATCTGCGGGACACTTACGACAACCTTATGGCAACGGGGATGCTGGGCGAATCCCGGAACGTGTCGCTGAACTGGACAATAAAGGAGAACAGGATGAGGGTAGGGTACTGCAGCACCATAATGCACGTGGTGGCCATCTCATCGCTCCTAGACAACATGAACGTCCCGGAGCATGTCCACGAGTACGTCCTGTACCATGAGCTCCTGCATCTTGAGGATGGTCTGTCCAGCAGCAGGAGGCACCACACCGCGGAGTTCCGGGCCAAGGAGCACCTCTACCCCAGGTGGAGGGAGTCCGAGGATTGGCTGAGGCGGCTGGCAGCGAAGAAGGTGGACCTTCTACGTTCCTAGGGCGCTCCGGCGACCCCATCCATTATTAGAGGCTGGGGATATCCCGCCCCGGGAGAGAGCGATGGCCGCGGGGCGCCAATGGGTAAACGGAATAATCGAGAAGGGAATGGAGATCGACTGCATATATGCCATTAAGAAGAAGGACCCCCCTCGGAAGGGGAAGAGGGCCGGTTATTTCTTCACCATAGTCGTCTCCGATGCCACGGGGGAGATCAGGGTGAACTACTGGGGAAAGGGCGAGGAGGCCGCTGTGCGCACCACCTACGAGGCGCTGCGCGAGGGCAGCATGGTCCGCGTCCGTGGACGTAGCGACCTCTTCGGGGATTCCGTGGTGGTGCAGGTGAACCAGGGGAACGGGGATATACTGGAGGAGGCCAAGGAGGGCACCTATGACCTCGCGGATTTCATCGTCGCATCTAAGAAGGACCCGGAGGTCATGTACCAGGAACTTCAGGAGCTCCTGTCCCAGATCAATGATGAGCACATCCGCAGGATGCTGGACCTCATGTTCTCGGACCCCTCGCTGGTGACCGCCTTCAAGACATCCCCCGCTTCTGTATCTTACCACTGCGCATGGGTAGGTGGGCTGCTGGAGCACACCCTCAACGTGGCCCGGGCGTGCGACTTCATCTCCCGGCTCTACGAAGAGCTGGACCGAGACCTCCTCCTGGCGTCGGCGGTCCTGCACGACATCGGAAAGGTCAGATGCTACAACGTCTCCACGACCATCACGGAGTCGGTGGACGGCCGGCTGAGGGGGCACATCATGATAGGGGCGCAGATGGTGGAGGACACCTGCTCCCGCTGCCCCGATTTCCCCGAGACGCTCAGAACAAAGCTTGTCCATATGGTCCTGGCCAGCCACGGGACCAACGAGAAAGGGTCTCCCACCCTGCCATCGATACCTGAGGCCCTGGCCCTGACGTTCGCCGATGAGATGGACGCCAAGCTGGAGAGGTTCATCAGGGCGCGTGACAACGGGGGTCGTGAGGACCTCTTCGTTGTCGACCACATGCTTGGAACGAAGATCTACTTGGGCTGAGCATACTCCCTTAAGCCCCGTAGCCGTCACCGGAGACATCATGCGAAGCAGGTTAGCGTCACTGTACGCGCTGGAGTCTTCTCCCCTGTTCTTCCTCGGTCATCCCTGTGATGATGCATGCAGCATTCTAGTAGAAATAGGCCTAGCTGGTCGCAGCTGACAGCGTTCGTTCTGGGTTTGGCCAGCGTGTTCCTTCCATGGTCTGAGATGAAATATGGGACGCACTACATCGAGGTCAGGCTCATCGACCTGATGGTGGAGGGAGGAGAAGCGGACCTGCCACTGCTCATCCTAGGGACGGCGTTCATCGCCGGCCTCCTGCTGTCGCTTAGGTGGAAGAAAGGGTGGTTGCTGCAGCTCTCGGGGCTTGTGCTCCTCACTCCCACCTTCATGCTCTCGATAGGGGAGGCCATGGGGATCGAGGGGACGATTGAGCTGATGGCCGCGGCGCTGCCGAAGATTGGCCCAGGTGTCTACCTCGCATGGACGGCCACTCTCCTGTCGATGCCCATGCTCCGACCATCGTTCACGGGCCGAGACCACGGCCGTGGCCGATCCCATGGGCACGGACCCCGACGTGACCGGTCCAGGAGCGATTGCGCCCGCTTGATCAAGATAGCCCCCCGATCAGGGGACGAAGGAGCTGCGAGTGGTCAGGGAGCGTCGGCCACCTATGACGATGCGATGGCCCAGGGTCATCTTGCCCTCAGCAACGACGACCTTGACTCTGCCCTCCGCGCATACGGCCAGGCCCTTGGTGCGTGCAAATGCGCCCGACAAAAGGCCGCCTGCAAGGTGCAGATATCGGTCGTCCTTCATCGGATGGGAGACCTGGAGGAGGCACACCTGTTCCTTCACGAGGCCAAGACGCTCGACCCCGGATCCTGGAACGTTGGCCGGGGGACCGCTCGGTTGCTGCCGATGAAGAGGCCTACTACAAAGAAAAGGATAAGGTTCGGATTGTCCCCCGAGCCGTAACAGATTGGTTCATGGACGGCGTGCGCCTATTCTCCCCACACTGACCCAGGCCGGGGGTTGTTTGTCGTGCGTCGGGGTTGTTTCCCAATCATGACCCGATGTCACATCGTTGTTCATGGAAAGACCCATAATAACGACACACTGTGCGCCCCTAGCATGCAAGGGGATTCACGGATCGTCCCCGGTCTCTAAGGGCATGAGGACCATGGACGCTCCGGGCTTAAGTGTTTGCATGGGTCCCCCAGGACAGGTAATTACGACAATAGTGTGGCGGTGAACGGGCAAAACTTCCACGGGGAAGCTATATGTATCCTAGGGAGGAATCATCATTGGGGGTCTCGTGTTCATCGGCTGTAGCGGATGGTCTTTCGAGGATTGGGTGGGAAGGTTCTACCCCGTCAACATGGCCAGGAAGAAGGAAGAGTGGCTGAGGTACTACTCCAACTACTTCAGCACCGTGGAGATAAACAGCACCTTCTTCCGCGAACCGGAAGATTTCATCGTGAACGGTTGGATAAAGAAAGGCTCCGCGCTGAAGGACTTCGAGTTCTCAGTGAAGATGCCGCAGACAGTGACCCACCAGGCCCTGATCAACAACGAGGGCGAGCAGGCCGGGGTCATGGCCTCGTCCTTCGAGGTCCGCTGCGTCAAGCCTTTGGCCGACAACGGGCTGCTGGGAGCGACCTTATTGCAGTTGTCGCCATCCTTCGAGAACAAGGAAGGGTCCCTGGAGGCACTGCGTAGCACCCTGAGCGCCTTGGACACGGACATCTACCGCTATGCGGTGGAGTTCCGCCACCGCTCATGGTTCGACAACAGCAGCGGAGAGCTGGAGGCACGGGCGTTCGAACTGTTGCAGTCCCTCAATGTCGCCAATGTGCTGGCGGACGGGCCGGAGGCCCCTGTGGCAATGAAATGCTCCGCCAACCATGCCTATTACCGCCTACACGGGCGTAAGCGGGAGGTATGGTCGGACGAGGAGCAGGAGGAATCCCTTCGACTCAGCCGCTTCGACCACCTCTACACCGATGAGGAGATCAAGCAGCTGGCGGCCAGCATACAAGTGGTGTCGGCCACACGGTCACAGACGCGGATCTACTTCTGCAACAACAGCAGGGCTAGGTCAGCCAGGAACGCCCTGCAGCTGATGGACCAGCTGGGCATCGCCCACAAGGAGAAGGACATACCGGTCGACGATCATTCAACCGTAGGTCCCTTCCTCATGAGCAAGCGTTGAGGCCATAGGCGTTCTGGCGCCGTCACCTGGCATCCGTGGCGGGCAAGGGCCCAAAATGATAAAGCCCATCTATGACGATACCGTGGACGTGGGACCGGTCGGAGGGTTAAGGGAGCTGTTCGAGGCCTCATCCATTGCGGTGGTGGGGGCCTCAAGGTCGGAGGGCAAGATCGGTCATGTGGTTCTCAGGAACATAATCGATTCCGGCTACCGCGGGGCGCTGTACCCGGTGAACCCCAAGGCGGACAGCATCCTCGGTCTGAGGACATTTCCGGACGTTTCCTCGATACCGGGAGAGGTGGAGATGGCGGTCATCACCGTGCCCAACCATGCCGTTCCCCAGGTCATGGAGGACGCAGGAGAGAAGGGAGTGAAGGTGGCTGTGGTCATCACCGCCGGGTTCAAGGAGACCGGCAGGAAGGGCGCAGAGCTGGAACAACAGGTGGGGGAGATAGCCCGCAAGCACGGCATCCGCGTGCTCGGCCCCAACTGCCTGGGGGTCATAAGCACATCCAACGCCATGAACGCCACCTTCACCAATGACTACCCGAAGGAGGGGTCGGTGGCCATCACCTCGCAGTCCGGGGCCATCTGCTCGGTGGTGCTGGACTGGGCCCGGGCGACCAGGATAGGCTTCTCCAAGTTCGTGTCCGTAGGGAACAAGCTGGACATTGATGAGGCGGACCTGATGACCTATCTAAAGGACGATGAGGGCACCAAGGTCATCGGCATGTACATCGAAGGCATGGCCCGGGGCCAGGAGTTCATGAGGGCGGCTAGGGCGGTGACGCGGGAGAAGCCCGTGATCGCCCTCAAGGCAGGCCGCACCGCCTTCGGGGCGAAGGCGACCTCTTCGCACACCGGGGCTCTGTCGGGCAGCGACCAGGTCTACGAGGCCGCCCTGGCGCAGTCGGGTGTGATGCGCGTGGACACAATCGATGAGCTCTTCGACCTGCTCCAGGCCTTCGGAACGCTCTCACTCCCTCAGGGGGATGGGTTGGCCATAGTTACCAACGCCGGAGGCCTGGGAGTGCTCGCAGCGGACGCGGTCTCCGATCACGGCATATCCCTGGCGTCCTTCACCAAGGAAACGGTGGAGAGGCTGGCCTCGGCCCTGCCGGAGGAGGCGGGTTTGTACAACCCCGTGGACGTCATCGGGGACGCTGACTCCGCCCGCTTCGAGCACGCCATCAACACCGTGATGGAGGACCCCCATGTCCATATGGTCCTGGCGATGCTGGCGCCAACCGACATGCTGGACGTGACCAGCGTGGCGAGAACCATCGCTTCCTTCTCCGGCACCGCCCGGGTACCGGTGGCCACGGCGTTCGTGGGCGGTGAGGACGTGGCCGAGGGCTCCCGCATACTCATGGAGGCCGGTGTGCCCAGCTACCAGTCGCCGGACCGCGCTGTTCGGGCCCTGGCAGCGATGGTCGACTACAGGGAGATGCGGGACCGCAAGGCCGAGCACGATGCAACGCCGGTCCAGGGGGACCAGGCGGCAGTGAGAAGGCTTCTTGACCGGGTGAGGGCCCAAGGCCGGACCGCTCTCAGCGAGAGCGAGGGCAAAGAGATCCTGATGGCCTACGGAATGCCCGTCCCTCCTGAAGGCGAGGCCCGCACCGCCGATGAGGCGGTGAAGCTTGCCCATGTAATCGGCTACCCCGTAGTCATGAAGGTATCCTCCCCGGACATAGCCCATAAGACCGATGTGGGAGGCGTGGCGGTCAACCTGCGCAGCGATGACGAGGTCCGCCGCAGCTACCAGCTCATGATGTCCCAGGTTCGCTCGCGCATGCCCATGGCGCGGATAGACGGCGTCACCGTGGAGAAGATGTTCAGCGGTCGGGAGGTCATCGTGGGAATGGTCCGCGACGAGACCTTCGGGCCGGTGATGACGTTCGGTCTGGGCGGGATATTCGTGGAGATAATGAAGGACGTCAGCCACCGCGTGGTGCCTCTCACGGAGGAGAGCGTGGACGAGATGATTCGCTCAATCAAGGCATACCCCATATTGACCGGTGCCCGGGGCCGGCGTCCTGCAGACATAACTGCGCTCAAGAGCATCATTTTCGGTGTGGCCCAGATCGCCCTGGACTTTCCGGAGATAACCGAGTTCGAGATAAACCCCGTCATGGTGGGTGACGAGGGTCAAGGTTGCGGCGCGGTGGATGCGCTGGTGACCATCAAGAGGGTGAGCTGATGAAGACCCTGTTTCTAAGTTCCGTGGTGGAGAGGTCTGGCAAGAGCATGGTGACCCTAGGGCTGGCCAAGAACTGCCCCGTCAAGGTGGGATACTTCAAGCCGTTCAAAGAGGTCGTGATGAACGTTGACGGCAAGGTGATCGATCAGGACGCCCTCCTCATGAAAAGGGCGCTGCGCCTGCCGTTCGACGAGGAGGAACTATGCCCCCTGGTATATGATATCTATCAGCCAGTGGGCATGGAGGACGTTCTGAAGGCCTACGGTAAGGTCAAGGAGGGAGCAGAGGCCATGCTGGTCGAGGGAACGCGGGACATAACGACCGGCTGCCTGGGCTCGGTCTCGGGGATGGCCATCGCCCAGGCCATGGACGCCCAGGTGGTGCTGGTGTCATCGGCCCAGATATCCGCCCTTGACAAGATATGCATGCTCCGGCGGCTGATGGACCAGTACCCCGTGCATTTCCGAGGCGTGGTGCTCAACCAGGTCGAGGACATGAGGATGGGAAAGCTCCTGGAGAGGCGTGGCATCCGTGTGCTGGGCTCGATCCCCCCGGTCAAGGAACTTCGGGCATTCCGGGTCAGCGAGGTGGCAGAGGCCATCGGGGCGGATGTCATCAACGGCGACAGGGGAATGGACGAGATGGTGGAGAGGGTCATGATAGGCGCCATGACCATAGAGACGGCGATGCTGCACATGCGCCGGGTATCGCGCAAGGCGATAATCACTGGCGGTGACCGCACCGATATCCAGATGGCCGCCCTGTCCACCGATACCTCCTGCCTGGTGCTGACCGGCGGCATGTTCCCGTCCAAGACGGTGATGACCAAGGCATTTGAGGTGGGCGTACCTATCCTGGTGACACGCCATAACACCATGGAGGCGGCGGAGATGATAGAGCATCTGATCGCCCGCATCGACCCCGAGGACGATGCCAAGATATCCCAGATCGCCGACGTGGTGAGGCGGCATGTGGACCTGGACACTGTGTGGGGGGATTGAAGCAGGACAAGATGGTAAATATACTGCCAGGAGAATATGGTCCAGTCTATACTGGGGAATAACATGACGATCAATGCAGCACCTAATGAGGGAGAGCGGCACATGTTTCCGAAAAAGCACCTCGTGACCGGTGAGAGGATCCTATGGGAGGGGAGACCATCCATCGTGGTGTACTTCCTGCGCTCGCTCCTCCTGTTCGTCTTCGGTGCCCTGTTCGGGGTGCTTGCGATCTTGCAGAGCAATCAGGACGTGGACCTGTCGAACCTGACAACATTCCTGGCATTGCTGGCCATGCTGCTGCTAGTTGTGCTCATGGTAGGAGTGCACCGCAGATGGGGGATGTTCGCCGGCCTGGTCTCTTTGGTGATAATCGCCCTGGTCGTCCTTAACGTCCACGTCAACGGCCTGGTGTACTTCATCCCCATGGCCATCGGCCTGCTGGCCTTTGTGATAGAGTACGTGATATGGTCCCACACCTACTTCGCGATCTCCGATCGCAGGATCATGACCCAGTACGGCATCTTCAACATAATGTTCGCCGATACCCAGATAGACAGGGTGCAGAACGTGACGGTGGTGCAGCCTCTCATCGAGCGCATCCTTGGGTACGGGGACGTCATGTTCGCCACCGCGGGAGAGATGGGGGGAATCAAGAGCGACGATCCCCGGGAGATGATGAAGTCCGGCGGGGCCATCGTATGGGACAACATACCCAAGCCCTTCCAGGTCCGCAAGATCGCCGAGGAGATCATCTTCTCCGCTTCCAGGAGGCAGGCGGTTCAGTATGTTACCGCTCCTGTCCAAGCCTATGTGGCGCCTCCGGTCGTGGCCCAGCCAGCACCTGTCTACGTCCCTCCTCAGCCGGTGGCGCAACCGGCTCCGACCTACGCTCCATCTCAGCCAGCGCAGGCCTCCCAGGCAGCGCCCCCTCAGCCATCAATACCCACGGCGGAGGCTGAGGAGAGGATGGTGAAGCTTAAGGAGATGCGGGACAAGAACCTGATCTCGGAAGAGGAGTACCAGCAGAAGAGGAAGGAGATCCTGGGGCGGTTCTGAGGATCGCCCACGTTCCTTTTTCAGTATTCGATGGTGCTGGTCCCGTCCTCGAGCTCCTTAATGGTGATGACATTGGTCATCAGGTCCTTGGTATCGTCGATGTGCGTGATGAGGATGATCTGATGGAACTGCTTCTCCAGGCGGTTCAGGGTGGTCATGATGTTCCTCTTGCGCACGTGGTCCTGGGAGCCGAAGATCTCATCCAGGATCAGGAAGTTGATATCGTTGCCGGAGCGGTCGGCCAGAAGCCGGGAGATGGCCAGCCGCAGGCAAAGGTTGGCAAGGTCCCCCTCGCCCCCTGAGAACCGGCTCAGCGGGTACTTTTCGCCCCCGTCATATATCTGCATCTCGTAGTCCTCGTCCAGCTCGATCCCGCCGTAGCGGGAGTCGGTCATGTCAGTGAATAGATGGGAGGAGACTTCGCCAAGGGTGGGAACCACTCGTTCCATCACGTTCTGCTTGAAGTCCAGCATCACTCTCTCCAGGGTTGCCAGCTGCTCCACCCTGGCCGCTCGGAGGGACACACCCCTCTCCTTCTCCAGGACCTCATTTAGGGCGGCCTTGCGGTCGTCCCTCCGGCCGGTGGCCAGCTCCAGTGCCATGGCCTTGCGGGACACCTCCGCATAAGCGGCCTCCCGGGCATGGAAGGCGGCATCATAGGCGTCCCTGGCCGATTGCAGCTCCTGGGGAGAGAATCCCACTGCCGCGAGGTCCTCCTTCGCGCCCCTCAGCTCTCTCTCAAGAAGCTCAATCGACGACCTCCTTTCCGCCATCCGAGACTCTAGGTCGGGAAGGTTGGAGCACTCCCCCCGCAGCTTCTTGGCCTTCTCGGCGAGGGGCCTCAGCACAGCTATCCTCTCCCGCACCTCCCTGTGCTCCGAAGGATCGAAGCTGACCTCGCCCACGGACTCGATCTCCTGCATCGCCCTGCCCAGATCGGAGGAAAGTTCCACCGACCTATGTTCAAAGGTCTCTAGGCGTGAGGACAGTTCCCTATCCCTGGCAACGTCGTCCTGCAGCTTCCTCCTCCTCTCCTCGAGAAGCTCCTTGCGCCGGCTGGCCTGCTCCATCTCCTCCCGGATGCCCTGGACCTCGCTGTCCAGCTGCTGGAGCTGGGCAGACTTCTGCGACCGCTCCTCATCCAGCTTGGAGACCAAGTGGTGGTGGTGCTCCCCCAGAGGCCGCTCGCAGGTGGGGCATATGCTCTCCGGCCCTAGGCGCGACATCTCCCGGGTCTTGGTGCCCAGGTCGTCGGTCTCTCGCTGCAGGCGCTGCCTCTCCGACCCGAGGCGGGCCAAAGCCTCTCGCTTCTCCGTGAGGGTCAGGGCCAGGGACTCCAGGGTCAATGTCACCCTCACCAGGCTGTCCTGGGCCCCCTTCAGCATGCTCTTCTCCTCCCGGGCGCTCGCCCGCGCCTCGTCGTTCCGACGTATCTCATCTCGGATACGATTGATGTTCTGGGCTATGGCCTTCCTTCGCTCGTACCGACCGAGGCCATCGTCCATCGCCTCCTTCCGGGAGATCAAGGCCTCAAGCTCCCTCTCCTGCTGCTCCAGGGCCGGCAGGGCAGTGAGCCTCTCCCTTAGCTTGCGCACATCTCCCTCCAGAAGCTCCAGGGCCCGGCGCCCCTCCTCGACCTCCTTCCTCTTGTCCAGGGCCCGGCGCTCCACCCGTCTGTGCTCCTCCTCCTTCATGCCGAGCCACTCCCTCCTGCCTCTCGCCGCCTCCAGCTCCGACTCCTTGACCTTCGTGGCCTCGTTGGCGGCGGCCATCTCCCGGCGCAGCTCGGCGATCTGGGCCTCCAGGGTCTTGATCTCCTCGGCCAGGACGACCTTGCGCTCCCTACGGTCCGGGGTCATCAGCTGATCGTTGACCGCCTGAAGGAGCTGCCGCTCGCTCTTGACATCCCGGCGGATCCCGTCCACCACATCCTGAAGGACGTCCAGCTGGAGCATTCGCATCACCAGCTTCTTCCTGTCAGCAGGGGTCAGCACGGACAGGGCCGAGAGGTCCTTCTGTCGGGCGAACACCGAGATGAAGAACGCCTGGTGGTCCATGCCCAGGATCTCCTCGATCTTCTTTGTGACCCCGCGATCGCTCTTGGCAATGATGCCCCCACCGGCCATGAGCTCGGCCTCGGACTTCAGGTCCTTTCCCCTCAGGGAGCGCTTGAGCCTGTAGCGTACCTGTCCCAGCTCGAACTCCAGCTCGACAGCGCAGTCCTCGTGGGGCCCTGCGCCGCTCCTCTTGATGCCCTCCTTGCCACTACGGCTCTCGCTGCGGTTACCGTAGAGGGCCCAGGAGACCGCCTCGATCAGAGTGCTCTTGCCGGCCCCGTTGGGTCCCATGATCCCGATGACACCCTCGGGGAACTCCACCCTGGCATGCCTGAACTTCCTGTAGTTTAGCAGCTCCAGGTAGATTAGTCGGATCCTTCCAGCCCCCTCTTGAGGTATTCAAGGCCGCACAGCTTCAGCGCGTCCTTGTCAACATTATCTATGGGATAGCGGTCCAGATAGGTCACGAACTCCTCCTCCAGGGAGGTCAGGGTGGATGAGCCCACCTGGACCGAGACCCCCTCCTGGACGACCTCGAACCTGGGCTCGAAGTGCGCGGCCTTGGCAGCCAGGTCGCGTAGGCGCTTGAAGTCCACCGTCACATAAAGAGACCGGGGCACGTTCTTCACCACCAGCCTCACTATCCTGCCCTCCAGGTCCTGTGAAAGGAGGCCTTCCAGCTCTTCCTTCAACGCTACGGGGTCCATCCCATGAGCGTCCACAGGGCCCAGGTCCAGCATGGGGCGGGTGGGGAGCTCGAGGAAGGTCCTGCTCCCGGTCTCCAGGTCCAGGACGTAGAAGCCCTTGGGCTGGCCGGCCTCGGAGAAGGAGAAGCGCTCCGTCGAACCGGAGTACGCGGCGTTCCTCTTCACATCGTACCGCTGGTGGTAGTGGCCCAGGGCTATATAGTCCATATCGTCCCGGAGGTAGCCGGTGTCGACGAGCTGCTCGTTGAACTCGTTCATCTTGAACTCGCTGAAGCCCACCACCCCGGCATGGAGCATGGCTATGTTGTACCGCGTCCCCTCGCTCCTCTGGATGAGCGGCAGCTGCTCCTTGAACCCCTCCCCCTCGGAGTGGGGCACGGCGTGGACGGTGAGGTCCCCGATGACGATCCTCTGGTACTCGCCCCGATACACTGGATAGATCCCCTCGAGGTGCTCGAAGAGCCGGAAGGCGCTGCCCGTCTCCCTCAACCGGGGAGTGGAGTGGTTGCCCGCGATGATCACCACCGGTATCTTCGCCTGCGACAGCCTCACCAGCTGCTCCAGGGCAAAGCTCAGGGCGCGGTTGGACGGACGCACGGTATCGAAGAGGTCGCCGCTGTGCAGCACCACGTCCGGGCGTAGCTCCAGGACCTTGTCCACGAACGCCTCGAACGAGCGGTACGTGTCCACCTCGCGCTGGTTCAGACCTTTGTAAGGGCCGTCCTCCTCGCACACCTTGCGATAAGCGGAGAAGCCCAGGTGAGTATCCGCCACATGAACGACCTTCAGACCGACACCTTCGCCGAGCCCCCGAAGGCTGACCCTCCGCTTTAGACTTTTTCCCCGGGTGCCCGAGGTTCGCGTTCCGATGCCCTCCCCGTTCACATCGTCAGTAGAAACCCTTGTCCGGGACCGTGCGTGTGGACGCAACCTTTTCCGCGCCCTTGGCAGGAAGCTTTGACAGATACTCCTCGTAGAGGTGGATCTTCACGGGGACCGCGAAGGGAGTGAACGGCGATGCGATCAGCGCCTCCCCCGGCATCAGCATCTGTATCTCGTTCTCCAGCTGGGATATGTCCTGCTTGGCGGAGTTCTTCAGTATGTCCCGGTCCCTTCGGTCGGCCAGGCCTAGGACGAAGAGGGTGTTGAACTGGGAGATGATCTCGCTGTCGATCAGCTTCGGCTGCTGGGACACCGCGCACAGCCCGGTCTTGAACTTCCTTCCCTCCCGGGCGATCTGCGCGAAGATGCTCCCCTTGGCCTCGGTGAGGACACGCTGTGCCTCCTCCAGGGCGATGAGCACCGGGGGTAGCCTATCGAACCTCTCCTTATCGCCGTAAAGCTCCTTGTTCCTCTCGAATATGGCCCGCGACAGCACGGTGGATATGAGAAGCTCCTCGGTCTCGAACATGTTGGATGTGTCCACAAGGACGACCTTGCAGTCGTGGAGGGAGTCTATTATGTTCTTGGTGACGGAGAGCTTGGGGTCCCTGGTGACGAGATCGAGGCGGAAGAGGTTCTCCAGGCGGCGCTTTATCACGTTGATCGTCCCCTCATGGTACTTCTCCCCCAGGTCCTTGCTTATCGCCGCCACCGAGCGATCGTTCAGCTCCACCAGCCAGTTCTCACCGTAGCGGTACTGGGCGGACTGCATGCACTCCTTCTGGGGCTCGGTGAACTCGTATAGGTTCTGGAGGTCGGCGATCTCTATCTCCGAGGAAGCGAGGAACAGGCTGTTGTACGGTCCGTCCAGCTTCCTGGAGGAGAATACCACCAGGGAATCGGGCCGGCCTGCGTGCTTGAGCCCCCTCTTCTTGGCCTCGCCGCCGTCATAGTACTCGCCGTGGGGGTCGAGTATGAGGAAGCCGTACCTGCGTATGCTCATGCACGACAATGCCAGGTTCTTCATGAGGTTGCTCTTTCCCATGCCCGTGGTGGCGAAGATGCCGATGTGGTGCGGTATGGCCTGCCCCGTTATGCCCACGGGAAAGTCCAGGACCTGGTCACCGGAGCGAAGGTTGCCGACCTGGATGTCGCCAAGGCTCTCCTTTAGGAACTCATAATCTCGTATGTCGGTCCGGCGCACCTTGGAGAAGTGATGGGGAATGGTCTTGGTCTTCCGGAAGGTGGTCCCGATGCAGCCCAGGGGGATGGATATGCCCGCACAGTAGAGCTTGCCCTTGATGCGCTCGAGATCGAAAACATCCATCTCCGCGTCCTGCTTCAGGGCTTGGCCCGCGTGGGTCACCAGCCAGTCCTTCTCATCGGAATCGGCGCCATGGAGTATGTCCATGACCCTGATGAGGTAACGGTCCTCGGAGGTCTCGTTCTCCACGACGAGCATCTCCCCTACCTGCAGCGGCTCTCCGAAGTTCATCCTGAACCGCGTTTCCATAACGCTGTTGCCTACTACTCTGCCAATATGCATGGACGCTACCTCTCTTCTCGGCTCTCATGGGCAATGACTGTGCAGTAGAAAAAGGGATTTGTGCTCACCATAGGGCGGGAAGGACTTCCTACGTGGTAGCGATCAAATGGGATATTGGCCTTGAAATAATTAGAGATATAGTTTTTTCTTCATAGGATATTTGGAGCTCAAAATCAGGTTCCTGTGCGTATATCAGGCCCATATATAAATTTCCAAGACCATTACTTAGAACTGCCTTCTACCAGGATAGATTTATGACGGTATGACAGAATGTCGAAGTGGATGGCACGGGACATACTCCCTCTGGGGGTCAGTGATGGTAAGGAAAGACCAAGGTTACGTGCCGTGGGCATCGGGGGGGCAGGATGCAATACCATAGCCAGCTGTCCCTTCGATTCCGTATCCTTGTGCAGTGCCAGGGATAGCTGCGCCCCTCACCCGTACCATCGCAGGGTGGTCCTGGACGATGACAGCGTGCGCATGGTACGATCGATGTCCCCCCGACTGTTGAGCTCCATGGACAACCGTGCGGTCAGGGCAGTGAAGGAGGCGCTGGGGGACAGTGACATCCTGTTCCTGTTCACCGGGCTGGGAGGTGAGACCGGTTCCCATCTGACGCCTGGCATCGCTCACTTCGCGCGTCGCCAGAGCGAGCTGGTGGTGGTCTCCGCGGCCATGCCCTTCTCCGTGGAAGGTCCCTGCAGGCGCGACACGGCCGAGAAGGCTCTTCCTGGCATCATTCAGGCTGCCCATGCCACCATAACGTACCCGAACGACGGGCTGCTGAAACTGACCCCCAACCTGCCGCTGCGGCGCGCCTTCAGGGTGATGGACACCATCATGCTGTTCCCGGCCATGGAGCTGGCGCAGGTCCTCACCCGAGCAGACCTGAACACATTGCGAGGTGACCTCAGCGGGGTCGACAATTTCCGCCTGGGGATAGGGGAGGGAGGAGGTATGAACGGAGAGGTGCAGGCAGTGACAGAGGCGTTCACATCCCCGTGGTTCGACCAGCCCCTGGAAAAGGTCGTCCTGGCTATCATCGTGGTAATCGGCAGTGAGATAGACCAGTACACGCTGAAGGCCGTCCTGGACCGCATCGTGCCTCGGGTCCCCAACGCCAAGATCCGCTATGCCGGTCGGACCGATCCCGAGGCGGGGGACCGTGTGCGGCTCATGCTACTGCTTGGGTTCGCTCCCTGATCCTCTCTCGTCCAATATCTCCCGGGGGGCGTTCGCGAAGGCCACCAAACCCCTCGCCTCCATGAAGTGCAGGCGGCCGGGCATTACCATGCAGTGCAGGGGCGGCCCCAGGTCCACGGTGAGTATCTCGTCAGGGTATCCGGCGAACAGCGCCTGCTTGGGCGAGCCCACCCGGGCGGCGGCGCAGAACAAGGAATCGTCCTTCACCAGGCCGGACCCGATCCTCTTCTCCGCGTCCAGCAGCCATCGCATGGCCATGGGGGCGGTCATGTAGCGGTTCTCCTCGGCCTTTATGTCCAATAGGATGAGCGTGTGGAGCCCTCGCGAGTAGTTCTCCAGTATGTTCTCGTACGGCGATGAAGGCAGGAACCCTTGCTCCGGCAGGGGGATCGTCACCGTACGGCCGAACTTGTACGGCTGCAGGCCAAGGGCGGCGGCACAGGCGGTGAAGATGGACACGCCGTTTATGAGATCGGTGCTTATCCCCTCATCCACCGCGCGGAGCCTGAGGTCCAGGTGGGTGGTCGCGGACATGGGGTCCCCGGCGGTGATGAAGGCGACCCTGCGATCCCTGGCCGCCTTTATGATGATGTCCTTCTCCTCCACGTCCCCGCGCTTGAGCACGGTCACCTTCTTCCCGATGAACGCCTCCACGTCCTTGTGCGAGGCATCGTTAAGTTTGGAGGTGTAGTACTCCGCGTAGATCTCATCACAGTTGCGCAGGGTGGTCAACGCCCTAACGCTCATGTCCTCGGCCCTGGACATCCCTAAACCGACAAATATCAATTCGCCCATCGGCAACACCATGCGCTCCACCTGTCTGAAGGCGCCGAGGGGAGAAGCCGAGTCCATACGTAAAAAGCTTTTAGCCGAGGGGCTGCTGGACATCTCCCTGCGCATTCGAAGGGAAGGCGATCACATCCTGTTCCCTGTGCTCTCGGACAAGGCCTCCATTCTGGGGTACGAGCTGGTAGATGCCGATCTGGACGAGCGGGAGCTGATGAGCTCGGACTACAGGACGCATATGGACGCGGACGAGGAGGTGAAGGAGAGGCTGCCCTCGGCCTTCGACGTCATAGGCGATGTGGCCATCATCCGCCTGGAGGATGACCTTACGAAGCTGGCGTCATCGGTAGGGGAGGCTCTAATGAGGACATTCCCCCGCCTTCGCACCGTAGCCCTGGACAAGGGGGTCAAGGGGGAGCTACGGGTGCGGGACCTCCAAGTGGTCGCCGGGGAGAGCGATACGGAGACCGTTCATATCGAGTACGGCGTCAGGCTGATAATTGACCCGGCGAAGGTGTACTTCAATCCCCGGCTGTCCAACGAGCGCTACCGCGTCGCCAGCTTGGTCAGGGAGGGGGAGACGGTGGTGGACATGTTCGCCGGAGCAGGCCCCTTCTCCATTATGATAGCCAAGCACGCATCCCCGGAGGTGGTCTACGCCATGGACCTGAACCACGATGCCGTGGAGTACCTGATCAGGAACGTTCAGCTCAACAAGGTCAGGAACGTCGTCCCTCTTGAGGGGGATGCCCGTCAGCTGATTTTTGACGTGCCCTGCGCTGACAGAATAATCATGAACCTCCCCCATTCCGCCAGAGACTTCTTCCACGATGCCCTCACCCGTCTCAAGATGGGCGGGGTGATACACTTCTACACCATCTGCGAGCGTGATGACATCGAGCCCATCCTTGACCGTCTGGTGACCGAGGCCAGGGGGATGGGAGTGAAGATCACAGTCATTCGCTCAGAGGAGCTGAAGACGTACTCACCGTCGATGAGCGTCTTCTCCGCCGACATCGGCCTGGTTGACTGGTGCTAGGGTTATCCCCTGCTGCCCCTGATAGTTTCCGCTCCTCTTCTCATAGGTTAGCCTCGCCGGCGATGTAAGGGTCTCAAAAACGATCTGGACGAACCTGCTGCCGATGGGCACATCCACCGGTGCGGAGGACACGTTCACCGCCATGAAAGTGAGGGTTCCGTGGAAACCGGCGTCCACCTTTCCCAGGCCAGCAAGCAGCCCTTTCCTCATCCAGGACGTCCGCAGCCAAAGCTGGGCGCTGAGCGAAGGGGGCAGCTCCACCCGCTCCACGGTGGAGACGAAGAACATGGTTCCCGCAGGAATTACCGCCGTGCCCTCCCTAACCTCCCCGCCACCCGGGGTCCTAATCTCAGAAATTCTGAGGTCGTAGCCGTTGGGGGTGAGGGACTCTTCGGAGTAGCCGTCGATCTTAAGCTCGCCGTCGCGGAGACGCCCCAATATCTCATGATCGGGAAGGATGCACATATGGACACAAATGGGCATTTGACTTAAAAATTGAACAGTCGTCGAGGATCTTGGTGTCAGATTCAGTGTGAAAAAGAATTGCCCTCGTGTGCACTGTTATCACTCTTAATAACCAACCCCAACCTTTTTAAATGCAGGAATTTCGGTCCTCGTTCAAGCGGGGGAAAAGTCCCTTGGACTGCCGCCATTCAGTTACCTCCTCTTGTCAACTGATCCCCCGCTATTATTCCCTTCTTCTCACATCATCCTGCATCGGCTTCTGACGCCTGGCCGATGCTAAACCAGCTTGAACAGAATCTTATATTCCTTGCGTGTTACCGGAAGGCACATAGGCGATGTAATTGAGATTTGAAACGCACAAGGTCGTAAACAGCAGGATCGGTGAGGTTGATTTCGACCATCTGACCTTCGGAGAGACGTTCTCCGACCACATGTTCCAGATGGACTATGCCAACGATGAGTGGCAGGTACCGAAAATCGTACCCTTCGGAAAGATCGAGATCCTGCCATCCTTGTCCGCACTTCACTATGGACAGAGCGTCTTCGAGGGCCTGAAGGCCTTCCGCGACCGTAAGGGAGGGGTCAACATCTTCCGCCCGGACAAGCATGCTGAGAGGATGCTGCACTCCTCTGACCGGCTATGCATCCCCCGCGTCGAGAAGGACCTTTTCGTGGGGGCGGTGGAGGCCTTGGTCACACTAGATGAGCAGTGGATACCCAAAAAGAAGGGTACCTCCCTGTACATCCGTCCCTTCACCTTCGCCACCGAGGACTACATCGGCGTCCGGGTCTCGGAGAAGTACACCTTCTTCATCATCACCGGGCCGGTGGGCGCGTACTACAAGGAAGGGTTCAACCCTGTCAGCCTGATGACCTCCGGCGAGTTCGTCCGAGCCGTCCGCGGAGGGCTGGGCGAGGCCAAGACCGCGGCCAACTATGCCGCCTCCCTGCTGCCTGCCCACGAGGCCAAGAAGAAGGGGTACTCGCAGGTGCTGTGGCTCGATGGGGTCCATGAGAAGTACATCGATGAGGTGGGGACAATGAACATATGCTTCTACAAGGACGGGACCCTCATAACCCCGCCCCTCGAGGGCACGATCCTCGCCGGCGTCACCAGGGACAGCGTACTGCAGCTCGCCCGGCACTGGGGCATCAAGGTCGAGGAGAGGAGGATCAGCATCGATGAGGTCATGGCCTCGATCAAGGACGGCAGCATGACCGAGATATTCGGAACGGGAACGGCCGCCGTAATATCTCCGGTCGGAGAGCTGTTCCACAAGGGGGAGACGGTCACCATAAACGATAACAAGACCGGTCCCCTGGCTCAGAGGCTCTTTGACGAGATAACTGGCATCCAGGTCGGCGAGAGGCCAGACCCCTTCGGTTGGGTCCGCCACCTGGACATCTAAACCCCTTTCGACCCCTGTTTTTCATTCTTAGAACGTCGATACATCCAACCCTAGGAAAGACCTTATATGCCGACCATTATCTAGACACTGTTGGATGAATCATCCAACTTTAGAAGTAGCATCATTTGAGGGTGATCATATGGGGTCAGGAAATAGGAAGATGATCGCCATCGCTTTGGTGGCCGTGCTGGTCGTGGCCATCGTGGCAGTGGTAGCATTGAGTCAGAACAAGAACGCAGGGTCGCAAGCGGCCACCGTCACCGATGCCTCGGGCATGAACGTGACTTTGAGCGCTTCTCCCAGCAGGATAGTGTCCTGCGCACCGGACATATCCGAGGTCGTGGCGGCCTTGGACCTTACAGATAAGCTGGTGGCGGTCACGGACTACTGCGACTATCCTCAAGGGGTCAAAGACCTCCGTGACGCTGGCAAGACCATAGGCGGTTTCTACACGCCAAGCTACGAGAAGGTCATCTCCTACAACCCTGACCTGGTCATCGTGAGCAACAGCGTCCAGACACAGATAGATATGGCCACCCAGCTCCGCTCTGCGGGATACACGGTGCTAGTGGTGAACGCCGCCACCAACATATCCATGGTCTACGACAACATCAACATGATCGGAAAGCTCGTGGGCCTGGAGTCCAAGGCGAGCGAGATGGTCGATGACATGCAGTCCAAGATATCCTCTATCGGTGAGGCCATTAGTGGTGATGACGAGCCATCCATCATGTTTGTTACCTATGCGGAGGCGGGATTCACCAATGTATGGCCGGCGGGCGGAGGGACGGCCATCGGCGAGATCATCGATCTGGCTGGGGGTATCAACGTGTTCGCTGAAATGAACGGCTTCGAGATGGCCTCGGATGAGGTCCTGAAGAGCAAGGCATCCTCCGTGGACTACATCATCATGACCATCATGTACTCGCCTGAAAGCCCAGAGAACACCAGCGCTTGGTTCAAGAGCGACTCCCTCTGGAAGGAGAGCCCTGCGGTAAAGAATAATAACATATACTTCTTGACCGGGGAAAGCGAGAACATCTTCAACCGAGAGTCGGTGAGGACGGTCGATGCGGTCCAGCTGTTGGCGGAGATACTACATCCGGATGCCTTCAGCGGCGAGGTGCCCCACTCTGCCGATGGTGTGAACATCATCGGTGATGACTATGCGGACTACCTCCCCTCCGGGACCGCGTCCCAGTTCACCCCCGCCGTCTTGGTGGCGAGTTGGCGCGAGTAAGGCACCGGGGTAAAAACAATGGAAGGTTCGATCGTCCAGAAGTCTAAAGCAAAGCTAGTGTTAGTGCTGGTCATCGGCCTTCTGTCCCTTTTCTTCCTTTTAGTTCTCTCCTGGTCAATGGGTGCGGTCGACATCGATATTTCGAAGGTCATCGACAGCATGTCCTATATCATCACGAACTTCGGACCCATGAGCGGTGATGCTGAGCAGCAGATCGTGTGGTCAAGGATGGTCCGCAGCGTGGCCGTCGTGGGAGTGGGCATCGGCCTTTCCGTGTCCGGAGTGGTCATGCAGGCTCTTATACGCAACCCCCTGGTGGACCCCTACATCACCGGTGTGTCCTCCGGTGCCGCCCTGGGTGCGATATTATCCATTCTAGCGGGAATATCCATCGTCTCTCTGGCGGAGTACACCACACCTGTGGCGGCTCTTCTGGGGGCCTTGATGGCGTTCTTCATAACTCTCACCTTGGCGGAGTCGGCGGGTGGAAGATCGATCAACTTTGTCCTCAGCGGCATGATCATCGGTATCGCCATATCCTCCATAACCACAGTCCTCATCGTTTCCAGCGATGACAACCGGCTGCACGGGGCACTGTTCTGGCTGTACGGCTCGTTCGCCTACATGTCCTGGACCAAGGCCCTCATAATAATCATCCCCATCCTGATACTGGCCGTGATGTTCATGCTGTATGCACGGGAGTTCAACGTAATCCTCTTGGGGGATGAGCACGCCAAGCACCTAGGGTTGGATGTGAGGATGTTCAAGCGCATGACCATCCTGTTGGTCTCTGTGCTAACGGCCATCTCGGTGGCATTCTCTGGAATCATTGGCTTCCTAGGGTTGATCGTGCCCCATACCTCCCGCATGCTTGTCGGTGGAGATCACCGGCTTCTCATACCTACGTCCATGGTGCTTGGCGCCAACGTGCTCCTAGCTGCGGACCTGTTCTCCCGCCTGGCGGTACGGCCCAACGAGCTCCCCATCGGGGCGGTAATATCTCTGATCGGCGCACCGTTCTTCGTATACCTTATGATCAGGAGGGGGAAAGAATATGGCGGATGATCCACAGGTGTCGATCAAGATCGAAGGTGTCCAGTTCGGCTACAACGGCACCGAGGTGCTGAGAGGGGTGGAGTTCGAAGGGAACAGGGGCGAGTTCATTGGCCTGATCGGCCCCAATGGTTCCGGAAAGAGCACACTGCTCCGTCTTATCAACGGCATCCTTCGCCCAAAGGTGGGGACCATCATGATGGAGGGAAAGGACCTCACCAAGATGAAGATCGAGGAGATCGCCAAGGTCTGCGCCAACGTCCCCACGGAGTTCAGCGAGGACTTCAACATGTCAGTGCAGGAACTGGTGTTCCTGGGTCGGTACCCGTTCGCAAAGGGACTGTGGTGGGACAATAGGGAGGACGAAGGCATGGTCATAGAGGCCATGGAGAAGTTCGGGGTCTATCACCTGAAGGACCGTAAGTTCTCCGAGCTATCGTCCGGTGAGGCCCAGAGGGTGCTCCTCGCCAAGGCCGTGGTGCAGTGTCCCAGGGTCATGCTGGTGGACGAGCCTTCGGCGCACCTCGATCTCAAGTACAAGCTGGAGATAATGGAGCACCTTCGGGACATGCTGAGCGGGAACGTCACCATCGTCATAGCCTCCCACGACCTCAACCTCCTGGCCAAGTACTGCGATAAGGTGATGATACTCTCCAAGGGCAAGATCGTGGCCTTTGGGAAGCCCGAGGACGTCATCACCTCCCAGATGGTGGAGCAGGTCTACGGCGTGGAGGTGGTCATAATCAAGGATGGGGATGACATCTATGCCATACCCCGCAGGACCCGCCGGAAGGAGGATGGAAAATGAGCCTGGAGGATCGGGTACGTACGGAGGTTCTAGGCATGCTCCGGCCAAAGCACGGAGGGGATGTCTGGGGCCGTCTGGAGGTCAAGGACTTCAGCTCCAACGTCAATCCCCTGGGACCTCCCGAGCGCTTGAACGAGTACATCGTTGAAGCGGCCCGGGACATGATCAACTACCCCGACGATCGCTGCAAGGAACTGAAGGAGGCGATCTCCCAGAGGTACGGCCTCCCTGCAGCGAACATCGTTGTCGGCGCGGGTTCGGCCGAGCTTATCAGACTGTTCCCCGAGGTGTTCGTAAGGCCAGGCGACAAGGTCATCATGCCCCGCCCTACGTTCTCTGAGTACGGTTTCGCATGCCAGCTCATGGGCGCCAAGTTCATGGACGTTCCCCTGCCGGAGGACGATGGATTTTATCCTGAAATCTCTACGTTAATCGATGCCATGTCCCCTGGCACAAAGGCGATCTACGTGTGCAACCCCAACAACCCCACCGCACGGATGCTCACCCGCAAGGAGGTGATGGAGGTCGTCAAGGAGGCAGCGCGACGGGACATCATGGTGTTCCTCGACGAGACCCTCCTGGAACTATCCGAGAGGGAGAGGGACGTCACCTGCGTGGGAGAGGTGGCCGCCAACGACAACATGTTCATCATCAGGTCCTTTACGAAGTCGTTCGCCATGCCCGGACTTCGGGTAGGCTACGGCTTCGGGAGCAAGGACGTCGTCCGCTACATGGACGCTGCCCGCCTGTCCTGGAACCTGGGAACGATCGAGCAAAGGGTGGCGACCAAGCTCATGATCAACGAGCAGGAGCATGTGCGCAGCGCCGTCCGCCTCCTGCTGGATGAGAAGCAGAGGATGCGCGATGGTATCTCGCACATCCTCAAGCGCAGGATCCCTCTTCCGGATTCCTACTTCTTCTTCCATCCGCTGAGGTCTCTGGGGGTCACCTCCCCGAAGTTCAAGGATATGATGCTCAACCACAACGTCCTGGTCCGAGACTGCTCCTCCTTCGGCCCTCCCGGCCAATCGTACTCGCGCTTCTGCGTGAAGACCAGGGAGAGCGACGACGAGTTCCTGGAGGCGATGAAGGCCACGGTAGAGGAATTGCATTCAGGAAGGTAGTCGTGTGGACCTCTGGCTGTACGCTATAATCATTCCCCTAGTGGCGCTGGTCATCGATCTGGCGCTGGGAGAGCCCCCCAACCGTGTCCACCCCGTGGTGTGGATGGGGAAGCTGATAGGGGCGCTGGACGGCATGGTCCCCAGGGAGGAACCTCGCCGAACACGAAAGGAGAAGGCGCTGGGCGTTCTCGTGATCCTGATGCCCATTATCGTCTTCGTGCTCGGTTTCACCATCCTTCTGGCCTTGATGCGGTTGTGGCTGGGAATGTTGGTCTGGGCCGCCGCCTGCGCAATGATATTCAAGACGCTCTTTGCCATCAGGGCGCTGGAGACCCACACGGCGCCCATGGTGGACGACCTCAAGAGGGACGATCTGGACGCCGCGCGCAAGAAGGTGTCCATGGTGGTGTCGCGGGATGTGAACAAGCTCGATCGCGCCCACGTCATATCCTGCGCAGCGGAGACGGTGTCCGAGAACCTCGTGGACTCCGTCCTATCGCCCATGTTATACTTCGGCCTGACCGGGATCCCCGGGGCGACGTTCCTCAGGGTCACCAACACCGGGGACGGCATGATAGGCTATCTCAACGAAAAGCATCGGTACGTAGGCTGGTTCACCGCTCGCCTCGACGATTGCGCGCACTTCCTGGTGGCCCGCCTCTCCGTCCCCTTCATCATGCTCTCACTAGCGATGCTGAGGAAGGACTGGCGCAATGCCTGGCGTACCGCCCTGCGCGATCGCCGTCAGACCAGCAGCCCCAACAAGGGATGGCCAATGGCCGCGGTGGCCGGCGGCCTCCGCGTGAGGTTCGAGAAGACGGGGTACTACAACATGGGGGACGGGGAGGTTTCGAGCGATCCCCTGGTCATAAGGGACACCATTAGGGTGATGAAGCTGACGGCGGTCCTCTTCTTCGTCGTGTTCCTACTTCCTCTTTTCACATTCATAGGTATACATGTCCAGCTGTACCTGGAGGATGTCCTCCTGGGTTTGCTGGGCCTGAGGTGAGGTGCAAACATGTCGGAGTTCGATGTAAGGATAGAGATGGGCGAATACCAGGACAGACCCGTGGCCATAGTTCATCTGCCGGCAAGGTTCAAGGTGCTCAGCTCCACCCTCATGGGCGGAGGCTTCGCGGAGACGGACACAATCTTCATCCTCGAGGTCAAGATGGGCTACGACAACAACCATCCAGAGGAGGACCTCTTGAACGTATGCACCAAGTACGGCCTTCCGAGCGACAGCGTGGGCTTCATGACCGCCGCCGATGTCAAGCGCGTCCTGACCGTCAAGAGGGACGAGCTCAACGGCAAGAAGGTCATAGCCATCGTCACCGCTGGAGTGACCAACGCCGTCTATGCCGGGGAGAGGCTTCCCCAGGAGATCATCGATCTTCTGCCCAAGCACGTGGCCGGGACCATCAACATCATCGCCCTTCTGGACTCCCCCATTGAGTGCGGAGGCCTCGCGGGCGCGTTCATCACCGTGACCGAGGCCAAGAGCGCGGCCCTCATGGACATGAACGTCAAGGGCACGGGGACCACCAGCGACGCCGTGGCCGTGGCCTGTCCCCTGGGGGAGGGGGACATGTACTGCGGGCCGGCCACCGATGCCGGGATGGTCATGGCACGCACGGTGAGAGAGGCGGTCGCCGATTCCGTCCGCAAGTGGAACAAGAACGGCGGACCCAGGGACTTCGGGTACCGCCTGGACGAGCTGGGCATTGGACCGGAGGAGATGTGGGAGGCGGCCCTGGCCCTTTACGTCCCAGACCCTACATGGGACACCGAGGCCCTTAAGCAGATGTTCCTCAGGCACCTCTCCGTCCTGCGGAAGGACATCAACGTCAACGCTATCATGAACGCGGCCTTCGCCATGGAGGAAAAGGGCAACCGGGACGACCTGTACGGGCTGGACCAGGGACGGTTCCGCGAGGACCCGGTGCACCTGGTTGCGGACGAGCTCCTGGGGATAGCCCTCGCGCAGTACATCGCCGGCACCAAAGGTCTCTTCGAGTACATACGCTATGACAAGAAGAAGCCGGGGATCCTCGGGACCCTGGGCCCGTTCCTTGACGATATAGTCGCCTCGCTCATAGGGTCCATCATGTCCAGGATCTACACCGAGCTCCTGGAGAGTGAGGACAAATTAGGTTCCTAGGCGCCATCAAAGCGCAGTTCTCTCTGTTCACGGTCATTCCCGTGAACGTCGATATGGAGGACGTGGACCAACTGTCGCACCACTTCTGGCTCACCCCCATAATCGGACTGTTCTACGGCGTGATCGCCGGGGGTCTGTTCCTGCTCCTGACCCGCGTCCTCGACAGCCTGGTGTCGGCGACCCTGGTGATCCTGGTGATGCACGGCCTGAACAGGTTCCTGCATTTCGACGGGCTCATCGATCTTGGGGACGGGCTGATAGCCACGGGGCCGCACGAGAAGAAGCTGGCGGCCATGAAGGACACGAGGGTGGGGGCCGGGGGCGTGGGCTTCGGCATCCTGTTCACGATGCTCATCATCGTATCCCTCTCTTCCGTCGGCCGGGAGGGGGACCACGCGATATTCTTCCTGCCTCTGGCCATGGAGGTACTGGGCAAGAACGCCCTGGTCACAGTTGCCGCCCTGGGAACGTCCCGGGAGGGGCTGGGGAGCCCGTTCGTGCGCAACTGCCGTAAGGGTGACGCCGCTCTTTCCGCAGGCCTGTCTTTCCTCCTGCTCTCCCTGTTCATCCCTGTCCTGTACCCCTGGATAGGTCTTTACTCCGTGGCCCTGATCGCATCGATGGTCCTCGCCAGCATTGTCACCGGAGCGTTGGTGGCGGCGAAGGCGCACGGCAGCTTCGGATGTGTGAACGGTGACATAATGGGCGCCACCAACGAGCTGGCCAAGCCCGCGGTCCTCATCATGGCGATGCTGGGGGTGATGCTGTTCCTGTCGATGTGATCGTGACCGCGGGGGGGAAGGGCAGCAGGATGAAGGAGGTGGAGGGGGAGAAGCCCCTCATTCCAGTCCTTGGCCAGCCGATGATAGACAGGGTGCTGGAGGCGGTCATGGCCTCGAGGGGGGTGGGAGCGGTCCACGTCTCCATCACCTCGAATACCCCCCGGACGGAGAAGCATCTCCGTGAGAGAGGGATAGATGTCATCATCACTGACGGCAAAGGGTACAGCGAGGACCTCAACCAGGTGATGTCAGGACTGACCACGGACCACGTGATGGTGCTGCCTGCGGACATGCCCTTGATACGTCCAGGGACCATTGAGGACGTGCTGCGGCAGGCAGAAGGAGTGAAGGTCGGCTCATTCTGCGTCACCGTGCCCGTGGAGATGATGAGGGCCCTGGGCCTTGACCTGACATACTCGCTGATGGTGAACGGTCGCGAGGTGGTACTTTGCGGGGTCTCGGTCGTGGACCGCAAGGCCATGCTCACCGGGCTGGAGCTGGAGCAGGCCTACATGATCTCGGAATCGGAGGAGCTGGCCCTCAACGTCAACACCATCGGTGACCTGCGGCGGGCGGAGATGATGCTCTCCCATCGGTCAGCCTATCGAGACCTGACGGGTCCGTTCAGATAAGGGCAAGCCCTTTCCTCCTGGCGATCTCCAGCACCTTTCTATGCTCCCCTAGGGAAACCACGTCCCGAAGTTCCGGAAACATCCACGCATGATGTGCGGGACGGTACTGGGCCATAATGTTGACGGCAGCACCCGGCATATTCTCGGCGAGCCATTCCACCACCGGCAGGGTGCAGCAGTGAAGGTGGCCGGGTAGCATGAGATGACGGACGATGACCTCACCCTGGCCAGATGCCATCAGATGGTTACGTGTGACGGTCCGCATGTAGGACGGGGCACCTGATAGCCTTAGAGCGCAGGCGTCGTTGCCGAACTTCAGGTCCGTGAGGTAGATGTCAACGCAGCCGTCCAGCAGCGACATGGCGTGCTCCGTCAGGTACATGTTGGAGTTCCACACCTGGGCGATGTTGGCATCGGAACGCGAGAGGACCTCCAAGACGTAGGGGAGGTGGGGCGTGGGGTCCCCTCCCACCCAGTTGACGTTCCTAATATCTCCTGCGGCGCGGAAGCGGGGTTCAGCCCCGATATGACTCGCCAGCCTGCTCAGCTGCCGTGCCATCTCATTGATGGGAATGCTGCGGCCGGCGTCCGGACAGGTGCTTATGTCATAGTTCTGGCAGAAGACGCACTTCAGGTTGCACCCTGAGAAGAACACGGTGTAGGATGGGACCAGTGACTCCTCCTCCCCCATGTGCACGAACTGGCTGGATATGCGGCTCTCAGTAACACCGCATCGTCCATGGGAGTGGTAGCGGTCCGTTCCGCACCGATGCTCGCATAGGCTGCATTCCCGGATCACGTCCCTCGCGATCGACACCTTGAGGTCCAAAAGGTTGGGCCTGACGATCCGGGGCGCATCCCTGCGGCCGATGGCCTCCCTCAGGTGCTCCATCATCCGGTCGTGGAGCTTCCATCTCTCTGGGAGCGGCAGGTCTTCCTGGAGCTCGACCTTGACGGACCGGGCCAGCAAGTACCGGGCGGGCAAGGAGCCGTGAAGCATCTCCTCGTATCGCCCAAGAGGTGAGGACATCATCGCGGTCCTTTACAATCGGCCATCTAGGACATAAAGAGTTCCGCCATCGCTTCGGCAGGGCAGGAAAAGAGGTTCCACGGCCTCAGCGTCGGGAGACCAGCCTCGCGTAGTTCTTCTCGATCTCATCGAGCATGGTACGGGCGGTGATCCTGCCCTCGCTCTGGGCAATGGCTGCGATGGTGGAGCCACCGGCTCCCACTCCCTCCTTGACCAGCCCTGTCTCGTAGATCTTCAGGCCGTCGTACCTGGAGGTTGAGAAGTTGAGGTTGGCGGACAGGATAGGCACCTTTCCTATCTGGGAGACCAGGTCCCTCAGGTCGGAGGTGTTGTCCTTCATGATCCACCTCGTGGTCCCCAGGGCCACGTTCTTGAGGGCGGAGCTGTCCATGCCCTTGACTACGGCCAGGACAGCAGCCATCTGGGTTCCTCCAGCCATGATGACGGGGACCGACTCAGCCGCCCCCGCTACCAGGCCGGCCGCGGGCGCCATCATAGGATCGCCCACCGCCTCGATGGCGGCCATGGGGTCGTTCCTGAACCCATCCTTACCCACTCCGTTGGCCTTCAGACCCTCCTGCACGATCTGGTTCTTCAGTGAGTGGGGGTTGGCCGGAAGGGTGCTGGAGACCTTCCCCGTGGCATCATAGCCTAAGGCGGTGAGGACGCCCAGGGCGGTGGTGGTGCCACCAGGTATGGACTCGGCCACCACAAGATAGTCGCTGATCTTGGCGAGGTTCCTACCGGCGAGCACGGCGCGGTCAAAGCACTTCTCGGGGTCCTTGACCGCACGGCCGGTCCTGATATCTTCCCCAGGTGACCCGTCCACATCGAAGAAGGGGACATGCGGGCGAACCTTCAATCCGCCGTTGACGACGAAGATGGGCATGGACGTTAGCTTGATGGCAGACATGGTCACTATTCCGGGGGTGGGGATCCCGTCGGGAGTTACCGGCACACCGTCCATGCATTTGCACTTGCCAAAGAACAGAAGCTCCATGTCCGCGGCAGGGGTGAAGTCACAGGCCTCGGGGTTGGCTCCTGCGGCCGACAGGCCGGGGATCTTCGCGGTCTCAGTGTTGCCGATCACGCAGGTATACGTAGGCGACTTGCCCCATATGCGCTCCAGGAACTTCCTGCCCAACTCCTCTTCCAAGCCTATGGCGATATCCTCTGGCACCTTGAACGACATCAGCTCACCTCATCAACTACATGCTGGACAATACATCCAACCGAAGGAATAGGACCTATTAAACGATGTCGTTAGGCTACTTGCCGACGAGAGAGCAGAGCAGCCTATTAAGGGGCTGATACTTGTCCGTCTTCTCGCAGAAGCGGACGGTCCGGCGGTCAGGCACGGTCACCACCCCGGCAGCGTAAGGCGTCTTCATGAGGATGTGCTGGCCAGTTACGGAGGATGTGCCGTGATCGATGACGAAGGCCACCCTGTGCCCCATCATGCGCTCCACGTTCTCCAACAGGATGTCGTCGACCTCCTTGAGAAGCGAGACCTTCTGGTCCGGGGCGCGGCGGTGGGATATATCGTCCGTCTCCTCCACGTGCATGAACACGTTGGACGTCTTCAGCAGGCGGAACGATTCCTGGAAGCCGCTCCACATGTTGTCCACGACCCTGCGGCGCATGTTGAGGACGCCTGCCACCCCCAGGGCCGAGGGGGACTGCGACACGACCACCATGTCCTTGGCCGGAGGCAAAGGCTTGGAACCTCCCCCGTCAAGCATGGAGCCGCCTCCCCAGGGCATCACCGTGAGGCCGTCCAGGTCCTTGGCGGTACGGTTTATGAAGGCCTCGAACTCGCCCAGCTTGACACCGTTCCCTACGACAGGCGCCGGCGGACTGGGGAAGGCCTGCACATGATCGGTGTCCAAGGTCATCACTCCCCGGCCATCCTCGTAGAAGTACAGGCGGGGGTTGAGGTCGGTCAGCAGGTCGAGGTTGCTGATCATCGCCTTCTGAAGGCTCTCATGCATCTCCCTTGAGACCCTATAGGCCCACTCGATGCCATCCCCCTTCATGTGGATGGGGGAGAACCGGTAGGCGACCTGATGAGGCTCCACCGGCACCCCTAGTCCGACCGCCTCTATCAGACCGCGGGGGACGTTGAGCGGCTTACCGGAGAAGAACTCCAGGAGGAATAGATGAGTATAACCCTTACCGTCCGTGCATCCGAAGTCACCGCTGGTGGCGATGCCGTCGATGAACCTCTTGTCGAAGCTCTCCAGAGGGGTGAGGCCACCCAGTTCTGGGATCTTGTCATCCGCCGCCCCGTCCAAGAGGATTACCAAAGTGTTCAAGAGATATCTCCATCCTAGGGTTTTGAACCCAAATAATGAGTTCGGCTAATAAGTCTTCGCTATCTATTCGATGGGAAGCTTCTCTACGCGCCCTCTATCAACGAAAGGCGGCGCTCAGGCGGCGAAGCGGAGAGATATTTTGCATAACCGGACCCATTTCTGGAAGGTTGCGGTGTGAGGGAACAGAGAAGGTTAATTACTATCAGGCCTTTAGGGGTGGTCGACAAGGGAATGCGAATGGACGGAAGGCATGACCAGAGGGCGGTCGTGATGCACCTATCGTTCGTTGGGCAACCTGCGCTGGCAGTTCGGAACGTTCTGACATGAGGTTCGTTCCTCCTGCCGGGCAAGTGTCCTCAAGATATGTGGGAGCATCCCATTAGCGCTCGGTCACTGTCCGTCCAAATATATTCAGATGAGCACTGGCAAGGGCCGGTGGGGCGGCGTATCCCCTTGTCACGTTTATAGAAATCTCCGCCCTGCCGGTCCCCAGAAATGCTGGATACGTTCCAAAATATCTATTTATCACTTTTTTATATATTATTCTAATGGGCTTCAGGTGAGTTCCCAGGGATTCGCACATTTCGTATTTGATAACCACGAACGAACGTAGTTAAGGACTGTGACCAAAATCACCCCCGCAAGACCATTAGGGGTTGCTTATTTGATGAACATCACCTTCGAAGAGTTCTTGGCCCTGGCAAAGAGGTACCAGTCCATGGGCTGCTCTGCTCAGAACCTGCTCGATGATATCCGCCACGGGACCTACAGGGTCCAGGACGGGGTGCGGCTGAAACAGCTGTACGAGTTCCTCCTGGAGATGCAGCGTGTACAGGACGACCAGAGCGAGGTTCAGGGCATCATCAACACGGTGGCTAACTGCCTCGCGGAGTATCAGGACGAGGAGGAAGAGAAGATCGTCGCTGAGAGGTGGGTCCCGGAGAAAGGGTTCCCCGGGGCTACCCTCTGGTTGCAGCGTGAGGACGAGAAATGGACCATAGCTCCCTCGCCCAAGGAGGGGGCCTGCGTCGGCAAGTGCGTCAAGGACCTGGGCTCCACGAAATGGTTCGAAAGGCCATTGCCCTTGCTGGTCGATCCAGTCCGCTAAACGCTCAGTTCATCCTCTTCAGGGCGATGGCGCACTGCCCGCTGGCGATCCCGCCGTCGCCGTTCGGCAACCGGTCGGGGCAGATGAACCTCAGACCTTGTTCGCTCACCATATCATCTACCAGTGAGCACACCACGCCGTTGTAGGAGACTCCCCCGGTGAGGCCGATGGCATCGATGCCTTTGCTCCTGGCCTCGTCCACAGCGGCCTCCACCAGGGACCTCAGTGCGGAGGCCACGAAGGTGACCGCCAGGTCCTCACGCGAACCTCTCATCTCCCTCAGCTGCTGGAACATGGGTACGGTCATGACCGTGCCCCCCACTCTCTCCGCATCCAGGCCGGAGAGGACCTTCCCCCTCTCCAGGAGGGTCTCCAGCTTCATGGCCGGCTCCCCGTCGTAGGTCCTCCTCTGGCACACACCAAGGTAGCAGGACAGGGCGTCCAGCAGGCGGCCGAAACCGCTGCTGGTGACGCTGTGGGGCATTATCTTCCGCAGCACCGCCGCCTCAGCGTCAGTGAAGTACTGACCCGGCCTGCCCGCCATCTCGTCCAGGGCGAAAACCAGTCGTCTAGGGTCGTGGACCGCCTTCTCCCCTCCCAGAAGGGGTATGGGCTGCAGGTGGGCGACGCGGTCGAAGGAGGCGAGGTCCGCGCGCAGCACCTCCCCTCCCCACGCCTGACCGTCCGCGCCGTAGCCAGTACCGTCCAGGGTCAGGGCCACCATCTCTTCCTCGCCCGATTCCACCAGCAGCGCGGCCGCATGGGCCCAGTGGTGCTGCACCTCGACCAGCTCCGCTCCCTCGCGCAGCGCAAGCCTCTTCCCCAGCTTGCGGTTGGTATACCCCGGATGAAGGTCCACCGCAACCGCCTGAGGATGGTCCACTCCCAGCAGCTTCCGGAAGTGCTCGACCGCCGACTCCAGAAAATCTATGACCCTCATGGAGTCCCCGTCCCCAACGTACTGGGTGTTGAACATGCGCCCGTCCTTGGCCACCGCCCCGCACAGGTTCTCCTGTGCACCCAGGCCGATCGCCTGACCCTTCAGAGGTACGTCCAACGAAGAGGGTATGTGCCCTCGGGAACGGCGTATGAAGAAGGTCCGGTCCTTGTATGTCCTGATAACAGAATCGTCACAGCGGTTGAGGATCTCCCGGTCATGCATCAGGTACAGATCCGCCCCCAGTTCCAGGGCGTCGGTGTCACGTAGGACCATAGGCTCGCCCGGCGTGTTGGCCGAGGTCATGACCAGGGCGTCCTCCTGGATGTAGTGGAAGAGGAGGTGATGCATCCCGGTATACGGCAGGAACATCCCTACGGTGCTCAGGCCCGGGGAGACCCTTTCGCCGATGAGGCCGTCCCTCTTACGCACCAGGACCACCGGCCGATGGGGCGAGAGCAGCAGCCTCTCCTCGAACTGCGTGGGCATGCCGTACCGGCGTGCGGCCTCCAGGTCCCGGACCATGATGGCGAAAGGCTTCTGGTCCCGGCGGTACCAGGTCCGCAGCCGCGGCAGGGTGGGCAACGTTGAGCAGATGTGCATGCCTCCCCAGCTCTTGGCCACACCTATGGCCCCATCGTGAAGCCGCTCCGCGAAGGTTTGGATGGGGTCCCCCCCATCTATATGGTTCCCATCGCCGTCCAGGAGGTAGAAGGAAGGCCCGCACCGGGGGCAGGATATCGTCTGGTGATGGAACCTTCTGGCCGATGGCTCATCGTACTCGTTCCGGCATTCAGGGTCCATGGGGAAGTCCCTCATGGAGGTCCTCACCCGATCATACGGGAGGTCCTGGATTATGGTGAACCGAGCCCCGCAGTTGGTGCAGTTCGTGAAGGGGTACAGGTACCTCCGGTCCCCGGGATCGAACATCTCCCGGAGGCAATCGTCGCACACCGCCGTGTCATTGGGGATTCCCACACCCTTCTCGCCGGTGGAGCTGGGGACGATCCTGAAGCCGTCACCCAGAACATCGCACGGCGTCATCTCCACCGAGTCCAGCCGCGCCAGGGGAGGAAGCTCCTGCCGCAGGCGCCGGACGAACTCCTCGGCCTCACGGTCGACCACGATGACGACGTTGGAACCATTGTTCTGCACATGACCTCGCAACCCCATGGAATTGGCGATGCGATAAACGGTGGGTCGGAACCCTATCCCCTGAACGATGCCATGGACAGTTATCTTCATTTCCTCATTTCAACTGCTTGAGATTATATGACCTTTTGCCGACAACAGATATATCTCCGGTATCTCATGGAGCTTCAACTAGGGGGATCCAATGGCAGATAGGAGCATAGTCAAGGAAGGGTTGAGGTACACATCTGATCACGAGTGGGTCAAGATGGAGGATGGGAACGCACGCGTGGGCATCACCGATCATGCCCAGAACCAGTTGACGGAGATCGTTTTCATCGAACTGCCGCAGAAGGGAAAACACTACCAGAGGGGAGATGTGCTAGGACAGCTGGAGAGCGTGAAGACCGTGGCCGCGGTTTATGCGCCGGTAAGCGGCGAGGTGACCGAGGTCAACTCCGTGCTGGAGGAACAGACCCAGCTCATCAACGAGTCCCCCTATGACGAGGGGTGGCTGGCCGTCATCAAGATGGATGACCCGGGCGCGGAGGACCAACTCCTGGACGAGAGCGGTTACCGTAAGGTGATAGGGGAATAGGCCTCAGGTTCCCCGGGCTCTGCCAGGGACCAAGAGGCTCCCTCGGTCTTTTGAACACCGCGATGGAGTGGTGTTCCTTTTTGCACAGGAAGGCCTCATATGCCAGCGTCCTTCAGGGTGTGGGGGCAGGCGCACTTGCCTCTCTTCACCGGGATCTTGGGCAGGGTAGCGGAGATCAGCTTGCGGACCTTCTCCACGTTCTCGCTCATGACCCTCAGCACTGTGGGCAGGTCCACAGGCTCCGGCGCCCACACATCGTAGTCGGTTATTGTCGCCAGTGATGTGTAGCACATATCCAGCTCCCTTGCCAGCTGGCACTCCGGGACCAGGGTCATCCCGATTATGTCAGCGTAGTTGCGGAACATGTTGGACTCTGCTCGAGTGGAGAACCGTGGGCCTTCGATGCACACGTAGGTCCCGCCGACATGGTGAGGTATCTTCAGCCTCTTCGCCTCCTTGGCGAAGATGGCGTTCATCTCCCCGCAGAAGGGGTCGGCCAAGGAGACGTGCACGGCCCTGGCCCCGTCATAGAAGGTGTAGTCCCGGCGTTTCGTGAGGTCGATGAACTGGTCCACGATCACCAGGTCCCCGGGGCGGTAGTCCTCCTTCAGCGAGCCGACGGCGCAGGGCGATACTATCCTCTCCACACCCAGCTGCTTCAAGGCCCAGATGTTGGCCCGGTAGTTGACCATATGTGGCGGCAGCACATGCCCGCTCCCGTGGCGGGCCAGGAAGGCCACCTCCACGCCGTCCATGGTACCAACTTGAACGCAATCGGAGGGAGGTCCGTAAGGTGTCGAGAGAGAGATCCTTTCCTTGATGTCGAAGATCTTAGGGTCGTAAACTCCAGTTCCGCCGATGATCCCGATGCGTGATGCCATGGACCGCGCATATTTTCCCAAGCTAATAAATTCGATGCCGGTCAAGCGAACAATGGAAGCGAGCCTTTTTTTATGGAAGTAAAATATCCCAACACCGAATAGAATGGCGGTCAAAGCTGAGATGAACCCTGTCCGGGGAATCCGGACCTTCCCCGCCTTCCCCTTGGTCTTGGGTGTGGTAGGGAAGGAGGAACGAAATATTATCACTCTGTCCTTGGTGCACGTTTTCTCCTTCAATCCCCCTCTCATAGGGGTAGGCATCTCGCCCTCACGGCACAGCCACGAGCTCTTCCACCGTTCTCCCGACTTCAGCATTAATATTCCTCCGAAGGAGCTGGTGGAGGAGTCCATATTCTGCGGTGAGAAATCCGGAAAGGACATGGACAAGTTCGAGGAGACCGGCCTCACCGCCGTTCCGGGAAGGAGGATAGGAACGCCGATAATAGAGGAATGCCTGGTGAACCTCGAGTGCAGGAAGACCCAGGTCTTCGATACTGGCGACCACACTTGGTTCCTGGGGGAGGTGGTCTGTGCTCAGGCAACGGAGAACTATGACCGGGAACGCGCTCTGATCTACTGGGCAGGAGAGTTCCGGACCGTGGGAGAGATCATCAGGGGCCGCTGATGCGCTTCCTGACGGACCCCCTGGAGGAGTGGGCCATCCACTGTCATCGCAGAGGCGCCACCCTATCCCTGGACAGCAGCGGGGCGTCCACCCCAGACCCTGACGGGTTCCCCCTGAAGGTCAAGGAGATGGGTGACGAGGCCGAGGCTGAGGCCGAGCTCCGGGAGGAGCTGTGCAAGGCCTACGGCGTGGACGATGACATGATCGCTCTAACTATGGGCGCGCAGCATGCTGATTTCCTCTTCTTCCTGACCCACCTGGCCGCGGGCGATACGTCGGTGGTGGAGAGCCCCACGTTCATGCCCATACGCCGCCAGGCGGAAGCGGCATCCCGGGTGCTGAGCCTGGATCGTTCTCCGGCGAAGGCTTACGTTCCGGACATGAACGACCTTGGCGATAAGCTCCGGAGGGGTGCCAAGGTGATCGCTCTCACCAACCTTCACAACCCCTCTGGCGCCATGCTGGGCGACGATGTGCTCTCCAGTATCGTGGACGAAGCCGATCGCGCAGGGGCTCTGGTTCTGGTCGATGAGGTTTTCAGGGAGATGAGCTACGGGCCCGTTCCCAAGGGCGCATACCAGCTCGGGGAGAGCGGTGTATCCGTCTCCAGCGTCACCAAGCTCAACGGTCTGAGGGGACTGAGGGTAGGCTGGCTCCTGGGATCCCCGCCCGTGGCCAGTGCGGTGGAGGCCGCCCGGCTGTACACCAGCTACAGGCTGCCAGTGTGGTCCTGCCGCCACGCTGCGGAGGCCGTGAGGCGTCGGGAGTGGTTCCGCGAGCGCGCCCTGAAGCGCGCCCGGGAGAACCTCCCGGCCCTGGAGGCTTGGCTTGGTGCGGAGAACCGCGTCCGCTGCCAACCTCCCCAGGGGGCCCTCATGGCCCATGTGGTCCTGCCGCAGGGGATCGATGACCTAGAGCTAGGCGAACGGCTGCTGGACAGGGGGGTGGCGGTGGGTCCGGGACGGTACTGGGGGGCTCCCGGCACCATAAGGTTGACCTTCTCCTGTTCGCGCCCCCAGCTGGAATCGGGGCTTGGCCACATCTCCGAGGTCCTGGACCTCATGACAAAAAGTTGATGCTTTCACTGCAGGGGCTTGGCACGGGGATATGAGCCCAGCACTTTCACGAAAGCCGCCCGGCGCACCAGGTCGGTAAGGGCCTCGGCGACCTTGGGATCGTTGACGTGGCCGTCGATGTCGACGAAGAACACGTACTCCCAGGCCCGCCCCTTCCGGGGCCTGGACTCCACCTTGGTCATGTTTATCCCCCTGCTGGCGAAGGCCCCCATGGCCTCGTAGAGCATCCCCGGGACGTTGCGGGTGGCGAAGGCCAAGGAGGTCTTGTCCCCCCTGTCCAGGAGGCGCGAGGCCTTCTGGATGGCGAAGAACCGGGTGAAGTTCTCATCGCTGTTCTGGATCCCCTCACGGAGCACCTCCAGGCCGTAGAACCTCGCCGCCCGGCAGGAGGCGATGGCCGCCTCCTCCGGGAGCCCGTTGTCGCGGACGTGCCGCGCCGAGCCCGCAGTATCGAAGGACGGCACCTTCTCCCAATGGGGGTACTTGGCCAGGAACGAGCGGCACTGGCCCAGGGCCTGGGGGTGGGAGTAGACGCGCCTGATGCGCGCTATGTCCGATCCCGGGTTAACCATGAGGCAGTGGACAACGGGGACCAGGACCTCGCCGACGATGATGAGGTCGTTCTCCAGCAGAAGGTCGTTCACTGCCGCCACCGTCCCTTCCAGGGAGTTCTCCACCGGGACCATCCCGTAGTCCGCATCTCCCTGCTCCACGGCCCGGAAGACGCTCTCGAAGTCCGGGCAGGGCAGGGTCTGCACCTCATTGAAGAACAAGGCCACCGCATCCTCGGAGAACGCGCCCTCGACGCCCTGGAACGCCACCCTCGTCATGTCAACCACCGAAGAACTCCTGGTGAATGGTCTTGGTGGTGACCTCCAGGTCCTTCCTCTTCACCGTGAACGTCAGGGCCACGGTCGAGGCCCCGGCGGAGATGAGGCCTATGTTGGTTCCGGTCTTGGCCACGATGGCGAAGACCCTTCCGGCGATCCCTACCTTCTGGCCAAGCCCCTCGCCCACCAGGCACAGCAGGGCCACATCGCGGACGGTCTCGAAGCGGTCCACGACCCCCCGCTTGGCGTCCGACAGCGCCTTCTCCGCATGCTTCAGCTCCTTCTCCTCTATGAGCAATGACAGGCACGTCTGCGAGGTGGCGGCCGAGTAGATGTTGATGCCCGCCTCCGACAGCAGCACGCTGATCTCGGACATGACCCCGGACTTGGACCCCAGGCCTGAGCCGTACACCTTCAGCATGGCCATGTTGGGCATGCTGGATATGCTCTTGATGGTCTTGCGTCCCTCGACGCCCTTGGGGTTGATGGCCGTGCCCTCGTAATCGGGCTTGAACACGTTCTTGACCTTTATGGTGATGCTCTTGGCCCTCGCTGGCTCCACCGTCCGGGGATGCAGGACCTTGGCCCCGAAGTAGGAAAGCTCCGCGGCCTCCTCGTACGACAGCTGGCTTATGGGAACGGCGGTCGGCACTACCTTGGGGTCGGCGGACATGAACCCGTCCACGTCCTTCCAGATCTCCAGGCTGTCCGCGTCTATGGCGTTGGCGATGACGCTGGCGCTGTAGTCCGTCCCGTTCCTCCCCAGCAGGGTTATGTGCCCCTCACGGGTCTTACCGAAGAAGCCAGTGACCACAGGGACCTCCTGCCGCTTGAACATCTCGTAGATGCGGGGAGCGACGTTGTTCCTGGTGGCCTCCATCTCCACCGTGGCCGAGCCGTAGTTGCCGTCGGTGACGATCCCCAGCTCGTCCGCCTCCACGGGCATGGCGTTCACACCCATCTCCTGCAGCATGGCGGCCATGACGATGACGCTCATCCTCTCGCCGAACGACTGCACCAGGTCCTTGGTCCGGGGGGTCAGCTCCTCCAGGTATATGATGCCGTACAGGATCCTCTCTAGTCTCACCAGCTGGGCTGTGAGCAGGCTCACGGCCGTCTGCTTCACGTCCATGCTGTTGGCGACCTCGGTCAGTATCCGGAGATGGCGGTCCCGCAGGTCCTTGATGAACTGCTGTACCTCCTCCTCGTTCCGTCCCGCGGACATGAACTTGAGCAGCGAGTCGGTTATCCCCTGGATGGCCGAGACGACGACCACCTTCTCCTCCTGGTCAGAGGCGATGATCTTGCCCACGCTGATCATGCTGGTGCCATCCTTGAGGGACGAGCCACCGAACTTCAGGACCTTCATCCTTCTCTGACCCTCCGGACAATCTCCTTGGGCGTACGGTACACGCAGATCTCGGCCTCGTCCTGGGTGAGGCCTGCGCCCATGGCCACGAGGATGGCCCTCTCCTCCGAGATGATGTCATAGGGCGAGTGGGTGTCGGAATTGACCACCATGCGGGCGTCCACCTTCCGGGCCATCCGCACCACGTGGCCGTTGGTGAGGCAGTGGGAAGGTCTCGAGGTGATCTCCAGCACCACCCCATTATCGGCCGCCGCCTGGGCATCCTCCATGGTGATGAACCCAGGATGGGCCAGGATGTCCACATCGGGGTTGTTCACGGCGGCCCTGTTGGTCCCCCTCTCCACCGGCTCGGAGATGGTCTCGCCGTGCACCACGATGATCTCCGCCCCTGCCTTCTTGGACCTGGCCACCATGTCATCCAGGCGGTTCGCTGGGATATGGGTCAGCTCCACTCCCACGAGCATGTCCAAGCCCCACTCCTGAGCATAGGGGACATCGCGTTTGGTCTCTCGGATGATCCTCTCCACGTTGCTGGCATCCGCATGATCGGTCACCGCAATGGCCTCGTGCCGCATCACCGCTGCCCGTCTGGCCAGCTCGATGGGCAACAGCTCCCCGTCGCTGTGCAAGGTGTGCATGTGAAGATCTATCCTCATTTCCGCCTTCCTCCCTTGTGCCTCTCGCTGAGCATCATGAAGACCTCGTCCAAGGGCAGCTCGAGGTACTCGTAAAGGACCATCTGATGGTATATGAGGTCAGCGGCCTCAAAGACCTGGCTGTCATGGTCCTTGCCCTTGCCGGCGATGGCCAGCTCCCCCGCCTCCTCGACCACCTTCTTGAGCACCTTGTCCTCGTTGGAAAGGAGCTGGTTGGTGTAGCTTCCCTCCTGGGGGTTCTCCTTCCGGTCCCTGATGATCCTCTTGAGCTCGGGGATGATGGCCGCGGTCCCTCCCGTGTCGCCGTAGAGCACGTCGCTGAAGCAGGACGGGCGTTCCAAGTGGCAGGCGTTACCGGTCTGCCGGACCCGGACCAGCAAAGTGTCGGCATCGCAATCGGTCTGTATGCTCACGATGTCCTGCACGTGCCCGGACTCCTCGCCCTTCATCCACAGCTTCTGACGCGACCGGGACCAGAAATGGGTCCTCCCGGTGCTGAGCATGAGGTCATAGGCCTCCTGGTTGGTCCACGCCATCATCAGGACCTCGTTGGTAAGGGCATCCTGGACGATGACCGGCATGAGGCCGTCCTCGTTGAACTTCAATTCCACGCTCATCTCACCAGCACCCCACGGTCAGCAAGGTATTTCTTAACGTCCCCGACAGTATACGTGCCGTAGTGGAAGATGGAGGCCGCCAGGGCCGCGGAGGCGTTGGTCTCGGCGAACACCTGGTAGATGTGCTCGGGATTCCCGCATCCCCCTGAGGCGATGACGGGGATGTTCACGGTGTCCGCGACCAGCTGCGTGAGCTTGATGTCGTAACCGTCGGTGGTCCCGTCGGCATCCATGCTCGTGAGGAGGATCTCCCCCGCTCCGCGGTCCTCCATCTCGTAGGCCCAGTCCACGGCATCGAGCTCGGTGCGCTGACGGCCTCCGTGGGTATAGACCTTCCATCGCCCCCGCTCCTTCTTGGCATCGATGGCCACCACCACGCACTGGCTCCCGAAGTCCTCGGCGCAGGCCGTTATAAGGTTGGGATCATGCACCGCCGCGGTGTTGACCGAGACCTTGTCCGCGCCGGCGTTGAGGGCCAGCCTCATGTCCTCCTTGGAGCGTATGCCACCGCCCACGGTGAGAGGGACGAACAGGCCTTCAGCGGTCTTCTCCACCACTTCCAGCAGAGTCTTGCGGGCGTCCGAGGAGGCGGTGATGTCCAGGAACACCACCTCATCGGCCCCCTGCTCCTCATACGCCTTGGCCAGGTCCGGAGGGTAGCCCACCCCGGTGAGGTTCTGGAACTTGACCCCCTTGACGACCTTCCCCTCGGTGACATCCAGGCACGGTATGATGCGTTTGGTGAGCATGCTCAGCCGCTCCTATACTTGACCGCATCCTTGGTGCTGAGCACGCTCTCCCTCGGCACCACCGCCGTTTTCAGGGCTTTCCCCAAGGCCTTGAAGCTCGCCTCTATCACGTGGTGATCGTCCAGGCCGCGGTGGACGATGATGTGGAGCGTTATACCAGAGGACATGGAGAACGAGCGCAGGAAGTGCGAGTACAGCGGGTCAGGGCAGTCGGCGTCGCAGTACGGGCGGTCCACGATGTCCACCGAGACCGTCACCAGGGCATCGTCCATGGGAACCATGGCCGAGGCGATGCGCTCCACCGGGATATCGGCGAGCGACCTCCGGAAAGCGGCCCCCAGAGCGATGGCCACGTCCTCGATGAGGTGGTGGGGGTTGTCCCCCGTGGCCTTGAGCTCGAGGTCGAAGGACGCATAACGGGTAAGGGTTTCCAGCATGTGCCTCAGGAACTGATCGTCCAGATCAATAGCGCTTGTACCGCTTCCCTCCAGAAGAATGTGCAGGGAGATGTCCGTCTCCTTGGTCTTGCGGGTCAGCTTGGACTCCCTCATGTTCACGGCCCCCATACCTGCTCCGGCTTGATGGTTCCCAGATACAGTGCCATACCCACGATTACCGATCTCGCACCTATGTCCTCGAGCACCGCCAGGTCATCGAGGGTGGTGACCCCACCGGAGATGATGACATCGTGGGGGCACATGCTGAGGAAGTTCTTCGTCTCCTCGACATCGATCCCCTTGGCCTTCCCCTCCACGTTGACGTTGGTGTGCAGCACACCCCCCAGGGGGAGGCCCTCCGTGGCCTTCAGGACATCCTTAAGCTTGATCCTGGAGGACTCCTTCCAACCCTTAACCTGCACCTTTCCGTCCAGGGTATCAAGGGCGAGGATTATCTTCCTTTGATTGGACCTCACCAGTTCAGCGAACCATGTGGGGTCGGTGATGGCCCTGGTCCCCACGACCACCTTGGAAGCGCCCAGGTTCAGCAGCGTCTCCGCCACCTCCGTCGTGCGGATGCCCCCTCCGACCTGGATGGGGACCTTTATCCGGGACATGATCGAGGTTATGGCCTCGAAGTTGTCCCCCCGGCCCATGGCCGCGTTGAGATCAACGATATGGATCGCCGGAGCCCCCTTCCTTTCCCAATCCAGCGCTACCTCGCGGGGGTTCGATAGGGAGACCTTCTCGGTCCCGGGCTTTCCACCAACGAGCTGGACGACCTTACCGTCCATCAGGTCCACTGCAGGCAGTACTATCATAGCTTGGCCTCGATGAATTTTACGAAGTTCCTCAGGAAGACCGCCCCGGAGGCGTTGCTCTTCTCTGGGTGGAATTGCACTCCGAGCACATTCTTTTTTCTGAAGGCGGACGGGAACTCTCCGAAGTAGTCAGTGGTGGCCACGGTCGCATCCTCGGAGGGAACACCGTGGTAGGAGTGAGCGAAATAGTAGTAGGGAGAGGGAGTGCCCTCGAAGGCCTTGTCCACGGAGACCACCTTGTTCCATCCCATGTGGGGGACCCTCTCGGCCTTCAATCGGACCACCTTGCCCTTAATGACCCCCAGTCCAGGTCTCCTGCCCTCCTCGCTGCCTTCGAACAGGATCTGCGCCCCTATGCATATGCCAAGGCAGGGCGTCCCGGCGTTGAGGCGGTCGGCCAGCATCTCCTTGTGAGGGAGAAGCCTCTCCATGGCGCTGTCGAAAGCCCCCACGCCCGGAAAGACGATCACCTCGGCGTCGAGGAGGTTCTTCATGTTGGACTCTATCACTGGGCGCGCGCCCGCAAGCTCCAGGGCCTTGCGTATGGAGTGAAGGTTGCCCACACCGTAGTCGGCGATAGAGACCTTCACCCTCGGCCTCTGACCGATGCGGTAGGAATCGTTCTCCTCGGGGTACTTTATGGATCGTCTGATGGTCACCATTCCCTCATCACCTCTCCCAGCTTGGACAGCAACAGGTCGTTCAGCTCTCTGGTCCCGATTGTGGTGCGCAGGCAGTTCTCCAGCATCCTCAGCCCTCCGAAGTTGCGGACGAGGACGCCCTTCTCCGCCAAGCGCTTGACCAGCTCCCCGGAAGGGTGGGGGCTCTTGAACAGGATGAAATTGCTTTGTGAAGGGTAGGTCTTGAAGCCTAGGGACTCCAGGCCCTGCGAGAGGCGCTCCCTCTCCCTCCTCACCAGGTCCACGGCCATGTCCACATATGTGGTGTCCTTCAGCGCCGCGATCGCCGCCCTCTCGCTCACCTGGTTCAGCGAATAGGGTATCTTGATGCGCTGCATGATGCCCGCCATCTTAAGGTTGGAGGCCATGTACCCTACGCGCATTCCCGCCAGACCGTAGGCCTTGGAGAAGGTCCGGGTGACGATGAGGTTGTCGAACTCCTCGACCCGGGGGAGGAAGGACCTGTCGGCGTACTCTCCATAGGCCTCGTCCACCACCACGGGGCCGTCGTGTTCCTGGACCAGCCTTTCAACGTCGGCGTGGTCGAAGGTGTTGGCGGTGGGGTTGTTGGGGGTACATAGTATTATGAGCTTACCCTTGGCGGCGAGCATGGCATCAGCGTCCAGCTGGAAACCCGGCCTGAGGTCCACGGTCACGAACCGGCCCCCGTTGATCTTCACGAAGAATCCGTGGAGAACGTACGACGGATAGGGAGCGACCACGGTCTCGCCCGGCTCCATAAATGATTTGAATATTATGTCCAGCGCCTCGTCGGAACCGTTGCCGACCACGAAGTTGTCCTCATGGAGACCGTAGCGCTGGGCCAGGGCCTGGCGCAGGCCGTCGGAGTAAGGTGTGGGGTACTGGTTCAGGTCAAGGTCCGCGGACCTGGCGAGAACCTCTCTCGCGCTGGGGTTGGTGCCCAATACGTTGGTGGACGTGTCCATACGAACGGCCTGGACCTTGGGGTTATAATACAGCGGAATATCCCTGACGGTGGATCGGACCCATTCTTCCTTCATCAGAGCACCTCAGGGGACCATGCGGTCTATGGGAACGATGAGGATGCCCGTCGCCCCCAGCCGCTTTAGCTTGTTGACCGATTGGTATATCTCGGCCTTGTCCACGACAACATGGATGGCGACCACATCATCGCGACCGGCGATGTTCATCACGGTGGGGCCGGCGATGCCGGGAAGGAACCCTCTCACCTCGTCAAGGGACGCAAGGGGCACGTCGGCCATCAAGTAGCGCTTCCTCTCTGCGTCCATCACGCTCCTGATGGCGGAGGCGAGCTCCTCCATCTCTGTCCTCTTGACCTTCATGGCCTCCTTGCTGGCAATTAGGACTGCCTGTGACTCTGCGATGACCGCGATCTCCTTGAGGTGGTTGGTCTTGAGGGTGCTTCCGCTGGAAACCAGGTCCACGATCAGGTCCGCGACCCCCAGGTGCGGGGTGACCTCCGCCGCTCCGGAGATGGTGGTGATCTCCACCTTCTTCCCGTTCTTCTCAAAGTACTTCTGGGTCATCCCCGGGAAGGATGTGGCCACTATGGAGCCGTCCGGTATGTCCCTTATGTCCTCGATGCCCTTCTCCTCCGGGACCGCTACCGACAGCCGGCACCGACCGAATCCCATATCCATCAGCTTGTGGACGTCCAGACCTGATTCCAGAACCAGGTCCCAACCAGTGATGCCCATGTCCACCGCGCCCCTATGCACGAACTTGACAATGTCCTGCGCCCGCAGGAACATGACCGAAAGGTCGCCGTTCTTGACAGAGGCGTACAGTCTCCGCTCGCCCCCGTCCTCCAGTTCTAGGCCCGCCCGCTCGAGGATCTCCACCGACCTCTCGTTCAGGCGTCCCTTGTTCGGCACGGCCAGTTTTATCGACATACCTTCATCCCGTTTCTATACTGAGTTGGTGATATCCTGTCCCCATAAAAAACATGTGTCCTTTACTCAAGGTCCAGCCTCGGACATGGTTTAGGACCCTGCCACACCATGCAAGGCCAGAAAATTCTTTTATGGCTGGTACACAATATTGTCACGATATCCTTGAGGATAATGCTGGCGACGCCCCCTTGGAGGACCACGGAGATGTGGCCCCCTCTCGGTCTGCTATATATTGCAGGCGCTCTTAAGAAGGCCCGTCCCCGGGACGAGATATCGATCGTGGATGCCTTCTGCCTCAACTACACAGTGGACCAGATGGTGGAGCGGATCGCCGAGGAGCGGCCGGATGTCCTGGGCATGAACTGCTCCACCCATACGTTCCTGGTGACCATGGAGACCCTTCGGAAGGCTCACGAGCTCTTCCCGGAAATGAAGATAATCCTCGGCGGCTACCATGCCACCTTCGCTGCCCGCAATATCCTGAGAGAGTACCCTTTCATCGACCACATCATCAAGGGAGAGGCGGAGCGGGCGCTGCCCATGCTCCTTGACCGCATTGAGAACGGCCAGGGGTTGGAGGACGTGGAGGGGCTGACGACCCGCAGGGAGGACGGGAGCTGGATAGACAGGCCCCTGTCGCTCATAAACGACCTTGATTCCCTGGATTATCCTGACCGCTCCCTGCTGGGGGATTTACGTTACGGCTACTACTTCCAGGGCATTCCTCTGACCTTCCGCAAGTTCACGACCATATCCACGTCCCGCGGCTGCCCCTTCTCCTGCACCTACTGCTCCTGCGCCGCGTTCTCGGAGAGAAAGTGGAGGTACCGCAGCGCCGAGAACGTGGTGGGAGAGATGGAGATGCTGTACCAACAGGGTTACAGGGAATGCGTCCTCGTGGACGACAATTTCACGCAGAACACCGCCCGGGTGGAGGAGATCTGTCGGCTCATTACGGAGAGGAGGATCAAGATGAGGCTGTACTGCGAAGGCAGGGCCGGACACGCATCACTCCCCCTCCTTAAGAAGATGAAGGCCGCAGGCTTCAACGTCATCTACTTCGGTGCGGAGTCCTCGTCACCCAGGGTCCTTCAGTTCTACAACAAGAGGCAGACCCCTCAGCGCACCGAGGAGGCCGTGGCCAACGCCAAGAAGGCCGGGATGCTGGTGATAACCTCCTACATCATAGGCGCGCCCATAGAGTCCAAGGAGGAGATGCGTTCCACCATCGACTTCGCCCGCTCCCTGAGGCCGCATGGAGTGCAGTACAACATTCTGGACCTCCTGGTGGGAACGCCGCTGTGGGACGACCTCAAGGCCAAGGGTGTGGTCAAAGAGGAGGACTGGAAGACCAACCATCGGGTCTTCGAGTACTTCCCCGAGAACGCCTCCCAGGCAGAGCTGGAGTCCCTGGTAAGGGATGGCTACGGGGCATTCATGGACACCTGGAAGAGCCTCGGGGGGCTCAAGGAGCTCCTGCACGTTCTCATAGTGAACCCCACTGCCCGCAGCATCATCTTCGGAAACCTTACCAATCCCAACGCTCGGAAGGCGGTCACCGGCGGCCTCCGGAACGTGTGATCAGGCAGATCCTGGTCAGTTGGCACCTTGCTCCCGACCACACTCTGCATTGAACGTGAGCTATATCGCCTTAGTCGTCCATACTCATGCGATAATCCGAGGTTGTAATATGGCCAAGCAGGAGAAGGGCGGAGAGCTGTTGACCTGGCATACGAGATGCTTCATCTGCCCCCACAAGGTCCGCTGCCGTGACGAAAAGGTAGTCCGTGGCTCCAAGAAGTGCCTTAACCTCCTTAGGCATCCTCATAAGAAATGACCTGCTGTTCCATTCTTGTGTGCAGCCAGTTCAGATGGCGGCAGGGGCCCGGACCTGCTCACCCGGCTCCAGAACCCCCCTCTGGCGGAACAGGCCGGGAGGGATGGATATCTCGAACCTGGACCCGCTTCCATCGTAGCCGGTCTCTTGGATGGACATCCCTGACAGGCGAAGCACCTCCGCGACCAGGTGGAGACTGTGTCCTCGTCGCCCACGGAACTCCCAGTTGAACAGCTTCTTCCGGTCCCCTGGAGAGATGCCCTTCCCGTTGTCCTGGATAGTCACCACGAGGCCGAACGCGGTGAGCTTGGAGCTGATGGTTACGGTGCTCAGGGTGCCACCATGTAACAGGGAGTTCTCCATCAGCTTGTAGAACACCTTCTCCAGCATGGGATCGGCTAGAACTTCGAAGCTTTGCAGGCCCATGCTCACCTTGACCGATCCCAGGTCCAACTTGGATATCGCAGCCTGGCAGCACTCCTCCAGATTGATCCACTTTGGCCTCGTCTGGCCTAGATTGAGATAGTCCTCATTGAACATGATCTTGTGGTTGATGCTCCTGGTGGTCGTCCGAGCCTTGGCCATCAGCTCCCTTACTACAGGGTCATGCGACCGGTTCAATGCCATCTGCAGGTAACCGTTCAATGTCTTGATCTTCCGGCTGACCTCGCTGCGAGTGATATCTCCCATCAGGGCGATCTTGATCTCTGCCAGGCGGACCGCCTGTTCTGCCATGATCCGGTCCGTGACATCTGTGATGGAACCGGAGACTCCCTCAACATCACCGTGGGGACCCTTCTCCGGACGAACCCTGCTCTTAAGGCTTAAGATGGAACCGTCCTTCTTTATCACACGGAATTCGAAGTCCACCTCTTCCTTGCCCGTTCTTATGAGCTTCATGCTCTCCTGATAGCGGGCTATGTCATCAGGGTGCACCAGTTCCAGCATGTTATTGTAAGGCATGCCCTCCTCTGGCTTCAGCCCCAGGATGCGATATATCTCGTCCGAGAAGTGATGCTCCTTCCGCGCCCAGTTTATCCTGAAGCTCGCAATCCGAGAATCCCTCTCCAGCTCATCCAGCAACCTCTGGTTCTCCTGCAGTCGGCTCTCCGTGGCCTTCAGGTAGGTGACATCCATTATGGTGCCGAAGATACCCTTCAGATTCCCCTCATCGTCCAGCTCCAGCTGGCCCCGGTTGCGAAGATGGCGGAGACCGGAGTTGGGCACGACCAGCATGTACACGAAATCGAACTCCGTGTTGCGGTCGGGCATTGTCCACCATGCCTCAGAGAAAGTATCGCGTTCCCCTGGGAGCCCGAGCTTCATGTAGTCCTCGCACTCCAGCCCCATCTTGAATGGGTCGAGACCGCACAGTCGGTAAGCCTCCTCGGTCCAGCTGGCAGTTCCATTCACAAGGTCGATATGATACCCTCCGATATGGGCGGCCCTCTGTGTCTGGCTCAGCAGGCTCTCCGAGTTACGGAGCTGCCGCTCCACCTCCTTGCGCTCCGATATATTACGGACTATCAGAAGGATCGCGGGACTGCCCGCAAGGTCGATGGGCGTGCGTGAGACCTCCACAGGAATGGCCCTCCCATCCTTGGTGTAATGGCAGGTCTCCACGATGGAGACATTATCTTTCACGGGTTCGAGCTGGACCGGTAACGAACGACCGATCGGGCTGTTAGGGTCGATGACCTTGATGTCCATTCCTACAAGTTCCTCATGGGAGTATCCAAGCATCAGGCTGGCGACCTTATTGGCCTCCAGCACCTTGCCCTGCATATCGATGATCAAGAACTCATCGTTGGCATTATCGATGATGTTCTTGTACTTCCTTTCGGACTCGAGGCGGGCCGCCTCGGCCTCCATCCTGGAGGTGACATCCCTGGAGCTAAGAACGTAGCCAGTGGACGGGCCATCCTTACTGTGGATGGCCTTCCCAATGGTCTCCAGCCAAAGATACCTATCGTTTGGGGTCTTGAAGCGGCACAAGATCTTGGCCTTATCCTGGTGCTCTCCGGAAGCCATTTTCAGGAACTGCTGCCTTACCATCTCCCGATCCTCAGGGTGGACCCACATTAGGGCGTTCTTACCAATCAAAGAGGCAGGTTCGTATCCTATGACCGCTTTCACGGAAGGACAAACGTATTTTACGTTGCCCTTGGCGTCGATCTCGAAGACCACGTCCGTCATGTTGTCGGTGAGCAGCCGAAGCTTCTCCTCCCTCTCCCGCAACGCCATCTCCGCCGTCCTTTTCTGCGCGAGCTTGAAGATGGCGTTCTTCAGCTCCTGGAACTGCACCGAGGGGTTGCCTCCTTTCTGGATGTAGAAATCGGCACCGTTGTTGATCGCCTCCATGGCGACCTCCTCACGGCCCTTTCCGGTGAATAAGATGAAGGGGACGTCATTGCCCGCGTTCTTCAACGCCTTTAGAAGGTCAAGACCGCTCATCTCGGCCATCTGGTAATCCGAGACTATGACATCGAAACCACCCCTCATGATCAGAGGCAGGGCCTTTCTGCAGCTATCCAAGGCCAGGACCTCGATGTCCCCCTCCATCTCCAAGAAGACCTTGGTCACCTCGAGAAGCGCGGGCTCATCATCGACGTATATGGCTCGAATAGCGTGCACAGTATGACGGACTATTAATCATGGGTATTATTATTAATATAATATATTACAAAATCAATTATGATACCATGGACTCGACCTTGCCATGATGGAGCTCAATTCTGGTCAGCTGAGGGTCGCTCCACCCTTGTGACCTTCTCCAGCGACATGTTCATGCGGGTCAGGGGGGGCAGCCTCCCCTTCATCGCCATCTTTCCACCCACTACGGCCGCAGCCCCTTCTATCCCTGGGATAGAACAGACCGCGTCAAGAGCACGCCTTATGACCTCATCCTCCTCGGAGGTCAGCAGGTTCCCCAGCAGGGTAGCGCAGGTATCCGCCAAGGTTACGTTGGCAGACACCACGGTGGCGGCATCGGAGACTCCAAAGGAGATAGAGGGACCTATGGTGGCGGAGGAGGTGCATATCCCGAACACCCCGTCGCGGGGCGGACAGGCGAAGCCCAGGCCCTTGACAGCCGGACCAGCGTACCAGCCCACCCCGGTTTCCCGGTCTATGAGCAGGGCTATGTCCCCGCCGTTATCCACGATCGCGTAGGACGCACCTGCCTCTCGCATGTCCAGGACCGCCCTCTCCGCGATAGCCCCGGCCACGCCGGCCATGGGACCGACCCCGGCCGCCGAAGCCGCCTCGCACATCCTGCGCACGATTTCCGGGGCATGAGGGGGGCAGGGGTAGGGCTCCAGGGTGATGCGGAAGAAAGGGTCCTCCTCGATGAACCTCTCCACGGCCTCCCGGGAGCGTATGATCGACCTCTCGGCGATGGGGAGGTGCTCCTCCTCCGCTATGATGGTCACCGCGGTCTCGTGGACCTCGAAGTGCCGTCTGATCATGCCTGGAGCTTCATCGCCATGGGCGGGCAGGAGCTGACGCACAGGCCGCACGCGATGCACTTCTCCAGATGGAACTTGACGGTCCAGTCCTTGCGGTCCATCTCGATGGCATCGGCAGGACATATGGAAACGCACATCCCGCAGTTGGTGCACCGGGACTCGTCCTTGGTGACGAACTCGTTCAGCTCCTTCACCGTTACGCCCATGGACTGCAGGTAGGCCACACCCTTGGTGATCTGGGCAGGCTTGCCATCGACCTCTATGAGGAGCTGCCCTCCCTGCTCCACCACCTCCGCCCTGAGGATATTGAAGCGGAGGTCGTAGTCCTTGACCAGGACGTAGGTTATGGGCTCGTTGACCAGCTCGGGTCGGAAATACAGGTTGAACTTGCGCTTGGCCATCTACAGAACCTCCTCCTTCGAGCACACGTCCAACGGCCTCTGCTCCCTGCTCGTAGGCAGGGGAACCACCGCCTCCGTGAGCTGGAACTCGTTCTTCATGATCATGGACTTGAGGCGCTCGGCGATCATCCGGGCCTTAAAGTAGGATGAGAGGGAGGAGGTCTTGACCTTCTTACCGAACAGCTCCACCGTGCCGCTGCGCAGCTGAGCGTAGTTCACCTCCATCATCGGCTTGCGGTTCCGGGACTGGATGGCATAGTCCAGGACCGGCGCGTAGATCTGATCGTCACGGACGCTGGCCGATCTCATAAGGTCCTCGTCCAATATGGGAATGGGCACCCCGATGCCGACCCCCAGGCTGGGACCGTAACCGTGGAAGTTGAGGGCCCGCAGGAACTCGTCGCTCATCCCCCTCAGGTCCCCGATGACCGCCAGGTTGCGACCCGCGGACGAGGGCACACCGTTCCTCTCGGGCACGCTGGTCTTGAACTGCGTGCCCTCCCAGGCCACATAGCCGATCCCACCTCCGAGGAATATCCTGGTGCCTATGCCGATGGTTCTCAGCTTGGGGTCCTTGAGCAGGGGCGAAAGCTGGCCTGCGCTGCAATAGGTCGCGTTACCGTAGTGTGGCAGCAGCTTCCCCATGTATGTGAACATGGCCTTCTCCGAGGAGTTAGTGGCCACACCATAGTTCTGGTAGGCGTTGCGGGGATTGAACATGTATGCCTGGTTCACCGACTTCAGCGAGATGTAGGTGTCGATATCCCGCCGAGGGTAGCAGTCGGTGCCGTAGGCCGATGCCCGGAGGTGGACCGCCTCCCCTCTGACCAGGGACTCGATCACATGGGCTCCGCCGTACTCCATGCCGTCGCCGTCGCGCAGCTCGGTGGCACCGATGTAGGCGTCCACCGCCGCCAGGCCAGTATAGGCAGGCACGTTGTTCAGCCACACCTTCTGCATCTTGATGGGTGGCTCCGAGTGACCGAAGTTGATGAACGCTCCCGAGGAACACATAGCGCCGAAGGTACCCGTTGTTACAACGTCCACCTCCTTGGTGGCCTTCTCCACTCCCTGGCTCTCCACCAGTTGGATGGCCTCCTCTGCCGTCATTACGACAGCATCGCCCTTCTCGATCTTCGCGTTGATCTCTTCGTACGTTCTCTTCACGGAATCACCTTATAGGAGTTTCTTAGCGTTTGCCAATTCGGCGTTGAGGACAGAGCCCCCCGCGCCTCCCCGGATGGTATTGTGGGACAGTACGAACATCTTGAAAAAGGTACCCTTCTTCCTTACCCTTCCCACGACTGTGCCCATGCCCCTCGCTCTCAGCGGCTCCCCGGCGTTCACATCGTAGACTGGCTGGGGGCGGTCCGCCTCCTTGCGCACGATGACCGGCCTGACAGGCGCGGTGGGTAGCTTCAGGCGCTGGGGCTCGGCCCTGAATGAAGACAGGGCCTTGATCATCTCGTCCACGGTGGCATCCTTCTCGGTGCGGAGGGTGACCGATTCCAGATGCCCGTCCTCCACCGGAACCCTGACGCAGGATGCCAGGACCTCCACGGGGTGGTTGACGAACTTGCCCTTGCTGACCGAGCCCAGTATCTTGGCCAGCTCCATCTCCATCTTCTCCTCCTCGTTCTTGATGTACGGGACCACGTTACCAAGGATGTCCAGGGAGGGCACCCCAGGATAACCGGCGCCGGACACGGCCTGATATGTGGAGGCGCACACGAAGTCCAGGCCGAAGGATTTATCCACCGCCTTCAGCGGCACGGCTATGCCGGTGGTAGAGCAGTTGGCGTTGGTGACGATGAAGCCGCCATCCTTGAAGGTGGCCTGCTTCTTTACCATGTCAAGGTGGGGAGCGTTGCACTCCGGTATGAGCAGAGGGACGTTCCCCTCCATGCGGTGGTTCGCCGCGTTGGAGAACACGGCGACCCCGGACTCGGCGAGCTGGGTCTCGAACGGTCCAGCGATGTCGGACGGCAGGCCGGAGAAGGCCAACCTGCAGTCACGGGCGATGTTGGGGACTATCAGCTGCTCGATCCTCATGTCCAGGACGTCCTCCTCGAACGGATGGTCCTTGACCTTGAGGGTGTCGCCCAGCCTCTTCCCCTCGGACCTCTCCGAGGCATAGAGCCCACCGATCTCGAACATGGGGTGGTCCTCCAGAAGCTGCACGAATCTCTGCCCTATCATCCCCGTTGCTCCCAGAACCGCGACCTTGATCTTAGCCATTCAATTGCCTCCGAAATATTCGCTGCCCTCGACCATCATCTTCTCGAACGCCTCGCGGTCCCCCTTGACCCCGGCCTCCCGGAGGTCGTCGAGGGCGCGCTGCAGGTAGCCCAGAGCTTCCGCGTTGTGCGGATTGAGATGTTGAATCTCATAGTAAAGCTGAGCATTCTCCGATGCCACGTCCCGTGAGATCTCCACCTGCCGGTGGAACGTGGTGGAGCCGGCACTGTCCAGCTCCTTGTACCCTCTGCCGCTCTGGCGCAGAGCCTCGAAGAACGCGATGTTGACCGCATGGCTCAGGCCCAGCACGTAAGCCATCAGGGAGTCGTGTTCCTCCACATCCATCTCGATCACGTTGGACCCGTCCACCAGCGGTCTGGCCAGGTCAAGGGCCTCAGGGGAACCGCAGTTGCATATGACCACGTTGCGGTTGATGATAGAGGCGGCCTCGGGCCCGAACATGGGGTGCAGAGAGCACACCTTTGCACCCTTGGACGCACCCTCACGGAGGATCGGTATCGACGGAGTCTTTATGGAGGCGATGTCGAACACCAGGCCCTTGGGGCCGTATGACAGCACCTCCTTCAGTACCTCGGCCGTCTGGGAGATGGGGGTGGCCAGTACTATGATCTCAGCGTCCCTCACGCCCTTCTTGAGGTCCTTCTCCACAGGGAACCTGGCGTTCTCCCCCTTGTCGAAGATCCTTATCTTGTGGCCCCGGGAGGCGAAGAACCGGCAGAGCCAGCCGCCCATACGGCCGTTGCCGCCGACGATCAGCACCCTCTTTGACTGCTGCGGTCTGGGTATACGACCCTGCTGCTCGATGGACTCGACGATGAGCAGCTCCGCGATGTGGCGGGCGGACTCGGCAGACATTCCGAACTCCTTCGCGCTCATCACGTAACGTTCGATGACCTTCTCCTCCACCTGGGGCGCGCGGAGGGGCAGGGAATCGTCGGCCTTCATCTTACCCATCTCCACCGCTGCCGCCGTGCGGTTGGCCATCATGCGAAGGATCTCGCGATCGATCTTCTCGATGCGCTTTCTAATGTCTTCTATGCTCTCACGCAATGAAATCACCTCTCAGGCACAGGTCGGCCAGGACCAATGCCGTGGCCGCCTCCACCACCACTACGGCCCGGGGGACGATGCACGGGTCATGCCTCCCCTCGACCTTGATGGTGGTATCCTCCATCCTGTCAAGGTCAATGGTCCGTTGCTCTATCGCTATGGATGCCGTGGGCTTGAAGGCCACCTTGATGTCCAGCGGCATGCCGTTGGACAGGCCCCCGAGCACCCCGCCGGCGTTGTTGGTGATGGTGCTCACCTCGCCGTCCACCACCTGGAAGGAGTCGTTGTGCTCCGAACCCCTCATGGACGCGGCCTTGAAGCCGGCACCGAACTCGATGCCCTTCACCCCGGGGATGGAGAACATCATCTTCGCAACCTCCCCCTCCAGAGAGTCGAAGAACGGCTCCCCGACGCCCATGGGGAGGCCGACGACCAGGCAGCGGACGACGCCTCCCACGCTGTCCCCCTCATGCTTCGCCTCCATGATCTCGTGGATCATGTCCAGGGCGAGGGTGGGATCGGCGGAGCGCACCGGGTTCTCCCTGGCCTGCCGCCTAACCTCCTTGAACGTCCTCTCCTGATCGTCCACCACACTTCCCAGCCTCTGGGTGTAGGCCGCTATCTGGACGTTCAACCCCCGCAGCATCTCCTTGGCTATCGCGCCCGCGGCCACCAGCGGGGCCGTCATCCGGCCGGAGAACTGGCCACCGCCCCTGAGATCGACCGTCTCACCATACTTTCTGAGGGCCGTCAGATCGGCATGGCCCGGGCGAGGCGTCGCCCGGAACTTCTCGTACTTTGAGGAGTCGGTGTCCTTGTTGGCGATGAACAGCACCACGGGCGCCCCCGTGGACCTGCCGTCCATAACGCCCGCGAGTATCTCCACGCGGTCCTCCTCCACCCGCGGGGTTCCCAGCGCTCCCGACGGCTTGCGGAGCTCCAGCTCCCTCTGCACGTCGTCCCGGTCCACATCGATCCCCGCCGGCACTCCGTCCAGGACGCAGCCAATGCCCGGCCCGTGGCTGGAGCCGAAGATGGTGAGCCTCAGCATGGTACCGATGGTGTTCAGTTCACCACCTCCACGTTGGCCCCGAGCGCCTTCATGTCCTCGGGGAACCGAGGGTAGGATATGGCGTAGCTTTCCCCATGGGCGATGGTGGTGGTGCCCTCGGCGACCAGCCCCGCCACGGCGGCGGCCATTAGGATGCGGTGGTCACCGGAGGGGTCGATGGACCGGCCCTTCAGCTTTGTAGGCCCTCTCACGATACATCCGTCCTTCCGCTCCTCGATGTCCGCGCCCATCGACCTGAGGAAGCTGACGGTGGTGGCGATGCGGTCGCTCTCTTTATACCGCAGGTGCTCGGCGTTGGTCAGTGCGCTCTCCCCCTGTGCCTGCGTGGCCAGCACGGCCAGGATAGGGAAGGCGTCCGGCGTGTCCCCCAGGTCGACCTCGGTTCCGTGGAGGTCGCCCTTTTCCACGGTGACGCTCTCCCCGCTTTGGGTTACCGATGCCCCGAACCTCGTAAGTATGTCGAGGATGACGCGGTCCCCCTGCCGGTCCTGGGGGTCCAGTCCCGTTACGGTGGCCTTACCCGCCAGCGCCCCCGCTACCAGGGGGAACGAGGCCGAGGAGTAGTCGCCGGGTATGGTGTAGTCCCGGGGGCGGTAGCGCTGACCCCCCAGCACGCGATAGCCGTTCTTGGTCTCCGCGGTGGTGGCGCCAAAATGGGACATCATGTCCCTGGTGATCTGTACGTAAGGCCTTGACTTCAGGGGCGTGGTGATTATGATCTCCGTGTCAAGGTCCTTGAGGGCCGAGGAGATCAAGAGGGAGGATACGAACTGCGAGCTGATGTCTCCCTTGATATGCGTCCACCGGCCCTTGTTGGGTCCGCGTATTATCAGAGGGGGGCAGCCGTTGTTCAGGGACGAGGCGGCGTGAACACCCATCTCCGTCAGTGCATTGATCAAGGGCTTCATCGGCCTCTGCTGCAGGGAAGCGTCCCCGGTCAGCGTCACGCTGGTCGGAAGCAGGGAGGCTATCCCCGCGAGCAGCCTTATGGTCGTTCCGGAGTTGGCGCAATCGATGGCCGCGGCAGGCGATCTCAGCCGCCCTCCGCGCACTATGCGGTCGCCGTCATCTGTCCGGAAGGAGGCCCCGAACTGCTCCATGCCCCTGATTGTGGCCTGGGTGTCCCCACCGATGAGGGGGCGCCGCAGCCTCGTCTCCCCGTTGGCCAGGCCCGCGAGCACCAACGCTCGGTGGGTGTGGCTCTTGGAGGGGGTGGCCTGCACCGTCCCATGGACAGCGGACGGCCTAACGACGAGCTTCACTCCGTACCCTCCCCGTTGAAGACGTCCACCGTTGTGAGCTGGTAGTCCTTCATGGACCCTATGAACTCATTGACCTTTTCCTCCACCACGAGCATGACCGTGGCCGGCCCGGTCCCCGTCAGGCCAGCCGCCAGGGCCCCGTTCTGCAGAGCCCGCAGAGCGATCTCCTGGTCCAGGCCGAGAGCCGTGGAGTAGCACATCCCGTTGAGCGTGAGCGCCCGGTAGTAATCCCCTTCCTGGGCCTGTCTGAAGGCCAGGTCCACGAGCCCGCTCATCGCCGAGATCCTCTTCCGCGGCAGGTCGCGCTTCCGTATCTGTTCCTCAGGTACGTGGATGACCACCTTTACGTAGTCAGGCATGCGGGAGCGGTTCAGGACCCTCTCGGACCGGTTGTCCGTGAGGACCACTCCGCCCAGGGCACAGGCGCAGGCATCGTCGAAGGCGCCGGTGATGGACACGCCGGCGTCTATGGCCGCCTTGGTGCCGATACGAACGGCATCCAGCTGGTCCATGGTCTCCCCAAGAGCGTCCAGGGTGGCCAGGACGATGGCGTTGGCGGCGCTGCTGCTGCTCTTGAGGCCCCGGGACACGGGTATCTGCGAGGATGTCCGGACCTCCGCATGATAGCTCCTGTTGCCGCCCTTGGCCTCCAGTACGCCCTGCACGCACCGCTCCGCCAGGGATGTGGCCTCGCCCGGAAGCCCGTCAATGGTGACCACTGTGCCCTTGCCCGTTGTCAGCTCCACTGTGGCCTCGGTCCTGAGGTCCAGCCCGAATGCGGCGCCTTTCCCGCCTGCGATGGCATTGACTATGGTGGCGGCGCCATGGCTCATTCCCTTCCCCTTCATGGTTATCCCGTCCTTGCACCCGCGGCCATTACCTCATAGGGAGGCCTTTGCCCCGTCCAGGTCTCAAAAGCATCCATGGCTTGATAGATTAACATTTCCATACCGGAGAGGGTCTTGGCCCCGTGTTTCGCAGCCTCCTCGAGGAAACGGGTGGTGGGCGGGTTGTAGATCAGATCTACCGCCCACTGCCCCGCCCTGAACACCTGGGGGTCCACCGGCAGCTCGTCGGGGAAACCCTGCATCCCCAACGGTGTGCAGTTGACCACCATGTCGAAGGTCATGTGGGCGACATCGCCGTGGCCGGCGACGCGGCCGGAGAAGCCCTTGGCAACCTCCTGCGCCCTGGAGGCGGTCCGGTTCGTGAACCAGATGTCCGCCCCCCGCCGCTCCAGGACGAGGCCGCAGGCCCGTGCCGCTCCTCCTGCCCCTATAACCAGCACGCTCTTCCCCCTGGGGTCGGCGCCCGCTGCCAGCAGCGCCTTCTCCAGACCGGACACGTCGGTGTTGGTGCCCACCAGCTTGCCGTTCTTATTAACTATGGTGTTCACCGCCCCCACACGGCTGGCCAGAGGGTCGACGTCGTCGAGATACCGCATCACGTTCTCCTTGTGGGGGATAGTGACGTTCAAGCCCCTGATCCCCAGCTCGCGGACCAGGTACAAGAGGTCCGGGAGCTCCGCGGCAGTGGCGGGAAAAAGGAGGTACTGGCCTGGAAGTTTTAACGACCTGTAGGCAGCGTTGTGAATGGCCGGTGACAGCGAGTGGCCCAAAGGAGAGCCGGTCAGCCCGGTTATCACTGGCTTATCGCCTAAGGCCTTCAGCGTCTCCACGTCCGGCTGCCCCGGGGCAGCCTCCTTCCCTTTCTCCACTGAAGCATAGGTGAACGCGCTCCCAAAGGCCCCGCTCATGCTCCGGGTGATCTCACCCAGCTCGCCCATGCCCAGGAGGACGAACTTGTTGCCGGTGACCGAGAACAGTCGGGCCGCCTCCAACAGGCGCTTCAGGTCGCCGACGTTGTTGATCCTGAAAGCGACTTTGGCAAGGTCTCCCTTGGAGGCGGTGGTTATGAGCGCGTCGATGATGCGGGCCTTTGAAGGCGTGCCTGTAAAGTCATGAAAGGAGCAGATAAGGCCCACGGACCTGAGCTCGCGGCCGAGCCGGTATATGAGAGGGGAATCGTACTCGATATCCACGTTCTCGAAGCCGATCCGGATGGCCCTGCGGAAGAACCGCAGCCTCTCTTCATCACCATGCTGGGAGCTGCCCCCCTGGCCCTCTGTGCGGAGGGTGGCGATGCGGGGCAGGGAGAGCTTTCGGAAAGCGGAGAGGTCCTCAGGGAGCTTGGTCATCTTGTCGAAGCGGACCTCCAGCAGGTCAGCTCCCTTCGCCTGTGCGATAAGCCCCGCAGCCACCGCTTCCTTAACGCCGTCCTCAACAAGGGAAACACAGACCCGCATCAGATCTCCGTGATCGTCTCTTTGATGCTGTGGCCGAAGTGCCTCCCGCCCCCCTCCAGCCTAACCAGCACCTTCTGCCCGACCCTCAGGTCGGAAACGGAGATGGGCCCCTCGGGAGCGCATAGCCTGATCGTCTCCGCATTTTGGAGGATGGTAGTATACCTTTTTCCATTTTCCTCTGCCTCGACGAGGAGCAGCGGACGGCGCTCGACCTTCGATCTGCCAACGACCACCTTTCTCGTCTCCCCCTTGTCGTCCACGGCCAGGACCTCGTCCCCGCCCCGGACCTCGGAGAGGTACTTCGTCCTCCCGTTGGCCATCATTATGTAAGAGTGGACAGCGCCGGCGTTGACACGGAACGGCCGGGCCGCCACGTACTCGCTCTCAGCGCTCTCTGATCCGATCAGGAAGAGGCATGATGACTGCGACCCCACCAGCATTCCCTCCCCTATCCTCAGCAGGGAGCAGGTATCCACGCACACCCTGTCCCCTAAGGTCAGAGGCCGGATGGCGGTCACCGTGGCAGGGACCAGCTCGGCGCTCACTTTCCCCTGGTCGGCCAGGCCGGCGAAGGATGACAATGAGCCAGGGTTGTCGACCTCTATGACCACCCCGTCGGCCCCTTTCTCCATGGTCTCCAGGTAGAGCTTGGCCTCCAAGGGATCGGTCGCCACCACCAGTATTCGGGTGTGAGAGCCCTGGAACTCCGCGATGAGGTTCTCCAAGGGGATGACCTTCCAGTCGCGGGCGGAGATCAGCAGGTATCTCACCTGGTCACGCAGGGAGTACGCTCGCTGCAGGTCCTCAGGCGTGGATATCTCCACTATGGTGCCAATGCGTTCCTCCCCGGAATACACCTCAGGGCCCCTTATGAACATGGCCTCGAACCTTCCCAGACGCTGAAGCGCCTGGTCCTCCTCTCTCAGGAGGATATGGACCATGCCCTCCTCCAGGGCTGATGAGACCAACTTCTTGCGCTCCTCGTAGTCCGCGGGGCCGTCGGCCCGTACCCATATGAGCTTCTCCATGCTATCACTCTAGTAGCTTCAGAGCCTCGTCCACAGAGGCATCGTGCAATACCACCTCGGCGACAGCCCTGGTTATGCCCGTCACATTGCGGTGTTGGAATATGTTCCTGCCGATGCTCACGCCCGAGCCCCCGGCCTCGATGGAGTCTTTGACCATCTGCAGAAGGTCCCGGTCGGAGTCCATCTTCGGTCCCCCCGCGATGAGAACGGGAATGATAGCTCCCTTCACCACCTCCCGGAAGGTGTCGATCTCGCCCGTGTAGGACGTCTTGACGATGTCCGCCCCCAGCTCCATCCCCGCCCGTGCACACTGCTTCAGCAGGTCCACGTCGTAGTTGTTCTTGATGTCCTTGCCCCGGGGGTAGAGCATCACCATGAGGGGCATCCCCCACTCGTTGCACTCCCTGGCCACCTGACCGAAGTCACGTAGCATGTCGGGTTCGGTGCTGGCGCCTATGTTGACGTGTATGGAAACGGCGTCCGCCCCCATCTTGATCGCCTCCTCCACAGTCGTGACGATGACCTTGGAGTTGGGATCCGGGGAAAGGGAGGTGCTCGCCGAAAGGTGAACTATGAGGCCTATGTCCCGGCCGAAGGACCGATGGCCATAAGGCACCACCCCTTTGTGCATGACAACAGCGGTGGCCCCTCCCTGGGACACCTTGTCGATGGTGGCCTTCATGTCCACTAGCCCTTGGATCGGACCCATGGTGATGCCATGGTCCACGGGCACTACTACTGCCCGTCCAGAGTTCCGGTCTATGATCCGCTCCATGCGGATGCTCTTACCTGACATTGGTATGCCTCGCTTGCTAGACAATATCTAGCATGTATAAACCATTTTCTGAGAGGTTCAGCCTCCCGATATCATACCAGGGCCTTATCATGTTCGGAATGGCACGTCATGAGATGATGGATGTTCAGCAAACTCTTTTATCGCCAGCGACGATGTTCCGGCCATGTGGTATTCCCTCTCCAAGTACTTCGGCCGTTATCCCTCACAAGGTAAGGTTGCCAGGCTTCTGATGACCAATGGTCTGAGGGTCAAGGAAGGACGTATCTACTCCGGGGAGGTGGAGGTCGGGGACGTGGCGGTGGCCAGGGCTATCAATGTGGACAGAAGGATAGTCAGGGCCGCGGTGGAGACCATAGAGTCCACGGAAGAGCTCAAGAGGGTGTTCACGGCCCTTCGACCCACCGCCATGCTCAAGGAGGTCGCGCCTCTTATGGGTTGGAGCTGCATCGAGGTGATACCCACGGACGCCCACGTGCCAGGCATCATCGCCGATGTAACGGGCGTCATCGCGGAAGCGGGCATCAGTGTGAGACAGGCCTTGGTCGATGATCCTGAGCTCACCGACGAGCCGAGGCTCTATGTCATCACTGGCAGCGAAGTACCGCCGGAGCTGATACCTCGTATCAAGATCTGCCGGGGAGTAAAGAGTCTGATCATCCACTAGTTCAGAACGACAGATATGGATCAAGGTCCAAGGACCGATTCTCTCTTCCATAACGTAGATCCCCGGCCCTCATCGGCAGCTCCGTGCATCCCGCTTTCGCGTTCGCGCCCACGAGAAGATGCTGGATGCCCTGATGGTCGTCGACACCGTTACAGCTCTCAGCAGCCTTTCTGGTATGAGCCGATGTCGACCACGTCCAGCGGACCAAGGCGGGAACGCTTCATCGCCGCCACGGCAGCGCGGGCGGCCTGCACCGTGGTCAGGAAGGGGATCTCCAGCTCCACTGCCAGGCGCCTCATCATGAAGCCGTCCCGGCGCGCTCCCGAGGCCTCGCTGGGAGTGTTGATGATGAGGTTTATGTCCCCGTTGCGCATCAGCCCCAGCGCATCCGGGTCCATGTTCTGGGAGATGGTGTACACGGTGGTTGTATGCAGTCCCCGCTCCCGCAGGAAGGTCGAGGTGCCCTTGGTGGCGAAAATGCGGAAGCCCATGTCCTGCAGCTCCTTGGCGATGCCCAGGATCTTGGGCTTGTCCTCATCGTTGACGGTTATGTACACGCCTCCGGAGACCGGGAGCTTGAGCCCCGCGGAGATGAGGGCCTTATAACAGGCGGCGTCGAAGTTGCGGTCGATCCCCATGACCTCGCCGGTGGACCTCATCTCCGGTCCGAGGATGGAGTCCACGCCTGGCAGCTTCAGGAAGGGGAACACCGACGCCTTCACCGCCACGTGGTTGAACTGGGGCACACCTACGCATCCCAACTCCTTCAGGGTGCGGCCCAGCATCACCTTTGTGGCTATCTTGGCAAGGGGGCGTCCGATGGCCTTGGACACGAAGGGAACGGTCCTGGAGGCCCGGGGGTTGGCCTCGATCATGTACACCTGCCCCTCTTTTACTGCTAGTTGAAGGTTGAGAAGCCCGCGGACGTTCAGGCCTCTGGCGACCTTATCCGAGATGCTGATTATCTCCGCGATGATCTCTGGGGACAAGGTCTGGGGAGGCATGGTCATGGTGGCATCCCCGGAGTGCACGCCCGCCTCCTCCACGTGCTCCAATATCCCGCCGATGAACACGTCCGTGCCGTCGGCGACGATGTCCACGTCTATCTCGATGGCATGGGAGAGGTACTTGTCGACCAGGATGGGGTGCTTCTTGGACACCTTCACCGCCGTGGCTACGTAGGTTTTCAGCTCATCTTCGCTGTAGACGATCTCCATGGCCCGCCCCCCGATGACGTACGAAGGACGCACCAGCACAGGATAGCCGATTTGCTCGGCTATGATCTTCACCTCCTCGAAGGAGTACCCCGTCCCCGAGCGCGGCTGGAGGATGCCTAGCCTGTCCATCAGTGCCGAGAACAACTTCCGGTCCTCGGCCACGTCCACATCCTCCGGCGATGTTCCCAGGACCTTGGTCTTCTTTCCCTTGAGGGCCCTCATGAGGGGCATGGCCAGGTTGATCGCGGTCTGGCCTCCGAACTGGAGTATCACGCCGTCGGCATCCTCGTTCTCGATGATGTTCAGGACGTCCTCCAGGGTCAGCGGTTCGAAGTAGAGGCGGTCGGATATGTCGTAGTCAGTGGACACCGTCTCAGGGTTGTTGTTGATGATGATGGCGTCGACGCCCTCCTCCTGCAGGGCCATGACCCCGTGCACGCAGGCATAATCGAACTCGATACCTTGACCTATGCGTATAGGCCCTCCCCCGACGATGATGACCTTCTTGTTGGATGACGGACGGGCCTCGTTCTCCGTCTCGTAGGTAGAGTAGAAGTAAGGGGTCTCCGCCTTGAACTCCGCTGCGCAGGTATCAACCATCTTGTACGTGGGCAGCAGCTTTGCCTCCTTCCTCAGCTCCCTGACCTTATCCGCATTCAGGCCGGTGAGCTTGGCTATGGCATCGTCCGAGAAGCCCAGCCGCTTGGCCTTCCTAAGGACAGCGGCCTGAGGTTCGCTGCTCCCTTTGAGCGCCGTCTCCATCTCCAGGATGTTCTGGACCTTCTGTACGAAGAACACGTCCCACTTCGTGATCTCCGCGATCCGCTGGACGCTCATACCCCGCCGCAATGCCTCGGCGATGACGAACAGCCTCTGGTCGGTGGCCGTGTTCAGCTCCCTGATCATGACCTCGTCCGACCAGCTGCCGGGTTCGAGGTACTCCTGGTCGATCTCCAGGGAGCGGACGGCCTTGAGCAGCCCCTCCTCGATGGTCCGACCGATGGCCATAACCTCCCCGGTGCTCTTCATCTGGGTACCCAGGGTCCGGTCCACGGTGCGGAACTTGTCGAAGGGCCAGCGCGGTATCTTCATGACCACATAGTCCAAGGTCGGCTCGAAGGCCGCGAAGGTCTTTCCGGTGATCCTGTTGGGGATCTCATCAAGGTCATAGCCGACGGCGATCTTGGCGGCCACCCGCGCTATCGGATAGCCCGTTGCCTTGGAGGCCAGGGCCGAAGACCGGGACACCCTTGGGTTCACCTCGATGACCCGGTACTCCTTGGTCTCGGGGTCGAGGGCGAACTGGATGTTGCATCCGCCCTCTATCTGAAGGGCCCGGATGGTCTTGATGGTGGCGTTGCGCAGCCGCTGATGGTCCACATCGCTGAGAGTCTGTGCAGGAGCTATGACTATGGACTCCCCGGTATGGATGCCCATGGGGTCGAGGTTCTCCATGTTGCAGATGATGACGCAGTTGTCCTTGGCGTCCCTCATGACCTCGTACTCGAACTCCTTCCAGCCCAGGACCGACTCCTCGATCAGCACCTGGTGTATCCTCGAGTAGATGAGCCCGCGCCCAGTGATGTTGATGAGCTCCTCCTCGTTGTAGGCGATGCCCCCGCCCGTACCTCCCAGCGTGTACGCTGGACGGATGAGGACCGGGTAGCGTCCCAGCTCCTTGGCCGCGGCCAGGGCCTCCTCGACGCTGTGCACGGTCTTGCTCTTAGGTATGGGCTCGCCTATCTTAAGCATCATCTCCCGGAAGAGCTCCCGGTCCTCGGACAGGGCGATGGCATGGGGCTGCGTCCCCAGCAGCTGTATGCCCAGACGGTCCAGGGTACCGTTCTCCGCGAGCTCTGAGCAGATGTTGAGGGCGGTCTGACCTCCCATGCCTGACAGGATGCCGTCCACCTCCTCCTTCTCCGCGATGCGGGCAACGGTCTCCGCGTTAAGCGGTTCTATGTAGACCACGTCCGCCGTCTCCACGTCCGTCTGGATGGTGGCCGGGTTGGAGTTGACGAGCACGGTGGTGTAACCCTCCTCGCGCAACGAGCGGCATGCCTGGGACCCGGAGAAGTCGAACTCGGCGGCCTGCCCGATGACGATGGGCCCGGAGCCGATGACCATGATCTTCTTCAGGTCGGTCCGCTTCATCGCCTCCCCTCCAGCATCTTCTTGAACTCATCGAAGAGGAAGGTGGTGTCGTGGGGACCGGCCGACGCCTCAGGGTGGTACTGCACCGCGAAGATGGGCAGCTCCGTGTGCCTCATCCCATCCACGCTTCCGTCGTTCACGTTCACATGGTCCACGATGAGACCGGACCCGTCGATGGTCTCAGGGTCAACCACATAGCCGTGGTTCTGTGACGTGATGTATATCCGGCCATTGTGCTTCACCGGCTGGTTCACTCCCCTGTGGCCGAACTTCATCTTGTACGTGTTCCCGCCGAAGGCCCGGGCCAGCAGCTGGTTGCCCATGCAGATGCCCATGATGGGAAGCTCCTCCTTGAGGTCCTTGATGGTCCTCACGACCGTCGTCTGAAGCTCCGGGTGAGCCGGGTCCCCGGGGCCGTTGGAGAGGAACAGGCCGTCTATCTCCAGGTCCCGCAGAACGGAGGCCGGGGTGTCGTACGGCACCTGGACGACCTCGAACCTCTTCCTCAGCTCCCTGACGATGTTGTTCTTCACCCCGCAATCGATGAGCCCCACTCTCCTGGAGCCCGCCTTGTCATACCTGATGATCCTTTTCACGCTGGCCTCGGCCACCAGGTTCGACTCTGAGGGATATGGCATCTGCCGGACCCTCTCCAAGACCTCCATCGGGTCCTCATCGAAGGCAATGGCACCCTTCAGGACGCCTTTCTCTCTTATCCCGATGATCAGGGACCTCGTGTCAAGCCCTGAGATGCCCGGTACCTTGTCCCTCTTCAGGAGATCGTCAAGGCTTCCGTTGCCGTATGTCATCGAAGGGTGTTCGCATGCCTCCCTCACCACATACCCCCGGACCTGCACCTCCGATGACTCCGAGAACCTGTCATTCACTCCGTAATTGCCGATAATGGGGTGGGACATGATAAGAATCTGGCCTTTGTAGGAGGGGTCCGTGAGGCTTTCCTGGTAGCCGCACATGCCGGTGTTGAAGACGACCTCGCCGTACACCGTTTTCTCAAAACCAAAGCCAGTGCCCTCAGCTATGGTCCCGTTTTCAAGGATGAGGTGGCACTGATATACCATCGAGATTTTGCAGTAATGGTGTATGATACTTAAGGTTTGGCATCCATGGCCGGACAGATTTCCCCGCCGTTGTCCAATTCAGGACAAGTGCCCATCAAGTCGCACCTGATCTCGAATGGAGGCTTGGCCTCGTTCTCAACAACCATACGATTAGCCCTATCAGGAAGAGCACGATACCGATCTCACCGATCGATGAAACGAAATAATTTATGTTACGATCAAAAAAGCTTGCATGGGTCAACTGAACGAAGGCGATAAGTCCGATCTCAACTATCGTCCCTAAGAAGAAGACGATGGCACCGCTCATAATTAGAGTGCTGGCAACCCCCCTCCCGTCACCCTCGGACCTTTGTCCATTAAATAAAAAAGCCGTCCCCAGCAGCAATAGTCCCGTTCCCAGAGGTGCTAACAGGTTAATTAGGGTCATTAACGGGTACAACTGAGATATGTCCCCGTCCGCAAAGCCGTTGGTCAGATATGTGATCGAATAAGATTCATAGATGGATAGGACAAAGGAGAGAACCAATAACAGCGAGCCTATGGTCATGAGAGGTTTGCCCATTCTACCCCATGTTGTCGTGCCTACCGCAGTACCCGTGACTAGCGCGTTCCCGCACCTTCCGCAATAGAGGTTACCCTCTGGATTTTCACTGTTGCACCAACCGCAGATCAAAGTAACTTCCCCATTGTAGCCATCATCGAGTTAGAACATATAATCATTATCGAGATATCAGGATACGGGCATTGAGGCCGATGATGCCTTTCTTGAATTACGGACAAAACCTGCCCTATCCAAAAAGTAAGATCATCGACGCCGTCCAGCACCATTCGGCCTATGGGTCTGAGGGATATCATAAAATAATTTCACACCATCGTATCCCCCGATGCGCGTCCTCCATCAAGACCGCCAGGCGGGGGAGATAAAGTTCCAGGTAGAGACCCTCGACGACCTTTGGCATCTTTACAACATAATCTTGCCCGGAGACATCGTGATATCTGTCACCTACCGCAGGGACGAGTCCAAGACAGACAAGCTCCGCGCGGAGCGGGGGGAGAAGAAGCGCATGGTCCTGGGCATCCGCACCGAGAACGTGGATTTTCACGAGTCGGAAAGCCGCCTGAGGGTGCACGGGGTGATCGTGGAGGGGCCCCAGGACGTCGGTTCATACCATACCCTGAACCTTGCGGAGGGCGATGTCCTGACGGTCCGTAAGACCGACTGGTCACCATCAATACTGGATAGGGTCAAGAGGGCGGTGGAGGACTCCAGGAAGCCGAGGATACTGTTCGTGTCCCTGGAGAACGATGAGGCCGTGATCGCCGTAGCACGCCAGTTCGGGATACAGGAGGTGGCGCGGATCTACGCCCCCTCGTCCGGAAAGATGTACGACCAGAAGGAGGACCGCAATTATTACGAGGACATCGTGGAGAAGGTCAAGCAGGCCTCTCAACCTGGGGTGCCCCTCGTCATACTGGGCCCGGGCTTCGCGAAGGAGGCCCTCGTTTCACTGGGCAAGGAGCGTGAACCGGACCTCTTCAAGGGAGCCCACGTCTATCATACGGGGCAGGCGGGCATGCCCGGCGTCCACGAGCTCATGAAGGCAGGTCTGGGAACGGAAGTGGTGCAAGGCTCCCGGGCCGCTATGGAGACCAAGGTTGTGGAGGACGTGCTCACCGAGATCGCCAGGGACGGGCCGGTGGCTTACGGCCCTGCGGAGGTGGAGAGGGCCGTATTGATGGGCGCGGTGGAGACGCTGCTCATACTGGACAGCATCGTCCGCCAGAACAGGTCAGGGCCCCTGATGTCCCGGGTGGAGGCGTCCCGGGGAAAGGTCATAGTCGTCAGCGAGAGGTTCGAGGCAGGACAGAAGCTCGAATCCATCGGGGGCATCGCCGCCCTCCTTCGCTTCCACCTCCCCTCATGAATGACACAGCCGTTATTCGCAACGTACATTCAATGATTCTTATCTTAATCAAGTGTGCAGTATGGCTGCGATTTCGATGTAAAGCTCACAAAACAATTTAAGTATAAAACCTATGATAACGAAAGGACCAGGCCCTAACCCTTTATATTACGGGTAGAACAGAATGGACGCTGATGTTCGGATGCGGTTGTTTCACAAGGGAAAAGTGGGCCATTTGCCAGACCTGTGGGCGAACGCACTTGACATATACTTATGTAGGGCTCGCAGCGAGGATCCTGCTGTATCCGCTGGTACTTGTGCGTGCGGGGCTGGAGCAACGATAAGGGAGACGAAAAAATGAAGGACAAAGGAAATGTCCTCGCGAAATTGGCGAAGAGAAAGTTGATGGTCTGCGACACCACCCTCAGGGATGGGGAGCAAGCTGCAGGCATAGTCTTCGCCAATCTGGAGAAGGTGCGCATAGCCAAGCTGTTGGACGAGATCGGTGTCCAGCAGATCGAGGCAGGCATACCGGCGATGGGCGGCGATGAGAAGGCCGCCATCAAGCGCATAGCCCATCTGGGGCTTGACGCCTCCATCCTGGGATGGAACCGGGCCTCCAAGGAGGATATCTCCAATAGCATCGACTGCGACGTAGATTCCGTGGCCATCTCCATGTCCTCCTCCGACATCCATATCGAGCACAAGCTGATGAAGAGCCGAGAGTGGGTCCTGGAAAGGATAGTGGAGTCTGTGGAGTACGCCGCCGCTCACGGCATGTACATATCGGTCAATGCCGAGGACGCCTCCCGTGCCGACCCGGAGTTCATGCTGGAGTTCGCCCGGACCGCCAAGGAGGCGGGTGCGGACAGGGTCCGCTACTGCGACACTCTGGGCATCCTCACCCCTTCGGTCACCTACGATGCCATCAAGAACATCATAGACAACGTCCACATCCCCATCGAGATGCACACCCACAACGATTTCGGCATGGCCACCGCCAACGCCATCTCCGGTGTGCAGGCCGGCGCCACATTCCTGAGCACCACCGTGATGGGCATAGGCGAGAGGACCGGTAACTCCCCCCTGGAGGAGGTCGTCATGGCCTCGAAGCACCTTTTGGGGATAGACACGGGCATCGACACCAAACGCCTCAGGGAGATATCAGAATACGTTGCCAGGGCGTCCAACAGGGAGATCCCCGCTTGGAAACCCATCGTGGGGCAGAACTGCTTTGCTCACGAGGCGGGCATACACACCGACGGGGTCATGAAGTACCTCTCCAACTACGAGCCGTACTCTCCGGAGGAGGTCGGCATGACCCGCAAGATCATAGTGGGCAAGCACTCCGGAAGGAGCACCATAAAGCAGATACTCGAGGCCAGGGGCATCGAGCTGGACGACAACTCCGCCGCGGCCATACTGGAGGTCGTGCGGGCCACGTCCGTCTCGCTGAAACGCTCCCTGTCCGAGAACGAGCTGCTGTACATCTATCAGGATTACAAGGAGGGGACGAACCCCGGCCAATGAAAGACAAGGTGAGATAACATGGGAACCATTTCCGAGAAGATCCTATCCGCGCATGCCGGCAAGGAGGTACGCGCCGGAGACATTTGCATAGTGCCGGTCGATTTCATGATGTCCCAGGACGGGACCACGGGTCTGACCATCAAGGCGTTCAAGCAGATGGCCGCCAAGTCCATCGCCAACCCCAAGAAGTACGCCATCGTCATCGACCATAACTCCCCCTCGCCTATGGAGTCGGTGTCCAACATCCACAAGGAGATGAGGGACTTCGCCGGCGACCAGGGCTCCATCCTCTATGATGTGGGGGAAGGGGTATGCCATCAGCTCCTCCCCGAGAAGGGCCACGTGCTCCCGGGGAACGTGGTGATCGGCGGCGACTCCCATACCTGCACCTACGGTGCGTTGAACGTGTTCGCCACCGGCGTGGGCTCCACCGACCTGGCCGCCGCATTGGTCACGGGGAAGATATGGTTCCGGGTGCCCAGCACCATCAAGTTCGTCTATGACGGGACCCTGCCCGAGGGGACCTACTCCAAGGACGTGATCCTTCACATGTGCAAGACCCTCACCTCCCGCGGGGCCACGTACAAGGCACTGGAGATATATGGTACGGTGATAGACGCCATGTCCGTAGATGCCAGGATGACCATCTCCAACATGGTCGTGGAGGTAGGGGCCAAGGTCGGCCTCATGCCCTGCGACGGCCGCGTTCGCGAGTACGTCCGCCAGAGGACCAACGCCCCGTTCAAGGGCGTGGAGGCCTCGGGCTCGGCCATCTACGAGCGCGTCATCCGCGAGGACCTCTCCGACCTGCCGCCCCAGGTGGCCAAGCCCCATGAGGTGGACAATGTGGTGGACGTCTCCCAGGTAGCAGGAACGGAGCTGGACCAGGTGTACATCGGTACCTGCACCAACGGCCGGCTGGAGGACCTCAGGATCGCCTCCGAGATCCTGGCGGGCAAGAAGGTCGCCCGGGGGCTGCGCCTAATAGTCGCACCCGCATCCCGGAACGTCCTCCTGGACGCCATGAGGGAAGGATACATCGACAGGCTCGTGAGGGCAGGCGCCACGCTCATCGCCCCCTCCTGCGGCCCCTGCGTGGGGACGTGCAACGGCGTGCCCTCGGACGCGGAGACTGTTCTCTCCACCGCCAACCGCAACTTCAAGGGCCGCATGGGCAACACCAAGGCGGAGATCTACCTTAGCAGCCCCGCCACCGCCGCGTACTCGGCCATGCTCGGTCACATCGCTGACGTCAGGGAGGTGCAGAAATGAGCATCATGAACGGAAAGGCCCATACCTTCGGGGACAACCTCAACACCGACTACGTCATCTCCGGGAAGTACAAGTTCAAGACCCTGGACATGAAAGAGCTGTCCAAGCACGTGATGGAGGACATCCGTCCCGGCTTCTACGACGAGATAGAGGAGGGGGACTTCGTGGTCGCAGGCGAGAACCTGGGAGCGGGCTCATCAAGGGAGCAGGCACCTCTGGTCCTCAAGGCCGCGGGCATCGGAGCAGTCGTCGCCAAGTCCTTCGCGCGCATATTCTACCGCAACTGCATCAACGTCGGCCTCCCTGTGGTGGAGGTGGACACGTCCCAGATCGAGGAGGGCGACGTGCTGGAGATAGATATAGCGCAGGGTGTGGTGGTGAACGTCACCAAGAACGTGACGCTCCAGGCCAGCCCCTTACCCCCGGTTATGATGAAGATCCTCTCTGACGGCGGGCTCGCCGAGCACCTGAAGAAGCACAATGGCTTCGCGCTCGACGAGGGCGACTAAAACCCCTTACTCCACCCTTATTTTTCCTCCGAGCGCATGGACTCGTTGATGGCCAGCTCGGCGATGTCGGTCGCATACATGATGGTCCTGATGACGCTGTCCAGCACCGAGGAGCTGGAGACCGCCCCTTTGCCGTTGTGGGCCTGCAGGTCCGGGAGCAGGCCCTCGGCCTTGTGGACCAGGCCCTCGGCCCTATCTATGATGTCATTGGCGTTGCCGATGTCCCGCAGGAAGTAGGACTCCATGGCCTTAGTGAGCAGGACCAGCGCCTCCTGGCTCAGCTTCTCGATGGCGCCCACGTCTGCGGCCGGACCCTTCTTACCTGAGTTTAGGGCATGTTTGGCTATCTTCTCGGCATGGTCGCCTATTCGCTCTATGAGCCGGGCGACCAGCATCAGACTCATGCTCTCGTGGATGTCCACGCCAACTCTCTCCGCAAGGCTTCGGTCCTTCTGGATCAGGTTGTACTGCTTGTATGTCATCCAGTATAGCCTGTCGACGTCCTGATCGCGCTCGATTACATCGTTCGCCAGCTCCAGGTCGCCCTGGGCATAGGCGATCATGGCGTCCCGGTGCATGGTGTCGACGATGAGGTGCATCCTGCGGACGCACTTCTTCTGAGGCAGTTCCACGGGGTCGGAGAGATCATGAAGGACGATGGAGTTGGCCGTTTCCTCTATCACCTCCGGTCCGATGACCATGCGGGCGAAGTCCCTGGCGGCCCTCTTTGTCTCCAGGTCCATTCGCTCCTTGGAGCGCACCTCGACGATGTTGAAGCCGGCAAGGTAAACGCCTATGAGCTTTCTAACCAGATGGTCGGTGGGGTCGTCGCTCTCCAGCTGTATCACCTTTCTGAGAGGCTCCCTCTTCTTGCTCTCCTTGGGTCCGATGCTAAGGGAGCCATCGGGCATGATCTCCAGGTCCACCTGGTCCCCTGGCTTGAGGTTTATCGTGGAGACCCACTCCTTCGGCAGGGACACGGTCAACGTGGATAGACCCGTCTTCTGCACCTTTCTGGACTCCATTCGCTTGGCGACCATATTATACCACCCAAATAACCATTGCATATACAATATGTAGAGTATATTGTCATACATTCTCAAGCATATACAACTATATTCTATTTTGCATAGGATTATACTACGAGTATGTAAGTCGCCAATCGTGAGGTCAAGCGAGGTATCGGATGTATGTGAGCGATCGGTGAAACGCCATCGCCCTGACGGTCTGGCCAGAACCAGGCGGAGCAGCTTGACCCATTGAGGGAAGAAAAATGGACAGGAAGATCATGTATGCAGCGATCGCCGTCATAGCGGTCGTCATCATCGCTGGGCTGGCAGTGGGCCTCGGCTCGAACAACAACGCCCAGAACAAAACCAATGTTACCGAGATAGGCTCGGACACCATGTTGGAACTCATGCAGATGTGCGCTGAGGACTTCAACGCCGAGAGCACCACGGTTTCCGTTTCCATCACTGGGGGCGGAAGCGGGGTCGGCATCACCAAGCTGATCCAGGGCGAGACCGACGTGGCGCAGGCCTCCAGGGCCATGACCTCAGCCGAGGCACAGAACGCCTCCACTCACGGCGTCGAGGCTGTTGAGTTCAAGGTGGCCATCGACGGCATCGCCATCATCACCAATGGCGCGAACACCGTAACCACCCTGACACTGGACCAGCTGGCGAACATTTACAACGGAACGTATACCAACTGGAACCAGGTCGGCGGTCCTGATCTAGCGATCGTTCTGTACGGCCGCCAGCCGACCTCGGGCACATATCAGTACTTTGAGGAGGTCGTCCTCAAGAAGGGCAAGACTGGTGCGTCCGAGTACTCCTCCACCATGAAGCAGCAGACCGGAAACCAGCAGATTCTGTCCCAGGTGGAGCAGGACCCTGGTGCCATCGGCTATGTCGGTGTAGGGTACGCCAAGCAGGGCGAGGGCTCCGTGGACGTCCTGAACATCCAGAAGAACGACACTTCCATCGCCTACAACGCCCTGGACGAGAACGCTGTTCTGAACCAAAGCTACTCCCTTTCCAGGTACTTGTACCTGTACACCAACGGAGTACCAACAGGGGCAGTGAAGGACTGGATCGCCTACGTCCTCTCTACCGACGGCGGTCAGAGGATCGTCACGGACGCGGGCTTCTACCCCCTACCCAGCGCCGTTCAGCAGGAGATGATCTCCAAACTGGGCTGATGCCCAAAACCCTTGGCCCCGGTGGCCAAGGGTACTTTCTTCACGATCATCACAACGCTAGGTGAACATATTGCAGAGCCAACGGGTCAAGAACGGAATAGGAGGTCTAAGGGGGAAGGTCTCTGCTCTAAGGGACCTTCGTCATAAGCCGCGTTCGGTCAAAATGGACCTTCTCACTCATTTTATTCTTCTGATCATCGCCGGGATCTCCTTCCTTGTGCTGGTCCTGGTGTTCTACACTCTCATCTCGAACGCCCTTCCTTCGTTCATCAACTTCGGCAACAATGAGGTGACGGACCTCTGGAACTTCCTTACCGGCGACATCTGGCGGCCCAACTCGGACATCTACGGGATCCTGCCTCTGGTCCTGGGGACATTGCTGGTGAGCCTGGCAGCCTCGCTAATCGCCATCCCTATCGGCATCGGCTGCACGATCTACATATCAGAGATCGCCCACCCAAAGGTGCGCGGAATCCTCAAGCCGGCGATCGAGATACTCGCCGGTATACCTTCCGTGGTCTATGGCCTGTTCGGGCTACTGATACTCAGCCCCTACATCAGGGACATATTCGGCGTGGGCAGCGGCACCAACGCCCTGAATGGCGCCATCATGCTGGCCATCATGATGATCCCCATCATGGTGAGCCTCTCGGAGGATGCCATCAATGCGGTCCCCAGGAGCCTGCGGGAAGCGTCCTACGCTCTGGGAGCGAACCGCTGGGAGACCATGAGGTCCATCGTTCTGCCAGCGGCCCTCTCCGGAATCGTGGCCGCCATCATACTGTCGATCGGACGTGCTGTAGGGGAGACCATGGTGGTGCTCATGTGCACAGGTAACTCCCCCCAGGTCACAGGCAACATACTGGACTCGGTGCAGGCGATGACGTCGGCCATCGCCATAGATGTGGGCGAGGTCGCGGGAGGTTCCCTCCACTACCACGTCCTCTTCGCCATAGGCATGATCCTGTTCCTGTTCACTTTGGCTATCAACATGATAGCGGACCTCATCGCCGCCCGCTACTCGGAGGCGTACAGATGAACCGCAAGCTGAAGCAGAGCATCTACTTCGGGCTGTTCAGGGTCAGCGGGTGGGCCGTGGTGGCCGCCATCGCGGTCCTGATAGGCTACCTGCTCTTCTACGGGATCGGGGCCATTAACTGGGAGTTCCTCACACAGGCCCCGCGGGTGGGGATGAGCAAGGGAGGCATATTCCCCCAGCTCCTAGGCACCATCTACCTGATGGCGCTGGTGCTGATCATCTCCATCCCCATAGGCATCCTCTCCGCCGTATATCTGGTGGAGTACCAGAAGAACAAGTTCATGAAGGGGGTGTGGAGGGTCGTGGTGCACAACCTCGCGGGGGTGCCCTCGGTGGTGTATGGTCTCCTCGGCCTGGGGCTCTTCGTGCTCCTGCTGGACATGGGGGCGAGCCTGATCGCCGCGGGCCTGACCCTGAGCATACTGGTGCTGCCCATAATCATCGCCTCCACCAGGGAGGCTCTTATCGCCATCCCCCCCTCGCTGAGGGAGGCCTCGATCGCACTGGGAGCCACCAAGTGGCAGACGGTCAGGCACCACATCCTGCCGTACGCCATGCCCGGCATCCTCACCGGAGTTATTCTCTCCCTTTCCAGGGCGGCAGGCGAGACCGCGCCGATAATCCTGGTGGGTGCAGCGTACTACATGCCCGGCCTGCCGGACTCGCTGTTCTCCGCCTTCCAAGCACTTCCATATCACATCTACGCGCTGGCCACCCAGACCAGGGTGGCGCTCACGGGCCAGAGCCTCTACGGCTCGGCCCTGGTGCTGCTCATGCTGGTCGTGGGCATGAACCTCGTGGCGATCATGCTACGCAACAAGTACCGTAAGAAATACAGATGGTGATCCATGTGACAGACATCACAGTGAGGCAGCTCAACGTCCACTTCGACAAGGCGCATGCCCTGAAGGATGTGAGCATGAGGATAGAGGAGAAGAAGATAACGGCCATCATCGGCCCCTCGGGCTGCGGGAAGAGCACGTTCATACGATGCATCAATCGAATGAACGATATCATCCCCTCGGCCAAGGTGACGGGTGACGTGCTGGTGGACGGCACCAACATCTACGATGCCAAGGTCGATGTCACCGATGTCCGTAAGAAGATAGGGATGGTGTTCCAGAAGCCCAATCCCTTCCCCAAGTCCATCTTCGAGAACATCGCCTACGCCCCCCGGATCCACGGGACCAAGAGAAAGGAGGACCTTAGCCTGATCGTGGAGAGGTCCCTGAGGCGGGCGGCACTATGGGATGAGGTCAAGGACCGGATGAACAAGAGCGCCTACGATCTCTCTGGAGGGCAGCAGCAGAGGCTGTGCATCGCCCGGACCTTGGCCATAGAACCTGAGATCATACTCTTCGACGAGCCGTGCTCAGCGCTGGACCCCATCGCCACGGCCAAGATAGAGGACCTGCTGATAGACCTGAAGAAGGACTACACCGTGGTGATAGTCACCCACAACATGCAGCAGGCCGCGCGCGTGGCCGACCGGACCGCGTTCTTCTACCTGGGTGAGCTCATCGAGTACGGGAGCACAAGGGACCTCTTCGAGAAGCCAGAAAAGGACTTGACCGAGCAGTACATTACTGGGAGGATGGGCTGAATGACCGCAAGGTTGCTGTTCAACGAGGAGATGAAGGCGCTAGACCAGGAGATCGTCCGCATGGGGGACCTGGCCAGGGAGATGATCAAGATGGGCGTCCAGGCCTTCCTGGAGAACGATGCCGAACTCCGGACGAAGGTCGAGGAGCTGGACCGTCAGATATACCTCGCCGAGCAGGCCATCGAGAAGCACTGCGTGGAGATAATCGCCCTCCACCAGCCGGTGGCGGGGGACCTCAGGATGGTCACCACCAGCCTGAAGATAATCACCGACCTGAACCGCATCGGCCGCTACGGCCAGGACATATCCGAGCTCGCCGGGAACGGGGAGGGGGGCAAGAGGATGAAGAAGCTGGTGGCCGTCCCCCTCATGGCAGAGCTGGTCATGGGCATGGTCAACGATGCCATAGACTCCTTCGTGAGCAGGGACGACGGAAAGGCCAGGGGATTGTATAGGAGGGACGACGAGGTCGACGGCCTGTGGGACTCCATATTCCGCGAGAGCCTGACCCACATGATGGAGGACCCCCGTAACATCGGCGTGGGCACCCACTACATCCTGGTGGCCAGGTATCTGGAGAGGATCGCCGACCACTCCTGTAACATCGGCGACAGGGTGGTGTTCATGGTCACAGGGGAGAGGATGGACCCCTACGCCAAGAAGCACCACGGGGAGACCAGGCCCGTCCGGAGGCCCGACGATCATGACCTTCTGCCCACCGAGGGGTACTACTCCACGCACCTGTCGGAGAAGTGAGCATGACTGCCGTGAGGATATTGAGCTGCCCCTGTCGGAAAGGGGATCGGTTCTCGCTACCGGTCAACCACCTTCCACCTTTTCGTTCCTGGACCTGTCCAGCTCCAAACCCTTCGCCTTGACCAGGTCCCAGGCCTCCCTGATGAGGTCAAGGGAACCGGTCGTGGACTCATGCCTCAGCCCCAGGTCGGACGCCAGATGTTCAGAGTTCTTCCTGCACTGCTCCACGCACTCGATGCCGGTATCGATGAACAGGCAGCGTGAGAACCCCTCCAGCAACATCCTGAGGAAGAACTCGGGCTCGTACCCCTTATGCTCCATGCAGTCCAGGTGGAACATCTGGACCAGTCCCGGCATCCCTTTCTCGGCCCAACCCGCAGGGTAGAACCATGTGATCCCCCCGTTGTTCTTCTCGCGGTGGTACCTCTCCGTGCTCATGAGGGCGGCGATGCAGTCCTCATGCTCCAGCATGATGAGCGGGACCTTGACCTGCGACGGAAGGCCTCTGAGCGCCTGGCAATGACCGTATCCCAGGAAGAGCACGTCGACCTCTGGAGGTAAGTCCTCGATCTTCTCCAGGATCACTCTCCTCAGTTCAACTGGATGGAGGTGGAGCCCGAACTCCAGGTACTCCCGGTACACCACGTCTTGATCGCCGGCGGTCACCATATCCAGCTCGTGGCGGATCGCATCGCAGCCCAATATGCCGATCTTCATCTTCCGATGCTCCTGGTCGCGAACAAGAGAATACAAGGTCAAGGGAGTATTTGCCTTTAGTGTGCCATGCTTTGGTACTTAACCCTAGTAGGACGGACCCGGCGCTCCTCAAGAAGGCTGTGGTATGTCGGTCCGTAACAGGGTCACCCGGACCAGTTAGGCCATTTCCTCATCAACCTGTTCGAATTACGCCCTTCAGTGTGGAACGATGGGACTGCACAGGCCATAGCGTTCGTGATGCTAGCTGGCACACTGGTAGGGGCGATGCTGTTCTCAGTTTGGAGCGGTTTCCTCCGACGGGAGGCGAACGTCATCACCAGCAGGAGACCGGGACCGTTAGTGCGTTGGTCGTGGCCCGCAGCGGTCACGGCCCTCCACGTCTGGAGCCTGGGGGTGCTGTTCCTGCCCGATCTTTTCTACCTCTTCCCTGTTCTGCCCGTGACCGTTCCCGGCCTTGTGCAGTGGTTAGGGGCAGCGCTGTGGGCGTCGAGCGGCATTCTGATCCTATGGTCGGCCCAGGTCCTGGGCAGGGCCATGCGCCCACAGGTCCAGGTATCCCATGGGCAGCAGCTGGTGACCCGGGGGCCGTTCCGGTGGGTCCGCCACCCCGTGTACGCTGGAAATATCATGGTCGGGCTCGGCATGAGCCTAGCCTTCCTTAGCCTGCCCTGTCTCCTCCTCACCATCATCGCCTCCATCGTCGCTCTTCGGCGGACCGCCATCGAGGAGGAGATGCTGAGCTCGCCCTTGGCCTTCGGAACCGAATACGAGAGATATAGATCGCGCACGGGGAGGTTCCTGCCCCGCCGATCTCGCTGACCTCCGTCCATTAACCATAAGATCGGAGGTAGCATCATAGCTTTTTTGCGTAAGACACTATCCTCAAGGCCGGTATGATGAGCATGAGCGGGGTCAATCCCAGGAGGATGATGGACTCCAGTGAGCTGTCCAGGTCCAGGAAGAGGAAGACAGCACCGAGGAGCATGAGGACAACGCCCCATATTATGAACTGGCGCCCGCCGAACCGGTTCATCCGGTCCCAGTCCCCCTCGCTCTCAAAGGACTTGGCCAGCCGGATACCGTAGACATGGTTCATGCTGACCTTGCCTTGTGCCATGGGGATCGAGAACAGGACGACAACCAGGCCGACCACCAGGTTGAACAGCCCCAGGAGCAGGGAGGTAAGGCCCACGTTCTCAATCGCTCCGCTGGTACCTTATCCACTTGCTCTCGAGGTCAGGATCGTTGACGGTGTCCAGAACGTACTGCGCGAACTCGTCTCCCGTCGCACCGTTGGAACGCCCCGTCATGACCTTCTTCTTCTCGTACTGGGTGCAGACCTCAAGGGCCATCTCCAGCCTCTTGGCCTTGTCCACGAAACCTATGTGGTTGAGAAGCATGGCCGCTGCCTTGATCATGGAGGACGGATCGGCGTACTGCGCCCTTCCCTCGTCCACCATTCGGGGTGCGGAGCCATGGATGGCCTCGAACATCGCGTACCGCTTCCCGATGTTAGCGCTCCCCGCGGTGCCCACTCCTCCCTGGATCTGGGCGGCCTCGTCCGTGAGTATGTCCCCGTAGAGGTTGGGCAGGACGATGACCTTGAAGTCCTTGCGCCTGTAGGGGTCAATGAGCTTCGCGGTCATGATATCTATGAACCAGTCGTCCCACTTGACCCCGGGGTAGTCCTTGGCCACCTCAGCGGCGGTGTTGAGGAACTTGCCGTCCGTGGTCTTTATGACGTTGGCCTTGGTGACCACGCTGACCTTGTCGATCCCGTTCTTGGCCGCGTAATCGAAGGCAAGCCTGATGATGCGGTCCGAGCCCTGTGAGGTGGCAACGCAGAAATCGATGGCCAGGTCCTCGGTGACATTGACCCCCCTGCTTCCCAGCACGTAGCTGCCCTCGGTGTTCTCCCTGAAGAACATCCAGTCCACTCCCAGCTCCGGCACCTTCACCGGCCTGACGTTGGCAAAGAGGTCCAGCTCGCGCCTCATGGCGACGTTGGCGCTCTCTATGTTCGGCCATGGGTCCCCCTTCTTGGGAGTGGTGGTCGGTCCCTTTAGAACCACATGGCATTCCTTGATCTCGGCCAGAACATCGTCAGGAATGGCCTTCATCTCCTTCACGCGGTTCTCGATGGTGAGCCCCTCGATGACCTTGATCTCCACCTTGCCGCTCCCGATCTCATCCTGGAGCAGCACCTCCAGGACCTTCTTGGCCGATCTGGAGATGTACGGCCCTATGCCGTCCCCTCCGCAGATTCCGATCTTGATCCTCTGCAGGTTGCTGTAATCGGTCCAGTCCTGTCCGGACTTCATGGCCTCGACCCTCTTCAGCTGCTCCTCGAGGATCTTGCCGAAGTGCTCCTTGGCCTTCTCTATCGCCTTAACATCGACCATGGTCATTCCCGGTCGTAATCAGGTAACTCGTATTTGATTGATTCCCTGAGGCCGAGGATATGCTGGCTGGGATAGGAAATGCTCTCATCGACAAAAAAATGACGGCATCGAGAATCGATAAATTATAAAAACGGAACAGGGCAATGTCAGGCCATGGAAGCGGCAGGCAATATATCGTTCACAGATCCCAAAGGAACAGTAACAGCCCAGGGCGAGGCCAAGGTGGTGCTCGGTCTTGAGGCCCTGGAGGTCCGTCCGCGGGAGGGCGGGACAAGGTCCCTGTCGCTTCGTGACATAGTGTCCATGTCCAGCGCCAACTATCTCCTGGATATCTTGTTCTTCGACGGCAGCCGCCTGAGGATATCCGGTCTGGGACGCGGGCATGATGACATGACCAGGGAACTGCACGCATCCCGGAACGCCCTGATCATGAGCGATCTGTTGATGGGCGAGAAGCTGCGCAAGCAGGGGGTCAAGGGAGAGATCAAACCCGTATTCCGCGGCGCTGAGGGGCCCTGCGAGGTGCGCCTGTACGATACCGCGCTCGTCCTCATGCCCCTGCGTGCGCCGCTGATGAGGATCCGGTACAGCGATATCGTGGGCATCGAGGCCAGCAACTATGCCCTGAAGATGGAGCTGGAGAGCGGGGAGCGCCTATCCATCGTAATGCTGGGACGTGAACTGGACCCCCTGTGGAAGGGCATCTCAGACGCCATGGCCGAGCTGGAGGCCAACGTCCAAGGCGTTATAAAGGACCTCTACCCCGCGGCCACGGGAGAGCAGGTGTCGGCCGCCTCCCGCCTGCTGAAGGAAGGACGGGCGGCTAGGCGGCAGGACCTCGAGGACGTCTCCCCCGACCTGTTCAGAGCCTTGGAGGCCCGCCTGCGGGCTCAGGGCATGGGCGCGGAGTACGACCACCTGGTGTCGCTGGGGGAGAAGGACATGCTGCGCATAGGCATCAAGCGGAGCCTTGTGCCCACGCAGGAGGGGGACTACATGTGGTTCATGATCCCTATACTGGGCAGGGAGGGGAACGCCGTGGCCATGGAGGCTACCTCCGGCCCCAGCGGGGGGCGTGCGACATACTTCTTCCGGGTGACCTCCCGTTCAGGCTACGGGATGCTGGACAAGGATGAGCAGAGGGAGGCGGCGGAGAGGAGCATGGACACCCTGACCGGTGGCCTCCAGGACGTCAACTTCCGGCGTCAGCCCATATATCTAGCCGATGACAAGCTCCAGGCCCCGCAGTACTCCAAGTACCGCTTCTCTGTCATGCTCATGCCCTCGCTCCGCGATCTCCGCTCCATGTTCATCGGGCGGGTGGCCCACACCTCTCCAGAGGAGTGGACGGCCAAGGTCAACGAGCTGTTGGCCTTCAATGCCAAGGCCAAGAGCGATGAGCGCTGGACCTCGGCCCAAGAACTGCCGGAAGAGGAAGATTAGGGCTGCGGGCGATGGCAACCATTTATTATGACCGGAGATATTTCCCGGGGGAGGGGTAGAATGCCTGGATACATGAAACCGTGTCGGTACTGCGGAGAGCTGGTGCCGCCAGACTCCAACGACTGTCCCGTTTGTGGAAAGCACAACCCGGTTGACGAGCTAAGATGTCCGAAGTGCCGGTCCCCAATTAAGGAGGGATGGAAGGTTTGCTCCGGCTGCGGGCAGTCCCTGACCGTGGTGTGCCCGTACTGCGCGAAACCGACGTTCTTCGGCGATCACTGCCAGAACTGCCAAGCCAGGCTCATGGTGAAGTGCCTGCAGAAGAAGTGCGGCTTCGAGCAGCCACCCCTTGGTCCCATCTGCATCAAGTGCAAGAAACCAATCTCGGGGGCGAAGAAATGAGCAAGATGATAGCGTTCAACGACAACTACTCTGACGAAAGCACTGAGGCCGGGTTCACGTTCACCTTCTACTGCGACAAGTGCAGAGAGGGGTACAAGACCCAGTTCATAGCGTCTAAGACATACAAGAAGAAGGGTTTCTTCGACAGCATCGGCAAGGTGGCGAGCGCGGCCGGCAGCATCACCGGGAAGTACGGACTGGGCCACGCCGGGGACGTGGGAAGCGACATCATGTCGCAGAAGTACTCCGGCATGTCGCCGGCCTGGCACCAGGAGCACGAGCAGGCCTTCGAACAGGCGCAGAACGAGGCGCGGGGCCACTTCCACCGCTGCCCCCGCTGCCAGAAGTGGGTCTGCGACAACGACTGGAACCCTGAGGCCTCCCTGTGCGTGGACGATGCCCCGCTGGAATCGGTGGAGGTGGCGGCGGCCCGCGCTGACAAGATGAAGAGGGACATCCAGGAGAAGGCCGATAAGACCGAGGTGTTCACAGGCGAGATCGACCAGCGCCAGGCCATCTGCCCCAAGTGCGGCAAGCCTGCCGGACAGGGCAAGTTCTGCAACAACTGCGGCGCCCCCATGGGAATGCCGAAATGCCCTCAGTGCGGGGCCCAGAACCCGCCCGGGGCGCGCTTCTGCTCGGAATGTGGCGGCAAGATCTAGAGATGGTGAGGCGGCGGCCTGATGCGCGGTCGTACGCTCTCACCACAAATCCTTTTATGGTCCCGGCAACGGGATGAGGGGATGAAGGGGGAGGGATAGTGGAGAAGGACATGTGGGCCAGGCGGTTCTTCACCGTCTGGACGGGCCAGGCCTTCTCGCTGTTGGGAAGCCAGCTGGTGCAGTTCGCCCTGATCTGGTGGCTGACGGTGGAGACAGGCTCGGCCACGATCTTGACATTGGCCTCAGTGATGGGCATACTTCCCCAGGTCTTCCTCACGCCCTTCGCCGGGGCGCTGGTGGACCGCTGGAAACGGCGGCGGGTGATGATCGTCGCCGATGGCCTGACCGCCCTCCTGACCCTGGTCCTGATGATAATGTTCGCCCTGGGCTCCGTGGGCGTCGTCCACATAATGGCGGTCCTGCTGCTGCGCTCCATTCTCTCAGGGTTCCACTGGCCGGCCATGCAGGCCTCGACATCCCTAATGGTCCCCAAGGCTCACCTGGCCCGGGTGAGCGGCCTTAATGAATCGGTAAGGGGCATGGCCTCCATCGCCGCGCCCCCCCTGGGAGCGGTGCTCATCGCCGCCCTGCCCATGTACATCGTGCTATCGGTGGACATAATCACCGCCCTGATAGCCATCGTCGCCCTCCTGGCGGTGCACATCCCGGAGGTGAGGAAGGCCCCTGTAGGGTCAAGGTCCACCATCTCCTCCGAGCTCAGGGACGCATGGCGGTACCTGTGCTCCTGGAGGGGCGCTCTGCTGCTTATGCTGATCTTCATGCTGATCAACTTCCTCATCAATCCCGCCTTCGCGCTCCTTCCCCTTCTCACCGTACAGCACTTCGGAGGAGGAGCATTGGAGTATGCGGCCCTGGAGTCCATGGCCGGCCTGGGGATGATCCTCGGAGGCCTCGTCCTAGGTGTCTGGGGGGGCTCCTCCAGGAAGGTGATGACCTGCATGGCCGCGACCGGGCTGTGCGGGGTGGGGGTCCTGACCATAGGGATCCTTCCGCCGAACGGTTACCTGGTCGCCACCGTCGGATGCCTGGTCATCGGGTTAGCCCTCCCCATCATCAACGGCACCATCGTGGCCATCATGCAGAGAGGCATCCGCGCGGACATGCAGGGCCGGGTCCTCGCCATCCTGGGTGCCGGCGTCACCGCCATGAGCCCTGTGGGGCTACTTCTGGCCGGACCCTTGTCGGACGGGGTCGGCATACAGGTATGGTTCATCGGCGGCGGTATCGTCATGCTCCTGACCGCCGTTGGCTCAGCGTTCATACCGGTCATCACCCGCATGGAGGACCGGGAGGTGGAGGAGGTACAGCTGGAGACGGCCCCGTGACCCTCCCGACCTAATATTTGATCGTGAGAACACATCAGACTTAAGACCTGTCCGGTCCTTGGGGAGAGCGATGCGCTGCACCCACTGCCAGAAGTGCTGCCGTGACACCATGATGGAGCTCTCGGAGACGGACATGGTCCGCCTGGAGAGGCGAGGATACAAACGCCAGGACTTCAGCTACATCGGTGTGGACAACATACCCCGGCTCCGCAACGAGGGCACCTGGTGCTTCTTCTACGACCCCGAGAGGAAGCGCTGCCGCGAGTACGCCTCCCGGCCCCTGGGCTGCGCCCTCTACCCGGTGAACGTGGACCAGGACGGTGACGTGTTCGTAGACGGGCTCTGTCCCCAGGCAGGGAGCGTCACCGACCAGGAGATGCGGCTGAAGGGAAAGCGCCTTGTCATGCTCCTCGCCACCATCGATGCCGAGGCTGAACGCCGGAAGAGATGAACAGGAGTAGGGCGGCGGTCAGAGCCGCCCAGCCGGACGTGTAGAGGCGGACCCTGTGTGTCTGATGAACTGCTCAATGCAATTCAAGCGCCCGCAAGTGCTTCCAACATGTTCGATATGCTGTCCAGGGCAACCCTTCCCCGGCCGCTGATGGAGTAGAGGCGGCTCTTGCGGTCGTAGCTGATGTAACCAGCATCGACGAGCACCTTGAGGTGGAACTGCAGATGCCCCTTCTTCATGTTCAGGTACCTGCTCAGGGCGGCGAGCCCGTCGTCCTCGGCGGACAGGCGCTGAAGGATGCTGATGCGGATGGAGCTGGACAGCGGCCCCAGGGCGGCCTCGGCGGCAGAAGGGGAGAGAACCGCACTACCAGGTCCCGGACCGGTCACTCCGGAGCTGCCGACCTGCAGGGCGTTCGTGTAGGTGTTGAAATAGGAAACGAGCTGCGCCTCCAGCGACCTCATCAGCTCCTCCGCCTGGTCGATTCCCAGGTCTTCCACCACCCTGCCCGCCGGATGCTTCTGGAGGTACTCCATGCCTCCCCTGCTGTTCTCCCTGCCGAAAGCGTCCAGGGCACCCTCCAGCCATCGAGAGATATCCCTTCTGAGTACGGCAAGCTCCGAGCGCGGCATGGCCAGGAACACATCCTCGTCCAGGTCACGGTCCACCATATCCATCAGCACCGGGCGTATCTGCCTCACCAGCGCCGTTCGCACATCATCCTGGCGAAGGCTCTGGAAGGAATCACCTAGTGCCCGAACCTCTGAGCGCAGGGCCTCGATCTGCTTCCTCAGCTCCTCGTTCCTCATCTCGTCACAGTAATAGAATAATATTACTAAGAAATACTTTAATATTACCATCGACCTTGGTATGTTTAGTCCCGGCAGAGAGGCAGGGGCAGCTTCAAAGGAGATATTGGATGAGGATAGGCATAATCGCCTGCGAGACCTTCGAGCGAGGCCTTGAAAGGCTCATCAAGGACGATCCAGACATAGCGTACAAGGAATACCTGGAGTTCGGGCTCCACGAGCACCCTCAGGAGCTGAAGAGGGCGGTCGTGGAAAAGGTCAACTCCCTTCAGGGGAAGGTGGACGCCGTACTCCTGGGCTATGGCATATGCAATTCCCTCGAGGGCATCACCAAGCAGATGAAGGTGCCGACCGTTCAGCTGGTGGGCGATGACTGCATCGGGGTGCTGATCACCCCTGAGGAGTACGAGCGCGAGCGCAAGGTGTGCGCCGGCACCATGTACCATACGCCCTACTTTGCCAAGATGGGCAAGGAGTGGTTCGCCAGGGAGATGAGGGAGAAGGTGCCCAACTACGAGGAGCTGGGGATCGACCTGGACTGGTACCTGGGGAAGCTCTTCGACGGGTACTCCCGGGTTCTGTTCATCGATGACGGACTGGGAGGCATCGAGCCCTTCAAAGAGATGTCCCGGCAGTTCGCGACGGACCTGAACCTTCGGCACGAGTGCCGGTTTGGGACACTGGAGCTTCTGAGCGAGGGCATCGCCAAGACCAAGGACCTCGCCCGGTCACGGGAATCTCGGAACGCCGTCCTATAGGCCGTCAGCGATTACTGCCTATCAAACGTAAGGTGGCCCTCTCTATGGTGGGCCGATCGTTGACGGACGCGGCATCCACCAGTTCAACCTCATACCGCTTTAACCATCGCCGCATTTCATTTACTCTCGTTCGTATATGGCCGTCATTCGCGGCCCAGAATCCACGATGCTGGTGCTGGATTATTATTGAATACTGATTTTTGGATAGATAAACATTAAAGTTAACTATTTTATTAAAACACGCCTCATAAAGTAATAATCATACCAGGGCTCCTATGATAAACATCGTCCTTTCACTACTGGCCGTCTCCGGTGTGATCATGACGGGTCTGGGCCTGTACTCCCGCCAGTTCAGGGAGGTGCCCGCCCGCCTGTCCTTCGCGTGCATGGCCTATCTGGATGCCGGTTGGTGCTTCCTAGCCTTGCTTGGAGGTGTGGTGGAGGACCCTTCAGCGAAGCTGATCGTGTTCCAGATGATGATGGCAGTGGTGGCCGTGATCCTGGTCACCTGCCTAGTCACCACCCTTCACCTTCTAGGTATGCACAACCTGCTCTCCCCGGGGAGGATAGCTGGCCTCCTGGCGTTCCCCATCGGAAGTATCATCCTCAATGCCACCAACGGTCTCACCTCCTTGTTCATCGCCGGTTACAGGACGCAGGAATCGATGGGCTTCAGCACCCTGGCCCTTGACTATGGCCCCGCCTTCTTCATCTACTTGGCCTACTCCTATCTCCTCCTCCTCGCCACCCTGGCCCTGTTGCTATGGCACTTCTCTAAGACCTCGGGCCTGTACAGGTGGAGGGACCTGATGGTGATCATCGCCTTCTCCCTGCCCTTGGGCGGGACCACCGCCATGATCCTGGGCTTCACCGGCGGAGTGGGCCTGACCCCTATGCTGTTCGTCGTCACCGGCCTGGCCCTCGCCATGGCCCTCTTCCGCTTCCAGATGCTCGATATCATGCCAGTGGCCAAAGGGGTCATCATGGACCTCTCGTCCGACCTCATCATCGTCCTCGACCATCAGGGCAAGATCGTGAACCTCAATGCCAAGGCCACCAACCTCATCGGGCTCAGCAAGCGGGCCATAGGTAGAGACGTCCATGACCTGGCACAGGAGCAGAGGGGATTGCTGGACCTCTTGGAGGGAAAGGCCGAGGATGGGCGCATCATCGCGCTGGAGACGACCAAGGGCCGGAGGTACTACGATTGCCAGGTGGATATGATAGTCGACGGCAGCACGCCCAAGGGGCAGGTCATGGTTCTGAGGGACATCACCGAGAGCAGAAGGGCACAAGAGGCCCTGCGCGAGAGCGAGGAGCGATACCGCGCCATCTTCGAACAGTTCGAAGGCACCATAATGGTGGTGGATACCGAGGACGGCTCGGTGCTCCAGGCCAACCAGACCTTCTGCACCCACTTCGGCATCGACCCCGATGAGGTCACCGCCCTCAACATCCAGTCCATACCCAAACTCGACCACACTCTCAAGGACAAGATTCTGAGCGAGGTCATGAGCAGCCGCCGCTTCACCTTCGAGACCACATGCCCCCTGCCAAACGGCAACGTCATGAACATCGAGGTCGTGGCCAGCCCCTTCCGATACGGCGGCAAGAGGGCTATTTGCGTCATCGGGAGGGATATAACGGAAAGACGGCAGGCAGAGGCCATCCGGGAGCGCATCGAGAAGCTGGAGGCCACCGGAACGCTGGCCGGGGGTATCGCTCACGACTTCAACAACCTGCTGACCAGCGTGCTCGGCTACGTGTCCCTGATCAAGATGCGCAGCCAGCCGGGCACCGAGACCCACCGGGAGCTGGCGGAGGCGGAGATGACCATCATCCAGGCCAAGGAGGTGGCCCAGGAACTGCTGTCCCTGGCCAAGGGGGGCGCGCCCATATGCAAGCCTGTCTCCATTCCGGAACTGCTGCGGGTCACCTCCAACCATCCGTTCCTGAACAGCAACATCCAGTGCCACCATCACATCCCGCCCGGAGAGTGGCTGGCAGAGGTAGACCAAGGTCAGATGGGGAGGGTGTTCACCAACCTGTTCATCAATGCCAAGGACGCCATGCCCTGTGGCGGCCAGGTGGACATCACGGTGTCCAGTCATCGTGAGGAAGCGAACGGACCCCATGGCCTGAGACCAGGAGATTACATCATGGTTGAGGTCAGGGACACGGGGACGGGGATCCCGCCGGAGATCCTCCCGAAGATATTCGAACCGTACTTCACGACCAAGAGCAATGGCTTTGGCATCGGACTGTCGGTAGTCTACGCCACCATCGCCCGGCACAACGGGACCATAGAGGTCACCTCCCATGTAGGGGAGGGGACCGCCTTCCGCATCTACCTCCCGGTGGCCCAGGGGGCTCCTTCCGCGGCTACGGGGCGCGAGATAACCATGGCCAGTGGAGGAGGTAAGGTCCTGGTGATGGACGATGAGGAGTACATATTGGACGTCATGGGCGAGATGATCAGAGCGCTGGGCTACGAGGTGGGGACCGCCCACGACGGGAAAGAGTCATTGGAGGAGTACCAGCGGGCGCTCGGTTCAGGAAGGAAGTACGACCTGGTGATCATGGACCTCACTAACCCCCGGGGAATGGGCGGAAAGGAGGCCGTCTCCCTGCTGCTGGAGCTCGACCCCCAGGCCAGAGCGATCGTGTCCTCTGGCTATTCCAACGATCCGGTCATGTCCGACTTCCGCCATTATGGCTTCATTGGCGTGCTACCCAAGCCATACCAGCTGGAGGAGCTGTCGTATGCCATCAAGCAGGGGCTCGTCGGCTCCAGGGCAAATGCCGGACAGGGCTGTGCCCACTCAACGGACGGTAAGGACGCTGTGCTATCCGGCGGCGATGCCGGCCATATTGCTCCTTGACCGCCATCTCATGGGCACCCAGGTGTTTAGAGTGACACATGGTCATGGCTGGTCTCGCTGCCATCCAGGACCTACTCGACCTCCAGACCCGAGGTCGGGGAGAACGTGACCATCCGGGAAGGATAGAAGTGCAGAGGACATCTATCGTACCTTGACGTCCTTGCGGCAGCGGGACAGGATGTGGTCCCGGACGAGGGGGAGGTCCTCTACAGGAGCGTACACCTGGTTGCGCGACAGGCTTCCGTTCAGGTATATTGTTTCTCTCTTCGGGCTGAATTTAATCGACCGGACCTCGGAGAACCTAGTGTACATGCTCTGCCTGCTCGCTGCCAGGAGGCCCGCCCCGGCCGCCGTGAGGTTCCCGCCGGCCAGTCCGGCCAGCGCGGTGAGCAGACCCATCGCTTTTGCCCGGTCGTACTGCTTCTTGAGCTGGATATGGTGCACGCCCCTGTCATCCATCTTGAACAGTACCTGGTACTTTCCACCGTAGATGATGCCGAGCACCAGGTACGCCACCACCAGGAGAACGCCCAGGATGACGCCGCATATAGCCAGCGCGGTGAGCGCCAGGGTCTCTGCCTCGGCGATGCCGTTCTCCAGGCCAAGCACGAAGGCCAGCACCACGGGCACGGCCAGGGAGAGCACGAGCACCTTGGCTACGGTGATCAGTATGACGGGGTTCCTCCAGAAAGATAGCTCATACACCCAGGTCAGCGTACCGTTCTGATCCTTGACGATGTTGCCTACCATCCTCTCACCTTCATTCTCCCGACCACCCGCTGTGGCCGAGCGACGCAGGTCTCGTAAAAACCGCAACATCATCGATAGTGAACCCACAGTTCTCGCATAGCATTGGTACGAGTCCTCTCCTTCTCCGTATCCAGTATATATCTTGGATATTATAACAATGCCAGGGACCACACCCCGGCCGCCGCCATATCAACAACGCTCGGCTAGCGGTTTTTAATATAAATGGGGCATTCTTTGATGTCGATTGTTTTTATTATGAGAGTATAAAAAATGGTGGGGCCGTCCGGATTTGAACCGGAGACAAGGCGTCCCGAACGCCCTAGTTATGCCAAGCTAGCCTACGGCCCCGTGGGTAGGATGGGCTAATAATGACGAATATTAAATAGCTATCGTAGGCTGGGTTTCAAAGGGGAACCTCTTCAAACGTAATAATCCATGCCAGAGATCAGGCTCGGGGTATCTGTTGCTCAAGTTGGTCTTGAGCTCGCAGCTGGGCTCAGTCATTTATCTCGGACCCCCGAAAGGCCCACCTCATCGCCCGCCGCATACGGCTGGTAGATTTGCAGCCTGCTCGCCTCAGATCTTCCAAGACGAGCAATATTCCTGGAAGCGTTCAGATCGGCATCTAACTAGAAGCCGCAACGAAAACTGTGAAAATGCCCCCATGTCTGCTCTTCTTATCGATCCAACCGCATTTAGAGCACCATTGAGATGTACAGGTGGAATCCACGAGGACGACGGCCTTACCCAGTTCCTCGGCCTTGTACCTTATGAACATCTCCAGTTGGTGATAGGAACAGCTTCGGAGCTTACCTTTCATCCTCCTATCGAGCCATCTTTCTTTACCGATGCCCTTTAGGTCTTCCAGGGCGAACACCGCAAAGTCCGTGTTCACAATTTCTTTTGATATTCGATGGTTCTCGCAGGTTACTAACCGTCTCTCTCGCCCAGAATGCTTTCTTAACCTTCTTATCGCTGAGCGAGTGCCTACCGCCTGCAGCTCCGCCTTGTTCTTCGCATACCTTCCCCTTGTAGCATTGATTCGAGAAGAATTGAAGAACATGTTGTTGGAGCATACAGCCACGTTCTTCAAACCACGATCGATCCCCAGGACGTCACCTTTGCTTTCATTAATAACAACACGATCCTCGACAACGACATAGAGTAAGAACTGCCTTGTGATCTTATTCCAGACCAGATTAGATATTTTGCATTTCCAATGCTTGTACTTCTCCAGATAGTCATACAAGGCTACCGGAGCATATATCCTTCCTTCGACAGAGTAGATGCTTACCATGCCAGAGTTGAAGTAAACCTTGGCTTCCTTCAGGGGTACCTCACAGTAGCATATGTCCTCCTATTTGGGACCGCTCTACACTTGCACCTTTTCAGTGCTTCACAAGCAACATCCTTTGAGCTCTGGACCAGTCCAGCGCCAAAAAGGGGGACCTCAGCTCTGGTCTCATAATAGATAGCGTATTGCATCTTCCGTTTGTCACAGCACCTGTTCCTGTACCCCCACCGCGCCGCGTGCTGGAACGCCTGGATATACTCCTTCATGGTCCTGAGCAGTGAGCCCTTCTGCCCCTCCGTCAGGACGAGCTTGAGCCTCACCGTGCGCATCACGACCGACCATCGATGCGCCCCCTGAAATTCATGTCCAGTACACTTGCGCTAATGTTACTGGTTGGGACCCGGTGCGCCGCGACCCGCCTCCACCCCATACATGTTTTGTCGTATAGCTCCTACGACACTTATAAATACACAGCCAGTTACTCCCGGACGCGATGAGGGAGCAGCTGCGGGAGAAGATCGCAGGAGAGATAACTCTCTCTGCGGACGCGGGCAAGACCATCCGCAAGTGGAGGGAGGAGTTCGGCATCTCCCAGCAGGAGATGGCGCGGAACCTGGGAATATCGCCGTCGGTCATCAGTGACTATGAGTCCGGACGGAGGAAGTCGCCCGGGATCGCCATCATCCGGCGCATGGTCGACGGGCTTATAGATCTGGACGAGCGCTCCGGGGGGAGAGTGCTGAAGAAGTACGACCTCGGGGAGAAGCACGACTGCATCATCAGCATCAACGAGTTCCGCACCAGCCTGGCCGCGTCGGAGTTCATGGACATCATAGAGGCCGATACCCTGAACGAGGGCATCTCCCTGGAACGCCACATCCACGGTTACACCATCATCGACTCCATCAAGGCCATCACCTCGCTGTCCTCGTTCGATTACCTTAAGATATACGGGTGGTCGAGCGAGCGGGCCCTGATCTTCACCGGGGTCAAGTTCGGCCGCTCCCCCATGATCGCCATCCGCGCGCATCCGCTGAAGCCCAGCATGGTCGGTTACCACCGCCCGGAGCACGTTGACGAGCTGGCAATCAAGCTGGCCACTCTCGAGGGGATTCCACTTATAAAGACGGAAATGCCGGTCGGTACCATGATCGACCGGCTCAAGAAGCTCACTTAGGAGGAATGCAATGGAAGTAGGCATTGTCAGCTACGGGGCGTACCTGCCCCGGTACAGGATCACCCCGCAGGAGATCGGCAGGGTGTGGGGGACCGACGGAGAGCAGATGAGCAAGAACCTCCTGATACTCTCCAAGTCCGTTCCCTCGCCGGACGAGGACGTCATAACCATCTCCATCGAGGCGGCCAGGAACATGATGCGGCGCTGCGACGTCAGCCCCCAGGACATCGGTGCGATCTACGTCGGCTCGGAGTCGCATCCTTATGCCGTTAAGCCCACTGGCACCGTGGTGGCCGAGGCCATCGGCGCCGGTCCGAACCTCACCGTGGCCGATTACGAGTTCGCCTGCAAGGCCGGCACGGCCGCTATCCAGACGTGCATGGGGCTGGTGGGCTCGGGCATGATCAAGTACGGCGTGGCCATCGGTGCCGACACCTCCCAGGGAGCGCCCGGGGACGCGCTGGAGTTCTCCGCCTCGGCCGGCGGAGCGGCATACCTCATCGGCTCTGAGAACGTGATCGCCAGGGTGAACAGGACCTGCTCCTACACCACGGACACTCCGGACTTCTGGCGCCGCGAGGGGCAGTGCTACCCCTCGCACGGTGGGCGCTTCACCGGCGAGCCGGCCTACTTCAAGCACATACTGGCCGCGGCCAGGAGCCTGTTCAGCATCATGGGCACCAAGCCTGCAGACTACCAGTACGCGGTGTTCCACCAGCCCAACGGCAAGTTCCCGGTGAGGGTCGCCAAGCAGCTGGGCTTCACGGAGCAGCAGATCGAGGTCGGGTTACTGACGCCCTTCATCGGCAACACCTATTCCGGCGCGGTCCCCCTGGGGTTGGCGTCGGTACTGGACGTGGCCGAGCCGGGGCAGCGCATCTTCGCCGTGGCCTACGGTTCCGGTGCCGGCTCGGACGCGTTCGACATCACCGTTACGGACGCGATCAAGGACCTCCGTCGTGAGAAGGCGCCCACGGTCAAGGAGCTGGTGGAGAGGAAGAAGTTCCTGGACTACGCCACCTACGCCAAGTACCGGGGCAAGATCAGGATGAAGGAGGGAGCAGAATGAGAGATGTAGCGATCATCGGCATCGGGGACACCAAGTTCGGGGAGCTGTGGGACCAGTCCTTCCGCGACCTGGGCATACAGGCTGGCCTGGCCGCGGTGGGGGATGCCAACCTGTCGGGCGAGGAGATAGACGCCCTGTACGTGGGCAACATGTCCGCGGGGAAGTTCATAGAGCAGGAGCACATCGGGGCGCTCATAGCCGACTATTCCGGTCTGGCGCGGGATAACATACCGGCCACCAGGGTGGAGGCGGCGGGCGCGTCCGGAGGCCTGGCGTTCCGACAAGGTTACTTGGCGGTGGCCTCGGGGATGCATGACATCGTGGTCGTGGGCGGGGCGGAGAAGATGACCGACGTCGGCGACGTGCTGTCCACGGAGATCCAGGCCACGGCGGCGGACCAGCAGTGGGAGACGGCCTTCGGGGCCACGTTCCCGGCGCTGCACGCTCTCATCGCCCGGCGCCACATGCACGAGTTCGGTACCACCCGGGAGCAGATGGGCATGGTCGCTGTCAAGAACCACAAGCACGGCTCCCTCAACCCCAAGGCGCAGTACCAGAAGGAGATAAAGCTGGACGCTGTCCTCAAGTCGCCTCCGGTGGCCGAGCCCCTGGGCATGTTCGACTGCGCGCCAATATCCGACGGGGCGGCAGCGGTGGTTCTGTGCTGCATGGACAAGGCCAGGAAGTACACCGACACCCCGGTGAAGGTGCTCGCCTCCGGGCAGGCGTCGGACACCCTGGCGCTGGCACATCGCGAGAGCATAACCCGCTTCGACGCCACCAGCGTCGCGGCGCGGAGAGCGTTCAAGCAGGCGGGCACCGACGCCTCGGGCATCCAGGTGGCGGAGGTCCACGACAACTTCACCATCTCCGAGATCCTGGCCGTCGAGGACCTGGGCTTCTTCCCCAAAGGGGAGGGAGGCAAGGCCACGGCCGAGGGGCAGACCGCCCTGGGAGCGAAGATCGCCGTCAACACCTCCGGCGGGCTGAAGGCGCGCGGCGACCCCATCGGGGCCACGGGCATCGCCCAGGTCGTGGAGCTGGTCTACCAGCTGCGGGGCCAGGCGGGAAAGCGGCAGGTCGCCGGGGCCGAGCGCGGCCTGGCGCACAACGTCGGAGGGACCGGGGCCACGGCCATCGTCACCATCCTGGGGAGGGTGAACTAGATGACCGTAGCCAGGTTCTGGAGGGAGAACGAGTCCCGCTACAATCTCATCGGGACGAAGTGCGGCAACTGCGGACGGCTGTACTTCCCCCCGCGGTCGGTGTGCCCGGTATGCCACCGCAAGAGCTTGGGGAAGATGGAGCACTTCCACCTGGAGGGAAAGGGCGAGGTACTGTCCTTTTCCATCGTCCATGATGCCCCCTCGCAGTTCGAGCTGCAGAAGCCCTACGTCATCGCCATAATCATGATGGACGAGGGCATCCGCCTCACGGGGCAGATAATCGACTGCGAGCCCGCGGACGTGACCATCGGTATGAGGGTCCAGGCCACCATCCGCAAGGTCGGCGAGGAAGGGCCGTCCGGCATCATCCACTACGGGTACAAGTTCATGCCCCTGCGGTGACGAAACCCCTTAAGGACCCTTTTTCTACTGGGTCGGTCCAAGCACCGCGGCGAAGGGCTGGGGCACGAAGAGGGCACGGTAGCTGAGAACCACCTTGCCATCCTTCCCCTTCCTGGGCAGAGGGACCGATGTTCGGGGCCACAGGACGGTGGCCAGGTCTATCTCGTCAGAGCCTGGCACCCCATCCAGCACCAGGCCCAGGGCAGGGGAGGCCCCGGTGTTGGAGACCTCGTTCGAGGTCAGCACCAGGCGCGGCAGCTGGTCGGCGGTGGCGCGGTCGATGAGCGACGTTGCCTGCCGCATGTGCTTCAGGGCATCGGCGATGCTCTTTGAGGTGAACGAAGCGCGGAACTCCTGGTACCATCCCCCGTCCTCGCCTAGGCTCTCGGCGAAGGGCTCCAGCTGCTCGTAGCGGCGGTACAGCTCTCTCAGCTCCGTCACCTCCGCGACCGTGGCCTCGGAGAGCACCTCGGCCTCGCGAACTAGGCATGCGGCCCGATCCAGCCGCCCCTCGGCCAGGTATCTCTCGGCATCCTTCAGCAGAGCATTGACCGCCTCCGCGTTGCCCTTCTTGCCGGCGACCGTCTTGGCCTTGGATCCCTTGGTGATGATGGCCTTGCACACCGTACCCCTCATGGCCGCGAGCGCCCTGTTCACGCTCGCCCCTGTCTCCAGGTCGCTGATGCGGCGGTCCAGCAGGGGCAAGGCCTCCGCGGGGATGTTCTTGAGGGTGAGCCCCAGGAAGGGATATAGGCGGGCGAGGTTGACCAGCTCGGATAGCCCCCTCCGGGCGGCCATACGCTGCCCCCTATCGAATATTCGCTCCGCCCGCAGCAGGTCACGGTTCATATCCTCGTACCTGCCCTCGGCCAGCGCCTTTCCGGCGGAGTCCAGGAGGGAGGTTATATGGGCGTTGCTTGCGGCATCCTTATCAGCGGTGAGCCTGGACCGCACCTCCTCCAGCCGGCGGGAGCAGCCCTGGTGCCACAAGACCGCGGCATCGGCCGAGGCTCGGCAGGGGGTCATGATGGACCAGCAGGATTCGAACGATCCCTCTTCCAGTGCCTTCTGGGCCTGGGTCAGGAGCTTCGATGTCTCGGCGACCAGGAGGGAGCTTCCGGGCAATGGGGACAGCTTCTCCCTGACCTTGTCCAGGGACGATGCGCAGCTCTCCTTCAGCCCCTTCATGCCCTGCAGGCGCTCGCGGTACTGCTCTATGGCCTGCAGCGCCTCCACATAGCGGCGGCGTTCCACGTACCCGGAGACACCGGCCACCACGCTCGCCCTCAGGCCTTCGAGGTCGGTCCCGGCGATGCCAGTTACGTCGGCATCCTTCTCCACGCCCTCCACCATTTTCCTGGTCTGCTCCCCCGCGGCGATGCAGGCGCTGTGCTCGGCCCGCCGCGCCATCTCCGCCACGAGGTTGAAGCGGCCGCTGGAACGGTATCTGCGGGCCTGTTCAAGCAGCAATCTGGCCTCCCTTACCTCGAAGCCCAGGGAGGACATCTCCTCCAGAACCCCCTCGACCCGCACCAGCTCCTGCTGGGAGGCCTGCAGGACGTTCACGGCCTGAGCGGTCTCGCTGCGGGCGAAGCGCACCGCGCGAAGGGCGTCCGCGTATCGCTGATCGGCAAGGAGGCTCTCGGCCTTCTCGATCACCGCCATGGTGTTGACCTCATCCCTCCCCAGGTCCTCCTTGTCGAGAGTGGCACGCAGCTCCCCGATCTCCGACAGGATGCCATCGTTGATGGTATCGGTCAGACGCTTCTGGAGGTCCTTAAGCTGGGACATGGCCTCGGCCGCCTTACCCTTCCTTACCAGCTCGGTCGCGGCCTCGATCTCACCCTCGCCCTCGATGCCGGGGTCCAGCTGCCTGGCGACCGGGAGCAGCTGCTGTACCTCCTGCACCTTGCGGGGGACAAGTATGTGGGCGCCGATGGTCTCGGCCTCCCGGTAGCAGTTACGCGCAGAGGTCCTGGCACCATCGTAGAGCCCGGCCTCGAAGAGCCTCTTGGTCTCCTTCAGCAGGGGCTGGACCTTGCTTCCGGACGGTACCTGGATCTCGCTGGTGAGGCGGGAGAGGAGCACTATGAGGTCGTAGACCTCGTTGTGCAGTGCCGTGGTCTTCTCCAGCTCCTTCTCTGCGGCCTGGAGCTTGGCGAAGGACACCTCCACCTCGAAGGACGACAGGGCCCTGGTGCCCTCTTCCGCGAGCTGGTCCACGTGCTCCGTGGTAACTCCCTTGCGGTGAGCGCTGGATGAGGCCCGCTGCAGCTGCGCGAAGCTTCGTGCGAGCTCCTCCTTGACCTGGACCCGGGCATGGTTGTACGTCTCCGCCAGCGACCGCAGGGCCTCCGAGGGCTCGGAATCGTCCGAGCTCATGGTTGAGCTCCATAGGTCGATGGTCTGGGGGTCGATCCCCAGCTGCCTGCCGATGCCGAGGAGGGACAGGGTCTGCTCCTTCAAGGTGACCAGGGACGCTCTCTTTATGGAGTTGGCCTCCTCCACGGCCTCCTGGGCTAGGACGAAGGACTGCCTCCACTCCCTCCTCTCCATCAGCACCCGCGCCTGCTTGACCTTCTCGCGGACCTCGGAGAGGTTGACACCGATATAGTTGGAGGAGGTGACCTGCTCCGCCTCCACCACTGCCAGCTGGGCTGCGGTCATGAGCGCGCCCTCCAGGGTCGTGCTCATGGTGCTCAGGCGCTCCGCTATCCCCTTCAGGTGGCCGTTCCGGAGGTCGTCCTCGATCTCCTCAAGCACTTCGGAGTCATCCTCCACTGAAGCTCCCATGGACAGGCCGATGGCCACCTTCAGCTCGCTCTCCAGGAGCTGCGGTCCCAAGCGCTCCAGCACTGTTCGCAGGAGCACCTCCCGGGCCTGGGTGAGCCCTCCGAGGGCGTCGGTCAGCCGACCGGCAAGGGCGGCCTCACGTGCGGCACGGACCATCTCCCCCGCCTCAGGGGACATGACCTTCATGGCCCCGGCCTCCAGGAAGACCTCTCTGGTCTTATCCAGGACCGCCTCCATCTCCGCTATCTCCCCCAGGCGCCTGTCCAGCTCCTCCGAAGCCTTCTGCACCAGCTCCAGCGCCTCCCGGCCCCTGCCCATGGCCGTCTCCTGCCGGGAATCCTCCAGCATCGTGAGCATGGGGGTGATGTCAAGGTTGAACCGCCGGGCGATGAGCAGGCGGGGGCGCATTCCCTCGATGGTCATAAGGAACACCTCGGCCTCGCCGTCGCGCAGGGCCTTCTCGGCCCGCCTCAGCCACTCCAGGGCCTCCTCGCTCTGCCCGGCCTTCGCTGCCTCCGTCGCCTTCTTGCTGGCGGTGGCGAACCGGCCTATGTTCGCCCCCTGCTCACGGAGCCAGTAGGATCTCGGCAGCTGCTCGGCAAGCCGGTTCTGGACCGATATCGACAGCAGAGGGGACAGTGCCTTCTGCCCCTCGCCCAGGAGGAACATGGCCTCCTCGAACTGCCCGTGGGCAAGGCACTCCTGGGCCCTGGCCACCGGAACGGAGACGGGCGACATATCACCACCGACCGCTACCTGCTCCGCCGTCTCCAACAGGGACGTGGAGCGGTCCCCTATCAGCTTGGAGAAGGACTCGTGTACGCTCTTGTAACACGCAGCGAGCCGGTTCAGGGACTCCTCCAGGTTGCCGTCGCCGTGCAGCTTGACGGCCTTGGCCAGCGCCTGTTTCTTGGCCGCGGTGGCAATGCCCTCCTTCTCCGCCAGGTCAATAGAGCGCTTCACCTGGGCGAACATTTCCGTCACCCGACGGTCGGCGTAGGCCTTTACCGATTCCAGGGCGGCCTTGGCCTCGGTCATGGCCTCCTCGGACCTGCCCTCTTCGAGGGACCCCCGGGAGCTTTCCAGCAGCTCCTCCAATCTCTGGCGCTCCTCGCTCCTGTCCTCGATCATGGCCAGGATGCCGTCGGCGGAGCTGAGCACACCGTTGACCAGGGTCTTCTGAAGATTATCGGCGGAGGCGCGGGCGCTCTCAGCAGCGGCGAGGGCAGCGTTGTAGTCCCGCTTGCCGAAGGCCGTCCGGCCATCCGTCAGCGCCTTCTGTGCCTCCTTGGCATCTATCCCCATGGAAATGGCTGCCGCTACCGCTCGCTCGGCCTCGGCGAGCTTGTCCTCAGCAGACTTGCGGAACTTGGCCGCATCCTTGGCCTTCTGCTCCAGCTGCTTGGTGAGCTGGAGTTGCTTGAGATAATCGCTGGTCAAGCCTTGATCCCGGTCCGGACCCGCCCCTAGTGCGGGCCAAGCCCAATGATTTTACGGTCAAGGTTTAAGCGTTTTGCTCTGAGAATCGAACTGGATTATATGCAATAGGCATTAATCAAATTCGGTTTATCAAGACAGCAAAATGCTGCTGGAAGACCGGAGGGAGCATGCGTTCCGGGTCACTTATGAAGGCCGACGAAGGCTACTCTCTCCAGGACCAGGTCCTCGAAGCGGTCGGCGGGCACGGCCCTGAGCTCCTCGTGGGAGATTCCGAACCGCAGGGCCTTCTCCACCGAGGCCTCGAGGACGGAGTCGTCCCTCTCCAGGCCATGCTCCCGCAGCACCTTCTGGACGTCCTGAACGTTGAATAGGACGAGCGCGATGCGCTCGCACCCGACCTTGAGCCCCATCTTCTTGGTGGCCTTGGAGATCTGCCTCTCCCCGGATGCGTACAGCATCGTTTCCATGGCCAGGTTGGAGGAGGCGTTGACGCCCCTCTCGAAAGCCCTCGATGCGTGCATCGTCGCCGATACCAGATGGTCTCGACCGCAGATAATGTCAGCGTCGAGAGCCAGCCCCTCCCCGCCGTCTATCGACTGGAGGGCGGATATGAAAACCTTGGTGTCCTGAACCTGTCCTCTCACGCCCAGGATGTCAATCTTCACCATTCTGCATGGGAATCCTTGCCCGAGGTAATGAAAATTTCGGCACCGGCCGCGCCCTTCGTACGGATCCCGCGCCGTTCTGGCGGGAAAGGACCGCCAAGAGGAAATATTTATAATGGGTAAAGCAGGTGGCGCCGACATCGATGTTCAGGGGGCATCGGAGTTGGTATCATGGTCATGGACAAGGTCACAGTGAGGTCCCCGGCAACCCTATCTAACCTGGGCTCCGGTTTCGACGTTTTCGGCATGGCGCTTCGCGAGCCGTTCGATGTGATCGAGGCAAGGCGCACCCCCGGGCGCGGCGTGGTCATCGAGGCGGTCGAAGGATGGGGAGCTGAGAGCATCACCACCGCGGCGGAGAGGAACTCCGCGGGTATTGCGGCCATGTCCGTCCTGGCCCAGGCCAATGCCGACTTCGGTGTGGCCATAAGGATAAAGAAGGGGATCCGCCCGGCCTCGGGCATAGGTTCTTCCGGGGCCTCCGCGGCGGGGGGCGCGTGCGCGGCCAACCTGCTGCTGGACAACCCCCTCAGGCCGGAGGAGCTGGTCTTCAGCGCGGCCAAGGCCGAGCAGACCACCTCGGGCAGCTTCCACGCCGACAACGTGGGACCGGCGGTGATGGGAGGCTTCACCATCATCAAGTCCTACGATCCCTTCGAGATACTGAGGGTCGATCCCCCGCGGAACCTGGGGGTGGTGGTCACCATGCCTGACTTCCTGGTGAGCACCAAGGAGGCGCGCAAGGTGCTGCCGGCGCAGGTGCCCCTGAAGAGCATGATCTATGAGGTGGGCAACGCCTCCTCGCTGGTGCTGGGGATGTGCCGCGGGGACGTGGACCTCATAGGGAGGAGCATGAAGGATGTGGTCATCGAGCCCGCCCGCGCCCCCCTTAACCACCATCTCTTAGAGGCGGAGAGCGCGGCCATGGACGCGGGCGCGGCCGGCGTCTTCCTGGGCGGTTCGGGACCGTGCGTCATCGCCGTGTACGATATGGACCAAAAGGAGGGAAAGGAAATCTCCGCGGCGGTGCGGGACGTGTATGCCCGCCACGGCATCAACAGCGATACTTGGGTGACCACCTGGGGAGACGGATGCAGGAGGGTGTGAGATGCATAAGGTACGATGTTTCGAGTGCGGCGCGGACGTGGAGGACCCCCTCCTGGATTCCTGCCCCAAGTGCGGAGGCCTGCTGACCATAGAGATGGACCTGGACGCTGCGGCCGGGATACGGCCGTACGACCTTCGGAAGAGGCCGCTGGGGGTCTGGCGCTACGCCCCCTTCCTGCCGGTGGACGCCTCCAAGGCCATCTCCCTGCAGGAGGGCGGCACACCGCTGTACGACTGCCAGAATCTGGTGGGAAAAATGGGCATCAAGAGGCTCCACGTCAAGTACGAGGGCGCCAACCCCACCGGCTCCTTCAAGGACCGCGGCATGACCGTGGGCGTGTCCCGAGCCCTGGAGCTGGGCTGCGGGACCGTGGGGTGTGCCTCCACCGGGAACACCTCCGCGTCCCTGGCGGCCTATGCCGCCAAGGGGGGACTGCGGTGCGTGGTGCTCCTGCCCTCCGGAAAGGTCGCCGCCGGGAAGCTGGCGCAGGCCATGTTCTACGGCGCCAAGGTGGTCATGGTGGACGGAAACTTCGACGACGCCCTGGCAGTGGTGAAGCAGCTGGCACGGGAGAGGGAGCTGTACCTTCTCAACAGCGTCAACCCCTACCGCCCCGAGGGGCAGAAGACCGTGGCCTTCGAGATAGTGGACCAGCTGAACTTCGAGGTTCCGGACCGCGTCATCCTCCCGGTGGGCAACGCCGCCAACATCTGGGCGGTGTACAAGGCCTTCAAGGAATGGCGCTCCCTGGGATGGATCGACCGGATCCCCATGCTCACCGGCATACAGGCCGCGGGCTCCGCGCCCATAGTGGAGGCGTTCCGCTCCGGGAAGCGGGACTTCGTTCCCGAGGAGCACCCGGAGACGGTGGCCACCGCCATCCGCATCGGGAACCCCGCCTCAGGGAGGAAGGCCCTGCGCGCCATATTCGACACCAAGGGGTACGCGGAATCGGTGACCGACGAGGAGATACTCGCCGCGCAGAAGCTGCTTGGCAGGAGCGAGGGCGTGGGCGTGGAGCCGGCCTCCGCTGCCTCTATAGCCGGGCTGCTCAAGCTCGTGGACTCCGGGATCGTGTCTCGTGACGAGAAAGTGGTGTGCATCTGCACCGGCAACGTGCTGAAGGACCCTGATACCGTCATGCACTCGTGCGAGGGGATACTGAAGGCCAAGCCCACCGCCAAGGACGTTCGCCGGGTCATCTCGTGATGTGAACATACCACTGGAGGCCTAGAGCCGAGACGCCTGCGCTTGGGCCACCCCGATCAAGAGGTCTTGTGTGGTCAGTTCCCCGAAAAAGACCATCTGCACACAATACCTGCCCTGGTGGAAGCACAAACCAGCGGCAGTGAACGGGCCATCTTCGGGAATAAAAGCCCCTTGGAACACACATTCATCGCCGATCTCAAGGTGTGTTACGTTATTGAGATTTTGATCTGAGGCGACTAGTTCATCGAATTTCTGATCAGCCACAATACCATTCCGCATATCCCAGACCCAGATCGTGACAAACATATGTGCTTCATTCTCTAGCACCATGTTCGAAAGGCAGGCCTGGTGACCATCTTCGGTTTCGGTGATGCCGAAAAAGTCCTGGGCCCATCCCCCTTCAACGCCGGTGATGTTATTCATGTCTTCAGCTTGGAGGACGATGTTCTCCAGTGAAGTGCCATTTCGCGCAGACACCGTTGCGACAGAGACCCCGGCAAGTACGATCAACACGATGACCAGTAAACCCGGCCAAAATGGTCTCATGCCCTTCGACCAGCTGTCAATAGCGCTCCGAAATCTCGCTTCTCCATCGTTATTGGACATCCTTTCCCCATGATGTCCACGCACTTCTATCTTAATAATTATATGAGGTCAATAACAAATTAAAAGTCCAGGAGGCTGCGCTGCCCGCTGCCCTTGACCTCTTCCTTGCTCGTTTCCCTCTTCACTTCCTGGACCGGTTCGTCCTGCCTGTCCTTGACCTCCCTGGACAGCTTTCCGGTGGTCACCTGGTCTTTAAGGTTCTTGGCGATGGCGTCCCCTATCCTCGGGATCCGTGCGAGGCGGACCACGTCCACGTTACGCACCTGGTCCACGTCCCTGACCCCGTGGTTGAACAGGGACCGTGCCCTGGCTCTGCCGATGCCGCGCAGCCTCACCAGGTCCAGGAGCTCCGGCTTGACGCCGTAGCGGATGCGTGTCATCAGCTCCGTAAGCATGGGGTAGGCATCCTTGTTGAAGATGTTGGACAGCTCCCGCATGGAGTAGATCAGCCATTCACCCACGTCGACCTTGTTGCGGAGGTCCCCCGGTCCCATGGTGTATTTCTTGAGGAGATCGTCCTCCTCCATCTCCTGGACCCAGTCGTCGAGGGAGCAGGCCGTCTTCAGCTCCGCGAGGTAGAAATCCAGCTCGGTGAGGTCCTCCGGAGGATCAATCAGCAGTTCCTCCTCCCTCAGCAGGAGGACCTCCTCCACCCACCCGTAGTCGCTCCTCTTGAGGTACATGGTCATCATGTCCGGGGTGGAGCACACCGCGTGCAGCAGGCCGAAGTAGGAGGAACCGGGCTTGAACGCCTTCAGGGCGTCCCTCAGCTTCACCGCTGTGAGCGGATCGATGTACAGGTCCGATACCCTGCGGCCGAAGAAGGTGGCCTGCAGGTGGTCGCGCTCGGAGCGTACCATGCCCTCCCGCTCCAGGAAATCGAGCACGTTGTCCGCGGCATCCTCCAGGCCGGCCATGGTGGTCTGGTGCGCGAAGAAGGTGGAGTTCATGAAGTCCATCAGGGAGTCCCGGGACGAGGCCGTGCCCGTGGCGATGGTGGCCAGGATGTGCGAGCGCAGCACGGGCTCGCTCCCCAGCTTGGAGTATATGTCCTCCGCGGTGTTGAGGAGGTAGTTCTCCATGAGGAAGCGCCCCTCGTCGATGTCCTTGGCAAGGAGGATCGCCTCCCCATATGGATCGTAGCGGGGCCGTCCCGCACGGCCGCACATCTGCTTTATCTCCAGCACCGGGATGGACACGTTGCCGCCGTTCTCGAAGCGGTGGAGGTCCCTGATGATCACCCGCCGCGCTGGGAGGTTTATCCCCGCTGCCAGGGTGGGCGTGGCCACGATGCACTTGATGTTGCCTTTCTTGAAGTTCGTCTCCACGAACCGCCGCTGCTCGTTGCTCAGCCCGGCGTTGTGGAAGGCGATGCCCTTGCGCACGCAGCCGCTCAGCCTCCGGCCCACGGTGGTAGGCTCCCCCTGGTCCTCTATAATGTCGTCCTCCCCCTCCAGTATCTTCTCCGGCATGACCTCCCTCATCAGGGGCGCGTAGCGGGTGGCCAGCGTCTCCGTGGATTTGCGCGTGTTCACGAAGACCAGGCACTGTCCCCCGTTCTTGATGGAGTCACGGATCAGGGCCCAGACCGGGTCCTTACTTCCTGCGACCTCCAGGGAGGTGTTGTCGGTGAAGTGGACCTTGTCATCATAGAACACACCCTCCTTGAGGGGTGTAGGCCTCCAGGTCGATGATACATGCTCCGCGCTGAGCCAGTCCGCCACCTCCTTGGAGTTGCCGATTGTGGCCGAGAGGGCGATGACCTGCAGGTCGGGGTTGAAGCGGCGGAACTTGGCCAGCGTAACCTCCAGGGTCGGCCCTCTCCCAGGATCGTGGAGGAGGTGCACCTCGTCCGCCACCACCAGGGTTATGTGGCGGAGCCAGTGCCCCTGGTGGCGCAGGAGGGAGTCCGCCTTCTCGGAGGTGGCCACCACCACGTCGAAGTTGTCCAGCTGAGGGTCCGGGGAGTCGAGGTCCCCTGATGACATCTCCACCTTCACCCCCAGCTTCTCGAAGCGCTTCAGGTCCTCGTACTTCTCCGATGCCAGAGCCCGGAGGGGGACTATGTACAGCACCTTCCCTCCGCGCTCCAGGACATGCTTCAGTGCGGCCAGGTAGGCGATGAGGCTCTTGCCCGAGGCGGTGGGGATGGCGAGCATGATGTTCTTCCCGTCAAGGGCCAAGGGTGCGGCCTGGGCCTGAGGAGGGTAGAGCTCCTCTATGCCGTCCTCCGCGAGGACCTGGGCCACGCCTTCCGGGAGATCGAGCTCGCTGATCTTCATCGTCCTCTTCCCTCAGGTCCCGACTAAAAGGATGCTGACATTTAGACATTTGCCACGGCGGCCCGGGTATGCTGTGGTCGATTGGACGGGGCCTAGTTATAGGAGCTTAAAAGGTCTCGTTCGAACCAGTTCAATATCCTTACATAAATATTAACAATGCAAAATGGTCCCACAGCCCAATCTGGTCAAGCTCTAGCATGCTGGCTCAATACCATATTATTTAAACTCGGGGAAACACTTAATTAGTGGCACCGTTATGAGTTGCAATGGAATCTTAGGAGAAGATCAATTATGAGCAGTGACCAATCTTCTGTCGCGGAGCATGGACTCGACGTCGATCTGTGGATCGAAGGTCAGGGCTTCCAAACCACCGCGGACATTAAAATCCCTGACAAGCTCGCCGATCAGGTCATAGGTCAGGACGCTGCTGTAGAGGTCATCAAGAAGGCCGCGGAGCAGAAGCGCCACGTTATGTTGATCGGTGAGCCCGGCACAGGGAAGTCCATGCTCGCCAAGTCGATGACGGAGTACCTGCCCAAGGGCGAGCTGCAGGACGTCATCGCCTACCACAACCCTGACGATCCCAACGAGCCCAAGGTCAGGGTGGTCCCTGCCGGGAAGGGCAAGGAGATCGTCACCGCCCAAAAGAAGGAGGCCCAGGCCAAGAAGCAGCAGAAGGCCTCCATGTTCACGTTCTTCATCATCATGGTGCTGCTGCTCACGATAGCGGCGTTCATCAGCACCGGGTACAACCCCAACGTACTCTTCTTCGGCATCATACTGGTAGCGATAATATTCTTGGCGACAAGGTACAGCGGCAATCGCACCGAGAACTACATGGTCCCCAAGCTGCTGGTCACCCACGAGGAGGGCGATGCCCCCCCGTTCATAGACGCCACCGGAGCCCACGCCGGAGCGCTGCTGGGGGACGTGAAGCACGATCCCTTCCAGAGCGGAGGCCTGGAGACCCCGGCCCACGAGAGGCTGGAGGTAGGCGCTATCCACAAGGCATCCAAGGGCGTCCTCTTCATCGACGAGATCAACATGCTGCGGATCGAGAGCCAGCAGAGCCTCCTCACCGCCCTCCAGGAGGGCAAGTTCTCCATCACCGGGCAGAGCGAGCGCTCCTCGGGAGCGATGGTCAAGTCCGAGTCCGTGCCCTGCGACTTCATCCTGGTGTGCGCCGGGAACCTGGACGCCATACAGGGCATGCACCCCGCGCTCCGCTCCCGTATCCGCGGGTACGGTTACGAGGTGTTCATGCGCTCCACAATGCCGGACACCGATGACAACCGCAAGAAGCTCATCCGCTTCGTGGCCCAGGAGGTCGCCAGGGACAAGAAGATCCCCCACTTCGACCGCAGGGCCGTGGGCGAGATAGTCAAGGAGGCCCAGAGGAGGGCCGGCCGCCACGGCCGTCTCACTCTCAGGCTCCGTGAGCTGGGCGGCCTGGTCAGGGTCGCCGGGGACATCGCCCGGGAGAAGCACCAGCCCCTGGTCACCGCGGAGATGGTGGTCGAGGCCAAGCGCATCGCCCGCAGCCTGGAGCAGCAGATAGCGGACCGGTACCTGGAGTCCCGCAAGGAGTACAAGACCTTCACCACCGAGGGCGACGAGGTTGGCATAGTCAACGGCCTGGCAGCGCTCAACACCGAGAGCTCGATGTCCGAGTACTCCGGGATCGTGCTGCCCATAGTCGCCGAGGTCACCCCCGCCCAGACCAAGTCCGGCGGCCGCATAATCGCCACCGGCAAGCTGGGAGAGATAGCCAAGGAGGCTGTGCAGAACGTCTCCGCCCTGGTCAAGAAGTACACCGGGGAGGACATATCCAACCACGACGTCCACGTGCAGTTCGTCGGCACCTACGAGGGCGTGGAAGGAGACTCGGCGTCCATCAGCGTGGCCACCGCCGTCATCTCGGCCTTCGAGGACGTTCCCGTGGACCAGACGCTGGCTATGACCGGCTCCCTGTCCGTCAGGGGCCAGGTGCTTCCCGTCGGCGGGGTCACCGCCAAGATCGAGGCCGCCTGCGAGGCCGGGCTGAAGCGCGTGCTCATCCCCCGCTCCAACCTCAGGGACGTGGTCCTCGAGGACCGCTACATCGGGAAGATCGAGATCATCCCCGTGGAGACGCTCAACGAGGTGCTGGAGAAGGCCCTGGTGGGAGGCACCAAGAAGGACGGGCTCCTGCTGAAGCTGTCCAACCTGGTGGAGAAGGGCGGCAAGCCGACCCTAATAAGCCCTCCCCGCGCCGCCACCCAGTGAAAACCCTTCCCGAACCCTTTATTTTTGCACAATTTTCATAACCTAGCTATGGCTCTTCACCCTCGAGCACACATGAGGAAGAAGGAGGTAAGCGCCCTGCTCATAGGCAGGTTCCAGCCGTTCCACCTGGGGCATCTGGAGGTGGTGAAGGCGATCGCCAAGGAGTGCGACCGTCTGATCGTGGGCATAGGGAGCGCGCAGCTGTCACACACGTTCGAGAACCCCTTCACCGCCGGCGAGAGGCATCTCATGATCTCCCGGGCCCTGACCGATGAGGGCCTGCACAATTTCTTCCTGGTGCCCATCGTGGACATAAACCGCTACGCGGTGTGGGTCGCCCACGTGTCCTCGTTGGTGCCTCCCTTCGATGCCGTGTACTCCAACAACCCCCTCACCCGGCGGCTGTTCATAGAGGCCGGGTACGAGGTGCGAATGGCCCCCATGTTCAACCGCGACGAGTACTCCGGCTCCGAGGTGCGGAGGCGCATCGTTGAGGGCGGTAAATGGGAGATGCTCGTGCCCCGGGGCGTGGTGGAGACCATCCACGAGGTCAAGGGTGACGAGAGGCTGCAGGAGATCATGAAGGACAACGCCCCGGAGGCAACCATCTGAGGCTCGAGGAGATGGCCGGAAAGCTGCTGCGTGAGCGCGGTCTCACCCTGGCCCTGGCGGAATCTTGCACCGGCGGCCTCATCGCCTCCCTCATAACCGATGTTCCCGGCTCCTCCGACTACTTTCTCACGAGCCTGGTAACGTACAGCAACGAGTCCAAGGTATCTCTCCTGGGCGTCAACGATGTGACACTGAAGGAGCATGGGGCGGTCAGCGACATGACCGCAAGGGAGATGGCGGCTGGAGCGAGACGCGTCATCGGTGCGGACGTGGGCGTCGCAGTTACCGGCATAGCGGGGCCGGGAGGGGGCACTCCCACCAAGCCAGTGGGTTTGGTGTACTTCGCCGTGGACCTCAGAGGAGATGTGACGGTCGAACGCAGGGTCCTGCCGGGAGATAGGGCGGAGATCAAGAGGGGAGCGGCGGACCACGCGCTGAGAATGCTCATCGACCGTCTGAGCAAGGATTGATCACTGATCGATGCGGGCGCTTTTCATATTGAACGACCCCGGTTCGATCACACCCATCTGATTATGGTTCTCAATATGATGATGGCCGGGTCAGGTGCCTGAGCTCTTACCCCTTCTCCATAGGTAGTAGAGGTTCATGACAAGGGACAGACCGATCAACAGACCCGATAGGAAGGCCGATATGGAGAACCCGTCGTATTGAAAATGGGTGAACATGCCTAGAAGGATACCAGCAGCTAAGGAGAACAGGCCTATGGTCAATGCCGTAACGTCCTTGAGCATGCGGTTCTCACCTCCACCGGTCCGTTCGACCCTGTACTTGCTTTTTGGAACTGCACATATAATATGATCACCCATCTCGGTGAAAGGATCACAGGAGTTCGGACGTTCTCTGTACGTGACCTAGATATCAGGTGCCAGTTATCTTGCCGCATTGACCTATCCAGTAATTCCCATCTTGACCTATTCAGGACAATGGACGGCCGCTCTGACGAACATCGGAAAGGTTCGCATGAGCCTGCCTGTTCTTTTGCTATTATTATATCTCAATTCGAATCATAGGATCATCGGTCTATCAACACAGGTCAGACCATGGGGGTGTTAAGGTGGTAAGCGAACGTGTGGAGAAGGCCGTAGCGAATCGGGTATCGATGCTCAGGTCGAGCAACCCGGAGCTGTCCACCGAATGGGCCATCATAAACGACGACTGGGGGCTGATCGCTGTGAGCATGGGCTCAGAGCTCAAGGGCTACGAGTTCATTGAGTCGGACACGTCATGGTACAGGCCCAACCGGCCGCAGGTGTACACGGACACGCTCAAACATGGTCTGACAGCGCTCGTCATCGTCCCGGAGGAGGTCTACCTGGACGTGAGGATGAAGGTCTATGCCGTCATGGGCAGGGACGAGCCCAAGGTCCTCAGCTACGACAGCATGGGCATCACCCTGACACCGCGCCCCTCGTGAAGTCAGGAGCAAACATTCAAGATGGAACTGTTTGATATGGCGTTAGTCAGGTGGATGGGATGCGATCAGTAGCGAAGAGCATACCTTCCGGGGTGGCCGATTTCGACTCCATTATCAAGGGAGGGTTCCCCCTCGGTTCGGTGGTATTACTTGTAGGTGAGCTAGGCGCGGGCCAGATGGAGTTCGCGCTGACCTCGGCGGCCAAGCTGTCGATGGTGAAGGAGAAGCCGGAGACCGCTGCCTTCGTCCTCGGAGCCGGCAGGGAGTCGAAGCTGCCGGACAAGATATGCTATATCACCTTCTCCCGCTCCCGGGACGAGGTCCTGGACGAGCTCAAGGAAGCGTTCAACGACGATTTCTACAGCGCCTTCGAGAGGACGGTGCAGTTCAAGGACTTCTCCTCCGCCTACTTCCGCAAGACCCTGGTGCCGCGTTCCTGGGCCGGCGAGTCCAGCTCCCTGTTCTCCAGCGACCCCGTCAACGACAATGTGCTGGAGGGCCTGGTCAACTACCTTGATGAGAACGCGCCGGGGTCCATGATAATAATCGACTCCCTCACCGACCTGGTGGTCAGCGCCAACATCGAGATCGCCGATCTCGTGGCAGTTTTGAGGGGCATGCAGAGGGTAGCCAAGAAATGGGGCGGAGTGATGTACCTGGTGCTCACCAACAACGTGCTCGAGGAGCGCAAGCAGAAGATGATCATGGACTCGGTGGACGGCTCCCTGATCTTCGAGTGGAGCCGCTACCAGAACTCCTCCAAGCGGCAGCGTTACATGTACGTGGAGAAGTTCATCTCCCTGCTCCCCCACCTGGACAAGGAACGCATCGCCAGGTTCGCCACCGTGGTCACGGCGCAGAGCGGGCTGGTGGTAATAGATACTGAGAGGATCGGATGATTGATATGGATCGTGTCAAGACCGGGATCGAGGGCCTCGATGAGATGCTTGAGGGGGGTCTCCCCAGATCGCACGCGGTGGCGGTACTGGGCTCCTTCGGTACAGGGAAGACCACCTTCGCGCTGCAGTACATCCAGCAGGGGCTGAAGGAAGGGGAGAAAGGAATATTCATCAGCCTGGAGGAGGACCAGGAGTCGGTCATCGCCAACGCCCGCTCCTTCGGTTGGGAGCTGCAGCCGTACATCGAGCAGAAGAAGCTGTCCATCGTGAAGCTGGAGCCGACCGATGCAAAAACTACCATCACCAGGGTGAAGAGCGAGCTTCCGGAGTTCATAAAGAGCTTCGGGGCCACGCGCATCGTCATCGATTCAGTGTCACTGCTCAACCTCCTTTTCGACGCCGACCACGAGAAGAGATCGAACCTCTTCGCCCTGATACAGATGATCAAGCGGACCGGGGCCACGTGCATCATGACCGCGGAGGTTAACGATGACAATCCCAACTCATCGCGGGATGGGCTGGTGGAGTACGCCTCGGACGGGGTCATCGCGCTGCGCTACGAGGAGAGCAAGGAGAAGGCCGAGGTGCAGCTGACCGTAAGGGTCATGAAGATGCGGCGGACGACGCACTCCCGCCGCGTCAAGCCGTACACCATAAGCAACAAGGGGATACAGGTGCACGCGGCGGCAGAGGCTTTCTAAACCATGAATGATGTCGCTACTATGGCGACATTATCTCTATTTCCCTTTATTAGAATTCTATCTGATCGTGAATCGTTATGATAACATACGAACACCTTCGTTGATATTCTGCAATTTTTTACGAATTTAGAATTACTGCATTATTAGTGTATTTATTAGGAATATGTTTTTTTTTACCTGTCTTATCAAGTGCCAGTAACATGTCATTTATTAATCGTTCATACAAAAATTTATTAACTCTAACTCTTCCGGATAGGGAATAATTTAGATTGATGCAATCACGATAATCGTTCGTTCTAGATTGTTACCAAATGTGGTTTAAAACCTCTTTAATATGTTATTCCCTATTAGTGCATCAATGGTCGAGGTGGAGGAATGGGCCAGGAAGTGGCTCCTGGCCCAGCGGGCCGAGGGCCGCAAGGCCCTCGAGGTCAAGAAGCTCAACAATACTCACTACGTCTATCGTTCCACCACCATCTGGCTGAAGGACGAGAAGCGAAGAAGGAAGGTGTCCGAGTACTTGGGCAAGCTCGATCCTGAGCTCGGTCTCATCGAGGGAGAGAAGCGGACTGCGCCGGTCCGCGTCACCTCGGTCAAGGAGCAGGGGAACGCCCTGCTCCTGGATCGGTTGTTCGAGGACTTAGTTCCAGTTCTCGAGGAGGCGTTCCCCCATGACTGGAGGGAGGTCTATGCGTTGGCGGTACTGAGGGGGCTCGCACCAACACCGTTGCACCTGGCCTCGGGCCGCTGGGACAAGATACTGGACGTCAGGGAACTGAGACCTCGCCTGGACCCTCGGCACTTGTCAGAGACGCTCCAGGCGGTCGGCCTGGACCGTTCCGGACAAGCGGAGCTGTTCCGTCAGCTATCGATCAAGGGCGAGGAACTGGTCTACGACCTCAGCTGCTTCTTCTCTCGCAGCGACGAGGTGCTGATGGCCGAGAAGGGCCAGAACCGTGGGCATGTTCACCTTCCTCAGATCAACCTCGCTCTGCTGTGCTCGGCAGAGCACGGTCTGCCGATGATGGTCCGCGCGCTCCCCGGGAGCGTTAGAGATGTCGCTACGATATATGCCAGCCTCGAGGAGGTCGGGCTGGAGAACAAGGTATTGATCCTTGATCGGGGCTTCTGGGGCGAGGGGGTTCTCCAGTTCCTGGAGCACCGCTTTCTCAGCTTCGTAATGCCGGCCAGACGGAACAGCGACCTCTACGATCGTGTCCGTGTCGGCGAGGACGAGTTCCTTTATCACGATCGCCTCATTCACTGTGGAAAGGCCAGCGACGGTGGTCGCTGGCTGTACCGCTTCGAGGACACGCAAATGCGCGTCGACGAGGAGCGGAACCTGGCCAAGCTGGTCAATGAGGGCAAGCTGACCAGGGAAGAGAAGGTACAGAAGAAGGACCGCATGGGCCACATCCTGATCGTTTCCGATCTGGATAGACCGCCGGAGGCGGTCTACCTGCTGTACAAACGACGCGATAAGGTGGAGAAGCAGTTCGAGGTGTGGAAGACCACGCTGCAGGCCGATCGGACGTGGCTTCGGGACGATGCCAGCATCTTCGGCCACGTATTCGTCTCGTTCCTGTCGCTCTATCTCCTCGCCCGCTTGGAGCAGGCCTTGCGTACCGCAGGCCTGCTCTCGAAGTATTCAGCCAGGCACATCCTGGACGAGTTCTCCAAAGCATACCTCGTTAAGAGCGGAGATCAGGTGCTGGAATACGAGGTCCCGAAGAAGGTCCGGGACCTCGATCGCAAACTGGGATTCGACTTATTCCCTAAGCTGCGGAGTTAGAGTTATTAAATTTGTTGACAGCTTCTGAATAAAAAACGATCATTCTTACAAATCAAGAATTCTATAAATGTATAAAATTTTACATAATTGTTATAAGCCAGTACCTAATTAAAATAGAGTTAAATCTATATAGAAAGGTCATTCTGCAAATATAAATACATACTTTCCTATTACCAAATTAATATCACTATCTATAACGATAAGGATAACATCCGTGAGGACGTCCTTATCGCTGCGCCCATTGGGAAAGAGGAACCAAAGGGGGGCGCAGATCAAAGCGGGCCGGAGGAATAGTTGTGTCATTAGCGTCAGCGCTAAACAACAATCAGTCCGGTATTGAAGAAATGGGGGGGATGATCGGAGCTGGATAATGATGAATAGATCAAAGATAATAGCGCTAACGGTCTGCTCGCTAATGATCATGGGAGTTTTCGTCCCCATGGTATCCCCGAATGCTCAGGCTCTGCCGGCAGGCATCCAAGAGTTTTTTACTCCATTGCCGTCCTCTCTGACGCGCGATATTTTCGATGATATCTATAGTAGTGTAGGAGATAGTGAGCAAATGCATTATGTGGTGAGCATTATTGCCACCACTGATACTACAACAATATATTATGATCATTGGGAAAATGGATACTCAACGGGAGCAACGGGGGACGTGTCCGCCACCCTGAACCGGGGCCAGAGCTGGATTCGTGAGAACGATGTTCCCTCCAACCCTCGCGGCACATCAACATTTTTTGATGGCGGCGATAGAATCTTCACTGTTGGGGGTCCGGTCCAAGTCGTTGTCTCGACGTGGGGTGCGACCACAGGCACAGTTCTAGCTGATGCCTGGGAAGTTTATCCCGTTCAAGCTTGGGAGGGCGGAACGAACGCCTATGTCATTCCAGTAGGGGATGAGCTTGCGAACGATCCACCTGACTACAATGACTTCCAAACTGTGTGGATCCAGGTGATGTCCGGTTCAAACTCAAACACGATCACCATTAAAAATAACGCCGGGACAACCATGGCGACCACCACTCTTGCCAAAGGAGGAGCATATAATTATAAGATAACAGGGGGTCCAGGATATACCGTTTCATCTACTAGCCCGGTACAGGTCCAACTAATAACTGGTGATCAGGCCCAGCGCGTTGACATGCGTGGATATTCAGTGTTGCCTCGAGCAGACTGGTATAACAGCTATTATGCTCCGGCCCCAAGTTGGTCGGTGACGGGATATACACCAGACACTGACATATATATTTATAATCCCGGCACGACAACAATTACTGTTTCTTACGCAGATAGACTTGGATCTGGCACGTTCACAGTCAATGCGAATTCTGTGAAGTCATACTCTGATGGGGCAGGTCGCTATGTCCCGACGAACTCAGGCGCCCACCTTTCATCATCAAGCACCTTTTGGGCACTCGCATCGTGCGACGCAGAGTCATCGGCTTGGGATTGGGCCTACTCCCTAATCCCTGCTAACCTTCTAACAACGGAAACGTTCCTGGGCTGGGCGCCGGGCAATCAGAATAAGAACGCCGATGGGTCCTCGGTATACATTACCGCATCAGTCGACAATACGCTGGTTACCATCTATAAATATCCGGATGATGGCGTAGCGGACCTCACAGTCACCTTAAACAGGCTCCAAACAGCTACTTATTGGGATCCAGATCATGACAACACAGGCATGCGTATAGTCGCTAGCGCCCCTGTGGCGATTGCATGGGGTGAAAACCCGGCACTAGCAGGTACGGGAGCAACATTCCTCGATATGGGCTACACCGTTCTTCCGCTATCTCCGGAATGGGTAGACATCGGCCTTAAGGTTGATAAAACCGCAAACCCCGATGTGGTGAATGTAGGCGATACGACAACGTTCACAATAGTGATCTCGGTCCCAAGCAGCTCATGGTCCGGAGTCACCAACATCGACCTTGTGGACACTCTCCCCCCAGGATGGGAGTATGTCACGGGTAGTGGATCCCCATCAGCTCCAAATTCGATTACAGGTAGCTTGAGTACGGGATACATTCTAACTTGGGATAAAGATTGGACCCTACAACCCGGCCAATCCGTGACGGTCACATTCGATGCAAGGGCCACATCATCTGCTGATACTGAGAACCTTAACAGGAACGTTGGTACAGCGACTGGAAGGACCGCAGTTAATCCTACAACATTGACAGCGGAAGATGACGCTTTCGTCTCTGTCGTAGCCATGCCAGATATATCGCTCAAGAAGCAGGTATGGGACGGCGCTCAGTGGCTCGATGCCGACACCGCCACCGGACCGCTGCTGGTCAGCGGACCAGTGCAGTTCCGAGTTATAGTGACCAACACCAATGGTGTCACGCTCACCAACGTCCAAGTGACGGATCCGGCGTACGGAGGCACAATATCACTCAATGATACGACGCTCGCTCCGGGCGAGTGGGCCATCGGCACGTTCGAGATGCCGTGGGCCGCCGGTCAGCAAAAGAACACCGCCACTGCCACCGGAAGCTATGGTGGACAGACCTACCAGGACAGCGACGACGCGTTCTACTACGGCGCCACACCGAGCATCGTGCTCAAGAAGCAGGTATGGGACGGCGCTCAGTGGCTCGATGCCGACACCGCCACCGGACCGCTGCTGGTCAGCGGACCAGTGCAGTTCCGTGTTATAGTGACCAACACCAATGGTGTCACGCTCACCAACGTCCAAGTGACGGATCCGGCGTACGGAGGCACAATATCACTCAATGATACGACGCTCGCTCCGGGCGAGTGGGCCATCGGCACGTTCGAGATGCCGTGGGCCGCCGGTCAGCAAAAGAACACCGCCACTGCCACCGGAAGCTATGGTGGACAGACCTACCAGGACAGCGACGACGCGTTCTACTACGGCGCCACACCGAGCATCCAAGTGACCAAGGAAGGTCCAACGGAAGCGGAGGTCGGCGATGTCATCACCTATTACTTCAATGTGACAACCGGTACGGGTAATGTCCCATTGAGCAACGTTGGAGTGAATGATAACGTAACCGGAACCGCTTCTCCGGTTCTTTCCGGCAGTTACAACACTGGTGACACGAACACTAACAACCTGCTTGACCCAGGTGAGATCTGGCAATTTATAGGTACTTGGACCATCCAGGTGGATGACCCTAATCCGTTACTGAACACCGCTACAGCAACTGGCTATTATCTGGACACCCCTGTCACCGACAGCGACGATCACTCCATCGCCGTGAGCTTCAGCCCGCAGATCATCGTGGACAAGACCGGACCGGCCACCGCCAACGTCGGTGACGAGGTGAACTACACCATCACCGTGACCATCGACCCAGTGAACGGCGACCAGTCCGATGTGTACAACCTGCAAGTGACCGACCCGCTCGGCACTCCCGTGTACTACAGCGGCGATGACGGCGACGGCATCCTGGAGCTCGGCGAGACCTGGACGTACTACATGCTGTACACCATCCAGGCCGGTGATCTCGACCCGCTGCCCAACACTGCCACCGCCACCGGCGATGACAGAGACGGCGACGATGTCACCGACAGCGACGATCACTCCATCGCCGTGAGCTTCAGCCCGCAGATCATCGTGGACAAGACCGGACCGGCCACCGCCAACGTCGGTGACGAGGTGAACTACACCATCACCGTGACCATCGACCCAGTGAACGGCGACCAGTCCGATGTGTACAACCTGCAAGTGACCGACCCGCTCGGCACTCCCGTGTACTACAGCGGCGATGACGGCGACGGCATCCTGGAGCTCGGCGAGACCTGGACGTACTACATGCTGTACACCATCCAGGCCGGTGATCTCGACCCGCTGCCCAACACTGCCACCGCCACCGGCGATGACAGAGACGGCGACGATGTCACCGACAGCGACGATCACTCCATCGCCGTGAGCTTCAGCCCGCAGATCGAGATAATTAAAACGGCAAACGTAACCTCAGCTAAGGTGGGCGACATGATACACTATACAATAATAGTGCAGCATGCCCCTGGTTCCGATGGATCGCCCATAAACAACATCATAGTGATCGACAGTCTCGGAGGTACACTGACATCAGTGACAAAGACAGGAGGAGATCAAGATGACGTACTCGAGGCTGGAGAGGTCTGGACATTTGAATATGAGCGTCAGGTCCTCGCGAATGATCCGAACCTATTAGTGAACGTCGCTAATGTCACAGGAGAGGATAATGATGGTGACGAGGTGACGGACGAGGATGAAGAAATCATTCCGATAGAGTACAACCCACTCCTCCTGGTCATCAAAACCGGACCGGATAGCGCCAAGGTCGGTGAGACGATCACATACACCATAACGGTGCAGCACGACCCGGCATCCGATGGCTCCAACATCAGCAATATCGTTGTCAGTGATATGTTTGGCATCACCCCGGTATACGTCAGCGGTGATGACGGAGACAACATTCTGCAGGCCGGCGAGATCTGGACATACAGTGTCGAGTACACCGTCCAGGCCGATGATCCCGACCCCTTGGTCAACACCGCCATAGCGACCGGTGAGGACGAGGATGGCGATGAGGTCACCGACGACGACAATGAGGAGGTCTCCATCGAGTACAACCCGTTGATCTCTATCGAAAAGAGCGCGGATGTACAGACAGCTAAGGTCGGTGACATCATCCACTATACTATAGTAGTACAACACGCTCCCGAGTCCGACGGATCACCCATATCCAACGTGGTGGTGACGGACAGCCTTGGAGGCACGTTGACATCGGTCACCAAGACCGGAGGAGACCAGGACGACGTCCTTAAAGCAGGAGAGGTCTGGACTTATACCTACGAGCGTCAGGTCCTTTCCGGCGATCCCGACCCACTGGTGAACGTCGCCAATGTGACGGGTGAGGACAACGATGGCGACGAGGTTACCGACGAGGATGACGAGACCATACCCATTGATAGCAACCCAGTCCTGCTGGTGATCAAGACCGGACCGGATACGGCCTACGTCGGCGACACCATAACCTACACCATAACGGTGCAGCACAGCCCTGCCTCCGACGGAACGAACATCTACAATGTGGCGGTCAGTGATGTGTTCGGCATCACCCCGACCTATGTCGGCGGCGATGACGGCGACAACATCCTCGAATGGGGCGAGATATGGACATACACTGTAGAATACACGGTCCAAGAAGGTGACCCCAATCCCCTGATAAACACCGCCATAGCGACCGGTGAGGACGAGGATGGCGATGAGGTCACCGATGATGATGAGGAAGTGATCCCCATCCTGACACCCGCACATCCGGCCATATGCGTCGACAAGACCGGCCCGGCATGTGCCTACGTCGGTGACACCATCACCTACACCTTCCGGGTGTACAACATGGGCAACGTGCCTCTGTCCAACGTTCAAGTGCTCGACGACGTGACCGGACAGGCGACCTACCAGTCCGGTGACGACAACAACAACGACCTCCTTGACGTGGACGAGATATGGGTGTTCACCTCCACATGGGTGGTCCAGGAAAGCCCCAATCCGTTGATCAATACCGCCACCGCAACCGGATACTATGACGGTGTTGCCGTTGTCGATACCGACGACCACAGCCTCGATGTCTTCGAGGTCTCCCCGGACAGGCCTGCCATATGCGTCGACAAGACCGGCCCGGCATGTGCCTACGTCGGTGACACCATCACCTACACCTTCCGGGTGTACAACATGGGCAACGTGCCTCTGTCCAACGTTCAAGTGCTCGACGACGTGACCGGACAGGCGACCTACCAGTCCGGTGACGACAACAACAACGACCTCCTTGACGTGGACGAGATATGGGTGTTCACCTCCACATGGGTGGTCCAGGAAAGCCCCAATCCGTTGAGGAACATAGGCACCGCCACTGGGTATTACGATGGTGTCCCGTATGTGGATACGGACGGCCACTGTGTGGACGTATATGTCCGCGAACAAGCCAAGGCCGGCATATGCCTGGACAAGGCCGGTCCGGCGTGCGCCTACGTTGGTGATACCATCACCTACACCTTCAAGGTGTACAACATTGGCAACGTGCCGCTCTCCTCGGTGACGGTCGTCGACTCGCTCACCGGGGAAGCGACATACAAGTCCGGCGACGTTAACCAGAACGGGCTGCTCGACGTGAACGAGGTGTGGGTGTTCACCAGCAGTTGGATCGTCCAGGATAGCCCGGACCCGCTCAGGAACACCGCAATAGCCACCGGTTACTTCGGTGACGTTTCGTACACCGCAGAGGACGACCACTGTGTCGACGTCTACAAGGTTGTGGACGAGAGCGCCGAGGAGGTCGTGGATAACAACGATGCTGTCGGTTCCGATGATAACAGCGGTGCATCGACCAACGATCCCCAGGACGCCACCACCATGACGGGAACTGGCTCAGGGGCATCCTTCCCGTGGGTGCTGCTCATAGTCGGAATGATCGGCGCGGCAGTGACCATCGCGGCCATGGCGGTCTACCGCAGGAGGTCACCTTAAACAACTTCGTGGAGTATAACCCGAAACATCTTCCCTATTTTTTTGTCCTCATCTTCTGTAACGATATGATATTTGATGGGACATGCTGAGCCTGAAGATGCAATGAGCTCGGCGGTTCCAGCTTCGTAGTATGCACTATAGCAAGCTATCGGCCAGGTGGGCCCCCGTTCGTTGTTAGACGCTGACCTATCCTGCCTTTCTACACCTGCTGCCTTGCACCGGAGCGGTCCATCAGATGCCGGACCCCCGGCAGTGAGCTGATCTTGGACATGGCGCGGACCGTTCCCCGCTTGGCCTCGATCTTCAGCAGGTGGCGGTCCCGGGCTCCCAGACGGTACTTGAACTCCTCCGCTCCCGCGCCGAAGTCGAAGTAGGTGAACCCCGCCTGCCGGGCCTCGTTCATCGCGTACAGCGCCACGAGGTTGCTGGGGGAGTACTCCTGGTATCTGTCACCGGAACCCACACGGAAGGCGCGCATGACGTCCCCATCCTCCAGGCACAGCATCTGCGCGGCCAGGGAGCCATCTATCCACGCCTCGTACACCATTCCGCGGCCCTCCAGCACCGTGGACAGCATGACGTCCGTGAGGAAGCTGGACTGTCTCTCGCTGCTGTAGATGCCCGGATCCTTACCCTCCACCTTGGCCAGGTGCTTGAGCGCGTACATGGCCGTGGCTTCGTTGGCCTCGTTAGGGGTGTCCACACAGCGGTAGCGGACGCGGCTCTCCTGCTCCAGCATCGTCATGGACCTGACCATGATGCGCTTGGTGCGCGGTGAGATCACGTCCATGAGGCTGCCGCTCGCCGGCAGTTCCGTCCCCGGGCAGGGTACGGTAGAGATCTCCTCGGTCTCCCAGCGCCTGTCAACCCTTCGGTACAGCCCCCGAGCCGAGGGGCAGTCCCGCATCCTGTTGAACTCCAGAACGTTCCAATCGAGTCGCCCTATCTCCTGCACCATCTTGTCGAGGATGTCATCCCGGTCCTCGCTGACCAGGACGCCGAGGTCGTACAGCTCCGCAACTCCCACGCCGTCGCCCACGAGGGACAGCCTCTTCACCTTTACGCCCATGGAGTGCTGCTCGGTCAGCGCCAGGGGAGCGAGGCCTACGAGCGCTCCGTTCTCCTCGACCATGATGATGCGGGGCAGGGATTCCTTATCGAAGTGCCGCAGCCACTCGATGGCCCAGTCGAAGGAGCAGAAGATGGACCCACCGCACCTCTTCCGCAGCGCCTCCCACTCCGCCTGGTAGCCCTGGAGATCGATCGTGTTGTCCAACGTCCTGACGGTCAGGTCCATGCACTCTTGCCGGTCCGTCTGCTCCGTCGCCGCTCCTTCCGCTATGTCATCCGTTATGTTACCAGTCCTTCTGTCCTTGGGTGGGTCCGTTCCTTGGGCTTCCTCGTCCCTGCGGACCATTATGAGCTTCAAGCGATCCCCTCCGCCAGCTTCAGGTAGCCGTTGACGTAGCTGTCGGGAGAGTGCGCGGACTCGTAGGCGTTGAGGGCGCGGGCGGAGAGGTCCGCACGCTCCTGGGGATGTTCCTCCATGTGCCTCATGGCCATGCCGATCCCGTCGACGTTGGTCTGGGCCACGATCCCGCAGCCACCCGCCACCAGCTCCGGGAGACCGCCGTTCGGTGAGACTATGAGGGGCGTGCCCACCGACAGGGCCTCTATGGCTGAGAGAGGGGAGTTCTCCTGGCAGGTGGACGGGGACACCAGGGCGATGGCCGTCCCCACCTCGGCGAGGACCTCGGCCCTGGACAGGAAGCCCAGGCCGCGTACCTTCCCGCCGGTCCTCTGCTCGTGCTCCTTGAGCATCGGTCCCAGGCTCCCGCTGCCGAGCACGTGCAGCTCCGACCTGATGCCGTACCGCTCATGGGCCCTGAGGACCAGGTCCAGACCCTTGTGCTTCTCGAGCACCCCTACGAACACGAAGTGGGGAGGGAGCTCCTCCTTGCGGTAGTCCTCCGGCCGGGGCACGAAGTTGGGCAGGACAGTGGAGTCCACGCCCACCCTCTCCTTCAAGAACATGGCCATGTACCTGGAGGGGGATATGAATCGATCGATCCTTTGGACGCGCTTGCGGAAGCCGCTGCCCCGCCACAGCTGCGGGGGCTTGAAAGTTCGCAGCGAGCAGTAGGTGCACCTGTCCGTGTCGCAGCACGATCCGCCGAGATAGGCGAGGTCGGAGCGGGGGCAGGCGAGCCAGTGATCGTGGGCGGTGTAAATCTTGGGGGGATCGCCGATTGAAAGGACATGCTGGCCGAGCAGGGAGATGTTGTGGTGGTGTATCCAGTCCGGCCGCACCTCCCGCACCACCCTATCCAGCTCCCTCTCCGCGGCCCTGTTGGTCCCCAGAACGTAGGTCATGCGTGCAGATGTAGCTCCCAAAGAGGTGTTTACCGGGTGAGTGTGAACGTCGGACCGAACGACCTTCGGCTCCTTGCCCCTGACCTTGAGGGCGAAGGCGTCCAGGCTGTGGACCACATGGACCTCGTGACCTCTCCTCACCAGCTCCTCGGCTAGGTAGCGGACGTGAACCGCGTCCCCGCCCAGGTGGTAAGGGGGATAGAACGTCGATGCCATTACGATCCTTCGGGACTCCATTGCGTTCACCTAGTGCGCGTCCTTCATGCCGTGGAACATGTAGTTGTTGGTGATCTTCAACGCATAGCGGAACGCCAGGTACAGGTCCGACGGCTCCTTGAGCACGTGCTTTATGTTCGAGCCCCACCACCGCGAGGAGGAGTACAGCGTCTTGTACGCCATCTCCCGCGCCTTGTCCAGGTCCTGGGGGGTCATCTTCTCGGTGCCGACAACGGAAGCGTGCTGGTACAGCTGGCGGAAGTCAGGCTCCTCTAAGCCCGGTAAACCGTAGATCTGCTCGTGGAGCCTCGTGCCCGGGTAGGGGACGGCGACGTTGAACTGCGCTGACGTCGGCAGGGTCTCGCGCACGAACTGCAGCGTCTCGTTGACGCTGTCCCAGTCCTCGCCCGGGAGGCCGAAGATGAACGAGCACAGCACCTTGATGTTCTCGGCCTTGGCGTTCAGTATGGCATCGCGGCACTGCTGCACGCTGATATGCTTTTCCACCGAGTCCAAGATGCGCTGGCTTCCGGACTCGATGCCGAAGGACATGCCCCGGCAGCCGGCGGAGCGCATGAGGGCAAGAAGCTCACGGTCCACGAGGTGGGCGCGGGTGTTACAGTACCACTTGATCCGCAGGTCCTCCTCCTTGAGGGCCTTGCAGATGTCCACCACCCGCTGGCGGTTGAACGTGAACGTCTCGTCGAAGAAGGACGCGGTCCTGAGGCCGTAGTGCTCCTTCAGATATCTTAGCTCCTCGATGATGTGCGGCGCGGTCCGCATCTTCCACGGCGTTCCGGCCACGGTGCAGAAGGAGCACTTGAACGGGCAGCCCTTGCTCGTGTAGAGGATGGTGAACGGCCGTCCCGCGGGCGCGGTGACATAGTACGGCTTGAGGTCCGGCAGCAGGTCGTACGCCGGCAGGGGCATGGAGTCATATTCCTTGAGTGGCGTTGCCGCAGGGTTGTTGACGATCTCGCCGTTGTTACGGAAGGATATGCCCTTCACCTGATCGAGAGGAGTACCCTTGCTGAGCGCGTCCACCACCGCTGGTGCCACGACCTCGTAGTCCTGGCGGACGTATATGTCCTGGTCCGGTGCTTCGGTCAGGACCTGCTTGGGCATGGTGTGGAGGGTCCAGCATATGCCCACGGTGGGCACGTCCTTGTCCACCTCCTTCACGGTGGACGCGGCCTTCTGGTCCCAGTCAAAGGTGGTGGGCGTGAATCTATACACGGCCGCGTCCGGGCGGAACTCCCTGACCTTGGCCTGCAGCGCGTCATAGCTCAGGTCCCTCCCGTTGAGGTCTATGAGGTCGACCTGGTGGCCTCCGTTGCGCAGCAGGGCCCCGGTCTGGAGGAGGGAGTACGGCTCCAGGACGGAGTAGCGTTCCGTGACCTCGCAGCGCTCCTCGCGGATCACCGACACCCCCTGGTGCCGGGGCGGGTTGATGAGAAGGACCTTCAAGCCCAAGCCTCCACGGTCCTTTTGTACACCTCAGCGGTCCGGCGAGCCATGACCTCCGCGCTGAACTCCTCCAGCACCCGGGCCCGGGCGTCGGCGGACATCTTTCTGGCCAGGGTCTTGTCGCCGAGCACGGTCTCGATGCTGCGCGCCAGGGCGGACGCGTCCTTAGGAGGGACGAGAAGGCCGGTGGTTCCGTCAAGTATCATCTCCGGGACCCCTCCCACCCTGCTGGCAACGACCGGCGTCCCTGACGCCATGGCCTCCAACAAGGTCATGGGGAAGCTCTCCGAGTACGAAGGAAGCATGAACAGGGAAGCGAGGGGATAGAGATAAGGCATCTCCCGATAGCTCACCGGTCCGATAAAACGGCACTCGTCCGGGGACAGCCCGGCCTTGGCGGCCATGGCCTTCCACTGCTCGGCGTTACCGCTTCCGGCGAACACGAACGTCGGCGATATGGAGGGATCGAGCATCGAGGCGGCCTCTATCGCCGTGGCGATGCCCTTGAGGGCGATCATGCGCCCCGAGAACAGTACGATCTCCTCCGCCCCCTCCAGGTCTGGGAAATGGGCGAGGCACTCGTCGCGGCCCCGCGGGGAGAACAGGTCGGTGTCGATCCCGTTGTGGATGACCTCCGACGGGCACGTCGCCCCTATGCGGTCCTGGCACCAGTCTCTTATGAACTCGGACACGTAGATCAGAGAGGAGGACCTCTTCATGTAGACCTTCTCTAGGGTGGTCAGCAGGGGGAGGAGCAGGAGCGTCATCTTCTCCGACATCTCCAGCTTGTTGGCCGGCAGGCCCGAGTACCTGGTGCCCATGCGCTGCGAGCCGATGGTGCTGTGCACAGTGGTGACGGAGGGCACCCTATCCCCCAGGACCTTGAACATGATGTCCGCCATCTGCGCGTGGTTCGCGTGCATGATGTCGAACTGGTTCTCACGGTGGAGCTTGTCGAACGACCGCCACAGTGCCACCTGGAACTGGTTGTTGTACATGAAGGTGTCCTCAGCGGTGCCGAGCACGTGAAGAGTGATGTTCTCCACCTGAGGGGCGCTCCCCTCCTTGCCCAGGCATATGACGTGCACCTCATGCTCCGGTGACAGATGGTCGGCTAGCTGCTTCATGTAGCTTCCAACCCCGCCCCAGCTGAGGAACTCTGGGCTGACCATGGCCACGCGCATCGGCTTCCCCTAGATGTGGCGCATTGGTATAAGGAAAGAGAACGGCTCTGCCCTCTCGGTCTTCTTGGCCATCTTGACGTCGAACTCCCCGGCAGCGCTCCAGAAGCGCCTCTCGAACAGCTTGGTCACGATGGTCACACCGGCCTTCAGGGGAACCAGCTTGGTCTCGCCGGCCCGTGGGAGGTAGTGGATGGGGATCTCCTTGACGTTCAGACCCTTCTTCACGGACTCGGCGAAGAGCTCGGCCTCCAGCTCGAAGTGCTTGGAGCTGAGCTCCAAGGTCCTGAGGGCCTGGCCGTTGAACCCCCACATGCCAGTGCACAGGTCTGTACACCGCTGCTGGTAAAGGAGCGTCGCTATGTCGCTGAGGAGGATGTTCCCGAAATGGTTCAACGGGGTCATGGCCCCATCGGCGATGCTGCCCAGGAAGCGGGAGCCCATGACCACGTCTGCGCCCTCCTCGAGGGTGGAGACAACGTCGAGTATGTACCTCGGCGGGTAAGTGCCGTCAGCGTCCAGCATGATCAGGTACTTGGCGTCGAGCATGGACGCCAGATCGGAGAACTTGGCGCACAGGCCTCCGGTGAGGGCGAGCACCTTCGGTACCACCTCACGGGGATCGCATAGTGCAATGGCCTGCCTAACGCCTATTCCCTTGCCACGTCCCTTTTGGACAAGGATGTAAGCGCCCTTCTCACGTGCGATGGCCAAGGTCCTGTCGGTGGACTGGCCATCCACAACAACAACGCGAACATCGAACCCACGCCTCATAAGTTCTTTTCGTGGGATATCATCGATAACTTTCCCGATGCTGCGTTCTTCGTTCAACGCGGGTATCATGACGACTATCTTGTTCGCCATCACAACCACATTCCCTGGGATACCACAATCCGAGTATTAATAGCATCCGAAAGTTTCTCGAAACCAACACTGGCCATGCTTTTTCGTCCCCCCTCATATATCGATCTAAACTACCGATGGTGTCCTTTCACCTTGAAAATTTATTTAGATTAGCGTATATATAAAGGTTATCCCGGTACCTAGCCAGATGTTCATTTTACTGCTATCGAAATGGATTTCGGATGGTGCTTTTTGACCACTGTCTTTATAAAAAAGGCTGATGAAAATAGCACGCTCGCCGCGAACGCGGCCACCAGAAGGGAGCGGAAGAGGTCCAGTCCAGGACCCTGGGAGACTATGAGGAAGTACACTGCCTGAAGCCCGGCCATGGCGATTACCAGGGCGGAGGTCACCATCAGGGCACCGCGCTCCCGACCGTCGAAGCTGTCGATGGAACGGAGGGCCTCCAGGGGACGAAGTGCCGTCACGGCAAGGGCGGCCACACCGAAGAGCACCACCTCGGTGCGGATATCGAAAGCGCTGTTGAAGGCATGTACCTGGAACCAGGTATCGTCCCAGGGGTAGAACGGGGTCACCGTTCCTATGTACGTGTCCGCCAGCAGGTGGGACGCGGCCGCTGCGATAGCCAGCAGCACCAGCGCAAGGCGGGGGCGGAAGGCCAGGATCAGGGGCAGCAGGAACACCAGGAGCATCGCTCCCAGCCCCAGGAAGGAGTGGGAGAACCCCCGGAGGTCCCCCAGGTGGATGTAGTCAGGGAGAAGCGCGAAGACTCCCAGGAAGGACAGTGCCAGCGCCCTCTCCCTCTTCAAGTACACGATGAAGGGAAGGCATATCAAAAGGGAGAAGGCGAGGTGTCCGGGGAACCACATATCAGCACCCAAAGGGGCCGCCCATGGCGGCCGTACAGGTCAATGCACGGCGGGACGATTTCAACCTTTGCCCCTTCCATGGTGGACCGGAGCAGTGGCATGGCTATAGGTAACTATATATGGCCAGTCAATTTTCCAATCCGCGATGCCTCGTAGGGAAGTCGTGAGCAGGTCGGAGTACGACATTCGCCCTTCTTTCCTGTATGCGCTGAGCCTTTCAGGCATGGCCATATGCATCGTTTCCTCTTTCGGATATGAGGTCCAGTACGTTCCCCTGGGAACCCCCTTCGGGCTCTTCGGCCTGCTTCCGATGGGTTACTGGATCGGCATCCTGTTCTTGGTGATATCCCTTGCCATCGGCCTGCGCACGGGCACGGAGTCGGTGTTCTTCGTCCAGTCCATGCTGCTGTTCCTGGCCCTGTGGTGCGCACCCGCGATGTTCGAGAAGTACCCCACGGTGTGGGACTCGTACGTTCATTACGACGCCTCGTTGGCCATAGTCCGGGAGGGCATCGTGCCGAACACGGCGGCTTATAATTACGCGTACAACTACCCCGGGTTCTTCGTCCTGGGCGCCTCCTTCGCCCTCCTGGGCGATCCCCCCGCGCTGCTGTTCCTCAGGCTCTACCCCATCTTCGCCGCTACCCTGACGGTGGCGGCCATATACCTTTTCGCCAGGACCTACGTGCCCCGAATGGACCACCGCCTGGCGTTCCTGTTCGCGGCCTTCGCCAACGTGTGGCTACAGTTCAACTACTCCCCGCAGTCCATGGGCCTGGTGGCCGGGCTGCTCATCTTCGTGTGTTTGGAACGTGAGGGCCGGGAGTGGCTGTATGCCGCCCTCATGCTCTTCGCCTTCATCGTGGTCTCCCATCCCACCACCCTCATCTTCGTGCTGGGGGCCATCGCCATTAAGGAGGTGTTCAACCGCATCCTCTACTTCACGATCGGCCTCCGAAGGCCGACGCGCTGGGAGCGTCCGTGGCCGGTGGGGGTGTTCATCCTCATTTGGCTGGGATGGTTCTTCACGGGGGCCTCCTCCTTCTCCCTCAACCTCGTCCAGTTCATCTCCAACCGCCTGTTCATGCTGGGGCAGGTGCAGGAGAGCGTGTCCGAGCAGTGGGCCATGAGGGGCACCTCGGAGAACATACTGGGTGTTCTGTACCCGCAGCTGAGGACAGGTATGCTGGGCGTGTTCCTGGCGCTCACCCTCCTGGCGCTGCTCATTTACCTGCTGTCCAAGAACAGACGTCACGTCAACTTCCCCCGGAACATACTGGCACTGTTCCTGCTGCCCCTGGGCATAATCCCCTTGGATATGGCCTTCTTCAACGGGCAGCTGTACGACCGGGGAATACTGTACCTTGCCCTGGTGGCGCCCATAATCTTCGTGCCCATACTGATCACCAACAGGAAGAAGGTGGTCCGCGCAGGGCTCAGCGTGGCCATCTCCCTGGTGGTGGTGGCGGCCGCCTCCACCATATTCTACCAGGAGGCGCTGTACATCAACAACGACCGGGCGGTGGACGTTGCCGACTTCTTGGCCGGGAACGCTCCCCACACCATCGTGGGAGGGGGCTTCTACCCTGTCGATGTATGGGACGATGCAGGGGAGCAGTTCGACCGCATCAAGATCAGCGCACTGTACAACATGTCCATAGGGAACATAGCCAGGTTCTACGGCGGGGGGACGATCCTCTTCGATGATACCACGGAGATGTGGTACAGGCAGTGGGGTACCATCGGCATGTACGATTTCTACCGCGATCAGGCGCCGTACAACTATCGGGTCTACGACAACGGGGGAGCTTGGGTCATGTACATCAGAGGGGCATAGTCATGAGGATAGGACTGGTCAATCTCATCACCAAGACGGCCGACGTCCAGGCCGATGCCAGCGTCATGCGCACCGCAGGCCTCAGGCCGGGCACGGACCAGGACCTGAACATAGTGGAGACCGGGCGGCGGCTGGTGCGCAGGGGGAACGAGGTCACGATCTTTGTCGCCGATGCCTACCGGCCCCAGAGCACGGGGGATCTGGGCGGGGTGAGGATGGACTACATACCCACCCGGCTGCCGTGGATGTTCCCCCCGTCCCTTGCACCCCTCACCCCGAGCCTGAGGGAGGAGATCTACAGGGAGCACCTTGACGTGGTGCAGTCCGGTGAGGTGTTCCAGCCGGGGACGTACCTCACATGGGCGGCCACCCGCGACCGGGGGCCGGACATGTACATCTGGCAGGAGCTGGACATTTACATGCAGGGCCCCATGGGGTGGCTCCAGAAGCAGTACTACCGGACGCTGGGGAAGGCGGTCACCAACGGCTGCCGGGCGGTAATACCCCGGTCCCGCTCTGCCGCCCAACATCTCCAGGAGGCCGGGGTGCCGGAGGAGAGGATCGCCCCCGTGGTCCACTCCGGCGTCGACACCGACGTCTACCGCCCCCTGAACAAGGAGGACTCCCGGGCGCGGTTCGGTGTGGAGGAGGGCCAGAACGTCCTCCTGTCCATCGGACGCATGCACGAGAACAAGGGGATGGACCTCATGGTCAAGGCCCTATCCTTCCTCCGCGTGGGGGACCCGGACTGCCTCCTCATCCTCAAGGGAACTGGGCCCCAGGAGCCTGTGCTGCGGGAGATGGTGAGGACCAGCGGCCTGGAGGACAATGTGAGGATCATGACAGACCGCCTGGACCAGGCGGACATGGCCGCGCTGTACAACGCTGCCGACATGCTGCTGGTGGCCTCGCGCACCGACCTCTTCCCGTTCACCGCTATCGAGTCCATATCCTGCGGGGTCCCCATCGCCACCTCCTTCGCCCGGGGGCTCAAGAGCGACATCGTGGACGAGGGGGCCGGGGCCATGCTGCCACCGGGGCCGGAGGAGATGGCGGCGGAGCTGCGCTCCCTTCTCGAGGACGCCGTGGGCCTGGACCGCATGGGGGCTCGGGCCCGGGAGGTGGCCCTCCGGGACTTCAGCTTCGATGTGGGGGCCGAGCGGTTATTGGATATCTATAGCCGGAGGGACGGATGAGGATCGCGTTCGTGCCCAAGGTGGCAGTGGACCCCACCAACTCGGAGAGGACGCCCAAGCTCCTGTACCTTCTCTCGCAGTGGTTCGATGTGGTGCCCATACCCACGGGGGCACTGGACAAGATGACCTTCGACCAGTCGAGGAACCGCTTCTTCCGCTACGTGACCTTCGTGCTCAACGAGCTGGCCATCACCTGGGGCACCTTGACGAAGGGCAGGAGGGGGAGGGTCTCGGCGGTCTTCGCCGAGGGGACCTACTACTCCCTCGCCGGAGGGGTGGCCGCGCGCATGCTGGGGGTGCCCATGGTATGGGATAACCACGGCAACATCAAGGACTTCTCCGCCACCCTCGGCAAGTCCGGTCTCTTCCTGTATGGAAACCTGCTCCTGGAGAAGGTCCTTGCAAGGCTGGCCACGAGGGTCCTGGTGGTGTCGCAGAAGGAGGTCGAGGCCTACCGCTCCCTGGGCTTCGACACCTCCAGGTTCGAGGTGGTCCCGACGTGCGCGGACATGACCCTGGTGCGCTCCCTGACGAGGACAAGGGAGGAGGCGAGGAAGGAGCTGGGGATCAGCGAGGGGACGAGGGTGGTGCTCTTCTTCGGCACGCTGAGGTACATGCCCAACCGCGATGCCGCGCGGTACCTCGCCAAGGAGTTCCATCCCCGCGTTGCCGGCGAGGTACCGGGCACGGAGCTGTTCATCGCCGGCTCGGGCTCATTGGGGGAGGAAGCGCCGCCGGGGGTGAGGATGCTGGGCTTCGTTCCGGACCTGTACCTGTGGCTGTCAGCGGCGGACGTGTGCGTGGCCCCCATGTGGAAGGGGGTGGGCATACTCACCAAGGTCATCGACATGCTCTCGGTGGGTAGGGCCACGGTGGTGAGCCCCCTGGCCCTGGAGGGCATACCGGAGCTGGAGCACGGGGTCAACTGCATGGTGGGCAAGGACCGGGACGATTTCGCGGCCCAGACCATCGCCCTGCTGCGGGACCCCTCGGGAGCCGACGCCCTGGGTGCCAGGGGGCTGCAGCTGGTGTCGGAGAGGTACTCCTGGGAGGAGGTGGGCCCCCGGCTCAGGGACCTGATATCGGGGCTGACGGGGGACCGATAAGTACATGAACGTTAAGTTGCAAAGATGTGCAGCAGATCAAGGGTCGTCATATGGCAAACAAGGCGGTTAGGTTATACGTTGGACCGGGCAAGCCATATGACCTGGTTGCGGTCTGTGCGATCGTGACCGTCTCGGTCCTCCTGGCCCTCATCGACGTGCAGGGCGTGGTAAGATGGACATTGGGGTTCCTGGCGGTGTTCTTCGCCCCTGGGTACGCCATCGTGTCCGCGCTCTTCCCCGGACGCAAGGCCGTCATCGCCCCCTCCTTCACGGCGCGGCGTGACGAGCACACCATGACCATATCCCTCCTGGAGAGGCTCATCCTCGGTTCGCTCCTGGGCTCTGCGGTCATGGCATTGGCGGGCACCGTAATAACAAGGGGAATCCTGAACTTCGATGTCTGGGTGGTGGCGGTGGAGGCGATCGCGATAACGTACACCGCCTCCTGGATAGCTTTGACGCGCCGGGCACGCACCCCCCCGGAGGACCAGTTCGTGCTCTACAGCACCCCTAGGCTGAGCAGGCCGAGCCTATCGTCGGGAGAGCGGGTCGTATCCGCCCTCCTCGCCGTGGCCGTGGTGGCGCTGGCAGCGCTGGCGGTCCAGGGACTGGGCGCCAAGCCCGTCGCCGAGGAGTACTCGGAGCTGCACATCGTAGGTGTCGATGGCGACATGGACAGCCTTCCCAGCGTCCTGGCCCAGGGCCAGGCGGGCCTGATGAAGGTGACCGTGAGATCGCACCTGAGCACCCCCGAGATGTTCCACCTCGTCCTCTCCCTGGACAAGGCGCCCAACAACACCTCGCCCTTCGAACCCGCGCAGACGGTGGATATCTCCCCCGGACTGGGGAGGTCCTACCAGTTCGAGCTGCAGCCGGGGGCGACGTGGCAGCAGGACATCGCCTTCGTGGTCAATGCCGCCGGAAGCCAGACCCTGTACCTGATCCTTGATGATGGTATGGAGGTGAAGAGCAACTGGCTTATTTTACAGATAACCTAACGGCGGTCATAGTCCCCACGCTGGACATCGGCTCGACCTCCCCCGTCCTCGCACTGCTGATCTGCATACTGTGCCTGGTGGGCATGCTCACCCTGGGGGCCTTGGCCTCCAGGCGGAGGTGGAACCTGGTGACCTCCTCCACCTTCGGACTGTGGGCGATAGCGGTGATGGTCCTGGTTCTGCTGATCGGGGGCCTGATCGCCTGACCACCTCCTTCTCCTCCGCGCAGGTCCACGAGGAGGTAAGCTGGCCTGTGCTGACAGTGCTGAGCCTGCCCTTCGTCTGCGGGTGCGCGGCCATATACATCTACCGACTCCTGGGCATGGACCAGGCGGTTCTTGCCGGGCTAATCCTCCTGGTCTTCGGGCTGCTGTCGTCCATGGTCATGGTGCTGTTCGTTGAGCAGAGGGAGGTGGCCCTGGCCGCATCCTCGGTGGTCCTGGTGCAGGCCTTGGCCTTAGTGGTCATACTCCTTCCCAGCCTGAGCTGGATGCCCCTGGAGCATCTGCCCCTGCTGGCGGTGGTGGCCGGCGCCACGATCATCCACTACCGCTCTGTCCAGCTCCCCGTCCTGAGGCCCCGCCCGCTGCTTCTGCGCTCGGTGATGGTGGTGCTCCTACTGCCCCTGGGCCTGGCGCTGGCCGAGGCCATGTTCCTAGGCTACCGCTTCTTCGAGAACTTCCACATCGGGAGGTCCACCATCATGATGATTCCCATAATGGCGGTATGGGGGTACCTGGAGGAGGTGCTGTTCCGAGGGATAGCGCTGCGCTCCTCCCTGCCGCTGCTGGGCAGGTGGAGGGCGATACTGTTCTCCGCATCGCTGGGGGCGGTGTTCATGCTGTTCTGGGGATCGCTCCCGTACGCCTTCTTCGCCTTCTTCCTGGGCATCGTGATGGGGGTGCTGTACTTGAGGTCCCACAGCCTCATGTTCGTGGGCACCGTGCACGCCCTCACCGATACCTGGATGGTGGTCGCCCTGCTGCTGCTGGGTGTTGCCGGCTGAGCACCGCCTGTCGTCGCATCAAGGCACGGAGCGGCGTAAGAGAGGGGATCTCAGTGACGCTCCCGCTCATTCCTCTTTCCTGATGTCCACATCGAAACCCATTTCTCATCCCCGCCGCTACCTGCTGAGCGGACACAGTACCACATTATGTAATGTCATGAATAGAATGTCCGGAGAGGGAAGCGGGTTTGAGCACCATCGACGAGAAGGCCAGCATCGGCAAGGGGACAGGAACGGCAGGTCCCGGGGCGAGCGTGCATAAAGGCAGCGGCGACGGACCGACGGCCACGGTGATCGTGTGCACGTACAACCGGGTGCAGTGGCTGTCGAAGTGCCTCCGCTCCCTCGAGGAGCAGGTACCCCGCCCGGACGAGATCATGGTGGTCGACGGCCCCTCCACCGACGGGACCAGGGAGATGCTGGAGCTCCTGGAGAGGCAGGGCAGCATCACCCTCGTCAGGCAGCCCAAGCTGGACGGGATATCCGCCGCCAGGAACCTCGGCCTGTCGCAGGCCAAGGGGGAGATCGTCTGCTACATCGATGACGACGCCATCGCCCAGCCGGGGTGGCTGGCCTCTCTGCTCCCGCTTTACAGGGACCCCCAGGTCGGAGGGGCCGGAGGACCGGTCTACGATATCGAGGGCCGCCCCGCCATGGGCAGGAACGCCGTGGCCCCGGACGGCCAGTGGTTCGACGAGTCCAAGGGGGAGAGCATCGAGGGCTTGAGCCAGGTGATGGTCGGCTGCAACATGTCCTTCCGTCGCGCCGCCCTCTCGGGCGTGGGCGGCTTCGATCCCTACTTCAAGTTCCACCAGGACGAGACCGATGCCTGTCTGGCGGTCCTGGGCGCTGGCTATAAGATACTCTACGACGAGGGAGCGCTGGTCTGGCACGCTTGGTGCGAGGGCTCCTACCGTAAGGACAAGGTGAAGTGGTACCTGCGCCTGAGGTACCTGTGGGGGAGGAACAACTCCTATCTCGTGCGCAAGCACTTCGGGAAGCAGGTCCGGTTCGCGGACTACTTCGGCTCCCGCTTCATGGGCTTCTTCACTAGGAGGGCGCCGCGGGCGGACGCGGTCAAGAAGGAGGCGGCATCGGACACCGAGAACATGCCCCGCTTCTTCGTCGCCGTAGGCGCGCTGTCCGAGGTCTTAGGCCTTCTAAAGGGCTGGAGGGACGGCGGCAGCGCCCGCCGTACTTGAATGCGAAGCTCAACCTCATGACTTGGCTTATTCTACCTGTGGTCATGGTATGATGCTGGAGGTCGACTCCGCGGCCAAGGTGCCGTGGAACACGACCCTGCCGTCGGACAGCTTCTCCAGGCTCGTGAGGGTCATCCCCTCGCCGTCGGAGTGCCAGGTGGAGCCACCGGGCAGAACCGCGCTGATGGTGACGGCCTTGCTCCCGAGGTTGGTGAAGGTGTACGCGCCGTGCTCCTCGGTGAACGTCACGGTCACGCTCCCGGAGCCGGTGATCACCGCCATCTGCCGGTCGGTGGTGAGCGCCCTCCCCTCCGAGCCCAGGTCGATGGTCGCCGGCCAGTTCACTGGGTCCTGGTGTCTTTCGGCCCCCATGGCCTCGAACATGGCCACGGCCATCCTGAGGTTGTGCATCTGCGATGAGTAGCTGTCGTACGATAGCAGATCGACGCAGAACCCGTTGCGGGCAGCGTTGAAAAGGACCGAGTACACGTCCTCCTGGTCCGAGGAGCTGCCGGTATCGTAGTTCTGGTATACCAGTATGTCCGGGCGGTAGGTCGAGGACATGTGGTTAACGAACGCCATCAGGGAGCTCACGTGGGCCACCAGGTCCGTGCCGTAGATGGAGGAGGGCTCGAAGCCCTCGACAAGTGTGAGGTCGCTGAGCATGGCCAGGTGAACGGACGGAGTGTAGGAGTTGGTGATCACGAACTCGAAGTGGCCCGAGGCCCACGTCTCCTGGACCAGCTTGAGGTACCCCTCATGGAGGAACACCCCGCTGCGGTGGTTGTAGTCGCTCCGTGGTTCGTTGGTATCCCCGTACCAGATGTTCATCTCGTCCCAGAACACGCCGGTGCTGGACCACCACCACTCGTTGTGCTCATCGCCGGATATGAGGTACTTGCGGTAGGCGCTGCTGCACGCGGATGCTATGGCCGTGCCGTCAGAGAGGGTGTAGGCGTGGCCCACGGAATCGTGGAGCTTGTACTCGGCGGGCATCGTCCCTGAGCCGTAGCGCTGGGCCGACTTGTAGTGCCAGTTCACCTGGTCGCTGTTGGTGGACAGCGTGGCCACGAGGATGGGGGAGCCCTCCACCCACGAGCGGGTGGAGGCGTCCCACTGCCCTGAAAGACCGTTGAGGTCCTTGCCGAAGTCGTTGAAGGTCAGGGGGAACTGCTCGGTGCTCCGGTATCCCCAGGTCTCGGCGATCTGAGGCCCTATCCACTCGGCGTAGCCGGCATCGTGGCCCCGGGCCTCTCCGTCGGTCTGCTCGTAGGGGCGCACGAACATGTGCCAGGTCTTCTCCGTCCCCAGCGAGGGATCGGGCAGCACCCCGCCGGTGGAGGTATACTTCACCCCGAAGACCGAGGCCCCGTCCACGGGGTCCCCCTCGATCCATATCGGGGAGTACAGGTAGGCCTCGGCCTCGTTGAAGCCCCACTCCATGCCCAGGCTCCTTCCCGGCACCCTCACGTCGAAGGCCGGTGCGAACATCTCGTAGCATGGGTACCAGCCTCCGATGCCGTTCGTCTTCGGCGTCTCCTCGGGGATGCCGGGGACGTAGCGGTGCACCTGCCCGTCGCTGAACAGGTCGTACATGTGCCCGTTGGTGGAGCACAAAGCTATGACGTAGGTCACGATGACCTTGGACGTCCCTGGCGCGTAAGCAACTTCCAGCTCGAAGTAGTCCCGGTAGAGGTCGAAGGTGTGGCGCAGGCTGAACTGCGAGCACGACTCCAGGAACCATACGGAGTCGCCGTCCTGGCCCCAGTCAGTGATACGAGTGGTGACCCAGTTGAGGTCCTTGCCATACTCGTCCACCGTCCCCTCGTCCGCGTTCAGGGGGTCCAGCCTCTGGTAGAGGATGTAGTCGGTGGTGAAGTACGGCCTGATGATGTAGGAGACGGAGCTGCCGGACTGCACCACGGTGATCATGTAGTTGTCCGTGCGCACCACGTAGGTGCCGCCGGTGTTCGTCGCGGAGAGCTCGGAGGAGCGGGCGTCCAGGTCGATGGTCCGCCCATCGTTATCGAGGGCGAAAACGCCCGTCGAGCTGCTTCTACCGCCTCCAGTGATCAGCAGCCCGCCGTTCTCTTCATCCGCCTCTCCCTGAGAACCATCAGCGCCGTCGGAGCCGTCATCGGCAGTGAGGTCGGGCCCATCATCGTCGCTGTCCGAGCGGTCAGCGCTCACGCCCGCGCTCATACCCGCGTTCCCGCTCCACGATGCAAGGGGATAGAGCGAGCACAGGAGGAGGGCGAGCACGAGGAAGGCGGTCAGAGCATGCCGCCCGCTCTTCGACGGGCGGAGCCCCGCACCGAACGCTGCCCTCGCCTTCCTGATGATGCTCATATCGCTCACTCCCTTCGGGACCAGGGGCCGAAACCTGCCCTTATCCATGTACCGAAGCTTCCTCCGGCTGCGGAGTGATGGCGGTCCTCAGATGGTCTCATCGTGTTCCTCTGGTGCTTGCGGCCGTCTCCATGCCAGGAGTCAAAGGGTCGAGGCGTGCCGACAGCCAGATACATAGTGCTGGCTGCAAGGCGATAGGTGCGTCCCAGGGGCAGGGTACCCTCAAAGGGAGGTGTCCTCAAGACCCCGGTCCCTGTTAATTTTCGAGCATATTTATAAATTGGTATTTACATTTTCGTTATGTAGAAAAATGAATAATATTCAGCGTTTCACAGCTTCCGAGCCAGATATCATCTCACCTTTTTGAGCGCTCCTTGACCAATCTCTCGGCCATCTCCCGGTACTGCTCCGCGAACCTCTCTAGGCTGAACCTCTCGGTCACCACCGCCCGGGGATGCCGCTCCCTGGCCAGAACATCGTCTATCGCCGAGAGGTAATCCTCGACCTCGAAGGTGGTGACTACCACCCCGGCCCTATCGTCCTCGAGGTCCTCGAATATCCCCGTGCGCGAGGTTACCACCGGCACATCGCAGGCCATGGCCTCGAAGGGCGTGTAGCTGCACGCTTCGTAGTGAGTGGGGAACAGCAGGAGGTCGGCCGCACAGTAGTGCAGGGGCATGTGGTCATGGGGGACGTTCCTGCGGACGATGAGGTTCCTCCCCTCCACCTCCGAGGAGGTGACGCACAGCACCCTGAGGTCCTCACGGCGGGAGGCTATCTCCCTCACCAGGTCGAACCCCTTGGTGTGGTCCGCCCGGCCCACGAAGATCGCCAGAGGTCCATCATGCTCGATCCCCAGCACCCTCCTGGCCTCCTGCCGTTCACGGGGAGAGAAACGCTCCACGTCCACCCCGTTGACGATCACCTGGGACCGTATCCCATAGCGGTCGGCCAGCTCCCTCTGCACCTTGGGGCTCACGGCCACGTTGTGCTTGGAGAACGACGTCAGCTTCTCCAGCAGGGGCATCAAATAGCGCGTTGGCAGGAAGCCGGGGGTGCCGCGCAGCGTGCCCTCCGCGAAACCTATGGACGTATAATGGAACACGTTGACCATGGGAGCGCGTGGCCGGAACAGGGAGAGCCACCACCCGGCGGTGGAGTTGCAGAGGATGAGATCGAAATCGTCATTCTTCGCTACCTTCCGGAAGTGGCGCCCGATGGACGCGCCCATCCACGCCTCCTTCAGGTTCAGGCGGTCAAGGACCGGCAGGGACCTTCGCCCGCTGTCCTCGAAGGTGATGGTGACGAGATCGGGGAAGGCCCGACGTAGCTGCTCGGTGAAAAGCTCGGTGCCCCCCTTCACCCTCTCAAAACCGTGGTAGGATAGGACAGCGACCCTCATAATCAGGACAATGGGTTAATTTAGTGAATGGTAATCAAGATTACCCATGGGGTATCAGGAAGCAAAGTTGGAACTGAGGCTCATCGCCGAGAAGCTGCGCAATCGTTTCACCGTCCCCGGAAGGCTGGAGGGCACCCAGTGGAGCCCCAAGGTCATGGAGATCCCTCCCGGTCAGCGCTTCCTGGTCCTCTCCCCCCACCCCGATGATGATACCGTGGGATGCGGCGGGACCATCGTAAAGCTCCTGGAGGCGGGGAAGGACGTAAGGGTGGTGTACCTCTCCATGCAGGTCGGGGACTTCACACCCGATGAACGGCGCAAGGAGATCCACTCCGCCCTTGAGCACCTGGGGGTGAAGGACTTCAGCCTCCGGGAGGCGTCCTTCCCCACACTTCAGGAGGCAATCGACATCGTAGCCCGGGAGCTGCGGGATTTCAATCCCGATGCCGTCTTCGCCCCTTCGCCCTTCGAGAACCATGACCAGCACCTGAGGACCTTCGAGGCCTTCAGGAGCGCCGTGGAGAGGATGAACGTCAACCCCGATGCCATCCTCTATGAGATCTGGAACCCCCTCATGCCCAACCTGCTCATCCCCGTCAATTCCGCGATGGAGCGCAAGGTCACGGCCATCAGGGACCACTGGACGCAGGTGCGGGAGATAGACTATGTCCGGGTGTCCCAGGGCCTCACCGGCTACCGCGCCGCGAGCCTGGCGCTGGACGGATATGCGGAAGCGTTCCTGTTCCTTCCCGCAAAGGACCTGGTCAGGATGTTCCACGGCTGAGCTGGCCCAAAAAGGCCGCTGGCAACACTAACTATAAATCCCCTTACATGTTACTTCGGGCCGGAGTGAGACCAGATGCAGTTGGTCAGGACCGGTAAGGTAAAGCAGGTTTACGAGGTGGACGAAGACACGCTAGAGTTCCTCTTTACCGACAACATTTCCGTATTCGACAAGACAATACCTTCCCAGATACCTTTCAAGGGAGAGTCGCTGTGCCGCACTGCCGCCTTCTGGTTCCAGGTCTGCCGCAAGGCCGGGGTGAGGACCCACTTCACCGAGCTGATACCGCCCAACCGCATGCGGGTCAAGAGGGTCGAGGTCATATCGGACTACTCCAAGATCGACCGCTCCACAACGAACTACCTCATCCCCCTGGAGGTCATCTCCCGGCACTACGTGGCGGGCTCTCTGTGGGACCGCATAGTATCCAAGGAGATCAGGGTCGAGGACCTGGGCTTCCCCCAGGGTCATGAGGTCAAGTACGGGGATAAGCTCCCCAGGACGTTCTACGAGACCACGACCAAGCTGGAGAAGGTGGACCGTCTGCTCGACCGCGAGGAGGCTCTGAAGATATCCGGGCTGACCGAGGAGGAGATGGACAACATGTTCGAGGTCGTCGCCAAGATCGACGAGATCATCGCGTCCGAGGTCGAGGAGCGCATGCTCATACACGTGGACGGTAAGAAGGAGTTCGCCTTCGACGAGCACCGCCGCCTGATGCTCATCGACACCTTCGGGACGGCCGACGAGGACCGCTGGTGGGACGAGGACTCATATGCGGCGGGACAGTGCCTGGAGCTCTCCAAGGAATCGGTCCGCCAGTACTACCGCTCCATCGGTTACTACGATCAGCTTATGAAGGCCAGGAAGGCCGGCCAGCAGGAACCGGACATCCCTCCCCTGCCGGGTCCCGAGGTCAAGAAGGTGAGCGACCTCTACATCGAGATGTTCGAGCGCCTCACCGGCGAGAGCTTCCGGTAAGCGCGGCCTCCATCAGACCCCCCATCCTCTGCCATCAGGAAGAGGACGATCAAAGCTAGGATAGGACCGCTCATGTTACTGGCTAACGGGCTTGCCGGTCTTCGGTGCCCGCTCCCATTGCCTTATTGCCGGCTACCTGCGATGTCATCCACGCATACGCATCGCTCTCCCGCAGGGGCTCGGGCAACCTCCTGAGGGCCACTTCGTACAACCGCTCGACATCCTCGATCATGAGGTGGGCATCTATGTGCCCATTGGATGATGAGAACCTGACGAGAAACGGTTGGCCCTGAGGGCGGGCGGTTATCGAGCTAACATCCTTCCAGAGCATACGTTCCTCCTCCTTACCGACAATATGCGTCAGATCGGCATCGGAGACCAGGAAGAACTCCTGTACCGACCTCCTGGCCAGGAGCCCAGGGACGATGAGGAGCAGCAATACCAGCATGATGGACACGGCCAGGTTCTCGGGTTCCAGCCACCGGTCGAGATAGTGCGGCCCCCATTCGTACAGTCCTTCCGCAAAAGAATAGAGGGTCATGAGGACCAGCACTATCGCCGCCCAGATGGCAGCTCGGTGCACGATCCTGGTCCTGGGTCTCAGAATGGTCGTCGGCTTGCCCGATGGATTATCGGCCGAGAATGGATCGACCCTTGCCCTTACCCTCCTCATGGCCCGCCTATCTTCTATGAGGACAAATGCGATGAGGAGCAGGCAGCCTACCTGGATGATGAGCACCGCGGGGTTCGGCAGGAGCATGTGGTTGGAGCGAACGACGTGTATGATTATTAAACAGGTTCCAGACCACTGCCTGCTGTGCAGATTGGAGGACGGGCGGGGCCGTCCTCATTCCAGCGTGACCGCGACCAGCCGGTGACCCTCGGGGCACTTGATGTCCTCATCGATGCTGTGGATGCGGAACTTCATGTTCCTCTCCAGACCCATGGGGTGGCAGATGCGGTAGTTCTCGCACCCGGGGGACTTGCACTTGACCTCCTCGAAGGTTATGGTGGACCCCTCAAGCGCGTACTTCTGGGGCAGGGCGCACCTCTGCTGCAGCTTCTGGACCTCCACAACGCGCACCCCCTCCTCGTGGATGCGGCAGAGATGCTTAACGCTGCGCACAGCCTTGATGCGGTACAGCCCTCCGGTGTCCAGGTTGAAGCAGACGCCCTTGAGCTTGCAGTCACGGCATTCCGTGAGCGGTCCACGGTAAACGAACTCATCGCCTTCCTTGGCGAGGTGCTCTCCTATCAGAGTGATGACGACCATCGCTGAACCTCCCTTAGATGACCTTTGTGATCGTGGCCAGCCTCTCGGCGGCCTCATGAGTAAGGCCTACATGGCCCAGTATAGTGAACCTGCTGCGCACCTTGTGCGCGTTGACGAGCGCTTCGATGACCTGCTCCTCGGTTATCCCCAGCTCCTTGGCGGAGGTGGGGGCGCCGATCTTGGCCAGGGCCTCCCGGATGCGCGACCAGTCGCCGCCGTGAAGGTACATCATCATGATGGACCCGACACCGCACTGCTCGCCATGCAGGGCCTTTCCTGGAGCGATCATGTCCAGGGCGTGGGAGAACATATGCTCCGAGCCGCTGGTGGGCCTCGAGGACCCGGCCACGGCCATGGACACGCCCGATATGATGATGGGCCTGATGGCGACCCATACGCTCTCCTCGAGGTTGGGCTTGATCAGGTCGGCGTTGTCTATTATGGTCTCGGCGGTGTACAGGGCAAGGGAGTAGGCGGAGCGGGAGAACTCCTCTCCCCGGAGACGCTTGGCGTACTCCCAGTCCTTGACCGCTGTGGAATTGGAGATGACGTCCGCGCAACCAGCCGCAAGCAGGCGGTATGGTGCCTGGACGATGATGGCCGTGTCCGCGACCACGCCCAGGGGGACCTTGGCGTCAAGGGACAGGGGGCCGTTCTCGTTCTTTATGGACGCTCTGCCGGAAGCGATCCCGTCATGCGATGCCGAGGTGGGTATGGATATCCACTCCTGCCCCAGGTTCTTGGCCGCCATCTTGGCGAGGTCGATCTTGCTCCCTCCGCCCACGCCCAGTATGAAGTTGGTCTTGCACTCCCGGGCTATCTGCTCGACCTTTTCGAGGTTTTCCTGGGTGGCCTCTCCCACGGTGGCCATCTGCACCTCATAGCCAGCATCCATCATCTTGCTGGTGACTATGTCCGCGGCAACGTTCTTGGTCTTGGAACCGGTGACGATCAGGGCTGAACCTGAGAGCCCGAAATCCTTGCAGACATCGGGAGTCTGTCCCAATACGCCGTGGCCCGCCAGCACATTCCTTGGAAAAAGGATCGAGCGAGCCTTCGTGAAATCGCCCTCGTCCATTGAAGCACCTTAACCATGGCCGGATATTAGTACCTTCTTTTTACAACATACAACATTCCCACTTGACCTGGGAGACCAGGAAAGGTTAGGGAGGTGTGCTCAACGACATGCTCCGGACCAACCCTTTACGACGAACGGTCGGAGGTGCCCATTATCGCGCGTCCCCTCCCGCACTAGGACGGAGGAAGGAGGGATATTATCGTTTTCGGAAGATGATATTACCGCCCCGATGCAGGTCGGATAAGACGCTCATGAGAACGGGCTCTCCTCCAGATCGAGGGGGCCCGCAGGGCATCTGGCCGCCCTGATGGTGAAGGCGCCGGAGTCCCAGCAGTTGAAGAGGAAGGGTACTGGCCCAAAGTGATAATAAAGCCTTCCTTGTTTATATATGCAAGAACGAAATGAGAGGGCTAATGCTAGGGCAGCAAGGCATTGACGGTCCTACAGAAGAGGTGTTGGATAAGGTCGCCATGTTGAACACCTCTCACCTTCTTGACCATCTGCCCGATCCACTCATGCTCCTGGACACGGGAGGCCGAGTGGTCTCCTTGAACTGTCCGGCAGAGTCCATCTTGGGGCGCACATCCTCCGAATGCGAGGGCCAGTTGCTGGGAGCGCTCCTCTCCAATAACTTTTCGGACCAAGGCTTGGACCTCTACCATCAAGCGTTCAAGCAGTGCATCAACGGGACGCCGGCCAGGGCCAGCCTGGTGTTCGACACCCCGCACAATGTCGATCGCCAGTGCGTGCTTCTCCCATCCTGGGACGCGCACGGGACCCTCGACGGCGTTCTCTTGCTGATAGGTGACGGCCGCGGTGCCGAGCCTCCGCGGGGCGAGACCGACCCGTACGAGGTGATCAAGGTCCTGGCCAGCACCTCACTGGAGGTCATCGAGGGGTGCGACCTCAAGGAGATGATAGAGAGCGAGGCCTCCCGGCTAGCCCGCTCCCTTGGCCTGGACTTCGCCATCTTCCGCATATTGCACCCGCAGGAGCAGCCGCAGATCATCTGTCACGGCATCGAGGTGTCCGATGCGAGGCTGGTCCTGGAGTCCCGGCTCTCCGACGGGAGCATGCTGTACCAGACAGTGAACCGGGGACAGGAGATGATAATCGACGACCTGGAGCGGTCGGAGGTGAACTGCCCGGTCCCGGAAATCAGGTCCATGGTGTGCCTGACCGTCAACTGGTCGGAGCGGGCCTACGGATGCGCGGTGTTCGGTAACCATCGGCTGGGAGGCGATCTCGACCTCCTCTACCCCATCCTCCAGGTCTTCTGCAACCACGTGGCCACCTCCCTGCGCAACGCCCGCCTCCATCAGGAGCTGATGGTCCGCTCTGACATCCTGCAGGGCCTCTATGAGACCACCCAGGCACTGTCCTCGACGCTGGAGCTGAAGGAGCTGCTGCACACGATCCTGCAGACCGCCCGTAAGTTGGTCAGCGCGGACAACTGCTACATATTCCAGCTGAACCGCTCCCGAGAACGGCTGGAAGCGATAGCGCACATAACCGAGGAGGAGATAAGGGAGGTACCGGAGCTGAAGGTCGGGGAAGGCATCACCGGGCTGGTGGCGCACACTGGGAAGGGACAGCTAGTGGTGCGGGCGGACCTCGACCCCCGGGCGATCACCGTCCCGGGAACGCCGAAAGACGATCCCAGCTCCATCATCTGCGTGCCCCTGCGGTTCTCCGACGACCTGCTCGGCGTCATGACCTTGGAGAAGCGGCCGGGGATACCTTTCACCAAGAAGCAGTACGAGCTCATCGAGCTGTTCTCCCTGCAGGCGGCCATGGCCATCCACAGGGCGTCGCAGTACGACAAGACCAGGGCCTTTGCCAGCAACCTTCAGATGTACAACGTTCTTCTCACCCACGACGTCGCCAACTTCAACGTCCCCATCCACGGCTTCCTGGAGATGCTCATCAAGGACCCCAAGCTGGACATGCGGCAGCGCCGATATGTCCGCTCGGCCCTGGTGCAATCGGACAACATATCCGAGGTCATCTCCGACATCAGGGAGCTGTCGCGCCTCCGCAGCCAGATGGGAGAGGCGCCCCTGGAGACCGTGAACCTGGTCCCCATCCTGAAGGAGGCCAGGGAGGACCTGCTCTCCAACGCGGTCAACGAGGACGTGGAGGCCCACATCAGCTCCGCCCCCGATATGGCCATGGTTATGGCCGACGCCTCCCTCAAGGTGCTGTTCCACAACCTCCTGGCGTACGCGTTCAAGTATGGGCAAGGGAGGCCGGTGGAGATCGACGTTATGGAGCATGTGGACGCCAGCGGCGTATGGTGGAGGGTGCGGATCATGGACGCCGGCAAGGGGATCCCCGATGAGCAGAAGAAGGGGATGTTCAAGCGCTTTGACCGCCTGGACACGGTCCAGGGCTCCGACGGATACGGGCTCAGCATGTCGGTGGTGGGCATTCTCACCGACCGGTACCACGGGAAGGTGTGGGTCGAGGACCGCGTTCCCGGAGACCCCTGCAAGGGGGCGTCCTATAACGTCATCTTCCCCAAGATCGATACCCGCGTAACGGAGTGATGAGATGCCGTCCTCAACAGGCAAGATCACCGTATTGATGGTCGATGATAACCACGAGCACGTCCTGCTGTGCAAGGAATCCTTACCGGAATCGGAGTTCGAGGTGGCCGAGGCCGGCAACGGCTCCGACGCCCTCAAGGTACTGGGCAAGAACACCTTCGACATAGTGGTGCTTGACTATGCACTGCCGGACATGTCTGGTGTGGAACTGTTGAGGAAGCTCCGGGCCAAGGGATACGGTGCCCCGGTGATATTCGTGTCCGCGGCCGAGGACCCTGACCTCAGCGTGCAGGCCATGAAGCTGGGGGCGTGCGACTACATCGTGAAGACCTTCCGCTACTACTCGAGCCTGCGCTCCCGGCTCCTCGAGAACATCGAGGCCTGCTCGTCCGAGCGGTGAGAGCAAAGCTTATTCTGAAAGAAAGGGCGTCATGGACGGTCGGATGAACCCCGACGATTACGTCCACGGCTACACCGAGCGGGAAATGACACGGCTGAACGACCAATCCCGGACCCTCACCGACCTTCTGCACCACGACACCCGCTACCCCCCTGGGAGCAGGGTGCTGGAGATGGGGTGCGGGGTCGGCGCCCAGACCGTGTTCCTCGCTCGAAACAGCCCGGCGGCGGAGATAACCTCGGTGGACATCTCCCCCGACTCGGTGGCCGCCGCCCGTGCCGCCGCTGAGCGAGAGGGGATCACCAATGTGACCTTCCAGGTGGCGAACATCTTCGACCTGCCGTTCGCACCCGGAAGCTTCGACCATGTGTTCATATGCTTCGTCCTGGAGCATCTCCCTCGGCCGGAGAGGGCGCTGGACATCGCCCTGGGAATGCTGAGGCCGGGGGGAAGCCTTACGGTGATTGAGGGTGACCACGGTTCCACCTTCTTCTACCCTCTGAACCCGCTTTCGCAGCGGGCGATCGACTGCCTGGTGGAGCTGCAGAGCAGGAGCGGGGTAGATGCTCTCATCGGCCGCCGCCTGTTCCCCCTGCTGACCGCCGCCGGCCTGCAGGAGGTCCGCGTCTCCCCCCGCATGGTCTACGTTGATCCCTCCCGCCCGGAGCTGGAGGAGGGCTTCACCCGCAACACCTTCGCGGCCATGGTGGAGGGGGTGAGGGACCGGGTGCTCGCCTGCTCCATGATGACGGAGGCGGAGTTTGAGGAGGGCATCCGCGGGCTCCGCGAAACCACGGGGACGGGGACGTTCGACTACACCTTCTTCAAGGGAACCGGGATAAAGACGGAGGAAAGGACATGACGTACGTGCTGGGAGTGCTGGGTAGCCCTAGGGAGGGCGGCAACACCGACATGCTGCTGGACGCCGCCCTGGAGGGCGCAGCGGAGGCCGGGGCCAAGGTGGAGAAGGTGAGGCTGGGCAGGCTTAACATCAGCCCCTGCACCGCCTGCGATGGGTGCGCGGACGGTGTGAGGTGCGTGCTCGATGATGACATGGCCTCACTGTACCCCAAGCTCGAGGAGGCCGACGTGATAATTCTGGCCTCCCCCGTTTACTTCTACGGCGTCACCGCCCAGATGAAGGCCTTCATCGACCGGGCCCAGCTCTTCTGGGTCCAGAAGTTCGTGCTTCACTACCGCTCCAAGAAGCGCAAGGGAGCGTTCATCTCCGTGGGGGCGAGGATACGCACCGACTTCGCCGCCGCCGAGGCCAGCGCGCAGGCTTTCTTCTTCACCCTCGAGGCCACCCCGTCGTGCAAGCTGACCTTCGCCGGCTTCGAGGAGAAGGGCTCCATCGCCGACCATCCCACGGCCCTCTCCGACGCGCGGCTGCTGGGTAAGGAGCTGGCGCAGAGCGCCGGGCCCATGAGGTGCCCCGTCCCCCGGAGGTCCATGGGCATGCCCATCCCGGGGCTCGGCCAGAACCCTCCGGGGCCGGAGCCGGAGTGAGGCTTTGGCGGGAACCTGCTGACGCTCCCCGTCGCGCTGGCAACACCAGCGTCCCCGGTCCGGCGTCGATGGGCCGCGGAGCACCGCCGGGCTCACGCCGGCGGCAATCTTCTCAAGGGGAGCATGCCGGGTAGAGCCACATTTCCGGAGGAGACGGACCATCATCCGTTTCAGCGGTAGTATGGCGGTTGCACGTACCGGGGATAGGCCCTATCGAGGCTGATGATCTTGCTGCGTATGTAGCGCACCGTGGTCCACACCAGCACCAGTGACCCGAGAAGTCCTAAGAGGGATATCTCTCCGCTGGCATCGGGCAGGATGTCCGATCCCAGGATGGCAAGGAAGTTGAAGGCCGCGTGCATGAGCACCGCCGCGAAGTAGTAGGGCAGCCAGCTGGTACCTCTCCCCGTCCTCAGCTTGGAGACGTACGAGCGCGATATCCCGAAGCCGGAGATGGCGGACGCTGAGGTGTGCAGGAGGGTGGAGGTTATGGTCCGGGCCAGGACGGTTATGATGAACAGCTCCACGCCCTCCGCGAGGGAGCTGGTGTAATACAATACGTTCTCTCCCGCGGCGAACCCCAGGCCCACCGCGGCCCCGTACACCAGGCCGTTCTCCAGCTCCGTGAGGCGGCGGCTCGAGGCCATGACGCCGGTCAGCTTGGTGAACTCCTCGATGACAGGCGCGAGCACCACGGCCAGGATGATGCTCTCGACCGTAGGGTCCAGGCTACCGTCCGTATACGCCTCCAGAACGGTCAGCGCCAGCATCTCCAGCACGAAGGCCAGGCTCAGGGCGATGACCAGCCCGTAGATGAACGTCCCCGCTATGGCCCCCACCGGCTCACGCTCATAGATCTCCGTCTGACGTATCCACATGAGGTACAGGGCGGCGGGCACGAAGGCCACGATCAGGACGACGATCAGCTCCAGCTCGATGAGGGCCATATACGTTAAGGGTATGAGCGGCCGCCGATAAAATAGATGACCATGTACAAGCCGTCCAGGGCTGACGAGAGCGGATGGTTCGGGAGTATAGAGGCAACACTTAGGAAAGGAAAAACAGAAGAGGATTGAGGCACGTCGATGACATGGGACGAAGCGCCATATTGCGGCAAGACCGCGGATAGAGGTATGTCCACGTCATCGAGGGGATAGGTCACGGAAAAAAGATGAAGAAATAAAAAGTTGATAAGGGAGAGGTCGAGAGGCCTCATTTTAGCATAGAGGTTTGGGTTCCAGCCTATTTACGGCCACGGTCCTTATCGTTCCTGCTGGTTGCGAACAGGAGCATGAAGAAGGAGGCGGTGGCGGCCACCGCCAGTATGATGGGCCACCAATCGTAGGAGCTGGTCGCCTGGGGCGTCAAGGTGATGGCGCTCATGGACAGCGTCTCCCCGGCCCCCAGGAGTGCGGAGGAGAACGTTGCCTGGTAGCCGTCCTTGGTCACGGTTATGCTGTGCTCCCCGGCCTCGGTCACGATGTAGAAAAGGCCGTTCTCATCGGTCAGGGCGGTCTCGCCCGTGTCCAGGGTGACCAGGGCGTTCGCCACCGGGGCCCCGTTGGTGTCCACGATCCTTCCGGAGAGGGCGCCGCGGTTGGTGGTGGTGAAGGTCCAGCTCATGCTCACTTCGTTTCCGGCAAGGTCCATGCCGCTCACCGTGACCGTGTAGGCGGTGGCGTACCTCAGGCTGGTGGACGGATCGAAGGTCATGGTGTTGCCGGACCAGCTTATGATCCCTTCCACGCCCTCCACCGTCAGGTTCACCGAGCTGACGTTCATGTCCTCGGAGAAGGTCACGGTGATGTCCGCGTCAGGGTCCACATGCTCACCCTCGGGCACGCGCTCGGTGATGACCGGGGCCTCGGGGTCCAGGGTGAAGCTGACCATCTTGATCACGAAGTTCCCGGCGATGTCAAAGGCCCTGACCTCCAGCAGGTGCTGCCCCTCGGCCAGGGACCCGAGGTCGTTGGTGGATTGGACCTCGGTCCACTCCCCGCCGTCGACCCTCATGCTGTAGTTGGCCAAACCGGAGTCCTCATCCATCCCGTTCCAAGAGCCCTGGGCGTTCCCTCCGTTCAGGAGGTCGCCCTCCGAAGGTGTCTCTATGGTGAGGCTCGGGACCACGGTGTCCAGGTACATCTGCACGGTGGCGGTTACGTTGTTGCCCGCCTGGTCGTACGCCCTCACCTGGACGGCATGAAGCCCTTCAGCGGCGCCCTCGAACAGGTACTGGGTGGCCGAGAGCGCGTTGATCCACTCCCCGCCGTCGAGGCTGACCTCATAGTAGAATATGGCGGAGATGTCGTCCGACCCCTGCCAAGTTACCAGCAGGGAGCTGACCCAGGTGCCGTTGGTGGGCGAGGTGATGCTCAGCGTGGGGACCGTACGGTCAACGGTGAACGTTACCGTAGCCACGGCCACGTTGCCGGCATTGTCAATGGCGCGGACGTCGATGGTATGGGCCCCTGACGCCAGGCCTGTGAACGTCGCTCCAGGGGTGGCGTTGAGGACGGACCAGTTCCCGCCGTCAAGGCGGTACTGGTATCCCTCCACGCCGGTGTAGTCGATCGCGTTCCACGTGGTCGTCACGCTGTCGATGCCGGTGACCGAGTCGATATCGGGCGCGGTGATGCTGAGAGTGGGCACGGTGGAGTCCCTGGTCACCATTACCGAGGTCTCGTTGACGTTTCCGGCATTGGCCACCGCCTTGACGGCCAGGGTGTTGTTGCCCTCGGAGAGGCCCGTGAAGTTGTAGCTTACCTCCATGCCCACGCTGGCCCATTCACCGTCATTGAGCTTGACCCAGTAGCCCGCTATGCCCGAATACTCGTCCGTGCCTGTCCAGGTCACCTCCATGGTGGAGGCGTTGGTCAGGACGCTGTGGGAGGGAGAATCGATGACGATGCTGGGCGGGAAGGGATCGGGGGTCATTACCTCGACCTGCCCCTCGCCCCCGAGCACATCGCCGCTGAACGCCACCAGGGTGTAGGTGTACACATGGTAGGGCACCACCGTGGTGTCGCTGTAGGAGGTGTTGGACGCCCCCAGGTCCACGGTGAAGTTGCCTCCGGTGGTGGAGTTCCTGGTGAGGTGGTAGCCGTCGATGGAGCCCGTGAGGGAATAGTTGTACCCGCTCCAGGTCAGGGTCACGCTGAACGGTTCCGCTGCGGCGTGCAGGGAGTCAGGGTTGGCGATCTCCTGCGACAGGGGGTGCCCGTCGGTGGAGTTGCCACCGGCGATCTGGTAGGGAACGTCTATGTAGCCGTCACGGTCCGCGTCAGGGCTCGGCAGGTCGCTCCACTGGTTCCCCGGTCCCGAGCTCCACACGGTCGTGCTTCCTATGACCGGGTCCTCCGGTTCTGCCGGCGATGAGAGAGATGGGGCGTTCGAGGCGAACAGCGGGTGATCTGGGCCACCCTCGACGGTGAAGTTGGCGAACACCGAGGCGCTGTTGCCCAGGCCGTCCCACGCCCTGACCTCGATCATATGTTCCCCAGAGCTCAGTTCCAGGGGGTAGTAGAAGAACGAATCCTCTCCCTCGGGGGTTATCCAATCCCCGTCGTCGATGCGGAGCTCGCTGTGGTCCACCCCCGCCTCATCATAGGCATCCCAGTAGGCATAGAAGCTCCCGTAGACCTCCTCGCCCTCGTAAGGCTCGTAGAGGTAAATCTCCGGCCCGAAGATGTCCACATAGATATAGCAGTCGTCGTAGGCCTGAGCATGCTCAGGGTCGTAGGTCTCACCGGCACCGTTGTTGTCGATGAAGCGGTTGAGGTAAACCTCGTTGTCCAGGGAGGTGTTGAACCACAGGCCGTAGGACGTGCTGTTGGAGAAGGTGTTGTAGCTGATGATGACCTGTTCAGAGGAGAAGACCTTCACCCCCATGTCGGAGGACCCGTTGACGCGGTTCCAGGTCATCTGGACGCTCTCGCTTACCAGCACCACAACCCCGTCGTAGCACCCCTCGACATTGTTGCCGGACACCCCCACGTTCATGCTGTTCCTTACCGTAAGTCCCTGGGGGCATCCCGAGACCTCGTTGGCCTCCACCGTGCATTCCTCCACATGGTCGAGCAGTATCCCCACGGTCCCAGCACCGTTGATGAGGTTATCATGCAGGCTCTCGCCGTAGGTCTGGGTGGCGTTGATGCCCACTCCGCAGGACCCTATCTCGTTCCACTGCACCACGCTGTAGCTGCTCTGGTACAGGTGGATGCCATCAGGGCATCCGGAGATGACGTTGGCAAGGGCCTCGCCGGAGCTGCATGAGTAGAACAGTATGCCATCCTGGCTGCAGGCGGACAGGGTGTTGTGGTCAACATCGATGGAGGTATAGCGGACATCAATGCCCACCCTGCACTGGGATATGGTGTTGTATCCCGCACGGGCGTTCTGACCATAAAGGTACATTCCAGTGTCGCAGGCGGAGATGGTGTTGTAGAGCAGGCGGTCGTTGTTGCCGCCGACGATCCTGACGCCTTCCGTGCAGCCTTTGAAGGTGCAGTTGTCCACCGTGTCGTCGTTGGCGTTGTTAAGATTGACCCCCTTCTCGCAGGAGGTGAACTCACAATGACTGACGGTGAAGTAGTGGCTGCTCTGGAGGCTCACGGCCATGGAGGTCAGGTTGTCGAACGTGGAGCCATCGATGGTCACATGGTCCGAGTAACCGGACAGGACCGCCAAGGTCGTGTTGTCGATGGCCAGGCCGCTGATGTGCGCGTTGGTGACGTTGCCCAGTATGACCTCCCCCGCATCCGAGGGAACGGTGGTCCCGGTCATGTCCATCACCTTGTAGTAGTAGACGGGCTTGCCGTTCACGGTGTTGGATGCGTAGATGGTCTGGGTCTTGTAGGTGTTCTGGCCCATGTCGAGGTTTATGGCGCAGGCGGTCAGGGCGTTGCCGCTCAGCACGTTGTTCTCGGTGCTGTAAAGGAATATCCCGGCCTGGGAGCAGCCTATGACATTGTTGGCGCTCACATTGCACAAGGAGTTGCCCGCCACATAGATGCCGTTGTCGCCGCCATCGATGTCGTTGTTCCTGACAACAGCGCTGTTGGTGTAATAGATCCGGACCCCGGTACCGCAGTCGGTGATGGCGTTGTCCTGGACGATCACCCCGCCGCTGTTATAGGTGTTTATTCCTAAGGTGCATCCAACTATATTGCTGCCCTCGATGACCAGGGGACTGCAGTTGTCGACACGCACCCCCTCACCACAGCCCGTTATGTTGTTGCTGCCGATCGTTCCAGTGCAGTAATTGCCCATTACCCCAAAGGAGGAGGAGGACACGTTATTGCCGGTAACGATGTTGTTGGCAGACTGATCCACATAGATACCGTAGGTGGAGTTGCTGATGTCGTTGCCCCTCACCTCGTTCCCATCGGAGTCCCAGATCCTTATGCCGGCGTTGGTCTCGTTCATCAGGTTGTACAGCACATGGATCCCGCCGTTGGAGCTCTGCACGCTGATGCCGTTCGTGGTGATGTCCTCGAAGAGATTATCCTCGATGGTCGCGGTGGAGGAGTAGATGGTCACTCCGGCCCCACAGTCTAGTAGCTGGTTCGAGGCAACGATGACCGCTGTCGAAGAGTAGAGGTTGATGCCGGTGTCGGCGTTCACCTCGCTGTCCGATATCTCAATGCCATCGCAGTAGTGGATGTAGATGCCGGTGCCGCAGGCGGTCAGTTCGTTGCTGCGAAGGGCGACATCCGAGGAGGCGTCCAAGATGATCCCGAGGTTATCCCCCTCGAGGCCGTTCCCTTCGATAAGGCAGTCACTGCAATGGAACAGACGGGCCCCGTGGGGGGACCCATTATCGATCGTGTTGCCGTCGACAACGATGTGGGAACTGTACCCAATGAGCAGGCCCACGTTCTGGTCGCTGAGGTTCTGTCCGGTCACATGGGCATAATGGACGCTTGCGAGTATGACCTGTCCAGCCCCCAGGGGCACGGAGGCGTTCTCCATGTTGACGTTGGCGTAGTAGTAGACCGGCCGACCGTTCACGGTGTTGTTCGTCGATATGACCTGCGAGTTGAAGTAGAACTCCGAGCCCTCGAGGTTTATGGAGCAGGACGCCAGGACGTTCTCGAAAAGGGCGTTGTTGTTGGAGCTGCTGAGATCGATGCCGCTCTCGGAGCATTCAGACACCACGTTGGCGCTGATCACGTTGCTTGTGCAGGACTCCAGCACGATGCCTTCGGAGCAGCTGTCCACAATATTGCTGTCGATCACGTTATTGGATGACTGATAGAGGGACAGGCCGATGTTGCAGTCGGCTATGGCGTTGTTGTGGAACACGCTATCGGTGCAAACGACCGCCCTCACGCCCTGGGGGTTCCCTCTCGAGAAGAGGTTGTCCGCCACCCGGATGTGGGAGCTGTAGCCCATCAGCAGTCCCGCGTTCTGGTCGCTGAGGTTCAGTCCGGCCACGTTGAGGTACTGCACTGAGGCCAGGATCACCTGGCCCGCGTCCAGGGGCACGGAGGCGTTCTCCATGTTGACGTTGGCGTAGTAGTAGACCGGCCGACCGTTCACGGTGTTGTTCGTCGAGATGTCTTGGCCGGCATAGACATCAGAGGAGCTGTACTGGATAAGGAAGGAGGTTCCGGTAAGGGTGTTGTTGTAGAAGGTGTTGTACATCGACGCTTCCACGGTTATACCTCCGATGCCGCAGTTGTTAACACGGTTCTCGACCAGGATGTTGTGGGTGCTGGAGGTGTATAGGTAAATGCCGTACGAGCAGGTGTTGACCGTGTTGTTACGGAACAGGATGTCCGAGGAGGACTGCGAGTACATACCCACGTTCCAGCTGTTAGCGGTGTTGCCCTCGACGGTGATGTTGTCGGACGAGATCAGGTGCACGCCCCTGTTTGAACCGTAGCTGAGGGTGTTGTAAATGAGCACGTCCCTGGTCGATGACTCCACAACGATCCCGTAGTTGCCGCTGATGGTGTTGCTGCGGACGACATTGCCATCCGAGCTCGAGAGCTCGATCCCAGCGTGCTGCGAGGAGCCCACACTGTTGTTCTCGATACGGTTGTTGTCGGAGTTGGACAGGTATATTCCATCCCCGGAATTGGACGAGTATATGCTGTTATGGTCCAGGAGCACATCCTGGGATTGTGTAAGGTAGATGCCGTAGGACCGGCAGTAGTTGATGTTGCGAGTGGCCACCGTGATACTGTTGGAGCTGTCGATCTTGACGCCGACATTGACGACATCGTAGCAGCTCCCCGCGTACAGACTGACGTTGGAGCATCCGTTGAGGATGATGCCATTGTAGGCGTTGCTAACGTAAGTGTAGAGTATCTGGGCGTTGCTTACATGGTAGAGGTTGATCGCGCCCGTGGTGTAGGGGTTGGAGGAGGCGTCGGTGGTCCGGTAGATGTAGCACTGGTAGATTACGAAGGACTTCGTGGTGTTACCGATGAAGATGCCGTATGTGGAATGAGCGTAGTAGTTGTTGTTGATGTAGACATTGTAGATTATGTACGGGTTGCTGGCCGTACCATCGCCGACCCAGCCCATGGCGGAGGCCTTGGCGGTGAGCTCGGCATCGCTGTTGATCCGGAACGGAGAGGTGATCTGGGTCGGTGACCCGGGATTGATGCCGGTCTTGATGGGCGCCCCCGCATCCATGCGGTCTGAACTGTTGGAGAGGGCTCCCAACGTCCCTACCAGCAGAAGGCCGATGAGGACAACTGCTGCCATTGCTATCGTTCCCTTTACAACGCTAGATCTCTTCAGCCTCGACATGCGAACCACCTTTAGCCCTTTTAGGACGGAGGGAGCGCATATATAGGTGGTGCGGTAATTATCAATAATTTATATATATTCAACATATGTATATTAATAACAATATTTTGACCTTATTTTTAATTATTTCAATGAAGCCAGCGTAGATTATTATTTTGTTCTATCATGCTAGAATGATTAGCGATAATGCATTATCATTTTCAATTTTTGATATTGAGGGACATCGGGTGTGTGAACGGGGCTCCTACATACACCTTCAAGGTCGGTCCTTCATCGGAAAGCTTGCCTCCGCCACTGCCTGTCCAGCTAATCGGACGGAGAGATCAGACCGCCCCGTCCCCGTCAGGATGCCACATCTTGATGACCGCCTTTCGAGGGGGCGGCATGGGGAAGGGATGGCGGCACGATACACAGTAGGCCGCGTCCATCTCCACCCAGTAATGGCAGTGAGGGCACTCCTTGCGCAGCGGTGCGTAGCACTGGGAGCAGGTGCGCTGCAGACGCTCGACCTCCGCCTCGCAGAGGGCGCAATGCCTCCTTACATCACCTATCACGCACGCTGGGCGTGGGTAGTGCCTCTGCTCCCTCTTCACGGCGACAGGGCTCACCTGCGACATCCTCCTTTAGCTTTTCCGCCGTCCTTAACGGTTGGCGACCAGGTACATCGGGAGCTCGAAGCCGCTGACCGGACCGACCTCCACGCTCCACTTGGTGATGCGCTCGATCGAAGACCTCATATCCTTCCCCAGGCCTCCGATGATCATCTTGTGGCTGGTGGTCTTGGTCGATATCCCGCTACCGGTGATGGCCTTCATGACCTGCATGCCCGAGAAGAAGTTGCCCACTACCGCATTATCATATGTGAGCCCCTGGGCGTCCACGGGGATGACGAACGCCCTTACCTTGGCCGCTTTCAATATGAGACCCAGTATCTGATGGGTGATCACGGAGTTACTGGTGACGATTATGGGAGAGCTCTCGTCCGGGGAGTTGTACTCGAACAGGGGCTCCGGCACCTTCTGCTGCAAAGGGTCGCTCTCCGGCAGCCTGATGTCCACGGATAGCGCTCCGTCGATCGCCTCCGCCATGGCCTTGTCGATCTTATCGCAGTCCGCGGCCTTCACTTTCTTGTCTACGAGCATCTGGGCGAACTCCTCCCAGTCCTTGGCCCCGCACCCCGGGGTCTTGTCCGTGGGCAGGTAGTTCATAATGTCCTGTGGCTTCAGCCAGTATAGGTCGATCTCCTCTACGGTCATTTTTTTCCTCCGTTTGTCCTTCCTTCATCGCTTGGTCAACGAACTCGGCCATGCGCTGGTCCCCTACGGTACTGATCCGCTCTGCCAGATCGATCGCTGACCGCATGTCCTCTTCGCTGATGCCCAGCTTGCGGGCCTTGTCGAGGTGGAACCTGAAGCATGGCTGGCAATGAGCGGCGACGCTTGAGGCGAGGGCCACCAGCTCCTTGGTCTTGCTATCCATATCACACCGCCTCCGTTCTCTTGCCGATGTGACGGCCGCTGCTGTCGTAGTATCTGCGCTTGAAGTACAGGGACAGGTTGACCAGCGAGATGAGCGCCGGGACCTCCACCAGGGGGCCGATGACCGTGGCGAACGCCACCGCGGAGCCTATTCCGAACACTCCCACGGCCACCGCGATCGCCAGCTCGAAGTTGTTGCTGGCCGCGGTGAACGACTGCGTGGCCGCATGAGGGTAGTCGAACGCGAACCTCATGGACAGCCAGAACGACAGCAGGAACATGATGACGAAGTAGATCACCAGCGGTATGGCGATCCTTACTACGTCCAGGGGCGTGTCCACGATGGATTGGGCGCGAAGGGAGAACATGACCACGATGGTGAACAGCAGTGCCAGCAGGCCGACCTTTCCGGCGATGGGGATGAACCTGTTGTCGTACCTGTCAGCGCCGATGCGGGGGCGGAGCAGGTACCTCGTCAGGATGCCGCCGAAGAACGGGATACCCAGGTAGATGATGACGCTGATGGCCACGGACACGATGCTGATCTCCACCGGCACTCCTGATCCCGGTGAGACCACGTCAGAGAGGACAGCGATGAGGAAGTACGCGTAGAAGGCGTACAGCACTATCTGGAAGATGGAGTTCAAGGCGACGAGGATGGCCGCATACTCGGTGTCGCCCTCGGCCAGCTGGTTCCATACCAGCACCATGGCGATGCACCTGGCGACCCCCGTGAGGATGAGGCCGATGCGGTACAGGGGCTCGTCGGGGAGGAATATCCACGCCAGGGCGAACATCAGCAGCGGGCCGACGATGTAGTTAAGCGCCAGGGAGGTGCCGAACATCCTCTTGGCCTCGGGCTGCTTGGTTATCTTTCCGATCTCCTCGTACCTCACCTTGGCCAGGGGCGGGTACATCATGAGTATGAGGCCGATGGCGATGGGGATGGATGTCGTCCCGACGCTCAGGCTGTTCAGGGAATCGGCGAACCAAGGAACGAAGACGCCCAGCGCGACCCCAAGGCCCATGGCAGCGAAGATCCAGACGGTCAGGTACTTGTTAAGGAAGGATAGCTTCTTCTTGTCGCCCTCGGCCCCTTCATCGCCGCCTTGCCGTCCGGTCATCCAGCACATCCTTATTTATACGGTGAAATGTTATTTCAATAATTATTGAAGTAAATCCCATGGTATGTATAAAAGATTTTTGCACAATCGTTAGGTCCGGCCCCTGTAGCCGCACAGCGGTAAAGAATAAGTGTATCCAAACGGATGATAAGATGTCCAATATCTTAGACCAACCCGGTGAATAGAAATGTCAACGAAATGTTCCGCGGACAAGGAGTGCTGCACCGATATCCTCAATCTTCCTGACGAGATGGCAGCAACGATGGAGAAGCTGGGCGGGCTGGAAGGGCTGAGATCCCGGGTACCTGGCCGAGAGGACGTTACCGAGGAGGCCAAGCTGTTCCAATCCTTGTCCGACCCCATTCGCCTGCAGATACTTCACGCCCTGCAGATCGCCGACCTGTGCCCCTGCATTCTCAAGGAGATCACTTCGCTCTCAGACTCCAAGCTATCGTACCACCTCAGCGTCCTGGAGGAGGCCAAGCTGGTGACATGGTCCTCGCGCAAGAAGTGGCGCATCTACATGCTCAGCGAGCTGGGCCTCTCCGTCGTGGACCGCCTCGCCCGCGCTCGGGAGTGAGAACGCGCCCTTCAGGGCTGAACCCTGCTGGGCTACTGGTCACCCCTACTTCCCGCCAGACAGCAATTTCTTGATCTCATCGACACCGGGGACCCGGCCTACGGCCACGACCTCTCCGTCGATGACCAGGCCAGGGGTCATCATGACGCCCCTGCGGGCGATCTCATGAAGGTCCTCGATCTTGGCGACCTCGATGTTCAGCCCCAGCTCCTTTACCGCTTCCTCAGCGTTCTTGAGCAGCCTCTTGCACTTCGCGCACCCGGTTCCCAGAACCTCTATCCTAGTTGCCATCTCATTTCCTCCTTATGGGTACCTTAATTAGCGTGATGATGTTTTTCAGCTCTCTGCTGGACGAGATATAGTTATCGTCCTCTTCCTTATGCATTTCTCTCTTCGAACCCCATGCATTCTCGGAACCTTCCAGGGCAATTTTCCGGAAGGACGGATCCGGTCGTACCAGCTGAAAATCTTGCCTGCTCATCCTGGCATCACTAAGATAATCGATCGCATGAGCCGGAACACCTAGGTGAGGATCTACCAAGTGATCACCCGAACAGCTGGCCGTAAATGAACGAGACGATGGTGGAGAAGGCCACCACCAGCAGGATGTAAACCATAGTCTTCTTCGCACCCATTAGGCGGGACAGGACCACGATCGACGGCAGGCTGAGCGATGGGCCGGTCAGCAGCAGGGCCAGTGCCGGACCTCCCCCCATCACCCCCGTGGAGTAACCGAAGGTCGTGCCGATTATGGGGACCTCAAGCAGGGTGGGCATGTACAGCAGCCCCCCGATAATGGAGGCAAGGAAGGTGGAGGGCAGGGAGTTGCCGCCCAGGTACGGACGGAACGTCTCCGCAGGGATGAAGTAGGCGATGATCCCGACCACGAAGGTACCGGCGATGAGTATGGGAAAGATCTTTTTCGTGAGATCCCAGGTCTCCATGCCCCACTCCGTCACCTCGTCCTTATAGAAGAAGTAGATGAGGATGACGGCTACTGCCAGGGTCAGGACGTAGACGAGGGCGAGCTTGGGCACCCAGTCTAATTTCGAAGAGCCGATGAGCAGGATGGCGATGAGGAGGATGAAGAACGAAGGCACCACCCACCTGGGCCTGTCCTCCTGAACTGAGCCCATGGAAGGCATCTTCACGTCGCTCCCCTCCGACGCCCGTCTTTCCTCATCCTTGCGGAAGACGACGGACATGCACAGGCCGATCACCATGGACAGGAGGACGGCGGTGACCGCCCGGGCCAGCCCGATGTCGTATCCAAGCACCTGGGCGGTGTACACGATGGCCAGGACGTTGATGGCAGGTCCCGAGAACAGGAACGTGGCCGCCGGTCCAAGGCCGCTACCTTTCTTGTATATGCCGGCGAACAGGGGCAGAATGGTGCAGCTGCACACCGCCAGCACGGTGCCGGAGACGGCCGCCACGGGGTAGGAGATGTACTTCTTGGTCTTCGGTCCGAAGTACCTGAGGATGGCATCCTTCTTGATGAAGGCGGCGATGGCCCCAGCTATGAAGAAAGCGGGGATGAGGCAGGTGAGCACGTGCTGGGACAGATAGTCCAGCAGGCTGTTGAGCCCGCTCAGCAGAGGATCAAGCAGGATATCGGCCATGGGGATACATTTCAATTAATTTTGAAGATAGATTACAATCTGATTATTAATGGATTTCGCTCCATAGTACGGCGCGCCCCTCAGGCGGCCGGCCCCACCTCTCACTCGTCGACGAACTCGATGTTCAGAGGTATCTTCTTTCTGGTCATCGACCGGGCGATCATGCCCGCCTCCACCCACGCCGCGGTCATGACCCCTGGCAGGAGAAGGCAGTTGGCGCTCATCTCAGAATCGATGAAGTTTCGAAAGACCTTGCTGTTCGCCTTGTCGGTTAGGTCGAAGATGGTGAGCGGGCCAAGGCCCTCCACGAACCTCACGGCCTTGTGGCAGGTGCTCGTGATCTTGAGCTCGAAGTCCCCATCGTCGTTCTTGCTCACTTCGATGAGCGAGGTGTTCTCGCACGGGAACATGTTGACCTTAACTTTCGAAGTCATGACCGGCACCACCACCTATGAGGCTGAACATTCGCGACGAGAAATTATGGTATACGTTTTAAAAAAGATTGAATTGTTTCTCTGACCAGATAGTGGAGCGATCGCCGTTACGACGATTTCTTCTTGTGCCATCTCACATAGATGGTGGCCATAGCCAGCAGCACCAGGGCAGCCACGCCCGCGATCCATATGGGATTGTTGCTCTCTCCGCCCACTGTTCCTCCGCCCTGTCCCCCGTTCGATGAGCCTCCGTTATCGCCGCCTCCGTTGCCACCGTTCCCCCCTTCACGCTGGAGGTCGACGAACGAGTACGCGAGCAAGCTGCCGCCACTAGACGGCAGGTACATCGAACCGTTGGACATGGACGGCGCACCCAGTATCGCAGCGTCCGCTATGTCTTCGGTCCATGCCACCGCTCCATCGCTGTCCACCGCGGTGATCTTGCTTCCGCCTTCGCCGGTCACTACGTAGCTCATCCCTTCGACCGCAACCACCGTGCTCCCCGAGCTCGCCGATCCTATCGACGTCGTCCACTTCTCGGTGCCGTTGAGATCCACCAGGGTCAGACCTTCCCCTGATACCGTCACCACTCCCTCGGAGGTGAGCGCCGCAGAGCCCGGAGCGCTACCGGTCTCGGCCTTCCACTCCAGGTCACCGTCGAAGTTGACGGCCGCCACTCCGCCTCCCGAGCCCGAGGCGTACGACACCAGGACCTGATCCGCGGTGGCGATCGGCGAGGAGGTGACCTTGCTTCCCAGCGGTACGCTCCACTCCTGCCCTTTCCCGTCGCCGGCCAGCGCGTACAGGGTACCGTCATCGCCGCTGATCAGCAGGAGGCCGTTGCGGACGGCCGGTGATTTGCTCACGGTCGTGGCAAGCTTCTCGCTCCACTTGAGAGCCCCGGACTGGTCCACCGCTACGACGTTGCCGTCCTCGTTGGCCACGATGATGAGGTTCTGGTACATCACGGGGGAGGAGACGATGCCAGCAACAGACGTTCCGGTGTTATAGCTCCATCTCTTGAGCCCGTTCTCGGCGTTGAACGCATAAAGTTTACCGTCAGCGGAGGGCACGTAAATATAGCCGTTCCAGTACATGGGAGCGGCCACATGATGGCCGTTGCCCAGCTCCTCGCTCCACACCACGTCGCCGGACCCAGTGAGGCAGAATATCTTGCCATTGGTGCTGTAGGTCGTCCCGTCGGCGCTGTTCCCGCTGGTCACCACGTACAGCCGCCCCGCGGCGTATATCGCGGTCGCATCCACGGCCCCGTTGCCCAGGTCCTTCGACCACTTGGGGTCTATGCTCGACGGTGCGTAGCTAAGCAAGCTGCCGGTGTTGGAATAATCTCCCCTTTCAGTGATCCAGGTGTCGCGGTCGGAGGGAGTGGAGGTCGGCGGGCCCATGTACGTCCACCTTGTGAATATGAACGCTATGGCATCGGTAGTGGTGGGATTGATGCCATCCAGGAGGGTCGCCGACCATATCCAGCTGTTGCTGGACCTCTCCCACTTCAGCAGTCGCCAGAAATCGTAGGGGGCGTTCGGGTCGGAGAAGTTGTAGTTGCCGCTGTAGCCCTCGATGCTCATGATCTGGTGGCCCCACTCCTCCAAGAAGATGTTGGTCTGGGAGAAGCCGAACACCTCCGTGGCGTTGACGAAGACATCGTATCCGGTCATCCCCGCTACCAGGGGCACATCGGTCCAGTACGTTCTGCCGTCCCCGAAGTCGAACAGGAAGGCACAGGTATCGGTGCTGTCGGCAGCGGACACCGTTCCGCTGAGCGATACCGCGAGCAGCAAGGCGCACAGGATGATGGCCCCGGCCTTCATGCCCACCTCGACAGCAACGTGAATTCATGGCCGACCAGGCGTGGGGCTTGGCTTTGGGAGGCGTTGCTATACGCTTCTCGCTTAAACCAGCCCATCCAAAGGAACTCTGACGACCATGACGTCGCGCCAGCCCCTCTCGTGAACGGAGCATGGGCATTGGAACAAGCTGAAGCGTTGTCAGCTCCCGAAGCACCGTTGATACAAGCATGGAATGTGATATGCATCCCGGAAGTTACTATTCGTCTATCTTATTTAAAAACAGCCCTTGATGGCCTAGAATTGCCTGATGTTTCTTATCTCCCTGCACGTCCAGCAAGCACCGTTTTGTCTCATAAGGTCCAATGAGCGCTCTTAACCCTCCCCCGGCCGGAAGCTCTTGGCGGCCTCGGCCATGGCCTGCAGGTTCCGCAGGGAGGCGGTGGGGTCCAGGCCGCAGGCCGGGGACAGTATATCGATACCTCCGTCCATGCACTTCTTGCTTAGCTCCATGATCCTCTCCGGCGACTGCAGCACCATGTCCTTGGGATCTATGCTACCCACCAGTGCGAGGCCATCGCCCAGCACGGCCCTCGCCTCCTTGAGGTCGACCATCTGATGGACCGATACACCGTTCGCGCCGCACTTGGCCATCAGCGGCAGGTTGAGCATGGGATGGCCGCAGAGCTGCAGGATGGACCGCGCGCCCAGCTCCCGGACCTTCGAGGTCAACGCCCGCTCTCCCGGAAGCGCGAACCCCTCATACTGCTGCGATGACAGGATCTCCCCGCTCGCCCAGGTGTCCTCCACCACGATAACGTCCGCTCCCTCCTCCACCGCCGCCTCCACGAATGACAGGGAGAACTTCTCGGCCAATGCCATGACGTTGTGGATGTAGGTGGGATCGACGATCAGGTCCATCATCGTCTCCCGCTCCCCCCGCAGCATGCAGGTCAGGGTGAAGGGCGCGGTCACCGCGCACAGCACCGGTACCTGGCCGCCACTCAATTTCCGGACCGCCTCCAGGACCACCGGGGAGCGGCCGTCCCTGCGCGGGTCCGGCAGTTGCGCCACGTCCAGCTTCTCATGGTCGGCGAGAGGATGCCAGCTGACATAGGGATGCTTGGTCGGGCCTCCCATGGCTACCCCTGCCCCGAACGCGGAGGCGTCCACCGTGGTCTCGAAGGGGACCCTTGCTCCCTCCTGTCCCCCCATCTCCACCGCGGCCATCGCCAACCGCGCCATAAGCTCGGCATCCTGGTGGGCCTGGGGCCAGAGAGCGCCCACCGCCCTCTGGAGCTCCAAAATGGCCGTCTGGCCGGAGCTGACGCAGGGAGGGCGGTCCACCCCCTGCCGATCAAGAGCAGCCAATAGACGGTCCCGCATCTGCGGTGAATGAACGCTCACCTAACTTCAAGGTATCCTCTCAACGAAGGAGAGAAAAAAATGGCAGAGGTCCTGGGGGAAAAGTGAACGGCATCCGATGCCAACGGGAGAATGGGGGCCTGGATCACTCGCCCGGAACGGCGTTGTTCCTTGCCAGCGGTCGCACGGCCGGGGCCACGTCGTCCGTCGGCAGCTCCCGCTCCTCCTCGAGGATGAGGTCCCCGATGACCGGGGTGAAGGGGTCCATGAACGCCCCTTTGAGGCCCGAGGCGCGGATGAGGTCGAGGTCCTTCTCGTTCACCCCTCCCCCGACGATCATCCCGCCCTCCATCCCCGACAGCCTGTCCACCAGGCCACGGTCCACTCCCTGCCCCCTGCCCAGGCGGGTCATGTCGATGACCCCGATGGTGTCGAAGCCGATGTCCCTCATGGCGGCGATGGCCCTCCCCAGGTCCCGGGGGCCGACGTCCCGGTGGGACCACAGCACCTCCCGCGACCAGTGGAGGCAGGGCACGACGCGGTCGGAGATCTCGAAGGCCTCCTCGAACACATCCAGGTCGGGCACGGTGAGGCTTCCGATGACCGTCCGGGCCACGTCCATGGTGAAGGCGTCGAATACGTCGTCCAGGTCCCTGACCCCAAGGTCCAGCCACACCTGGTACCTGGTCTTGATGAGCTTCTTGAGAACGTCGAAGTTGGGATGCCCGTCCCGGACCCCCGCGAGGTCCAGCAGCATGACCTCCTTGGCAGAGTACCGGGGGCTCTGCACCGCGGACCAGTAGCGGGAGAACCTGGCGCTCTTCCCCCGGACCCGGTAGCCTCCGTCCCAATCCACCTCCACCACGCTGGCGACCTGCCCCACGGAGTACTTGAGCACAGGGACGTTGAACAGGGACGCGGTGTCCACCGGCATTATGGGAAGGTGGATGAAGTCGTCGGCCTTGCCGCCGGCCACGGCCTTGATGCTCTTCTGGAAGGCGGACAGGTCCTCCAGCGAATCGAAGTCCAGGGGCACCGCGGTCTTACCGCAGCTTCGGCACTGGTACCCGCCGTCGTTGTGGTCCACCCACGGCAGCGGTCCGCCGAACAGCAGCGCGGGGTGCGTGTCCATGCTGCCGCAGTAGGGGCACGCCCTTAGGGTCACTCTCTCTGCCATCCAGTGCCCTACGGTCGGTGATGGATAAGAGCCTTGCGGGTCTGCTCACTCGTTCTCGGAAGAGGCTCTCACCGCGGCTTTCTCCTCAAAAGCCTGAGGCTTGGGACGGAGGACGATGGCCGCGGCCAGGCCCACTAGGGCCAGGGCGAAGCCCACCCACCATGCCTGGATGTAGCCATCGACCTTGTACAGCTCCACGAACACCGTCGGCGCCACCTGGTACTGGAAGGAGTTCGCCGTTAGGATGACCGCTGCCAGCACCGGGCCGATGGAGCCGCCCACGATGCGGAAAAGGGTGTTCATGCCCGAGGCCACGCCGAACTCGCTCTGCGGTGCCGCCTCCACCACCACGTTGATCATGGACACCATGCACAGCGAGACCCCCGAGCCGAAGATCACCATGGAAGCGGTGAGCTGCCAGAAGTCGGAGTTGAGGAACACCAGCGATATGAAGCCCGCGGTCATTATGGCCATGCCGATGGCCAGCACGTTGGACGGCCCTATCCTCTTGGACATCTTCCCGCCGTAGGGCCCGAAGAACAGCTGGGCGATGGCGCTGGGGAACATGTACAGACCGACGGTGAAGGTATCGGTGAGACCGAAGTACCCGCCTGCGGCGGTGGGGGTCTCCAGGAAGAAGGGGACGGTCTGGTAGACCATGAACATGGTGAGGCCCACGAACAGCGCCACGATGTTACCGCCGAGGATGCCCCGGTTGGCGAGGAGGGACGGCCTGACGATGGGGTCCTTGGTACGCCGCTCGATGAGCACGAAGACGACGAGCGCGACAAGGGAGGCGGCGAACAGTCCGAGTATTGCACCGCTGCCCCACCCCCACCTGTCGCCTTCTGTTAGCGCCAGCAGGAGGGCTACGACACCGATGCCCAGGGTGGCCGCGCCCGGCACGTCCAGGCTCCCCTTCCTCGTGTAGCGGGGATCATGGATGAGGTAGGCCGCCGCCACGGTGAGCACCACGAAGAAAGGAACGATGACGTGGAAGGCATCGGTCCACCTCGCCACCGAGGTGATGTAGCCGCCGCCTACCAGGCCGATGCTGACACCAACGGAGAACATCGCCGAGATCATGCCTATGGCCACCGGTATCCTTTCCTTGGGGAAGGTGTCCCTGACTATGCCGAAGGCCAGGGTGAACATGCCCATGCCCATGCCCTGCATCGCCCGGAAGAACAGCAGGACGAAGATGTTCCGCTCGCCCAGGAGGGCGTCAGAGATCTCAAGGGAGAAGCCGCTGCCCAGCAGGGCCACGACGTACAGCGACATGACGACTATGAGGACCCTCTTCTTCCCGTGGATGTCGCCGAGCTTACCGACGAGGGGGGTGGCCACGGCACCCACTAGCATGTAGATAGAGAGCACCCAGGGCAGCCAGTCAACCTGTGTCGGGAAGTCCTGGGCCATGGTAGGCAGCGCCGGGACGATCATGATCTCCACGAACATGGAAATCATGGCCATGCTGGCCAGTATAAGCAGTATCGCTCCAGTGCGGTTGCCCTTCTCTTCAGATACATTCTCCATTATATCGAGGACCGATATTGGGCTTGAGTATTTACGGGTTTCTTGCTCGAAGGAACGAACGTTGTCTCTCCGGATCGACCATTCTTCGTCGTTCATGGCCGGGCGTTCACCGGATATTAGGCAGGCTTGTTCTTCCTTAACGATTGATAAATTAATCCCTGGACGATTCAAAAAACATAGTATTATCATCTGCAGGAAAGAAGAAAGAACGACCTGGTACTATCCACCGGGGAGCGGCAGTGGAGGAGCAGAGGAGGAAGCTGGGATGAGTGGAACGGCAAGGCCGCATGGGCGCGTGGTAAGCTTGGCCATTTGTTTATTGATGATGAACGCTGCGTTTCTCATTATGGTAACGGATACCGCCTCGGCGTTGTCGGAAGGGGATTATACCTATACCCTCAGTTTATCCAAAGGGGGCACCGTCGCTACCATAACGGATTACACAGGAGACGGAGGCGCCATCTCCATTCCATCCAGTTTTAACTTCGGGGAATACCCTGTCAGGGCCATAGGCGAGGGTGCGTTCGACAGCGACGATGGTCATAGGATCACATCAGCAAGTATCCCCAGTGGTGTCACGACCATACGAAACAATGCCTTCAAATTCTGCCAGCTCATGACATCGGTGACCATACCCAACACGGTGACCACCATAGGCGACCATGCTTTCGATCTATGCCTGGCATTAACCTCATTGGCCATACCCAGCAGTGTGACCACCATCGGTGACTATGCCTTCTTTCAATGCACCTCCCTGAGCTCGATCACTGTCGCTGCAGGCAGTTCGGACTTTTCCAGCGCCGGGAATGTGCTCTATGACCATTCAAAGAGCACTCTGATCAAATATGCAGGGAGGCAGGCTGGATCGTCGTTCTCCATACCCGACACCGTCTCCATCATCGCCAACGGTGCGTTCGATCACAGCCATTACCTGGAATCGGTGAGCCTGCCGAACAGCGTCAGGACCATTGGCGACCGTGCATTCTCCGACTGCACCCAGCTGGCCACAGCGGCCTTACCGACCGGTGTCACGACGATCGGGGACTATGCTTTCTTGAGGACCGTTCTAACATCGGTGAACTTCCCCAGCAGCGTCACCTCCATCGGGGATGGCGCTTACCTCCGCACAGACCTGACCTCGGCGATCATACCCAGCAGTGTCACAAGCATCGGGGTCTCCGCGTTCTCGCACTGCGACGAACTTACCACCCTTGCGGTGAGCCCCTCCAACCCTAGCTACAGCAGCGTGAGCAACGTGCTCTACAACAAGGCCGTTACCGCCCTGCTCGCATATCCGGGCGGCAAGGCTGGCTCGTTCACGATCCCCAGCACAGTGACCAGCATTGGTCAGGATGCTTTCGGGGGGTGTTCCGCCATCACATCGGTGATCGTTCCCAGCGGCGTCACCACCATAGGGAGTGATGCGTTCTCTGACTGCGACCACCTGACCTCGATATCATTCTACGGCCTCGTGGCGCCCACCACCGTCGGTGTGGATTGGCTCGACGGGACGCCCGGGGCCATCAGAGGCCACGCCCGGACCGGCTCCAACTTTCCCGCTCCTGGAGGTGTTTGGCACGGGTTGACCATGGGTACCGCTCTGCCGGCATCTCCTCCGGGGCCCCCCACCGGCCTCAATGCGGTACCTGGAGATACTAGGGTCACCCTGACGTGGAACGCTCCCGCGGACAACGGGGGAGCCTCCATAAACTACTATGTCGTGTACATGAACGGCTTTGACGTGGACCATGTGACCGGAACGACGGCGACGGTGGATGGTCTCTGGAACGGGGACACCTACAGTTTTGCGGTCGCTGCCCACAACAGTGCCGGAACCGGCGACAGGAGCGCGACGGTGAGTTCGACTCCCACGCCAGTGACCGTACCCGGTGCTCCCGTGACATTGACCGCGACCCCCGGCGACGGCCAGGTGCATCTATCATGGGGCCCTCCGACCAGCGACGGGGGTGCAGCGATCGATCACTACGTCATCTACCAGAACGGCGCTGACGTGGTCCATGAGAGCGGAACCTCAAGGACCATCACCTCGCTGACCAACGGTGCGAGCTATGATTTCGCGGTGGCAGCACACAATAGCGCGGGCGTAGGTACGATGAGCCCGGTGGTCAGCGCCACGCCCAAGGCACCACTGGCGTTGGTCATGCCTCCGAGCGCCCCTACCGCGCTGACGGCGACCCCCGGTGATGGACAAGCATCGCTCTCGTGGAACGCTCCCGCGGACAACGGGGGAGCGGCCATCGACCATTACGTCGTCTACCAGGACGGATCCAGCGTCGCTACCGTCACCGGGACATCGGCGACGGTGAGCGGACTGATGAACGGCATCCCTTACAGCTTCACGGTCGCAGCCCATAACAGCGCTGCGATTGGGGAGGTAAGCGAGGCAGTGGTCGTGACGCCTTCGGCCACGGCCACCGTTCCCGGTGCTCCCACAGAGCTGAACGCGACCGGAGGCGACGGCCAGGTAATGCTCTCATGGAACCCGCCGGCCAACAACGGCGGAAGGGCGGTCACCGGTTATCTTATTCACTGGGGCACCGATCCCAGTAGCAGCGATGGCCCAATATCGACCACCGGTACGAGCTACCTGCACGAGGGGCTGGAGAACGGACAGGTCCTCTATTACAGGGTCTCCGCCGTCAATGAGGTGGGTGAAGGGGATACATCGGATGTAGCCGCCGCCACACCGAGCGCTTCGCTTTCCCTACCCTCCGCTCCCACCGGTCTCACGGCTTCCATAATCAGCGGATATGTCTCACTGAACTGGACGGCCCCGGCCGATGGTGCCCTTGATATCGTTGGTTTCAGAGTGTATCGGGGAGCCTCAGTTCCCACGATGCAGATGATCGCGTCGGTCATAGGAACCACGTTCATGGACAATACCGTCACCGGTAACCAGACCTACTACTACCAGGTCTCGGCCGTGAACGACGCTGGTGAGGGCGAACGGAGCGGTGAGGTCAATGTCACCTTGTCATCATCCTCGCCATCAGGGACGTCATCCTCCTTCCTCGATACCCTCGAGGGTCAGCTCGCTGTCGCGGGATTGGCCATCGCTGGCGTGGCCGGTGCGGGATACCTCCTATGGCGCAGGAGGCGGCAGTAGGTGACGATGGGGCAGGGGTGGCCCCTGCTCCCTGAAGGGCTGGAACGGCGCTGCTCACTTGATGCCAGGGGGCATTGGACCGATAAAAGGCGGTAGGCCTATCCGACGCCGGCGAGTTGACTTTATTATCGTTAAGTCCCATTATGCTGAACCATCAGCAAGGGAGTGATAGGAATGAAGATGCTGGAGGAGTTCTTCCCGGAGTTCACGGGCAAGCTGGACGAGATAGATGCGATGTACAGGGAGAAGCGGACGATCGATGAGAAGACCTATCAGTTCATCTGCTTCGCGCTGTCCATCAAGGGGCGGAGCGCACCCTGCGTGAGGAAGCATTTCAAGGGCGCCCTGGAGGCTGGTGCTACGGTCAAGGAGCTGTGCTATATCATGGCCCTGACAATGCGCGAGTCCGCCGGCGCCGACGATTGCTGGACCCACGACGTCCTGGCGGACTGGCCGGAGATAATCGCCGGGAACGTGAAGTGCTCCTGCGAGAAGTGATCGGCCGACACCGAGGCCTTTGGCCAGGCGCGTGATGTTCTGCCATCATGCCCGGGCCCGGACGGCACCGAAGTACAACGCTGCCGGGGACCATCACCAGATAGGTTCGATGTCCCCGGTCCCTCGCGTTATCCTCATCCTCGTGTGCGCCACCATCCCACATTAGCTACCGGACGACCGAATCAGGAGCAAGTTTAATTCGACCTAGTGGTGATTATTACCCGATGAGGCTGCTTATAATCGGCGGGACCGGCCTGCTGGGCCAATACCTGGTGCTGGAAGCGTACCAGCGAGGGTGGGAGGTCACTGCGACCTATCACGACAACGATGCCAAGATAGGGACGAGGACCCTGGTCCACATGGACGTCAGGAACGAGGGCGAGGTCAGCGAGATCCTTAGGTCCGTGCGGCCGGAGGCGGTCATCCTGGCTGCCGGTATCACGGACCTCGATCGCTGCGAGACCAATCCTCAGGAGGCATGGGAGGTCAACGCCGAGGGCACGCTGAACGTGGCCGCGGCCTGCAAGCTCAATGACATCAAGCTCCTGTACATCTCCACGGATGCGGTGTTCAACGGTCAGAAGAGGGAGCCGTACTACGAGTTCGACACCCCCGATCCCCTCAGCATATATGCCCAGACCAAGCTGGAGGCGGAGAGGATCACCCTGGATGCGGACCAGCGCAATATCGTCGCCCGCATTTCCCTGCTTTACGGTTGGAACCGCCTCATCGACAAGGAGAACTTCGTCACCTGGACCCTGTCCCGGCTGAGGGCGGGGGAGATGGTCAACCTCTTTGAGGACAGGAGGACCTGCCCCACTTACGCGCCCCACTGCGCTAAGGTCCTGCTCAAGCTGCTGGACAAGGAGGGCCAGGGCATCTACCACGTGGCCGGGGCCGACTGCCTCGACCGTTATGAGATGGGCCTCAAGGTGGCCGAGGTGTTCGACCTTCCCTCATCATTGTGCCGGCGGGCCAGTGTGGACGATTCTGACCTCATCGCGAGGCGCGGTAGATACCTTTGCCTCAGCTCGCAGAAGGTGGAGGCGGAGCTCGATATCCGAATGATGTCCTTCGAGGACGGCCTTAAGGCCATGCAGTCCACGGATTCCAGCAGGGTGGACGTTGGCGATTAGGTCTGCGCGGTACTAAGGACCCAGGACCTCGCGGACCTTACCCCGCCCTGCTCGGGGTCAGCAGGCTCCAGCGTTCGTGGACGCGAAAACGCCTTCATTGTCGATCTTCAGCATATCGACACCACCCCTCTCGAGATACATTAAACGGCATGCCCGCATCTAAGTTCTGTTTGTTATGGCCGGATGAGGCCCTGTTCCGTACCTGATGGAACTGGATAGCATCCTTTATACGGTCCGTCACGTTACCGGTAGCTGCTGGAATAGCCTCTATCGACGCTTCCTTGGGTCAATAACCTTGGCGATGGATCATGCTCTCCGTTCTGTATGTCGATGACGAAACTGGCCTACTCGACATAGGCAAGATATTCCTGGAGAGCCTGGGACATTTTTCCATCGACACCGCTACCTCCGCGTGCACTGCCATCTCCCTGATGAACGAAAAAAAGTTCGATGCCATCGTATCGGACTACCAGATGCCGGAGATGGACGGCATCGAGTTTCTAAGGAGGGTTAGGACATCAGGGAGCGACATCCCCTTTATCCTCTTCACCGGGCGGGGCCGTGAGGAGATAGCGATACAGGCACTTAACGAAGGTGCGGACTTCTACCTTCAGAAGGGAGGGGACCCCATCTCCCAGTTCACGGAGCTGGCCTACAAGATACGGCAGGCGGTGAGCAGGAGGAGCGCGGAGCTGGCGCTCAAGGAGTCGGAGAAGCGTCTTTCGGACATCATCAACTTTCTGCCGGACGCCACGTTCGCATCGACCTGTCGGGAAAGGTCATCGCCTGGAACCGGGCCATGGAGGAGCTGACGCACATCCCCTCGGCCGATATGCTGGGCAGGGGGGACCACGAGTACACCGTCCCCATCTACGGAGAGAGGCGCAAGATGCTCGCCGACCTGATCCTGGAACCTGATCAGTCCTTCATGGAGAACTACCGCTCCGTCCAGAGCGGGGAGGGCTTCCTCATCGCGGAGACGACCATCTTCCAGATGGAGGATCGCCCCGTCGCCCTGATGGGCAAGGCCGGCCCTCTTTACGACCAGAAGGGGCAGGTCGTCGGTGCCATAGAGTCTATACGCGACATAACCTACCGGGTGAGGACCGAGGAGGAGCTCCGCGCCGCCAACGAAAGGATAACCGCCTCCGAGGAGAAACTCCGGGAGCAGTACGATGAGCTGCTGAGGAGGGAGAGGGAGCTGAGGGAAAACAAGGAGCGGCTCCAAATGTTCATGGACTCCGCCTCCGATGCGTTCACGATCTGGGATCACGACCTGAACCTCGTAGACCTCAACAGGAACGCCCTGGGGTACCTTCCTGAGGGAACCCACAAGGAGGAGGTGATCGGCAGGAACCTTATGGACCTACTGCACGGGTCCGTCGGGAGGGAGAAGCTTGATAGGTACCGTGAGGTCATCAGGACCGGAGTACCCTTCAGCGGCATGGTGAGCATGCCCGAGGCCCAGTTCGGCGTATGCTGGCTCACCATCCGGGCCTTCAAGGTGGGGGATGGCCTAGGGGTCGCTACCAATGACTTCACACAGATGAAGATGGTCGAGGAGAAGCTGAAGGAGGCGAACGAGCAGCTCACACTGGACAAGGAGGAGCTCAAGAGGCACGTCGAGGAACTGGGGGCCAGCCAGGCTGCGCTCCGGGTGTCCGAGGAGAGGTTCCGCGCGTTCACCGAGTGCTTATCGGACCTCACGTCCATAACCGACAGGAACGGCGTGCATACCTACGTCAGCCACTCGGTCCTAAACCTCATGGGGCTTGAGGAGGAGAGGGTCCTGGGCGGGAGGATCGATAGCAAGGATATCCCTCTCAGTATCCACCCCGACGATCTCCAAAATATCATCTCTTGCTCGGAGCAGGCTGTGCAAGACCCTGGCCAGTATGTGAAAATCCCCGTCTTCAAGAGCCTCGACGGTGATGGCCGGACCCTTTACATAGAAGGCTCCTTCGTGTACCTTCCGGACACACCTGGGATCCAGGGCCTCCTCTTCCACGGCCGTGATGTCACCGACCGGGTGCTCGCCGAAAAGGCCGTGAAGGAGAGCGAGGAGAGGTACAGGAGCGTGGTGGAGAACTCTCCGTACGGGATCCACTTCTACCGCTTGGACCCCGACGGCTCGCTGATCTTCACCGGGGGGAACCCCAGCGCTGATAAGATGATCCGAACGCGTCACGATCAGTTCATCGGGAAGGGCATCGAGGAGCTGTTCCCTCTGCTTGTCGGGACCGGGGTCCCGGAGATGTACCGGAAGATCGCGAAGGAGGGCGGTACCTGGCAGGCCGATCAGGTCAAATACGAGGGGGAGTCGATCAACGGCGCCTTCTCGGTCACAGCGTTCCAGACCTCGCCCGGCAATATAGCCGCGATGTTCGTGGACATCACCGAGCGGAAGCGCACGGAGAACGCTCTGATACAAAGGGAGGAGGAGTTCCGGCAGCTCATCTCCCTGATGCCCGTCCCCATATGCCTGGTAAGGAACGACGGGACCATCCAGTACGTCAACAAGAGGTTCCAGCAGACCTTCGGTTACACCATCGATGACCTTCGGACCCTGGACGATTGGTGGGGCCTGGCGTACCCTGATGAGGACTACAGACGCAGGGTCACCGACCTATGGACGGTCGCGGTCAGGGAAGCGAAGAGGAGCGGTGCGGACATTCAGGCCGCCGAGTTGAAGGTCACATGCAAGGACAGGACGGTCAAGGATGTCATCATAAGCGGGATAGTCTTCGAACAGTTCGCCTGCGCGACGTTCATCGATATCACCGAGCGGAAGCGCACGGAGAACGCTCTGAAGCGGAGCGAGATTAAGAACCGGACCATAGTCGATAACCTCATCGACCTGGTGTACGAGGCCGATATGGACGGCAACTTCACCATGGTCAGCCCGTCCGGGGCCCGGTTACTGGGCTTCTCCTCCCCCGCGGAGATGATAGGCCTGCCCGTTTCCAGAATATACGCTAACCCGGAAGATGTGACCGCCTTCATGAAGGCCCTGAGCAAGACCGGGTCCCTGTCCGGCTACCAGCTGGTCCTGATGTCCAGGGACGGGACGCAGCACCACTTCATAACGAACAGCAGGTTCGCGTACGATGACAAGGGCGAGCTCAAGGGCGTGGAGGGCGTCCTCCACGACGTGACCGAGCTGCGGCGGGTGGAGAACGCCCTGCGCATGGCCAACAGGAAGCTCACTCTCCTCTCGGGGATAACGCGACACGATATCAAGAACCAGCTGGGGGTGCTCAACGGGTACATCTACCTCGGCGGGTCGGTCCCCAACGTCCCTGAGAGGATGAAGCAGCTCATCGAGAAGGCGCAAAGAGCCTCCGACGCCATCTCCCGCCAGATAGACTTCACCAAGGACTACGAGGAGCTGGGGGTGAGGTCGGCGGTGTGGCACGACGTGCACGCCCTGGCGAGGAACGCGGCGGCGGCCCTGCCCATGCGCGACATCAAGCTGATCATCCATGGCCAGGGGCTGGAGGTTTTCGCCGATCCGCTGGTGGAGAAGGTGTTCTACAACCTGATGGACAACTCCCTCCGTCACGGCGGGGCGAAGGTGTCGACCATAAAGATCTCCATGATCGATATCGGCGGGGACCTGAAGATAACTTACCAGGATGATGGAGAGGGGATTCCATTGGCGGACAAGGACAAGCTCTTCACGAAGGGCTACGGTAAGAACACCGGCCTGGGCCTGTTCCTGTCAAAAGAGGTACTTTCCATCACGGGCATCAACATCTGCGAGAACGGCGAGCCGGGCAGGGGGGCCCGTTTCGAGATCACTGTTCCGAGCGGGGTGTGGAGGTCGGTGAGCAGGGTATAAGGCATACTGTCGTAGCACCATGTCCCGCCCTCCCGCTCCCAGAGGCATGTACGGTTCCATCGACCACTGATGTCCAGGAGGCCGCACGCGTCGCTCATCGGGATCAGGAATACAACTCGACTTCGACAATGAGTCGAATTAAATAATTCTCGTTTTGTTGAGGGATATTATGCTGGCCTCCGCTGAAAAGCGGAGGACAGAGAGTAATAAAAAGTGTCCTCAACCTATTCTGAGTTTGTGAGAAGACAGTCAAAGCTGAGGACAGCTCAGCTTACGCCGAACGACAATAAGTCTTTTTCCATCGGCACCATGCTGATGGTCGATGATCTCTACGAACGTCTTGATCTGCCGGCCGTCATCGGCCGGCACAAGGACCGAGGCATCTCCTTGGACGCGTTGGTCCGTGGCATGCTCGCCTACAAGTTAGGGGACAACTTCAGCGTGCTGAGAGCGGGCGAGTGGCTCAACCGAGTGGAAGTACGCGAGCACTACGGACTCAGGGAGTTCAATGTCAAGACGCTGTACCGTGCTGTGGAGACTCTCGGACGAAATAGGGAACGCATCGTCCGCGAGCTTCAGGACCGCGTCCTGAAGCTGTTAGGATGCGAGAGCACGGACGTGCTCATGGACTGGACGTCCATCGTGTACTACGGTGATCTCGCTTCTCTAGCAAAGTACGGGTACTCTCGCGACCATCGTCCGGACAAGAAGCAGGTGACGCTGGGGGTGGCGCAGCTGGCGCCACCGGTGAACGTACCGGTGGCGATGACCGTAGAGCCGGGCAACATCAACGACAAGGAGCACTTCCGCCGGACGTACGACCAGGTCCGGAGCGTTCTTTCCGAGAACTCGTTGATCGTCTTCGACAAGGGCGCCAACGACAAGAGGAACTTGGAGGA
>JADFDJ010000019.1 GCA_018262895.1 Methanomassiliicoccus sp. | reverse complement strand
TCTCCGAACGACTGGGAACGCATCGACGCCGAGGACGGCGTCTACGCTCTCAAGCGTGTGTTTCCGTCTCGCGTCAACTACTACTTCTTCTCTGAACGTCTCAAGAGCGAGCATCTTGCCTCGAGACGAAGGAAGGCGGAGCGCCTCCTGGCGGAGGCGCGCATGATCCAGGAGAGCCTCGATCAAGGGAAGCGCTTACCGAAGCGCTTCCGCATCAACAATCCGCTCGTGGACGTGCGCTATGAGTATCAAACGAAGCTCGCCGTCATGGACGAGGAGGCGGCGCTCCGCCTCCTCTTCAACGAGGTCGTGGACGGACGCGAGGGCTGCTTCTGCCTCACGTCATCCAGGGATATGGCGTCGAAGGATGCGCTCAAGATCTACCGCTCCAAGGACGCTGTCGAGAAGCTCTTTCACTCGCTCAAGAGCGAGGTCGAGGTTAGACCGCTCAGGGTATGGTCGGAGGACGCCGTGTACGGCGTCCTCCTCCTCGGTTTCATCGCTCAATTGATGATATCTTTGACACGTCATTTCGTTTCGCCAGTAAGGACCGTGTCAACGAAGTTCATCACGAATTCGTTGGAAAAGTTGACATTAACGCTCGTTCCGACCGAGGACGGTCGGAAGCGGCGGTACTACTCGAACTTTGACTCGCTCAATCAAGCGATCTTGAGCGAATACATGGCGGAAACATGACCGTTTCCGCCTCGGGAACGACGTTCCGAGGCGGTTGGGGCGGTCTCAAAACGAAGTGTCAAATCTCAAAAAGCAGTGAAAACATGAGGGTCAGGTGTCAAAGTCAGGATACAAGCCCGAAGGTTCCGCGTCAGGGACCACCTTCAATAGGGGGCAGCCCATTTACTATGCCCATTAGGATGGACCGTGGGCCTGCGTTGAGGCGCGAACGTCTCGCTCCGGCAGCGCCTGTCCGTTCCAATGCTCAGACATCGAGCACCAGGAGGCAATGACATGACATCACGGAACGAGATCTACAAGTGCAGCGTTTGCGGGAACATAGTGGAGGTCGTCCACGGCGGGGACGGAGAGCTGGTCTGCCACGGACAGCCCATGAAGAGGTATGCGGAGAACACCGTGGACGCGGCCAAGGAGAAGCACGTGCCGGTTGTGGAGAGGACGGCGGACGGCATAAAGGTCACGGTTGGCAGCGTGCTCCATCCCATGGAGGAGAAGCACTACATCGAGTGGATCGAGGTCGTGTCCGACGGCAGGGTCATGAGAAAGTACCTGAAGCCGGGAATGCCCCCGGTGGCGGAGTTCCGCTGTACGCCCACCACGTTCACGGTGCGGGAGTACTGCAACCTTCACGGACTGTGGAAGGTCTGACCTTCCCCCTTTAATAGGGCGTCCGTTGATTAGCACATTCAGGTAGAAGGTGGAACGATGGGCTTCCAAACGGACCGGCCTACGGAGCTGTCGATCCTCATGGACAGGGCGGTGGAGTGGCTCCAGGAGCGCTACCTCGGTGGAGAGGACAGCATAGACTTTCCCCTGTTCGCGGTGGCCATGGAGCGGGGCGAGCGCTGGGACATCAGCGACCTGAAGGCAGTGTACTTCTCGCTGCACATGATGGGACTCATCCACGTGCCCGAGCTGGAGCTGAACAGGCGGCGCTCCTGACAGCACCGTTTTTAAAAGGTTCGGCCCCAAGCTACGTGCGTTCAAGCAGGTGATCTTGTTAATTTTAGAACAAAGCATCTCACGATGGCTGCGGCGGGTCCCTCTCGGTGGCGGGAAGGTACATCGTGAAGGTGGTCCCCTGTCCCACCTTGGACTCCACGGCCAGGTGCCCGCGGTGGCCGAGGACGATGGACTGGGATATCGGTAGGCCCAGCCCGTTGCCGGTCTTCTTGGTGGTGTAGTAGGGCTCGAAGATGCGGTCCAGGTCCTGGGGGGCTATACCCCTGCCGTGGTCCTGGACGGAGATCCTGATATAGCGCCCCGGAGGGAGGGGGATGGCGTCGCCTGGTGAGACCACGATGTTGCCGGCCCGGACCTTGAGCATTCCGCCGGCGCTCATCTCCTGACGGGCGTTTATGACGAGGTTGGAGATCACCCCGCGGACCTGCACCTGGTCGGCCATGACGTCCCACAGGTCGTCGTCGATCCCCACATCGGCCCGGACCAAGGAGTCCCGGAGGTTGAACTCCACCTCCTCCCTCAGTATCGGGACAAGGGAGACGAGCTTCCTGTCCGGCTTGTCGGCCTTTGAGAGGGCCATCATCTGCCTGACGAGATCGCGGGCCCTCTCCGTGGCCTTCTCGGCCTCATCCAGCCTGGTCCGGGCGGTAGGATCGTCGTGCATCCTCAGCTTGACCAGCTCCACATTGTTGGACATGACCGTGAGGATATTGTTGAGGTCATGGGCCACGCCCCCGGCCATAAGCTCTATGGCCCTCACCCTGTTGGCGCGGGCCATCTGCTGCCTGACCTTGTCCTTCTCGGAGTCGTCCCTTATCACCGCTACCGCCCCGATGGTCGTGCCATCCGTCCTTATGGGGGCCACCGTCCCCGACAATGCGATCCGGGTCCCGTCCGGCCGTATCAGGTAGAGGCCTTCAAGGGGGTGGGCGCTGCCGTCGGCGAGGCACTGCGCCGTGGGGCTCTGCAGGGTGCCCGAGGCGTCGAAAGAGGGGAAGACCTCCCCCACATCCATGCCCTTCGCATTCTCGATGCTCATTCCGGTCAAGGCCTCGGCATTGCCGTTCATCATCACCGCCCTGCCCATGGTGTCGGTGACGATTACCCCGTCACCGATGCTGGATAGTGTGACCGATAGCCTCCCCATCTCCTCGGCAAGCTGGTTCTCGGCCTTCCTGCGCTTCTGCAGCTCCCGCATCAGCCCCGAGTTCGCCTCCTTCAGCTCCCCGGTTCGTCTTTCGACCTCAGTCTCCAGGGAGGCGTTATATCCCTCCAGCATCTCCTGGGCCCTGCTCAGGCGCTCGCTGAGGTAGGACACCGCTATGACCACCATGAGGAAGAATGCCGTGCGCAGGACGTCATCTGCCAGCAGGTCCATCCTGCCCATGAACAGGTCCGTGACGTACAGCAGGGCCGCGAGGTAGGCGACCAGCAGCAAGGCGTAGCGCCGGTACCAGATAGCTCCCAGAGTGAGGGGGAGGTAAAAGAACTGGGTGAAGATGGTGCCTTCCTGAAGAACGATATGGCAGTAAAAGGTCGCGGAGGTGGCTACGCTAAGGAGGAGCACGATGATGACAAGCTTCGCCCTTTCCTCGACCTTCATGTAGGTGTATCCAGACAGCTCCCAGGCCCTCCTGGTCTATATATTTCCCCACGTGGTCATCAAAAACAGTACCAACGACGGGCAAGAAGGGCATGGTCATCGGCAAATGTGTTCCAATAGGGCGATGCTAGGCGTTATATCCCTGTGAAGGTCACGAATAACGTAACGTGACCATCCACCATCTCTGATTCCGGGGACATTCTTTTATGTACGCGGCGCATGAAAGATGTCCATCCAAGTTTGGAGGTTTCCTCATGGAGAGCAGCACCCCTCGTATCGGCGTATTCTTCTGTGACTGTGGCCAGACCATAAAGGGCCTGATCGACTACGACAAGCTCCGTGACCTCGCCCAGAACGAGAAGGACGTGGTACACGTGGACAAGGTGGACTTCCTGTGCTCCTCGAGCTCGCGGGAGAGCGTCACCGAGGCCATCCGCGAGAACGGCCTGGACCGGATCGTTGTCGCCGCGTGCTCCCCCCGAGCGTACCTCCTGGAGTTCCAGGACGTGGCCGAGAGGGCGGGCATCAACCGCTTCATGGTGGAGCAGTCGAACCTCCGCGATCAGGTGGCCTGGATCCACTCGCTCGACGAGGAGAGCGCCACCTCCAAGGCCATGGACCAGCTGGCCATGTCCATCGCCCGTGCCCGCAAGATGAGGCCGTCCAGGTTCGGGCCGGGGGCGGCGGTGAACGAGGAGATGTGCTCCGGCTGCGGCGTGTGCGCCACGACATGCAAGGCGGGAGTGATAGACTTCAAGCCTATCGACGGCGGTCACCGCGTGGCCCGGGTCGACCGCTCGGAGTGCAAGGCCTGCGGGGCCTGCGTCGCCGCCTGCCCCTCCGGCGCGCTGAACCTCGAGGGCTTCACCAACGAGGAGGTCATCGCCGAGGTCGACGAGTTCACCGAAGGCCTGCTGGACTCGAAGGAGCCTTCACCGGCCATCCTTGTCTTCGCCTGCCACTGGTGCTCCTACCCGGCCGCTGACCTCGCCGGGCTCAAGAGGATGCAGATGGACGCGCGCTTCCGCATGATACGCACGCCGTGCTCCGCGCGCGTGGACCCGGAGTGGGTGTTACGCGCCATGTCCCGGGGCGTGGACGGGGTGCTGATACTCGGCGGCAGCGAGGGCAACTGCCACTACCAGGGCGGGAACGTGCGCACCCGGAACCGCATGCTCCTCCTGAACAAGGTGCTGGAGCAGCTCGGCTTCGACACCTCCAGGCTTGCCGTGGAGTGGATAGACGCCGATGAGCCGTACCGCTTCCGCGCCGTCATCGAGGACTTCGTGACCAAGATCGCGGAGCTGGGCCCCAGCCCCATGCGCGCCCCGGCAGAGGAGGAGAAGATGACCTCGGCGCTGTACCACGGGCGCGATGAGCTGACCCACACGGCATATCGGTGACGATCCCCAGCATCAAGCAGCAAGGTCTCCCCTGGCCGTCTCGAGGAACGGGCAGTGTCCAGATGAACCTCGGTGGATAGATCCAAGCGTAGGTCAGCAGCAGCCTGGTCGCCGGCGCTGCTCCTCAAACCTCGTACGTTTACCGAGACGACTTTGCACCAGCTGGGCCATCACGAGGTCTTTTTCAAGTATGGCGCGATGCAACTGCTGCCTTAGGGAGAGGAGATCATCATGCGCGTCCAGTGCTTTCAGCAGCCTCGCCGATAACAGCGCTCCGACCATCGGGGGAAAAGGTCCTGGTAAAGGGAGAGAGGCCTGGAAGAAGATGCGGTGAACACCAGGAACGTCCTGACCCTCGATGCCTTTAATAGACATGCGCTCCCACAATCTCCTCGGCAGGCATGCTCATGCAAGGTTCTGAAGATCGGAGAAGGCGTCGAAGGTACGGGCCGCGGGGCCCGTGGTGGCCACCCTGGGTGGACCCCCGTGTGCGTCCGCCCCCCGATGTGTTCTACCCCGGATACTACCCCTGGGACCCGTTCATCCCTCCCATGGGACAGCGCATGGAGGACGAGATCACGCGGCTGCAGGAGCAGCTCGAGGACCTCGAGGACGAGAAGGTGGAGATCGAGAGGGAGATCGAGGACATAAAGAAGGAGATCGAGCGCAGGAAGCGCGACCAGGCGCAGCAGGCAGACGTGCGTTGACGGCCAAGGGTTCACGCTCGGCTCCTGCCTGGAACTCTGCTCTTGCCGTCCACTGCTTGCGAGGTCTATCCATCATGGGAGCCCAGCTACAGCTCCAGGCCTGGATCATTACTGAGGCGGTCCCAGACACGCTCGCACACGCAGGGAGGGACGACATCGTTCATGGGTTAGTACCTTATCCTCATGACGGCATAAAGTTAGCAGTAGGGGCATAGTAGTTGCAGATGAGGTTCGACGAGTTTCCGTGGAGGCGAGGCGGGACCCGGGGGGTCGGTCCCGCGGAGGAGGGGGGGAGGGGCAGCGTCAGGACCCCGCGAACACAGCATTATTCTCAGGCCAGACGCTGGACCCCTGCGGTTGCGCTGGCACTTGTCGTCTTCATAATCCTCATCCCCACCGCCTCCATGGCGCAGCCCGTCGATGAGATGAAGGTGATCGACGGCGCCGGCATCTTCGGGAGCGACCTCGACGAGGTCGAGGCCGCCGTCGCCGAGCTGGAGAAGAGGGGGGCGGAGGTTCGGGTCCGCACCATCACCACCTACTCGCCCTACGCCAACCTGGACCAGTACGAGCTGCAGCTGGAGGATGCCAGCCCCTCCTGGCAGGGGCAGGACGGCAACATCAAGAACAACCTCATCGTGATGATCATCGCCCTGAATGAGACCGAGAGCGGCATATGGTACGGCGATGAGTGGATCGATGAGCTGAACGGGAACAGGCTGCGCATACAGACAGACACCATGTACCCTCACTTCAGCGAGGGTGATTACTCCGGAGGCGTCATCGCGGGGCTGGGGGAGATAGGGCGGGTGATCAGCGCCCAGGGGCAGGCCGGGACCATTGACTGGACCCTCCTCCTGGCTGTACTAATCATCGTGGCCGTGGCCGCCGCAGTGGTCTTCATCCTCTGGCACCGCCGGCAGAGCGCCAAGAGGTCGGCCTGGAGGCAGAGGGCCATGCTCGCCAAGCAGACCGCGGCCGCAGGCATCAACGAGGTCCTGGAGGCCAACCGCATGCTGGAGATCAAGGTGGACGTGACCGAGAAAAAGGTCTCGCCCCAGGAGGCGGCCCCGATGCGGGACGGCCTGCAGAAGGCCGCCACGCTGGTCAACCGCAGCTCATTGGCGTACAGCGAGCTGGGGCACAGCGCGGGGAATCCCGAGAACCCCAAGCTGGGTGCTATCGAACTTGAGCACATTGAGAAGGAGTACCTCAAGATCGTCTCCGACCTCCGGGAGGCGAAGGAAGCCACGAAGGACGTGGAGGACCGGATCGCCGCGGTGCAGCAGGCCATCGACGGCTACTCCCTCAAGGTCGCTGATGTCAACGCTAGCATGGAGGCGGTCTCCGTCAAGGAGAGGGCCATGCAGGCCGAGGGCTACAGGACCACCTACGTCTCCAAGCTTCTCTCGGACGGCCGCGAGGCCCTGACCCGGGCCCAGGAGCTGGTGTCCCAGAAGAGGTACACCGAAGGGAGGAAGTTCGCCGAACAGGCCGGCGAGCACGTGCAGAGGGCGTCGAAGGCCTTGGAGGAGCTGCCCCGAAAGAAGGGCGAGGTGGACACGGCCATACCGGCGCTGGAGTCGCGGATACCCCAGGTGAAGAGCGCCATAGTTGAGGGCAGGAACATCTTCGACAACATCTCCAACGAGTATGCAGAGTCCACCTGGAGGTCCATCCGGGGCAACGGCACGGAGGCGGAGAACAGGGTCAACTGGGCCATCGACGCCCTCAACGACGCCAGGGAGATGGCGGCGGAGAGCGACTGGCACGGGGCAATGGAGATGGTGGGGAAGGGTAACGGCCTCCTCTCCGAGGCCGAGACCCTAATGAGGTCCATCCAGCAGCTTGAGAAGGACCTGCTCACAGCGCGGCAGGACGCTCCCAAGGAGATCAGCGCCGCCAGCGAGGACATCGCCCGCGCCTGGGAGTACATCGACCGCTACGACGAGGACATCAGGGAGAGCCTGGAGGACGACCTGAGGGCCGCGGAGAGGAAGAACGAGGCCGCCAAGGCGGAGCTTACGCTCACGCAGCCCGACCACTTCAAGGCCTGCGAGCTGGCAAGGCAGGCCAACGAGGCGGCGGACAGGGTGCTGGTGCAGGCGAGAAGCGAGCACGAGGCCGCGGAGCGGCAGCGCGCCAAGGCCGCCAGCGTCCGCCGGGACGCCTCCGCCCAGCTGTCCATCGCCCGGGAGTACATCGATGACCACTCCCCGGTGGTGAAGGAGGAGGCCAGGCGCGCGCTGAAGAACGCTGAAGGCTACGTGCGGGAGGCGGAGAGGACGGCTGACCTGGAGGGCCGCATCTCATTGTTCACCCGGGCGGAAGCGGACAGCAAGAGAGCGTACTCCCTTGCCCAGAGGGACGTTGAAAACAGCTGGGAGAGGCCGAGGTCGACCTCGGAGGAGAGCGGAATGCCGGAGATCGTGTGGCCGCCCATCCCGGTCCCCGGACCGGGCCGCTCCTCCACCGGCCGGCAGCCATGGGGGACCACCAGGAGCCCCGGTCCCGGCATCCCTCCTGGAAGCAGCTCCCCATCGGGCTGGAAGGCGACCGGGGGGTCCGCGAACAGGGGCGGCTCCTCCAGCTGGGGCGGCTCACCTGTCAAGAGGGGGCGCCGGGGCGGCGGCTCCTCAGGATGGTAGCGGAACAACCGCAAAATACCTTTAAGTCCTGTAATAAAATGACCACAGGGGGTATCGAGATAGCTAGCTTATTCCAAAAGGCACGCATAGCGGCTTTGAGCGCAGCCCACAATCTCATGGACAAGGTCATCGACCTCAACTCCATAGGGGCCGTCAAGCAGTACGTGAGGGACCTGGAGTCGGCATTGGAGGACCTTGAGGACGCCTCCGCCACCGCCGCCGGCCACGTCCGCACGGTACAGCGGGAATCCGACCAGATAAAGTACCAGATGAAGGAGCTGAACCAGAACATCGACTTCATCCTGGGGGACAGCAAGCCGGAGAACGACTACCTGGCCACCCCGCTGGAGGCGAGACTGATAGGGCTGGAGCAGCGTATGAGCACCAAGGAGGAGGAGCTCGCGGCCGCGCAGAAGACCTCGCAGGCCTTGATAGACGCTACGGCATCGCTCCGCACCAAGCACCAGGGTATGGTCCAGCAGATCCAGAGGCTCGAGGCCATGGACATGGCGGCCAAGGCCAAGGAGAGGGCGGCGGACGCCATCCAGCAGGCCGGGAAGATCGCCTCCTCGGGCGGCGACGTGTCCATCGACGCGGTCTCTGACCGCATCCAGCGGAGGGCGGACGTAGCCGACGCGAGGTTCGAGCGGGCCCTGGGGGAGATGAACGACCAGGTCGAGAAGGACGTGGTGGTGGCGCAGGCGCAGGCACGCCTGGAGGCGCGCAAGGCGAGGCTGGCACAGCAGGCTGAGTAAGATCAGATAGAATCGACTCGGGCCATTGCTAACGGCCGAGATCCTATAGTACCTTAAGACCGCCGATCAAGGTACTGGAATCTCCCCATGCATCGGGACAGGCACGACCATCTCAAAACCATTTTTTCTCCTTTCCTCCAACGGGACCTTGTTGAAATACGTAAATGGGCCGTCCGAATGAAAAAATGAGAAAAGAAAGATTTGGAGGGCGTGGAAACCTTTGTTTTAGTATAGGCATGCTGCCCCACTTCTTGGGAAATTAAAGTTCTTATCTAATTTGGAAGATATATGAAATCCCAATTTTGCTTTTATAGAGGTTAAAAGCAGGAATAATATTGGAAATTATTAGATATTTTTATTTAACTAGTTCACAATAACCGTGATGTGAAAAAAAATAACGGACCGGGTCCGCCGAGGATCGACGAGATCGATGCCACGATTCTGAGGATGCTGCTGGTGGATGCTCGCACCAGCCTCAAGGATATTGCCGAGAGTTGCGGGGTCTCCTCCAATGCCATCCACAAACGCATCAAGAAGCTCCGATCCGAGTGCATAATCATCGGTTCCGTGACCCTGTTCAATCCTCGCTATCTTGGGGGGTCGTTCACCACCAGCATGGAGCTGCTTACCGACTACAAGCAGAAGACCAATGTTCGGGAGACCTTGCAGAAGCATCCCAGGGTCATAATGTGCTACGAGGGGGTCGGCAGGTGTGACATCTTCGCCATCATCAGCGTCGGGACCATGGAGGAAATGGAATCGATGCGGAAGGATATCAGGAACCTTCCTGGAGTGAAAAAGTTGGTCATGTCCGTCAGGGTTGATGATTTCAAATTCTCCTATGAGAACCTGGACCTAAAGAATGTGGAGGCGAGGATAAATGGATAGGATAGATATCTGCATAATGGAGGCGGTGATGGACGATGCCCAGATGCCGTTCAGGACCATAGCAGAGAGGTTGGGAATATCGCCTGAGACGGTCAGGACCAGGTACGAATCGATGAAGGAGAGCGGAACGATCCTCCAGGCATCCATCTCTGTGGACTTCCAAAAGCTGGGATATGACGGCCTGGCCGTGTTCATGATCACCTGCAACGATGTGGAAGCAGCTGTAGAGGAGCTGAGGAGGGTCCCGTCGGTGATCTCGGTGAACAGGACCTTGGGGGAGTATGACCTACTGGTGGTCGCCCTCTCGAGGTGCCTGAAGGACTATCTCGAGCTGGCATCCATGATCGAGAGCGTCCCATACGTGGAACGCATGGAGGTGTTCTTGAGCAAGCTCACCGCCTCCTTCCCCGGGAGCACCATCAACCACAGGCTGGAGAAGGAGATGTACGACCGCTCCTTGGAATAGGCCATCGCACTTTCGTCAAATGGCGGTCTGATAGGGAGGCCTCTTGTGCGGCCCACGCTCCCGGGCTGGTTGCGGAGCGTTCATTTTTTTCCGCTGCTTCAATCGGTGGGATTATCAACCCGCTCCTCCCGTCTATCATCCGAATGAACTCAAGGACCTGGCCAGCCCCAGATCAGAGCGCAAATGGGAGTATGGCGTCCGAATAGTGGAGGGCCGCTCCTCGTTCGATGCCCATACATCGGAAGCGTCAGGAGATGGCTGGCCGTGACCAGTGAGGCGCATTGAAAAGTAAAGGAGGGAAGGCACATGGGCATGGGAAGTACTCCGATCATCATCCTCAAGGAGGGTACCAGGAGGGAGCGAGGGAAGGACGCCCAGTACAACAACATCAACGCCGCCCGGACGGTGGCGGACATGGTCAAGAGCACCCTCGGCCCGCGGGGAATGGACAAGATGATGGTGGACACCGTAGGGGATGTGACCATCACCAACGACGGCGTGACCATATTGAAGGACCTGGAGGTCCAGCATCCGGCCGCCAAGATGGTGGTGGAGGTGTCCAAGACGCTGGACGAGGAGTGCGGGGACGGCACCACCTCCGCGGTAGTGATCTTGGGAGAGCTTCTGAAACGGTCGGTGGACCTCCTCGACGCTGACGTCCACCCCACCAATATCGTCAAGGGCTACCGGCTGGCGGGGGACAAGGCGCTGGAGATCCTGCGCTCGCTGTCGATACCGACCGGCATCGGGGATGAGCGATCATTGAGGAACATCGCCACCACCGCCATGATGAGCAAGGCGGTCACCGCCAGCAGGGAGCACATGGCCGACCTGGCCGTGAGGGCCGTGAGCGCGGTGGCGGAGAAGCGGAACTCGCATCACACGGTCGACCTGGACAACATCCAGATCGTGAAGCGCGAGGGGGGCTCCACGGATGACACCGAGCTACTGAAAGGCATCATCATCGACGGACATCCACCGCACCCCTCCATGCCCAAAAAGGTGAAGGACGCGAGGATAGCGCTGCTCAGCTCGGCCCTGGAGGTGAGGAAGACGGAGGTGTCGGCGGAGATCCAGATCACCGAGCCCTCGCAGCTCCAGGCCTTCGTGCGCGGGGAGGAGAACGCCCTGCGGGAGATGGTGGGACGGCTGAAGGAGGCTGGGGCCACGGCCGTCTTCTGCCAGAAGGGCATCGATGAGCTGGCACAGCACTTCCTGGCGAAGGAGGGAATTCTCGCGCTGCAGCGCGTCAAGGCATCGGACCTGGAGAAGCTGTCCAAGGCGACCAACGCGGACATCGTGACCAAGCCCGCGGACCTGGGCGAGGGGGACCTGGGAAGCGCGGCATCGATCGAGGTACGCAAGATAGAGAGCGAGGAGATGACCTTCGTCATCGGCTGCCAGAACCCCCGTGCGGTGTCCATCCTCATACGCGGAGGCACCAAGCACGTGGTGGACGAGATAGACCGCTCGCTGGACGACGCGCTCAACGTGGTGCGTCTGGCCGTGGAGGATGAGGCCATGGTGACCGGCGGGGGCTCCACCGCCATGGAGCTGGCGATGAGGCTTCACGAGTACGCCGACGAGATGGGGGGGAGGGAGCAGCTGGCCATCAGCGCCTTCGCCCGCTCCATGGAGGCCATCCCCGCGGCCTTGGCCGAGAACGCGGGATGGGACGCGTTGAACGTGCTCATCGAGATGAGGAAGGCCCACAAGGCAGGAGACGTGCATGCGGGCCTCAACGTCTTCACCGGAAAGATCGAGGATATGGAAAGGAACAACGTACTGGAGCCTCTGCGCGTGAACTCGCGCATAATCAGCGCCGCCACCGAGGCCGCCAGCCTCATCATCCGCATCGACGACGTGATCGCGGCCAGGACCGGCGGGGCCGGCGGTCCGGCCCCGGGAGGCGAGGGCGAGATGCCCGAGGAGTGATATCCCTCAGGGTCAAAGGCAAGCTAGCTCAGGAGTAATAAAAAAGGTATGGAAGGAGAGGCCTCGCGGCCCCTTTTTTTACTTCTTGAGACGGCGCCCGGCCATCAGCAGGAAGGCCACCATGGCCGCGACCAGTGCCACCGCCGCCACCATGATGATGGTGCCGTCGATCCCGCCGGAACCGGTGGACTCGCTCACCAGGTTCACAGCGCCCAGATCGTTCGTCTGCCCTGCGGTCGTCTCCACGTCCCTCGTGACCGTGGGATGCCCGTCCTTGGTGATGGTCATGGTGTAAACGCCCGAAGGTACGTTCTCGATGGTGAAGGCCCCGTTCTCATCCGTCGTAGCGTTCATCCCGTTGGACAAGGAAACGAGCGCACCGGCGAGGTTGTTCCCGCTGGCGTCCCTGATGATGCCGGTGATGGTACCCGCGTTCTCCAAGGTGGTGAACGTCCATTCGTCGCTCATGGCGTTGCCGGCGAGGTCCTCTCCGGTCACGTTGACGGTGTATGTCGTCCCGTAGGCAAGCGGTTCAGCGGGGGTGAACGTGGCCACGTTCCCGCTCCAGACGGTGGAGCCGCTGACGCCGCTGACGTTGATTACCACTGTGCTCTGGTCCATGGCCTCGGAGAACGTCGCCACCACGTTGGTGCCGATGCCCACGCCGCTGCCGGTCGGCGATCCGGTCACGGTCGGGGCGGTGACGTCCTCAGAGCCGCCGGCCCCAACGGAGAAGGGCACCTCGGTTATGTTAGTGTTGCCGGATGCCGACGTTCCCTTCAGCGCCACCATGTGCTGTCCCTCCCCCAGGCCAGTGAAGGTGTAGGTGGTGTTGAGGTCCACGTCGATCCACTCTCCCCCGTCGATGCTGACCCAGTAGTTGCCCATACCGGAGGCGGCGGTACCGCTCCACGCCATCTGCAATGAGGGCCCGCTGATCGCCTCACCGGAAGAGGGCTCGGTAACGGTCAGAACGGGGATGCCCGTGTCAATGTTGAACACCTTGCTGGACTCCCGGTAGTTCAGGGCGTTGTCGTACACCCGCACCATGACCGTGTGCTCCCCATCGGCCATGGAGATGAACTCGTAGTTGTCTGTGTCCACATCGGTCCACGTGCCCCCGTCCATGGAGACGGACCTGTTCTTGATCCCGCTCCCGGTATCCGAGGCGGACCAGGTGACGTTGATGGTGGTCACGTTGTGCCAGGAGCCCACTGCAGGGTTGGTTATGGTCAACGTGGGGACCACGGTGTCCACGGTGAAGGTGACCGAAGTAGAATGAAGAGGTGAGCCCGACGAATAACTGGTCACGGTCGCGGTGTGCGCTCCGTCCGATACGGAGGTGAGGGTATGCGAGGTGGACCCTCCCACGCTCACGGGGGATCCGCTGTCCAGGGTGACCGCATATGAATCAGCCCCCGGGTCGGTGTACCAGGAGATCTCAACGCTGCTGGTGTTGAAATACGCTCCATCGCTGGGCGAGTTGATGTAGAAGGAGGATGTACCAGGAGCGATGCCGACGACATCCTCGGCCGGCGCATCACCGGCTACCTGAGGCCCTGTTCCGACGATCGTCGCGATGCCCGCGAGGAGCATCGAGGCGAACAATAACATTACCAGTGTCCTTTGACCTTTCATGTGTTCCCATCCCTGTCATCCTTAACCGATGACCTCTGGGTGTATTCGCTTATCCAGTATATTTAACGTCCACATTCAGAACGGCATCGTGGGACCTTATAAGAGGCATATGCATGGATATACGGCGCCCACTCGGTCCTTTACGAACATGACCAGAGGCAGGCGCAGGCTCTGGACCAGGGATGATGTTCGTTATTCCCAAGGCCCATGCGGTCCACGGACAACGTCTACAAAACCACGATATGGTATGATAAAAATAGAAAGAAAATGGGGTTTGAGAGCCGGGTTCAGGTAGCGGTCTTCTCTGTGATCACCTCCTTGACCTCGCTCTTGCTCATGAGGGACACGCCGATGGTGACCGCGAACCCCAGGGGGATGGAGATGATCCCGGGGTTGTTCAGGGAGAAGATCGCTCCGCTGCCCATCATCGTGGGGGAGATGACGATGAGCATGATGGAGGATACCAGCCCCGCGGCTATCCCCATCACCAGCCCCATCTCCGAGGTCCGCTTCCAGAACAGCGTGCACAGCAGCGCTGGCAGGTTTGCCGATGCCGCGATGGCGAATGCCAGGCCGACAAGGAACGCCACGTTCTGCCCCTTGGACAGGATCCCCAGGAGGATGGCGATGATCCCCACACCGACGGCGGTGAGCTTGGAGATGCGCAGCGCCCGCTTCTCGTCCATCTTCTTCTTGAGCACCTCGGCGTAGATATCGTGCGCTATGGCCCCGGCAGACGCCATGATCAGGCCCGACACCGTCCCCAGGATGGTGGCGAAGGCGATGGACGATATGATGGCGTAGAACACGTCCCCTCCGATGTACTGCGCTAGCAGTGGAGCCGAAAGATTGGCATCGGCAGGATTGATCACGCCCGTCACCCCCTGGTTGAAGAAGTATATACACCCCAGCCCCAGGAACAGGATCAGGAGGTAGAATATCCCCATGACGATGATGGCGATCACGGTCGACTTCCTGGCATCCGAGGGCTTGGGCACGGTGAAGTACCGTATGAGGATGTGCGGCAGCGCTGCCGTCCCCAGGATGAGGGCCATGGACAGCGACACGAAGTCCAGGGGGTCCTTGTACTTCAGGCCGGGGGACATGAACGCCTCCCCGGTGACCTGCGCGCCCGAGGGCAGGGTGATGTTGCTGCTGATGATCTTCCCGATGAACTCGAACGGCCCCATACCCGCAACCCAAAGAACACCGACCGTGAGGCCGATGACGGCGATGAGCAGCAGGAACCCCTTGATGAACTGCACCCAGGTGGTGGAGACCATTCCTGCGGTAGCGACGATGAACACCACCAGGCCGCCGATGATGATGACCCCCACCTCATAGTCCAGGCCGATGAGCGGTCCAACGATGGAGCCGGAACCGACCATCTGCGGTATGAGGTAGAAAACCGAGACCACCAGGGTGCTGATGGCGGCCATGAGGCGGATGCTGCGGCTCTTGAACTTCGTGGTCAGAGCATCGGCGAAGGTGAACTTGCCGATTGCCCGCAGCGGCATGGCCACCAGGAACAGCGCCACGATCCAGCCGGCAAGGAAGCCGATGGCGTAGATGAAGCCGTCGTAGCCGGCGAAGGCTATCAGTCCCGTGATACCGAGGAAGGAGGCTGCGCTGAGGTAGTCACCGGCGATGGCGAAACCGTTGACGAACCATCTTACACCTCCGCCGGCGACGTAGTAGTGGCCGGCGGTACGAACGCGCCTGGACGCGTAAATGGAGATGAGCAGCGTGGCCACGGTGATGAGTATGAATATGGCCAGGGAGAGCGGGTGTATCTCGGCCATGTCAGCTCGCCCCCTCGCTGCGTCCGGCGTACCAGTTGAAGCCTATGGCCAGGGCTATGGTGACCAGGATGATAGTTATCCCTGTCACGGTCCCGATGTTCATACCCAGCATCTCCTGTCGGAACAGGTCCTTGGCGTAGGAACCGGCAAGGATGAACGCGCCGTAGGCGATGACGTAGGTGGCGAACAGGTACACGCCGATCCTGAACTGCCTCGTCCTTATGATGGAGCGCACTGCCTTCTCCGGCGAGGGCTCGATGACGCGCCTAAGCAGGCTCTTGACCTTGTCGATCTCCTCCGGAGTGGGCTTGATCACCACGACCGAGGTCGGCGCCTGGCTGACCACCGCTTTGGCCACGCTGCCCAGGTACAGGCGGTTGAGGCCCCGGAGGCTGGAAGTGCCCAGAACGATGAGCTCCGCTTTCTCCTCCTCCACGGCGCGGAGGATCTCGCCCACGACCGGCCCCTCCTTGATCAGGACCTTGAACGGCACGCGCTCAGCGTCCGCTAGCTCCTTGGCGTACTCCACGCCGTCACCGTCCTCGCCCGGCCGCATGAGTGCAGACGACTCCGCCATGCGCTCCACGTCCACGATGGGCGCGGTCTCGATGACCTTGAGGATGATCAACGTGGCCTCCCTCTCCTTGGCCATCTCCACCGCCTTGGCGGTGGCCACGAGGGCAGGGGTGGAACCATCTGTGGGTAGCAAGATGCTCCTCATCGCTCCATCACCGCCCGTCCGTTCATATCTCCGTCCCTACGCCGGACATGTCCCGAAAAAGTCGCGGGGCCGTTAGGCTCCCCTCGGGCACGGTCCGTTCTGATTGCGGTTCGTTGCCGCATGTTTGACAGCATTGCAGGGTTGTTATATAAAAAAGTAACAAGGGTGCTACGATATTTGTCGATAAGAAGCGATTCTTGTGCGAATCTCGGATTCGACCGTCAAAAAGGAGAGTTAATAACAAAATGGAGAATCGTTATGCAAATGACGGTTTCAACATACGTTGATTGACGAATATAATTCAATATGCAATATCTTGTGGTAAGCCTGGAAGGTCGTGTTCGATAGTGCATATGTTCGGTGCTTGTCGTTGCCCCCCCTGGTCAATATGTCCAACAGCGGTCCAAGGCCGTGTGTGAACTGATTATTATAAGAATCATGATCGGTGTCAATAGCACGAGTCGTTCACTATCATTATAGGTCCGTTCCACCATTTCTCTAAATGAACAAGTGTTTTATAGCATGTTGTCGGAAGAAGGAATAAAAAGAGGATGGGAAGATGGTAAAGGTGCAAGAAGAGATCAAGCGATATGTAAACGGGGTGGACGTCGAGAGGATCGATGAGCTGAAGGCCTCCTTCAACGACGATCCGGACCAGGCGTCCCTCCGTTTCTCCGCTACGAACGAGTGGGTGGACGGCGCTAACAGCCGGACAGTGGTGAAAGGGCTGTACCAGAACGAGAAGGAGATCATACGCGACACCCCCTTCGTCCTGGAGTCCGACGAGCCCGATGTTCTCCTCGGCAAGGACTCCGCCCCCAACGCCATCGTTTCGCTCCTTCACGCTCTGGCCTCAAGCCTATCGGTCTCCATCGTGTATCATGCGGCCATGCGGGGAATAGACATCGACAAGCTCACCATTACCCTGGAGGGCGACGTGGACGTGCACGGCTTCCTGGGCATGTCCAAGGAGGTCCGCCCTGGTTTCCAGGACCTTCGCGTCAAGGTGAGCCTGGAGTCCGGTGCTCCGGAGGATGAGATCAGCGACCTGGTGCGCTACGCGCAGACGGTCTCCCCAATACTGGACTCGCTGAGGAACCGCATTCCGCTGGACGTAGAGATGGCGTGATCACTCCGGGAAATCGGTCCTCGTGGAGGTTCTCGCGGGAACGCACTCGCTGCCGTGCTTCTTGATGTACTTCTTGATGGCCGCCTCCACCGTGCCCTCCTCGTCCTGAACGATCCTGATGTTCCTGGAGCGCAGCTTCTTCACCCCGTGCGGCCCTATGAAGCCGGTGAGGACCACGTCCGCCTCCAGCCGCGCTACCTGCTCGGCGGCAACCATTCCCGCGCCCTCGGTGCTCGGTCCGGCGTCGTTGGGGAACGCCTCCCACTTCTGGGTGAAGCTGTCGTAGATTATGAAGTACGGAGCGTGGCCGAACTCCTCGGCTATCAGGGATCTCAGCTCTGGCTCCTCGGCGGTGACGCAGATTTTCATTTCCGATCAACAACGAAACGGCGATGATGGCTCATAAAACCACGGCCGTATCAGAATCGCGACCAATAATCAGAACATCAATGATTAAATCCCTAACGTATTTCAATAGGGCGTGGCCCTACCGTTCGTCAGCAAGATCCGGTTCAAGCACCTGTCATTGTCGCTAACGGCGATCGTCCTGATAGAGGGGTTGGCGATAGCGGCCTTAGCTAAAGGTGTCAGCATCGATGGCATCGGCGGGGTCAAGCAGGGAACGGTCATGCTGTTCGGGCTCTACCTGTTCTTCCTGGGTTTGATCGCACTCATTTCCGTGGCCACGTCGGAGAGGATGTTCGATCTGGACCGGCTGCTTTCCAAGCTCCTCAATGCTCACAAGAAGGTCCCCGAGATCCTCTCCTGGATGTCCGCGGCCATCGGCGCGGCCGTGCTGATTGTCGGAATTGCCGTGGCGCTCATCGCCGCCCCCATGACCGTACAGGGTGGCGGGCAGATGGACAGCATCTGGCTGGCGGGCCTTGGGGCGGAACTGTTCGTCCTGGGCGCGGGCCTCGTCACACTGCGGCTGTTCAAGGGCCGGGAGTCCCTTCTCCTTGTGATCAGGAAGTCCCTGTTCCTGCTCCTCGGGGCGGTCGGCATGCTCATCATCGGCATAGCGGCCCAATCCAGCATCGAGGGCATGGGAGGGATGAAGGCCTCCACTGTAGAGCTCGCGGGAGCGCAGCTCACCGCATTGTCCCTACTGGGCATCCTCATCATGTACATGGACGGCCGCTCCATCTTCGGCAAGAAGCTCTTCGGTCACCGCCTAGGCGCAATAGCCGAGCTGGGAATCGCCACCCTCATCGGGTTGGAGGGGTTGGTGGTAGCTAGTCTCTCGGCCAAGGCCACTATCGCTGGTGTTGGTGTTCTTGATGGGATCGTCATGCTCCTCGGGGGGCTGGCCATCGCTATCCTTGCATTGCTCATACCCGCCTCCTACTTCCTGATGGAGAAGAGGGATATGGACACTAAGAAGCTGGCCACTTCGGCCTGCCTGTTCCTGGTGTTCCTGCTGCCCTTCTCCCTGCTGATGTAGGATCAGCTCATCTGAGCGTTCTAAGGCCGAGGCACATCCTTTCGGTTAGAGAACTCGATGACCTTCTCGATGATATCGTTGAAGGCCCTGGCCGCAGGCGAGTCGGGGTTGGCGGCGATTATTGGCAAGCCCTCATCGCCGGTGTTGACCACGTCCAGGTCTATGGGCACTCGCCCTAGGAACGGGACTTCAAGGTCCTTGGCCGCCTTCTCCCCGCCGCCGATCTTGAACAGGTCGATGTCCTTGCCGCAGTGCGGGCAGGTCATCCCGGCCATGTTCTCGATGATGCCCACCACCGGAAGGTGCAGGCCTTCTGAGAAGACCACCGTCTTGCGGGAGTCCAGAAGAGCGACGTCCTGGGGCGTGGTGACGACGATGGACCCGTCCGCCTTGGGTATCAGCTGAGCGATGGTCAGAGGCTCGTCCCCGGTGCCGGGCGGGAGGTCCACGATGAGGTAGTCCAGGTCCCCCCAGTACACGTCCTCGATGAACTTGCGTAGCGCACCCATCTTCATCGGCCCCCTCCAGATGATGGGCTGGTCGCGGTTCGAGGACAGCAATGCCATCGATATCACCTTGAGGTGGGGGGGCACGAACGCCGGGTAGATGCCGTCCTCGTCAGCGTCCAGCTGCACGTCCTCGATCTTCAGCATCTTGGGGATGTTCGGTCCGTGGATATCCCCGTCCAATATCCCGACCTCGAAGCCGCGCATCGCCAGCCCGACGGCCAGGTTCACGCTGACGGTGGATTTCCCGACCCCGCCCTTGCCGGACATTACCACGATGGTGTGCTTGATCTTGGAAAGCTTCTTGATGAGCTTCATGTCCTCGGTCTTGGCGGTGATGACGTTGATGTCGCCTTGCATAGTGACCCTTCAGATGGCCATGTATCCTCAGTAGGAGTACTTAAACGCCGTGCCGGTCTACCGCGGCCGTCCCAGAGCCTGTGAACCTGTCATCCCCTAAAAAAAGCGATGATAGAAATTCGAGATCCACCGAACCTGCGACAAGCCTTTTCGTAGTTCGGGGAAGCTCATCTCCTTGGCTGATGACGACGGGACTCCCCTGCATCCATGGGAACGGGAGTGATTAGGTTCAGGGAGCGTGATCAACGCGAGCGCAGATGTGAGCGCATCGCTTGTAACGTAAGTAGGATGCAACATTACGTTACGCTTGATAGTTAATTGAAAAATTTATTATAATCGTTGTAGGTAAGAGCAGTTTTCGGAATTATTCCGGAGGATGGATGGTATGAAGAAAGCATTGGCGTTAGCTGTGGGCTTAACCCTAATGTTGGCCTTTGTGGTAGGCCACGTAGGGACCCAGGCACAGGCAACGGAAAAGAATATTGTGGAGATCGCCCAGGAGGATGGAAATTTTACCAGTCTGGTCGCCGCATTGACCGCGACGGACCTCGTGGATGACCTCAGCGGACCGGGACCGTTCACGGTGTTCGCACCCACCGATGACGCGTTCGCAAAATTGGACCCTGCCGTTCTCAATGACCTGCTGAACAGCAACACGGCTACGCTTGCACAGATCCTGCTGTACCATGTTGTTTCAGGCACGGTCCTGTCGACGGACCTCAGCGACGGGATGACCGCGGACACCCTTCAGGGTGAGAGCCTCAGCGTTGCCGTTTCGGGGGACGGGGTCATGATCAACGACGCTAAGGTCGTGGTCGCTGACATCCAGGCCAGCAACGGCGTCATCCACGTGATAGACACCGTGCTCATCCCGCCTGAGGAGCCGGCGCCCCCTGCCGGGGACACCATTGTGGACATCGCGGTCGCCAGTGATGATTTCGACTGCCTGGTGCAAGCACTCACCGCAGCAGGACTGGTCGATGAGCTGAGCGGGCCGGGACCGTTCACAGTGTTCGCCCCGACGGACGAGGCGTTCGCAGCACTGGACCCGTGCGTTCTGAAGAACCTGCTCAAATGCGACACCGAGACGCTGACGCAGATCCTGCTGTATCATGTGGCGTCAGGTGAGACCATGGCCGGCGACCTGGAGCAGTGCATGAAGATCAGCACCCTGCAGGGAGGCAAGCTGACCGTGCAGATATGCGGTGATAACGTCTACATCAACAACGCCAAGGTCGTTGTGACGGACATCCAGGCCAGCAACGGCGTCATCCACGTGATAGACACGGTGCTGCTGCCCCCAGCCTGCTAGCGGGACCAAAAGATGGGCCGATGCGAGGTCTGCCCGTCCCCTTTCCCTCCATTTTCTTACTTCTGGGATAGAGATCCTTGTCTTACCTGCTGACTTATGATTGCCTTAGTGCCGGGAGGGGATGCTCACTCGAGATAGCTGCTCAGGTTAGTCTCACCGGTGCTGAGAGCCGGTAGAGAGGCGAGTATCTGCTTCGCCTGCTCGGCGAGGATCATCTTCACCCCCTCGGTCTTCTCCACCTCGAGCCTGGGATAGAGCCTGACCACAACGCCGTCGTCCCTGGACGAGACCAGGGTGAGGAACGACGTCTTCCTGCCTGCCTCCACGGCCAGCGACTCGATCAGGATGGATGTTTTACCAACATTCATGAACGCGTCCATGGTCCGCAGGATGTCCTGGTCCTTCCTGATCATGATCGGGCGGAGCGCTCTGAACAGCTCCTCCATGGCCACGCTTCCGGTCAGCACGACGTGGGGCATATCGAGACCTCATGAACCATATTGCTACGCGAGATACATCACCCTGCCGTCAAAGCTGCTATTCACGTCTTCCCCTTTGGCCGGAACAGCTCCACCATTCCGCTCAGCGCACCGGACGATGACAGCTGATAGAGTATGGCGGGCATCAGCGTGCCTACCACGTCCTTTCTCTCCTCCGGCGTCATCCCGTCGAGCATGGCCTTAAGAGTGTCCGGCACCAGGCGGGCGATCATGTCCTTCCTTTCATTAGGCGTCATTGACGAGATCATCTCCTTGATCGCCGTGGAGGCGAGGTCATAACGCTCCTGAGGCGTCATCCTGTCGATCAGCCTCCTGGTGAACCAATCCATGAAGCCCATATAGAACACCCTGCGAGCTCGGTAGACCTCTCCCCAGCCCGGCACGGACAGCATGTCCCCTCCCTACCTATCATATATAATGCGATATGGAAGGACAGCTCCCCGAGATCATGGAGAGAGGCCGAGGGGCGTCCTCATGTCTCCTTGGAGAGCATCTTGTAGAATATGCTGACGATGGCCTTCCGCTCGTCCACGTCCGCGGCTTCCCACATGTCCTTCAGCAGCTCCTCCTCCGCCGTCTCCGCGCAGACCCTCTCCACGAGGAAGTCGGTGAACCGGGTGGCGATGTCCTTGATCTCATCGTCCGCCAGGCCCATGCCCTTCCCGACCGTGATGGCCTCCTTGAGAGTCTTCTTCCAAGTATCCCAGTTCTGGGTGTAGTTCATCGCGCTAATGCAGTATTCCCTCTTCTGCTCTTCATCCGCCATAGTTACCGGAATAACTCCTCTCAACGGCCGTGATTTCTAATTTTCGTTGGACATGGTACCGGATGGCGATGGAATTGTCACCAAGACACTTAAGGTGGCAGGCAAGCCCCCTCCATCGACGGGTCAGCTCCCTGAACGGCAGACGTAGTAAGGGACCGAAAGAGCGTTTTTTCTCAAACATTAAGCAGCCCCCGTCGGACCTGCATCGCATCCAGCCTATAGAGCTTAAGAATATCAGGGCGGACGGGCTTGGGCGTTATGTCTTCGCTCTAATAATCAATTTCTGTAATTCACTTACAAATATTTATGTTATCTAAATATTAATTCTAAGCCCGAACGGTCATGAATATCGACAGGCGCGGTCTAAGCCTCATCCTCACCGGGGTGGCGTTCATCGTCTTCCTCATGTTCATAATCCTAGCCGGCTACTTCCACCCGGACGCGGAGACGGCGGGCATCGAGAATGCTGAGGCGAGAGCGATAGCCGAGAGCATGGCCCAGATGACATGGTGGATGTCCGTGGCGTTGGTTACGCTGCCGGTGCTCATGCTCCTCATCCTCATCGCCGTGTACCTCTTCATGACCCAGGACCGGCAGGGCTTCATCAGCAAGGCGCAGGAGAAGGTCAAGAGCGGCCTCTTCGGCGGCAAGGCGGCGCCGATGAAGGTGCTGGAGCCGTCCAACGCCTCCGATCTCCTCGACCTCAGGTACGCCCGGGGAGAGATATCCCAGGACCAGTACATGGCCATGAAGACCAACATGAAGGCCGGAAGGGTCTGAGCGGCACTACGTTTTTTTATCAGCAAGATACTTAACTTTTCCTTTACATCGACCCCCGATGAAGACCGCCATTGTCCTGGGCACCCGGCCCGAGATCATCAAGATGTCCCCTATAATCCGCGAGTGCGAGCGGAAGAGACTGCCCTATTACATTCTGCACACCGGACAGCACTACTCGTACGAGATGGACAAGGTGTTCTTCGAGGAGCTATCGCTCCCTACAGTGAAGTACAACCTCGATGTGGGCTCCGGTTCCCACGCGCAGCAGACGTCCAAGATCCTCGCGGGCGTGGAGAACGTACTGAGCGCGGACAGGCCGGACATTGTCCTTGTCCAGGGGGACACCAACACCGTGATGGCCGCGTCCCTGGCGGCTTCGAAGCTCGGCGTCAGGATAGGGCACGTGGAAGCAGGATTGAGATCATACGACCGCACTATGCCAGAGGAGGTAAACCGCGTGGTCGCTGACCACATATCGGACATGCTCTTCGCTCCCACCGAGGATGCGCGGAAGAATTTGGCCAAGGAGGGGATAGAGAGGGGGGTGACGGTCACGGGCAACACCGTCGTGGACGCGGTCAACGAGAACCGGAGGATCGCGGAGGAGCGGTCGAAGCTCATGGAGAACCTCGGCCTCAAGGCCAAGGATTATATTCTCGTGACCGCGCACCGGCATGAGAACGTCGACTCTCCCTCCCGTCTGAAAGGCATGGTGGAGGCGATGGAGGCCGTGGGGCGGGAGACCGGCTTGTCGGTCATATTCCCCGCGCACCCCCGCACCCAGAACAGGCTCAAGGAATCGGGTCTGAGCCCGAGGAACGTGTCCGTGGTCCAGCCCTTCGGCTACATGGACTTCCTGCGCATGGAGTCCCACGCCCGCCTCGTGATGACCGATTCTGGCGGCGTCCAGGAGGAGGCGTGCATTCTCGGGGTACCGTGCGTCACCATGCGCGAAAATACCGAGAGACCGGAGACCGTGGCCGTTGGAGCGAACATGCTCGCCGGCACGGACCCGGAGCGCATCCAGGTGGCTGTATGGGCCATGCTCAACCGCAAGGCCTCGTGGTCCAACCCCTTCGGGGACGGGCGCTCCGCCTCCAGGATAATGGACCTGGTGGAGAAAGGGAGAGGAAGGTTCGATGCGCAATGAGAACGTCCAGCCTCCCACGTCCTCTGGGAAAGCTCACCGCTCAAGCCCCCGGTCCGCCCACGGAAAAGTATTTAAACATCATGTAATTATAATATCACCTTCGATAAATTAATAGAGGTCTTCAGCTTGGTAGATGCAGGGGTTCGAGGACAAGTATCAGATACTTCCGTCGCTATGGTTCGATCAATGTCCGGTGAAATCATAGGGGGAGTGCCGGAAAAAGCGTCGAAGCTGAGGACCGCGGCAGTGATACCCGCGTTCAACGAGGAGATCGCCATCGGCAGCGTGGTACTAGGTGCTCTGCAGTGTGTGGACAGCGTTATCGTTGTGGACGATCACTCCCACGACCACACGTCGATGATAGCGGAGAAGGCCGGCGCCTATGTGATCCGGTTACCCAAGAACGGAGGGAAGGCTAACGCTCTCCTGACCGGTTTGCGGGAAGCAGAGGCGCAGGGCTTTGAGGCCGCGGTAATGCTGGACGGCGACGGACAGCACCGCTGCGAGGACATCCCGACGGTACTGGCACCGATCATGAAGGATGAGGCCGACCTTGCCATCGGCTCCCGCTTCCTGGGGGAGCAGAAGGACATCCCCAGGTACCGCATCTTCGGCCAGAAGGTAATCAATAGGATCTCGAACGCCAGCGCCAGCGTCAACATCACCGACTCCCAGTCCGGCATGAGGGCACTGAGCGCGAGGGCGCTGAAGAACCTGGACTTCCACTCCGACGGCTACAACGTCGAGTCGGACATGATCACCCATTTCTCCGACAGGGGCCTCAAGATCACCGAGGTGCCTATATCCGTGCGCTACGACGTACCCAACGGCCACAAGCAGGGCGCGGTATCCATGGGAATGAAGCTGCTCGGCAACGTGGTGACCATGATCGGCTACAAGCACCCGCTCATCATGTTCGGGGTGCCTGGCGCGGTGTTCATGGCCTTCGGTCTTGCCTTGGGCTTCTTCACCCTGGTGGACTTCTACGTGCTTCGCTCGTTCATATCCCAGGTCATGCTGGCGGTCGTCCTCTTCATGATAGGAGCGTTCCTCGCCATCTCAGCGCTGACGCTTAACTCTCTCACGCTGATGATGAAGTCCATGATGATAAAGAAGTAAAAATGGTAACTCCTTTTTACTTACCCAGCAACGTTGAGATTGAGGTTCAGCGTGTAGCTGCTGTCGTCGTTGAGGATGTTCAGGAAACGGTTCGCCGCCTGAGTTCCCACAACGTTGGTGTACTGCGCTCCGCTGTAGACCTCATCGTCCATGATGAGCACGAACCACAGCTTGAACTGCCCGGAGTACGGGACGGAGAAGTTGTACACCCTCTGCCACTGCACCTCCCAGTTCCCCTCGATGTTGGCGTCGGTGTGCGACAGCGTCTGGTTGAACGACCCGAAGTAGTACAGGCGGTTGATCGTCGTCGTGTTGTCCGCGTAGGTCATGTTGGATAACCATACTTCAACGGAGTAGTCGACGGTGCGGTACTCGTGGTTCGCTATCCCGACGATGACGCTCGCTATCTCGTTCACCGTGAGGTTGTTGGGATAGTCGTCCGCCTTGCCGCCGGGGCCGAGGAGGTAGAACTCGGTGAAGTGCTCCCCCTCCTTGGGCACTGCGACCACATAACCGAGGGCGAAGACCGAAGAGAGAATGGCCAGGACCAGGATGACGCTCAGCGCCTTGTCCAACTTAGACTCCTGCTGGAATCGGTTCCTCATCTGGGCGAACTTGTCCTGGGGCTCGAACGGCAGGAACGGGTCCTTGGCCTTCACCCTCCTCCACGTGGCGGCGATGGCGAATGCGACGTTGAATATGACCAGGGAGATGAGTATCGGCGTCAGGCGGATGCCGAACGGAGTGTAGTTCAGAGCGAACCCGATGAGCGGGACCACGGCGATGCTTATGCCGAAGGAGAGGGCGATCCTCTCTATGAGGTCCAATGATTTCTTCTCCGGGAACAGCGTGGCCACGAGCACGTAGCCGGGGAAGAACAGGATGAACGGCAGGCCGAATATCACGCGTCCAATGTTGTCCGGCAGGAAGTAGATGAAAACCGCGAGCAGGACCGATATCAGTATGATTGTTAGCAGGTCCCATACCTGCATCAGTTCAGACCTTTGACCGCTCTGCAATGTGCCTCGAAATCAATCGTAACTATTTATGTGTTAGCACCCCCTGTGGTCCGGGAGAGAAGCTGGCCGTGCCTACCGATCTATAAAAATCGGTGGATAAGGTCTTAATACGGTCAGTCAGTTCCCCCGTCCGATGGAGTTCCGCTTCTCCCGACAGAACGTCCACCTTTACATGCTACTGCCCATCGCGCTGCCCATGGCCATGATAATGCTGGGAGAGGGCTTCCTGTTCGTCGGGAACCTCGATGCGTGCATCATCCTGCACCTGCTGAACATCCTCGTCTGCGTCATGGTGCCGCTGCTCATGAGGGAGAACCCCATTATCTGGCAGAGCTTCTCCCTGGTGTCGATGCTCCGCGTCCTAAATCTGGGGACGCCCAAGTTCACGACGATGACTCTGGAGTGGATACCGATGATCTACGCTCCGGTCATCATCGTGGCGTTCCTGCTGATACGCGACGAGTCCCTGGGCATCAAGGACTACATTGTGAGGCTGAGGTCGTTCCTGTCGCTGTCGAGGGAGAGGCCGGGTTGGAAGCTGTACTACCTGCCGCTAGGCCTGGCCTTCGCTCTATTGCTGGCGAACGTAGAGTTCAGCGTGTTGAGCATGACCATAACTGACCTGAGGATGGTCCCGGACATGTCCCTCGAGAGCTTGGCGCTCCTCTTCGTGGTGATGGTCTTCTTCGTCGGCCTGGGGGAGGAGCTGGTGTTCCGTTACATCCTGCAGACGCGGGTCCAGGGGACACTGGGAGTATTGGGCGCCATCGCGGTGTCGTCCATCATGTTCGCGGTCATGCACTCCGGGTACCAATCGGTGCCGTACCTGATCTATGTGTTCGTGGTGGCCCTGTTCCTCGGCGTGTCGTACTATAAGACCAAGAGCCTGGCCTACGTAACGCTCATCCACGGCGCGTTGAACTTCTTTCTGTTCTCGTTCCTGCCGTTCGGCTACATTCGCCTCTTCTAATATTATCAAATTTGGCTAGGAAAGATTATATATTGAACAATGAATTGTATCGATAATGCTATCGAGCATAGTATCTTCATCTGCTGCTGCAACGACCGCGTCAAGTGCGATCACCATGACCTCAGCAGCAGGCATCGGTGTTGGGGGAGCACTGATAGCGGTACTATTGATAATGCTTCTTTCTTCTAAGGAGCTAATCTCGTCTACCACTCTCAACTCTCCAAAGATGAAGAAGGCGATGAACCTGGCAATAATGCCGCTGCTGGCCGTCTTCGTGCTTGATGTCGCCTTCATGGTCATGATGTAAACCTCTTCAACTCATCATTTCTCTTGATCGATTAAATCATTATTTTTTATCCTACATAATATTGGTGTATCTACTCGCATAGGCTTAACACACCATTCTTACATCTATACCATTATCGATATCAAATTAGATAATTAAAACAAGTCAAGTGATTGAAAAATGGATGTGGATCATTGGCTAACTTGAGCACTGTTAACGGAGCAATCTCATGTTATGGTCGGTCAAGGACGTTTTTGCTCGGCCATCATGAGGTGCAGGGAACTGGACCTCCCTGGGACACGCATTCCTTGTTGCTCGGCCATGAGAAGACGAAAACGGAGATATATCCATGTCTATTCGCCGTAACTATCGCCTTCGGCGCCCCATTGTGAGTAAAAAACTCAGCTGTAACCCGCATGGCGGTCGTTCAAGCTCAGCCGGTGGAGGCGCTGAGGCAACCATGACCAGGCCTTGAGAGCACATCTCACCCGTTCCATAGGGGCCGATCGATCAACTAGTTCTCCGCCGCCTCGGACTCTTTCACGCGATGAGAGTGTACGTATCTAACATCAAGTGAGATAGCAAGGCACAGAAGACACCCGCCCAGAACGGTGAGTGGAAGGTGCGACGATCGGTGTAGCCCTTCGAACAGATGGTCCACGTCAGGCAGTATGCCAACAAGCCCGAAAGCAAGGCAAACAAGAAGTGTGTGGACACACAGCGGATGATAACCTCGATCGCATACCCCATGATCATCATGAATTTCCCTCGACCTCACGGAAGCTGTACTTCGCGCCTCATCCACCAGCATGTCCTGGGCACTTCCATTTCCTACCTCTGTTGCCGGTGCCCTCTTGCCATCTTGAGCCCCGACCGCTTTCCTGTCGATGGTTGCCCCTCTACAGCTGTCGGTCGAGGTCTTCATGGATGAGTGTTTTATACCAAGTATTATAAATATCTATTTATAATTTTTATAACAAAATATATAAATACCGGAGATTACAACCAATCAATGATCCCTCGTCCTCAACGGTAATAGTCTACACATCCATCATTGGATGCCGCCCTCGGCCCCCTCATCATTTCGTAAAAATGAGAATCTCGAGGTCATCACGGGAGGAGAACACCGCCTATTCTTCGAGAAGAGGTTCACATCCATATCATTTCTCGACCGAGCTCCCAGCATGCATCCCAACGCACATGGCTCAGTTCTGATTTTGAAAATGAGGCCAGCGGGTTATATGTATGATTAATAAAATTCTGGCATATCTTCCGTCTGGGGCAATGGAGATAGGTCGGGTCTCATGTATCGGCAATCAACCATAGCGATAGTTATACCGGCGTACAACGAGGAAGAGCTAATTCAGGACACCTTGAGCGGCATTCCCAGCTATGTTGACCGTGTTTACATTATCAACGATGGGTCAAAGGACCGCACGGAGGAGCGTATCCAGGAGTTCTTGTCCAGGGACCCCCGCTTTGTATACATCCGGCACGAGACCAACAAGGGGGTTGGAGCGGCCATCGTGACCGGCTACTCACGCTCCTTCGCCGACAAGATGGACATCACCGCGGTCATGGCCGGCGACAACCAGATGGACCCTAACGAACTACCGAAGCTGCTAGATCCCATAGTCAACGGCGAGGCCGATTACGCCAAGGGACACAGGCTCGAATCACGCGCCACCGCCAAGGGCATGAGCGACTTCCGCTTCCTGGGCAACACCATTCTCACGTTCCTGACAAGGTTCGCGGCCGGCAACAATGAGATCAACGATCCGCAGAACGGCTACACGGCGATCTCCAACCACGTCTTCAAGAAGATGAGCCCCGGATCGATATTCACCTGGTACGGTTACTGCAACGACATGCTAGTGAAGCTCTCCACCTACGGGTTCAAGATCAAGGATGTGGTCATACCTGCACGTTATGGAAGGGAGAGGTCGAAGATCGCCTATCCGAAATACATCATCAGGATATCGCGTCTTCTCTTCAACGAACTGATATGGCGCCTCAACTACCAGAACATGCAGGCGTCCGCGCGCAAGGCCAACAGCGTGATGGTCATCGGCGGTGGCATGTCCAGCATGAGCTTTGCCGTTGCCACTCTCTCCCTGATCACCCCGTTGAGCATAATTGGGACCCCCAAGCCTGCGGAGTCGCCGGTGGGCATGCTCATCGTCCTCTCGCTCGTCGGGCTCGGCATGGCCTACCTGGGATTCGTTCTGAAGAAGGGGGGCAAGTTTGGCACTGATTTGAAATGAGTAAAATGAATCTAAAATATCTGGCTCTGACGCTAAACGCGCATGACGGGATATCTGAGCACTTCCACTCAAAAAATCTATACAAAAATATGTATTTT
>JADFDJ010000018.1 GCA_018262895.1 Methanomassiliicoccus sp. | reverse complement strand
CCTTTCCTGAACAGCTGGGTATATAAGGTGCGCCACCTTAAATTTTACTAAAAATACATATTTCTATAGAAATTTTAGAAGTAGAGATCCATTTAGAACTCTTCAAGTGCGTTTAGCGTCAGAGCCACATCTAAGAAAATCGCGATGCCCAGTTCAGAACTAGAACGGGGAAGACCGAGGCATGTGGGCGTTCATACTTTGCATCTGTTATATCATTTTCGCCTTCGCATGCATCGCCGTCCTCATCGCCCTCTACGATAGACGGCCGCTACGGATAAGGTCCGGACTGGTGATGCTTCCGGCCTGCGCACTGATATCCGTCGGTGCCATTCTGCAGGTGCTCCTACCCTACCAGAGCACTCTCCAGGTCCTGTACTACTTCAACGTCCTGATGTTCGTCGTGGTCTTCACCGGGTTCATCTTCTTCGTGGGAGAGTTCACCGGCCGCTACGACCCCCTCAAAAGGAAGAACCTGGCCCTCATTCTCATCATGCCGGCTATAGCCGCGTTCTCCATCCTTACCGATAACTGGTTGCACCTCTGGAACTCCAACTTCTACCTCACGACGCTCCCCGACTACGAGGTCCCCTTCCTACACTATGATGTCTCGTACATGAACATCGCCTGGTCGATATTCTGCTTCACCTCGGGCGTCGTGCTCCTGTACTTCATGGCCAGATCCTTGCGTAAGGCAGGAAACTGTATCTTGCTCATCGTGTTCTACGTCGGTGCCGCCATGTGCGTTCTTCTGAACGTGTTTGCCTTCTTCACCGTGGACCTCATGGTCATGCCCATCGATGGTCTGACCTTCACCGTGGTATTTTTGTTCTTCTACATCAGCGCCTTGGTCTTCGGCATGTTCGACATCGCGCCTGTGGCGCGCAAGAAGATGTTGGACCTGATGAATGATGCGATCTTCGTCCTGGACTCGGAGGGGTTGATCAACGATGTCAACACCAGCGGTCTTAAGCTTCTCCGCATGGAACGAAAGGATGTCATCCTCCAGCGCTCAGATATCCTCCTGGAAAGGTTCCCTGCCCTGGAGCGCCTCATCAAGGAACCGCAAGGGACGGGGGAGACAGAGATCAAGGATGCCGATGACCGCACGTTCGAGGCCAGGATAAGCGTCTTCGATTACGGGAGGATGAAGAAGACTGGCCGGATGCTTGTCATAAAGGATGTCACGTTGAGCAGGCAGATAGAGAAGAAATTCCGCGAGGCCGAGTTCCAGATGAAACTGGCCGATACCAACCGGAGATACAGGACCATCATAGAGAACCAGACCGAGGCCATCCTGACGTTCGACAGGAACGGCCAGATCACGTTCTTCAACCCTGTGTTCGAGAGGCTCGCAGAAAGAAGTACCAGGCAAATAACCGATTCGAGGATCGGGGACTTGCTGAACGAGGAGGAGAATAGGGCGTTATGGGAGCAGATCGGAAAGGCCACTCCCGAATCTCCGGTCTTCCACTTCGAACACGTCGTCAGCCTCCTCGACGGGACGGACATGTGGATCCACTGGCAGGGGAAGGTCCACTTCGACGAGAGAGGAGAACTGATGGAGGTCCAGACAGCGGGCATAGACATTACGGAGAAGAAGAGAAAGGAGGCCGAGTACCGGGCCATCGTGGAATGCCAGAAGGAACTCATCGTCCGGCGGCAGAGGAATGGCACCATTACCTTCGCCAACCAGGCCTACTCAGAGTTCTACGGGATCCCCAGGGAGAAGCTGATCGGCAGCACCTTTTCCCCTTCTATCGACGAGGATGAAAACCGGAGGTTCCAGGAAGCGCTGAGGTGTCTCACTCCCAGAGCCCCGGACAGCGACCCGGTGAAGCTCAGGATCTTCCTGGGGCAGGATGATGTGAGGACAACAGAATGGAGGCTCAGGGGGATCTTCGATTCCAAAGGGCAGCTGGTGGAGTACCAGACGGTGGGTAACGACATCACCGAGAAGCTGCGGATGGAGCAGGAGCTCAACAAGACGCAGAAGCTGGAGTCCCTGGGGGTCCTGGCTGGGGGCATCGCCCACGACTTCAACAATCTGCTGACGTCCATAATCAGCAACATCGAGGTGGCGTCGAAGGACATCCCCACCGGGGAGCGGAGCCGGTATCGTCTGGAGGAGGCCGTCCGCTCGGCCCTGAACGCCCGGAACCTGACCCAGCAGCTCCTCACCTACTCTAAGGGCGGGAAGCCTGTAAAGGAGCCGACCGACCTGGGGGAGCTCCTCAGGAAGACCATCGAGTTCACCTTGACCGGTACCAATGTGAAGGCTGAGTACCGCATCGCCGACGACCTCCGGCGGATAAACGCGGACCGCTTCCAGATGGAGCAGGTGATCAACAACCTGGTCATCAACGCGGTGCAGGCGATGCCGGAGGGAGGCAAGATATTCGTAAAGGCGTCCAATTCCGACAGGTACTTCAAATCGCTCGACAAGGATGGGGGCCGAGGGTTCATCAAGGTCAAGGTCACCGATCAGGGGCCGGGGATCCCGGCGGATCTCCTGGGCAAGATCTTCGATCCCTTCTTCACCACCAAGCCCAACGGCAACGGGCTGGGACTGTCGACCGTTCAGTCCATCGTGAAGAACCACGAAGGTTTCATCGATGTGGAATCCGAGCCCGGGCTGGGAACGTCTTTCATCATCTATCTTCCGGCCAGCGATGCTCCGGCCATCCCGACACCAGAGGTTGCGAAGAGCGGGGGGGAGGTAAAGGCCTCGAGGATCCTCATCATGGACGACGAGGAAGCCATACTTGAGGTCCTATCCACCATCCTCACGGACCTCGGTCATAACGTGGAGATGGCCAGGACTGGAGAGGAGGCGATCGAGCAGGTCTCCCGGTCGCTGTCCGAGGGCAGACCCTTCGACCTGCTCATCATGGACCTGACCATCCGGGGAGGGATGGGGGGCAAGGACGCCATCCAGGAGATCCTTAAGTTGGACGGAAACCTCAAGGCCATGGTATCCAGCGGTTACTCCAACGACCCTGTGATGTCCGAGCCCCGGAAGTACGGGTTCATTGATTTCCTTCCCAAGCCATATTCCATCCAGGACCTGAAGGACAAGCTCGCGAGGCTCCTCGGCCAGGGATGAACGGGCTCATCTTCGGCGAGAGGGAGCTGCTGCTCTACGGCTCCCAGAAAGATGCAGTTTTTACTATGGTATCGCCATCATGTTTGGACTCATATGAAGAAGAACCTAGGACCAAGCCTTTGCTTGTACCCGATGCCAGTGACGATCGTGGGGGCCAACGTCGGAGGCCGCCCCAACTATCTTCCCATCGCGCACGTGGGGATCCTGAACTTCAGTACCCCCCAGTACATCTCCGTAGGGATTCAGAGCAAGCACTATACCGTCCAGGGTATCAAGGAGAACGGGACCTTCAGCGTGAACATCCCCTCAGAAGACGATGTGGTGGAGACCGACTATGCCGGTCTGGTGAGCGGCAGGAAGGAGGACAAATCGCATCTATTCGAGGCCTTTTATGGGGAGCTGGGAACAGCGCCCATGGTGGTGTCGTCCCCGGTGAACATGGAGTGCCGCTTGTACCAGACGCTGGACCTTTCCACCCATCAGATCTTCATCGGTGAGATAGTGGCCTCGTACTGCGACGAAAGTGTCATGACCGACGGCAACATCGACCTGGAGAAGGTCAGGCCGATGCTCTTCGATATGTACCGCAAGGAGTACTGGAAGCTCGGAAGGCCGTTCGCAAAGTGCTGGGATATAGGGAAGAAGCTGAAACGGTGATGGCCCGAGGCACTAATGACGATAAGCTCAAGATGACAGTTCATCGTCCCGCGAACAAATCTATGCAATGGCATCCTGACATGGTGGTCGTCGATCACTTGTCGGTGAACACCTTGTTCTGATCGGTTATGTCCTGGCAGACCCCCTCGATGGTGGCGACCCTGCCCCGATCGTCCTTGATGAAGTTCAGGCGTATCACGAAGATTCGAACAGAGCCGTCCCGTCTTTTAACGCGGTATTTGTACTGAAGATACGGGTATGGGTGACCGGTGGCGTAGTCTTTGTTCTCTATCTCCGCAAGCCGCTCGCGATCATCTGGATGAACGAACTCCTGAAGGTAGGTATCTCGGGACATGAGGTAACCTCCCTCCCTCTCCGCAGTGGTTCCGAGCAGAACAAAGAACTGATCGTTCAGCTCCATGGTCTTGGTGCTCACGTTGTACTTCCAGAACGCGATGCTCGCCATGTTCATGGCCAAGGTGAGGCGGTTAAGTATCTCCTGGAACCTCTCCTCCACCCTCTTCTGCTCAGTGATGTCCGTGAAAACTGCCAGATGGCCTGGTCCGTCCTCGAGGCTGATGCTCGCCACGATGATATGGAAAGGAAAGGGCGTACCGTCCCTTCGTAGCCCCGTGAGCTCCCTCTCCAGAAGTATCGTGCCGGCCTCGCTATCGGCAGGCAGTAGTGGGCCCAGGTCCCGTTCGGATGGCTCCAGGAGGAGGTTGAAGTCCATCTTCAAGAACTCGGCCTTGTCGTCGTATCCGAACATGTGCATGAAACGCTGGTTGGCGTAAAGCATTCGGCCGTGCCTACCCACGCCCAGGGCCACAGGGGCGTTCTCTATCAGGGTGCGGAAACGCTCTTCGCTCTTGCGCAGCATGAGCTCCGCGCGGTGTCGGGAGATCGCCTGCCTAAGATGATGCCGTAGCTCTGCGAACTGGGAGACGGGATCGCCTCCCTTCTGTAAGTAGAAGTCGGCACCGTTATTGAGGGCCTCGATGACAACCTCCTCGCGGCCCTTTCCGGTGAAGAGGATGAACGGTACGCCTTTTTGCTGGTTCCTTACCATCTTCAGTAGCTCGATGCCGTTGATCTCCGGCATCTGGTAGTCAGATATCACCGCGTCGTACACTTTCGTTGACATCAAGGACATGGCCTCCTTCCCGGATAGCGCAGTGTCCACCTGGGCGTCTCCTGACTGCTCGATGAAGATCTTGCCGATCTCCAGCAGGCCCATCTCATCATCAACGTACAGGATTTGGAGCATCGATGACCACCATTCCTTTTGATAGGCTTATACGTTCATTATGTATTTACTGGTCATAGGAATAATTCTAATTGTATAATTCTTTATCAACAATTAATCCCGAACTATTGTAGAAACCGGTGGTAACGTCATCCCAGCAGACAACGACGCCGATCCTTCTTGTCCATGACGTTCTTGTGGCAGAACGGGTCGATGTGGCCGAAAACACCGTTCATAAGATTGTATGGAACGAGGTTACAGGACGAGCCTACTTCCGCTCTCTACGCCAGGACGGAGGCGGACCTGCTGGCCACCCTGGAGCGTCTCAAGAAGGGAAGGACCACGTTCATCATCGCGCACCGCCTGTCCACGATCCGTGACGCCGACCGCATCGTGGTCCTGAAGGACGGTAGGGTCGCGGAGGTGGGCTCACACCAGGAGCTCATCGGAAGAGGTGGCACCTATAGTATGTTCTATGGCCTCCAGTCCGGGGTCCCGACCGAGGTTGAGGACAAGGGCCGGTGAGGCATCTGCATGACCGACTGCTTTTCCCTTTCTCGCTCTACCCCAGTATGCTGTATTGAGTTCGGCGAAGGTACACCTGTGCTGATCCACATGGTGAAGGGATTCGTCTCATCCTCGGCCATCCGCCGTCAGGGACGACAGAGCTCCTTGTGATCACTTCACGTACTCTGCCAGGGAGAACCTGGACTTGGCCTTCGTCAGATACTGTGCGTTCTCGAAGATCTCCTTCTTCGTGAACTTCTGAATCCTCTTGGGACTAGTGTCCTTGTCGACAAAGCCGAGCCGCAGGCTCTTGGTGTGGACGGCGGTCTCTTGGATTATCTTATCCGTCTCCCTGTCGATGCGCTTCCCCTGAGCCAGCTTCTCGGAGGTGCGGTACATACCATCTATCAGTATGGAGGGGTCCCCTGCCTCTATGGCCTTCAACGCCTTCCGACACATGGTACGCAGGAGGGAGGCGATGATGAGCGCCTCGGTGTTGCATAGCACCCCATCGTTCAGTATCAGAGTGTAGAGGTCGTTCATCTCGTCGTAGAGCGTCCTGTTGCCCTGCTTCCCCGGTTCGAGCTGCTCCATAGCCCCCGGCTTAGAGTCCTCGTTCTCGCAGGCCGTCTGAACGAGCTTCAGCAGATCGTTCTTCCATTTCTCCACTGCTTGCGACCAGGGACGAGGCTTCCCGGAGTACTCATTGCGGATTGAGATGCGGAGCAGCAGCCAAGCTCCGTTCCTGAGGATGGCATCCTTGTAGAAGGGCATGAGCTGGCCTCCGTTCTCCTTTATCGATATCTTGTCCTGGCTGAGATCGTCCCCGCGGTAGAACAGGAGATAGGTGTCCGGACCGGTGATCTCCTCGGCGCGGTAGGAGCTTGAGAGCCCCGATGGGTCGAATATCTGCTCGGACTTCAGCTCCTTATCGTCCAGCACCTCCCGGACGCTGCTCACGAGGTCCTTGCTGGCAGCGCCCAGTATGTTCGCCGGACCGCTGAGGGCGGCGGTCTCCAGCATCCCCGAGACTATCTTCAAGCTGCTGCTGGCGGCACTCTTGAGCATCTTCCCCGCCACAGTGTTGGATGCTATCGAGGACAGGTACGCGGAGAATGTGAGGTTGCCGCCCCGGTAGTTCCTGTCCTCAAGCACCGGCTTGTTGAACACCGGCGCCACCTTGACCCCTCCGGAAAGCGCGTACTTCCCCAGGGCCACGTGGTACTCCTCGTCCCCGATGTTGATGTCTAGTATTCCAGATGCCATCCTCTTCGTGAACCATGTGTCCTCCTTGTTGATGAACCAGCAGACCGCGCTCACCGCGATGTAGTGCTTCCCCGTGGTCAACTTGAAGGCCTGTCCCTCTGCGGCGGCAGGTACCTTATATACATGGTGCTCACCCTCCCCGGCCTTGAGCGCTCTGTAATTATCAGGCATAGCTCTAACCTCTCCCCCGTGGACCTCCCCGACCTGGGACGGCCCTCATATGGTCGATTAGCATTCTAGGACTAAATAATATCCATTCCTGGATAGCGCACTCAGGCACCAATTCTCAGAAGCAGGGTCCTCTCAGCCGTCCCTCTCCTCGGGGAAGGCGATCTCGGGGCGCTTGACCACGAACGACTCCTCTATGTGCTCGCACATCCTCCTGGCCACTCCGATGGGTATCCCCAGGCCCATGAAGTCCGGGGGGAAGTAGCGGTTCACCGTAGGGTCCGTGGGGCCGGTGAACATGGCGTCCCGGGGGGCGTTGGCGGACATGCCCGACGGGTACGTGATCAGCGTGGCGCAGGCCGATCCGCCGGCCGCGATGATGCCGCCGAACACGTTGGTGGAGGAGAAATAGTACAGCGCGAAGATGTTGCGTATCTGCTCGGCCGTGCCGAAGCACATCACGCTCACGGCCTCCTCGTCCTCCCCCATGTCCTCGCACGGTCGGAAGACGACGTTCCTGGCGATAGCGGTGACCTTGCCCGCGATGCGGTCGGTCTCCTCCACCATCTCCGGGCTCATTCTGTAGTACTCGGCGAAACCGCCGCGGTAGCTGGGTATGCCTGTGGAGAGGAAGAACTTCAGCCCCTCCGGGGCCTCCGCGTAGCCAAGATGTATCGCCCCACCGGGGCAGCAGCCCCTTAGCACGTCCATGCCCACGAACGCCGGCGGCAGGTCCTGCGTCGAAAGCGTGAGGAGGGCCTTCACCAGGCAGTAGTTGATCTTTCCGGTCGGGACCCATCCCTCCTCCACCTCCTCAGCGCCATACACGCACAGCGGCTTGGTGCTCAATCCTCCAGCGCGGACCAGTCTGCGACCTACCTCAGCAACCGACATCTCGGCCATGACCATCCTCTCCCCTTACGTTAGCGGGTCTCATGATACATGATTCTTGCTCCCCTTTGCTTACCGCTGCCGAGAGCAGGTGGCTGTTCAAAGCTCCGCCCTGAGGCTTATATGAAATACCGGCCCCATATCTCCACGGAGGTTGACAGGATGAGCAGGTACATCGATCCCACGGCAGTTCTGATAGGCAACTACGAGCTGGGCGAAGGGGTTAGCATCTGGCCGTACGCGGTCATCAGGGCAGACCATGACAGGGTCGTGGTCGGGGAGGGGAGCAACGTGCAGGAGCACGCCGTCCTCCACGTGGAGACGGGGTTCCCGACGATCATCGGTAAGAACGTCACCGTGGGCCATGGGGCCATAATCAACGGGGCCACCATCGGCGACTGCTGCATCATCGGGATGAACTCCACCATCGTGGAGGGAGCGGTAGTCGGCGACGATTGCATCATCGGCGCCAACGCCGTGGTCACCGGTACCATGAGGGTGCCCCCGCGCTCGCTGGTGGTGGGCATCCCAGGCCGCGTGGTAAGGTCCGACGATCCCACGCTGCACGAGCGAGCGGAGCACAATGCCAGGGCGTACCACGCTCTTAGGGACGAGCACCTAGAGGGGCGGTACCGCCGGTATGATGGCTCCGGGCTGTGATGGTACGGAGCGACGCAAGGCAGGTCCTTCCTGTTCCGAGGTCCGGGCCTTCCCCGTCCCTGCCTCGAGTGGCAGATGCCCAAGCGTTATCTTCACCGACGGCGTTGGACGTCCGCAGGATGGCTCAGGTCGTCCTGAACCGACATGCTGAGGTTAGGGCCGTGGTTAAAAAATGGAGATCTCTTGCTCTCGCACTCCTCATCGTGATGTCAGCAGGAGGGCTGCTCATCGGCAATGCGGGCACGGCGGACGCGTCCGTGTCGGTGACGCTAACAATGCAGAGCTTATCCGATGGGGCCCCCTGGTGGTTCACCTCCATGGCCGTGGACTCCCAGGACCACGTGCACCTGTGCTTCAGCGACGGGACCGATATCCACTACGCCAACGATGCTAGCGGGGCCATGACCTCGCAAACGCTCGAAGGGGCGCACGGCGCGGGGGTGGACTGCTACCTCGCCGTCGACGGGCAGGGCGGAGCGCATCTCAGCTTCACCGATGTTACGGACAGGGACCTGCACTACGCCACGAACGCCGCCGGCTCGTGGTCATACGAGATCGTGGACAGCTCCGGCGACGTGGGCAGGGACTCGCGCATCGCTGTGGACGATGAGGGCGTGGCGCACATCGCCTACATCGGCTCCGGGCTGAAGTACGCTGAGGGATCAGGGGGCGAGTGGAGCGTACAGACGATCGATGCTGAAGGTGAGGACGTTCATGCCATGGTCCTCGACTCCCGGGGCCGCGTGTACATACTGTACTCGGACGGTGCCAATCACCGCTACGCCACAAGGACCGACGGCGGATGGAGCCTGGAGACGGTGGTTGACAGGTCCCTCATCCCCGGAGGAGCCATGGTGGTGGACGCCCAGGACCATGTCCACTTCGCCCTGGTGAACGCGAACTACGAGCTTCTCTACGCCAACGAGAGCACGGGATTCTGGAACGCGCAGAGGGTGGCCACATCGGTAAGGGCGGACAGCCCCCGCATTGCCGGCGATCCGAATGGCAGAGCTCATATCATCTACACGGACGGGCGACGCTCATCGCTGATGTACTCGACCAACCTGGACGGCTCATGGAGCGGCCATACTATTGAACCGCAGGACGGGGGAAGGTCTGTGTATTCGGGAGCCATAGTTGTGGACTCTCATGGCGCAGCTCACGCCCTCTACCTGAAGGGGTTACCTTCGTCCACTGATCTTGTGGTCAGGTATGCCGCTCTCACCCCTGAGATACAGACCGTTCCGGGAGCTCCTCAGGACCTTACGGCAGTGCCAGGTAACGGCAGGGCGGACCTGAGCTGGTCCGCGCCTGTGTCCGATGGGGGCTCGCCGATCACCGGCTACCTGTTGTACTGGCGGGAGGGGACGGAGGGTGATTATTCCTCGGTGTTCGTCGATGGAACGACCTACCTCCGAACCGACCTGGTCGCCGGGAGGGAATACTACTGCAGGGTCGCCGCCGTCAACGGGGAGGGCGTGGGGGCGTCCACTAGCGCCATCATGATCACGGTCGAAGGTGTACCGCCGCACCCCTCAGCTCCCCGCGACCTGAAAGCAACCTACGCCGACGGCAAGGTCGTACTGACATGGTCCCCTCCGATCTACGGAGAGAACATCACCGGTTACGGGGTCTACCGCGGGACCACCTCCTCCGTTGAATTTTTCGTAACGGTCAACGGAACGGTCTGGGAGGACAGGGACCTCAAGGGCGGAACGACCTACTACTACACGGTGAACGCCGAGAACGATAGCGGTTCCGGTGACCTCAGCGACACGGTTAACGTGACGGTCCCGTCCTCGTTCTTCGATGATGCCGCTGCCTTCCTGGGATCCACCGGCGGCGTGGTCATGATGGCAGGACTGGCAGTCGCCATCATCGGGACCGTGTGGTATACAATGGGACGACGCAGGGCGAGATGATCATCGCCCTTGCTCCATGAGAGCATGGCGTCCACAACACACTACCGAAGTTTGACCGGTCCCTCTGCTCTACCATAACGGAACAGGAGGGGATGCCAAGGGGGGTTCGGACAACCGACAGCATCGCCCTCCTCGTGTCATTCTGACCGGCCTTCGGCGAGCGACACGATCAGACGCTCCAGCAGCTCCTGCACCTCTTGGAAATCGAACAGCACGAACTCTGCCGCCGTCTGACGCTGGACCTCGGTCACCAGGATGGTCACGCCCTTCTCCCCTATGGTCCTGAAGGCGTGCTCGTCGGTGACGTCATCGCCTATGTACATGGGTACTGCGTTCTTCCTGATGCCTATCATGTCGATGACCAGGTTCACCGCCCTCCCCTTGTGCCAGTCTACGTTCGGCCGGAGCTCGAAGGCCCTCTTCTCCATGACGCTCTCCAGCTCCGGGAACTTCTTGGCGATGTCCTCGAAGACGGTCTTCAGCCGGGGGTAGTCGTTGGGGTCCACCAGCCGGTGGTGCACCGCCACCGCGAACCGCTTGCGCTCCACCAGAGCGCCGCGTATGTCGCCTATGCGGTATCGCAGCGCCATCTCCGCCTGGTCCAGCAGGGGCTTGAACCTCTCACCCCGGTCCTCCACGTAGTGCCCCCAGGGCCCAAGCACCTCGTAGCCGCCGCTACCAACGTAGATGAGGTGGTCCAGGCCCACCTTGCTTCTGACATCTGTCAGGCTGCGGCTGCTCATCAGCGCCACCGGGCAATAGTTGGCGAGGCGGTGGAGGGTACCGCGCATGCTGTCAGATAGGACGGCCTTGGAAGGGACCTCCACTATGGGCGTAAGCGTTCCATCATAATCCAGGAACACGATGGGGCTGCCGCCCATGAGCCTCTCTAGGATGTCGTCCCAGCAGTCGAGGGCCGATCTTTCCATCCCGTCGATCATCAGCTCCATGGTCATGACGTCAACTCCTTCTCTCTCTTTTGGCTCTCCCGCCACTTAAATACTTTGCCCACAATCATTTTTATAATAATGAAGAGCACCGGGTGAGCGAGGCTGGAACGGAGGATCGGCGCGGCATTTACCGTAGCTGACCGGTCGATTTCGTAAGTCCCCTCTTCACGATCTACGCCTGCGGAGGCGGGGTCGGACGCGAGGAGGGGGAGGGCTTGAACCTTGGCGCATAGCCAGCATTCGCGATATCTATACTGGAAAGGCAAAATCTATATAGTCGTTGTGACAAAAAAGATAGTGCTTTACGGGACCGCGGAGACTCGACGCCCTATGGGTGACGATCTACAAGTAGTCTCCATAAGTAGAACTGAACCGTTGGCGTTCAAGAGAAGGCGTGGGACCAGTCTAGCTAACTGGTAAAACGATTCTCTCGACTCAATAAGTCAAGATCGCCATAGGGGCGTGACGCGGCCGTAAAGCAACAATGATCGTTCTTGTTGCACATTTCTCCTTAGCACGTATATTTCTCATTCCTGGCAGAACACCTGCCGTTGACACATGGTCCATCCCGTGGTTTAAGACCGGATCACGACGTGCTCGATCAGATGTGCGTCCCTCTCCCAGTGTTACTGAGGTTCTCTCGATGAGATGAGCTGGAATTTTGTTGAGAGCGCAAAGCACCGTACAATTACGTGCAATAACTATATGAGCGCCGGGCTCGAACAAACATGCCGTCGAATTTTCAATCGACATCTCGAAAGAGGGGGGTATGTGATGTTCGATACAGAACCGGTAAATGATCCCAAGGGGTGGAGGACATTTCTCAGAAACCACTGGAAGATGTTTCTGTTGTTGATCGTCGGGGCCGTCCTGGCTTTTATCGGGGCGGTGCTGGTATACTTATGGTTCGTGGGCCAGGCGCAGTCCACGGGTATGGTGCCTACCACGCTGGGCCTATGGTCGGTGGGGCATCTGGTCACGTTCCTGCTGAACCTGTTGTTCTGGGAGATCCTATTGATAGGCATCCCCGTGATCATCGCGGCGGTGGTCGGCTGGCTCTGGTGGAGGAGGCTGCCGTTAGAGGAGAGGAGGCAGTACCGTTTCCTTCGAAACCGCTCCCGCAGGTCGGACGGCGGCAACGCCATATCGTTCCTTGTGTTCATCGCGTTCCTGCTCAAGGTCTACATCGACGGGAACTGGAACGTCGCTATCGGTAGCTGGAGCTTTGACTATCTCGTGTACTCGATGCTCAGCGCGCTCATATGGGTCTTGATAATATTCGCTATCCCCGCTGCCATCGGTCTCATATGGTGGTTGGGCCAGAGAAGGAGATGAGGATAAATAAATAGGGATGGAACGGACCCGGCCAAAATACCTGTAGGCCGGGAGCCCTTCCATTCTCTCCCTTCTTCCTCGCACGGCATTGCGAAGGCCCTTTGGTTTTTTTCCTGTTGTATGGTACACCGCCAATTTGAAAAGATCTAAGTGACAAAATTTTTGACCGTTTCCACTCACTCCTTACGTGATGTCTTGGAGGTTTTCTAATGGTAGTTTTTCTAGGGCATTCTTAAGGGATCGGACCGTCCGAAACCCGCGTGCAAGATTGGTTAATAAATACTATGATTTTACGCCAATATTATAATAAAATCATACATCCTTAAATATTACGTATGCCTTTAATCGATATAATGAATATAATCATACTTAATCGTCTAAGGAATGCATTCCTTAACCGAGGATCCTTAGATACTTTGCCAGATGCCATCTGGAAAGGTGTGAGCTCCCTGAATACATATGGCACAAACGCTATCGAAGGGAACACACTCACCCAGGATGAGGTAGAGGCGGTCCTCCTCGATGGAAGAGGTGTCGATAGACCTATCACCCATATTTTGGAGACGATTCAACATGAAAGGGCTTTCAGGAACCTTATGGGACGAAGAGGCCGCGCTATAGATCTGGTGACCGTCCTTGAGCTGCATGAAGAGGTGTTCAAAGGGCTCATGGCCGATGCCGGCCAGTGGAGGAGGACGAACGTGACCATACGTGGGGCATCGTTCACCCCACCAAGGCCAGAGAAGGTGGTACAAAGAATGGACACCATGGTAGAGGAGTATAACCGAAGGGACCTGGAAGGTGAGGACCCGTTCACGCTTGGATCATGGATGCACCATTCCTTTGAGTCCATACATCCGTTCAGCGACGGCAACGGGCGCGTAGGCAGGTTGCTGCTGAATCTGCATTTCCTGAAGCACAACTGGCCGCCCGTTCATGTTCTTCCGTTGGATCGTGATACATATTTAGGGGCTTTGGAAAAAGGTAACGGGGGATATCTGACACCATTGGAAGACTACCTGAAGGCGATCATGGGGAGCTCACTTCTCCTCTTCCTGTCCCAGGTAGGCACTGCTGAGGACGAGCTGAGGCCCCTCGTCGAACTTCAGGATGAGGACCTCTACTCCGCAAAGTACCTTGCCCTGAGGGCAAAGCAGGGTGAGCTCCCAGCCCTTAGGGTGAGAGGTGAATGGCGGTCCAGCGAGAGGGCACTTGGTCTGTACGTGGATGAGGTGGCAAGGTCCTCGAAGAGGAGATGAGCTGGCATGTCATGTCATCCTGATGTGATGCTCATCACTTCGGCCTGACCTATGGGTCAGTCCTCTTCCTCTCCTTCAGCAGAGGCATGGCCTCGATGCTGCCGGACACCGTCTCCGATGTCTCGATGCCGAGGAAGAAGGATTCCTTCTTAACGCCGTCCACCGCCTTCTGCAGCGTCTTTTCGGTGATCAGCTTCGCCTTGTGCTCTACCGGGGGGTTCACCTTGGTCGACCTCTCGTACTCCTCCATCCTCTCCGTCATGTCCTCCGGCAGGCAGTCGCACTCCTTGAGCGCCCTGAAGCTCTCCTCACAGAAGAACGCGTCCACCTGGATGCGCCTCTTGGTCAGGTGGCTGAACCGGCCGATGACGCGGCAGATGCTGTCCCGGTCCTCCGGGCTCAGCTGATCGACGAACTCGTACTCCTCTATCTTCTTCAGGCTGAGGACTATGGGCTCCAGCGAGTCTACGGTCACCACGTATACCTTGTAGTCACCGTGGTTCACGGTATGCTCGTCGAACAGGTGTATGGTGTTCGACGGGACGACGAGGTAGACGTCCTTCTTGACGTTGGCCTCCTTGACGTACTTCTGGACCTCGCTTGATTGCTTCATTACGTAGTCCGGGAAGTTGGTCAGGTCGTCGCCCTGGGGGCTCTTGGCGTCGAAGATGACGTACTCCTCGCAGATCAGCAGTGTGTTGTCTGGCTTGCCCTTGAACGGAACCTTCTCCTTCCCAACGTACTCGATGGCGTGCTTATTGCACAGGGACCTCAGCGCCTCCTCTACCCTCCGCTCGTGGTTCAGCCAGGTCCTCTTCATGTCCTCGAACTGCTTCTCCATCGCGGCCTCCCTCTCCAGCTCCAGCCGGGCCTTGTCCTCCTTGAGGACGGCCATGAAGTGGTCCAGCTCGCTCATCTTGCTGGCATGCTCCTCGCTCCTCGACCGCTCCGCGCTCTCGAACTGGGTGATGCGCTTCTCGCGATCGGCCAGCACGTTGTTGAGGTCCTCGAGCTTCCTCCTCTGCTCGCCTAGCTCGGCCTCCAGCTCCTGGACGCGGTTGGCGTTGCTCACCTTCGCCGTCAGCGCCTCGGCCAGCCTGCTCTCGCTCGCCGTGAGGTCATCGTTCAGCTCCTCGACGTTATGCTGCAGGGAAGAGACCTGGGCCCTCAGCTCGGCGATCTTCTCCACGTTGGCCTCGGTGGAGGTCTCCAGCTCCCTTATCCTGGTGATGCGCTCGTTGAGCTGAGCCTTATGCTCGTCCAGAACCGCCCTGGCCTGCGCGAGCTCGACCGTGAGCCTGCTCACCTCTCTGCCGGCCGCCTCGGCCTCCCGTTTGGCGGACTCGAGCAGCAGGTTTAGGCCATTCAGCTGCTGGTTCACGCCGTCCCTCTGGCTCCTGATCAGCGCGTACTCGTTGCTGGCCTCGTAACTCAACTTACGGATCCTGCCCCAGGAGAACAGGCGTCCAAAGAAGCCTATGCCTTTTATTTCCTCAAAGAACGCATCCATCGCCGAGCGATTCGCAATCACAAAATCTCACCATCCCTGCTGGGGGAATGGCATCAGAGTGGCTTAACCGTAATCGAACGTGGATATACCATTAGAATTCTAACCACAATAGTCAAGAGTGCAATGTGTATCGAAGATTCTTTTTTCATAAGATGAACATATAACATTTTTACAAAAGATGAGGAATTTAGTTGGTATTATTTATCAATAATAGACAAATGTCTAATATTTTTGCCACAGACTTTATTATTGATATGTGCTTGTCCACATTGTGGTCAAGTTGCATTTGGGTGACTGCTGATGAGTACCAAACCCGCAGATGAGATAATGAACAAACAGGAGGAGAGGAACTTGATCGGTGCAACACAGAAGGGAAATGGATCGGCCGTTGGTCGTTCTACCGAAGGCGAGACCATAGAGTACATCCTGAAGATCCCGAGGTCCATCGATCCCCAGGTCGCCAGTATGATCAATGAGAGGCACATGCGATTTGTACAGGAAGAGACTATGAATTTTTACCTCGCGCTGAAGCATGCCGAGTCCCTCTCCTCGGTACGGAAGGGCCCCTCGCATCAACGCAAGAGGGAAAGAGCCGGTGGAGATAAGAGCTAATAATCGAAGGGCCTCAGGCCTTTTTCGCCTTTTTTCTTATAGACAATAAAAAACCACGCTCGCTGGCATCAGACCGGCAACGATGACCGCACGTCAGCAGGGCGGCCGATGCGGACAATTATAACGTTGGAGGTGACTAGATATTGTTGCGAGAAAATGACCGAGGGTAGGAACAGGACAATCACGTTGGTGCTCGTCGCGCTCATACTGTCGGCAGGCTCCTTCTTCATCTGTTACATCCTGCTGAACCTCGGCATCTGGTCCTGGCTGATCGGCCTTTTGGTCCTCCTCATCTGCCTCTTTTTTATCCTTCCACAGCTGCGTGTGAAGAGGGAAGAAAGGCGAAGAGGAAAGGTCACCGATGAAGAGGGGTTCCAGAAGAAGGAGCGGGTGTTCAATCGGACCATCAGCAGGCCAGCGGCAGGCCCTCTGTGGAAGTCCAGGACATATGGGCTAAGACAGGGGGACATGCTGAAGGTGGAGGTGATCGCCGACCACGAGGTCACGGCTCGCCTGGTAAAGAGCGGACCGGGGTCCGTCAAGGAGGATGTCGACAGCTCCAACGGTCCTGTGAAGAGGTGGTCGAAGAGGATCGAGATCCGTGAGGACGGGGATCACCAGGTCGTCCTTGACAGCGCCCATCCGAAGGTCACCGTTACGGTCAAGATTGGCCATCGGCCGGACGGGTCGAAGTAAGCTTGGAGATATGATCATTGGTCATTCAATGCTCTGAAGGCAGAAAAATTGTCTACCGGCCCAGCATGGTCTGCACCTTGTGCCGGTGCCCGATGGTTCATCATAGGGTTGTGAGGGGCGAGGCGAAAACGTTCCCCAAGGCCCTGTTCCCAAATGACTGGTTATCACCACCAGAATCCTTTGACATAATCATTTTATAAACTGATTTTCTGGCTCATCTTTGGCCATGAACGAGGCCGTTCCAGCATCTATCGTTCGGGTGATATTTTTGGACCAACGACCACCATATTCGTACAACGACCACACTGCCGGACCTCAGCAAGGACAAGAGCCTTGGCAGCCCAACTATCAAGGGCAGCAGCCACCGCAGGCCCAGCAGTACCGGCCGACCGCACAGTACCGACCGCCGCAGGGAGGACCGCAGCACAACGGCCCCCCGGGACGGCGCAGCAAGTGGAGCAACAAGCAGCTCATGATGGTCGCCGCGGTCCTCGTCGCCGGCGTCGTGGTCTCCGCAGGCCTATTATCGTTCTTCGCCTGGGACCTGGGGAGGAACAACACCCTGGCGGTGGACCCTGCCCCTGACCACGTCAAGGTCGCCAAGGTGCTACCCACCGGAACGTACACCCAGGTTGCATCGGGAACGGTCACCGGGGCGGGAGGGATCATCGCCGCAGGTCAGGGGACGCCTCTCAGCGGGATGAGGATCGTGGTCCCGGGGGCAGCGACCAGGGAGCCGATACAGTTCAACGTCAGCTACGCCACCGTGGACACGGCCAGCGTGGTCGGCCTGCCGGAGGGTGCGTCGATAGCGAGCAAGATGATCCAGATAGATACGGACGGATCGTCGAGCTGGGACACCTTCAAGATGTTCGACGGCCTGGTGAGGGTCACCCTGCCATACGATCCCACCATGGTCCAGGACGATGAGCGGGGGGTCAGGTTCTACCAGTACGATCCGGTGCTGCAGACCCTAGAGCCAACAGGGTTCGACGGGCAGGACCTCGCCGCGAACACCCTCTCCTTCCAGGCGGCCACCTTCTCCAAGTTCGTGGCCGTGGAGCTTGCCCTCTCGGTGTTCGAGGACCTCAACTCCAGCCTCTCCGTGGACACCGGGTTCCGGCCGAAGAACGATGGGTGGTTCATACCCAACTACGGCTCCTACCAGCAGTCGGGCGGTGTGTGCCTGGGCATGACCAGCTATGCCAAGTGGTACTACTCGCACCAGAAGCCTGGGAACGGGGCCGGCCTCTACCAGATGTACCGTGAGGGCGATGTCGCGCAGTGGCGCGACGATGCTACCGCCATCCAGCTGGCGACCCGCGTCCAGGCCGGCGTCACCGGCATCTACTCCGCGCTGTCGGAGGCGGAGAAGGGGAACCTCACGTCCAAGCAGGTGGGGGTGGGCATAATCCACGGAATGCTGGTCAGCGGAGAGCCGCAGCTGATCGGCCTCAAGACCCGGTACGTCAACGGCACCTACGCTCAGGGCGGCCATGCCATCCTCGCGTACCGGTACGCGGACGGGAAGTTCGATGTCTACGATCCCAACAACCCGGGGACGTCGGTGAGGACCGCCCAGCAGATGATACCGTACAACTACAGCAGAGGCTTCTCCCAGATATTCGAGTCCGGCCTCAACGCCAACAACCCCCTGCAGTTCAACGTGTTCTACCATGCCAGCGCCAAGGTGTTCACGCCCAACAACGCCTTCAAGGGACTGTACGACATGGCCCAGAACAAGTTCCAGGGAAGCTCAACGTTCCCGGAGGTGAAGCTCACCGACAGCACCACCGATCCTGTGGGCTCGACACCGATAAACACCGACGGCGACGGCATCAGGGACACCACCTCCAACAAGGTCACCATCTCCGGGACCATCTCCGGGGGGCAGGGTAATGTTACCAGCACCCTGGTCCTGGTGAGCGGCCAGAAGTTCGTGGCCGCCCTGGACCCCACGACCAAGGAGTTCTCGGTGGAGGTCCCGCTGTACCGGGGCAACAATGACATCATCATACTGGCCACCGACAGCAACACCTTCACCAACTGGGCGGGATGGTTGAGGGACACGATCAAGAGCACCGCCTCGCAGGCAGCTCTGACCATGACCCTGACATGGGGGCAGAGCAACAGCGACGTGGACCTGCACATCCAGGAGCCAACGAGGAACAGCACCGCGGGAAGGCACATCTACTACGCCAACAAGGGAGATACTGGAACGAACCCCTACCTTGACTTCGACAACCGGGAGGGCTACGGTCCGGAGCACTACTACGCCACCTCCACCATGGTCCTGCCGGACCCAAGCCGGTCGGGACAGTCCACGAACCTGTACGGCACCTACCAGATGAAGGTGCACTACTATGCGGACCATGACAGCGACTACGAGTCGAACCAGCCAATAACCTGGCACCTGACCATCGAGTACCTGGCCTTCTACGACGACGTCGCCGATCTGGAGTACTGGGGATACCAGGAGTTCTCCGGCTTCCTGGGGACGGCCGATTCCTCTGGAGCATCGTCCTTCTCCAGCAGCGGCGCTGCGTGGTCCGGTGTACTGACCTTCCAGTACCAGGAACCGGACCCGAGCAGCTACAGCGTCCCGGACCCGCCCCAGAACACCTTCTGACGGCCTAAACGACTTCCTTCTTTTTCCTTTTTTTAACCTCCTGAATGCATGGAAGAGGAACGCTTCCGGACGTCTCACCGACATGCCCCGACCATACGCGCGAGGTAAGGATCTGCCCGGCCGCGCCGACATTCGAGTTTGGCCGTCGATGGCTTAGGATGCCAGGTGATGTTGTTCAGAGGGGCGTTATACGTCCATAAATGATTGATGGTCATCCATCCACCGCGAGCTGGGAGGGTGTGGTCCTCGCCGTCACGCAGGTCCAGAGGCCGATGATCTGCGATCGGGATAATGCCTCCAACCCTCTGCATAACATACGCAACGAGCTAGACCGTCAGTTGATGAGGTCCACTCCGAAGAACGAGAGAAGGATGAGCGATATGGAGGCCCTGGTTATGCCGGCGCACAGGTTCGCGAACGCGAACATGTGCACGGTGAACACGCCTTGCTTGTTCAAGATCGAGAAGATGTACAGGGGGACGGTATCTGTCATCAGGGGAACAGATAGGATGAGGTACAGGCCGAGGTAGTGCAGCTTTTTCACCAACCATTCGGACTTGGTGACCAGCCATCCGAACCCCGGCCATCTCACGGACCAGCCCTCGACCTTGCTACCGATGCCCAGGCCCAGGTAGAACACCAGTACGCTCCCGACCATCTTACCGAGGCCCAGGATGACTGCCAGCAATATGACCGGTGTATGGGGGCTCAGCAGAAGGCCGACCTCCACCGGTATGGGTAGGAACACCGCAGCCATGATGGCGTAGAAGAACAGGACCACGCTGTACGCGAGGGGATCTGCCGCCGTCTGGGCAAGGAATCTCATCATGCCTTCGATGATCGATGCGATCGTCTGCGGTATATCCACGAGCAGGTGTATGCGCTCTTTCTAATAACCTGTTCGACCAGGTTTGGGGCTTATGGTAATCAGGACCGGGCATCTGTGTCTAGGTTTGATGAAAGTCCTTTTGCTAACGTCCTCAGGTATATGGCTAAAAAAATTATGATCGGATAAAGAGCGGCCAGACCATGGATCGTTCATGCGCTGATCCTTTTATAGCTCATTATAAAAATAATATTTTTTAAACATAATATATTTAAGACCCGAGCGGACTTGATGAAGAGGTCAAATCCATATGAGCAAGCATTCTGCCTCCATTACCATTGATGGTGATATCGATAGCGCATATGAATCTGCCCTACGATGCCTTGCCAAACAGGCCTACCGGCTGGTCAGGGACGACCGCCCCCGGTGCTTGGAGATGGAGCGGGGGAACCCGTGGTACTCGACCATCTTCCTGTTCCCGGGATATGCCAGAAGCTGGAAGGACCATTACTGCCACGTGACGGCGTCCTTCATCGAGGAGGCTTCCGGCAAGGTCAGGATCGAGTGCTGCTTCAACTGGAAATACAGTGTGATGCGGCCGATCATCATGGATCTGGTGGATGAGGAGATTTCGGGCATAGGCTCGTGCGCCAGGTGAATGAGCGTCAAGAGAGGCCTGCCATGCTCACATAAACCACATTGATGCCTTCTCGCTTACAGATCGGTGAGCGCTGTCCTCTTATAATACCTGAATTTGTAGAACATGGGACCTCGTGAAAAGAGATTTGTTTAAACCCTGTCTCGACAATCCTCCAGCCGGAGATCGTATGGCCAAGAAGTACTTCACGACCAAGGAGGCAGAGAGAATTGGGAAAAAGCTGGGGATCACCTGGGACAAATTCGATGTGGAGCAGTTCCGGATGGGTCTCGGTGTAGAGCTGGAGCATGGGACCAGGGATATGTCCACCAACGTCACCGATGACGATCCGATAATGACTGGTAAGATCGCCCTGGCACACCTCAATGAGTTCCCCGACTATTACACCCGCTTAGATAAGCTGGAGAAAGATGCCGACGCCTTCTGGAAGAAGAATAAGTGATCGATCGACCTATCTCGCATATGGAGGCCACGATGACAAGGCTGCTTCCCGTGCCCCTCCAGGACGTGGTCGGGAACGGTCATCTGCCTTATCCTACGGAATGTCGTCTTGAACGTTGGATACGGCTCGTAACCTGCCGCTCTTGGAATGCATATTAGCCTCGATGCGGACTGAAAGTTGGCGTATTTCCCGATCGCATCTCTATGGCATCGGCCGTTGTGGGTTCTTCTCCAGCCTGGTCGTATCAAATCCCTTGGTGCTCAGGCGCTGCAGCAGTTCCTCGTACAACGCATCATCCATCTGTGGTGTTCTTGAGAGGACCCACAGATATTCCCGAGACTCCTGGCCGACGACCGCGTACTCGTAGTCCTTTCCTAGCTCGATGATCCAGTAGTCCGCTGCGAACGGCCAGAAGAACGTTACCTTCAGCTTGGCGTTGGTCTTTTTGTCGACCACCACAGCGGTTCCTTTCGCCGTCTTCTCCTTTCCATTGAAATCGTTTATGAACCCCTTGTTCAACACCCTGACCTTGCCGTTGGGAAGCAACGTGTAGTTCGCGGTGATGCCGACAAGACCTTCCTCGAACCTGAACGGTATCTTCGCGATCTCATACCAAGTTCCCATGTACCTTGCCACATCGACATGATCCACTGTCCTGAGCTCGGCCACCATGCCTGCATAAAATGCGCTTTTCTGGATTAATTCGTTTCTCTTGCGGAGATGATGTCGTGGTGATACTCATCATCGACTTCTTGGTAAGGAATGATGGCGGTCATCGATTTTGACAGTAAGTGCGGGGGAACCTTCGTAACCAATCCATCTAGAAATTTATTCACACGCGTTAATGTTGGGGTTTTTGTGGGCCGAACATTTTTATAATTTTTTTTTATAATGATTTTCCTGGAGGAGGAACATATCGAATTTCTCAAATGATTTCAACATAATTGTTATCGATTGGTTCAAATTTTATTCCTCGCGCTACCTTTCAAGGACAGCGGTGATCGCATCAAATTCAGAGGTCCATGAACAACTCCTCCCCGTCCTCGATCACCGGATAAGCCCTCAGGTCATGGGCCTTGCCGAACGGTATCCATGGTCCGCGTAGGACCTTCCCTGTGCGAACATCGTACTCGGAGCCATGGCGGGGGCACTTCACCGTCGTTTCGTTGATGAGACGCCCCTCCCAGAGGTGACCGCCTGCGTGGCTGCAGATCCCATCAATGGCATAGAACTTGCCAGAAACGTTGAACAAGACGAGTTTCTTCCCTTGAACCTCGATCCCGATCATCCCGCCTAGCGGGACATCGGCCTTTGATCCGATCTTTACGCTTGCCGTGCAAACACCGTTCGTTGATTTGAGCGCTCCCTATTTGAACCTCTGGTGTTAGGAGAGATGTGATCAATATCCAGGTCCAGACGACAGGACGTAGAACAAGCTCAACTGATATGTATTCGCAGTTGATGAGCAGGCAGATCATTGAACATTGTATGAAAACCTAGTGAGATCCGGCTAGGGGGCAGCATAAGCGATACCGATGAAGACGAGGACAAAACTGATCAGGCCGGCGAAATTCAACTTGACCTGAGAGAGAACATTTTCCCGTTGCTGGAGATCCCGAACGGCCCCATATGCCGCTATCGTCAAGGGAATTAGGGAAAATAGCACCAGAGGCCAGAGGTCTATGGTCGAGCCGAAGACGCCCAAATATGCGATGGTGATGAGCAAGGCCGTCGCCAGTACCGTGGCAAAGAGAGCGACCTTGGTGCCACTTTCGAGACCATGATCGACCAACAGGTTTTCCCTACCGGCCATTCTATCTGACTCGATGTCCGGCATCTCCACTGTCACGATGAAGAAAAGCCCATAGCAGAAGAGAGGGAGCATGAGGTTTGTGAACCAAAGGTCGATCGTGCCGGACGCGACGAAATAACCCATTCCGGGCATGACGAATCCCACGGCGATGACGGTGGATATCTCCCCCAGGCCGCGGTACGCGAGCCTGAGAGGTGGGGCGTTATAGAACCAGCCAAGTAGCGCACCCAGAATGGCGAAGATCAGGAAGGATACGGGGTACGAATAATACAATGTGAATGCCGCGGCGGTGACCGTCGAGGCGATGAGCAAAAGGACCGCAACTATCAGAGCCAGATGAGCCATCTCCGGGTGTTCAACGAGGACCCCGCTACCGCCTGACATCGGTGTACGTTGAGATCGTCTATCCCCTTCCTGGTCGAAGTAGTCGTTGCTGAAGTGCATGGAGATGTGTGAGAACAAGAAGATGGTGTAACCAAAGACCAGAACGGCAGGTTCAACGGCAGCTCCATTGACGATCGCGAGGAGTGCTCCGAGCGTATAGAGCAAGATGCCTGTGACAAGGAAGTGTGGCCTCGCTAACCGAAGTAATAATAGGGTCTTCGTGAAATGCTTCGAGGCCAATTCCGTCAACGAATTGGTTTGGCTACCGACTCTATATTAAGGTTCCACCATTGTCATGCAATGCCATCCAGGTCATTTGCTTGTGATCGGAAAATGAGGTAAGATCTTGCGAGCAATATGCCCTTCCTCTTATGGGGGCGGGTGGCGACGCACGAAGCGCCTCGATATTTGTTAAATAATGGCGGCACCGATGCCCTCCACATTGTGGTGATTATTTGGACAAGGTATCCTTTGCGTTCAAACCGTACATGACGGTCATGCCGGCGGTGCTGGTCGGTGCCAATGTCGATGGGAAGCCGAACTACATGACCGTAGCGTGGACGGGCGTCGCGTGCATGGACCCTCCGGCGATCTCCATCGCTATCAACAGATCCAGGTATACCGAGAAAGGGATCATCGAGAACGGGACGTTCAGCGTCAACATACCATCCACCAAGAACGTTGTGGAAATGGACTACTGCGGGATAACCTCCGGCAGCAAGGTCGACAAGCACCTGGTCTTCGAGACCTTCTATGGAAAACTGGCGACCGCTCCGCTGATCAGCGAGTTCCCGGTGAACATCGAATGCGAGCTGCGTCACAGCCTCGAGCTGGGGAGCCACAACCTCCACATCGGGGAGGTCGTCGACGTCCTCATGTCCAAGGACTGCATGACCGATGGAAAGCCGGATCCCAAGAAGATCGACCCCATCATCTACTCCGCCTACAACTACTATCGCCTGGGAGAGGTCGTGGGGAAGGCGTTCTCGAGCGGCAAGGAATACAGGAAGTAGGCTGCAATGGAACAGCGGTGGCCATGATAATTCGCTGTTTATTCAATAAAAGTGACAGAAACCAATAATCGATGTAAAGTGCCAGCCTCATAGGGGATAACACATGAGGCCAGCGCTTCATTTATTATCCATTCTTGGTAAAAATGTGGATATCATTCTCTCCGGTTGGTTATCTCAGGCTTGGCTGCGCCCTCTGAATGATCTCGATCGTACCCAGCAGTGCCTTTTCCATCCCGTCCAGGTGCTCTGGACCGATCCTTAGATGAGGATTTCTATCCTCCCCATACGATAACCTCATGTTCAGATGCTCTCCTGAGGTCTTCTTGAAACCCGCACTTTCGAACAGTTCAGCTATCGAGATCTCTTCCCCCCTCGTTAGGTTCAAACCCTTTGGGAGATACTGTTTGCGAGTCTCGATCATTTCACTTATCTTCCGATTATCTGCCTTCCCCCATACCTGGATCAGGGGGATGAGTTGACCGTCCATCTTAAGGCAGACATGCAATCCGCCCTTTGTGGGCGATAGCTCTATTCCATTTCGCCCCTGAATTGCTTTCAGCCATCCCAATATGGCCTTCCCGTTCGCACCCACAGATCCTTCAATTTTTTCCACTGACATTGTTAACAGCTCCTGTTTCCTCAGCCGTTCCCTGTTCTCATTCTTCATCATCTTCACCATCACCTTCACGATCTCATCCATACCGCCCCCCTCCCAAAAGATCACCTCACTGATTAGGCGGGCCTTCTCTCTGAGCAAATGGTAGGCGTCCTCCAGCGCTTCTCTCTCTTTCCCCTCGTACAGGGGTATCAATGAATGGATGATATGAATGTGCCTGGACAGCTCAACCTGTCTTGACTTTAATCCAAGCACTTCTTCTTTTCTCAACATAGTTGCCCCCAGCTTGTTTCATCTTTCATATGAGGTATGGTTGCTCAGGTGCGGCCCCTCCCACCACATCGGATGCATACGCCGGTGGCATTGCATTTGGGGCAGCGAGGGAACTGATCGGGCCGCGAGCTGTTGTTCGCGTATCCTGCCCTACCGCTGCCCCTGCAGAGAGGGCAGCGGCCGTTGCCCCGGCAGACAGGGCATGTACTATTCCTCATAGTTCCTCCACCTCCCTCTCATCCCGCCCATCGCTGTCGATGGTCTCAGCGTGCGATACAATGTCAGAACCAAACGATTGCTGAGCATCCATTAGGGATGTCCACACTCGTGCGCGCCACGATCCCCCGTGTAGCCTACCTGGTTTCCGCTTGGGCCGCGTTCTTCGGCCGCTCACATTCGGCCTGGACTTGAGAGCGCTCTCCCTGAGCGGCCTTATCCCCTGGCTCCACGCGTACTCGTAGATCTCCTGGCTTGTCACTGCCGGCACGTCACCGTTGGAGATGAGGTACTGGGTCATCCGATCGAACTGCTGCTGCGTCATCGAGGGGAGTATTCTTGTGAGAAGTAGGTAAACATTATAACGTTATGAATGTTATATTAGATATTGGTGTTACAATCACAGTTCATCGATCTCGAGATGGTGAAGAAATGACAACCTCGGATAGCGGACCTGCGGCAGGTATCGCTCCCAGATTGCGTGTGGTGATCAGCTGCGTGACGTTCGAGACCGTGAAGATCGTCCAGCCGATACGGGACCTGCGCGCCGAGAGGGTCTATCTGCTCCATTGGGGGATGGGTTCCGATAAGAAGAGCAGCATCTACAGTGAATTTTACTGCGAGGTGGTGCGGCAGCTTAACGAGCTAGGATTGAAGGATGAGGATATCGTCGAGAGGAAGGTCGAGGTCTTCAGGTTCAAGAAGGTGCTGGCCGAACTGCTGGCGGTCATGTCCCATGAGATGGAGATGGAGAACGACGTGTACGTCAACGTCTCCGCGGGGACCAGTGAGTTCGCGGCCGCGGCCACCGTGGCCTCCATGATGGTGAAGGGCGTGAAACCGTTCACCGTGCACACGAAGGAGTACACCATCTCCGGAGAGGACAGGATCAGGGAGTGCTACAGCATAGATGGCAAGCTCGTCGGGCAGTCCAGGGAGGTTCGGGAGCCCACCGAGCTGCCCACATTCCACCTGAGCCCGCCTCCCGAGGACCTTGTTGTGGCGCTGAGGATACTTCGAGATAGGAAGAAGAGAGGTCAGTCCACTAAATACTCAGCTATGATTCAATCCATCAAGGAGGCTGGTGCGTGGACCTATGACGCGGAGAGGCTCCCCAAGCTCAAGGACAAGGACACCAGGCACGGGGAGAGGGCCCTGCAGGCGGAGAAGATGTACTACTCGCGCCACTACATCGATGGGTGGATCAGGAACGGCTGGGTCGACGAGAAGGAGGGACGCGGAAAGAGCATGAGGGTGACCTCTGCCGGCGACAACGTCGCGGACATCTTCTACCTCCAGTAAGGCGTGCCCTAGATGGCGCTCGGAACAGATGCTAGATCTGTATTTCGCTTTTCTACTTGTTCTTCTTGGAGCCCTTGGAAGTGGGTTTGCTGGATGTTACCTTCTTGCTGCGGTCCTCTTCAGAGGCTTTACTAACGGGATTGGTGGGTCCTTTGACCTTCGGTTGCTCACCCTTGGATTTTGGTTTACAGCCCATTGAACATACCTCCTGTCCATTCTAGAGGTCCGTTGTATAAGAAATGTGTCCGAGATGGCTAGAACATATCCGATAAATCGGACATGATCATTTATCATGTGGACTAAGGAAAATTGGATTGCAGGGTGGCATGTACTGAACTTCAAATGCAATAGTAGAATATACATGAATATGGCAGAGAATGAAGGTGGCGATACGAGGCCGAGACAAATTGGATCACTTGAAGAATGGACATCCTACATCCTTATCGATGGGCAATTCAGAGTGTGATCGTCCGCTCCTCGTCGACCAGCCACAGCGAGGAGCTGACCTTCTTCTTGACCAGATCGGCTATTGCCTTCTCATATATCTCCATCTGGAGCCTGTATTCTTTGACCTTCCCCTCACCGATCTCATCGTCAAAGCGACCGGTCTTGTGGTCCACCACGAGCCAGGACCCGTCCTCACTCTGCACTAGCATGTCGATCCTGCCCTTGTAGACCTCGCCGTCGACCTTGGCCATGAACGCCAGCTCCCGGAAGACCGCCTTGGCCCCTACCATCATAGGCTCGGACATGAGCCTCTCGTACATCGCGGAGAACTCCCTCTCCCTCGAAGCATCGGTGATGCCGTACCTCCTGAGCACTGTGGATGCTTCCTTGCCGCTCAGGACCTCGTGTATGATCGTTCCTCTGACCGTAGGAATATCGAGGTAGCTCATCTCTCCCTTCTCGACGATCTGTGGCGGCTCCGACCTCTCCCTGACCGTAGGATCGGTCCTCCTCCGCTCGTGCGCCTTGGAGGGGGAGCGTGGCGGCGGGGTCGGGACCACCTCGATCTTAGGTCGAGGAACGATGGATCCGCTCAGCTCTTCAGGACCCAGTAGGGACCCGGTGGCGGTGTCCCTCTCCTCCGCCTCGAACGCCATGGGGTCCTGGACTATGGACATTGATAGCTTCGAGCTGATGACCTTGACCCCGGACCCGATGTCCTCGGGGCCGATGGACGCGGCCTGCGTGATCCAGTTGATCCACAGCTCCTTCTCCTGGTCCTTCTCGTTGGGCATGCTGCCGCACATCACCAGGTGGTCCTTCGCTCGCGTCAGAGCCACGTAGAGGAGGCGCTTCCTCTCCGCTGACCCCTTCGATCCCAGCTCCCTGGAGATCAGCCTCTTGGGCATCGAGGCCTTCAGCTTGTATCCGTCCGTTGGGTCCGGGGCGTCCGCTCCCAGGCCCATGTCCTCGGAGAAGAGGAGGAGGGACGGGTCATCGTTCCTGATGAAGTTCATCTCCGGCACGAAGACTATGGGGAACTCCAGTCCCTTGGCCGCGTGGACGGTCATGACCTTCACCGAGCCCTCGCCGCCGGCGAGCTGAGCCAGGCCTTCCTTCGCTCCGGCCTCCATGCTCAGCTCCATCCACCTCTTGAACTCCGACAGGGAGAGGAAGCCGGACGAGTGGGCGTTCCTGACCATCGACAGCAGCTTCTCGAGGTTGGCGATCATCTGCTCCCCGTCCGGCAGGGCACCGTACACCGCGAAGATCCCAGACTCGCGGTACACCATGCTCAGCAGCTGGGGGACGGTCAGCCTCGGCGCGTAGTGGAGCCAGCGGTCCAGCCTATTGACCGAGGCTCTCGTATGCTCGTCCTCCGCATCCGCGGCGTACGCCTTGAGCTCGTTCCACAGGGAGCCGTGCCGCCGTCCGAGCATGTGGAAGAACTGCTCGTCCGAGAACGCGAAGTAGGGGGAGCGCAGCACACCGTAGAGGGAGAGGTCGTCATCCTCGTTGCTGAGGAAGGAGAGAAGGACGGTAAGGTCGATGATCTCCTGCCTCTCGAAGAACCCCAGGCCCCCGTGGACGCGGTACGGGATCCCGTAACGGCCCAGGGCGTCCTCGAGCGCGTGGAGCCGCGTCTTCGCCCTCAGGAGGATGGCGATGTCGCCGTAACCTGCCGGCCTAGGCGTGTCCAGATGCTTCTTCCCATCCTCTGACCAGCACACCGCCCTTGATCCGTTGTCAACGATGTCGCGTATCCGACGGGCGACGAAGTCCGCCTCCGAGCCGCCCTCTTCGGGAAGGAGAAGCAGCTCGACCGAGCCCTCGTCCTTCATCCTTTCCTCGCAGCACCTCATCTCCTGGTACCGGAACTCCCACCTCTCCCTGGCCTCGCCCATGAGCTGGCCGAAGACATGGTTCACGAATTCGATGACCTGGGGGGAGGAGCGGTAGTTGGTATCGAGGTGGATGCTCCTCCCTCCCAGCATATCGTTGATCCTTCCCTGGAAGTCCTTGAACATCGACACATCGACGTTGCGGAAGAGGTAGATGGACTGCTTGGGATCGCCGACGATGAACAGCCGCTCCTTCGCTTCTTCCTCGCCAGCCATCCTCCAGATGATATCGCTCTGAACGGCGTCCGTATCCTGGAACTCGTCCACCAGGATGTAGCGGTAACTGTCGGTGAACTCCTGCTTGACCGTCCCCGGTTCCCTGACGAAGAGATCGTGGACGATGGCTATCATGTCCTCGAAGTCTATGGCGTTGCTGTCCCGCTTCATGCCCTTGACGATCGTCTGGTAGGCGCCGAGGACCAGCTTCAGGTCCAGGATGATCGAGGCCGCCGTGTCGTTGAGATCATCTGCTCCATCATCAAGAACGTCGGTGCCATGGCGCTCGAGCGCCGACTGGACCTCCGCGACCGCGTCCCGGAACCGTTCCAGGTCTGAGCCGAACATCTGCTTGCTGCCCCCGTTCCTCGTGATCCTGACCGTCCTCAGCTCGCTGACGGCCCTGCACGCTGCCTCTTCCTGAGCTCCCGGCTTTATCTCTTCGAGCAAGGGGGCGACCGCCCTCAGATACCTGCACCCTGAGTCCTTGCCGCCGCCGTGCTTGATGGCAAGGGCACGGAGCACTTCGACAGCGCTCATGAACCCGGTGTCCGAAAGGCATCGGCCGAGCACGTCTTTCCGGTAGAGGTCGGCGATCTCGCTCCATCGGGCGAGCAGCTCCTCCTTCGTCCTGAACGAATCGAGGAAGGTAGAGACCTCCGAGCGGCGGTCGTACATGAACTGGATGCTGCCCATCAGCTTGGACATGGGGATGTCGGCCAGGAGGCGCACCAGGGCGTCGTTGATCGCACGGTCGACAGGAGGCGACAGCAGCCGGTCCCAGGCCTCCTTCTGAAGCTCCCTGCGCTCCACCTCCTCCAGCACCTTGAAGTTGGGCGAGACCCCGGTCTCCAGCGGGAACTCGCGGATGACGTTGACGCAGAACGCGTGGAAGGTGGATATCTTGCACCAGTTGATCTCGTCCCTGACCCTGTCCCACTCCTCGCCCGGCAGCTTCATGACGGCCTCGCGCACGCGGTGCTTCATCTCCGCTGCGGCCTTCTCGGTGAACGTCAGGGCTAGTATCTCGGAGACAGCGACGCCGCTCTTGATGAGGTGGATGTACTTCTCCACCAGCGTGAACGTCTTCCCCGCGCCCGCCCCGGCGGTGACGCACAGCGAGCGCGAGCGGTCCATAGCCTCCTTCTGACGCTCACTCATCATCGCTCTCGCCCTCCATCCTGCTGGGGTCGACGCGGCATATCGCCGCGTACTCGCAGCCCCGCGGGCACTTCGCCGGCCCCTTGTTGGGGTTGAACCGTCCTGCTCTCATCCCCTTGAGGTACGAGGCGATGTATCCGTTCGATTGCCGGATGATCTCCGCGAACGCGTCCTTGTACTTCCTCCTCTCCCCGAAGTACGGCTTCAGCTCGTCGCCGTGCTCGCTGTCCCCGAAGATGCACTTGTGGTCGATCTCGTTCTCGCTCCTGACCCCGTAGTAGGCTCCGCCGATGCCTTTCATATCCGGCATGGCGTTCTCCACGGCCTGGATGTAAAGCGGGAGCTGCAGCGCCACGCCATTCTCTATAGACGAGACGGAGGGGGTCGATGCACCGGTCTTGTAGTCCAGGACCACGAACCGGCCGTCTGGAGTAGCATCGATACGGTCGATGCGGCATCTGAGCTTCAGCTTCTCGCCGCCAAGGTCCATCTCTGCCGGCTCCCTCGATGAGGACGGATCTGCGTCATCATCCAGCGGCAGGCCGAACGAGAGCTCGAAGTACCTGGGGCACAATGAGGATACGTTCTTCACCTCCTTCTCCAGGAACGCCCGGAGCAGACCCTTCCTGGCATCCGTGCCCAGCATGCTGTTCCGGAAGGCCTCCCAGGCCGGGCCCTGATAATGATATTTATCGAGCTCCTCCTCCGCGATGCTCTTCATCTGAGCTGTTAGCTCGTCCAGCCGGCCCTCCGTGAACCGCGTGCTCCCTTGTGCCCTGAGACCGGAGTAGAAGCGGTAAGCTATCCTGTGGAACAGCAGGCCTCTCTCCTGCGCGGTCAGCTCCGTCTCGATCGCCTCCACCGGCTCGATGCTCATGATGTAGTTCAGGTAGTGGCGGAAAGGGCAGCGGGCGTAAGATTCCAGGCGTGAGGGGGAGTACACTCCCCTCTTGGCCAGTAGTGAGCCCAGCTCGGCGATGCATGTGGGATCGGCGAACACTCCATCGTATGGGCTATCATATTCGCCAATGCGCTCAAGGCACTCCACCGAGGTGCGCTGGCATACCTCCTCCAGCGGCAATGGCAGGTCAACTCTCACTTGCTCAGGGGTGAGCTTCTTCGACAGCATCCCTCCCACAATGCTCTGGCAGCACAGGGAGGAGGATTCCTCTTGGTCCTGACCGAACGATCCCATCTCGAACGCTCGCTCAAGGTCCTCGAAGAAGCACGAGGGGACCAGCATGTCCTTGCCGTTCGTCTCCGGCCTGCTGACGTAGGTGCGGATATTGGACGACAGCAGGGCGGAGAGGAAGTAGAAACGCTCCTGACGCAGCTGATCGTGCTTGCTAAGCAAGCCTATCCTGACGGCCTCGCGCTCCCGGATGAACGCGTTTCCCGCCTCCAGGTATGGGATGTCGCCGTCGATCATCCCTATGATGAAGACGTAGTCGTAGCGCATCAGGTACGAGGCCCTAAGGCCGCTCACCTGTACCGCATTTAGGTTTTCATCGGCCTCGTTGAATCCCTCCGATGAGGCCAAGAGCCGCAATCGGGCCAGGAACTCGCTTATCTGCATACTTCCTGAGGGGGCGATGTGCTCGCTCATCTGCATCGCATCCAAGGTGGATAGGAATTTGTTCAGGGCGCGGACCTCCATTTCGTATAGGCTGTCGTCATCCTTCTCAATGTTCTTGACCACTTCCAGATGATCGATGATCCTGCGCAACGCGTCGGTCCTCCGTCCAACGGTGAGGTCTCCTTCCAGCCATGAAAGGAGGTCGAAGAGCTGTCCTAAACCGGCCTCAATGCCTTCGACCTTCTGGAGCTGAAGTTTGAGGCCCATCGCCTTAATATCGTCCTCCGCCTTCTCGATCTCCTCCCTGGTCTGGAGCGCTAGCGATCGCAGGTGGAGGGCCCAGGACGTCTTGCCGCCTAGTATACCTGCTTGCAGGCTAATCTCGTTGACATCGTTGCAATGAAGGGTCGACTCCTTTCCTCCGTCGGTGAACTTGAAGCTGAAGTGCGGGGAGCTTAACAGGCGGACGACTGAATCGCGGTCGAATTCCATCTCCACGGCCTCTAGGATGGAGAATATGGACATCACGATGGGCGACTCTGACAACGGGGTCGGCAGATGGAGAACGAACGGAACTCCGTAGTCGTCCAGCACCTCCCGGACCACGGGGGCTGATTTGGAGCGAAGTGGTAGAAAGATGGCAATCTTTCCCGGCACCACGCCCGAGGATATAAGCGAACGAATCTCCCTGGCCACGGTCCGGATCTCGTCTATGGGGTCCCGGAACACCCCTTTCTTCACTCGTTCTAGATGCTGCCTCATGCTGGGAGAGAACATGGATGTCATCACACATTCTTCTTCGACAGATGATATGTCCTCTATCACCTGGACGTTCAGCCATGAGCCGTCATCCACGAAGGCCTTGCACCCTTGGACATGGGGGATGTAGTAATCCACATCGTTGGCTATACCGACCAATGCACGGATGAATGCCTTCTCCACTGGCTTCGGATCATACAGTCCGTAGAAGACCAGGTGATCGACCCTGAAGTCGCCGCTCTTGACCGCTCCGGTCGCCCATTCGAGCATGCGCCCACGATCCACCAGGTGGTTGGACGAGAGGAATCTTTCGTATCCCTCACTGATCAACCGTAGCTGTTCGCCTCGCTTCGTCTGGAGCTCGGACAGGATGTTCGGACGATCGGCTCGGAAGTCTGCCACGGTCTCCAAGAACGACCTGATCTCAGGCACCATGGCCTGGGCCGTTACCCATGTCCCATCGAACCATGTGAGCTGTTTCTCGTTGTCCCTCAGCACCTTCAGCAGAGAGAGATCGATAGTATGCTCATCTACTATGGTGTCCGACCGGTTGAGGGAGTCGAAGATATATTTGGCCAGCTCATCGGTCGTACAGATCGATGCTCCGAAGAAAGGAATATCTCGTTCTACCAATCCCCGTCTCACCCGGTCTCGTATCGCAGGATCTGGCAGGACAAGGAACGATCCGAACGGGTTCCTCTTGTATTTTTCCAGGAAGCACTCAACGACTTCGTTCAAACCTTGGACTGGCATTGACCTGACGAGCCTAGAATGCCTCAACCCGCTCCTCTCTCCGAGCGGGTGAGCGTGTTACTCTGAGATAGTAGCTTCGCTGCTGAGCTTTCGAAGGTCGGACACGAGGTCTTTCATCAATCTGACCAGTTCTGTTGCTTTCCTTTCGTCAAGTTCGAGTTTTGACGTGCATCGGACCTCTGATGTGTTACTGGATTTTTCGAACAGACCGGTGGCCAATAACCTTTCTCTGTACTTCATGATCAGATCTACAGAACGCGGGACGTTCTTTCTGATGCTCCAGAACGTGGAATAGCACCCCTCATCGAAATTGCCGTACGGAAGGTTCCCTTGAAGCAACAGGATGGGTCTTTTATCGAGCACGTATGATAACGAGTATCCGCGTGCCGTCCAGTTAATTCGAAATCCCTCTGTTTCCTTCAGTGAAAGGATCGCCTGGTGAATTGCTCTCCTTCCATCACTCAAGCTCGCAAGGAACGTTCCCTCGTCTTGCCTTGGCAATGTGATCGTTGATTTCGCGGCTTTGGCCTCTTCGGTCTGTCCGAGCACCCGGGGAACGAGGGCCTTGTGCTCCTCGGAGACGAACTGCCGGATCTCGACAGCGAGCACCTCTGCATCGCGCATCTGCTGGTTCATGAACTCGACAATACGAACGAGCGTTTCTGGGATCTTGTCGGAGACAAAGAGGAGTCGTATCTTGCCTGACCTCAGATTGGTCTCCACATTGCTCCAGAAGGCCTGAACGTCGAGCGCTCCACCGAGGAACTGTGATAGGACCTGCTCCGGCTCCTGGCCTTCTTCCCTGCAGCGGTTCCTGAAGTTCTCCTTGAGGATGTCGATTGGCCAGTAGAGAACGGCGTTCGCTGCGTACTCGAGCATCTGCCCCACGATCTCCCTTCTGATCTGGGTGTTGCCTCCACGCTTGGTCTCGATGATCGTTGGGATGGCATCCTGGTCCACGAACAGATGGTCCACGGACCAGCGACCGGGCCCATCCTCCTCAGACGGCAATGCTAGTTCTCTGGAAATGAGAAGCCACCGTCGGGGCGACCTGTTATCTATCTGGTCTCCGGCCAGTAGGTCTGGGTAGTCTGCAAGCAATCGCTGCAGGTCCAGTTCCTTCTCGTATGGTGTGTCATCCATCTTGCTAAGGGCTCCGTTCGATTGGATCAGGAAAATACCTCCGGCCATGGTTTCGACCGGATAATGTCATCAAGTGATATAATGTCATGATAATATCCAGTGAGAGTAGCTGAGGCCCCTGTCATATCCATCCCAATCCCAGGACCGGTGTTCCATTCATCACATGGGTTGCTTACCTCAGGACTATTCCAGTCCTATCAGTAATGGATAGCAACCTTGATTGGCCAAATCAGCGATGGGGATTATCATAGGAGCGACCGTGCTGATGCCTATCAGAAAGGCTGCCAAGGAGGTAAATTACCTAAGGGATGGCCGAGCACCCATCCCCTTGTCTGATGCAACCTCACGGGTGATGAGCGCCAATCGAGGTAAGGACACCGGACCGGAGATCGCTCTCAGGAAGGCGTTGTGGGCCGCCGGTCTAAGGGGGTTCAGGGTCAATCTCAAAGACCTGCCCGGAAGGCCAGATATAGTTTTCACAAAGCGACGGTTGGCCATCTTCGTCCACGGTTGCTTTTGGCATCGATGCCCCATTTGCCAAACCTGCACCCCTAAGTCCCATGAAAGGTTCTGGGCGGAGAAGTTCGAAAGGAACGTGTCCAGGGATGCCAGGAACCTTGATGAGCTCAAGACCCAAGGATGGCGAACCATCGTTGTCTGGGAATGTGAACTGAAGGATGATATCGATGGTATTGTCCGAAGAATAGGAAGGGATATTAGGAGAGATCCGAATGAGTGGGAAGTTGGAGAAGATGTACGATGAAAAGGACCCGGTATCTATCGAACGCTTCGCCCGCCGCCTAGTGGGCCACTCGCTGAAGGAGTTGACCAGTGAAGAAGGTTCCATCACCTATCCATCAGTATCTAAGAATAAAGGGTCCTTCGGAGAGGTTTTAGAACGGCTATACTTCAAGATAAGTCCGGGAAACCATGACGGCGTACCGGATTTCTCCGAGGCAGGGGTGGAGCTGAAGTCCTGCCCCACGCTACAGAGGGGGGACGTTCTGAAGGCCAAGGAACGACTGGTCCTCAATCTAATTAATTATGAGAAGATCGCGGACGAGGATTGGTTGTCGTCAGCGTTCTGGAGGAAGAATCGTGACCTACTGCTGGTGTTCTACGTTCATAAAGAGCGTCAGTCGGTCATCGATCTCAAGGTGGTGCTTGCAGGTCGATGGGCCTTCCCAGAGGATGACCTGATGATCATCAGGAGGGACTGGGAGACCATCCGAGCTAAGGTCAGGGCGGGGAAGGCTCACGAGATATCGGAGGGTGATACCATGTACCTGGGAGCATGCACCAAGGACAGCTTCTCTCGAGCAATAAAGGTCCAGCCGTTCTCTGAGATTCGAGCTAAGCAGAGGGCATTGGCCCTGAAGCAGTCGTACGTGAACTCCATCATACAGAGAATGAGGGAACAGGACTCCGAGAGAGAGATGGCTAACAAGATCATAAAGGACCAGAAGGAGTTGGAGAGACGGTCTTTTGAGGAGATTGTCATAGATCACTTTGCTCCCTTCATCGGTAAGAGCACCGAGGAGATCGCATCCGTGCTCGGGATAGAATATGGCAAAGACGTGAAACATTACAATGCGCTCATGACGAGAAAAATACTGGGCGTTGAACGGAGGGCGCTCGAGCTCGAGAGGGCCGAGGTGACAATAAGGAGCATCAAGCTTGAGGTGGACGGCGGTATGAAGGAGAGCGTATCATTTCCTGCGTTCGATCCGGTCTTACTCGAAAAGGAGGTGGACTGGGAGACCTCGTCCATCAGGAAGATGTTCGAGAGAAGATTTTTGTTCGTCATCTATCAGTTGAGACCGGATGGTAAAAAAATACTTAAGAAGGTTATGTTCTGGACAATGCCTCACAGTGACCTTGAGGAGGTGCGTAAAGTGTGGGAGGAGACCGTCCGTCGTATAAAGCAAAAGAGATATGAGGACCTGCCTAAAATGACGGATAACCATGTTTCCCACATTCGGCCTCATGGCCGAAATGCTCAAGACAAGGTAAGGGCTCCGGATGGTTCGATGGTGAGGAAGCAGTGCTTCTGGCTTAACGCAAAATATGTCGCCCAACAGGTTGGCGCTGAAGCGCACGTAGTTGGCAAGCAATCGAAGTTATCATCTGCTGAAAGCGAATCTCATATCATTGGGTGAGAGAGATGCGCGATAGAGACCTGACCGCTTGTGAGCTATTCGCCGGTGTCGGAGGGTTCCACTTGGGACTGTCCAAGAGCGGATGGAGGGTCGTCTGGGCGAACCAATGGGAGCCTGGAAGGAAACAGCAATGGGCCTTTAATTGCTACAAGAGGCACTTTGCGGCCTCTGGTACCGAATGCGTGAACGAGGACATCGGCAAGGTGGATGTGAAGGACATACCGCACGTGACCCTGCTGGTCGGGGGGTTCCCATGCCAGGACTACTCGGTCGCGACCACGAAGGCCAATGGGATCGAAGGGAAGAAGGGCGTTCTGTGGTGGCACATCGAAAGGATACTCAAGGAGAACGTGGAAAGAGGGACGCCCATACCGTTCGTGCTGCTGGAGAACGTCGATAGGCTCATTCGATCGCCTTCCGGACAGAGGGGCAGGGACTTCGGTATCATCCTGTCCTGCCTAAACAACATGGGATATGTGGCAGAATGGAGGGTCATCAATGCCTCCGACTATGGCTATCCTCAAAAAAGGAGAAGGACATTCATCTTCGCGACATTGGTCAAGGAGACCGTTCGGTCGCTCTACGAGAGAAAGTACGATATCGAAGTCCTGACCGACAACGGGTTCTTCGCACCCGAGTTCCCATGCAGATTGAACGGCGATGCGAAAGGGGCTTCCATCTGCCTTTGGTCAGATCTGGTTCGTATGACAAACAAGTTCGAGTTTGATTTCCAGAACGCTGGCTACATGATAGATGGCAGGGTCTTCACTGTAAGGGTGGTCCCTACCGTAACATGTGACAGAAGTACTGGAACGGGAACCCTTGGCAGTGTGCTCGAGAAGAGCGTCGACGATAGATATCTCATACCAGAAGAGTGGATAGGTGATGAGAAGGACCGAGGAACCGACGGCTTCAAAAGGACGTGGAGATACTGCAAAGGAGCGAAGGATGAGCCACGCGTTCATAGGAACGGGCATGAATACCAGTATAATGAAGGCCCCATCCCCTTTCCGGACAAGCTCGATGAACCGTCCAGGACGCTACTGACCAGCGATGGGAACAGGAGGCCGAACAGGATCAGCCATATCGTTCCTGTGGATGAGAGCAGAAACCTCTATCGTGTTCTTACCCCAGTGGAAGCAGAGCGTTTGAACGGCTTCGAGGATGGCTGGACAGAGGGGATGCCGGAGAACTGGCGGTACTTCTGCATGGGCAATGCACTCGTGGTTGGTCTTATCGAACAAATGGGTAGAAGACTGATGATGCTTGTCGATGAATTAAAAGATGAGGACCTAGAAGATATTGGTGTAAGGACTAAAAAAGGGTTGGTCGTAGGTCCCCTAGACGTTCAATATGGTAAATGTTAGTTACTTTATCATTTTATGGCTTTGTTTCTAAACTCTCAACGGGGCTCTTGAGCCTAATTATGATTTGTTATCAATACTGTTATCAAAATAAATAAGTGTGGTCCAACATATTGCCAGCTGCTCTGGAAGGTAGTAGATTGGAAGCCACTGAAGTCATAATGCCGGCCGAGATATTCAACTTTACCGGTCAGGCGAAGTTAGATACATTCGCCATCGACCTCGACTCGCTGCTCAACGAGCAGCGAGCGTACGACGAGGTGATGGTGAACAAGTACCGCCTCTCGCTTGAGGCGATCAGATATCATGCGAACGAGTTCGCGTACTGGTAACGCCGTAAAGGCACCGGCCGACCGCCGGTGCAGGAGCGCGATCTCATGATTGCCTTCCTTGTCCGCTAGCTCTTCGACGCCACGTTCCGGGAGACCGAGGGTCTCCTGGTGATGATGGCCGAATACTTCGCTCTGGACGTCGTTCCGGACCACTCTGTTCTGTGCAAGAAGAACTCCAGCCGACAATGGCTGGCGTTGTGGAAGCGCTTCTTATCCTTCGT
>JADFDJ010000017.1 GCA_018262895.1 Methanomassiliicoccus sp. | reverse complement strand
TTTCTGCAGCAGGTGAGCTAGCACTTCGCGCTTCAGATCTCCCTTCTTCCTCACCAGCGATTCGCGATGCCTCGTGAGCTCTCGCATCGCGCGAACATCCGAAGACGGCACGTAGATGCCCTCCAGGCATCTCGATCTCAGCAGCTCGGCGAGCATGTAGGCGTCGTTCTTGTCGTTCTTGGAACGAGCTCGCATGAGCGGCTTAACCTTTACAGGATGGACGACCTTGGCATCATGGCCTCTGGAGACGATGGTGTCGTAGATCCAGAAGTAGAAGCCGGTCGCTTCCAGAGCGACCGCCAGTTCGTCGTTCGTCCTCGTCTCCATCCTCTCGAACCAGTGACCGATGTCATGGACATCGGTCCGTATGCGGTCGTTGCACACGAGCCGTCCGTTAGCATCCAGAACGCAGGCCTGAGTGAATTTCTTATGTATGTCCAGCCCTATGTAGTACATGGTTCTCCCGCCTTTGGTTGTTGTCCAAACGCCCAAATGAGCGGAGAACCTCTTTTAACACGCCATCATTTTTTTTAACAAAAAAGGCGGCCTTTCTCTCATCGTGCCTCTCGTCCCATTATCAAGCGCTGAGCAATTTCAGGCGACATTCACTCCTTTTATTGGTGACGATGCTCAGCACCAGGGAAATATGAGGCTCGGATGTGGCGAACGTTGCCTCTGCTATCTAGGCGGCATACTTGGCCTCGATCTCCACGCTCCCCGCGCCAGCGGTGCAGCTCACCTCGATGTTCGACAGTTGAGGATAGTTCGAGGACCTCAGGTCGCTGCCGTTACCATCAAAGCCGCTCTGCTGCTGCACCTTGACCTCTCCCAGGCTCACTGTGGACATTATCCTGGCTGAGTTGTCGCCGCTCACGTCCAGGGCAAGGTCCACGCTCCCCAGCGAGGTGTTGATGTTCATAGAGAGGTTCCCATCCAACGAGCGGTGCTGGGTGATATTCGCGTTGACTGTACCGGCAGAGGTCTTCAACGACACGTTGGTAGACCCCGTGGTCATGACGTCGTTCCATGTCAGTTCGAGGCTTCCCAGGGACGTCTCCAGGCTCAGCGGTCCGCTCAGGACGGTATCGGCGACCATGGTCAGCTCGGCCTTACCCAGTGAGGTCTTCACATCAAGCTGGGTGAGGTTGACCCCGCTGACAGTGGCAATGTCAATACCTCCGAAGCTGTTGTCCACATCAAGCGAGGTCATCAGCTGCTGGGAGATGTCAAGCTGGCACCTCATATCGTTGGTGTCTAAGAACCCCACCTGAGGGTCCAGATGCACCGAGGCGTTGATAGTCAGGGCATCTCCGGCGACGCTCTCCTCCCAGGATATGTTCACAGGCTTAGGGGTCCACAGAAGTCCTGACCTCTGGACGCCCTGGACGTGGATGGACGCTGCCACAGAGGAGTTGTCCACGAAACGTATGGTGACGTCCCCCGCATCGACCTTGAGGTTCAGGTCCAACGCGCTCACGCCCGAGGGCAGGGTGGCTGTCCGGGCCTCATCCGTGTCCGTAGACCGGAACGGTATGATGAACAGTACTGCTGCCAGGATCAGTAGGAACACGAGGATGAGCACGGATGCGAATATCCCTATGACGGCGAGATCGTTTCGACGTAGGCGATGCACGATAGTAAAAATGTGACCTTCGAAGTATTAATATAGTTGTTCGGTGGGGAAACAATTTTGATCATGACCTTTCAGCGGCGTGGACCGTCCAGTAATATTGCACATCAGATACCTGTCTCTCGATCAGGGCCATCGTTCTCGCGGGACCTGTTGAAGAGGATACGATTAAGACATATCCCTGACACTAACTAATCCTTGGTGATCGATTGAGGATCGAGCTTTTTCATGCATCGAAGTTCGGGAACGGGAAAAGGGTCTCCGAGGAGCTGAAGCGCGTCCTGGAGGCCGAGGGGCATCAGGTGGCAGTGCGCCATATAGATGGGGTTAAGCCGAAGGAGGTGCAGCCTGCTGATCTTTTCATCATCGGCTCTCACACGCGTTTCGGGGGGCCTATAGGCAGCATGAAGAAATTCGTCAAGAAGGCCTCCCTGCCGCTGGGGTCCAGGTATGCCGTCTTCGCCACCCACACGGACGGTGCTCCTGATAAGAAGACGGGAAGGTTGCCGACACAAGAGGAGCTCGATCGCGAGAGGAAGACCATCCCTGAACTGGACCAGCTATTGAAGGAGAAAGGGCTGATCAAGGTCGCAGATAAGGTGTTCCCGGTCACCGGCGATGTCATGAAGGGGACGCTGAGGGAAGGCTGGGAGATCAAGGTGGACGAGTTCGCCACTGCCATACTCGGTTCGATCTAGGAGGGCGTTCATCAAAGAGTCCAGTAACCACGTTGACAAATTGTCGAATTAGCTTTGGTCATCATCTTTGTGGATCGACCTTTACCCATGATCCTTTTATCATAAGGGGAGCCGACGATCGACCCGGAGGATCAGGCGCATCATCCAGATCAAAAACAGAATAACAAGGATGAGGGCCAACAACGGCAGCACCAGCGCCAGGACAGATGCTACCACCGATCCGACAAGCTCCCCTGTGGACACGATGAAATTGCCCAGCCCCAGGGTGGTAGTGGTCGAGATCCCACGAACGATCACCGTGCCGGTCTGGACCAGTGCGGCGGTACCTCCTCCCGCGATGATGGCGAGGGTCCAGGTCAGCAACGGCGATAGCTCGGTTATTGATGCCGCGGTGAGCAGGACGCCGGCGATCACGGCCGCTGGCGTGGTGATGGTATCCAGCACATTATCGAGCAAAGGGACATAGTAGGCCAATATCTCCACGACACTCGCGATAGCGAAGACCAGCAAGGCCGGATAGGTGCCGATCCAGGACCAGCTCTCGCCAAGGCTCAGGTGGCCGGAGCGCGGCCACGCTCATTATGAGGAACGGTACGAAGACGCGGAAGCCTGCCGCCGCGCTAAGGCTGACGCCGAGCGCTATGCCGAGGAAGATGCTCAGCATCGCGGACATATCCAATTCCATACCACAACCCCTCCTTTCACCATGGATGATCCACCAGGTCTTTCTCCCTCATCCAAGATGACCAACTTTCCTGTCAGAACTTTGACACGAAATGCTCCAAGATTGTGCGTATGCCAATCAGACCATCTTATATTGAGGGTTCCTCGAGCATAAAGACGTGATACATCCTTAACCCGTCAATCGGATGGTACAATTCTTTTTTCCTTGCAGGGCTAGGCTAACCGGCAGAAGAAATCAAATTCAGAGAGGGAAATCAAGGCCTATCCCCGAATCCTCATGGTGAGCACAAGAGCCGTTCACGTCGAAATGATCGATATGGGGTTCGATGATCCTTCCCCTCGAGGCAAGAGCTACGCTCCTAAGACGATCGCCTACCGGACCGATCCCATTGTTATACAAGCCGATGAGAAAGGAAGCTATGGTCCTCCGATCTTTCATTGTTGGACCGCTCAATTCACTGACGATCCTTTCAAGAGCAGAGGTCTGTAAACGATCGCAATGCCTCCATGCATCATGCTCGTCCAAGAGAGCGTGGAGGGTCTGGATGATAATAGCCACTCTGTTATATTCATCTCGCTCCAGGTAGGCTGGTTTCGTTCTGTTCAGTACATCGATCAACAGTTCTATTGATGGCCTACCGATCGCGGAAATCTCAGAAAAATTGGATTGATATAGCCAGTACAAGAAGGAGTACTCGACGTTCTCGTTGTTCCAGTTGTGCGGGTCCCATTTCACTTTTCCTAGGATGTGAATGGCATCGCCTCGGAGAGATGGAACCGGGCTCTTCAGGAGAAGCAACAAGCTTCTCATGCTCCCCTCATCGTAGTTAATCATCGCGAGAGCATTACGTAACTGCTGCCTTAGCTCTTCATATCGCCCTCGCTCTGAGATACGACAAGAGCCCATATGATGTTCCAGATCCTTCAAACAAGATACAAGCGGTTCGACCGCTCGAGGATCTCCTATCCTCCCGAGCGCTAAAGCGATGGCGATCTGACCATCTATGTCCCCAATATGCCTCTTTTCCTTGAATCGTTCGATAAGCGGCTCGACCGCTATCTCGCCCAAATGGACACATTCATCCCACCGATCGAGCGCGATCCAATAGTTTGCACTGGTCTTATTACGCTCTTCTGGATACCACCCCAGCTTCTCAAGAGCAATGGCAGCTCCCCAGCGAACATACTGAACCTCGTTGCTCAGCTCTTCGACCAGCGGCTCTATGGCTCTGCGGTCGCCCATCATGCCGATCGCCCGACCGGCATCCACGCCATTTCTGCCCTTTCTTAAGGTTTCCATCAACAGCTCTAGTGCTCGAGCATCGCCCATTTCGCTGAGCGCGGTGATCGCGCATCTTTGGACCTCGTCGCTATCGTTGCCAAGGGCGTTCGCCCAAACTTCGAGACTGCACTCATCTCTCAGACGATAGAGGGCTTCCACTGCTTCCACCCTTACCCGATGCCACTTAAAATCAAGCGCCTTGACCAGGCCTTTGATGTTCCTCCTCTCCTCCAGCCTCTTGATGTTTGGTTGTAATAGGTCCACGTGCGCCCGCCTCGCTTGATTCGACTACAAACCATTGAACAATGAATGTGGTTGCCAGAAACGACATCGTTTTTCGCGGTATATGAGCGTATTCCGAGGTTCTGATACCGGAGACTTCAGGATGATCGCGTGGTTGAGCTGGACATTGTTCAGCTTTCGGATGAAGGAGGACGCGAGGGCTTGGGAACGGGCAGCCCCGCTGATCCCCATTCGTGTTCCGTCACGTTCAAACGCTCGAGGGCGCTGAGGAACAGTGACCTTGCTCTATGGTGCAAAGTTGTGCAGTCCCCGGGGGGCTGGTCCAGATCCTCTAGAACATCCGTTGATCGCTGTGACCAGGCCCTGCACGCTCCACCGCAAAGGAACCTCAGTTCGCACTTACGGCACTGCCGATTGGTGTTCACGGTATGCTTCCCCAGGTCCTTGAGCCGATCTGATTCGATCACCGCCTCCTCGCTGCCTCGACCCTGGGGCAGAACGCCTATCCTCCGTAGCTTTTCAGTGGCGATGTGCGGAGGGTCGCCGGAGGCTAGAGCGACCGATGCCAGTATGAGCCTTGCATGCCTGGCGGCGTAGTAGGGGTGAGGGCCATCGCGCATGATGGAGATCAGTTTCCCCCGGCGTAGCAGATCATTACGATGGTCGGGTCGGGTGATAACTTCCTCCATGTTCTCGGAGGAGAACACTTCCTCTAGCGCTCTCTCGGATATGTGCTGGAACATCCTCCGATAGGCTGAGCAATGCGGGTCCTTCGACGACCGCTCGAACGTCCCACCGTTCGAGGCCAGGGCATTATAAGGGCAGCCTCCGTGGCATATCTCGATGTAAGGGCAATCGCCGCATTCGTCCTTCATCCTCTCCTGCCTCCCCTGGAACGACCGCCAGACTGGTGAGGAATGGATCGCATCGTAGATGTGGGTCCGGACGTTCCCCATCGAATATTCGGCAAGCCCGACGAAACGCTGACAAGGGAAGATGCCGCCGCCAGGGCCCACCGCGAGATGATGGCCAAGGCAGTCGGTGAAGGTGCATATGCTGCCCTGACGGGTAGATACGCTCCTGCACATGGAGTCGAAAGTACCGATCACGATGCTGTCTAGATTCTTCAAGTAAAGATCTAAGGCGCGTGTCAATAGTTGGTAGTGTTCATCCGCTGAGAGAGACCACGATTCCGCGCTTGAGTATTGGAGCGAGGGCATACACGCATGGATGGTGTAACTCAACCCCTGCTCCATGAAGAATCGGAACACCTCGTCCAAGAGCGGTAAGGACCGGGGGGTGAAGGTGCAAATGCATCCCACGTCGAGACCGTTCCTCCTTGCCATCTCGATCCCTTTCATGGTCCGTCGGAAGTAGCCGATGCCCCGCTGGGCATCGGTGATGTTCTCCGGGCCGTCCAAGCTCGTGCCGATCGAGACGTGGTGATCCCGAAAGGTATGACACAGCTCCTCCGTCAGGAGCCACAAGTTGCTCTGGATCGAGAACTTCACATCTCGATGGGACAGCCCTTTCTCCAGCAGAGGTATGGCTTCTTGAAAGAAATCTACACCAGCCGTGAGCGGCTCACCCCCATGAAAGGACACCTCTAGCCTTCCGGGACGGTCTCGCTGCCAATCGATGATGTCTTTCACAACATCGATGGACATGACCCCGCACCCATCGTGTGGGCCAAAACAATACCTGCAGCTGGCGGGACAAGCAGAAGAAGGAACGATCATAAGATGTTCCTGCCTATCAGCGCCATTTCGAGGCATTGTTTCACCATCTAAAGAGGAAAGTCGAGTCCGATCCCTTTGTCCTCATGGAATGATGCATGATCTGAAGGATCGCTGTTATGAACATCCACGTTATTGTTGATAATCGTTTCCCTCTCGGCCAGGATCATCTCCTTATCAGCATCGCTTGCTCTTCCGCTCCCATAGTATTCCATCAGTCATCCTGGGCGTTCACGTACAGGTCGCTTTTGATCATACAGAGCGCTGATCGATGGTTGTACGGCGGGCGGACCATCTGATACAAAAGTATCAAACATGGCCCTGCCGACCTCGTTGTCGGTTCCGGACTACAGCCTTCTGATCAGCGTCCCGATCACATAAGCATTGTCGAAAAGGCCAAGGGCCTTGATGGCCTTGTTGGTACCCTCTCCTTCGAAATTCAATTGGCCGATAGATGGCCTAACCACCTTCATATCTTCCGATCTGCCGAGGGAAGATGAGGCTCCCCTTTGGATGACCGGATTAAGATACGATAAGACCTTGATCCAACCTACGACGTCCCGAGTTATACTCGTTTCATCGAGGTTCGGTCGTGATAACCCCCACCAAAAAACACCGCCTGTGGCCAAACTATTGGCAGGCACGCAACAAAAATGTTCCTGTGGGCTGAAGGCTGGGGACACGGTCGGTTCTGATGGACAGCCGAATCCGTAGCATGGTGATCGAATGACCCCATAAGGGTGTTGTTCCTAGATCAGTTTGAATTCCGAAACGGTATTTGATGCCGCAATTTCAGAACGAGCTATGGATGAAGAAGTGGTGGACCGATCGGGATTTGAACCCGAGGCCTCGTGATTGCAAATCACGCGATCTTCCGAGCTGATCTATCGGCCCTTTGGAGACTCGTAACGGCGGCATGGATTTAAAGATTGTTCTCGCCAGCATCTTCCTGGGTAACGTGCAGAGGATCAGCCTAGCACCAGGAACCCGCTGGGCTCCAGGGAGGTCGCTAGCATCACGGCGTTTATGTCCTTATGGTCCGTCCAGGTGCAGCTCTCGCGGTTCCCCTTCTTGGCCCATGTCGACTCGATCTGCCCGGCCAGGGGCTCGTATTTGACCATGGTGTCAATATACCCGGCAAGCCGCCCGTTGACCCCCTCGAGGGTCTCCAGGCTGGCCTGCAGCATGTCTATGCCGTGCAGCCCGATGGACAGACCCAGCTCCCTGAATGCCAGGCGGCCCTCCACGGGGTAATCGAGCATGTGCCCCTGCGCGAACGCTTCCAGGCTAACGGTCGATGCTCTCACAAGGCCCTCGAAGAGCGTGGCATCATCGAGCACGCCTCTCTCCAGCAGCTGCGCCGCCCGGCAGGTGTCCGACAGCAGGCCGCCGATGCCCAGGGGGTCGTCGGTGGCAAAGTACGACTCGTCCAGGATGACCCTCATCTCCCGGATCTGCTCGTCGAGCGCCCCGCCCCGGCCGAGCGCCCGCGACGCGTCCTCGATCTCCAGGTACGTGAGGTATCCGTCGAGCGGGTCGTGCTGCCCCATGGACGTGACCAGAGGGCGGGAGAGGTCGATGCTCATCTTCCAGTACATCCTGCGCCCCCCGAACGGCGAGGCGTAGACGAACGCGCCGTGGGCGGCCCGCGCGAGCTCGACGGCCTGGTCGACGTACCTTGCCTCGCCCATGATCCGCCCGGCCTGCACGAGGGCGTGCATCCACTTGGTTAGGTAGTGGTAGTACTGCCCGTCCTGCTCCCACTCCAGGTAGGGATCGGGAAGCTCGTGCGGCGCACGCTCGTTCAGCCGCTTACCGATGCGCAGGCCGCTGACGGTGGGATGCGCGGCCCCCTCGACCTCGGGCAGGCCGCTGATCCATCCCTCCCGCCGGTCGTCCTCGCGGTGGCGGCCAAGGGTGCTGTGGACCTGCTCTATGAGCCTCTCCGCCAGCTCCAATGGTCTTTGGGATTGGGACGCACGGTGGTCCCCCAGGTAGTTGCACACTGCGAACGCGTCGGTCCACAGGTACCTTCGCGGCCTTTCATGTGGAGGGTCGAGGCCGGTGTCGCCTGCGAACGTCAGCATCAGCTGCCTCGCCAGCTCGCTCGCTTCCATGCCTACTACGCTGCGCTCCATATGGTAACCAGGCGAGGAACACGTTAATCTCTCTTGCCCTCCGGCGGGGCGTGCCGACGACCAGGGGGCTACTTGGACACCGCACCCTTTGCGGCCGTGGTCACCAGCTCACGGTACTTACCTAGAACGCCGCTCACCGGGCGGTCCACGATCCTTACGTTGCGCAGCCTCTCCTGCATCTCCTCGTCAGAGATGTTCAGCTGCAGCTTCCGTCCGGGGATGTCGATGGTGATCCTGTCACCCTCCTGAACAGCGGCGATAGGGCCCTTGACGTAGGCCTCAGGAGAGACGTGGCCGATGCAAGGTCCTCTGGTCGCGCCGGAGAACCGGCCGTCGGTGATCAGGGCGACATCGTCCGAGAGGCCCATACCGGAAATCAGGCTGGTGGGGGATAGCATCTCCGCCATTCCCGGTCCTCCCTTCGGGCCCTCGTAGCGGATGACCACCACATCGCCCTTGACGATCGTGCGGGCCATGATCGCCTCCATGGCCTGGGCCTCGGAGTCGAAGACACGCGCGTTCCCGGTGAAGTTCATCATCTTGGGAGAGACGGCGGCCTGCTTCACGACCGAGCCCTCAGGTGCCAGGTTCCCGTAGAGGACGGCGATGCCGCCCTGCTCGTGGAAGGGACGGTCCAGCGGCCGTATGACCTCCTCATCGACTATCTCCGCTTCATCTGTGATCTGGTGGATGCTCTTCCCGGATACGGTACGCTCGTCGGAGAGCTGACCCTGAAGGCGCTTGAGCACCGCAGGAATGCCGCCCGCCCGCTCCAGGTCCTGTATGTGATAAGGCCCCGACGGACGGATGGAGGCGATGTGGCAGGTCTCCCGGGAGATCTGGTCGAAGGTGCTGAGATCGATCTCTATCCCGAAATCGTGCGCTATAGCGGGAATGTGCAGCGCGGTGTTGGTGGAGCCCCCTATGGCCATGTCCACCCGGACAGCGTTGAGGAAAGAGCCGCGGTTCACGAAGCTTCGGGGGGTCATTCCCTCCCGGACCAGCTCCACTATGCGGCGGCCGGTCTCCCTGGCTATCTCCCTCTTCTTGCGGGATATGGCAAGGGAGGTGCCGCAGCCGACCAGGCTCAGGCCCAACGCCTCGGTGAGGCAGGCCATGGAGTTGGCTGTGAACAGGCCGGAGCATGAGCCTTCTCCCGGGCAAGCAGAGCATTCGACCCTGGTGACCTCTTCCTCCGTGGTCTTTCCGGCTGCATGCTGCCCCAGGGCCTCGAACACGTCCTGCAGGTCCATGCCTTTGCCGCGGAGGCTTCCAGCTTCCATGGCCCCTCCAGTGATGATTATAGCCGGGATATCGATGCGGCCCACGGCCATCAGCATGCCGGGTGTGACCTTGTCGCAGTTGGTGACACCGACCCAGCCGTCGAACATGTGCGCATTGTTCATCAGCTCCACGCAGTCGGCGATCGTTTCCCTGCTGGGAAGGGAGAAGCGCATGCCGGAGTGGCCCATGGCGATGCCGTCGCAGATGGCGGGAACGCCGTAAACGAATGGAACACCGCCAGCCTCGACTATGCCTCGCTTGACCTCATCCACGAGCTTGTTGAGATGAACGTGACCGGGAACCACGTCGTTCCAGGAGTTGGCTATGCCGATGAACGGCTTGCCCATGTCCTCGGAGGTGACCCCCGACGCTCGTAGGAGGCTCCTGCTTGGAGCCTTCTCTAGACCCTTCTTGACCTGATCGCTCCTCATGTTATCCCGGCCTCTATGCCGCTCATCGTAGAAATCCTTTCCTGGTTCCCCCCGAGCACGGTAGGATAGTCTGGCAAATGATCCGTTTCATGAAGATCGAACGAGAGTTAAACTACAATAAAAGAAGTATATTGAGAAAATGGTTTGGAAAAATCCGTATCCCGTTCAGGACCTAAGGACGATCTCGATGTTGACGCCGTCAGGGACCTGGATCCTCATGAGCTGCCTCAGGGCACGCTCGTCAGCGTCTAGGTCGATGAGACGCTTGTGGATGCGCATCTCCCACCTGTCCCAGGTCTCAGAGCCCTCTCCATCGGGGCACTTCCTCACCGGGACCACCAGTCTCTTGGTGGGCAGGGGGATGGGTCCACGGATGGCGACGCCGGTCCTCTGGGAAATGGATTTGATCTGACCGCATACGCTGTCGACCTTCTTGGGATCGGTGCCGCTTAGCGAAATCCTTGCTCTCTGTGCCATAGTTCAGTCCCCAAAAAATTTGGGAGGAAAGGGGTTTACTGCTCCTTCTTCTCGATATCCAGACAAATGCCGGCCGCAACAGTCTGACCCATGTCACGGATAGCGAACCTGCCCAGCTGGGGGAACTCCTTCGCCTTCTCGATGACCATTGGCCTGGAGGGCTGGATCTTCACGATCGCGGCATCCCCGGTCTTAAGGAACTGGGGGTTCTCCTCCTTGGTGGCGCCGGTGGCGGGGTCCAGCTTCTTCTGGAGCTCCAGGAAGGTACAGGCGATCTGGGCGGTGTGGATGTGGAACACCGGGGTGTAGCCGACGGTGATGACCGACGGGTGGTTCAGCACCATGATCTGGGCCGTGAAGGTCTTGGCCACAGTAGGTGGGTTGTCAATGGGGCCGGCGACGTCTCCTCTCTTGACATCGTTCTTGGCGATACCACGGACGTTGAAGCCAACGTTGTCCCCAGGGTAGGCGGCAGGCAGCTGCTCATGGTGCATCTCGATGCTCTTGACCTCACCTACAACGTGGGAGGGCTCGAACATGACCTTGGTGTCAGGCTTCAGCACGCCACACTCGACACGTCCCACAGGGACGGTCCCGATACCGGTGATGGTGTAGATATCCTGGATAGGCAGCCTGAGCGGGAGGTTGGTGGCCTTCGCGGGCTCCTTTAGGTTGTTCAGGGCGTCCAGCAGGGTGGGGCCCTTGTACCACGGCATGTTGGCCGAGGGCTTGGTGGCGTTGTCGCCCTTGAAAGCTGAATAGGGAATAAAGGGGATCTCGTCGACCTTGTAACCTATGGACTTCAGGATCTTGCCGACCTCTTCCTTGACCTTCTTGTACTGCTCCTCGGAGAAGGCGGGCTTGGTAGCGTCCATCTTGTTCAGACCTACGATAACCTGCTTAACGCCGAGGGTCCTCGCCAGGAAGATGTGCTCCTTTGTCTGGGCCTGCGGTCCCGCACCAGCGTCGACGACCAGAACGGCGGCGTCGGCCTGGGAGGTACCAGTGATCATGTTCTTGACGAAGTCACGGTGGCCGGGGGCGTCGATGACTGTGAAGTAGTACTTGTCGGTGTTGAACCGCTTGTGGGCAACATCGATGGTGACACCTCTCTCCCTCTCTTCCTTCAGAGAGTCCATGACCCAGGCGAACTCGAAGGTAGCCTTTCCCTTCTCCTCCGCCATCTTTCTGTACTTCTCGATGAGGTACGCATCTACGTTTCCCGTATCGGCAAGCATCCTGCCTACGGAGGTGGACTTGCCGTGGTCAACGTGACCGATAAAGACCAGATTCAAGTGTGGTTTCTCTGCCATATTTCTGCCTCCTACGTTTATATATATCCTATATTAGGGTTTTTACTCCATACCGTTTTTCGTATTTAACGGTTGTTCACTACTCAGCCAGAGTAGTACGCTGCATCGTACGGCTCTGGCTTCAGTCCCTTCCTGGTCCTTATCTCAGCGACTACCTTGGTCTGAATTTCCGATGGGACAGGAACGAACCCAGAGTTCTCGGTGGACCACAGGGCCCTACCCTGGGTGGCACCACGGATAGCTGATGCGAATCCGAACATTTCGGCCACTGGAGCCTTGGCGGCGATGATGGTGGCCTCACCTTCCTGGTGTATGTCCTCGATAAGCCCCCTTCTCTGCTGCAGTTCGCGCAGGGCATCGCCCATCACGGCCTCGGGGCAGTTTATATAGATCTTGGTCAGAGGTTCCATAAGAATTCTCTGACCCAGGCACATGGCACCGTACACGGCGGACCGGAAAGCAGGAATGACCTGTGCCGGACCCCTGTGGATGGAGTCCTCGTGCAGCTTGGCATCGACCAGTTTCACCTTCAGGCCCATGACCTTCTCCTGGGCCAGCGGGCCGAGGTTCATGGCCTCCTCGAAGCCCTGCTTGCATAGCTCGAGGGTCTCATTGAGGTATTGGATACCCTTGGTTGCATCGATGAAGACGTTGTTGTCCTTGAACGTGACCACGCCGCGGGCCTCATCACGGTCCATGCCCAGGTCCTGCAGCTTCTTGGCAAGTTCCTTGGCGTCCTTGATCTTCCCCTCGACCTGGATCTCGTTGCTCTTGATGGCATCGACGACGGACTGCTCGAGCGGGGAGACCTCGACGAAGAAGCGGTTGTGCTTGTTGGGGGACTTGCCCTCGAACACCGGGCTCCTCCCTTTCACGTTCTCCCTGTATACCACGATGGGCGGGGAGGATTTGATCTCGACCTTGTGGTCGTTCACGATCCTGTAGGTGGTGATCTCCAGGTGGAGCTCTCCCATTCCCGACAGAAGGTGCTCGCCGGTCTCGTTGTTGATCTCGACCTGGATGGACGGATCGGCCTTGGCGACGGTCCTGAGGACATCGACCAGCTTGGGCAGGTCCTTCATGTGCTTGGCCTCAATGGCCACGGTGACCACGGGCTCGGTGTAGTGGGAGATCTTCTCGAACGCTTCCATGTTCTTATCGGAGCTGACGGTGGAACCGGCCATAGCGTCCTTTAGACCCGCGACGGCGACGATGTTGCCCGCCTCCATGTGATCGATGGGGATCCTGTCCGCACCGACGCTGAGGGCGATGGTCTGCGTCCTCTGGGGGTTGGGCATTCCGGAGACCCACAGCTCCATGCCACGGGTGACAGTACCGGAAAACAGTCTTCCCACAGCCACCTCGCCGGCGTGGGGATCGACGATGATCTTGGTGACCATAAGAGCGACCGGCCCCTTGGCGTCGCAGGTGAGCATGGCCTTGCCGACCTCAGATTCCTTGTCGCCCTTCCAGATAACAGGAATACGGATCTTCTGGGCCTCGAGGGGGTTGGGGACGTGCTCGATGACCATGTTCAGCAGGACCTCGTGGACCGGGGCCTTCTTGGCCAGGGTCTTCTGGTCGTTGTTCTTGCAGTACTCGTAGACCTTGGCGAAGTTGATGCCGGTCCTCTTCATCGATGGGACGTTGACGGCCCAGTTGTGGAACGCACTGCCGAAAGCAACGGTACCGTCCTCGGCCTTGACCTGCCACTCCTTATTTAGAGGCTCAGGGAGCTGGGAGATGATACGACGGTTGACCTCGGTGATGATGGTGACGAACTTCTTCTGCATCTCCTCGGGGGAGACCTTCAGCTCGTTGATCAGCCTGTCGACCTTGTTGATGAACAATACCGGGCGGACACGCTCCTTGAGCGCCTGCCGGATAACGGTCTCGGTCTGGGGCATGATACCTTCGACCGCGCAGACCAGGATGATGCAGCCGTCGAGAGCCCTCATGGCCCTGGTGACATCGCCGCCGAAGTCCACGTGACCGGGGGTATCTATGAGGTTGATGAGGTACTCGTTACCGTTGTACTTGTGGACCATCGAGGCGTTCGCTGCGTTGATGGTAATGCCACGGGCCTGCTCCTGCTCATCGAAATCGAGCATGAGCTGCTTCCCGGCCAGGTCCTCGGACATCATGCCGGCACCGGCGATGAGGTTGTCGCTCAAGGTGGTCTTGCCGTGGTCGATGTGGGCGGCGGTCCCGATGTTCCTGATGAACTCAGGGTTCTTCGAGATAGCCTGGGCCCGTGCTATGTTGTCTTCCTTGCGTCCCATATTGATTCACCAATCTATCATGAACTGACTTACCGAGCTGAGGAAGCTACACGCTCCAGCTCTTCCTTCTTGGCTACCGAGAACGAGTTCATGTCCGCCTTGGAGGCGAGAATGAGCTCATCGGCCAGGCACTCTTCGACCGGCTTTTTGTTCTTGAACGACGAATCCACGGTCCCTTTGGCGATGTTCCTTAGGGCTATGTCCAGTCTCCGGGACGGCGATACGTCCACGGCCTTAGGCACGGATATTCCGCCGAACTGCAGACGGGTGATCTCCTCACGGGGCGCGGCGTTCTCCAACGCTTCCACCAGCACCTGCACGGGGTTCTTCTTGGTCTTGGTGGCGATGATCTCGAACGCGTCCTTAACCACTCCTAGGGACTTGGCCTTCTTCCCGGTGAAGACCTCGGTCCTCATCAGGTTGTTTATAAGGCGCTCGACGATGCTCACCTTGGACTTGCCGAATGACCGGTTGGCATGCTTGCCCCCGGTGTGGGGGATGGCGACGGGGGTGAGGTCTATGTATTTGGCTAGGCCACCGTCCCTGATGCCTATTCCGGTCATCTCGTACTTTCCAAAGAGGAGCACGCCGCTTGTAGCTTGAACTTCAGTTTCTCCTTCCACGATGTTCACCTCACCGGCTTCTCCTTGCGGCCTCGGACAAGCTCGTTAAGGGACACATTGTTGACCTGGATCACCTTATAACGAACACCGGGGATGTCACCATAGGACCTTCCCAGCCTGCCGCCGATACCTTCCACGACCACCTCGTCGTGCTCGTCTATGAAGTTGATAGCGCCGTCACCAACAGCAAAAGCGGTGATCTGACGCCCATTCTTGATGAGTTGGACCTTGACGCACTTCCTGATAGCGGAGTTGGGTTGCTTGGCCTCGATACCTACCTTCTCCAGCACGATGCCCCGGGCCTGAGCCGCACCCTCCAAGGGGTCGGACTTCTCCCGGAGCTTCAACATCCTCCGCTTGTATGTGCTATCCGACCATCTGAACTTTTGACGGTCGTTCTTGAGCTTCCTAGCCGTGTAAAGACCTCTAGCCAATATTTCACCTTCTTTGTGAGAAGCGGGCTCCTTATTATGGTTGTTATATTTAAGAGTAAGGGTTTTTCAGAGACCGTTCAGCCTACTCCTAATAAACGCTCATATTAAAACTGTTCGCTGTGGCCTGATAAGAACTGGCCTAAGAATTGTAGAAAATTAAAACGACATTTCTTCGTTCCGCTCCTGCACCCCATCCCGACCACCGATACAATATTGTAAAAAAATGATAAAAATGCTCTTCGTATCATCGTTCTATGGCCCTAGATAGAGTACCTGGAGCATTGTGGATGGAGATAATGCTAGGCGTCTTGAAGTAAAAATGAAAGCGGCACCAGAACGAGCCGATCCTATCGCGAGATGAGAGATAGGACCATCGTAACGAACGTCGAAAGCCATTTATCGGCATATCCAGTTACCCCGTTTGGGATGGGATATGCACGAAGATGGGGATGCGGTAAGCCAGCTTAATAGATCGCAGAAGATCATCGAGTACGGGATGGCATTGGTGATCCCGATAATGTTGGCCCTCATGGTCTACTCCTACGTGCTTTTCGAGGACATGTTCACACCTCTGTTCTTCCTGACGATAGCCCTGGCCCTGTTTCTGATGGTGCCTGCGTTCAGGGCTCTGCGTCTGCACTACAGATGTTGGGCTAGGAACACCATGCCCCAGAGGCTGGTAACGGGCCTGATAGGGATCATCTACATCTCCGCGGCCTCCGTCTTCGGGGTCTCGGTCCTCTCCATGTACAGGGGGCTGGAACCGGAGCAGCCGCTGACCTTCGCGGTACTGGCTTTGTTCGCCCTGCTGCTCATTGCCGTCATGGGCTACAACGCCAAGTTCAAGGACCGAAACGAGCGGACGGACATCCGGTTCTTCCGCCAGGACATGGACAAGCTCACACACGAGATCAAGCACACCTGCGAGTCCCATCAGCTTTCCTGCGCGGTGGTCCCCAACGGCAATAGCACGGCCATCAACATTCCCGACAAGAAGGTCTTCATCACCATCAAGAAGCAGGCAAATGCCAGCAGCGAGGTGATGATGGAGTGTGCCGATCCTATCGCAGCGGACCTGTGCTCGGAGATAAAGAGGACGCTGGACCAAGAGGCCTAGGCCCTGCCGTGGGACTCGCCCAGCACCATGGCGCTGGATATCAGATGAGCGATCCGCAGAGGCTCCGGCAGGCGGCCCTGTACCGTGCACTCTTCCAGGATAGCTTCCAATGTTTCCGCGTCCATACCTTTGACGGCCGCGAACAGCGGTCGCCTGCGCGGACCGATCTTTAACAGAGGGTTCCTCTTTATTATGGCCAGTCTTCTCTCCCAGTCCTCGAAGTGGGACCGCAGGGCCTTCTCCATCCTCTCAATGTCCGGCAGCCCTCTGGTCACCGTGGCGCAGGGTATGTTGAGGTTGCTGTATAGCCGGTCGATGTCTATCACGTTGAACCCTCCCACGGCGATGCCGTCGAACATGATCAGCTTGAGCTGCTCCCGGTAGCGGGAGCGGTCGAGCATCTCGAGGATGGCGTCATTGGCATCGACGCCGTCGACCTCCACCTCGGTGCGCATTATCCCCTCGATGTAAGTGGGTAGGCGGTTCACCACTCCGACCACCAGCGCCTTCTTGGTCTGGAAGGTGAAGGGCGAATCATCGATCCCCAGGACCCGGACGTGGGGCTTCATCTCTAGACCAGCTTGAGGTGCCCGGTCACCTTGTCCACGATCTCCTGCGGCCCTGGCCCGATCCCCAGGCAGGTGACGGTATTGGGCGGGATCTCGGTCATGCCCGCGTCCGTGATGAGGGAGGTGACCAGGCGGAGGGCCTCCGCGTTGCTCTTCACCTCGTAGAGGTCCTCCAGGTTCGGTACCTTCACGACCACCTTGCGCTGCCCCTCCGAGTACCAGCGGTCGAACCAATCAGGCGTCCGCTTCTTGGCGGCGAGGGCACAGTTGACCGCCGCATGCGCTACCTGAGCGGCCAACTTTCCGGCCGACAGCTTGAGGTCCCAGCGCACCACTATGACCATCTTGTTGGAGAATTCCACCATGCTTTCCATCGTGCGGAGAGATTCGCGGTTTATAACTCTATCTTCAAAGCATCATTGATAGAGAACCTCGTATACCATCCGTGAAGGCCCAACAGCGCCTTCTGTGTCGAAGACCAGCAGGTAGTAGCCTGGCTGTATCATCGCTCTTCTGATCCCCTCGCCGGTGGGCAGGGAGATATGCTCATCGAACTCCAGGTAGCCCCCCGATTCCATGTTCCTCATGTTGCTTTCGTTGAAAAGGTAGATAACAGAGCCGCTCCCTTCGCCGGTGAGGTTCAGATCCCCCTCACAAGGGAGCTTCCAGAACTGGAACATAATACCTGCTGGTTCTGGCATATCGTAAGTGGTAAGCTCCATGGGCTGGTAGGGATCAAGACTTACTGCCCACACTTTTTCGTCCCATGCCTCCATGCCTTCGACCGTTGTATCCATAAGCTCCATGCAGGCATGGTAGTCGACACCTGAGATGTTCATCCTGTACGTGATCCGGGACTCCCCTCCAGTATAGCCGACGCAGAAATTGCTATTGTTGCTTTCAGGGGGATCTTCATAGGATATTAAACGTTCGGTGTATTTTTCACCGAAGGCTGTATGGATCCATTGGCCTCCGGTGGAGTGCCCGCTAAAGGCAATAATATTTGATCCAAGCGTGTCCTGTGACCAATCCGCCAACTCCTCGTCGTATCCGATCCCATAGGAAAGGTGCCCCTCTTTGTGCGAGTAATTGGTTACGTTGAAATTCATGGTCCCGCCGAAGGGTTTCCCTTCTCGTACCCCTTCAACGTGGTAGTATAAGAGAACGCCAGCACTGAAAGCAGCTCCCTCTCCGCCATATTCCTTTGGAGTTTGTGCATCCATTACCACGACCCCTGCTGCGATAGCACCGGACATGACCAATAGTGCATCTAAGACCGATCCCTGCCTCCTCCTTCTCCCATTGCCTCTCCGGCCCGAAGATTCCCCGCTCATCATTTCCCTCTTCCGAGAACGTAGGAGTCGGGGCGAATATATCCTTTTCATTGGGACTAGATAAAAACCTTATTAACCGACCCACCATCCCTAACCCCATGTTCGAGCTCATAAGGCGGGACGGTCTTGGTCGGATCGGAAGGCTGGATACACCTCACGGTCCGCTAGAGACCCCCGCACTGCTGCCTGTGGTCAACCCGCGGCTTGTCACCGTGCCTCCCCGCGAGCTGTACGATGCCTTCGGGTTCCGCGCCCTCATCACCAACTCATACATCATCAGGAACGATCCCAAGCTGAACGCCCGCGCCCGGGAGGAGGGACTGCACGCCATGCTGGACTTCCCGGGGGTGATCATGACCGACTCCGGCACCTTCCAGTCGCACATGTACGGCGAGGTGGAGGTCAGGAACGAGGACATCGTGAACTTCCAGCGCGACATCGGCACGGACATCGGGACGGTCCTCGATATCTTCACGGAGCCGGACTGGAGCAGGGAGAAGACCGCCCATGCCGTGGACGTCACCATGGACCGCACCGCGGAGGCGGCGTCCTTGAAAGGGAAGATGCTCCTTGCTGGTGTAGTCCAAGGCTCGGTGTTCGAGGACCTGCGGGAGGACTGCGCCCGCCGGCTCGCGCTTCTGGACGTGGACGTCCACCCCATCGGAGGGGTGGTCCCTCTCATGGAGCAGTACCGCTTTGCCGACCTTGTCGATGTCATCGTAGCCTCCAAGAAAGGCTTGGACCCCAGCCGCCCGGTGCACCTCTTCGGGGCCGGCCACCCCATGGTGTTCGCCCTCGCTGCCCTCCTGGGCTGCGACATGTTCGACTCCGCTTCCTACGCCAAGTTCGCCCGGGACGACCGGTTCATGTTCCCCGAGGGCACGGCCAGCCTGCAGGACATGAAGGACATCCACTGCCACTGCCCCGCCTGCCAGTCACACAGCTACAAGGAGATTTGCGATATGGGGCCGGCGGACCGGGCCGCGCTCATAGCCCGACACAACCTGTGGGCGTCCCTGGAGGAGGTGCAGAGAGTGAGGCGCGCCATACTGGAGGGCGACCTCTGGGAGATGGTGGAGAGGCGGTGCCGGGCGCATCCCTCGCTCCTCAGCGCCCTGAGGCGCCTGTCAAGGCACCAGGACTTCCTGGAGCGGTTCGAGCCTCTCAGCAGGGACAACAGCATGCTGTACACCGGTCCCGAGACCCTCTCCCGGCCGGCGTTCCTCCGTTACGAGAGGCGGTTCTTCGAGCGCTACCAGTACCCGGGCACGGAGGTCATGGTGGCCTTCGAGGATGGGGGGAAGCCCTACGGGAGGCACTACCAGCAGCAGATCGCTGAAGTGCTGAACGAGTTCGATGCCCACTTCTTCGTGGCCTCTCCCATCGGGCCAGTCCCCATCGAGCTGGACGAGATGTATCCCGTGGCGCAGTCACTGTTCCCCGAGCCCCCCGACCGCGAGACCAAGGAGCGCATACGTGAGCAGATGGAGCACCTCTCCCACGAGCACCCCTACAGCCTGGGCGTGGCCTGGGACGGGCAGGCCACCGTGGACACCCTGGCCATGATGTGCCAGAAGGAGCCGTCCTTCAATGTGGACATTGCTAGGGTGAGAGCGGTCAGCGACTACCAGTTCGGGAAGGGCGCGGCCGACCTCCTTCTCGACGGCAAGATTGAGATCAAGAGATCAGAGACCACGGGCAAGATCAGGAACGTACTGGTGGACGGAGAGCATATCCTGTCCATGCGGGCGAATGACGGTTTCTTCACCCTGCGCCCCCCGGGCGCAGCAAGGCTGAGGAGGGGTTTCGCCTCTCCCAGGATGCGCGTGGAGGTCAAGGATGATGCGGTGCCGTTCAACCGCGAGGGCAAGAACGTCTTCTGCGCCTTCGTCAACAGCTGTGATCCCGACCTCCGCCCCATGGACGAGGTCATGGTGGTCGACAGAAACGATGATCTGGTCGCCCTGGGAAGGGCCATGATGACGCGTGATGAGATGCTTTCCTTCCGTACGGGCATCGCGGTGAAGGTCCGCGAGGGCATCAAGAAATGATCATCTGGTCGCCTGCACGGCCTCCTCGGCCACCTTGATGCAGGCGAGGAGATCCTCGGTGGTGTGGAGCATCTGCGGGCAGGTCTTGGACCTGGAACGCACGATGACCTTGGTCCCCACGCGCTCGGCCTCGGCGTAAGGGGCATTGTCGGGAGAGATCGCGGCCAATATGGCCTCCGCCGTCCTCTCGTCCTCATAGTCCAGCTCGATCAGGCAGTCGACGCTCACGGTCCCCTCCAAGCGGATGTGGAAGAAAAAGTTTGCTCATCTCCCTCCATCGAAGATGATGTATGGAACGACGATCGATGACCCCTCGCGAGTGAATTGGTGGTAGCCCCGGGCAGATTCGAACTGCCGTCGCTGGCTCCAAAGGCCGGCATGATTGACCACTACACTACGGGGCTGTGTCGGCGTTATTTTACGGGCGCCATATGCCAGCAGCATCTGAGGCCCGGCCGCCTGAATGAGGTATATAGCCTTGATATTTCTAGGTTGCCATTTCCGTGACGCAGGAGCATGGTGCTGGCGCTGCGTTATGACGTTCACCTCGGCTCGCCGAAGAGGTGGGTGGCGGCGCTCTTGATGATCTCCACCTCCATCGTCGATCCCATGGGATGCCAGCCCTTCACCACCACCGGCTTGTAAGAGGAGGTCCGCCCGATGACCGTTCCTGCCTTCCCCTCCTCGGTGATCGTTATACGTTCCCTGCTCCCGATCATGGCCCCATTGATCTCCTGGGAGATCTCGAACCGCAGCTTGGTGATCTCCCGGGAGCGCTCCTTGGCCACCCAGCCCGGTACCTGATTTCGGGCTCGGGCCGCAGGCGTACCCTGCCGTGGGGAGAACCGGGTAACGTTGACGATGTCGGGCCTGACCTCCTTGAGCATGTCTACTGTGCTTCGGTGGTCCTCCTCGGTCTCGCCAGGGAATCCCACTATGATGTCGGTGGCCAGGGTCATGCGGGGCGACGCCCGGCGGAGCTTCTCCGCCAGGGAAACGAAGTCCTCTGGAAGGTAGCCTCGGTTCATCGCCTCAAGCATCGCCGGGCTGCCGCTCTGAACCGGGAGGTGAAGGAACTGGTACGCCTTGGGCGATGTCCACGCGGGCAGGAGACGGTCGACGATACGCGAAAGGTTGTCCGGGTTCATCATGCCCACCCGGACCATGAACTCACCAGGGAGTTCGGTGAGGGAGCCTAGAAGCGCTGGTAGGTCCGTTCCCAGGTCAAAGCCGTAGCACGCGGTGTCCTGGGCGGTGACCAGCAGCTCACGTGCCCCCTCGTCGATGCCGTGCCGGGCCTGGGCGATCAAGTCGGCCATAGGGTAGCTGCTGAGGGTGCCCCTGGCCAGCTTCGTGATGCAATACGAGCAGCTGCCGATGCACCCCTGGGCGATGGGGAGGATGAACGTCGTGGAGGAAGGGGGCACCACGGCGCTGATACCGCTCCCAAAATGCTCCTCCACAAGGCCAGGGAAGTGCTGGTAGTCCCGGGGAGCCATGATGAGCGCTTTGGGAGCCGCCCTGACTATCTCGTCCGTCTGTATCGAGGCCATGCACCCTGTGACCACAAGACCCTTGCGCTGGGCGCTGAGCTCGGCCATGCGCTTGAGCATCCTTCTTTCCGTCTCCTTGATGACCGTGCAGGTGTTGAGAACGACCAGGTCGGCATCGGAAGCATCATCGATGATCTGATGGCCGAGGGATGCCAGCTTCTCCTCCAGAAGCCTTCCCTCCCCTTGGTTCATGGTGCATCCGTAGGTCTCAACCCTGACTTTCACGAACCCACCATTGAGGCTTTCCTAATAAGGATTTTGACAGGACAAAACAAACCGCCTCGGGGAATTGTCACGATCCATCCAGTTTCGGGGGGGGTCCGTGCCATCATGCCCCGGCTGAGATGGCGTTGTGGCGATGTTGTGCTCCAGCAGGTTTTAGGGGCGGGGACCGTGCCGGCGAAAAGAGGGCTTATCGGTAGTTCATCGAACTCGGGGACCTTCCACGGCCGACCGGGGCCGCATGGTGTAAAAAGGAAAAAATGGGTTTGAAGGAGGTCTCCTATCAACGTTCAGCAGGCTATCAAGGTGTAGTACCAGTCCTCGATATCCGTTGGCCAGCCGATCGGCATCTCCGACGTGGGCTCGCAGTAGTAGTATCTGTAGCCGGTACCGAAACGATAGGCGCGCACCTCCCAGCTCAGCAGTTCGCTCTCCATCAGGGTGTAGGTGGTGCTATCGTTGGTATACGTCACCACACTGGGAACGCCCTCCAGGTACAGCCCCACGGCCATGTGGCCCACGTCGCTGGTGGGGGTGCTGAGGCTCACCAGGACCGCGTCCATTCCGAACGCATCGCTCTGGATTATGGATGCGAACAGGGCAGAGGTATCCTCGCAATCACCACCCCCATCCACCAAGGTCTCTATGGGGTATCGCGGGTAGTCCTCGTATCCCGTGGTCTCCTCGTCCGAGGTGTAGCGGAGGTTCTGGACGAAGGACAGAACGAAACATGCGGTGGTGTACTCATCATAGTTTCTGCTCTCCGCCATGGATGCCAAGATGCCCGCCACCTCCACAACCACCGCATCGGTTGTCGTCACGTACTCAGCGTACTCGTTCACGCTGAACATGAGCGTCCGGGTTGTGGTCTTCGCCTCGTAGTAGTCCTCTGCGGAAACGTTGATGCTGAGGCTCCAATCGCTGCCGTCCGCATAGAAGGTCCAAGCCTGGCGGATCTGGATGGTCGTAGGGGAGATGAAGAAGTTGCTCACCACGGACCATTCGGTCCACCCCTCGTCATCGTTTCCGGCCACACGCCAGAAGTACGTCGCGTTCTCCTCCAGGGCCTGGTCGATAGTATAGGATGAGGTGCTGACCTCTACATCGATCAAGATGGTGGTGAAGCCCTCGTCCGCCGCTACCTGCACCCAGTACTCCGATGAGTAGGGGACCGACGTCCAGGTCAGGACCGGGAGCTCATCGATGAATACCGTCCCATCAACAGGTGAGGTTGGTACCGGCGCTCCGGAGGCACTGCCGACCGTGAACGACCAGACCTCGCTCCATGATCCGCGCTTTCCGTCCTCCACCGGACGGACCTGCCAGTAGTATGTTGCGCCGATCTCCAATCCAGTTATGGCGATGCTGCTCTTGATGGCCGTGAACAGCGAGGGAGAGGGCATGGAGCTATCGTCGGATATGCGCACATCATACCATTCGGCATCCGCTTGGGCATCCCACGAAAGGGTAATGGTGGTAGTGGCCACGCTGGCCCCGTTGGCAGGGTATGTCGGGGATAGCTCTTCATCGCCGTCCGTCCCCATGAGCTCGCTCACGGCATTATCCAAGCTCTGCGACAAGAACGGCACGATGGTGGAGAACATGATCATGGCAAGCACCGCACCCAAAGATACAGCCACGATGGTCCATCTCCTCTCGTGCTGATCACGACGAGGTCTCCCTGATGGCGAGGTCCGATGTGGAGATACGGCGATCAGGGGAAGTTCCTGTTTGTCCCTTTTCATCGGAGCGGGAAAGCTTGTCTCTGGGTGTGGATCATCCTCCGGGGAACCGGGGTAGCTCGAAGGTTCCACCCCTGTACCCTCGTTAGACGCGTCGGTCGATTTCGGAAGTGTGGGTATGTCAACAGGCATTTCTTCTTCCTTCACTAGGTTAGTTACTAATGTAAATAGTAGCTATTAAACTTAATGTTATCTATTCTCGAGTTCGTAGGCTCTGACCATTAAGAAAAGATAGAGAGCGGATGGGTACGGGGCTGAGAACCGCGCCCAGGACAAGAAGACTACTTATGGCGAGGGGCGACCGACCACGGACATATAGACCACTCCCTCCTGGACCCCGTCCACGCCTAGGAATGCGTTGATCTCGTCATCGAAGGTGGCCGCGATCTGGCATGTCCCCAGGCCCATGGAGACGGCTGCCAGGGACAGCTGGGCGCCTATATGCCCGGCATCGAGGTAGATATACCTGTAGGCACGTTGGCCGTACTTCCAAATGGAGCGGGGGAATACGGCGGACCATATGAACGCGACAGGGGCGAAGGCACACATGTCCTGCTCCAGAGCGGCATGGGCCACCTCCTCACCCAGATCTCCTTGCTTCAGTATCTCGAGCTTGTGCTCCCTTACATTGTAATGGTAGAGGCCGGGACTCAGACCCTGGACGGAGTTGATGACGACGTAGGTCTCGATGGGGTACAGGGCGCCCGCCGAGGGAGAGGTGCGGAAGGCATGCTCACCTCGGACCTCCCTTATCCCGGTGCAGCACCACAGCAGGTATGAAAGCTCTTCGAGGGTAATTGGGTCGTCCGAGAAGCTCCTGACGCTCCTCCTTGCACGTATCACGTCGTCGAATGGTACAACGTTCGGGAGCGGTCTCGGCAGCTGAAAGCTCTTCGCCTGGGGGTATGTCTTGTACGTAGGGGGTTTGTTGTTCCAATCAAGCGGTCTGCCGCCCAGCGCTCCCCGCTTGTTCTTGGTCCTTTCCTGGAACTCCCTGCCGATCTCGTCATACATGAATGAATAAAGTGGCAATTCGCGCCCTTAATCCTTGGCTGCTGTCAGGGCGAACGGTTAGTTGAGCGTTGATCGCAAGGGCTTGAACCAGATAGTGGACCCATGGTCTTTTTTCCTATTTTTACTGGGCTGGTTATGGATGATTGCTTAAATATGTCGAGGTCAGATTAAATCTGGGGGAAAGGATGGCTTATCGACCTCCATTGTTGAATCTGTCCAACGTCGCCGCGTTCATACTGATGGTCGCAGTGAACGGCCTTGCCGGGAGCACCACTCTCATTGGTGGGCAGGTGACGGCGGAAGTGTCCGACGCTAACCACACGCTGATAACGCCTGCGGGCTATGTGTTCGCCATCTGGGGCATCATATATTTCCTGCTGGCGGTCTTTGTCATCTACCAGATGCTGCCTTCGCAGCAGGGGAAGGCGTTCCAGAAGCAGATCGGATGGCTCTTCGTGCTCAGCAGCATACTGAACATAGTATGGCTCTTCGCGTGGCAGTACGAGCAGCTACCTCTCTCTGTCCTCATCATGTTCCTTCTCCTGGGATCGCTGATCGCCATGTACCTGCGTTTGGATGTTGGAAGGGGCAAGGTAGCAGTTGCCGAGAGGCTTGCGGTCCATCTACCCTTCAGCACGTACCTTGGATGGATAACCATCGCCACCATCGCCAACGTGGCAAGCATGCTGGTGTTCGTCGATTGGGACGGCTTCGGCATCGCTCCCGAGACCTGGGCCACCATCATCATAGTGATCGCGCTAGCCATCGCGGTCCTGGTCGCGGTTACAAGAAGGGACATCGCCTACAGTCTGGTAATCATCTGGGCCTTCATCGGCATCGCTGCCGAGCAGGGTGCCGATCAGAACATCGTCATGATCACATGGGGGAGCGCAGCGGTCGTAGCGGCCGCGATGGTAGCGAGCGTGGTCTATTCAGTGATAAAGGGAACAAGGACCCTCGGCTAGGGTCCTTGATCGTTTCCAACATCAGGATCGGTTCGGACGAAGACCGCTTTGGGCTAGAGCGTTTTGCTCTCTGGACCGACCCTCACTTTCCATAGCAATATACCGCGTCACGCGATCGTACTTCACGCACGATATGTTATGACCGTCCTGACAACAATTATTAATGATGAGCTGGAATAAGAACATGTCATGGTTTATTGTCCCCGCTGTGGAAAACAGAACCCTGAGGATTCCATTTTCTGCAACAGCTGCGGTGCCAGTTTGGCAACGGGACAGCGAAGGGAGAAAGAGTGCGATGACCGCTGCGAGGAGGAGTGCTCTGGCCGCAGCAGGGTCGGGATACTATTCTGGGGAACTATCATCATCCTCATCGGCCTGTGGTTCATCTTCGAGTTCGGGGTCAAGAAGATATCGGGCCTACCCGATTGGGTCTATAGTTTCGAATGGGGATGGGTCTTCGCAGTGGTTATCGGCATAGCCATCCTGGCTGCTGGCATCAACATTATCATCAAGGGGTCGAGACGTCAGTAGGCCTTGCATTCCCGGCAGCATCTTCTGCATATATCCTCATGCTTCCATCGTGAGATCGATATCCTCGTGTCCATAAACAATATGGAGATTAGGACAGCGACCAGCCCCAGAGCACCATCGCCCGTGGCCACGGTCACGCCTATGGTCATCAGCATGAAGCCGACGGGTAATAGGACGTTCGCAAGGATATGGGTCCATCTTTGGCGATGGACCCAGGCCTCCAAGAAGGAAATGGCCACGATCAGGAGGCCGAGAAGGACCAGGTACGGGCCGTTTGTCGGGGCGATGTTGGTAAATAGCATCAGCATGGCCATAAGGCAGATGGCGATACCGGAACCGAAAGCCAGGCTTAGGCAGCCACAGCAGTATGTCCTGCCTCGAAGGCCAATGGTGTGACCTCTGAAGCCCTCGCAATCAGGATGGTGACCCACACGCATGGGTCCAGAACGGGCTCGGCCCCGCTCCCTCGGGATCAGCTGCTCCTTTCCCCTCGCGAAGCTTACAAGATCCAGGGCGGAAAGCATTCCGAGGGTGCAGATCATGATAAAGGCCGAGACCACTACCATCCGCTCGATTGGTGTGAGGTCATTACTGCTGGCTGTACCGACCAGGGCGAATGATAGCATTATCGCAGAGGCCAAGGCTGAAAGGAGCAGGTGCTCTGGGATGACCTTCCTCAACATCAGACCAGCTGCCTCAGGGAATGCAGCACTCTCTTCCCTGCAAGATGTCGGTAGCTCCTTTTCTTGAGCTCGTTGTGGGAGAACAACCCCCTGACGATACTCATCGGTGAACCGTAAAACGCACGGTAGCAGTCCAGAAGCTCCTGCTGCAGCTGCGTGCGGGAGAGGGTCTCCGTAGGCATTATTGCGTGGGTCATGTCATAGTGGGCATAGTTCGCATCTTCTATCCATCCACGTTCCTTCGCGATCGCATGGATATTCGTTCCAGGGAATGGAGTTAGGACGGTGAAGATGGTCAGGTCCGCGTCCAGCCGGATGGAGAAATCCCGCAGCCCCCGGATGGTTTCCGTAGTGTCCCTCCTCGATCCAATTACCATCATTGCCTGGGCTAGGATGCCGTGGTCCTTCAGAACCTTGACCGCCTTGGCCGCATCCTCGACCCCCTCGTCCTTATTGAACTCGCTGAGAACCTCAGGCGAGTTGTTCTCTACACCAAGCAGCTGCCAGCTATTGCCTACCTCATGCAGCTGGGAAACGACATCTCGATGCTGCACGATATCGTCCATACGGGACTGGAAGAACCAGGTGGTTGAATCTCCGAACCCCTTGTCCGCAAGCGCTCGCGCCAATTCCTCCCCCCTCAAACCCAGCTCGAAGTTGTCGTCTGCCAGCCATAGGAAGCCTGCACCAAAGTTATCCTTCAGGTGGACCATCTCGTTCGCGATTCGTTTTGCCGTTTTCGTTCTCCATGTTCCTGACCAGTGCCTCCACTGGGTGCAGAACGAGCACCTGTGCCAGCATCCTCTTGCACCCTCGAGGATCAGGAACCTGTCCTTCCCCGCCATGACCTTCATGTGATATCTATGGAGGTTCTTCTCGACAAGATGGTAGGCGGGATATGGCAGGCTATCGAGGTTCTCTATCAGGGAGCGGGGCGGGTTATGGACGATCTTTTTGTGGGCTCGGAAGGATAGACCCCTGATGAGGGTCAGGTCACCCCCGTTCCTCACCGCCCTGATGAGTTCCACCAAGGTTCTCTCCCCCTCGCCCCTTATCACGAAATCGATCTCAGGGAAGGAACTCAGGGATTCCTCGGAGGTGAAGGAAAAATGCTGTCCGCCCACGATGGTGATGATCCTTGGATCTACTGTCTTCGCGATCTCAGCTGTCCTCGCACAACCATAGGCATTGCAGGTGAAGCCAGAGGAGGCCACGACATCTGGCGAGAGGCTGTAGATGCGCTTCTCCAGGGCAGACCATCCTAGTTCTTCCGCTTGGCAGTCGATTACATCGACCTCCACATCCTCGAGATCCCTCTCGACAAATGCTGCCAGCGCCAGCAATCCCATCGGAGGAGGCAGATATTCCCCCATGAGGAACCAATAATCCTTGGGAGGCTCAATGAACAATATCTTGAATGTCATGTCCGCCCTGTAATTATTTCATCGCGCTGGCTAATAACTATTCGGTAGCGGAGGATGGCGTTTATAAGACATTCATTAGAATGTGTCGATGGCAGACGTTTGATCACATGCTCTTTCGAACCAGGTCCCGATGGAGGGAACGCTGCGGGAGCCTCTACCGTCATATCTCGATCGGTTCTGCGTGTGCGGGAGGTCCTTAAGATAAAAAGCCTCGTGATGGAATAGAGAACGATGAGCTGTCTTTCATCGATATTCGTGTTCCTGGGACCTTTCATCCACGAAAATTGCCGGTTTACTGGCACTTTTTTTATTGACCAAATATGGAGTTCGTTGACGCCAACAATCGACAGTTAGGTTTAATAGCGCTATTTGTCTCAGGATTGTGGGGGGTAACGCCGATAGGCCGAAAACCAGAGAGCGCTCCCAAGGTCCTGCTGCTGGGATACAACGGGGCGAACAACACCGGAGCGGAAGCTAAGCTCCTGGCCACCATCGTCGATATACGTTCCCTCCTGGGGCCGTCCGCTATGCTGACAGTACCTAGCCTGGATGTCGCTAATCTCCGGCGCTACCTGAGGGAGGAGGAAAGGCTCAAGATCGTTAAGGTGCCTACCACATATAGGCGGACCATCAGGCGTCTGGTGCGGGAGCATGACCTTGTTGTCCTGGTCGAGGGGAGCTGCTACATAGAGACCTTCACCAAGGCACTTCTGGACGCGTACCTGTGGGGAACACGATGTGCCGCGGAGCTTGGTAAGCCGTGCATCGCCTATGCGGTTGACTCAGGGCAGGTATCTGAGGCCAGCGTGGGCAAGATCAGGGAGGATGCCAGCAAGACCGATCTCATCGTAATGCGTACGTTTGCGGGAGCGAAACGAATGAGAGAGTGGAACGTCACCGCTCCTATAGAGGTGGCTGCGGATACTGCCTTCCTTTTCAAACCCGATCCTGCCGACGCGGACCTCCTGGAACGGGAGCTGCCGTCCTCGCAGGTGGTGGGGATCGCTGCCGTGGACTTCCATCTCTTCCCGGTGGTCCCCCGCCTGTGGGGAAGAAGGTCCCGTTGTTACAAATGGCCTTTCTATTATTCCTGGAGCGAAGAGAGAAGAAAGGCCGCCGCCCGGCTGGCCCAGGACTTCGCGGAGCTGGCGGACTGGGTCATCGAGGTGCACGACAGGTCCATAGCCCTGATGTGCATGGAATCGCTGGACGATGCCTTGGCCAATGACATTTTGGCACGCATGAAGCGCCCGGAAAGGGTGCGCATCTTCTCCGCCAGCCGCTATAACGCCTCCCAGATGGCCTCGGTGCTGCGAGGCCTGGACCTGCTCATCACCTCCCGCTACCATGCGGGGGCTCTGTCCTTGGAGGGACATGTACCTCAGGTCGCCATAGCCCACGATGTGCGCCTTGCAGACCTCTATGAGGAGATAGGCATGAAAGAGGAGTTCTTCTTCGAACATGTCGAACCTGACCTATTCCAGAAGGTGCGTGACAGGGCGGAGAGGCTCTTGAGAGACCCTGGACGTATCAGGGAGGCCCTGGCCCTGGCCCATCACGAACAGGTCGAAAGAGCTCGCCTCGCACGCCAGCTGACCGGGCAGTTCCTAAGGTCCAGGGGATGGGACGTCAACATATGAGCACCTGTTTTCTCACCGGCGGGACGGGATTCATAGGAACCTACGTGGCCCGCTGGTTCCTGAACCACACCGATGATCGCATCGTGGTGCTGGTGAGGGCTGTAGATCGAGAAGGGGCAGTGCACCGTCTGGGCCGAGCGTGGGGGGACAGCCCGGACCTGATCGCGGCCCTGGGAGCGAGGATTGAGGCGGTGGGAGGCGATGTGACCGAGGAGAACCTGGGCTTGGAGGAGAGCGAGCATCGTGACCTTGTCGGAAGGGTGGAAGTTATTGTCCACTCCGCTGCCGATATCCGGCTTAACGCACCGCTGGAGGAGCTGCGCCGAACCAACGTGGAGGGCGTGAGGAACGTCCTCAGGTTCGCCGAGGAGGTGCATGCCGACCATGGACTGCAGCGTTTCTCCCACGTTTCCACGGCCTACGTGGCGGGGCGGCGGCAGGGCCCCGTCCCGGAGGAGCGGCCTTCCGCCGAGCATGGGTTCTTGAGCAACTATGAGCAGAGCAAGTTCGAGGGCGAGGTCCTGGTCCATGAGGCCTGTGATCTCCCGGTCTCGGTGTTCCGACCGGGGATGGTCGTGGGCAGCTCCGAGGACGGCTATGTCCGTACCTTCAACACCTTGTACTACCCGCTCCGCCTCTACCTGACAGGGAAGATGAGGGTGGTCCCTCTGTCATCGTCCCAGAAGGTGAACCTGGCGCCAGTTGACCGCGTGGCCGATGCCATCGGGCATCTGACGTTGGACCCCCGGGCAGAGGGGCGCATATTCCATCTTGTGGGCGCTGCTGACTCGCTTCCCACTGTGGGGGAGGTGGTGGAGTTCACCAGAGCATGGGCGAAAAGGAAGCTGGGCATCAGGCTCCCCCGGCCGCTGTACCTACCGCAAGCAATGGTGCTCATGGAGCGGGGCGCAACGGAGAACCTCAGGATGGTCGCTCCTTACTTGCGGGAACGGAGGGAGTTCAGGACGGACAACGTGGAGGAGCTTCTCGGGCCCTTCACGGTGGATTGGCAGGAGCTGCTTCCACGCCTGCTGGAGTTCTCCACCTACAATGGCTTCTTGCACCGAAGCGACAGGACGGTACATGAGCAGGTGCTCTTCCGGCTCAGAAGCAAGCAGAGGCCGGTCCGGCTTCATGACCTCATAGACGGGGAGGCCGTGGCCCGCCCTGCCGAGGATGTCCGCAGAGATATGCTCCGAGCGGCTGGGGCCCTGCGAGCTCTGGGAGTCAGGAAGGGGGACCGCGTGGCCATCGTGGGAACGAACAGCAGCCGGTACCTAATCCTGGACGTCGCCCTAGGCCTGGTGGGGGCGGTTAGCGTTCCGCTGTACTACACCAGCCCGCCAGCTGAACTGGATGATCTGATAGAGGACAGCGGGTCGAGGCTGGTGCTTATCGGCTCTGACACTGTGATGAGCCACGCGAGGGACATGAGGACGCCGGCAAGAATGATATCTTTCTGCCGCTCCCTGTCAGAGGATCTCACGGACAGGGTCACACCCTGGGAGGCCTTCCTGGAGCTGGGCGAGGAGAGCGGCGACCGCTCACCTGTAGGCTTCGAGGACCTGGCCACCCTCCGCTACACCTCCAGCACCACCGGCGTGGCCAAAGGGGTGCTGTTCCATCACCATCACCTGCGGTTCATGGCCGAATGCATGGCGTCGCTGCCTCCGTGGAGGGTGCGCAACAGCGAGGCTTACTACTTGTCCTTCCTGCCCATGAACCATGTGGTGGAGGGGATCCTCGCAACCTACTCCCTGTTCTACGCCCCCACCACCCTGAACATCTACTTCCTCGAGGAGTTCAGGAGGTTGCATGAGGGATTGGACAAGGTCCGGCCGACGGTATTCTTCTCGGTGCCCCGGTTCTACGAGAAGCTATGGGACGAGCTGATGGCTAACTCGCTGGCCAAGGGATACCTGGATAGGCCGAGCAGGCTGAAGCGATGGCTGCTGTCATCGATCATCAGGCGAAAGGCGCTGAAGGCCGCAGGACTGGACCGCTGCGACTATCTGCTCTCTGGCTCCGGCCCCATGAGCCCCGAGATACTCGCGTCCCTGCGCCGCCTGGGCATAGAGGTGCATAACGCCTACGGCCTCACCGAGGCCCCGCTGGTGACCATTAACTACCCGGGTCGCAACCGCATCGGGACGGTGGGGGAGCCGCTCCCACGGACAGAGGTGGCCATTTCCGCTGACGGCGAGGTCCTGGTGAAGGGGCCTCAGGTGACCAGCGGGTACTACGGCGGAAGGGAACAGCCCTTCAGGGAGGGGTACCTCCTGACCGGTGACATCGGCCACCTCACTGAGGAAGGAAGCCTGGTCCTGGACGGCCGGAAGAAGGAGCTGATCAAGACCTCTTACGGCAAGTACGTTAACCCCCTGAAGATGGAAACGGCGCTGCGGGACATCCCCGGGGTGTTCGAGGCCATGATCGTTGGCGAAGGTCGACCCTTCTGCGCGGCGATGGTGTGGTCCGAGGATGCGATCTCAACCGATATCGATGCCAGGGTGGATATGCTCAACTCCCAACTTTCACACCCGGAGCAGGTCAAGGCCTGGGTGGTCCTCCCCAACACCCTCTCGGTCCAGGGGGGCGAGCTCACGGCCAATATGAAGCTGCGCAGGGGGCAGGTGATGAAGAGGTACGCCCGCGTTATCGATGCTATCTACTCCGGGTCCCCCCTCCCCAGCGAGGTCCTTCACATGGGAATGATGAGGAGAGAGGGATGAGCTTGAGACTGCGGCTGGCATCGTGGTGGATGCCCCGATTCATGAAGGCCCGGGAGATAGAGAGGATCAGGTCATCGACCTTTGCCGCACTCGACCAGCTTCTGGAAGAGCATGCCCCGGGGGCGCTCGTGACCGGGGGAGATGCTCACGGCCGCCGTTTGGAGGGCCTGAGGGCGGCCATGGCCCAGGGGCACCGGAGGAGGGTGGAGGCGCTGATAAGGAGCATGGGCCGCGAGAATGCTATTCCTCTGGGCAGGAGCGCCCTGTTCCCCGTCGGTGAGGCGCTGGGAAGGGATGCCCGGAGGCGCCTCGGCGTTGGCGAGACCAGGAGGGAGCTGCTGCAGGCGGCCGGCGTCATGTACGACATCCTGGGCATAGAGTTCACGGTATCCACCGGTCCCGAGGGTGACCGGCTGGTGGTGTCCCGATGCGCGCTGTCCTCGCACTATTCAAGGGACGTATGCGCGATCCTCAGCGCGGTGGACGAGGGCGCCGTCAGCGGACTGAACCCGGGAGCTAAGATGCTTTTCCGAGAGCACCTCACCGATGAGGCCCCCCGGTGCATCGCGAGCATCAGCATGGAGGAGGCAGGATGAGGGCGATCGTGGTGGGCTCGGGAGCGGGAGGGGGCACTGCCGCTCGGGAGCTGGCCAGAGGGGGGATGGACGTCGTGGTCCTGGAGGCGGGCGGGCGTTTCAAGCCGTTCACCCGTAGGATAGGCTTCGCCGAGCCCGTTCGCCGCATGGGGCTTCTTGGTGAGGAGGATAAGGTCTCCAGGTTCATCTCCGCATACCGGACCACGCGATCAAGCGAGGAGCTGCTGCTGGTGCGCTCCGTGGCCGTTGGTGGTGGCACCCTCGTCACCTGCGGGAACATGGTCCGGGCCGACGGCAGCCTCCGAGAGATCGGTCTCGATCTCACGAGGGAGTTCGAGGAGCTGGAAGGCTGTATGGGGATCGCCACTGCACCCGTGGATAGGTGGCGCCCCCTCACCAGGGAGATGTTCGCCGTGGCCGAGCGCCGCGGGCTGGGTCCCCGGGCCACGCCGAAGGCGGTGGACATGGAGCGATGCACCTCCTGTGGGCTGTGCGAGCTCGGCTGCGCCACCGGCGCCAAGTGGGACTCGCGGAGGTTCTTGGGCGAGGCAATGCGTCAGGGGAGCACGCTCAGGTCCGGCACCAGGGTGAGCAGGGTCGTCCTGGAGGGGGGCAGGGCCGCGGGAGTGCAGCTGGAGGGGGGAGAGTTCGTCAACGGGGACGTGGTGGTCCTGGCCGCAGGGGGCATAGGCACCGCCCAGATCCTCAGGGCCTCGGGCATCGAGCCCAGCGATACCTTGTGGGCGGACCTTGTCCTGACCGTCGGAGGAGTCTCCAAGAACGCGAGGCAGCTGGAGGAGCCGCCTATGGTTTGGCTCACCCAGAGGGACGGATACATCATCTCTCCATATCTGGACGTGCTATCGCACATGTTCTACCGGCCGTGGAGGGGGGTGGGGGTGAACGACAGGGTCGGAGCCATGGTCAAACTGGCCGAGGAGGCCAACGGACGGGTCCTTATGGACGGAACGGTGCAGAAACCGGTGAGCGAGAGGGACCGGCAGCGTCTGGTAGCGGCCAGCGACGAGGTCAGATCATTGATGGAGGAGGCGGGTGTGCAGGGCCCGTTCGTCAACGGCCTGCTTCACGGCGGCCATCTTGGCGGTACCGTTCCCCTTGGAAAGGAGGACATCGATACCATGCACCCATCATCACTTCCCGGGAACCTCTGGGTCGCTGATCTCTCCCTGATGCCCAGGTCCCAAGGCCTGCCCACAGTGCTGACCGCGGCCGCGCTGGCCCTGAGAACATCCCGCTGTATCCTCAAAGGTCTTTAACGAAACGATACGATTTGATGGCACGCGGCGCGTATAGCCTCGATCTCCGGTCTTGCATATCTCGGTCCAGGGTCCATGTAGGGCTCTCCAGACGGCAGCCGCCTTTGTCGGATCGTGTAAAACCCCAACCATAAGCTGTGAGCGGGATGTCATCACCTGATGCATGGACGCCGTTCTACCTCTGCACCAGCCCCTTCTCCGCCATGCGCAGCTCCAGAACTCGCATGAGGTCCGAACGGCTGATGATGCCTGCTATCTGCCCTCGGTCCATGATGACGATGCGGCCGATGTTGTTCCGCGTCACCGCCTGCAGGGCCTCCATCACCGGCGCGTCGGGCTGCAGGGAGATGACCTCGCGCGTCATCAGCTGTTCGACCAGAACAGAACCCTGCTCCGATGAGGGGACCTTCTGAATGTCCTGCAGGGTTATGATGCCGACCACCTTGCCGCCCTCCACCACGGGGTAGCCGAGGTGCTTCTCGGTCATCATCTTGTCGACCATCTGCCGGACGGTCGTATCGGTGGTAACGGTGGATACCGGGGACGTCATGATCTGCCCTACCGTCAGCCCTTCCAGCGCCTCGGATATCGTGGTCTCCCGCTGCTCCTCCCCCGCACCCATGTAGATGAAGAGGGCGATGAGGATCAACCACGGGTTGAATACCAGGAGTCCGAAGAGGCCCATGGCCAGGGCTATGGACTTGCCAACCTGCACCGCCACATTGGTCGCCCGGCCGAAACCCATCCTTCTGGCCAGCAGAGCCCTCAGCACCCTTCCGCCGTCCATGGGGAACGCGGGAATGAGGTTGAAGACGCCGAGCAGCAAGTTGTAGAAGCTCATCATGCCCGCGGTGATGGACACGATGTCCGTTCCCAGGTTCCCCAGGCCCCTCGTGAGGTACCACACCGGGAGGAGGGCCACGCCTATGACCAAGCTGGCAGCGGGACCGACGAAGGCCATCAGCGCCTCTCCGGGCGCCTCCGAGGGCTGGCTCTCGATCTCGGAGACCCCTCCGAATATGAAGAGGGTGATCCCAGAGACTCTGTAGCCCTTGCGTATCGCCACGTATGAGTGTGACAGCTCATGCAGCAGGACCGCGATGAAGAAGAGGATCGCCGCAAATAGGCCCAGCAGGAGCTTCTGCCAATCGCTGATGGGGAGGTCGTTGAAGCTGAGGGTGAAGCCCAGAACGCTGACGCTAACGAAGGCGAAGTAGAGGGTGAATAGGGGCAGGACCAGGAGGAAGGAGACGTGTATCCTGATAGGGATGCCGAGCACCCTGCCCAACTGCAGCGAGGCCTTCATGGATAAATATTGGCGGCAGCGGTAATTATCGTTTTTCTTCAAGCCGTCCAGATTGCTGAACGAGGTCCCCTTCTTCATAGGAGAGGCTGAGGAAATGGGGAATAAGGCCCATGCGGCCATCAATGACGCTGCGAAGATAGCTTAGCCCGGAGATGCGGTGCAGGGCCGTAATGAGGAGGGGGCGGCCTGCGGCGGGCAGAACCTCCGCTATGCCTTAGAGCACCGGCCGCAGATGATCTTCACCGGTACCCGGAGGCAGGGCCACGGCGATGCTGATGGGCAGCGTGTCCCGGAAGGTCAGCAAGGGCTCCAAGCTGCTGGTCGCCATCGTTCGCACACATTTGAGGAGCAGTGCGCCGCTGGAAAGGGTCGCTCGGATGTCCATCAATCGAATATCCTCTCCGCATCGCCCTTCCTCCCCATCCTGAGGCCGTTGGCCACGGCTATTAGCTCGGAGGCCTCGTGGAACACTACGGCCAGGGCCACCGAGAGGATGCCCAGCAGCGCCGAGGGGATCATAAAGGCCAGAACGACCAGGGCGAAGGCTATGTTCTGCCTTCCAAGGTGGTTCGACCTGCGGCCGATGCTGAGCGCGTAGGGTACCTTGCTCAGGTCGTCGGCCATGAGGGCCACGTCAGCTGCCTCGATGGCCGCGTCCGTGCCCGCAGTCCCCATGGCCATGCCTATCGTGGCCTCGGCCAGGGCGGGCGCGTCATTGATACCGTCCCCGATCATCGCCACGGCCCCGTACTTGGCCTTGAGCTCCCTTATGGCGGCGATCTTGTCCTCCGGCTTCAGGTTCGCGCGGACCTCGGAGATGCCCAGGTCCCTGGCCACCGCATTTGCGGTGACCTCGTTGTCCCCTGTGAGCATGATCGTGCGTATGCCCATCTCGTCCAGCTTCCTTATCATCTGCTCGGCCTCGGGCCGGGGCTCGTCCTTCAGGGCGATAAGGCCGTAGACCTCATTGGCGGTGCCGACCATGATCACCGTCTTGCCCTCGGCCCTCAGTTCCTTGGTCTCACTAGATCCTGTGATGGTGATGCCGTTCCTCTCGAACAGCTCCGGCTGACCGACCAGTATCAGCTCGTTGTCGATCCTCGCCTGAGCTCCCAGACCCACAACGGCCTGGAAGTCCGTGGCTTGCTCCATGTCGAGGGGGCAGGTGGTGCCCCGCTCGTTTATGGCACATGCGATGGGGTGCTCCGAGCACCGTTCCACACAGTGGGCCAGGTGTAGCACCTGATCATCGCTTCTCGTCAGCCCGATGACATCGGTAACCACCAGCTTCCCCTTGGTGAGAGTCCCTGTCTTATCGAAGGCCACCGCCCTGACCTTTCCCAGGTTCTCGACGTGTACCCCGCCCTTGATCAGAACCCCGCGGCGGCCGGTCTTGCCGATCGCGGTGGCAATGGACACAGGCGTGGACATCACCAGGGCACAGGGGGCCGCGGCAATGATGAACACCACGGCCCGGGTTGCCCACTCGTTAAGGTCCAGCCCGAAAACGATGGGGACCGCTATGATGGTCAGGGCTAAGACCAGTATTGCGGGCGAGTAAACGTTGCCGAAACGCTCGATGAACTGCTGGGCGCGGCCCTTGTGCTCCTGTGCCTCCTCCACCATGTGGATTGTCTTGGCCACGCTGCACTGACTAAAAGGTGCGGTGGCTCTCACCTCCAGCGCCCCCTCCTTGTTCATAGTGGCGGAGAATACCTTCATCCCTTCCGTCTTCGTAACGGGTATGGACTCGCCGGTGACAGGGGATTCGTCCACGGCCGACGCTCCCCTAACGACCACTCCGTCCGTCGGTATGGACTCTCCTGGGCGGACGAGGAAGACATCGCCGACCTCCAGGTCGGCAGCGAGGACCTTCCTTTCCTTGCCATCATGGAGGAGCGTGGCCTCCTTGGGAACGAGGTCCAAAAGCTTGCGTATGGAGCCTCTGGTCTTGGCGTTGGTGTACTCCTCTATGCCCTCGGCCGCGCCGTACAGGAACGAGAGGAAGGCCGCCTCCTCCCACAGCCCGAGGAAGGCGGAGGCAGCGGTGGCGAAGGCCATGAGGATGCTGATGTTGATGCGACGCTCCTCCACCAGCTCCTCCACACCCTCCCTGAACCAGTAGTATCCTCCCAGAACCACACCGATGATGTAGATGGGTATGGTCACCTGCTCAGGGATGGGCAGGACGAGCGAGAGGAGGAACACCACTGTAGTGAGCGCCCCGGCGATCAAAGCGTTACGTATCGGGGGATACTCGTACCATTTCCTGCTCAGGGCCTCCTCGATCTCCGCCTCCTCGTGACAACCATGGTTTTCGCTCATGTCACCGCAACCCTCCTCCTTTCCACCCCGTTCCCGACAAGGACACACCTCTTCTCAGCGATCGTACCTTCTGCAGCTGTTCAGATGCTCCTTGGCCTCCACCAGGACCAGGTCGCCGTCGTTGAGTAGGCAGAGCACCCTATCATTGGCCACCGAGTAGAATATCCTCTTCCCCTCTCGTCTGGCCACCACCAGACCGCACTCCTTCAGGCAAGAGAGGTGATTGGATACGTTGGGAAGGCTCTGTCCCGTTGCCTCGGCGATGGACCCGACCGTCATTTCTCCACCTCTAAGCGACTCCATTATGTGCAAACGGGTGGGGTCGGCGAAGCCCCGGAACAGCTTGGCCTTAAGCTCCAGGTCCACGGGACGCTCAATCATATCATCATTTAATTAAGTGATGATATTTAATCCTGGTCCCAAAGGGATACAGCATGCGTGGAAAGGAATAGAGTACGAATAGTTCGACCACTGAGGCGTTCAGATGGATCTTGCGAGGTCTCTTTGATCGCCCGCAAATCTCTTGATATTGTTCAAGAGCTCAGACCAGCCCTCATAACAGGTGATCGGCCAGTATCTTAAAACCGATCATTATCAGGATGACCCCTCCGATCATCCTGATCCTGCCGCCGAAAGCCTTTCCCAGAGAGCAACCGAACATGAAACCCAGGAACGAGAGGAGGAAGGTGACGATACCTATGACCGCAATGGGCAGGATTATTGAGTCCTCTAAGAAGGCAAAGCTCAGGCCGACCATCAGCGCATCGATGCTCGTGGCCACTGCAAGAGTGAGGGCGATAGGTACGGTGAGGCCTCCGTCCTCATCATCATCGCCCTTCAGGGCGTCCCAGATCATCTTCGCGCCGATGAGCGCCAGGAGGAGGAAGGCGATCCAGTGATCGATCTCCATGATGGCGTCCCTGAACCCCAGGCCGGCGAGCCACCCTGACAGGGGCATGAGAGCCTGGAAGCCACCGAACAGCGAGGCCAGGAGAACAGCTGACCTCATCCTCTCATCCTGAACGGTGATGCCCTTGGCGATAGATACGGCGAAGGCGTCCATCGCCAGCCCGGCCGCTATAAAGAGGATTGTCACCAGGTCCATCATGTCACCGTGAATTGGGGGGATGGGATGCTACTAAAAAAGAGTAGGCCTTCCTCCGGCCACTGGCCTGAGGTCCCTAGCTCCACATTTGCGTTGGGTGATGCTCGTCCGCTCCTTATAGGCAAAGAAAATGTGATCGATATCGATCGGAGATCGTTTCGGCATTAACGTCCGTTTGTAGATGTCGATCACTGGGAACCGATTGTGGGCTCCTCTACCTCTCCTACCGCCTTACAATAGTTGACGCGACCTCCGTTCAACCGTCTCACTATGACGACAAGTACAGGGAGTTCGACGAGGACCCCGATGATTATTGCGACATAGATCAACGGCTGATCGGGGAACAAGCCGAAGGCGATGGCCAGGGCCAGGGGGGAGTTCCGAGCGATCGTTGTGCATGTTAGCAGCGCACATTCCCCATACCTAATCCTCAGCTTCCTGCTGACTACCTGGGCGATCAGGTATGTGAGAAGGAAGAACAGCATTACGGGGATAAGAACGGCCAATATCGGCCCGAAGTTGCTCGTTATCACCTCGGTCTGACTCGCAAACATGAAGAACACCACAGCAGCCAAAGTAAGGGTTTGGACAGCCATTGGCAGCGATGACAACCTCTGATCCTTCCATTCCTCGCCCTTGGTATGGATCATCAGACGGTTCGTAATGTACGCTAAGAGGAAAGGGAGAATGATGAAGACTACGATTGTCTCGACCAGAGAGGTGAGCTGGAAAGGAACAACGGTTCCAGCGAACATCCATAGATAAACAGGAATGAGGAGTATCTGAAGGACCAGGTTTATTGGCAGCAGCGCCAGGCCCATTGGCACATCGCCCTTGGCCATATTAGTGAACACCAAGAACCAATCGGTGCAGGGGTTCACAACATACAGGATGAAACCTACGAATATGAGGGGGTTGGCGTCCAGGAAAACCAGAGCTAGGGCAAACCCTATGACTGGCACCATGACAAAGTTGAGGCCTAGTGCTACAGCAAAGAAACGCAGATTCTTGAAGGACCTGGCCACGCTCTTTAATGGTGTCCCGAGAGCGATACCGAACATCAGGCCGATGAGCATAACATAAACGATGCCACTGCTAATCGAACCGATGGATGGAAAAACAAATCCAACCCCTAGGCCCAACACCGTGGCGATTATCAGGACAATAGGTTGACTTTTTTCTAAAAGGCTCAATCCAGTGTTAGCGCTCATTTGGATGAACGTACATTATTGTTCCATTATTCAATGATTGTTAAGTTGCTTGCGTACTACTTATGACGATGACATCTGGTTCGCTATTGATACCCTAGGAGATGTCTAGGTCGTTATCGACAGATCCTCCCTAGGAAGCGCTGTGATCGTGATCGACACCTTACGCCCTAAGCTTCTTTGATCTTCGATCCATCCTTCTTACCTGCATGTAGGGACCCAAACCAGGCTCCAGGGATCAGAACACTCCGAGCAGCATCATAGCTCCCAGGACCAGCATCACCAGGCCGATCAAGAGCCTTAGATAGCTCCTCTTCTGCAGGCGCCACTCGTTCGCCTTCTCTGCTGAGACCCCCATGAAGATGACCCCCAGGACTATTATCAGAGGAAGGACGAATATGAAGTTGTACAGAGCGAGCCATGGCGCTCCCTCTGAGAATGTCATGGTGTTGCCAAGGAGGCTGAGTATAGCCAGATATATGCCGCCCGTGCACGGCAGCTCGAAAAGGCTTACCATCGCGCCCAGGGCTACCGCCGCAGGTATGCTTGCCTTCTCTATGTACTTCTTGATCATCGGCTTCTTACTTTCAGAGATGGCGAGCGTGGGCTCGTCACGCTTGAAGAAGAAGTCCTTTATATTGATGAGACCGAACATTATCGATATGATGGCGGCCCCATAGTAGACGTACCGGGTCATCGCTGTCGATTGAAGGAATGTCAGCAATCCTATGCCAGCTAGGAAATATACGGCGTACACCGTTGCGATGTACACTATTCCGACGATCAGCACCCTCCGCTTGTTCCCAAGGCTGGTCAGGAAGATCAGCAGGAATATCATTACACTAATGGCGCAGGGGTTGATGCTGTCCACCAACGCTGCGATGACTACCGCGCCGATCGTCAGCTCCATCGAAGGGGTGTTCCCGCCGGGCACGGTGGGCGTCGCCTGCACGCTGCTCGAGTTCGGACCCCAGCCGAAAGAATTGCTCGCAGCCATGCTATAGTTGTACGTTACACCATTGGCGAGCCTTGGATCGGTATACTCATTGACGATCCCGTTCCATACCTCCGTCCCGTTGCGGAACAGATGATAGACTATCGTTCCGGGACCAGAGTAGAGGGGGGCGGTCCATTCCAGCTTCACCTGGGAATCTCCAGCGGTGGCGGTCAGCCCCACCGGTGCGGAGGGGATGCCGGGAACGGCCGAGGCTACGTTCGATGCGGGGCCTTCTCCCATGGAGTTCGACGCACTCACTCTATAGTAGTAGGTCTGGCCATTGGTCAGACCGTAGTCCGTATACGTGTGGACGTTCTCGAGCAAGGCTGCCGGTATCTCTTCTCCGGATGTCATGCCGCGATAGACCGTATAGTTGGTGACCGCAGCACCACCGTCGTTTGTTGGGGAATGCCAGGTTAGGACGACGTTGCTGCCCTCGACCGTGGCGACCAGGTCCTTTGGCTCGCTGGGCACCAATGCAGTTGGACTTGGTCGGACAGAGACCTCGTTAGAGCTCGGCGATAGGCCCTTAGCGTTCTCCGCCTTCACCACATAGTAATAGGTCTGACCATTGTTCAGGCCGGTGTTGTTGTACCATAGCTTTGTTCCTACATCGGCCAGGAAGGTCTCTTTACCGGTGGAGGAGCCCCTCCACACCTCATAGTTTGTGATCGCGGTGCCTCCGTCGCTGGATGGAGCTTGCCACACCAGATTTATGAAGGTATCACCGGGGGTTGCTCGGAGGTTACGCGGTGCGGAAGGCGGCCCTAGGCTGGCCTCTATCATACTAATTAAGATGGATTCCAGATTGTTGATTATGGCGTCCTCACCTATCAGGGCCTCGTCCCCTATGAAGACTGAGGGGACCACAGGGTTCTGGACATTGAAGCGGTGGTTAAAATCCCAATAAAGTTGCTGGTTCGTGGTATTCCTGGTCACTTCCAATCTCAAGAAAGTGACTTGCGGGTACTTCTCTTCGAGGCGATCTATTGTTGGCTCTGCCTTAGCACAGTGAGAGCAACCTATCGCCCAGAAGAAGTAAACTGTGATGCCGTCCTCCGCGCTGTCCCCCAAGATCAGGGGTTTAGAAGCGGTGTTAAGGCCTATCTCGTTCTCACTAGCAGTGGGGCTCAGGGCTTGCATTGGAACGACAATGTTCGATGCTAATGCCATCGTTAGCATCAGTGCTAAGGCTATCAACCCGAGTTTTCTTGACCTCAACATCATGCCCTCTTGCTGACAGTGCTCATTCTCTTATCATCCTAATATATCCAAGCCCGGATTATCACATCATTCCCGTGGAATCTTTATTCTATATCACTATGTTAATAAATTTATGGGTCAAAAATAGAAGTGATCTTTGGCTCTGACGCTAAACGCGCATGACGGGATATCTGAGCACTTCCACTCAAAAAATCTATACAAAAATATGTATTTTTTAGAAAAATTTAAGGCGGCTCACCTTATATACCCAGTTGTCCAGAAAAGGTGATACAGGTGAACGCCACCGATATCCTCATTGACGAAGAAGTATTCAGATTTAACGGACAATCTCAGATCGATACGTGGTCGCTCCGCGACCACCTGGTATCGAGCTCTGCTCGATACTCCAGGTGGTTGGTGGCAGATATCCACCTCACGATGCAACGGATTCGAGAGCTGGCCGATTCGTTTCCGTTCTGGCAGCGACGGAAGAGCACTGGCCGGAGGCCAGTGTCGGAACGAGATCTGATGATCGCTTTCCTCGTACGCCAGCTGTTCAACTCCACGTTCCGGCAGCTCCAGGCACTCCTGGAGCTGTTACAGGAGTACTTTGATCTGGAGCGCGTGCCGCATCATAC
>JADFDJ010000016.1 GCA_018262895.1 Methanomassiliicoccus sp. | reverse complement strand
GACGAACGGAGAAAAGATGAAGAAATAAAAAGATGATAAGGGAGAGGCCGGGAGGCCTCATTTTATCATAGAGGTTTGGCCATCAGTCGTTTCCGTTCCTTATCGCATCGATGTTGGTGTCTGAGATTACTGTGGTCAGGGTCCCGGTGGAGTCGGGGTCTTCAGTATCTGTTATGTTCATGACCATCTTGTACATCGCAGGGGTCTCCGCCCCGATGTAGTAATCTATGGTGGTGGTCGCAGTCCCATCGACGGTGGTGTTACGATAATGGTCTACGTTCTTTGTGCCAAAGGCTGTTGCCAGCTGCTCGGTCCCGACCTTCGTTGCCATATCCTCAACGGACACATCCTCGCTTGATCCAAGGGTGGTGTTGTAGTCGCCATGGAAGGTGAAGGAAGTTGTCTGCTGGGTCATGCTGCTGTAGGTGGTCAGGGTCACGTCATATCCGGTGGACGTTACGTTTGAGACCTCCCATCTGGTGGTGCTATTGAAGGCCATTCCACCAAAGTTGGAGTCCGTGTCCATGACCATATACTGGCCGTTCTGGAGCTCGTAGGTGGTACCAGTGCCGTTGTTATTGTTGTTGTTACCGTTCGTATCGCCTGTCCCGTCGTTGTTGTTGAGGAGCACCAAGCCCCCAGCGATCGCCGCTATGGCCACCACAGCGACGACGATACCCACCAACAACATCTTCGATGGTCCCTTCTTAGGGATCGATGGCTGATTTGTCCCGTCCATGTTTTTCCTCAAGAAGAGAACAGAGGTCAATTATATATTGATATAACATGCTAGACTGGTGTAGTGTCTAAGGATTCGATCTCGACATGCGATCAAACGGATTCGTGCTACGCTAACCAATACGGTTTGTGCCTTCGAAGCGAGGGGGACAGCAGAAACTAATTTCCCATAGTGCGTGATAGGGTACACGGTGGAAGGGCCGTCTGCTTGCTCCTTAGGCGAAGGATAGATGAGTGATAACCACTTACAGTCCCCGGGCCCTGTGAACAGGCATAGTCATATCCGCATCGGGTGATCTCATTGGGAGAACTAATACTGGCAGCATCGGATGAACCCCGGCGTCTAAGCATTGTATTGCTTGACGAGCCGAGCGAGAAGATGCTAAAGATGAACAAGAACGTTCGGAAGGAGAAGGAAGTCTCAGAAAGAAGCATAAAGGACGAGGTGGTCATCGACGTCCCTCCAGGCAAGAGGGTCAGGATAGTCATGACCAGTGAACCCAAGCTCTCCCGGACCAAGGGATAGCCGTTTTTTGGTCCCAGGACCCACTGGGCCAGGGCATTTATCATCTCCGTGAAGTGGACGCGGTCCCTCACCGATCACTAAATGTGGTCAGTGTGCAAAATATAGCATAGCCGTTGCAGAACATTAAGAACCAGAATGGAATGTAAAAGACGAAAGTGGTTTAGATCACAATGTCATGCGTTCGAGTTCGACGGCATCGAACGTCATGGGTGCCAAGGAGTTGATGCTCTCTATCGGCACGATGATCTCCAAACCCTCCGTTGTGTTATCTTCTGACCCGGTGCCCTCGGTCTCCTCTTCATGCTGCGGGTAGTTGCTGGCCCCAGCCATGGCCAAGGACCCCATGATGATGATGGGGATGAGGATCACCGCAAGGACCAACAGAGTGTTCTTCTTCATGGGAAGAAGGGATGAGAAGTTTCAGATATAAAGGTTATCAAGGCTGCCGATCTGCCCCTACAGGCAGGTCGCCGTCGTTCCTGATTATCATGAGATATTACCATCTGATTGTTCGGTTATCCCAATACGCGTTATTTTATACCAGAATATGAATTGAGAGAGTTAGCACTTGTTCTGAACAAACAGGTGTGACAACAGTAGGTAATCGTATGAACGACAGAAGAGGCGGATATAGACGCGACGAGCCCCGTGAAATGCATCCAGCGAAGTGCTCCGATTGTGGAGCCGAGACCCAGGTCCCATTCAAGCCGACTGAGGGAAGGCCGGTCTACTGCAGGGAATGCTACCAGAAGCACAAGCCGGCACGAAGTGAGAGAAGGTTCTAAACCAGGACCTTTTCGAACTAAACTACTTCCCTCTTTTTCCAATACGTTCTTTGACAGTAAATGTTCTCCTTGATATTGATCACACCTCACAACCATATTATATGTTCAAGTCGGTCCCAGATGCCCGAGCATAGCGGAGGTCTTTTGAATGTCCAGCATTGAAGAGGCGGCCTTGGTGGCCATGCGCGACGTGATGGGGCTAAGAACAGGGGAGGAAGTCCTGATAGCGACCAACTTCGAAGGGGATGCCTTCGACATCTCCAGGGCGCTGTTCGATCAGACGAAGGCCCTGGGGGGCAGACCGGTGATGATGGTCCAGGAGCCGAAGACCATCCTGCAGTTCGCCGAGCACGCGGTCCTGGCCGCGATCCGCGAGTGCCCGGACATATTCATATCCGTGCCGCACTTCAAGACCGGGAAGGACCCCTATGGCCAGAAGATAGGCTACATCGGCCATGATGGCAAGCGCTATGACCACATACAGTACTACCTCATGGGAGAGAGGAGGATGCGCTCCTTCTGGTCCCCCTCCCTGACAAGGGACACCTTCGAGCGCTGCGTGGTCCTGGACTACGCGGAGATGAGGGCCAACGCCGCCAAGCTGAAGAGGGTCATTGACGCTGGGAAAAAGGTGCACGTCACCTCCCCCGCGGGTACGGACGTAACCATTTCCATCGAGGGCCGGAAGGCCTTCGCCGATGATGGCGATTTCCGCCTGCCAGGCAGCGGCGGCAACATCCCCTGCGGAGAGGTTTACGTGTCTCCTGTCGTGGGATCGACCAAGGGGACCATCGTGTACGATGGGACCCTTGACCTCATTCCCAGATGCGTGCAGCCCAGGGAGCCGGTGAGGGTCGACTTCAAGGACGGCTACATCTCCGAGGTGAGCGGCGGCCAGGACGCCGAAGCTCTTCTGGCCGTGATCAAGAGCGGGGAGAAGAGGGCGCGCGAGAACGGGCTGGTGGCGGAGGAGCGCAACGCCCGCAACATCGGAGAGCTGGGCATAGGCATCAACTACAAGGCCAAGATGGTCAACAACATGCTGGAGGATGAGAAGGTGGGCAAGACCTGCCACTTCGCGATAGGCTTCAACTATGACAACGACGGGCCCGCCCTCATACATCAGGACTGCCTTGTCAAGAGCCCATCGATCTGGGTGGATGACGCACAGATCCTGAGGGACGGGGACATCATCATCTGACGATATCCCTCGCCTATCTCCCTTTTCATCGACCACTGGACAGCATGAGAAACAACTTTTTTTAGGACGAATTATTCACTATCATTATATAGTAGTGCAAACAGATTACCTATGAGAGTGAGGAGATGGGCACAGTAAGACAGATTGTAACACATGAGATATTGACCAGCGCGATCAAGAACAGATTGGAGGTTTCACAGGATGTCGCTCAGGACCTGGCCTTCAGGGTCCTTAACTACTTCGGTTTCGGTGATGAGATCATTGATAACGTCCTGGACCACGATGACCGCAGGACGTTCTACTTCCTGCAGGACATGCAGATACTGACAACACACTGGGAGGAGGCTTTGCTGCCTTCAGGCAGGATATGGAGGGTGTTCTACTGGGACCTGAACACCGAGCGCATTATCCAGTACGCGGTCTCGCCCTCAGAGGATTCCCGTATCGAGGCGGGCCTTTACGAAACCCTTCCCGAGGACGTGTGGTCCAGGTCCGCTGCCTGAGCACCACACCATATACCTTTTTTTATATCGTTCATGCATAAACCCGAGGAGATAAGATGGAAGCGGGCAAGAAGATAATGATCGTCGTAATGGACGGTCTGGGGGACCGTGCGGTGAAGGAGCTTGGCTACAAGACCCCATTGCAGGTCGCGAAGAAACCGAACCTTGACTGGTTCGCGCAGAACGGAACGTCCGGGTCCATGGACGTCATCGGTCCGGGGATCCGCCCAGGATCGGACACCTCCCATCTGGCGCTCCTCGGGTATGATCCCTACGAGGTGTACACCGGCCGCGGGCCCTTCGAGGCCGCCGGGGTCGGGCTTATCGGAAGGAAGGGAGACATTGCTTTCAGATGCAACTTCGCCACGGTTGACCAGAAGATGAACGTCATGGACCGCCGTGCGGGGCGCATAAAGGAACCTGACACAACCGAGCTGGTGAAGGCCCTGGAAGGGCTGAAGGTCGCCGGGATCGAGGCCGTCGTCAAGGACGCCACCGAGCACCGTGCCGTCCTCCTCCTACGCGGTGAGGGCCTGGACCCCCACGTCACCGACGCCGATCCCCACGCCATAACCAAGGTGCAGCTGAGCAGGCCATTGGTACCAGAGGCCCAGAGGACGGCGGACGCGGTCAACGAGTTCGTGAAGAGGTCCTTCGAGATCCTCGATGCCCACCCTGTGAACATACGGAGAAGGGAACAAGGGTTGCTGCCGGGGAACATTCTGCTTCCACGCGGTGGAGGTCCTTTCCCGGACATCGAGCCATTCGAGAAGCGCTACGGCATGAAGGGGTCATGTGTGGCCGGTGTGTCCCTCATAAAGGGCATTGGCCGGGTGGTCGGTCTGGAGATCGTGGATGTGCCAAAAGGTTCCGGAGGGACGAGCACCGATATGGTGGCCAAGGCCCGCATAGCCCTGAAGGAGCTGGAGCGGAAGGACTTCGTCCTCATGAACATCAAGGCCTCGGACGTGGTGTCCCATGATGGGGATGCCCGCCGCAAGGTCGAGATCATCGAGCGCCTCGACGGCATGGCCAAGGTGCTGCGCGAAGGCCTGCCGGAAGGGGCGGTCATCGCATTCTGCGCCGACCACTGCACCCCCGTTAGCCGGTTCGACCACTCAGGCGACCCCGTGCCCCTGACCATCTACTCGGAGACCAGCATAAAGGACGGCGTGCAGAGCTACGACGAGGTCTCCTGCGCCAAGGGCGCGCTGGGACGTATCAGGGGTAAGGACCTGATGCCCATCCTCTATGATCGTGCGGACCGCTCCGAGAAGTTCGGGGCCTGAAACCTCTTCCCCTATATCGTCCACGGACCTCCGGGTCCGCGGATGCCCTGGGAGCCTTTCTCGAGGTCCACTCCATCATACTCTACGTGCGGACCGTCCAGGTTTAGGAAGGCCAACGGGAAAGAATGTCGCCTAAGCCTCAGCTTCTGTTATGTCGGCTCCCTTGCTCATCTCAGGTAATTGCATGGAGGAGTTATTGTTAGAAGGTAAGGTAGCCTCGCTTGCGTACTAAGTGAGCCATGCCTCCAGGCGGTACTCCACCACCTCACCCTGGAGCGTTTCCCGGACGATGGAGCAGTACACCGTGCCCTCGGGAACGACAGCGCTGGTGGACACGACGGCGATCTCAATGCCCGAGCGCCGTGCCGACCACGTCCATTCCCATCCCGGCAGAAGCAGCTCCAGCGTCAGGGCTATCTCCTCTTCCGTTCCGTCGTCCGCGCCTCTGCCGGTGAGGAGAAGGTCTTGTAGGGCTCGGGCGTTGCCGTCAGCATCCTTAACCGTGGTGCGCAGCAGGACGGTGAGGGAGTCCTCGACCCTTTGCTGCCTCTCCTCCTCCAGCGGGGAGGGGGCAGCGAAGGCCGTGAGCATGGAGACCGAAACCAGGGAGGCAATGGCCAGGAACACGAAGGCATCGAATATGCCTGCCATACCCTGCTTGCACCCTTTCATGCCCACACCCAGACCGTGATGAGTGCGGCCCTCACGTCCGCCTGATTGAAGAATATGTTCACGGGCGCGCTGCGGCTGCTCCTCTCCCCGTCCGTGATGTTACCCTGCTGGTGCAGGACGTGCGTGGTGCCGTCAGGGTAGGTCAGCATGATCTTGGCCCCCCCTTCCTCCAAAAAGGACGTCCAGTCCGCCCGTGCCAGGCCCCTTTGGTCGAGGATCATGCTTCCCCGTGACCAGGCGGGATTCTTCAGGATGGAGTCCAGCACGGACTCGCAGCGGAGGTCCAGGTCCTCACTGCCGTCACCATCGTCCACGGAGAGGAGGGTCATGGACAGGGTGAGGAGCAGCACGCCCGAGGTCACGATGGTCAGCGCCATTATTGCCTCGAAGAAGCCCCCGATCCCGTCACGATCGTAACGAAGAGAGGGTCTTCGTATCAACCTCACATCGTCCTCTCCCTTGCGGTGCATGCTATGAGAACTACCTACGAACCGAATCCTTATGCACTACAGTTAGCCGACTACTGCACGCCCCTCAGGAAATGCCCGGCAGTGATGCCCCCTACACGGCGCTTGATCCTGTCCTTCTGACGGAGGTCCCGCCGTGAGAATGCCCTGGCCACGATAGAGCACAGGTCCGGAGGTCGGTTCCGGAGGTCGATGCCATAGGAATCGATGCCCATGCGCTCCAGCTCATCAAGGTGGTCCAGCAGGAAGAGGTCCGCCGAGTTCAGTATGTGAGCGTACCCCTGGTGGTCCCGGATCACCGGGAACCTTGCCCCCCTCTCGTCCACCAGGGTCCCCTCCGCCAATGTAGGGTCGCGGGTCACCATGAGCTCCAACCTCCCGAAGACCATGACCTCCAAACGACCCTGATAGTGGCGGGTGAGGTCCCACATATCGTCCCGGGAGAGCTCCACGGACAGCGTATACTGGTACAGCTGCGGTCGGTTCAGAGAGTTGAACATGTTCATGAAGTAGGAACCGTAGACCGCACGTTCGGGGAACGCCATGGACTGACCGGGGGAGTTGACCATGATGGGGGCTTCAGGAACCGCGGGGATGGAGGGGGTGATCCGCGGCAGGTTCACCACGCACTCCACGGAGGAGGACCGGCACTCCGCTAGGGCCTCTTCGGTATGCGGCCCCAGGTCGAAGTACACCCTCTTGGCATGCGGCAGAACCTCCTTCAGGGCGGGGATGGACGAGACGTAGAACGAGAGCTCCCCTTGGCGAGACCTGCGTGGCATCTCCTTCAGTGGAAGGGCGACCTCCCTCCTCTGCACGTGCGATGAGGGGAAGGGGACCTCATTTATCTCGGCCTCGATGGCCGCGAACTCCCGGTCCTTCGTCTTGTAGGCCGTGTAATCACCCATCTCCAGCCGGTACGGGGAGGGGAGGACGCGGACATCTCCCTCCCTGATGGGGGAGCGGACCTCGAATCCTCCGATCTTCTCGTCGCCGCGGTAGAAGGTTATTCCGTCTCCCTCCTCCAGCTCACCCCTTACCCTCACCCTACGGCCCTCGGACCTCGCTCGTCCCAGCAGCAGGCCCCGGGAGTCGGGATAGGAACGCTGCATGACATCGGTGGTGAGCAGATACCCTGGACTGAAGCCGCGATTGAACGCTACCGAGAGCATCTCCCTCTCCCTTGGCGTCATGAGGATCTCCTCTCCCCTCTCCGCCCTCTGGACCGCAGCCTTGTATGTCTTCGTGGCCAGGTACACGTATACCGGGGACCGCAGGCGTCCCTCGATCTTCACGGCCTCCACCCCGATCTCCATGAGCCGGGGGAGGGCCTCGATCGAGAACAGGTCGGCGGTCGACAGCAGATAACCGGACAGGGGGCCTAATGTGTAGCGCTTTCGGCACGGCTGGGCGCACATCCCCCGGTTCCCCGAGCGGCCTCCCAGGATGGAAGAGAAGAGGCATTGGCCCGAGAACGCATAGCACAGCGCGCCGTGGACGAACACCTCCAGGCCGATGGTGGTGGAGGTGGCGATGCGCGCGATCTCCGAGAGGGTCAGCTCACGGGACAGTATCGCTCTTGAGATCCCCTGCCTCTGGGCCCACAGGGCGTCCTCCGGTGAGTGTACCCCCATCTGCGTGGAGGCATGGACATCAAGGCCGTAGCGCTCCTTTATGAGCTGGACCAGGCCACGGTCCTGCACGATCACCGCATCCGCGCCGATGCGGTCCAGGAGGTCGAGGTAACTGTTGGCGAGGCCGAGCTCACGCTCCTTGATGAGGGTGTTCACGGTGACATACACCTTCACCCCTCGACCGTGGGCCATGTCCACCGCTGCCTTCAGCTCATCGTCGGAGAAGTTGTGCGCGAACCGCCTGGCTCCGAAAAGCTTCCCTCCCAGGTATATGGCATCGGCGCCCCCGGCCAGGGCGGCCTTGAACGTCTCCTTGGACCCGGCTGGAGCGAGGACTTCCATGTTCGCTCAATGGAAGGGCCCGGATTTAATCCCTTTCGCAGCCCTTCCCCCGACCAAGCCAGTCGCTTTAAGGTTAACGATGTAGCCTGATTGTAGCGTTAACATGGATATCCTCACGAGGCCTCCTAGGGCCGGGACCATGAGAAATAACGTTCTTACTATGCTCAAGGAGAGGGCGCGGCCCACGAGGCCTCAACCCAGACGGGCCGGTTGCTCGGGGAAGAGGGACGGGAGCACCCTTTTGGTCGATTGCCAAGGCTGCCGCCAGACGCAGAGCCTGGCAGACCAGCACTGCCTCAAGGGTGTGCTACGCCTCATGGCCGCCGACCCGCCCAACATCCGGGAGATCGTGCTGGTGCGTGACTGGCACATATCCTACGGAAGGGACGTCGTGGAGATGCTGTCCAAGGTGGCCGATGTCGTGCGGTTCTGCAACGGGTTGGGGTTCGACCGGCTCTTCGATGACTGCTCCGCCTGTTCCTCCAACCCCCGCCTTGTGGTGAGCAGGGTGGTCGATTCCCTTCCCCGCGCCGCCCCGGAGCTGGATACCCGGAACCCCCGCCCCTCGGGCGGGCATGGCCGGGCATGCGAGCAATGCGTGCACAACCTCCGGACCAACCTCGACCATGCCCGGCTCCTGCTGGAGGAGGCCGAGGCGTCCATGAGCAGGACCTTAGTCAACGTGGTGAGCTCCGATGACCACTAAGATAGTCCTGCGATCGCACAGCGTTAGCAGGGATCCAGAGGCAGGCGGCCTGAGCCGGGCGCTGTCAGGGATGCTGCGTGAGAGGGCCAAGAGGAGGCCGGGGTTCTCCGGTTGCTGGACCACCTCGGACCTGCCCCTGAACCACCGGGTGCTGGAGAGCTACATGGTCCTCGGTACCGCGGTGAAGGTGGTGTCCCAGGAGCAGGGAGGAGGGCTCCTTTACCATGTGCGGCCCTGGGAGTATGATCTTCCGGATACGTGGATCTCCGCTCTATCGCGGGTCGTCCAGAAGATAGCTTTCCTCCCTCCTCCTACTCTGATCTCCTCCGCCGCAGAGCTCCGGGCGCATGTCCACAGCTCTTCCTCCAGGCTCCTGCGGAGCATGGTCTCCGGGGGACAGCTGGATTTGGGCCGGGGGATAGAGGAGAGGGAGGATAACATCTCCCGTTTGTCAGAGGTCGCGGTCCGCTACACCGTGGGTCTCGGCCTCTTCGAGGTCCTCCTCTCTGACGACCGCATAGAGGACGTCTACGTGGACGCCCCGTCCTCGGAGAACCCCGTGCACATAACCATCAACGGCGTCAACGGTACCAATGCTGTCCGTCGGTGCCTCACCAACATAACTGCCTCCCCCAATGAGGTTGACAAGGTGGCCTCGAGGCTCAGGCAGTCGAGCGGCCATCCTTTCTCCGAGGCCTTCCCGGTGTTGGAGACCGATGTCGAGGGTTTCGAGTCCCGGGCCACGGTCATCGGGCCACCGCTGTCCCCTGGAGGGACGGCCCTGGCCCTGCGGAGGCACTCGCGAAGGCCGTGGACCCTGCTGAAGCTGGCGCACAACGGTTCCATCGACGCATCCATGGCCGGCCTGCTGTCCTTCCTGATAGACGGGCGCAGCGCCATGCTCATCTGCGGGGCCCGTGGGGCCGGGAAGTCCTCCCTGCTTTCGGCGATGATGTTCGAGTTCCCCCTATCACAGCGTATCCTGACCATCGAGGACACCCTCGAGCTCCCCATCCAGCAGATGCAGGCCTTGGGATACAAGGTCCAGTCGCTGTTCGTGGAGAGCAGCCTGGAGCATACCAACGAGGAGATGGCGGATCAAGCCCTGAGGGTATCTCTCCGCCTGGGGGAGTCGGCCATAGTCCTGGGCGAGGTCCGGGGGAAGGAGGCTCAGACCCTTTACCAGAGCATGCGCACCGGAAAGGCAGGGTCATCGGTCCTGGGAACGATACATGGGGAATCCGCAAGCTCGGTTTACGAGCGGGTCGTTCATGACATGGGCATACCCAGGGAGGCTTTCCTGGCCACGGACCTGGTCCTCACCATGGGGCTGTTCCGGCCGGGGGGGTCATCGCTCTCCGTCCGCCGCCTGGTGGAGATCTCCGAGTGCCACCGCCACAACGATGCCGCACAGTTCCACAACCTGCTGGCAGGAGAGGGAGCGGCATCTGGGGCCATAGTGAGCGGTTCCACGGTCGTACGCCGCATCGCCGCCTCCTGGAACATGACCATGGACGAGGCCATCGCCAACATCCAGGCTCGGACGGACATGCGCCAGGTTCTCCTCGACGCCGCAGCCTCGTGTAACCCGCAATTCCTGGAGCCGGAGTGGGTGCTGCGGTGCAACCGCTTCTTCTGGGAGCGCATCGATTCGGGGGAGAGGGACTACGGAGCGATGGTGGACGACTTCCGCTCTCTCGTGAAAGGGAGGTGTTGATACGCCTCTGCACGAAGCGCTGTTCACAGGGCTTCCGTCCCTGTTCCCGAAGGTCCCTGTGCCTCCGTCGTTCTCTAGGCTGATGCATGCAAGGAGGAGCGCCGCCGGTGCCCGCTGGATGCTCCGCAATGAGGTAGAGGAGGGGGTGCTCGCCAAGGGAGGGTGGAACCTCTTCATCATCTCCTCGATCGTGGCTCTGGCGTCCTTTGGCGCCATGTTCCTAACGCTGGGAGCGGGAGCAGCCGCCTATGGTCTCGTCCCTGCCCTGCTGATTCCTATCATACTCTCCTCGTTGTACCTCAACTCCCCCGAGAGTTACGCTCAGGCCGAGGAGAGGAGGATGCTCCGGGAGTCACCGTCCATCATCGGCTGCATGACCATGAGCATGCAGGTGCGCCCCTCTCTGGAGCAGGCGGTGACCTTCGCCGCGGAGCGGGGAGAGGGGGTTCTCGCGCAGCGGCTGAAGGAGGCGCTGTGGGCCAACGTGACCCGGGCCGAGGGCTCGCTGAACGAGGCCCTCGACGACCTGTCGGCCACGCTCTCGCGTGCCAATGATTCCCTGAGGCAGTCGCTGCACCTCGTGATCTCCGCCACCTGCGAGCGCACCAAGGAGGGCATGGACCGCCTGCTGGACAAGGCCAACGCGGTGGCCTTGGCCGGCATCCGGGACGCTGTCGACCATTACATATCCTCCCTGACCATGCCCACCATGGTGCTGTTCTCCCTGGGCACCTTGCTACCCATCATGATGTTCTCGCTGCTTCCATTGCTATCGCTGGGGACCTCGATGAGCATGGAAGCAGCATCCACCGCCGTCCCCTTCCACTACCTGACGTTCATACTCCTGGTGGTTATCCCGGCATCAGCGATCATCTATGCCTGGAGCATCCTGTCCCGAAACCCCCTGGGGATGGTGAGCGGCGGGGAGGATGTGCGGAGCCTTTTCCCGCCGCATCTCCTGCTTGTTTGGATGACCGCCGTTACCGCTGCCGTACTGCTCCACATGGGGCCACTGGCCATATCCGGGGCGGCGGTGCTCACGCCCTGCCCCTTCCTCTACTGGAAGCTTCGCTCCTACTCCTCCGCTCAAAAGATCAAGGGGCGGCTCGAGAAGGAGGCTACGGCGGCCCTCTTTCAGGCAGGGAACCGCATGGTCTCCGGTAGCACCGCCGAGCGCGCGCTGGAGAGCGTGGCCCTCAACATGAGGGAGGGGACGTTCGTCGATATTATCACATCCCTGCTCTACCGGCATCGCCTCACAGGGAGAAAGCTGGAGGACCTACTTGTCGAAGACGGTGTATTGAGGGCGGCGTCGCCGGTAGCGGAGAACGCCTACGCCACAGTCCTTCAATGCGCCCGCAGGGACCCTGTTTATGCCGGCCAGATCGCCCTGCACCTGGCGCAGATGCTGTCGGACCTTCGCGGCTGCCAGGCCAGGGTGGAGGAGAGGCTACGGGGCGTAGTGGACATGATGCGGTCCACGGGAACGTTCTTCGCTCCCATGGTCCTGGGGGTCACGGGAGCCCTGTTCTCCCTGATAGGGAGGAGCGCCGGTTCCATGGACGGCGTGGCCGCAGACCTTGAGCTGGTGACCGGGCTTTACATTGGGGAGCTGTCCCTGCTGGTATCCTTCTTCACCGTGCTCATCATGGGCGAGAGGAGCTGGAAGGGCGTGTTGCACTGCTACGCGACACGCACCCCGGTAGCATTCCTCACCTTCGTCGTGGTCTCCGTCATCTGCCGAACGGGGCTGATCGGTCTGATGTGACGACGAACAGCTCGTCGTCCGGGAGGGAGTAGAAATGCATGGCCATCTCCTCCTCGTTATGATGATGGCAACGTGCTGATATGTCCCCTATGTGCTCTGGTCGGACCCGGATGTCCAGGTGCCCCGTACCGTCAGAGAACTCCGACCAGGCCTGCCTGTCCTCCAGGAGGGTGATGTTGTTCTTGCCGAGGGTGCAGCATGATGACATCTGGATTCCATCGGCAAGGCATGACAGGGGCCTCTCGGTGCCGCTGTGGACACGGGCGTAGATACGCTGGGTGAAGCGGCGGCGTGCCAGCTGGCCCATGCGGAATCCCAGGACCGCATATGGGCCAAGGTGGCCGTGGAAACGTTTGAGCGCGATCATATCGTCGGGGAGCGGGATCATGTTCCCAGGAATGCACCGTCCCCGTTTATGTCCCTTTTCCCAGGCAGGAGGGAAACGATTATTTCCCTAAGGAGGATGGAGGGTCGATGCATCGCGATCTGTCCTTCAGGGCCAAGAGGGCCGTCCTTTTGTCCTTCACAGCCTGGGCCGTGGTGGTTCTCATCGCGCCCTGGACCTTGCCGGCGGGGAGCGTGCCGGACCTGAGCGGACGCTCCGGTTCCCTGGACAACATGGACAGCATCGAAGAGATGAACCCCCTGGCCGCGGCGGTGTACGCCATCGGGGATGTGTACTGCCATCAGAGGCTGGACCGCTCGCTCACGATGAACGGTAACGAGATGCCCTTCTGCGCCCGGGATGTGGGAATCTTCCTGGGTCTGGCCCTGGGGATGCTCATGGTCATTGTGCTCCGCCCAGGATTCCGTATATGGCTGTTCGTCGTGCTGGTACTCCCCATCCTCCTGGACGGGGGGATGCAGCTAGTAGGGCTATACGAGTCCAACAACGCGGTGCGCATGATCACCGGGGCCATGGGCGGAGTAGGGAGCTCGTACCTCATGGGGCACGTGGCCGATAGAAAATTAGGTTCCGGCACAAGCTCGTAAGAAGGAAGGAATTGTGAGACAGGCAGGCACGGGAAGTCCTGACGCGAGGCCACCCTCATTTCCAGTTTGGAGCACACGGTATGTGTAGTGCGTGTCACAGGAGTGGTCTTATACGCTACCTGTCCCGTCATTCTTCACCTTTGTCGACCGATTTAAAATTAACGTCTAGAATCACACCTTTTGTGACGGAGGCTGGCAATGTGCTTCGTAAATCGTTCCAGAGGTAAGCGGGGTGCCGGTCCATCATCGTATGCCATCGGCAGGCTGGCCCTCAAGGTCCGATCCTCTCTGCGCTTTTCGTCAGCATATGTATCGCCCACTGATATCGACATTATCAGGCCAGATAAGCAAAGTTTAAATACGGCTCCCATCATTTGTTAGCCAACAAGTTAGAATCCATCTTTTAACCAATTTTATGGATTGATGGTCATGGCTAATGACGAGTTGAAAACAGGCACAACCACCATCGGTATAGTTTACAAGGATGGTGTCGTACTAGCGACCGAGCACCGGGCAACCATGGGCAATGTGATCGCCCACAAGGACGTCCGTAAGCTGTTCAAGATCGATAACAACCTCGGGCTGACCGTGGCCGGTCTGGTCGGTGACGCTCAGCTGCTCGCGAGGTACATAAAGGCGGAGGTGGAGCTCTACAAGCTTAAGAGGAGCGCACCCATGTCCGTGAACTCCGCTGCTACCCTCCTCTCAAATATCATGAGGGGTGGGGGAGGCTCATACGGGTTCTACTACGTAGGTCTGATCATCGGCGGTATCGATACCAACGGTGGCCATGTCTACTCACTGGATGCCGCAGGAGGCTCCATCCGAGATGAGTACGTGTCCGTAGGCTCCGGGTCCCCCTATGCCTACGGTGTCCTGGAGGACCACTATAAGAAGGGCATGTCCGAGGACGACGCCGTCTCTCTGGCCATCAGGGCGCTGAACGCCGCCATGAGGCGGGATTCCGCCAGCGGCGACGGGTATGCGGTGGCCGTCATCAACAAGGATGGTTTCCGCGAGCTCTCGCCGGACGAGACCATGGAGAGGGCGACCAAGATGAAGCTGATGGTCGGCTTCGTCAAACACCCTTAAACATCTTTTAACTTCTTTTGTAAATAAATATAAACCAAGCTGGAAAAATTCATGAGCGCTGATCGAGTTTTAGAGGATGCAAAGGAACAGATACGGAAGATCGCTCCTTCCGACGTGAACATCACGGCCATCGAGTTCGAGGGGCCAGTGGTAGTGATATATACCCGGGACATGGAGAAGTTCGCCTCCAACAATGATATCGTAAGGCAGCTGGCCCAGGGTCTCAGGCGGAGGGTAGCCATTCGCCCTGACCCCGGAATGCTGGCCGATCCCGAGGTGGTGGAGAAGCGGATACGGGAAATCATCCCCGAGGACGCGCAGATCACCGATATCTACTTCGAGGACGATACCGGGGAGGTCACCATCGAGGCCATCGCCCCCGGCCTGGTCATAGGCAAGCATGGAAGCATCCTCAACGAGATCAAGAAGGAGGTGGGCTGGGCCCCCAAGGTCGTGCGCGCCCCGCCCCTGCCTTCGAAGACGGTCTCTGACATCCGCAACTACCTCCGGCAGATATCCGACGAGCGCAAGAGCTTCCTGAAGAAGGTGGGAAGGCGACTGGCCCGCCCCCGGATAGAGGGGGAGTCCTGGGTCAGGATGACCGCTCTCGGCGGTTACCGCGAGGTCGGCAGGAGCGCCACCCTGCTGAGCACCAGGGAGAGCAAGGTCCTGATCGACTGCGGCGTGGACCCCTCGGACAAGGAGGGCGCCACACCCTACTTCAACGCCCCCGAGATACAGCCGCTGGAAAACCTTGACGCGATAGTCATCACCCACGCCCACCTGGACCACTGCGCCCTGCTGCCGGCGCTGTTCAAGTACGGTTACGACGGCCCCATCTACTGCACCCCTCCGACCAGGGACCTCATGTCTCTCATGCAGCTGGACTACATCAAGGTCTCCTTCGGAGAGGGTAAGAAAGCGCCCTACGAATCTTCCCACGTCCGGGAGATGGTGGCACACTGCATCCCCCTAAAGTACGGTGAGACCACGGACATCGCTCCGGACATCAGGCTCACGTTCCAGAACGCAGGCCACATCCTCGGCTCCGCGGTGTGCCACTTCCACATCGGCGACGGGCTGTACAACATCGCGTTCACCGGTGACATGAAGTTCGAGAGGACCTGGCTCTTCAACCCCACGGTCAACAAGTTCCCACGCCTGGAGACGCTGGTCATCGAGTCCACCTACGGAGGCTACCGCGACATACAGCCCTCGAGGGTGGAGGCGGGCAATGCCCTGAAGGACATAGTGGAGCGGACCATGAAGAACGGGGGAAAGGCCCTCATTCCGGTGTTCGCGGTCGGCCGCTCTCAGGAGGTCATGCTCGTCCTCGAGGAGATGATGCGCACCAGCAAGCTTCCCAACGTTCCGGTCTACCTTGACGGCATGATCTGGGAGGCCACGGCCATCCACACCGCTTATCCCGAGTACCTCAACTCCCAGCTGCGCACCCAGATCTTCCAGATGGGGCAGAACCCCTTCCTGTCGCCCATATTCAAGAGGGTGGAGACCTCGGAGATGAGGGAGCGCATATGCCACGATATAGAGCCCTGCATCGTGCTGGCAACGGGAGGCATGATGAACGGCGGGCCTGTCCTGGAGTACCTCAAGGCTTGGGCGGACGAGCCGAAGAACTCGCTCATATTCGTCGGGTACCAGGCCGAGGGGACGCTCGGGAACAAGATCCAGAAGGGATGGAGCGAGCTGCAGCTCAGCGAGCGGGGGAAGCCTATCACCGTGAAGATCAGGCTCAACGTCGAGGTCGCCGAGGGATTCTCCGGTCACTCCGACCGGAGGCAGCTGATGTCCTACATCGCCTCCCTGGACCCCAAGCCGGAGAGGATCATCATCGGGCACGGCGACGAGCACAAGTGCTCTGACCTGGCGTCCTCCATCTACAAGAAGTTCAACGTGGAGACCCGGGCGCCCATGAACCTCGAGACCATCCGCATGAAGTGAGGCAGGTGCTCAGCGCCTGTCCGTCTCGCCTCCGGTATTTGGCGAGGCTTAAGGCTGAGGTCCTGGAGCCTCCTCTCGGCTGGCCCGAACTTTTTCTTTATATTACATCCTTTTCCTCAGATCGGTCAAGCTATGGTTCATGATCCGGGGATGCGGAGCTGGTGGTCGTCGCTGCCCAGGACCAGGACCCTGCTGTCCTTCCTCTCCTTCAACATGTCCATGCCTAATCGCTCCCCCAGGCGGCGGGAGAACTCCACGATGTCGGTATGGGAGGGCATGTTGTCCATGTGCATGCGGCGGCGGGAGTCCCCCACAAAGACGTAGCCTTTGGGCTCGATGAACAACGGATCGGCGATGGAGTCCAGGCGGGCATAATCATCCTCCCAGCCCATGTTCCATCCCTTGACCAGGGTATGCCTGATCACCGTCCTGGTGTCCAGAGAAGGGAACAACTCCAGGGTCCTCATCAACCTTTCCCATCCGTCCTGCTGCCTGGGCACGCACAGGCGCTTGTACACCTCGACGTTGGGGGCGGCGACGGTCACGTACAGCTGGGTGGGCAGAGGATACAGCTTCTCCAGGACCTCCGGATAGGTACCGTTGGTGACAAGGAAGGTGGTCATACCCCGCCGGTGGCAAAGCTCGATGAAGTCGCCCAGATAGGGGTAGAGTGTGGGCTCCCCGGAGAGGGAGATGGCCACCTGCCGCGGTTCGCGCGCTTCCTTCCACATCTCCCGGGAGCAGCGCTCGTCCCCTCCGAACCCGGAGACCAGCTTCCGCTGCTCCTCGATGCACGAGTCGAGCATTGCCTCGGGCTCGCTCCATTTCTCCACCTTGCCCTCGAACCCTTGCACCCGCCAGCAGAACAGGCAGTTGTGGCTGCACTGATTGACCACGGGGGTCATCTGCAGACAGCGGTGCGAACGGATGCCATAGAACTCCTCTTTGTAGCACGGGCGACCCTTCAGCAGCGACTGCTGCATCCAGTGGCAGAGCTTGACCGCAGCGTGGCCGCCGTGCATCTTGTACTGCTGCTTCTCCCGCGCCCGGTTCATATCGTCGGTCATGGGCACCTCAGAACAGCGTCCGCTGGGAGGGGGCGGGCTGCGGCCTTACCTCCGCCTTCTCGGCCTTGGCCTCCACGTCTGGGTGCGGGCGCTCGATGGCCCTCTCCATGCGCTGCTCCTTGGCATCGAGGACCCTCTTGATGTCGTTCATCAGATGCTTCACGGCATTGGAGTCGATCTTCTCCCCCAAAAGGAAGGCGACCTCCTCATCCTCGAGCTGCAGCTCCATCGCCATCCTTAGCTGGAACCCCTTGTCGTTCTGGAATAGGGTCCTGAAGTATGGGAGCAGCACCTGCCGGGCCTGAGCGGTGGACTGATGGGTGGCCTCCCCCAGCTTGGCGGAGATGCCGTTCTGTATCGCCCGATTGCTCTTGCTGCGGGACATCTTCATCAAGTACATGGGGAAGCTGTAGCGCAGGTAGCCCCTGACCTCCCTGGTCTTGGCAGCGCATACCCCGAACGACAAGAGGTCCCCGGCGTAGCTCCAGAACCCGTAGTGCTGTCGCCTGCGGACCCGGCCGAGGAAGGTGTCCGCGCGGGCGACGGCCTTCATTCCCCGATGGAGATCGAGGTGGTCCCGGTACGCCATCGGCAGGTTCTCCTCGATCCACAGCAGCTTGGTCTCAGGGGTCTCGTCCACCTCCATCATCCTTAGCCGGGCACCCTGGGCATCGGTGGACTTGAAGACGTCGTCCATGACCGTGTACATGGTCCCCTCCACCTCTCTGGCCGACACCACCGTGGTGTTAAGGTCGGTGACCTCCTCCTTACCCAACGCCACTGCCTGTAGGTCCCTGATGGCCGAGCGCAGGTCGCCACCGGAGTTCTCAGCGAGGATCTCCAGGGCACGGTCCGATACCTTCACCCCCTGGTCCTTGGCTATCTTCCTGAGAACGCCCCTGACGGTCACGCTCTTGATGCGGGAGAACTTCACCTGCTCGGTCTGGGACTTGAGAACAGAGCTCTTCTTGGTCAGGCCATACCAGTCGTTGACGATGAGGACAACGGGCTGCTTGGTAGACCTAACAAGGTCCACCATGGCGGGGATGCCACCCCGGTCCTCCTGGCCGCCTATGTTGTCCGCCTCATCGAGGATTATGAGCTTCAGCCGGCCCTTCTTGGTGGACAGGTACTCCCCGGTCGAGGAGAACGTCTGCCCCATGGCGCCTCGAAGGGCGATGCCCTTTATTGCTTCGGCGTTGCGCTGGTCGGAGGCGTTCATCTCCACCACGTCCCAGCCGTAATCTTTGGCGAGGGCGAGGGCGGCGCTGGTCTTGCCCGTACCCGGGGTGCCGATGAGGGCGGCGGCCCTCTTCAGCGGCCTTCCCGTCTCCCAAGCGTCCGCCCAGGCCCTCAGCTCCTGAACGGCTTTGGGATTTCCCACGACCTCATCGAGGCCCTTGGGCCTGTACAGCTCCGTCCAATCCTCGCTCATGGTCAGTGAAAAGATGCCAAGGTTCGATAAATAATTGCCCCCAGGTGGGCCGTTCGGGATGTGGGACCATCATAGCGATGAATGCTCTACCGATCCTTGCCGGAACGCTTACCGTCATCGTATGTCAGGACGGTTATCCCGCCACCAACCTCCTCACGCAGGAAGGCCTCCGCCTCCAGGGCCTCGGAGGACGGCACCATGACCGTGACCTTGATGCCCAGGTCCATGGTCTCAGAGTACTCCTCTAAGGCGTCAGGATCTGCCCAGAAGGCCTCAGGCTCGATGAACTCCAGAGCTGTGACCTCTCCCCTGCTGTCCAGCCATCGTATCAGCCCGCGGGTACCTACCTCGGTGTCCATGTAGTCGTCCTCTAACCTCAGGTCCGGGAAGTCTTCCCGGAGACGATGAAGGCGAGAGGCTCCGGCGCTCATGACAGCATCCATGAGCACAGCATGGGTGGAGGAAGGATAATAGCGCTCCTAGCAGGAGCTAACCGTTTCATTTTTAATAATCTTCAGGCCCATACTGGGAAGTATACTTGGGGGAGATTCGATGAGCGGACCCGAAAAGGATGAGAAGATACGTTATGTGCTGGTGAACGCAACCGGTCAGGTAGGGATGACGGGGATACAACGTCAGTACGATATCCTGTTCACGGAGACGGGGATCGCCTTCGCAGTTGTGGCCAGTGGTCTGAAGATGGCCGCGAAGATCGGCCTGATCGAGGGGCTGGGGGCCGCAGGAGCGCTCCTCTCCGGGGCCATGACCAACGACAAGCTGCGCAATAGCTTCAGGGGCCTGACGGTGAAGCAGATACTTGAGCTGAACGAGAAGAACTTCTTTGTTCCCTACCTCGATGTGACCAGAGCAGTGGTCAAAAAAGGCATGTTGGGGGGCGGGAAGACGGACCTTGTACTGCCAGGCGGTAAGTTCCAATGCGTCTTCTCCAAGGACCAGCTGGAGGCCGTACTGACCGCGGTATCGGAGAAGCTCGGCGCTCAGATGGCTATCTGATCTTCAAGAGGGAACTGACCGGTCCCGTGATCGTTGCGCTTGGAACGATGCGGTTGCCTCTTCGTCAAACACCAGGGCCCTCAGGTCATCTTCCTTCCTCATCGTGAGCTCGGAGACCGCATCACCAGTCCAGCTGAGCCGATCTTTTCGCTCTGCAGCCTTGAGCTGCCCGCCCACGGAGGGCGATCTGGGCATCGCGAGCGTTCCGATCGGAGCGGTGATGCCCCCTGCCATCATTTCGATGGTGGTGCTATGGCCGCATAGCCCAGGGTTTGGGATAGGTCGACGAGGCCTTCGTAGATAGCCTTCAGGCGCGTCTCCCCCGAAGGGTTCCTCCCGTTGATCCTCTCTATGTTGAGAAGGCAGTCGCGTAGCTCCTCGAAGCGCATCTCCAGGACATCATCCTCAATGCCCTCGAAGGAGGGCTTGAGAGCGTTGACCAAGAGATGGTCCGCCGCCAGCAGGCGGTCGTACCTCTCGCTCTCATCGCCTTCCATGTGCACGAAGCCAGCGGACATGTCTGTCAGATTGGCCACGAAGGTCCGGGGATCGCCCGATCCCTCGGGAGGAAGTGCGGCCCTCACCTGGTGCAGCAGGGCCCATGCCTGCCTCTCGGCACCTCCTCCGGCCAGCTCTGGTATTCCCACCATCAGCTGCTGCATGAGCACGGAGATGGTGTCGCCTTCCTCATAGATCGGAGCATCGCTGTCGTCTGACATGACATACCCCTGAGACAATAATGCCTCGGGGCTTTATCCCTTTATCCCCGGCGGCCGCTCATGCGGCCGGAAGGTCGGTGCGGTGACAGGGGTGTAGCCCTTCAGCACCGTTCGGTAGTGCTCGTATGTCATCGGCTCACCCTCTTGCAGCATCCCGGCGTTGGTCACCTGCCCCAGGAACAAAGTGTGGGAGACCGCGTCCAGGGAGGACTTCACCGAGACCTCGATGTAAGCGAGGGTATGGGAGAGGACCATGGGGGCGCCGTTGTCGGCCGATCGGTGAGGTATCTCCTTGAACTTCTCGATATCGAAGCCATGATGGAAACCGAACAGGTTGATGAGGGACATGGGTGCCGTCGTGCTCAGGACCGAGACGGTGAACGCACCGCTCCTCTGGATCATGCCGTGGGTGCGGTTGACCTTGTTAATGCATACCGACACCAGTAGCGGTTCTGAGGCCACCTGGAAGAGGGTGTTGGATACCTGCCCGTTATCGTCGCCCCCTTCCGCAACTCCGATGATGTACATACCATAGGTCAGCTTGTGGAGGGCGCGGTGGTCGATCATCCGTTGATTGTACGGTGCCCATGCACCATCAATCCTGCGCTGCCAACCGTACTTCCAGGGGGAGCCTACTCGAACCGCAGGACCTCTGCCGGGGACACCTTGCTCGCCCCTCTGGCCGCAGGGTAGACGCTCAGAAGCGTGGCCAGGAAGGCCAGGCCCCCCACCAGGAGTATGGGGCCCCAGGCTATGATGAAGTCGAACTCCATGTCCCGGAAGCCCGATTCCCATAACTGATATCCGACGATGATCCCCAGGAGGGTCCCGATACCGATGCCCAGAACGGCCACGAAGGCGGACTCCAGGGCGAAGTTGGTGACCACCATCCCCCTGGTGTAGCCGATGGCGCGCATCATGCCGATCTCGATGGTCCTCTCACGTATGGAGCGTATGGTTATGATGCCCAGACCGGTTATGCCGATGATGAGGCCCAGGGCCAGGAAGGCCTTGATGAGGTTGAATATGCCGTCTATCTGGCTGACCACTTGCTGTGCCAGGCTCTTAAGGGGGACTGTGGTCACCCCGTACTGCCAGAACTGGTTCTGTAACAGGACCGCCTGCTTGTCGGCGTCCCCGTCCGCGGCGAGCTTGATGAGGAAGAGGTTGGTCCCCTCCACCCCGAGGTCCTCCCTCACGTAGTCCTGGTCCATGAAGATCCCGTTGAAGGAGCTCTGCTTCATGATGCCCGCCACCGTTACGGTCACGTTCTGTCCGGACCCATCGGCTATGCGCACCGGGTCGCCCACCTTAACCCCGGCGAGGTTCCGGGAGCCGAAGCCCATGCCGTACTGGCTCTCCACTTCTCCCGCGGACCCGTCCACTATGGCCAAGGAGGGGTCTGTGCTCACCGCTCTCCACACCTCCAGCTCCGATGGGTACCTGTCGTGGTCCCATTCCTTCAAGGGGTAGTTACCCACGGTGTACAGCGGCTCGTTCATACCTATGACGCTGTAGAACAGGTCCACCTCGGCCGTGGCGTTGGTGAGGGGGTCCGTGCGCTCTATGGTGACCCTGGGAAGGGCCATGCTCAGCTGCACGATGTTGGTGATGTTGGCCTCGTCCACCAGCTCATCCGTGGAGTTGATGCTGTCCCACATGTCCAGGGGGACCCCTGAGAAAGCGAGGACATCGAAGCCGCCGGAGGTCTGATCGATTATCTTCGGTATGCCCACCCCCAGCATCCCCGAGATCATGGAGAGGGTGGTGATGGTGAATATCACCAGGCCGAAGATGAATATGCTCAGGGCAGTGCGCACCTTCGCCCTCAGCGGATATGATATGGCGGTCATCATCACCGCTCCGTAGCCCCCCTTGGCGGGCACAAGGCGGGTGAAAATACGGATGATGATGTCAGAGTTGAACATGACCACTGTGAGGAGGGAGACCACCATGAACACTCCCGCGATCACGAACATCTCGATGTTGCCGGTGTAGGGGAATATCTCGAAGCCCTTCGGAAGCCACACGAAGAGGGTGGCCAGCCCCGCAACGCTCCATGCGATGCGATCGCCGGCGTACTTGCGCAGGAGCAGACCCACGGACAGCGTGGCCAGTGACAGCCCGCTCTGGGCCGCCGCCAGGTTCTGGCGGTCCATGCCCACGAGCATGATTACCAGGCCGATGGTGAGGATAAGCATGCCGAGACGCAGGAGGCCCTTGTCATCCCTGAGCCTCGGCGGCTCGGGTATGTTGCGGACGGCCCGAACGATGTTGAGCTTGGAAATCCTGAAGGTGACGAGGAAGACCGTGACCAGGGTAAGGGTGAAACCTGCAAGGTAGGCGAGGACGAGGGACAGGGGCGTGAACGTGAAGTACCTGCTGATCTGCATCCCTCCCATATCGATGACCGCCGTGGCCGCGTGTATGAGGACGTAGGCCAGCACCAGGCCGGCCATCGTGCCGATGATCGATGCTATGGAGGCATAGATCCATCCCTCGTACGTGAACAGCTTCTGAAGGTGCCTCCGCTTCATGCCCACCGCCCGGGCCGTCCCCATCTCCCCCTTCCTCTCCTCACCCAGCATCGTGAATATGTTGATGATGAGCGCTATGCCCGCGATGATCGAGAACGAACCGAACACGAAGAACAGGGAGATGAACATGGCCACCGCCGACCGGCCATCGGCGATGGCCTGATCGCGGTCCCCGCTGATCTCCAGGTTGAGCTCCGGCTGCGTGCCCAGGGTGGAGTTCAGGTCCGCACGGGCATCCCCTGCGTGCTGGCGACCGGCCGCCTCAAGGGACACCAAAAGCGTGCTTACCTTCCCCTCTTGGGCACTTAGCATCTGCAGATCCTCTATGTCCAGGAACACATCGGCCCCCGGGCCGGCGAGCCCCTCGTCCCTTACCAGCACGGCATTGACCAACATGGTGTGGAACTGATCATGGACCAGCAGGAGGGTATGGCCCTCGGCGATGTCCAGCTTCTCCGCGAGGTCCGGAGATACGTACGCCTGACCTCCAGCTGGAGCGGAGCGGATAGCGTCCCCATCCAGTGTCACGAGCCCCCCGAGGTCCCTCAATGCCTCGTCCGTCAGTCCCATGACGTCCATGGTGGGCGATGACAGATTGGAGGCGGTGTCCTTGATGCTGATCGTTCTCTGGAGGACCCATTCCGCCCCGTCCACTGACCCCAGCCCGTGGACCGAGTCCCTGAGCGCGGTGACCTCGGAGAGATCGTAAAGACCGGTGCTGTTCGCTCCTGCTCCCGGACCGCTTACGGTGAAATCTATGTCTCCATAGCGCTGCACGACCTCGCCGACTATCATGTTGTCGAGGGTGTCTCCGACGACAAGGGAGGCGGAGATTATGGCGGTCCCCACCATCAGACCGCCCAGCACCAGTGCGGTGGTGGATGGCCTCCTGATGACGTTGCGTATGGACATCGTCAGAAGGATGCGGTTGCCGAAGGCGTCGATGAGCACGAAGAGCGTTATGAGGCCTATCAGGGCCAGCACGGCATAGGTCAGGGGGAGCATGGCCAGGGCGACAGCCATCAGGGCGGCCGTCACGATGGCCATCGACGCCGATCTGAGGGAGATCTCCTCACCCCAGCTGGTTTATCTCGTCGGCGATGTGGTCCACGTTGCCGTTGGTGGTGACGATGTTCCCGTCCCGCATATGGATTATGCGGTCGCACTTCGCACCCACCTCCGGATCATGGGTCACTATGATGAAGGTCTGACCGTTCTCCCGGTTAAGTCGGCGCATCAGCGACACCACCTCCTCCGAGGTCCTCACATCCAGGTCCCCTGTGGGCTCGTCGGCCCAAACGATCGCTGGAGTGTTGGACAGGGCCCGGGCGATGGTCACCCTTTGCCTCTCGCCCCCGGACAGGGCGTTGGGACGCAGATCGGCCCTCTGGGACAGGCCCACGGTCCTCAACAGCTCCAAGGCCCTGCTGCGGGCTTCCTGTTGGGCCGTGCCCGCGATCAGGAGCGGAAGCTCCACGTTCTCGGTGGCCGTGAGCACCGGTAGCAGATTATAGAACTGAAATATGAAGCCCATCCGCCTGGCTCGAAAGTTGGTCTTGGAGTTGTCGTTCATCGAGGTGATCTCCTGGTCCTCGATGTAGATCTTGCCAGAGGTAACATCGTCTATGCCTGAGAGGCAGTTGAGGAGGGTGGTCTTACCACATCCTGACGGACCCATTATGGCCACCATCTCCCCCTTATCTATCTCCATGGTGATGCCTTTCAGGGCCTCAACGGTGATATCCCCGGTGACATAGGTCTTTGTGACCTCCTCGCAGCGGATGATCGACATGCCGTAACCTTCCACCGACAAGGGGGGGCTGGATAAAAAAACATGGTAGCGATTATCCCTAATGGGGCCTCAGGTACCTCGGGTCATTTATCATAAACAGGTCGTAGACAACATCCTTATCTGAAACGTGAACTCAGGGCGTTACGAATAAATGCCCGCTGACGCGGTGTTGACCGGCAATGTCCATCAGAACCCGGCAGTGTCCTGAGTGCCAGGCCGCGGTCCCCCTGAGAACCAGGTACTGTCCAGACTGCAATGCCTTGGTCAATCCCAACGCTCCCGAGGACCCCATAAAGAAGGCCCGGGAGGACGGGGAGATGAAGAGCCTGGTGCTCATGGGCATCGGGGGGATGCTGCTGTTCTTCAGCTTCGGGTTCTTCCTTCCTGCGGTGCTATCGGAGCCGGGGTTCCTGTGGGTTTCTGCCCCGCTGTTCCTGATCGGCGCAACCCTGTTCGCCGGTGCATGGTTCGTCAGGAGGAGGACCAGCAGGCGCGTCACCTCCATGGAGAGGGACCTGCATGTCCGCTGCGAGTACTGCGGGGGCACAAATCACAGGAACGATCATCGCTGCGCCTTCTGCGGCGCGCCGATTATCGACAGGACGTCCTCTGACAGAATCTGAGCGGGCGGTCTCAATCGGCCTTCAGCTGGCCGTTGGACCGGGCAGTGATCGACATGTCGAACTTCTCCTCCTTCCAGCTCCCCTCCGGGAATATCAGCTCGAAGCGAGCGCCCTTCCCCTCCTCGCCCGTCTCGCGGATGACCCCTCCGGACATGGACATTATCTGGCTGGCGACGTAGAGCCCCATGCTGCCATGGGGGTTGAAGTCCCTGTCGAACACCGCCGGTTTCACGTCCGCCGGTATGCCCACACCGTCATCCTCATAGAACACGATGCATGAGCCGTTCTCGATCTTATAACCGATGTTTACTTGATAGGCCTTCTTGCCATGTTTACGGGTGTTGTTCAGCAGTATGGTGAAGACCTTTTCCAGCATGGGGTCGGCGAGAACGCTGAGCGGCCCCAGTTCGGAGCGCACGTCCAGCCCCTCGGAGGCACCTGAGGTCTTGGCCTTGGCCAGGACAAGCTGCATCCACTGCCACACGGGGTCCGATCTCCCCAGGCTCTGATAGTCGGTGGCGAAGTTGAACTGGCGCTCGATGTACTTGACCGCCTCCTTGATCCGTTCGCCGTATCTTGACATGTCCTCGCTCTTCAGATGTCCGGAGGATATCAGCTCGCTGTAACCGTGTATCACTCCCACCTGGTTCATGGTGTCGTGGCGGACCACCATGGACATTATGCTCAGCTTGGTGTTCGCCTTGAGGAGCTGGTCCTTCATCCTCCTCTCCTCGTCGATGTCCCTGATGATCAGCTGCACTCCCGTCCGGGCACCGCTCTGGTCGCTCATGGCCGTAGCCTGGACATCGTAGTAATGGTCAACTCCGTCCTTGGGGATGGAAACCTCCAAGGACCTATCTGTGGAGATGGCGTCCTCCAGGTCCACGCTCTTTAGGAAGGGAAGCGAATCCGCTGTCCTACGTTCCTTTCTACCTGCCGTGGTGGCATCCAGCATCCTCTCTGCGGAGGGATTTATATGTATGATGTGTCCGCGGTTGTCGATCACCACCACCCCGTCCTTCATCCTCTCCACCACTGTGTCCAGTGCTAGAGGCATTATGCTGAACAGCTCATAGCGGTAAGCACCGACGAACATGAGGGTCATGGACCCGACGAATGCCAGGATCATGAGGAATGTGAACGGCAGATCTGTTAGTTGCAGGAGACCCACAATAAAGGCGAGCATGGGAAGGGTGCATGACGCGAGCACCATTGAGACCTTCTGGCGCAGGTATCTTGAGGATCGAACAAAGGCGTTGAGGAGGAGGTAGAGGCTTAACGCAGCTATCAGGAAGGAATATACTGTGAGGATGTAGAACCAAGGGCCATAGGTGGGCACGAAGGTCCCCATGTACAATTCAGGCGGTAGAGCGATGGAAGAATAGAAGGAGTGGTGAATGTCATTCGTCCACAGCATCGCCAGCGCCAGGGTGGGGACGGCGAATAGGGCCGCCATGTTCTTCCAGTTCACTGCGCTGTCCCGGCCGACGAACCTCAACGTGAACAATAGGAACAGCGGCGGTATGAACACGTTGGATATGTACTCCATGTCATTCCAGAGCAACATTTCCTGGATGTTGGTGCTGAGCAGCTCCAGGAGGTAGGTGGCCGAAAGCCAGGCATTGGCGATGAGGAGGCATATGAACGGTCCCTTGGTCCGAAGGTCGCTCATTCTCCATGTTATTACCGCAAGACCGACGGACAGTGTGCTGGAGAAGAGCAGTGGGACTGAGAGCAAGGTCCCGTCGATCATATGGCCTGTCAAACCAGGTGGTTGGATATAAACCTTGGAGTCTGATTCTCCAGATAACCATTCGATCATGGATGCCTTTCTGATAAGATGTACATGCATCGGCACAAGGGCTAAGAAAGGATATCCTGTTGGGGTATCGTGAGCGCGAGAACGGATATCGCATCCCGCATGATCAAGGTCGGATTTCAGCAGCGGTTCATGATGGCCAGAATGACCCGCCTGCCCGTCCTGGGCAGGGCCATGGAGTTCGCTTTTTTCGAGGAGGATAAGATGATATACCTCCCCAAGGACGCCGTGGCCATGTCCGCTCGCCTGACTACGATAGATGTGGACAGGCCGGTCTCGCAGAGCAACGTCGTCCTGCCATCGCAGGTGATCGATCACTTCCTTCAGCAGTCAAGGTACATCTTCATCATGAACCACTGCATGTGCCGGCGCTCAAACCACTGTCAGCACTACCCCCAGGACCTGGGGTGCGTATTCCTGGGCTCAGGTGTTCTCAAGATACCCGCCTCCATGGGGCATATGGCCACGGTGGAGGAGGCCATGGAGCATATGCGGAAGGGGAGGGAGAGGGGGCTGGTTCATCTGATAGGCCGCAACAAGATAGACAGCGTATGGTTGAACACCGGGCCCAAGGAGGAACTTCTGTCGATATGCAACTGCTGCGAATGCTGCTGCCTGTGGAAGATGCTACCACAGCTATCAGGATCTATCAGCAGCGGGGTCATGCGCATGCCGGGTGTGTCCCTGATGGTCACCGATAAGTGCGTCGGCTGCGGGTCGTGTGTAGACGACGGAACGTGCTTCGTGAACGCCATCGTCCTGAGGGATGGCAGGGCCATCATAGATGACGGCCGGTGCAAGGGATGCGGACGGTGCGTGGAGCACTGCCCTCAGGAAGCCATCGACATGACCATCGATCCCCATGTCTCAATCGCCCAAGCAGTGAGCACGATCGAGTCCTTGGTCGACGTTCGGAAGGAGTGAGTTGTTCTCCGGGAACGCACACCAGGGACGATAATTTTTTTAATCTGTCGGTATCCATCGTGATGATCACGATGAGCTCCCGCATCCTTATCACGGCCATCAGCACGCTCGGCCTGTTCTCGAAAGGGAAGAGCAGGTCATCGCCACCTCCGTCCCATGGCGACGATGCCTTCATCCGTTGCCCAGCTTGTGGAAAGGTGCTCCATTCCACGATCTCGCGCTGTCCTTACTGCTCTGCCTTCCTGGAGGTCAAATGCCCCAATTGCGACCGCACCACCAACCGCATCTTCAAGAAATGTCCGTTCTGCGAGGCCTCCCTAGAGGGGGCCCGGTAATAATTATATACTTTTGGTTATAACAATAAAGCCGATAAAATTGAGGACGCTTAGGTGCAGGAAAGCTGAGGCGGGCATCGGTACATCCATCATGCTCGTCGCCTTGATTACTATCAGTGGTGTAGCTGGCTCCATGGTCATCGACAACACTTCCATGACCGGTGAGCAGGCCCAGGACGTGGTCGATGATGCGCTGGAGAGCACCGTGAACTACCTCGATGTGAGGAGCGTGGTGGGGGTGTGTGATACCGAGCGCGAGCTGCTCACCGGTCTGGAGATAGTGGTCGTCCTAGGTCCAGGAAGCCAGGCTGTAAACCTCAGCTCCTTGGTGATCGAGCTCCTGCTACCCCAGGACCACATTTTCCTTACCAGCGGAGACGGGGGGTTCAGCAGCGATCGCATCATCTCCGGCGGGGAGGTGAACTCCACCTCCATCATCGGAGATGGCGACATATTCCTGCTGAGGTTCGACCTGCCCAACGCCGTCACCAGCGGGCAAGAGGTCCGGGTGTCTCTGACGCCTGCCGAGGGTTTCGTCAACTTCCTTATCCTGGATGTGCCCAGCACCCTGACGGCCAGATATGTGTCCCTACGGTGATGCCGGATGTCACGCTGGACAGGGTTTTAGAATCAGAAATGATTTCCTAAACTTTTCTTTTAAATATTGTATGAATAATAATTAGTTTGGTCCCAATGAATATCATTGTAGGCACAGATGGAAAGCCACACTCCGAGAAAGCTGTCGAGTTCTCATTTGCATATGCCAAGGCTTTCCGCGGCACTCTATACATCATGTACATTGTAAGTCCCAAGGCCCAAGAGGACAAGGACAAGAACATCAAGAACGGCATGAGGGTCTTGGGCCGTGCCAAGATCAGAGCCTCGGAGGTGGGTGTGGATATCGCCACCTTGTTGGAGGCGGGGGAACCTCAGGACACTATCCTTCTGGCGGCCGAAAAGCTGGACGCAGACTGCATCATCCTGGGCTCATCTGGAGAGAAGAGCGGTCTGGCCAAGATCATGGGCGCAAGCGTATCGGAGACCATCTTCAAGAACGCCAACTGCACTGTCATCGTCGTTCGGTAATGTTATTCGATTTGATACCTTCGCCTAAACATTTTTTATGAGCTAGCTACCGTCCACGTTCGAATGGAGAGAAGAACGATACTGCTGTGGGTCAACATCGTCCTCATCATCTCGATAGTGATCAGCGGTATCTATCTTGCGCTCACCATAATGCAGGGGTCTCCCCCTGCCAGTATACCTCAGAACGTATCGTTCAATGTGAAGTACATCAGCCCCACCCAGATGAAGGTGGAGTTCAACAACTTCTCAAATCCGATCCTGTTCACCGATGTAAGGATCAAGACCGTTTCCCCTCTGGGGGATGTGTGCACGGCGGACGTGCACGATGATGTTCTCGTGTACGATCAGGAACCGGAGGATGCGAACGACCCCAAGAGCCTGGCGAACATCACTATCTCTTCGACTGGCACCCTGGAGAAGGGATCGTACTTCATCATTTCCAATTATAGGGATCTCACTAAGGGGCCGTGGCTGTTCGAGATGGTCCACCGGTCCAGCAACACCATAGTCTCCAAAGGATCGATCATCGTGCCAGACACTGACACAGCCCCCACCGGCTCCATCTCCGCAGTTATGGACGTCTCCGAGAGCGAGGTAAAGCTGATGCTGGGGACTATCTCCCCAAGCACCGAGCTCACCTATTGTTATATTGATGTCCTGGGACCGGACATGACCGTTCAGACCATGTACCTGAACGATACCAGCTCTATGATAATGCTGTTGATCGACGACACCCAGGTCAAGATTGTGGATGCCGATGGCAACGGCCTTATGAACTCTGGGGACTACATAGACCTCAGAAAGTGGACAGGGGCCTTAACAGAAGGTCAGTGGTCGGTCGAGATCAAGTATGTGTTCACAGAGGACATCATCGCGTACGCCTATTTCCCCATCTAAATAAGATGAAAGAAGTACAGATAATGATAAGCGCGAGGGTGAACTGGCTATGTTAGATGATCTCATAGTTTTATTTGATAATTAATATTTCTGGGAATCAAAAATACAAATCAGTTATGATTTTCAAATCTTTTCTTTTATATATCTCGGAGGTGAATTTTGACTTAACTGCCTGATGAGAGCGAGCTACATCCCTAGGATGGTAGCCCGTTGCAATCTATGCAGACGAAGCGTCCCGGAACAAGGAGTATGGTATACTCTTGTTCGGGCAAGAACCGAATGGAGGTCTAGAAATGGGATTGAACAAGAAGTTCGTAAAAATGAGAAACGACAAGCGCGCTGAGATGGGCGTCGGTACGATGATCATTTTCATCGCGATGGTCCTTGTGGCCGCGGTCGCCGCGTCTGTACTGATCAGCACCGCGAACACCGTTAGGGAGCAGGCCCAGTCGACTGGTGACCAGGCCATCAACAACGTCGCTTCTGGATTCATCGTCCAGGATGTCATCGGCCAGGTCAACAAGACCAACTACCAGTACATTGACAACGTCACCATATATGTCAGGCTCGCTGCCGGCAGCCCCCAGATCAATATGAACAACGTCATGATCTCCCTGCTGTCCGACACCACCAACCTGTACCAGAGCATGAGCACCGAGATAACTAATGAGACCTACATCGCTGAGGTCGAGAAGTCCATCTCCGGCAACACCTGGGATGACAACAGCATGACCACCTCCCACGTGGTCGGCCAGGGTGACCTTATTAAGATCACCGTCTCCAACGCTGATGGCGCTCTGGGTATCGGCTTCAACCAGCTCGGTGTGATCAAGATCATGCCGGCCTACGGCCAGCTGTCCCTGATCACCTTCACCACCTCCGAGGCTTTCACCCCCGGCATTGAGTGGGTTACCCTGAACTAAACAGGGTAATAAACTCCTTTCTTTTTATTATCTTAAACACCACACATCAACCATCACGATCGCTCATATCACCAGTTTCACAACATCACTATCCAGAGGTATCCAGATGAAGGCTGTCCGCAACGTTCCCATCAATCCGTTGGTCTCGACCCTGGCCATCCTGTCGTTCAAGAAGAAGGGCGGCAAGGGCTCCGACCTGGGAGGCATCTCCGCCTCCTCGGACGACCTTGGCCTGGAGGGCGGAAGCCTGTCCCTCAGCGACCTTGGAGGAAGCCTCGGCAGCCTCTCCAAGCTAGGAGACAAGAAGGACAAGAAGAAGGGAAAGGACGAGATCGGCGATCTCGGCAGTCTCGGCGGAAGCATAGGGGGCAGCCTGGGCGGTGGCCTGGGCGACGATATCCTTTCCAGCCTGTCCTCGGGCGGGGGCCGTGCCGATGACAAGAAGTTCATGGAGATCGAGGCCAGCGTCAACGACCTAAAGAAGCAGGCGGAGACCGCAGATCTCACCAGCAAAGCTACGAAGAACGAGATAGAGTCCATGAAGAAGGACCTGTCCGAGATCAACAACTCAATCAAGAGCCTGCTGAACGTGTACGAGGCGGTCAGCCGGCAGTACAACCCGTTCGTGGAGGATGACAAGCGTGATGCTGTCGCCCTGTCCGCGGGCGAAGATAACGTTCCCATGGAGGGCAACCTCTCCCTGGGAAGCCTTAGTACGCTCAAGGAGGCAAAGACCATGACGTCTCCCGTTGTCGATGATTGCGGTCCCCTGGACCGGGTGGTGAGACCGGACGACGAGGAAGAGGAGGAGAATTTCGGCAGCATCCAGGGGATGGATAGCATCAAGATCTCACCGGATGTGCTGGGGAAGGTCGACCTGAGGGCTCCGACGCCCATCGCGACCCCGGAACCGGAGGACGACGTTCCCTCGAAACCGCAGGCAAGAACGCCTTCCTCGATGCCGTCCACTGTAGACCCCTATGCATTGGAGCAGGTACATAAGCTGGTGGAGTACCAGCTCAGCAAGGTGTATCGCGCCAAGCTCGTCGGGGAAGATCTGGACCGGGACGAGGTGGAGGCTCTGGACCGCTGGATGAGCGAGTTCAAGCGCCTAGGGGGCGGCTGATGGGGCTGAGCATCTCAGCTTCTGCTGCCATTATCTTCGTCGCATCGGTCATCGTGTTCAGCAACCTCCTCGCAGCGTTCGATAATTTCGAACAGGCCCTGGTCGATGCGCGGAGAGAGTCTCAGGACCGCCAGGACGGGGTCCTGCATGATCGCATATCCATAACCGCAGTGGATGCTGAGAACCGCACCGTGACCCTCCTCAATGAGGGCACCGAGACCTTATCCATCAGCTCTCTCGATCTGTTCCTGAACGGAACGCTCAGCGGCGACGCCATAGTATCGACGTCCGTGGACGGCAGCACCAGCACCAACATCTGGTTCCCCCTGGAGACCTTGGTCATCACTGTCAACGTCAGTTTGAACGACACCCTCATCCGAGTGGTGGACGCCAATGGCGTGGCCGCCTATCACTGAGGCACGAACATGGCCGACAGTTCGTTCACCCACTCGCTGTTCTTCATCGCTGCCATAGTGGTAGCGGTCTCGGTGTCGGGGGTCATCATCGGCATCTCCAACTCCATGGTGCAGGAGCTCAAGGTCAAGACCAACGCCCTGGAGACGGAGATAGGCACGGACATCGAGATCGTGAACGATCCCAGAAGGGTTCCTTACGCTGACGGTAATCTCACGATATATCTGAAGAACGTGGGTGATATTACTTTAAAATATAATAACATCGCAATCCTTATAGATGGCCAGTACGTCAATGAGACGTCCGTAGTGAACGAATATACCGGCGGCTTATGGGTTGTCGGAAAGACTGTGGAGATGCATATAGTGGTGGCACTAAACGCTGGGGACCACGAGATCAAGGCGGTCATGCCCAACGCCGTGTCCGATACTATGTCCTTCCGCATCTGATGGAACATTGATGAGCGTACGAGGTGAGATGAGGGATGAGCGGAGCATTACTGGAGGCCGGTGCAGCTCGTCAGGACCTATACAGCATTCATCTCAAACAGGACGAGCTGGCCCTCAAGATGGGGGGTGGAATACCCCGGGGGAGCACCATGCTCATCGAAGGAGGGGAAGGTTCAGGAAGGAGCGTTCTCAGCCAGCGCATCCTTTACGGGCTCCTCGCGAACGGGCATACCGCCACCTACGTGAGCACGGAAATGACCATGCGGGACTTCATAGACCAGATGTACTCCCTGGAGTACAAGGTCGACAAGTACCTGCTCAGCGGCGCATTCCAGTACTTCCCCGTCTACCCCCTGCTGGGAAAATCCCGCAACCGGAGCGACTTCCTGCTCAAGCTGATGACCTCCCCTCAGCTGTACAGCAAGGACGTCCTCATCATAGATTCCTTCTCCACTCTTACCAAGGATAGCCTGGACGAGCGCAACTGCATCCAGTACATGGGCTTCCTCAAGAAGCAGATGAAGCTCGATAAGACCATCCTGATGACCACCGATGAGACCTGCAAGGCCGTCGATCCCCTCCGCCAGGCGTCGGACATCTACATGTCCATCAAAATGAAGCCGTCCGGCCAGGGAATGGTGCGCATGGTCAACATCATGAGGTACCAGAGGGCCAAGCACAAGGTCGATGACCAGATGAAGATCAGGATCGAGCCAGGCATTGGCTTGGTGATCGAGATCACGGAGGTGTCTGGTTAATGGTCGTCATAGATCCTGCCCTGGAAAAGGCGGCCAAGGGGAACATATACCTTCGCGAGTACATCGATGAGCTGCAGAAGGTCACCAACATCCTTCCGAAGTACTATGAGAACCTCTCGGTGAAGGACCTCGCGGAGATCAGGAAGAACGCCATACTTGACCCCAATTCAGCGAACGTCATCTACAAGATAGGTAACGGCCACATCCATATCGATGCCCTGCGCTCACGCTATGTGAGCATAGAGCACAAGTTGGACATGGAGGAGAAGGAAAAGCTCCGCATAATCAAGGATTCCATCTTGGAAAAGGCCACGCACGAGGAGTCCGTGGAGACCAAGGAGGACCTGATACGTATCCTGGAGAAGCTCTTCGACATGTCCGTGGAGGTTGTGAGCGGCAGGAACAAGAAGGCCAAGAAGACCAGCGGCAAGGTCCAGGTCAACCAAAAGGAGTACGAGATCCTAAAATACTATATCAATAGGGATATTGTCGGTTATGGGCCCATCGAGCCTCTCATCCTTGATCCGTACATCGAGGATGTTCACCTCATAGGTACGGGAAAGGTCAGGGTATCCCACAAGGCGTTCCAATACGGTCTGGAGACGAACGTGAGGTTCGATGATGACGTCTCCCTCAACGAGTTCTTCATCTCCATCTCCGAGCGCATGGGCCGGCCGGTCAGCGCGTCCAAGCCCATCGTCGACGGAACGCTGCCGGACGGGTCCCGTATCAACATGATCTACTCCAACGACATCAGCGCCAGGGGCTCGTCCTGTACCATCCGTAAGTTCAGCGCCGAGCCCATCTCGCCTATCCAGCTCATCAAGTTCGGTACCTTCTCCCCCGAGTTCGTGGCGTACATATGGCTGTGCCTGGAGAACAAGATGAACGTCATCCTCTCCGGAGAGACCGCGTCCGGAAAGACCACTGCTCTCAACGCCATCCTGTCCTTCATCGACCACCGCGGAAAGATCTACTCCGTCGAGGATACTCCAGAGGTCAAGCCTCCCCAGAAGGGGTGGCAGCGCTGCGTCACCAGGGAATCGGGTCCGGAGGAGGCCAGGGTCACGATGTTCGATCTCTTGCGTGCGGCCCTGAGGTCGCGTCCGGACTACATCGTCATCGGTGAGATCAGAGGTGAGGAGGGACGTGTCGCCTTCCAATGCATGCAGACCGGTATCCCGGTCATGGCCACCTTCCACGCCTCCAACGCCACCAAGTTCATCCAGAGAATGACCGGGCAGCCGATCAACATCCCCATGTCTTTCATCGACAACGTCAACGTGATCATATTCCAGTCCGCGGTCAACGTCAACCGCAGGTTCCTGAGGCGAGTGACCAACGTGGAGGAGTTCATGGGATACTCCAAGGAGGACGGGGGCGTTCTGACCAGGAACGTCTTCAAGTGGGATTCGGCCACAGACAAGCTCTACTTCCGCGGCAACAACAACAGCTACATCCTGGAGAAGAGGATCGCCGCTGAGCACGGTTACAGCGAGCCAAAGGACATCTACAAGGACCTGCGACAGAGGGAGAAGATCATCCAAAAGATGGTGGACCTGGATATCACAGGATATCATGAGGTCAACAAGATTTTAAGCGACTACTACGAGTATGGCCCGAATTCCCTACCGTTCACGGTATGAGGCGGACCAATGAAGATCGACGTTTGGCTGCGCGACCTCAAGATGAGCAAGGAGGCCTACTTCCGGCTGGTGCTTATCTCAGTGGTGATGTTCGGCCTGGTCGTCCCCATGATGATGACCCTGCTGCTGGCGGACATCGTGGGGTCCCCCACCATCTACATAATGTACGTCCTTCCCATCTTCGCGGTCATCGTCATCCTCCTTCTGCCTGCCGTGTACACCGGCAAGCGGAAGACCAACGTGGACAGCAACATGCCTATGTTCGTGACCACCATGGCGGCGTTGTCCACGTCCGACATGTCCTTCGACAAGGTGTTCTACATCCTGTCCGAGAAGAAGGAGTTCGGACAGCTGGCCGAGGATGCCAAGCAGGTCTATCGCCTTCTGAAGCACTATAGCGTGGGCGCGGCCGAGGCCTGCCGTTTCGTTGCCCAGAGGACCTCCAGCCAGCTGGAGGGCGACTTCTTCCAGAGGCTGTCCCACTCGCTGGACGTCGGTGAGAAGCTTGACCGGTTCATGAAGAACGAGCACGACGTCATGATGGACGAGTTCATACTCAAGTCCGATTCCGCCCTCAAGGACCTGGAGTTCGTCAAGGACATCTACACGGGAATCACCACATCCCTCATCTTCACCGCCGTGTTCGTGGCCATCACCCCTGTGCTGGGAGGCACCGACATCGACATGCTCCTGTTCGGCGTGGTGGCGTCCTTCGTGGCCATGGAGGCGTTCTTCATCTTCTTCCTCAAGACCAAGCTGCCCAAGGAGTGCATTTGGTACGGTTGGCGGGTCAAGATGAAACGAGGACTGATCAATGATACCGACCGCATGATCTTCACGGCCACGCTGGTCGCGATATTCGGGATAATCCTCCTGTCGTTCGTGATGCTGCCCTCGGGCTTCCCCCTGACCTTCGTCGCGTCGACCATATTCCTTCCCGCTCTGTTCCCAGGGGTCCTCATCATGCGGGAGGAGAGGAAGATAGAGAAGAGGGACAACCTGTACGGGGCCTTCATCCGTTCCCTCGGCCGTTCATCGGAGGTGAGCGGCACCACCATGGCGGATGGCGTGAAAAAGCTGGCAATGCACAAGTTCGGGCCGCTGACCGACATGATCAAGAACCTCTCCAAGAGGCTGGCCATGCACATCAATGCCACGGAGTCCTGGAGGCACTTCTCGGCGGAGACCTCCAGCAGCCTCATCGAAAGGTTCGGGGAGATGTACGTCCTGTGCATCCAGAACGGTTCCAAGCCTGAGGCGACGAGCATTTTCATCAGCAACAACATGTTCAAGGTCCTAACGATAAGGAAGCGCCGCCAGACGATCGGCTCGTCCTTCGTCGGCCTGCTCTACGGCATAATGGTGTCCCTGTCGGTCACCCTCTATGTGACGGTCGGCATAGTTGACTACATGGGTCAGGTGATGGGTGATCTGGCCGTGAGCAATCCCGACTTCGTTTCCGGTGGTTTCCTCACAAATATATTTTCGGCCTCGTACTCTACGGCAGGCATAGAGCTGATGACCTTCTGCGTGATCTTCATTCACGCGTTGTTCTCCTCCATCATGCTCCCCATGCTGAAAGGAGGTCATCTGGCGGGATCGATCATCCATTTCATCGCCATGATGTGGATCGGCTCGGTGGGTGGATTCATGGCCCAGATGATGATCGGCGGACTGATGGGCGGCAGTTGAGATATCATCCTTAGTCAGAATGTCCATTTTCGAGCACGGAGATGGGGTCATCGTTCACATGGACCTGTAGGCAGGAGCGCTTGTTCTAACCGCCTAATATTCCATGGACGCTCCAGGAAAGGGGAAAAATTAATAAAAAAGCAGGGATAATTGATGAAAAAGGTTGGGAGATCAGATCTGGCTGACCTCTCCGTTCTTCTGGATGCGTATGCTCCCATCGGAGGAGTTGAAGAAGATGGTCCGGCCTTTGGTGCCTCCCACGTCCTCAGCCAGTAGGGGTATGTTCTCCTTCTTGAGGGTCTCCTTGGCGACCGCAGAGTTCCTCAGCCCGATGTTGAGCGTGTCCGATGAGATGAAAGAGAACATCTGGGCACCCCCCGCGATCTTGGCCTTCAGCAGGGGCTTGCGGGCTCCCATTTCTACCAGCTCGTCGACCATGAGCATGATCGCAGAATCCGCGTACTTGGAAGCGTTGGTCTTGTCCCTTCCCTCCTCGTACTTTGGAAGCATGGCATGAATGAGACCACCTATCTGCGTGGAAAGGTCGAAGATGGCAATGCCCACACAGGATCCCAATCCTAGGCATACCAGCTTCTCCGGTGCGTGCACGACATGGTACTCGCCCACGCCCACCACCGCATCCCCATCGACGTAGTGTGCCTGGCATACCTGGTCCTCGTCGACACGGCGGGCGAGAGTCACCCTCTTATCCTCATCTGTTACTAGGCCTTCGGCCCTTCGTTCTATCATAACTTTCACATCGAGCCGAACTTTTCGATCAGTACCAGCTGGGATTCGCGGTCTGGAATGTAGAGCATGAAGCCAAAGCCCACGTTCTTGCCGTACTTGAACATGGTCTTGATCACCACGGAGGAGTCGGAGTCCGCCTCCACCAGGGCGGCGGGGAACTGCAGGATGGCCCGCAGCATGTCCACGGCCACGCCAGGGGGTGAGGGCATCATGGTGATGTTGGTGAAGCGGGATACCGCGTTCAGATATGCAGAGGCACAGATGTTGCCGATCTCACATATGGCATCCGCGTCCATCTCATCGAAGCAGTGGTTCTCGTCGTACTCCCGCCCCAGGACCAGGTCCGTCAGTTCAATGGCCATCTTCTGGCTGACCACTAGCATGATCCCTCCTCTGCTCTTACCGATGGCCTCGAGGAACACCGCGACCACCGTCTCCTCGGTGGTGGAGAACGCTGTGGGCAGCTCCTGGGTGCTGCAGACGAAGCAGTCCGAAACCTCGATCATGATGTCCTTGTGCACCAGCTCGGAGAGGGCGGTGGAGGCATGAGCGGCGCCGATGGTGCCGATCTCCCTGAGACCGTCCATGATCATCTCGTTCTGTTCCCGGCTCTCGGTCAAGGTCAAGGAGCTCACAACCCGAACTTGGAGAAGGTCGCCATCTGCGACTCGGAGTCCACACCAAAGCGCTTGAAGGTGAGGTTCTGGGTCTTGGGATCGGGAACGTAGATGATGGCTCCCTGGAACTTCTGGTTGCTGTCAACGTAGTTGGTCTCGATCCTGACGACCTTGGACTCGTGGAGGTGCTTGAGGACCTCCGGGAACTTCAACCGGTCCTCCAGCTTGTCCACGGACACCGTGGGCGAGTTGGGGATCAGGTCAATGGACAGGAACTTGGACAGGGGTATGAGGTAGCGGCGGATGCATATGTCGCCCATCTCCACCATCACCTCGTGGTCCTCCTCGGTCATGGCCCTGTTGGGGTCATGGGGACGTCCCAGGAGCAGGTCCGATAGGTAGGTGGCGATCTTCTCCGGGAAGATCATGTACAGGCAGCTCTTGCTGTCGCCGATCTCGATCTTAACAGTGGCCAGATGTGTTCCCAGTTCACCGAAACGGTTGGGGAGGGAATCCATGGGAAGTACCCGGCATTCTGTGACATCGATGAGGATGTCGGTCTTCACCAGCTCGGTCAGGGCAGTGGAGGCGTGAGAGGCCCCGACATTGCCCAGTTCCCTGAGAGCGTCCATCTGCAGTTCGTCAATCTCTATCTCGTTCGTTTCTGTGCTCATATGAAAGCCCCCACATCGAGGATCATAGCTACCTTACCATCTCCCAGGATGGTCGCTCCCGAGAAGTACCCGGTCTGCCTCAGGTCCTTCCCTAAGTTCTTCACCACTATCTCCTGCTGACCTATCAAACGGGACACCAGCAGGCATGCCCGGTTCTCGTTCTTCTCCACGATGATCGCCGGCATCTCCCGGACGACCTCGCTGCTGCCACCGAACTCGTTATGGATGTTCAGTATCGGCAGTACCTCGTTCCGCAGCTTGAACACCCCATTGTCTGCAATGGTGTGGACAGCTTCCATCGGCACCCTCACCGTCTCTCTGACGTTCTCCAGGGGGATGGCGTACTTCTCCGAGTTCACCTCCACCAGCATGGCCCGTATGATGGACATGCTGGGCGGCAGCTTGAGCGTGATCTTGCTTCCCTTACCGTAGGTGGAGTCCAGTCGGACCGTTCCTCCCAGCCCCTCGATCTTTGTCTTCACCACGTCCATGCCCACTCCCCTTCCGGAGAGGTCGCTGATCTTGTCCGCGGTGCTGAAGCCGGGCAGGAATATGAACTGCATCTTGGACCGGTCGTCCATGCGCTCCGCCTCATCGGCGCTTATGAGGCCCTTGGAGACGGCCTTGGCGGTGATCTTCTTAATGTCCATTCCCTTTCCGTCGTCCTCGACGGTAATGACCACGTTCCCCTGCTCCTGGAAGGCGGACAGTATGATGGTGCCCTGGGGCTTCTTGCCCTTGGCGATGCGGTCCTGTTTCTCCTCTATGCCGTGGTCAACGGCGTTCCGGAGGAGGTGCACCAGGGCATCACCGATCTCGTCCAGCAGGCTGCGGTCGATCTCGATGTCGGTGCCGCGCATGAGGAACTCGATCTCCTTGTTGTTGGCCTGGGCCAGGTCCCTCACGATGCGGGGGAAGCGCTTGAATATGAAGTCGACCTGGACCATCCTGGTCCGCAGCACCACGTCCTGCATCTCCCCCATAAGGCGGGTGTTGTTCTGCAGGGTCTGCTTGAGCTCGCGGTGCTTAAGGTCGATGGCGATCTGATTGACGCGGATGTTGTTTATGACTATCTCACCCACAAGGTCCAGCAGCTGGTCGAGCAGCTTGCTGCGGACGCGTATGGTGGATGCAGTGGATAGCCCCGACGATGACTTGTCCTCGGCACCGGAGGCCTCTTCCTTGACCTCGCACTTCGCCTCCGTCGTTGCCGGAGCGGCGACGTTCATCGTCCATGGTGCCACCTCGACCAGGGCCACCCCCGTGACCCCGTTCACCGATTGTATGATCATCTCATCGCTCTTGTCGGTGAGGAGCAGATTGAGGAAGAAGGGTGTATCGTCCGGCATGTCCGTGACCGAAGGCTGGCTTGCGGCGACCATGCCTACATTGGAAAGGTTGCGCACCGCCTGGTAGGCGCGCCCCTCCCTGAACCTGAGCTCGGGAGAGAATGTGATCTTGACCTGCACTGGTCTCTTGCCCTGGGCTACGGCCTCTTCTACCTGGGTCCTCTGGACCGGCAGTATCTGGATGGTGTTGATCTCCTTGGCCTTGTCCGCCGTGGGCTTGGCAGCGGCACTGGTGCTGTCACGGGCCTGCTTCATCTTGGCGATGAGTTCCGTCACGTCAAGGTGGGTGGTCCCGTCCTTCTCCAGCTGGGTCAGCATCTTCTCTATCTTGTCCACGCCAGTGAAGAGAAGCTGGATCATGGACTTCTCAGGCACCTCCTTCCGCTTGCGCAGGATATCAAAGAGGTCCTCCATGATGTGGGCCAGCTCGCAGATATGGCTGACGCCGATGACCCCCGCCGATCCCTTAACGGTGTGGACCACGCGGAAGGCCTCGTTCATCTGCTCTTCGTTGAAGCCGCTCTCCTCGAGGCTCAGCAGCACGCTGTTGACCGTCTGGAGCTGGTCCCGGGTCTCCTCGATGAAAACGTCAATATATTTTGAGCTGTCCATGTTACATCCCCGTGCTAAGCATAAGTACGATGTTCTTGGCGATATCTTCCAGCGGGACTATGCGGTCCGCCGCCCCGAGGTCCACAACAGCCTTGGGCATGCCGTAGACCACGCATGTCTCTTCGTTCTGAACGACGGTCTTGCCGCCGTTGCGCTTGATGAGCTTCATCCCTTCCGCTCCGTCCGAGCCCATCCCCGTCAGTATCACACCGACCGTCCTGGGACCGTATATGGGCGCGACCGTGTTCATCAGCACGTCCACCGCGGGACGAACGTAGTTCACCTTGGGCCCGTCGTCCAGCAACAGCCTGCGGCCGTTGAGCAGTAGATGCCTGTTGCCCGGTGCAAGGTACACATGGCCCTTGTGGATCTCTTCCCCGTCCTCGGCCTCCTTCACCTCGAGGGGCGATATCATGTTGAGCCGCTCCGCGAAGGACCTGGTGAACCCCTCAGGCATGTGCTGTACCACCAGCACAGGCGCGGGCAGGTTCCCCGGCAACCGCGAGAGCACCTCCGGAAGGGACTTCGGTCCTCCTGTGGAGCAGCCTATTACTACCACCCAGTCCCCGCTCAGAGTGGGGATGATGGTAGGTTGAATGTTCCTGACCGATGGACGTGAGTGGTGGACCCTCGCTCGGGCGGCGGCCTTGACCTTTTCCACGATGGTGTCCCCCACCCTCTCCAGGTCCAGCGACAGGGACCCCGAGGTCTTGGGAATGAACTCCACCGCTCCCATCTCAAGGGCCTTGAAGGTAATGTCGGCCTGCCGCTTGTCCATGGAGCTGAGCATGACCACCGGTCGCGGGAACTCGGCCATAATGTGCTGCAGCGACGTGAGCCCGTCCATGACGGGCATCTCGATGTCCATCGTGACCACGTCCGGGTTCAGGGTGCGGACCTTTTCCAAGGCCTCTAGCCCGTTGCGGGCCGCGCCTACCACCTCCAGGTCCTTATCGGACGACAGGAGGTCGGTGATGATGCGCCGCATCACGATAGAGTCGTCGACAACAAGCACAGTATGTTTGGTCAATTAGTTCATCTCGCGGTCTTCATGGCTGCTTCGATCAGTTCCTTGTTCTCGAACGGTTTCACGAGGAATTCCTTGGCGCCGTTGTCCATGGCCTGCATGACCAGGTTCTTCTGGTTCAGTCCGCTGACGATGATGATCCGGGCGTCCTTGTCGAGCTCTATCATCTTCTTGACCACGTCGGTCCCATGCTCTCCGGGCATGATGATGTCCATCGTGACCAGGTCCGGGTTCAGCTTGGGATACTGCTCCAACGCTTCCTTTCCGTTCTTTGCCTGTCCCACGACCTCGAAACCTTCCTTGGTCAGGACGTCCTTGATCATCGCTCTCATGACCATCGAGTCATCAACGATCATTACCTTCTTCGGGTTGCTCATTTTGATACCTCTGCTGTTGCCATCGCATTAGATGTCGTATGGGGCGCGGCCTCGCCGATGCCCAGTCTTGCCTTCTCACCCTCGGACATGATACATCCGAGGTCAAGCATCATTACTAGTTTGTCCCCAAGCTTACATATGCCAGTGAGGGAGTTCGCCTCCACCCCGGCGCTGAGGGTCTTGGGCGGGGGGGATATGTTGCTGCGCGAGATGCGCTTGACATCCTCTACCGCGTCCACGATTATACCCAGCTGGCTGTCGCCTATCTCGGCGACGATGATCCGGGATTGAGCGGTACGGCCCGTGCCGGCGGGGATGCCGAACCTCTTCTTGAGGTCGATCACGGTGGTGATCTGACCGCGGAGGTTCATGACGCCCTCGATGAAGTCCGGCATCTTCGGTATCCGGGTGATGTCCTCGACCTTGCCGATCTCGCGGACCTGTGAGACGTTGACGGCGAAGGTCTCCTTGCCTAGCTTGAAGGAGACGATCTGCTCTTCGTCCCCGGATATCTCCACCTTCTCTCGCTTCTTACGGGCCATGGGATCTCCTCCTTCAGATCGCTTCTATCCCTCTCTTGGCAAGGGCTTCCCTGACCTTGGAGGGGACCTTGGCGTCCGAGGAGGCCTTCTTCTTTTCCATCCTCTTCGCTTGGACGGGCGCGGCCTCGGTCTCGGCCTGCGCCTGGAACTCGTCTATCTTGAACTGAGCGGTCATCTTCTTGAGGTTGATGGCCATCTCGGAGAGGGACTGGGCCCGGGCGGTCATGTCCTCCATGCTCGCCGTCAGCTCCTCGGTGGAGGAGGCGGACTCCTCGGACGCGGAGGCTGTCTCCTCAGCTATGGAGGCGATGCCGTCCACGGCCTTGGCGGCGGTCTGCGTGCCCTCCTTCTGGCTGTCCATGAGGCTAGCGATGGCCTTCATCTCCGTGGACGAATGGACGACGGCCTGCAGGATGTCCTGGAAGGCCGCACCGGTCTGGTCTACTATCTGGATGCCTTCGGCGGCGGTCTTGGTCCCGACCTTCATGGCCTCCACGGCCTTGTTGGTCTCCAGCTGCACCTCCTTGATCATCTTGGCGATGCGCTCGGCCGCCTCGCGGCTGTCCTCGGCGAGGTTCTTGACCTCTTCGGCGACGACAGCGAACCCACGCCCCTGCTCTCCCGCCCTGGCGGCCTCGATGGCGGCGTTCAGAGCGAGTAGGTTGGTCTGATCTGATATTCCGGTGATCACACCGACGATCTCTCCGATCTCCTCGGACCGCTTGCCCAGGGTCTCTATGACCTTGGCGGACTCCTCCACCACCTTGGCTATCTCCTGCATCTTCTTTACGGTGTTGTCGACCGCGCCCTTGCCCCTAGCAGCGCTCTCCTCACCCTTCTTGGCGGAGGTGGTAGCGGACTGGGTCTTGTCCACGACCTGGATGACGGAGGTCGACATGTTGGCCATGATCTTGGCGGTCTCATCGACCTGCGCGGCCTGGCTCTGCGCGCCCTTGCTGATCTGCTGGATGGCCGCCGACACCTGCTCGGTGGAGGCGTTCATCTCCTCTGCGGAGGAGGCGAGCTCCTGCGACGTGGCCGAAACGGTCTCGATGGAGTTGTTGACCTCCTTGAGCAGGCTGGTGAGGTTCTCGCCTATAGAATCTAGGGAGTTAGCGAACTTCGTGAAGTCACCCTTGGTCTCGATGGCGAACCTGGCGGTGAGGTCCCCGTTCGCGTAGGAGTCGGCAATCCTCATCGCTTCGTTTATAGGCACTATGACCGCATCGAGGGTGTTGTTCACGCCTTGGACGATGTTGCGGTACTCGCCTTTGTGCTTGGAGGCGTCGGCCCTGGTCTCCAGGCGGCCATCTACGCCGGCGAGGGCCAGCATCTTGGTGTCATCGACAAGCGCCTTGATGGAGTCCCGGACCTGCATCACGCTGTTGTTGAGGTCGACGTACATCTGATGAACGGCCTTGGTGTACTCGTCAGCCTCGGCGATGTCGGCCTCGAAGTTCAGATTGCCCTCGGCCATGAGGGCCATGTTATGCGTTACCTTTGCGAACTCAGACTGACGGAACTTGGCCTCGCGGACCTTTGCCGTCGCGTCCTGGATGACCTCGACGTGCCCGATGGGCTCTCCCTTGGCGTTCCGAATGTAGCTCACATCGACCTGGAGGGCCTTTCCATCTCTATCAGAGGTGGTGCTGCACTCTCCCTGCCTGAACCGGACGATACCGCAGTTCTTGGTTCTGCATATGGGTCCGTTCCACTCGTGGCAGGGCTTGCCGATGAGGTCCTTGCGGTCCTTCTTCAGGATCTTGATGGAGGAGTTATTGAGGTAGGTCATGTTCATGTCCATGTCGGTAACGGACAGGGGGAAGGGCACGGCATCAAGGATCTGCTCGTACCAGAACATCTTCTCCACAACCACATCCAGGGTCTTGTTGACGCCGGCGATTATCTGCTGGTACTCTCCCTGATGCCTTGACAGGTCAGCGCGCTTGGAGAACTCTCCCTTCGCTGCCGCCATGGTCAGCATGTTGGCATCATCCACCATGGCACCGATGTTCTCGATGCACGCGTTGATGTTGTTCTTCAGGGTGTTCATGTCCCCCTTGAACTCGGCCTCGATCTTCTGGGAGAGATCTCCCCTGGCGATCTTCTCTATGGAAGCAGCGGCGGTGATCATGGGGTTGGTGAGGGCCTGCAGACAGCCGTTGAGGGCCAATACTATGGAACGGTAGTTACCCTCGAACTTGGAGGCATCGGCCCGAGCCTTGAGATCTCCGGCCAGGGTCGCGTCGACCAGCCTGAGGGCCTCCTTGGTTATCTCCGTCTCCTTGCTGATGTCCATGAGCACCTCCACGGCGCCCACGACGTTCCCCTGGGAATCCTTCAGGGGCCCCACCATCCCTCGAACCGGCAGGTCGCCTGTGGGGAGGTGGGCGACGGCATCGCCGATGAGGACCTTGTCTTCGCTCATGGCCCTTCGGGTGGCGCAGTTACCGTCCTTGCACTTGTTGGTGTTCATGAACTCATAGCAGGGCTTGCCCTTGACCTGGTCCAAGGACTTGCCAACGGTCCGCAAGGCGGCTCCGTTCATGTAGGAGATCTTGAAGCTCTTGTCCATCACCAGGATGGGGATGGGCAGGCTGTTGAGGTAGTCGAAGGCTGCACCGTTCTGCTTCTCGATCTTTCTAAGGAAACACATGGATCCGCCACGCTTTCCGTTCTTCAGAAGGGGCGTGGCGGAGACGAGGCAAGCCACCTCGTTCTCGTGGCTGTCCTCGAACTTGACCTCTACGTCGTTCACTGATTTACCCTCTGCCATGGCGTCGTACACCGGGCACCCCTTTCTTCCCAGAGAGCCGTTGAATACGTCCCGGACCCTCATCCCAACGGCCTCGCTGGCGGCGATTCCCGTCAGCTCCTCGGCGCCCTTATTGAAGAACGTGATCTTCGTATTCTCATCTGCAACATAAGCGGCCATAGGCATCGCGGCGACCATCTGTTCGCTCACAGACCCTTCAGATTGTGCGTCCATAGTGTCTCCTCCAAAGATTGCTGATGCTCTGATGATGAGCTCAATTTTATAGAAATGAAAAAATTGATGAGTATTTATGCGTTAAGAGCTTGCTATCGTCTGTGATTACGGGAAAAAAAACGAGAGAAATGATGCTGGCATCATAGTATTTATCATCCCTGATTATTAAGAAGCTAATATATTTATTAAGTTTATTCTGATGGTTATAATCAATGTCAGTCGAGAAGGTTTGCACCGATAAGGATTTCATAGCCCTTAAGAACACCATATTCAAGAAGACATCCTTAGACTGCAACCAATACAAGGACCCTTACCTGCAGCGCCGCTTCGGGGTCAGGATGAGGGCCCACGGCCTTCAGAGGTATTCTGATTATTCTTCCTTACTATGCTCGAACAGGGATGAGTGCGAGGAGCTCATGAGGGACCTCACCATCAATGTCACTCAGTTCTTCAGGGACATACCGGTCTTCAAGGCGATAGAGGACGAGCTCTTCCCTCTTATGATCTACCGTAAGGTCATCAAGAACACTCCCCGGATAAGGATATGGAGCGCTGGCTGTTCCAGCGGGGAGGAGCCTTACTCCATCGCCATCATTCTGAGGGAGCTCCTGGGGGAGGAGTTTGACTCTTTTACAATATCTATAGTAGGCAGCGACATCGATGAGGAGTGCCTTATGGCTGCGCGGGAGGGCAGGTATCTACCACGCCAGGTTGTCAATGTCCCCAAACCATACCTCGAAAAATATTTCAGCTTCGATGGTCAGATGTACCAGGTATGCCCTGAGATCATGGACATGGTGGAGTTCAAGAACGTGGACCTGTTCTCCTCCACCGCGGGTACCGGTTATGATGTGATCCTCTGCCGCAACGTCGTCATCTACTTCACCAAGGACATGCAGGAACGCCTCTACATGAAGTTCTACAAGGCCCTAAACCCGGATGGATATTTCATCATGGGCAACACCGAGACCTTGGTCGGGGAGGCCACTAGGCATCTGACCTCCATAAAGAGCCGGGAAAGGGTGTACCAAAAGATCGTTGAATAACATAATAATCACCTATCATCGGTCAGATAATGCTGATCTCACCCATCAACGAGAGGTTAGGGTCGCTGTGTTAAAACCTCAAAGGTGGACAACATCATATTGGGCAGCCAGTACTTTTTATAGGTCTTGTTGCAAAAGTCAGTTGACAGCTTCTGACATATAATTATGGTCTGTTACCAATACTGTTATCAAAATAAATAAGTGTGGTCTGACCTATTGCCAGTTGCTTAGAAAGGAGATAGGTCAGTGTCCACGATTACAGAGATACCTAGTGACGTATTCAAATTTTCCGGGCAAGTTCACTTGGACACATACGCGCTCGAGCTCGAGCGCGTGGCGGTCGACCTCGACCGCTACGACGACGTGGCGGTTAACTCGCTGCGCTTATCGCTGGAAGCGATACGAAAGAGGACGGATGATTTCGCGTACTGGCAGCGTCAAAGACGCATGGGGCGACCGGCGTACGAGGAGCGCACGCTCCTCGTCTCGTTCCTCGTACAGCAGCTTCTCGGTCTGACTTTCCGCGAGACCGAGGGCGTGCTGAGGATGGTCGGCTCGTACTACCGTCTGGGTCGGGTTCCGGACCATTCCACGCTCTCCAGGAAGTTATCATCGAAGCGCTGGACAGTAG
>JADFDJ010000015.1 GCA_018262895.1 Methanomassiliicoccus sp. | reverse complement strand
ATCTGATGGAGATGAGGGGGGTCGGAGGCTATGTGGCAGATTGTGTGCTTTCCTTCGGATACGGCTTTTGGATACCAATGGTCGACAGCAATGTGGAGAGGGTGCTTGGGCGTCTTGTAATGGGTAAGGATAAGGTAAAGGCATCAAGGGTGGCGGGGATATACGAGCAGCTGGGTAGGCCTTACGCCTCAAGGGAGCTGCACTCTGCCATCATCGACCTCTCTCACGCGCATTGCAGGCCAAGAAACCCCGACTGCCAGGGCTGTCCTGTCCACTGCCTATGCGCATTCGCAGCCAACACTGTAGGGACTGGCAGCTGCTAGGGGAGGGGAGCAGAGGGCGGGCTTGAGCAGGGTATGTGGCCTGTACCATGCAATGCCATCATCGAGCGGACCTCATCCGGTGCAAGCGCTGGTGTAACTGAGTGGATCATAGCATGGCAGGTGGGACACACCGGGACGACCTGTGTGAGCGGGACCGCCAGGTTCTGAGGCTGCCTATCTTGGGCCACGCTCTCAGTGACCTTGACCCGCCTATCGACCTCCTTCGTATCCACGCTCCCTAGGGCAAAATAATCCATAACCGTTTCATCGAGAACCTTGCCCACCGAGCCCAACTCATCACGAACGGTGTGTACCTTTTTGGCAACATAGTCCAGGAACTTGAGGTCCTCTATCTGGTCGGATACGAAGTGATGGACCGTCACGTCTCGGTATTGCCCATGCCTATCCACTCTCCCATTTCGCTGCTCCATGCGCATGGGGTTCCAGGGGATTTCTTGATGAATGACGTAACGGCAGGAGGTCTGCAGGTTCAGACCTTCTGAGGCGGCGTCCGTGGCCACTAAGATCCGAAGATCGGAGGTCAGATCATTGAACTGGTCCTTCACGCCCTGCCGGACCTTCGCTTCCGCGCCACCATATAACGTTTGTAGTGTTGGCGCAGTGATCTTCTCTCGTCGGAACCGCTCCACCAGATAGTTCATGGTGTCCTTGTATTCGGTGAACACGATCAACCGTTCATCAGGATGGAATTTTTTCCCCTGCTGCAAGTTCTTGCGTACCCAATCTAAAAGGCGGTCCCATTTACGATCCTCAGGCAGCATGGTCATCCTGTCGAGAGGTTGTCTGGTCGCTTCCATTGTCCATCCGTTCTCCTCCAATGCCCTAGAGACGGAACGAATGTAGTTTTCCAATGTTTTGCTATACTTCCTCAACCAGGCCGCCCCGTGGCGAACGGCATCGATCTCGCGCAGCTCCTTTTCGTCATCCTCGGCAACGGGTTGCTCAGCACGCTCCCTGGATCTATCGGCATCCTCGAACCCGAACCCCTCAAGGTCGAATCCTTCCACATGGTTCCACCACGTCCTCGCGAACGCATAGGAACTGGATAGCAACCTCTTGGTCAGTAACGTGAAAAGGAAATCCCCCAGATTCTTTTCTTTCTTACCGATGCGGGCAAGTTCCTTACGAGCACCTAAACGGTACTTTCTCATCTCTTGGTAGAGCTTGACCTCGACAGGGGTCAGCTCGATCGGTATTCCCACGATGCCTCGTTTGGCGAACCGGGGTTGTTGACGATCCTTGTTCAACTCCTCCTTCATTCGGCGGACCATGACCAGTTGCAGTTGTCTCCTGTCATCATCGTTCAGTTTGGTCTTTTGTTGAAATCGAATGGGATCGAGGAGTTCCAGGAGTCCTGTAAAAGAGACGGTATAACCGTTGTGAGGGGTTGCGGTCAAGAACAAATGATGCTCGAACAGGGGGGTCACGTTCTTCAGCATGGTATAGCGTTCGCTTCGGTCCCTGAAACGCGGAGAGAAATTGTGCGCCTCATCTACGATGAGCAGATCCCATGGCAACATCGCCGAGGCCTTTGATAAGAGGCCCTCGGAGCCTCGTATCATATTCTTCCATACATCTTGTTGCTTAAGATAATCCATTGAGGTAATGATTCGAGGATGAACGGTCCAGGGATTGGCGTCCATACCTAGTTCACGCTGAATGGAATAAACTTGTTCGCTATCGAGGATGGTGAAATCCAGGCTGAACTTATCCCTCATCTCGTCCTGCCACTGCACTTGGAGAGAAGAGGGGCAGATGATCATGATCCTTCTAATTCGACGCTGACGGATCAGTTCCTGAACGATCAGCCCCGCCTCGATGGTCTTACCCAGGCCAACATCGTCGGCCAAGAGCATATTCACCCGAGGCATGGATAGAGCCTGAAGGACCGGGAACAACTGATAATCCTCGACCTGAACGGAGCTGAACCATGGGCTGAGAATAGGTAAACGCTCGTAGTGAACACCTTTGGAGTCCGACCAAAATTTTGTATTGGATGTCCAGCTGAGAGAATTGAGGAAGCTATTGAAACGATCGGGATCGTCCGGTCTCGAGGAAGGGTCATTGATCGCAGGGTTATCGATAACCTTGAGAACGTTAGCGTTGAACTCACGCTCCCATATTAAACGGTCCTCATCAGGGTGTTCGTACCCATCGATATAGTCCACCTCTACCAGGTTCAATCTGCCCTCGGAGGTGTCTTCGATCGGAACTACATTGCGAATGATGCCTGGTCTTCTACGAACAATGACATATTTCCCGACTTCAGGAACCTCCATAAGCAACTCACCATGATGGAAGTAAGTCTGAGGATCGCTCATTCTCTACAAAAAAGGACTCTTTTGACTCAAACCTGAAAACTGTAGCCATTGGCAAAGTTCTCCCCAGAAACAAGGTATTACATATCCGGGATTAAACTCACCCTAATACATTTTTTAATTTTAGAAATGTTGGTTCTTGATGGGCCATTTAAGTCAATTGGCCCTGACGCTAAACTAGTCTGCTAACTTGAACGACATCAAAGCCAGCATCCTGATGTTGTGCGACGCGATCTTCGTTCGGACCTCGTTTATTCTGCCAACCTCGGAACGACATCGAATCCGGAGGCCGCTTCGGCTATCGCCTTAGATGCCGCACCGAGATCGGCCGGAAAAACGAGGTCCAGGCGAAGCTCTCGATGTTCAACTTGTTCTTACTGGCTCGAAAAGATTGGGTCGCTTCGATCTAGTCTATCAACATAGTCTGTTAAGAAATAAAAATAGGAAGCGGTTTAAATGATGTTTAAACCTCGCTCACATCTTGGTGATCTTGATCGTCCACGGACCGTCCGCGTCGATTTTTAACCAGTGGATGCCTGGCGAGGCGTTGAGGATCCCGCCGTTGACCGTGACCGACTTCTCCCCGCTGTAGTCCCCTATCTCGTTGGCGAGGAGGTCCACGTAGTCCCCGTCATCGGCCCACAGCGTCACGGCGAAGTTCGAGGTCCCAGTGTGCGTCATGTTGAACACGGCCACCCCGGAGGTCAGGGTGATGGGGATCGATGCCTCTGGGCCGCTGCCGGACAGAGTCTGCGGGAGAGCTGCTCCGGAGGATACACGGGGCTGTTCGATTGTCACGTTCCATGGACCGGATGCCTGAATGTCCAGGAAGTGCTCGCCTGGCTCTGCGCCCACGATGTTGCCTGTCTTCACGCCGATCAATGTCTCGCCAGAGTAGGCCCCTATCTCGTTGGCCAGCAGGTCCACGTATCCGCCATCCGCGTCCTTGAGCGTCACCGCGAAGTTGCCTGCACCGCCATACGTCAGGTGGAAGATCGTGACCCCGGCCTGCAGGTTGAACTTGTCCGTGACCTTATCGGACGTGCCGGTCAGAGTGACGTTCGCTATCTGCTCTCTGGTGTTGGTGTTGCTGTTATTATTGTCGTTGTTGATGTTGCTGTTGTTGTCATCGTTCGTTGCGTTCTTGTTGCCACCGGCCGCCGCGGCAGCAATGGCTACGATGGCAACTAACGCGACCACGGCAATGATCAGCAACTTTTTCTTGGACATAGCCATTTTTCTCTACCTCCCTAAGTTAGAAAGGTGAAATAATATCACCCATGATAAATCTAACTCTAGATCGGGATTATGACGATACATGATCAATGGCATCGTAACTTGTCTGGCTCATCAATAAATAGTGCAGCCTCAGAGCACAACGGGCAATTTCCGATCCGCACCGGGCTAGGAGGCTGGCCCGTCATTCTTTTTCAGATCATAGACCTTCAGTACCTCGTCCCCGTAGTGGTTGATCACCTTGACGGCGATCCTGCCGCTATGAGGTATGAGGAACCGCCGGCTCTTGGTGCTGTAAAGGCTCTCCCACGCCGCCTCGTCAACCTCAGCCTCAGCGTCCTTTTCAATGACCCGTACGGCTTGTCCGCTCCGGTGAAGTATGCGTGGCGGACGAAGAACGCCTACCCGTTGTAGTCGGTGTCGATGAACCAGCAGGCGATGTCGTCCGTGGTCGAAGATCGTATCGCCCCGGTCGTCGGATCGTAGGAGTCCAGGCCCCTGAGCTCCACTTCCACAGTCCCATAGGCGTGCTTCTTGAGGTCGAGGTCCGGCTCCCCGAAGACCATGAACAGGTTCCCTGCGCCGGTCTTCTTCAGTACCTCATCGCCCATGGTGAGGTCAGGGTTCATCTTCACCGGGATGACGGTGATCTTACAGTAGTTCTTGACGTCCTCGGAGACGTGGGGGTCGAAGGCGAAGCCGCAAACCAGGAGGACGTCGAAGCCGATGCCGGCGACCGTCTCGATGACCTCATCGAGACCAAAGCGGAGAGGATCGTGGAGGCCGTGCTCCAGGAGAGCATCGGAAAGCTCATCGACCAGGGGAGGTTGGACGCGGTGATGCAGCGCGTCCTGGACCGCCGGCTGGCGCGGGCCTCGGTGCCGCCGGAGCACGAGGACCACGAGCTCGTGGACGAGGTATCGGGCATCATAAGGGACTGACAGGGGAAGGAGAATGGGAGAAGGGAAGGAAGCATGGAAGGATTATCATATTCACCGTTCCATTCATGGGCAGGCTGAGAAGAATGACCACCAAGGCCATCTACCTCAGCTCCCTGCAAAACGACTTCATAGATCACCTCAAGGAGAGAAGGAGGGCCGATGTGACGGTGAACGGCTACCGCTGGCTCATCGGCAAGTGGTCACGGCGGCTCAACGAGGAAGGGTACGAGGCCAATCCCCGCAAGTGGGACAAGGACACCGTGCTCTGGCTCCGGGAGCAGCCGGGCATGACCAGGAGGGAGATGAGCGTCCTGAACAGCTATGCCATGTTCCACCGCAACACCATCATCAAGGACCTGAACCTGGAGTGGCCGCCGGACACCAGGCCCAACGCCGATTGGATCTCGCCGTCACAGGCCGTCAAGGCCCTGGAGATGGCCGAGGGCATGGAGCGCATAGTGCTGCACCTGGAGCTGGAGATGGGGCTTCGCCGCGTCGAGGTCCTGCGGCTCAAGGTATCGGACATCAAGCTGGGATACATGAACGTGCTCGGCAAAGGGAGGCAGGGCGGGAAGCCAAGGTCCTTGGCGTTCCATCCGCACACCCTGTCAGCGCTGGAACATTACCGGCTCATCAGGGAGACGGAGATATCCAAGGCCCGGGCCAAGAACCCGGCCGTAATGGTCCCGGATGCCCTGCTCATCTACGCGAGGGACGGACGGCTGCATCCGTACAAGCGGACCGCCGTCGACAAGAGGGTGCAGGCCGTGGCCGCTCGCCTCGGGGTGAAGTTCACGAACCACACGCTGCGCCGCACCTACGGCCGGATGCTGTGGCTCGCCGGCGTGCCGATCGAGACCATCATGGACCTGCTCGGCCACTCGGACCCCAGGACGACGATACTGTACCTGGGACTGAACATGGACGACAAGGCCGATGCGATGGTGAAATTGGCGAAATATCAGGCTGCTGTAAGTTACAGCAAAACAGGGGTCGAGCCAGATGGTTTGAGTGGACAGAGCGGGATTTGAACCCGCGGCCTCGACATTGCGAATGTCGCGATCTTCCAGCTGATCTATCTGCCCGTGTTAGCCACACATAAAGAAAGGATGGATATAATCCTTCTTATGCCATCTCGATGATCATTTTGCCTAAGCAAATTATCTGAAAAAGATATGTCTCGTTCAATGTTGAGTTCCCAATAGTGAAGCATCATCAAGTTCGCATCATCATGAGCGCTGGAGGCGGTCAGGTCCTGGCCAAAGTGATCATTCCCCTGCGTTCAGGGACCCTTTGCCAGCTCCCTCTTCAACCTCACCGCGGAGTCGCCCAGGTAGTCGAACTTCGCGCACCCTTCCAGGTCTGAGCATTGGCCGCAGGAGGAGAACCCTTTCTCCTTCGAGCACAATCGTATGGGGCAATCGGGATTACCGCCCCCTCGGAGGCAGCCCGAGCATCTCATCATGTTGCTGACCCAGATGAGGTCCTGATCGAGCTGTTTGAAGTCGACACCCTCCCCTCCCGGAAGCATGTGGGCCCAGCTGGGCACATCGTACCTCTTGAGGTAGTCCTTCAGGTTCATCGCGGCCTCGGCCACACAGCCCTTGCCAAGGTCGCATTCGCCGCACCGTATCCCGCACGGGGCCACCTGGTCTTTGACGACGGCATAATCATCAGGAAGCATGTCGGGACGATTTGTACTGCAACCAGTTATAGGTATCGTTAGACCTCGACCCGCAGGCATCTTGTTCTTTTCAAGAGATGAGGATGATCACAGCTGAACGACCGAGAACGTTCTTGGCGTCCGTGCTAATATGTCAACTTGTTGATAAATGAGAAGCTGAAATAGGAAGGGGATAAGTTTGATCTCAACCCTGTCAGTGATAGCATGGTTCATGAAAAAGTTGCATGGAGAGAAAAATTGACCTTGCCTCAACAGCCCCACGCTCTCGCCATCGGTGATGAGGCCCCGTCGTTCCAGGGATTGCTGGGAGTCGACGGGAAAGTGTACTCACTATCCTCGTTCGATGATAAGAAGGTCCTGATCATAATTTTCATGGCGAAACGCTGCACCACAAAGCTGGCCTATACCGAACGGATAGAGGCGATTCATAGCGATTATCTGGACTCGGGAGCGCAGATAGTGGCCATCAACTCCGACAATCCGGACCTGCTACCCACTGACAGCTGCCCGGATATGGTCAGGGTCGCCAAGGAGCGAGGTTATTCCTTTCCGTACTTCAAGGACGAGGACCGGACGGTCGCTCAGGACTACGGTGCCATATTGACCCTGCATGCCTTCCTGCTCGACCAGAATAGAAGAGTAAAGATATCGCGGGAGGATCGACGACTCGCCCCAGCTGGCCTTCATGACGACCAGCGACCTCAGGAATGCGCTGGACGACGTTCTGGCAGGAAGATCGGTCAGAGTGCCGGAGACCAGCCCGTTCGGGTGCGCCATCGATGTTTTCGTGTCGTGCCCTTCATGCGGGAGCCGTCTCGACCTTTGATGTGATGGGCTCCGATCGATCCCCGATCATGAATTGCACAGCATAAGGTCCGCACTGAATGGGTAAGGATATCTAGACCTTCCTGCCATAGACAGGTCCATGGGCATAGTGTATGCGGTCTTCAACCACACCAAGAAGGAGTACGTCCACCCTGAAGGGCTGCCTATCGATCGGAGCGATCCGGTGAGCTACCCCTACTCCGCGTTCATCACCAACCTGCTGGTGAACAGCTGGAGGCACGACCATGTGGTCATGTTCGACGACTCAGGTGACATCGAATGCGACTGGGAGCTGTCAAAGAGGTACACGGATCGCAGCATTGCATTATGGAACGAGTTCGTCACCATGTATGGTGGTATCCTTCCCGATCTGGCCCCGCTGTGACGTTCCGCAGCATGCCCCCGTTAACCTCGTCGAGAGGGGCTCGCTGGTGGAGAGGGGGGCATGATGCGGGATAGCGTTGAAAAGACCATTCCGAGCCAGCATTAAGGCATATAATGAGCGAGCATCTGGAAGGAAGGTCCCGAGACTTATTAAAGTGGGGCGAGGAATGTCAACGAAGGGATTGTGCAAATCTATTACCGAGGAGGGACCGCTTTGGACGGATCGGCCGTCCTAACAGGACGATGTGAAGACCTCTAATCCTCCGCGTACTGGTCCTTCACAAGCTCTACCGATAAGGTATCCTTGTGATCTCCCACCTTCTTTTTCCTCTTCTCATCCTCCACGGTCCCATCCCAGCCGCGCATGAACCCCTCCTCGGTGGCGGTTATCTCATCGTTCTCGAGCATTTCCTCCCTGACATCCTCATCGTAGATGTCCTGAGGCTCCTCACCTTCCTCAAAGACGAACTCCTCAGAATCTCTGCTTGGCTTCTTGCGCTCCTTCTTTACCATGCGCTCACCTTAGGAAATGTGAGGAGAACAGGGTGTAGATTTAACGCGGGTCGGACCGATCGGCGCTTATCCTGGGCATGTCGTCAGAACCTACAGCTTGGACCGTGCTGAACGCTCATTCTGCTTGAACGAAATGCACGGACAGTGCTGAGAAGTGGTGTGTTCAGCGTCCCCCATTTCATCGTACTTGGTGCTCCCAATTCGAATTCCAGACCATAGGGCGTTCTGAGCGACCTCCTGGATCTGGAGATCGTCTTTCCTAAGGGGAGGGATGTTCGCTCCCAGGACCTTGGTGGGATCGCAGCGGCCGCTCGTGCGAACGAAGCCACGTTCAAATAAGAGCGTGGTGATGGCGGAAGGCCGCACGTGAGGGGCATTTAACAGATTGGATGATAGCATGTCGGATTGGGAACCTGAGAAGTATCTGAAGTTCAAGCAAGAGCGCACCCGTCCCGTCCACGACCTGATATCCCGCGTAGAGCTGCAGGAGCCGGAGCGCATCCTTGACATAGGCTGCGGGCCTGGTAACAGCACGGCGCCCCTCAGGGAACGATGGCCCTTTTCGGATATCGTAGGCATCGACAACTCCCCGGCCATGGTCGACCGGGCTCAATGAGATCATCCTGACATAAAGTTCATCGTCATGGATGCTGGAAAGGACCTTTCAACCCTGGGAGAGTTCGACCTGGTCTTCGCTAACGCTTCGCTCCAGTGGATACCGGACCATGAGGCGCTTCTTCCACGCCTCCTTGGCATACTGCGCTCAGGCGGCGTCCTGGCCGTTCAGATCCCCCAGTTCGATGAGATGCCGATCTCCAAGGCCCTGGCCGAAACGATAACGTCAAGCGCGTGGAGCGCATATTTTTCGGGCTTCGAGCCGGGGTTCACGTTCCGTCCGGCCCGGGCATACTATGACATCCTCAGCGGTGTGGCCAAGGACATGCAGCTCTGGTCCATTGACTACTACCACATCATGCCGTCCCATGCGGCCATCATGGACATGATGGAGTCCACCGGCCTGAGGCCCTACCTCGACAGGCTGCCCTCGTCCCAGTGGCCTGCGTTCAAGCGGGCCGTCATCGAGAGGCTGAAGACCTGCTACCCCTGTCAGAGCGACGGCTCCGTCCTCTTCCCCTTCAAGCGGCTGTTCATCGTTGCGAGACCGTAGTATAGTGTGGGGCCTTACCTGATGGACCTGACCTCTCAGGCCATGGCGAAGATGTTGAGGGAAAGGACACTTTCTAAAGGAGTACCATATGACCTCCGGGGGTACTTCCGAGGGATTATACCTTTGACCGATCGACGGATCGCTCACTTTTTATTATATTATTCATTTAGGAATATTTAATGTTATCAAAATCGAACTCACGGTGGGCATGATTTATATAACAACGGCCGGGTTGGTTTTTTGAACTCGCGCATGATGGACGTTCTATACATCGACGACGAAGAGGCGTTGCTCGATGTCGGCAAGGCGTTCCTGGAGCTTTCCGGGGACATGATCGTGGACACCACCACATCGGTCAAGGGAGCCTGGGCGCTGATGGCCGAGAAGAGGTACGATGCCATCATCTCGGACTACCAGATGCCGGAGATGAACGGCATCGAATTCCTGAAGATGCTGCGCTCCCAGGGCAACGGCATCCCCTTCGTCCTCTTCACCGGCAAGGGCCGGGAGGAGGTGGTCATCGAGGCCCTCAACTCCGGCGCCGACTTCTACATGCAGAAGGGCGGGAACCCCACCGCGCAGTTCAAGGAGCTGGAGCACAAGGTCAAGGAGGCGGTCCGCCGCATCCGGGCCGAGAGCGCCCTCAAGATGAACGAGGCCCGGCTGTCCAAGGCCCAGGCCATCGGGCAGATCGGGAGCTGGGAGTACACCTGGAACGGCGATTCTGGCCACCTGTGGGGCTCAGAGGAGTCCTGGCGAATCTTCGGCATGCCCCGGCCCAAAGACGGCACCACCGATTGGTCCATAATCACCGAGCGCATCGTGGAGAAGGAGTACGCCGTCCAGGCGCTCCAGGATCTCATAAAGAACGGCTCAGCGTACGACATGGAGTACCAGGTACTGCCGGCGGACGGGAGCCCCCGCCGCTTCGTGAGGTCCAGCGCGGAGCTGCTCCGCGATCCGGATGGAAGGCCGGCCAAAATCGTCGGTGTCATCCAGGACATCACCGTCAGGAGGTTGGCGGAGGAGCGCCTGAACCGATTGAACAAGGAACTAATGGCCATAAAGGAGTGCAACAAGGCCATGATCAGGGCCCGCACGGAGCAGGAGCTGGTCAACGACATTTGCCGCATCGTGTGCGAGGTCGCAGGGTACAAGATGGCGTGGATCGGAATGGCCGAGCACGACGAGCAGAGGTCGGTGCGTCCGGTGGCCTGGAGCGGGGACATCGACGATTACGTCAAGGGACTGAAGGTGAGCTGGTCGGACGGCGATAGGGGCAGAGGGGCCATGGGCACGGCCATCCGGACCAGGAGGTCTGTCACCATGCGGAGCCTGGACACCAACCCCCTGATGCTCCCCTGGCGGGAGGAGCTGCGGAAGCTGGGATTACGTTCCATGGTCGCCATCCCCATAATCGACTCCTCTCTCGCCTTCGGGGCCATCGGCATCTACATGGAGGACCCGGAGGGGTTCACCCCCGAGGAGGTCGAGCTCCTGGAGGAGATGACCGCGGACCTCGCCTTCGGCATCCTGGGCCTGAGGGCCAAGGAGCGGCAGCTGAGGGCGGAGAGCGCGTTGAGGAAGAGCGAGGAGCGCTTCCGCACCCTGTTCGAGGAGGCGCCCATAGCCATCAGCATCACCACCGACCTGGTGAGGCGGGAGTGCAATCGGCGGTTCGTTCGGCTTTTTGGCTACGATGACCGCGAGGAGCTGCGGGAGAGGCACATACTGGACCTCATCTCTCCCCGGGAGCGAGCCCGGATAAGGCCGGTCCTCGAAGATGGGCACCTTCGCCGGGTGGAGGAGGCCACCACCTTCGGCCTCCGCAGGGACGGCAGCGAGTTTCCCATGCACGTCCTCATGACAGAGGTGGAGATCTCGTCGCGCAAGGCGTTCCTGGCCTTCTTCACGGACATGAGCGACAGGTTCGCAATGGGGTCGATGCTCAAGGAGAGCGAGGAGAAGTACCGCACCATCATCGAGCATTCGCCTCTGGCCTTCGCCCTCACCGATCCCTCGGGTAAGATTGTGGAAGTGAACCCGCGGTTCTGCAGCATGATGCGGTGCTCATTGGAGGACGTGCTCGGCCGGAGGCCGCAGGACCTCATGCAGCCGGATGACCAGCACAGGGTGGAGGACAACCTCCCCCTGCTCCATGATAACGGGACGGGCTCCATGCAGGCCCGCCTGTTCCGTGAAGACGGCACGTTCGTTCCGGTCTCCGTCTTCGCCGTGGACCTGCCCAACGGCAGCACCATGGCCTTCATAGAGGACATCACAGAGAGGAGGGACTGGGAGAGGAGGCTGGGCGAGAGGGAGGAGGAGCTGCGGAAGAGCATGCAGAAGTTCCAGGCCATCTTCGATGGGGCCACCGTGGGCATCATCACCACGGACCTGGAAGGCAGGCCCATCGACCTCAACGACAGGTTCGTCGAGATAACCGGATGCTCTCACCGGGAGCTGATGAAGATGAAGCTCAAGGACCACGCCCACCCAGACGATTCCACCGCGATCAGTGGGCTTTACGCCTCTCTCAAAGCTGGCGCCATCGACCACTTCAAGAAAGAGGTCCGGTTCAAGCGGAAGGACGGGACCGTGGTCTGGACCCGTCTGTTCTCCAGCATGCTGGTCGATCCCCATGGCCGGCCGGAGAAGGTGCTGACGATCGTCGATGACATCACCGAACGCCGAATGATGAGCGATGCCCTGCGGGAGAGCGAGGAGGAATACGCCAAGCTGGTGTCCGCGATACCGGACATCGTCATCAGGACCGACCTGGACGGCGCCATAGTCCTGGTGAACGAGCCTGCCCTGGAGCTGAGCGGGTACTCACGGGACGAGCTGCTCGGTCGCAGCCTGTTCTCCTTCGTAGATGAGGAGGACCGGGAGAGGTGCCTCAACAACGCCGTGCGGATGCTGGACAGGGCGCTGGGCCCGCAGGAGTACCACCTCATCATGAGGAACGGCGAGAGGCTGCTCTTCGAGGCCAACGGGGACGTGCTGCGGGACGTTGACGGTGAGCCCACGGGGCTGGTCTTCGTCTGCCGGGACCTTACCGAGAGGAGGCAGATGGAGCACAGGCTCAGGGAGGCGGACCGGAGGCTCAGGATACTTGACGGGATCACCAGGCATGACACCTTGAACAAGCTCGTGGCCCTCCAGGGCTACATCGACCTGGAGCGCATGGGGAACAAGGATGCCAAGAGGGCGGAGAGGCTGGACAACATGGAGAGGAACGTCCGTTTCCTCCGGGAGCAGGCCGACGCCACGAGAGAGTACCAGGGCATCGGCGTGGGTCGTCCGGAGTGGCAATCCTTGCGCGAGATCTGGTCCAGGGCGGTCCGGAACGCCGACCTGGACAAGGTGGCGGTGGAGGCGGAGCTTGAGAACGTCGAGGTCCTCGCCGATCCCCTAGTGTACAAGGTGTTCCACAACCTCATCGACAACTCCCTGAAGCACGGGGGGAAGGTGGACAGGATCGAGGTGCGCACCGAGAGGTCGGGAGGGGACCTGATGATCGTGTACACCGACAACGGGAACGGGATAGCGGATAAGGAGAACCTTTTCAAGAGAGGACACGGTACGGACCATGGTCTCGGCATGTTCCTGAGCAGGGAGATCCTGGACATAACGGGCGCGACGATGAGGGAGAACGGCGAGCCCGGCAGGGGCGTGAGGTTCGAGATCGTCGTGCCTGCTGGCTCTTTCAGGATCGCTTAGCCGGTGGGCGAACGCTAACGACCAGTGGATCCTGTGCAAGCTCGCGTCATGCGATGATACTGTGTTGATAATGGCCATTCACTCTTTCATATGGCCGTTTTCGGTGTTCATCGCGTAGAACCTGCCAACACCTTTCTGGCGAAGCCCTCCGCACGGGCGAGGTCCTCGGCATTCGGCCTGCCCTTGTTCAGGCCCCCGAAGTGCCGGATGAAGCTGTTGGTGTTGAAGCCCGGGCAGCTGAACTCCCCGATGATGGTGTAGCCCTTGGAGACTAGCTTCTCGCGGAGGGGGGCGTTGATCTCTCCGACGTAGTCCTGGAAGCGCCTGCTGTCGGCGTCACCCACCATGACCGCGCTGCTGGTGGAGAACAGGAACGCCCTCCTGGAGGTGACCGGAGGCAACGCCCCAGCGAGGTCCAGCAGGGTCTGGTGGTGCCTCCCGCTGTATATGCCGGAGCCCATTCCCAGGAGGTCGTAATCAGAGACCTCTCCAGGCGAAATTTCCTGCGGCGCCCGTACCTCGGCGCCGATGACCCTGGCGATGACATCGGCTACCTGCTTGGTGTTATGGTGATGGTAGGAGAGCGATACCAACAAGGCGTTCATCGGGACTCTGACCGCTTTTCCACCCTCATAACCCTTATCATGCCGCCCCATAGGCCATCATGCGGCGTGACGCCGCAACCGAGACTGCCTGGAGATGTGCCCGCCCGCCTCCTCATTCCGATGATTTATCGAAGTAGCAGGTCAGCTTCTGCTTGAGCACGTCGGAGCTGACGCAGATGTGTGAGCCATCCTGGCCGCCGTCGATGACCTTGATGGCCGAGCTGAGCTCCTCCGCGTCCGGCAGGAGAGCGGCCAGCTTGTTCTCCGAGGACGCGAAGAACTCGCCGTTGAGCACATGCCCCTCCCTTGCGGGATAGACGGCGCAGTAGAGCATGTCGTACTCCACAAGGTCGTTGAAGAAGTGGGTGCCCAGGGACGCCTCCGGCACCAGGCCCTCGTGCATGGCCACCACCTCGCACAGTACGGACACGGTGTCTATCTCCGAGAATGAAACCGGGACCCCGAGGAAGGGATCGGCGGTGGCCCACCGCCCCGGCCCGATGAGAAGGATGGTGGGCTTCCCACCCTTGTCCTTCAGGTGAGCCAGCTTGCCCACGGCGCGGGCCACCGTGTAGCGGTCCGAGAGCTTCATCCCGCCGTAGACCTCGGGGACGACGTAGATGACGCGGTCCACGGTGGCGGCGATGTTGCTGCCGATGACCGGGCCCGCGGACTCCAGGACCTTCTGCTCCGCGGGGACGGAGCAGGTGCTCTCCACGCTCAGGATGTCACCCCTGGTCTGGAACGGCCGGCACTGCACGAGGTTGATCTTGTAGTCCGAGAGGTCGTTGAAGTTGGCCGTGAACTCGATGTCCACCGGGTGCTCGTACGCCTCCTCCAGCACCTTCATCATGTCCCGCATGTCCTTGACGAACGAGCCCTGGGACAGCAGCTCGTCGAAGGTGAGGGTCCACGAGAACACCTCATCGCCCCCGGCGTCGCGGACCCGCCTCTCCAGCGCCAGGTCGCGGGTGGCGAAGATGTCCAGGGGGAAGTCGCTCAGAGGCTCGACGATCTCGCGGAAGTCGCGGGAGGTGTGGCGGTTTGCTGTCAGGTCCAGTATGTCCGCCTTCTTCTGGGAGTACCTCCTCACGTCCTCGGAGCCGGCCTCGGGCCGGCGCAGCGGTGCGTTCAGCGCCACGATGCGGGTGTAGTCGTCATCTATGCGCTCCACCGCCCTCGTCCCCAGGCCGAACACCAGGCGGAGCATGCCCGCCTTGGGATCGATGTCGCTGCTCCACACGTAGGGGTTGAAGGAGTCCCCCACCCCCGCGATCTGGGGGAAGAACTGGTCCCCGTAGACGGATCCGGAGACGCGCTGGACCAGGATGGCCATCTGCTCGTCGCGGTCCAGCAGGCCCCAGTGGGCGCGGTAGGCGAGCGCCTCCTTGTTGAGCGTGCTGGTGTACACCCGGCGCACGGCGTCGAGGAACTTTTCCAGCCTCTCCTGGGGGGTCCCCTGGTTGGCGCAGAAGACGCTCTCGTACTTCCCGGAGAAGGCGTTCCCGTAGGCATCCTCCAGGAGGCTGGAGGAGCGGACGATGATGGGCGACTGCCCGAAGTACTCCAGCATCTTGATGAACTGGGCCTCGATGTCCTTGGGGAACCTGCCCGTGCGCAGGCGCCTCTCCGCGTCCTCGTCCAGAACGAACCCCGAGTTGGAATCGTTGAGCTTCCTGCGTATCCACCAGCAGCGGTTCTGGATGAGGTAGGTGTAGAACACGTCGGAGCCGATGAAGAACGAGTCGTGATGCTCCAGCCTGACCGCCCACCTGTCGTCCTTCTTCTTCAGTATCGCCCGGGCCAGGAGCATGCCCACGGACTTCCCCCCGATGAGGCCGGTGCCTATCATCCGCTTCCCGACGTCCACCAGGTCGGAGAACTCCAGGTACTGCTCGATGAGCTTCATCAGCCTCTCGTCGCGGGTGAAGGCCATGCGCACCAGGCGGTTGAACAGGCTGCTCCCCCTCCAGTCCTCGCTCCGGTCCGCGCTGGTGGCGTCGACGACCTTGTGGGCGTGAAGGAAGCACATCGTCCAGATGTCCTGTTGGTGCAGCGAGTAGTCCAGCCACGGCTGAGGGACCTCGGTGAGGATCTCCGCGGTGGTGGTGCTGGTGAGCACCGGCACGAACTCCTCCCCGTCCCAGCGGTGAAGCATGTACATGGTCTTGGACTGCCGCCCGTCGACCTTGAGGGGGTGCACGTAGATCTCGTCCTTGTGCTTGTACACATCCATGACCACCTGCGCCGTGGAGTGTATGGCATCCAGGGCGAAGGTGGTGTGGTGGTTGCGGTAGAGGGCGAAGTAGGCGACGGTATCGTAGTCGTAGAGGTAGGGGCAGGCGAGCATGAAGAAGTTGCCCAGCATGCGGTCGCTGTACCAGTCCGCCGTAAGCTCGGAGAGGCAGTCGAAGACGTAGAACGCGCCCTTGCCGAACTCCTCGATGACGCTGAATATCTCGGAGATGAAGTTCTCGAAGCCGGCCTCGGGGTGGAGCTCGTAGATGTGGTCGCACGATCCCTGGGGGATCACAACCTGGTGATCGGCGAAGCGGAAGTAGATGAGGTCCTTCCCCCCCTTGCGCGCCTCCAGGCAGAAGGGGCTCACGAAGCGCATGTAGTCCTCGATGTCGTCCACCTGGTAGACGACGTTGTCGCCAAGAATGACACCGTTGAGTATCTCATCGAGGCCAGGGAGACCGGTGTTGGTCATCTTTTCCGAAATGCTCAAATTTCCAACTCCAATTAGATATTTGTCTATCGATTACAAATGCAAATAGAAAAAGGGGTACTTGTTCCTTCCTGAAAAATGAGCTGCCTGCTCATACGATCTCCGCCCCAAGATGATCACCTGGACACGTACGAGGATCGTTAACCTCCCCTAGAAGGCCTGTCCCTGACGTTCCATCGTCATTTCAGAAGGTTGGCCGGCAGCATTTTTATCCGTGAAGGGTAGAAATAGATAGCATGTACTTCAGGGAAGGGAATATCGATCGGGACCCCGACGCCGAGCAAGGCCCGATGTCCGCTAGATCTTCTCTGGTCGACATCGTCCACAAGGCCTTGTACCACCGCACGGAGGAGCTGCTGAAGGAGAACCCCGGAGCGAGGGTGGAGCACGAGTTCGAGGACAACGAGCCCCGGGCGGTCCTGTGGCTGCTGGGGAAGGACGGGACCGTGCTGAGGAAGGAGTTCATTGAGAGCGTGTTCTCCGCCGGCAAGAAGGAGCTAGACAGCGAGTACATCGAGGCCGCCCGCAGGTACGGGAGGCTGGCGATCCACTACCCCGGCCTCATCATGCCCGAGGGGTCGGTGATAAAGAGGATCTCAGAGCTGTGGGTGGACATCCAGGAGAAGGATGTCCGGGACAAGGTGACCATCCAGGGGTTCTTGTACTCCAACGACGGGCGCACGATGCAAGAGGTCTAGACCCGGAGGGCCGGGTCTCGACCTCCCGATCGACAGCGCATGCTCCTTAAGATGCAGGCGAGTCGGCCTCTGACGAATATAGGTCAATGAAGGTCCCTGATCACCCTGCGGGCGAACTCCCTGCTCTTGTCCAGGGCGTCCGGCGCCAGCGGCCCCTTCATCCCCACGACCTCGGCCCTGAGCACCTCCGGATGGACCTTCATCCCCCTCTCCTCGGCGAAAGCCCTGATCTTGGGACCCGCTCCGTCCTCGGTCCACTTCGCGGACCTGGCCCTCTTCTCGGGGTCCTCGGGAAGCTTCAGGACGGTGTCGAAGGCGACGATGGTATGGCCGCTCCAGTGCTCCTTCCTGAGGCGCCTCAGGAACCTCTTCGTGCGGCCGGTCATCTTCGTCATCCTGGTGGGGGAGCCGATGAACGCGAAGTCCGCCTCGGCCCCCCGGGGGATCCTCTTGCCCAGGTCGATGACCTCGATCTCCTGACCCTGCCCCCTCAGCTCCTCGGCGATAGCCTCGGCCACCTTGAGGGTGTTGCCGTACACGCTGTCGAACGCCACTATGCCCTTCATGAGATTGACCTGATGCCGACCTGCGATGAGATCGGCGTCCCGAGATACGGGGCCCACCGCTATGAAGTTTGCCCGTGCCGCACTGCAAAGCCCCCTCAGTATGCTGGTCAGCGGAAATGCCTATATATCGAAGCGGCGTAACGTGGCCGAGCGACATGGTCTCCATCCACCCCATCACCATACCCTTCAAGGTGCCCATCTCCCCCACCGTTTCCCTCGACCGCTTCGTCAACATCTTCCTCGTGGAGGGGAACGAGCTGACCCTCATCGATTCAGGGGTCAAGGGGGCGGAGAGCGTTATCCTACACAATGTGCGTTCTCTGGGACGGAGGCCCAAGGAGCTGAGGAGGCTGGTCCTGACGCACTCGCACCCGGACCACATCGGTGCGGCCAAGGACATCGTCGAGGCCACCGGCTGCGAGGTCCTCGCTCACGAGGGCGAGAGGACGTGGATCGAGGACCCCGCGGTGCAGAAGGCGGAGAGGCCGGTCCCCGGCTTCGACTCCCTGGTGTCCGGGCCCGTGTCCGTGGACACCGTGCTCAGGGACGGTGACCGGATCGATATCGGGAGCGGGGAGCTTTCGGTGGTGTTCACCCCCGGTCACTCCCCCGGGCACATCTCCCTGTGGTCCTCCCAGGGCCGCACGGTCATCACCGGGGATGCCGTCCCCGTCCCCGGGGACCTGCCCATCTACGATGATGCATTCTCCACCCTGGGCTCCCTGCGCCGCCTTCGAGGCCTGGGGGCGGAGATCATGCTGTCCGCCTGGGAGAGGCCGCTGGAGGGGAGGGAGATCAACAAGCGTCTCGACGACGCCTCGCTCCTGGTGCAGACCGTCCACCGCTCGGTGGTGCGCAACTCCTCCGGCCCCGAGGTCACGCCGGAGCTGATGGCGGCAGTGATGAGGGACCTGCACCTCCCGGAGGCGCAGGCCAATCCCATGGTCGCCCGGACCATAAGGTCCCACCTGCGGTACAAGTACGACGGGCACTGATCAGATGATCTTGCGTCCCAGCTTGGCCTCCGCGTAGGCGATGGTGCGGTCGACCATCTCCGGGGCCTTGCCGACGTAGTTCGTAGGGTCCATGACCTTGTCCAGCTCCTTGCCCCTGAGAAGCTTCGTCACCGCACGGTTGGCCTTCAGGGCCTCCTTCAGGTCCTTGCCCTCGTCCTCCGCCTTCCTGCTCACCTTGCGCACCAGCTCGTGCGCCTCCTGCCGCCCCATGCCCTTGCCGGCCAGGGCCAGGAGCACGGACTCGGCCATGATGAAACCCCCGGCGGAGTCGATGTTGCGCAGCATGTTGGCCTCGTTCACCGTGAGGTGGGCGAACACATCGGTCATCTTGCTCAGGATGTCGTCGGTGAGCACGGCGGCGTGGGGGAGGATGAACCTCTCCGCGGAGGAGTTGGTGAGGTCCCTCTCGTGCCACAGGACCATGCACTCCAGCTGGGGGTCGAGGTAGGCGCGCACGATCCGCGCCAGCCCGCACACGTTCTCGGAGAGCATGGGGTTCCGCTTCTGGGCCATGGTCGAGGAGCCCACCTGCTTCTTGGCGTCGAAGGCCTCCGCCACCTCGGCTATCTCCGAACGCTGGAGGTTGCGCACCTCGGTGGCAAACCTCTCGCAGGAGGTGGCGATGATGCTGAACAGGAAGACGAGCTCAGCGTAGCGGTCCCGGCCCACGATCTGCGTGGCCGCCTCCTCCACCCCCAGGCCCAGGTCCTGCATGACCAGCTGCTGGATGCGGAAGAACTTGTCCCCGAAGCCGGCGCCGGTGCCGATGGCCCCGGACATCTTCCCCACGCACACCCGCGAGCGCGCCTCCCTCAGGCGGTCGCGGTGGCGCAGCATCTCCATGACGTAGCCGGAGATCTTGAAGCCGAAGGTGGTGGGGATGGCGAACTGCCCGTGGGTCCTGCCCATCATCACCGTGTCCCGGTGCCTGGCAGCCAGGGCGCAGAGCGTGATTATGAGCATGTCGAGGTCCCTCTCGATCATGTCCAGGGCGGCCTTGAACTCCAGGGCCGCGGCGGTGTCCACGATGTCGTTGGACGTGGCGCCCAGGTGGACGTAGCGGCCGGCATCCCCGCACTGCTCGGATATGGCGTTCACCATGGCCATGACGTCGTGCTTGGTCTCCGCCTCGATCTCCTTGACCCTCTCCAGCCTGACGTGCTCCGGTGAGCACTTCTCGGTGATGGTCTCCGCCGCTTCCTCAGGGATGTTGCCTACCGCGGCATGGGCGCGCGCCAGGGCCGCCTCCACGAGGAGCTGGGTCCGAAGGCGGTTCTCCTCAGAGAACACGGCCTTCATCTCCTTCTTTCCATAACGATAATCAAGAGGGCAAATGAGCATGATAACCGCCATGGATTATGGCCACGTAATAAATAATTAATCCTATACCCCTTTCTTGATTTCTCAGTAGCGAACTGGCGCCGAAAGGAGTTTATATTGATACGGCAAATAATGCGGCCAGCAATTATGGTAAGGGCTGAATATATGTTGTCCTCCCCATCCTTGGAGAATCACAGGGGCAAGATACCCCAGGTACTGTTGGATTTCATGCGAGCGCCGGGAGGGCATTCGCTGATGCTCAAAGGGGACGCCGGTACCGGTAAGACCACCCTTGCCCTGCAGATCATCGAAGAGCTATCGGAGGAGCAGCCCGATTACTATCTCTCTACCAGGGTCTCGGACGAGGCCCTGTTCCGTCAGTTCCCCTGGGCGCGCGACCGCGCCAAGAGGGACAACATCCTCAAGGCCGGCAAGACCTTCCTCAGGCGCAACAAGGAGGCCCCCATGCTCGCCGAGTCGCCCGGCGGCCAGCAGCTGACCATCGCCGCGGCGAAGGACCTGCTGAAGGCGCTGAACCACCAGGACAACAGCCTCACCGTGGTCCGCTCCGAGCTGCAGAAGCTGGAGGGGCAGGTGGAGGCGGGAGAGGTCGGAGGGGAGGAGGAAGGAGGCTTCACCGGGGAGATCACCGAGGACGAGATCACCCTGGACCTGGGCATCATGCTTCCGGAGCTGGAGGTCGCCTACGACCTCGCGGAGTCCAACCTCCCGCGCAAGACGCTGATGGTGGTCGACTCCATAGACGCGCTATCGGAGCGCTACGGAATAGGGTCGGCGAGGATAATCAACACCCTGCAGAAGGACCTCGTGGAGAACTCCGGTACCAATATCGTGTACACCCTGGAGGAATCGGGCAAGACCATGCTCGACTACCTTGGAGATGGTGTTATCCAGATGGTCTCAGAGGACCGCGGCGGACGCCGGGTTCGGCAGATGGTCATCGAGAAGCTCCGCGGCGTGGGCGTGGACCAGTGGAAGTACTACCTCACGCTGACCGGCGGCCGGATGTCCGTGTTCGAGCCTACCTGGGTCAAGATACCTGAGAAGATGAGGCGCCACGAGGTGGTGCCGGACCCCACCCCCCGGACGGTATCGTCCGGTAATGCCTACCTGGACAAGTCCATCGGCGGCTTCCCCCGAGGGTCCCTGGTCCTGCTGGAGTTCGACCTGGACGTCCATCAGGACGTGGTCCGCTGCCTGGAGCTGGGCGTCATAAGCGACTTCCTCATGAAGGGGAGGGGCGTGGTGTGGCTGCCCATGTACGCCACCGACTACTCCCTGATCGACGAGCAGATGAAGATGCTCGTCAACGAGGATGCATTGACCAAGAGCTTCCGTATCCTTGACACCGAGGCCTCACAGGAGCAGCACCTGCCCTTCATATCCGCCATCGAGGGCGAGGACGCCGCCCAGGACCTGCGCATGTCCTCTATGAAATACATGCTCGGAGAGTCCTCAGGGCCCTACCTCAGCATTCTGGGCTTCGACGCCATGGAGGGCGTCTACGGCTCCGGCGTGTTCAAGCAGAGCCTGGCCCACATCGACGCCATGAGGAGGAACGGACATGTGGTCATGGCCATAGCCTCCTCCACCTCCTGCTCGCTGGATTCACTGAGGGAGCAGGCCAAGATCCACATCAAGTTCGAGAACATGGCCGGCTGCGTGATGGCCGGCGGGATGAAACCTCACACACCATACTACTATCTGGACTTCGCAGGCATGGATGACAGGTTACCGTCTCCCCGCCTAGTGCCGATGATCTAAGGGGGTTGTACCTATCAGCCATGATATTAATATAAGAAAAAATATAAATGCCTCGGACTTTTCTTGTTCGATGGAAGAAAATGTCTCCCGCGATGAGGAGCTGTCCCGGCTCATCTCCGACGATTACGCTGGCAAGATCCTGACCGCGACGTTCAAGCATCCGATGTCGGTGCAGCAGCTCAGCCGAAGCTGCGGTATTCCCATCGCCGTGGCCTATCGTCGGGTGGCACGCATGGAAGAGTTCGGCCTGGTCAAATGCGTAGGCTACGAAGAGGTGTACCGCGGGAAGAAGGTCTCCTACTACCAGTGCGCAGTGAGCGTGGCCAAGGTCACCTTCACCAACGGTCGGTTCAATGTGGAAATCGATTATCTCCCCGAGACCGAGATGGTCCATGTAGGTGAGCACCACGGAGAACAGACCGGGAAGGCCTAAAAGAAGAATGGTCAGGTCGGTTATTATAATTTCAATTCCATCTGAATGTAGAAGATTCCATAACCATTATTATACTTCAGGTATTTTCCTTGATAAGAGAATCGGTGTCGGGAGGAGGACGGTCGAAGAATGGAGACAACGACCAGGGCACCAGCTGATAATGAACGCCAGGTGGGGATGGGCATAGACGTACTTCAGGTATCGCAGTTGCTGACCGATGAGTACTCCGTCAAGATCCTAGTGGCCACGGTCAGGGTGCCCCGCTCCGCCCAGGACATCGCGATGAAGTTCGGTATTCCCATAGCTGCATGCTACCGGCGGATAAAGGACCTGGAGGACGCTGGCCTGCTGGTGTGTCAGGAGCGTCGGCTGTCCCAGCAGGGCAAGAGGGTCTCGCTGTACATCTCCATGCTAAAGAACGCCTATGTTTTCTTCGAGGACGGCCACCTGAGAGTGAAGTTCCAGCTCAAGACCGGGGGCGCCGATCGCTTCGGGAACGACTGGCACGAGGTTCGCTTGGAGCCCGAGTCCCGCTCCGACAACGGTGAGGGCGAGGACCTCGATAACGGGGCCTCCGACCAGGGCGAAAAGTGATTCTCTGGCCTGGCCGCGGTGCCAGACCTCAAAATAGCAAATATTATAAACGAGTGTCAGTATGCCCATAATTGCCAAGCAATTTTATTCGCTTGCTAATCGAGTGTGAACGTATGACTGAACTCTTGGAGGAGCTTGAACAGAAGCGTCAACTCCATAACGTCGAGGCTGAGAAGCACCGCAAAGTCCGCGACGAATTGAATGAGAAGACCAGGGAATGGGTTGAGAAGAGGGACTCTCTGAACGCGAAGGTCAGAGAACTTGTAGACCAGGCCGCCAAACACCGCGAGGCCAGGGACCAGCTGAACGTGAAGGTCCGCGAGGCCAAGGAGGAGCGGGACAAGTGGAACAAGCTGGTCAACGAGCTGAACGAGAAGGTCACCAAGATCAAGAAGGAGAACCTCCCCAAGAACGGACCCCCGGTCTCCAAGCTCAAGAAGGAGCTGAAGAACCTAGAGTTCAAGCAGATGACCTCTGTCCTCACCAAGGAGAAGGAGCAGGAGCTGATCGACCAGATGGGGCAGCTCCAGGCCCAGATCAAGGAGAGGGAGAAGGCTTACGACCAGAACGAAGAGGTCAAGAGTGCCATCAAGGAGCTGCGCGAGGCCAAGGAGAAGGCCGAGGGTTACCATCACGATGTCTCCGACTGCGCTGAGAAGGCCCAGGCGGAGCACGACGCCATGATCGAGCTCTACGAGCAGGCCGATTCCCTCAGGAAGGAGGCCGACGCCGCGCAGGAATCGTTCATCGCCAACAAGCTCAACGCCGACGAGGAGCACAAGAAGCACATCGAGAACATCCGGCAGGTCCATGACTACGACAAGATCATCGCAGGCATGAGGCAGAAGGCCCGCAAGGCCAAGAAGAAGGATGACGAGGCTTCTGCGAAGGAAGAGGCGGAGAAGATCTTCGACCGCTTCAAGGCCGGAGAGAAGCTCAGCACCGAGGACCTGATGGCCCTACAGAAGTCTGGCTATCTCTGAACCGCTTTAAAATAAACCCCTTCTAACGGCATATTTTTTCTCCAGTATAATATTGATTACCTGTTGCACAAGCTATAAATATCACTGAGATGATATTAGAAGCGGGAAGCGTTGGGCTAGTTTACAGAGTGCATCCCATCCCTTCTGACAGAGCTAGCCCTTCCCACTTCCTTTTGGATATTATATACCTATTAAATTGTAATATCGCGTTCTACATTGGGTCTTCTTGAACATACGATGGTTCCCGCAGTCCTTCGTGCAAGTGCGCACGGATGAGCATGAGGTATGCATCGACCCTGCCATGATGGACACCGTGGGGGATATACTGAGGTCTTTCGTTCCCGTTGGCAAAGGGAGGCCCCTGCCTCAGGGCATGGTCCCTGCCGATGTGATCCTGGTCTCGCACCACCACAACGACCATCTGGACAGGAACATCGTCCGCCAGCTCACCAGCGAAAGGACGCTCGTGCTGGCACCGGAAAAGTGCATGGGTAAGATACCCCGCGGCGGGAGGGCGGTGGCCGCTGGGCAGTCGCTCGAGCATGAGGGTATCAAGGTCGAGGTGGTCCACGCGTACAACCCCCCGGGCTCGCGCTCCATGACCTTCCACAAGAAGGGGGAGTGCGTCGGCTTCGTCCTGGAGGTGGGGGGACGGCGACTTTACCATGCCGGGGATACCGGGCTCATAGATGAGATGAAGGGGCTGGGGCGCATAGACCTGGCCTTCCTTCCCATAGGCGGCAAGTTCACCATGGACATCGCGGAGGCGGTGGAGGCGGTGAGGATCATATCCCCCTCAATGGTCGTGCCCATGCACATGCTGAAGGCCGATCCCCTGGTGTTCAAGGAAACGGTAGAAAGGGAGACCTCGGCAAAGGTTTCTATCCTAAGCCCCGGTGAGAGCATCAGGTTCTGAGCCTAGATCGATCTTCATGGACCGTCGGATATCGCGGCCTTTCTGCTCCTATCGTGTTGGATGCGGCCACCGAGGAGAGAGAGAACATAAACAATGACCTATTTGGACCGGTATCCTGGATGAGGTGGTCCAGCGGCGGTAGGGAGGGTTTTTCAGGTCGCGTTGGAGCTGCTGATAGCCGCAGTGATCGTTTTGACCGGCATCCTGGTGTGGACCTATAACGTAAAGTCCGATGTCGAGCCGGACCTGCGGGAGGAGACGCGCGGGCGAGCATGTCGGCCAATCTGGTGAACATCACCTCTCAGCTGCAGGGGGAGATGTCGCTCATGGAGAAGGCCACCTCCAATGCGACGGCCGAGCTGTTCGGCAGGTCTCTGAAAGATAGCCATGCGTACGAGGTGCTCAGTTATCTCGTCAGCTCCTCGCCCTACCTGATAAATGCCGTCACCGTAGACCGGAACGGCACCATCAGGATGCATGTCATGATGTGTACACGGCTCTGGAGGGTATGATGCTGAATGATGACGGCCCGGTCAGGGTGGTCATGGAGCAGGGGCTGCCGGTCATGAGCCCCCTGCTCATGACCCTGGAGGGCTACGAGGCGGTCGCCATCGGTCACCCCATCTTCGATGCTGAGGGGACCTTGTCCGGCGCCATATCCTCATTGCTCCGGCCGGACCAGCTGATGGAGAGCATGACCGCCTTCACGGAAATGGGGATCAATGCCATGGTCATGCAGGCAGATGGTCTGGTCCTCTATGATCCTGACACCTCCCGGGTGAGGAGGGACACCTTCACCGATCCCATCTGTCAGGGCTTCCCTCAGATCAAGGCGGTGGCCCAACGCATGGTAAACGAGATCAGCGGAAACGACCGTCACTCGTTCCAGCAGAACGGAGGGTTGGTGGAGAAGAGGGTCGCCTGGACGATCGTCAGCATATTGGGAGAGAGATGGACGATCGCGGTCAACACGCTGGCGTGAGCGGGCCTGGGCGCCATCGGGGGAGTGTCAGAGGGCAAGCTTTAAAACGGTATTTCGCTCTCAGCTGACCAGGTGCGCAGATGGTACTGGAAAACCTCGGGCAATCCCTCCGGAACGTGCTAAAGAAGATCACCGGCGCCTCCCACATCGATGAGGCCTTGGTAAAGGAGATCACCCGGGACATCCAGCGGGCCCTGCTGCAGTCCGATATCAACGTCAAGCTGGTCCTGGAGATGACCAAGGAGGTCGAGCGTCGAGCGCTGAGCGAGGAGCCTCCGGCGGGTACCAGCCCCAAGGAGCATGTGGTCCGCATCATCTATGATGAGCTGATACGCATCCTGGGACAGCCGCGCCCCCTGCCGGTGGCGAAGCAGACCATCATGATGGTCGGCCTCTACGGGCAGGGGAAGACGACGACCACGGGGAAGCTGGCCCGTTACTTCCACAAAAAGGGGCTGAGCGTCGGGGTAATAGCCGCGGATGTGCACCGTCCCGCGGCATACGATCAGCTGAAGCAGATCGCCGACAAGGTGGGCGTCCTGTTCTACGGCGAGCCGGGAGAGAAGGACGCTGCCAGGATCGCCGCCAACGGCATGAAGCACTACTCCACCATCGACGTCGTGCTGGTGGACACCTCCGGACGGCACGCGCTGGAGGACGACCTCATCGCCGAGCTGAAGAATGTCGCCGACGTCGTCAAGCCCACGGAGCGCATCCTGGTCCTCGATGCCGCGGTGGGACAGCAGGCGGGGCCGCAGGCCAAGGCCTTCCACGACGCGGTAGGGGTCACCAGCGTCATCATCACCAAGATGGACGGCACCGCTAAGGGCGGCGGGGCGCTGAGCGCGGTGGCGCAGACCAAGGCCTCCATCGTGTTCATCGGCGTGGGGGAGCACCTCACCGACCTCGAGCCCTTCGATCCCACGCGCTTCATCTCCCGGCTGCTGGGCATGGGCGATATCCAGAGCCTCCTGGAGGCTGCTAAGGACACCGTGTCCGAGGAGCAGGCGGCGGAGACGGTCAAGAAGATGATGGGCGGGCGGTTCACCCTCAAGGAGATGTACGAGCAGATGGAGATGCTCACCAACATGGGCCCCCTGAAGAAGCTGGTGTCCATGCTCCCGGGAATGCCCGGGCTCAGCGAGAAGATGGACGTGGAGGAATCGCAGAAGAAGCTCCGCCGGTTCAAGTTCATCATGGACTCCATGACCGACGAGGAGATGGAGGACCCCAAGCTCATCAAGTCCACAAGGATCAACCGCATAGCCCGCGGGGCGGGGGTGGAGGCCAAGGACGTGAGGGAGCTCCTAAAGCAGTACAACATGTCCAAGAAGGCGGTCAAGGGCTTCATGGGAAACCGCAAGCTGCGCAAGCAGCTGATGAAGCAGTTCTCTTCCGAGATGGGGCAGTCCGAATGAAGCGCTTCGTGGTCATCGGCCATAAGGCGGCGACCTCCGGGGACTTCAAGCTCGACGACATGGCGGGCGGCGCGGGAAGGCTGGACATCCTGCTGAGATGCGTAAACTCCTCGTTCTTCCTGTCTCACGGGATCCGTCGGGACACGGAGGTGTACCTGGTGCTGCAGGGGGAGCCCAACTCACCGCGGACGATACGGATCAACGGCTCCGAGGTCCGCTACCTAAACCCGGATGAGCGATCCACCGGGGCCCTGGTCCGCAACGCGCTGCTGAAGCACCTGGACGGGGAGGAGATCCGCTCCTCTCCCGGGATATACATCTCCAAACGCTCGTTCAAGCAGGTGCTGGACGATCTCCAGCCCATCTCCCGCCTGGTGTACCTCAAGGAGGACGGCGCGGACGTGCGCACGCAGGAGCTGGATGGGGACCTCACCTTCATCATCTCCGACCACCAGGACCTGAAAGAGGAGGAGGAGGCCGAGCTGCTGTCACGAGAGCCCATAAAGCTGACCTTGGGGCCGCTGTCCTACCACGCGGACCACTGCATCACCATAATGCTCAACGAGCTTGACCGCAGGGGCTAGGTACATCGCGTCATAAGCTTCTGGAACGTGGGTCAAAGACCGGCAGAGCCATTTTTCCTAACGCCGTCATGGTCCCAGGGAGGTTGAGAATGAGGCTGAGGGAAATGAAGGGCATGGGTGTGTGATGCGGTCCCAAGAGGGGCGAGAACAGCAAAGCCTTTATCGCCAGGCTGACATGAGGCGAGTATGACCGAGAAGATCCCCCAGCATCGCCATTGCTCCAAGTGCGGGAAGGCCTTCCTTGGGGAGGAACGCTTCTGTTCCGAGGAATGCAAGGTCAGTAACAGTGAGCTGCTGAAGAAGAGGAAGCGCCAGCTCCTCATCCTCTATGGTATGACTGTTGTGGTCCTTATCGCGGCCCTTCTGTTCGTGGGCGTCTGATCATGAAGGTGGGGCTGGGCGGTACCTTCAACATCTTTCACCGGGGCCACCGCGCCCTCTTAGACAAGGCCTTCGAGACGGGGGACCAGGTCGTCATCGGCATAACCTCTGACGAGTTCGCCGGTCAGCGCAAGACAGGGGTGCTCCCCCTGAACGAGAGGCGCGAGAGGCTGGAAGCGTACCTGCGCACGAAGGGCGATAACTGGGAGGTGTCCGTCATCGACGATGTGGCCGGAAGGATGGACCAGCGCACGGACATCTCTGCCCTGGTGGTCTCCCCGGAGACCCGGAGGTCGGCCGAGGGCATCAACCGCGAGCGCATCGCCCGCGGGCTGGTGCCCCTTCAGCTCATAGAGGTCCCGCACGTCCTGGCTGATGATTTCCTTCCGATATCGGCCCACCGTATTGTGAGGGGGGACATCGATGTCGAGGGCCGCCTCCTGCGCCCCCTGAGGGCGAACGTGGGCTCCCTGAACAGGATCAAGGTCGATGCCGTGACCAACGTCCTCACCCGGCTTTACGGAGAGGTCAAGATAGCAGGTGTGGATGTGGAAACCGGGGTGGCGGAGCAGCCTATGGGGGAGGAGACCCGCCGGGGCGCGATGGTGCGGGCATCACAGGCGATCAGGGACGCGGACCTGGGCGTGGGCCTGGAGGCGGGGGTCTTCGACACCGATGACGGCCTCTACGACGTCCAGTACTGCGCGGTCATCGACCAGCGGGGACGGTACACCATCGGCCACGGCATGGGGTTCCGATACCCCCCGGCGGTGGCTGAGCTCGTCCGCGAGGGGCGGACGGTGGGCCGCTCCTTCCAAGAGCTCTACGGCTGGGAGAGGGACGGGAAGAAGGAGGGTGCCATCAGCTTCCTCACCAAAGGGGCGTTGGACCGTACAGCTCTCGCTGAGCAGGCAGTAATGGCAGCGATGGTACCCCGCGTTCGCAAGGAGCTGTATACCGACCTGTGATCAGGTCTTGGCCCTCTCCCTGCGGACCCGGGCGTGGTCCTCAATGCTGCCGGTGCAGTTGGAGATGCCCACGCACCCGAAGCGTCTATATTTGCTGCAGTAGAAGCCCTGAACGTAATGCTCACAGGGCGGGTCCTTGTCCGCCCGGCACTTGGCGCCTATGCACGCGAACCCCTTATAGCGGCCGTCGCACTTGCCGTCGCTCTGCAGGTAGTAACATTTCATCTACCACTCCCCCCGGTCATCAGGGAGGTGGGTGCGCGCTCCCGAACCCTCAGGCACCGTCCCCCGGTCGCCCTGCCCCTAAATGAGGCCGTGGCCGGAGGGAGATGCCCCTGATCATAAAGGCACATTTTCCCATCCCGGTCACTATATGTATATTTATGAATTTATATGTTGTCTGGATTTATGGCTCAGAGGTGGAAGGCCTTGACCGCCTCGGCCATTTCCTGCAGCCTCTTCTGCACCAGGTCGTTGATGGTACCCTCCTCGAAGGTGCCGTCCTCCTTCCTCACCCCCGCGGGCCTCGCCGTCAGCACCTCTATCCCCTCGTCGATGGTCCTCACCGGCCATATGTGGAACTTGCCGTCCTTGATGGCCTGGACGACCTCCTCCTTGAGCATGAGGTTCTGCACGTTGGGGTATGGTATCATGCACCCCTGGTCGCCGGTCAGGCCCAGGGCCTTGCACGTCTCGTAGAACCCCTCTACCTTCTGGTTCACCCCGCCGATGGCCTGGACCTCCCCCTTCTGGTTCACGGAGCCGGTGACGGCGATGTTCTGTCGGATGGGCACGCCCGACAGGGCGGACAGTATCGCGTAGAGCTCGGTGCTTGACGCACTATCACCGTCCACGCCGGAGTAGGACTGCTCGAAGACCAGGCGGGCCGACAGCGACAGAGGCACGGTGCGGGCATAGCGCTCGTGCAGGAAACCGCTCAGGATGAGGACGCCCTTGGTGTGCGTGGCCCCTCCCATCTGCGCCAGCCTCTCGATGTCCACGATGCCCTCGCGGCCGATCCCCACGGTGGCGGTGATGCGGGAAGGACGGCCGAAAGCATAGTCTCCCACGCTGAACACCGCCAGCCCGTTGATCTGCCCCACCTTCGCACCTGTGATGTCTATGAGGTAGAGTCCCTTTATCACCGACTCCTCGATCTTCTTCTGGATCAGGTTGGAGCGGTACTCCCTCTCCTCCAGCTGCTGCAGGATGTGCTTGCGGGAGATGGTCTTGGAGCCCTCCTGCTGCGCGTAGAAGGACGCCTCCCGGACGATGTCCGCGACCCTGGCGAACTGGGTGGTCATCTTCTCCTGGTCATCGGCCATCCGCGAGGCGTGCTCGACCACCGCAGCCAATGCGGAGGGATCGAGGTGGAGCAGACCTTCCTTCGTGACCAGAGAGCACATGAAGCTGGTGTACAGCTCGATGTTCTCAGGGGTACGGTCCATCTCCGTGTCGAAGTCGGCCTTGACCTTGAACAGCTCCTTGAAGTCCGGGTCCAGGTTGTATAGTATATTATAGACCTGCGGGTTCCCGATCAGTATTATCTTGGCATCGAAGGGTATGGGCTCCGGCCTCAGGGTCTTGGTCACCATGTACCCCATCCTTGAGACCGGGTCCTCCAGCTCCAGCTTGCCCGTGGAGATGGTCTGCTTCAGACCCTCCCACACCATGGGGTCCTGGAACATCCTCTCCACCGGGATGATGAGGTACCCGCCGTTGGCCAGGTGGGCCGTGCCCGCGCGGATCATGGTGTAGTCGGTCACCAGCGCGCCGAACCTCGCCTCCCGCTCCGAGTAGCCGAAGAGGCGGACGTACGTGGGGTTGAACTCGGAGAGCACCGGGGCGCCCACGGTCTTGGAGTTGTCGACGATGAGATTGACCCTGTAGTTGCGGGTGGGATCGACCACCGGCGCGTTCTGCTCCTTGGCTTGAGCGCTCAGGAAGAGGGGGACGTTGTCCACGATGTCGTTCTGCACCTCCTCCAGGTACTCTATGACCTCATGGTTCTCGCGGAACTCGTCGCGCACCCCTCCGATGTACGGCACCACTGCGAAGGCCGCCACCCTCCGGTTCAGGTCCAGCAGCTCCTTGTCCACCTTGCGCATCGTCTCTTGCAGGGGCCGGAACATCTCCCCCATCTTGCTGTTAAGGGCCTCACGCTCCTCGTTGATCTTCTTCTGCAGCGCCGGGGGCAGCTGCTGGAAGTCGGCCTCGGTGAGGGGGCGTCCCTCCACGATAGGCGTGAGGGCGATGCCCACGGGCGACGGCTGCAGGAGGAACCCGGCCTCCTTGGCCAGGGCGTTGATGTTGGCCACGATCTCGTTCCTCTCCTGGTTTATCTTCTGCACGATCGCCTCCCGCTGCTTGGCGTACTCCGCGCTCTCGAACGCCTCCCTGAGGGCGGGCGGTATCTGCGTCACCAGGCGCTCCATGGCCTTCTTGAAGGACGCGCCCTGACCGGCGACCAGGGAGATGGCACGGGGCCGGGAGGAGTCGACGAAGTTGTTGACGTAGCACCAGTCCGACGGCACCGGCTGCTTCACCGCCAGGGCCGTGGAGAAGTCCTGGATGGCCGACTTCCTGCCCGTCCCCTGTACCCCGGAGATGAATATGTTGAAGCCCTTGTCCTTGATCCGCAGCCCCAGGTTCAGGGCCCTGAGGGCCCTCTCCTGGCCCAGGATCGTCTCCAGCGGCTTGATCTCCTCCGTGCTGTCGCATGTGAACGCCTTCTCGTCCATCACCTTTCGGGCCTGGTCATAGGTAAGTTCCGGGATCATGATGTATCGAAATAGAATGGTAGGCGATGTTATAAAAAGACGTTATCGACGGATGGCTGGGCGCTTGTCGTGAGGGTACATGTAGTGGCTCAGGTAGATGAGCCAGGCGATGTCCACGGTCATGCAGATGGTGGCGGGAATGGCCGCGACCTCCCCCAGGAGGGCAATCGCCAATGCGGCCGCCATCCCTGTGTTCTTGTGTGTGGCGAACAGGACCTGGGGCACCCTCTGGGACCAGGGGACCTCCCAGCGCCGGGCCAGCCTCTCCCAGGCGATGCCGATGACGAAGGAGCGCACGAAGGCTATGGCCAGGAGGGAGATGAGCAGACCCTGCTCGGAGAGGAAGACACCGCGGTTGGCCCCGGCCACGGAGATGACCAGCACCGCGAAGGCAGTGTTGATGACCATGCTCCTTTTGTAGGGATCGATGTTCGCGCGCCTGAGGGGGCGGGAGACGGCCACGGGGACGGCGATGAGCATTCCTACGTACCACAGCAGCGTCACCACGCTCACCGCGTGCCCGATGAACGCCAGCGTGAGCAGCGGGGTCAGCACCAGGGCCATTAGGTAAAGGGCAGCGGAGGATACCAGGGTCCCCTCGAGGTCCCCTCCCAGCACCAGGGTGAAGGGTATGACGGAGACGGCCGAGGGCACGGCCGCCATCAGGACCCACCCGTTCCGGACATCGCCCTCGAAGAGGAACGCCATGGCCACGGTCGTGCCCGTGGACAGAAGGAAGGAGAGGGCGAAGGCTGCCCGCACCGAGAGGATGTGGTCCCTGAGGTGCAGGCCCTTGAAGGTCATGCTGCAAAGGGAGAAGGACATCATGACCATGAGGGCCCCCATGGCCACATCCTTGTTCATCTTGGGATAGGCCTCGGGAAAGCCGCCGAAGGCCAGGGCCACGAGCAACGCGGTTATCATCATGTAGGCGTTGTTGCCCAGGAAGTCCCTCGGTCGCACAGAGGGGGGATGGTGGGCGTGAACTTGTATCTTACTGAGCCCTGCTGAGCCTACTGTTGACTCTCAAGGAGTGAGAAATGAGTGCCCCGAGGGCGAGATACGAACTCCCGGGTCATAAATAACATGATAACGAGACATCACTGCTCTTGATCTAACATAGCCAGATAATGGGATCTATGCAGAAATCTATGATGCAGTGCATAAGCGCCCCAGCAAAGCACATTGGCAACGCCAAAAGCAATAAGGACTGCAAGGTGGGTTTTCCGTTCGAGTCCTGGCACAAGGTGGTCCAGGTCCATCGCCACACCAACCAGCCCACTAACAGACCCGCAAGCGAGGAGAACGTAAAGTGCAATGCCTCGCAAATGAGGATTTGGATCGGGGTGAAGACTGGAGTTATCATTCAATATGCTCACTAGGCATTGTTGGAGCATTTAGAATATAAATGCTGCTATATTTATAAACAAAAAATTTTATTTTGGAATCGCTAGAGCGTTGATTCCCTTACCTGCCGTGTTAAGGGAAGGCTTGTTGCCAGTTATCTCTATTACCTCCTCTGCAATGGCCGAAGAGGTCGGTAGCTCTCGCCTCTCTCAAGAAGGAAATTTGAGCAGGTTACGAGCCCATCGTGAGATACAGCCCTATCAGCAACCGCCCTTTCCTCAAAGTCGGCAGCGATGTCAGCCTGGATGTGAGGATGGAAATCAACAGGTCAGTGGCCTTCTTCTCATCCAAGATTTTTTCAGGCATCTCTCGGAGGTTTTTCCGAACCATATGCCTGATCTCCTGCGCCGATCGCTCACTTACAACCTTCTCGGTCAGAAGCCACCGATGGAAGGCATCGTTCATGCTGGCCGATGGCTTGTTCACTTACGAGGCTGGTGCGTGAAGTATGCCGAGATCTATTCCGTTCTCGATCATCCAGTATTCCCTCTGACCGAGTGGATGGCCTGAGGAGACTGGTGCCATTCTTTCGCACAATCCTCGTTCTTGCCTCCCATTATTGGTAAGGCCAGAAGCGCCGAGGGGGAGATTCGAACTCCCGGGGTGCAGGGCACCACCAGCTCTCAAGGCTGGCGCCGTGATCCGGACTTGGCTACCTCGGCCTGTGGTGGCCACATTCCTTGGGGATATTAACCATTTCGGTCACGCCACGCGTTCCAGCTTCCCCTCGGTCATGGCCTCGAGGTCCAGCTCGAAGGCGGCGATGGGGTACCCCAGCTCGAAGTCCACGATTACCTGGGGGTGGATCTCCCCGAAGCTGCCGATGCAGGCCCCGTTGACCATGACGTCAGCGCCCCGCCCCTCCAGGTAGGTCCCTGTGGACGAGGGCTGGATGACGCACCTCACCGAGAGGTCCCTCATGATGCTCTCCACCAGCGACTTCACCTCGGTGAAGGAGGCGCGGGCGGAGATACTGACACCAGCCAGGTACCGGCGGCGCTTTATCCCCCTCATCACGTCCCCGACCTCGAACAGGCGCTGAGGAAGGTCGCGATGCTTGTTGCGGCGGAGAACCAGCATGAGGCTGGGCAGCAGCGACACGCGCAGGCAGGTGTGGTCCTCGCTTATGGGGTTCAGCACCTCCACCACCTCGCCCTGAGGCAGGCGCATCTTTTCGAACTGGTCCTTCACTGACGATAGCGTCAGCGTGGTCGCCTCCATGTAGCCGTACCCCACCATGAGCTGGCGGGCCACGTCCGCGGCCTTGTTCACCAGCAGCTCGGAGCCGAAGGTCTGCTGGGTGGGGAGGCTCTTGCCGAAGTTCTCGTACCCGTGGCCCTTGGCCACGTCCTCCATGAGATCCACGGGGTGGATGAGGTCCAGCCTCCACGCCGGGGCCAGCACGCGGACCTGCTCCCCCGCGGGAGCCGCCTCGAAGCCCATCTTCGCCAGGGCCTTGGCCATGCCCTCGGCATCCAGTTCCATGCCCAGAAGGGCGTTGGTGGCCGCAACGTCCAGCATCCACTCCCTGGGCTCCAGGTCAGGGGTCATGCCCTGCTGCGTTCCCTGGAGCTTTACCCTCTTGATCCTCCCTCCTCTCTCGGCCATGGAGGTGGCGACGATGTTGAGGGCGCCGGAGATGGCACTGAGGTCGGTGCCGGTGACGTCCAAGAACACGTTCTTGGTCTCCTCGGTAACTGTGGTCAGTACCCCGTTGATTATGGGCGGGAACGAGAGCACCTCACCCCTGCTGTCAACCAGCAGGGGGTACCTCTCCTTACCGTCCAGGATGTAGGCGTAGTCCACGCCCTTCTCGTGGCGCTGGAGGATCTCCCTCAGGTCCATGCTCTCCGTCTTCCCCAGGGGGACGAAGGAGACCGATCCGGGCTCGACCGCCTTGTAGGTGAAGGGCGGGGTGACCCTGTCCATGTCGTGGATGCCGATGGACACCTTGGAGCGCTTCCTCCCCATGGTGAGGTGAAGCTTCTCCTGCATCTCCATGAGGGAGCGGATGAAGGCGTCGGTGATGGTGATGTCCTCGACGACCCCCGCCACCATGTACGGGCGGACCTCCTTGATGCTCTCGTCTAGGTTGAGGACCACGTCCGAGTCTTCCACCTGATACCGGGTGAGGCCGCTCTCGTAGCCCAGGAAGGTGCGGAGAGCGCGGGCGGCGCCCTCCACGCTGTAAAGGTCGGGTCGGTCGGGGAAGAACTCGATGGACATCTCCCTGGTCCCCTCATCATAGGAGTGCACGTCCGCCCCCAGCTGGGGGACCCTGTCCATGAGGGTCTCCAAGCTGACCTCCTTCCCGATCAAGGATATAAGGTCATCGTAGGAAAAGGTCACTACTGGCATCGCGAAGCGATAGGGGAGAGACTATTTTTAGTTTATCAGAGAGGCGCATCCCGCGGTACGATCGCGACCCTCCCGCCGCACCGCGGGCAGATATCGCCGTCCAGGTCCACGTTTATATCGGCGAAGGTGGGGCAGAAGCGGCTCACCTCACCGTCCTTGAAGCACACCTTGTCAGCTACCTGCAGGCTCCTGCGCCGCACCACCATATGGCCGCAGGAAGGGCACAGGGTGTCCTGGTGGCTCTCCCCCACGGTCCCCCCGAAGTACACATACCTCAGGCCTGCTTTGATGGCAATTCCGTATGCCTCCTCCATCCTCTCCATGGACTGCTCGGGGATGTGCGCAGAGCGGTGGAACGGCCGGAAGCGGTAGAGGAAGAGGGGCGTGTCCTCACCCATCCTCTCCACGATCCAGCGGACCAGCCTCTCCACCTCCGGGGGCGAGTCGTTGAGCCCGGGGATGAGGAGGCATGTGAGCTCCACGTGGGTGCCCTGCCGGCGAGCCTCCTCGCACGCGTCCAGGACCTCCTGGAGACTGCCCCCGCACTGCTCACGGTAGAAGTCATCGGTGAACCCCTTGATGTCTATGTTGGCCACCTGGACGCTCCTGAAAAGCTCCTCCGAGGCGGGCGATAGAATGTAGCCGTTGGTGTTGACCATGGTGAAGAGGCCGTGCTCGCGGGCGATGTTGGCGGTGTCGATGATGAGCTCCGCCCACACTGTGGGCTCGTTGAACGTCCAGGCGATGCCCTGGACACCCTGCTTCAGCGCGGCTTCGACCACCTCCCGGGGGCTCATGGGCGTGCACTGCGCATCCTCGACGCGCGTGTTGACGAGGGCGGCGTTCTGGCAGTTCAGACACCTCAGGTTGCAGCCGAACGTGCCCAGGGACAGCACCCTGGACCCTGGACGGTAGTGGAAGATGGGCTTCTTCTCGATGGGGTCCACGTTGCGGACGCACACCTTCCCGTAGGTCAGGGAGATCATCTCGCCGTCGACGTTCCTGCGGGCCCCGCACCGCCCGGTATCACCGTCTGGAAGGATGCAGCGGTGGGGGCAAAGGTCGCACCTGACCTCTCCGTTCTCCCCATGCCACCACCTTGCCTCCATCATACCCACATTCACATGGTAATTCATTCCTATTGTCAATGGTGCTCCCGTCCTCGACGAACGGTAGCGTCACCGCCCCAGCCGGCTGTGCGCCGAACCCAGGTGCCCCGCGGACTGCGCGCACAACGTGGAAAGCTCTCCGGCCAGGACCGCGGCCCCCGCGATCTCCGCCAGCTTCCAAGCCTTACCCTCGCCGACGCACCCCATCATGCTGAGCGCCTCCGCCTGGCACGGCAGCCGCGTACCGCCGCCCACGGTTCCCACCTCCAAGCACGGAAGGCGCACGGAGATGTAGAGGTCGCCGTCCACGACCTCACAGGTGGTGGTGACCATGCTGCCCTCGACCACCTGGGCGGGGTCCTGCCCGGTGGCGATGTACAGGGCGGCCAGCATGTTGGCGGCATGGGCGTTGGATCCGAGCGAGGCAGCGAGGGATGAGCCTATGCTGCATTTGCGGTAGCAGGTCTCCGCGACCGCCTCGGGCGTGGTGTGCATCTTCTCCTCCAGGACGACACGCGGGATGGTAGCATCGGCCAGGACGATCTTGCCCCGGCCCAGTATGGAGTTGATCGCCGCCGGCTTCTTGTCAACGCAGAGGTTTCCGGACACCGATATGAGGACCGCCCCGGTCTCTTTCTCCACCACCTTGGCAACGGCCTCGGATGCTATGGTGGCCATGTTCATGCCCATGGCATCACCGGTACTGTATGCCAGGCGGACGAAAAGGGAGCGCCCGACCACGAAGGGGTTGGCGCTGAGGAGCTTGCCGTGCCTGGTAGTGCCCTCCGCCACGTCCTTCAGCACGGCGAGGTTGTCCCTCACCCACTCACCGGCCTTGACGGCGTGCCGGGTGTCGCGGACGCGGAACACCGGGGCCCGCACCATCTCGTCCTTCACGACCACGCTGGTTGCGCCCCCGGAGGCGGTGATAACCGAGCAGCCCCTGTTGACCGAGGCCAGAAGGGCGCCCTCGGTGGTGGCCATGGGTATCAGGAACTGCCCCACGGCGTGGTCGCCCTTGATGTCCAGGGGCCCCACGAAGCCCACCGGAACTTGGACCGTACCGATCATGTTCTCGATGTTCTTCTCCGCAGCCTCGGGATCGATGGGCTTCCCACCGATGTGCCGGAGATCGGTGCCAGTAGCCTCTTCCACGGCCCTTCGGCGTTCGTCGACGTCCTCGCGGGTCTTCCCCCGGTTCTTCAGCCCAGCTCCCATCGTATCGGACTCTGTATGGCCTTTTTCTCTTAAGACTTCTGACCTCGTCCAGGGATGTCCCGGGAGCGACATCCAAGAGGGACAGGTTATATCGATAACCGATGTTCGATGAACGGCGTTTGAAAGTGCTCGAAAAGTTTCTATGGAATCAATTTCAAATACCAGGATTTCATCATGCATTCCCAATCCAAAATTGGATCTCGGTAAGGTGATAATAGGACATGTATAGCATGAGTCCGCGGACGGGCAAGTGTTTGAGCGATGAGGAATGCATAGACAAGTTCAAGAAGGAAGAAGAGTGGGGACTCCTCACTTCCATTGACCTTCATGACTGCGACCCCAAGAAGATCTCTAGCAAGGAGGTCATTTCGCAGTTCTCTATCGACCTCTGTGAGTACATCAGTATGAAGCGATTCGGCGATCCGATCGTTGTAAGGTTCGGGGCCGATCCTAGAGTAGCAGGTTACTCGCTCGCTCAGCTAATCGAGACCTCGCTGATCTCCGGCCACTTTGCCGAGGACACAGACCGGGCGTTCATCGACGTCTTCTCCTGCAAGGAATATCCCCCTCAGCTGACGGCGGAGTTCTGCAAGAAGTACTTCGGGGCCAAGTCCATGGAGTACTCAGTGGTCTTTAGGACTTAAGCTATCATCCCTTACTCTTCAACAGAAGAGCATAAATCCCTTCAACTTTTCTCTCTTAAACCTTGAAAATGGCACCTCAAGCAGATGTTGATGATCAGCGGCAGGTGGGTGGAGCCACACTAATTTTTATTTTGTAGATTTTATCTCACAGGCGGCTTGATCAGAGAAAGCTTTAAAACCGTTGGCAGTATTCCCATTGAACACAGGGGCCCATAGCTTAGCCTGGCTGGAGCGCCCGGCTGATAACCGGGAGGTCAAGAGTCCAAATCTCTTTGGGCCCACCAAGATGATCTGGCTCGGGTCATTTTTGACAAGAGCTGCGTTACTTCCTCCCTTATCGGGAGAAGAGCGACATCGGATTCGTTCGTACTGCCTCCGGTGCCGCTCTTTGATCCATTCTCATCCTCACCACGTCGAGGTAATCGTCCCTATTGTCCTGCAGCTTCTGCAGGCGATCCATGGAGATTTCCAAGTACAGCATCGTGGTCTTGGTATCGGCATGGCTCAACATGATAGGGATGTCCTCGATAGACCCGCCCGCGTCCAGGTACATTCGGGCCCCCGATCGGCGAAGGACGTGGTTGCTGACCTACTCCTCCGGTATCCCTGCCTTCCTGGCCACTGACTTGACCATCGCATCGATCGGGGTGTCCTCGTAGCTTCCTAGCTTCCACCCGTACCGGGCGTAGATGAGGAACTGGTCCGGGACATGCTTTTCCGGCTTCCGGTCCAGGCCATGAGTTATGACCTCCTCCCTCAGCTTCTCGATCTGCCTATGTATCGGGATGACCCTGCTCATCGCCGGCACGCTCCGCAGCCCTGGCACCAATTCCTCGATGGCAGCACCGAGTGCTGTCTTAGGTCGTATGATATTTTCGCGTCTGTTCTCGTCTTCACGGTGTCCCGCGCAGCCTCGATCATATAGGTAGGGGAGAGGTCATTGCGATGATCATTACCGACCTCATGCTCGATTCGATCTCCCGGCGTACGTTGGCACTTCTCCGAGCGAGTGGTCTTCTGGTTCACTTGTCTTCCGCGAGGACGCTCATCCCAAAGAAGTATTCATCAGGGGAACGGAGGAAGGTGCCCGAACACTGAACATCGGCACCAATAAAAAACGGCCCAAATCGGCTTCTAGCCTGGCCTCTTTGTTTCCCGGTGCTTGTCATTTTTTATCAAGCCTTTCTGCCGGTCCGAATATCGAGACAGCAACAGGCTTCGATGGAGAGATATTATTATCGCAGGTGATATCACTCAACATCCCAACTTAGGGAGGAGAGGAAAATGGCATCGAAGAAGACGCTTATGATCGTTGCCGTAATCGCGATCGTAGCGATAGCAATAATAGCAGCAGCGGCAGCGATGTCGGGTAGCAACAATGCGAGTACCAACGGCTCTGACAATAACAACAACACCAGAGAACAGATAGCGAACGTCACCTTCTCCGGTACATCTTCCAACGTTACGTCGATGTTCACTCTGGAGGTCGGTCTGACCATCTTCCACATGAACTACACCGGTACAGACAACTTCATTATCTGGATGTACAACGAAACTGGAACGAAGACAGAGCTCTTGGCCAACGAGGTAGGTTCCTATGATGGATCTCAGCTGATAGGTGTAAGGGCGGACAATATAATGGGCGCGACCCCTGGACAATACTACCTTGGTGTGGAGACAACAGGAGCATGGAACGTGACTGTGGAGCAGCCACGCGTGTCATCCGGATCGGGACTTCCACAGACCCTGAGCGGAAGCGGTGAAAAGGTCTCCATGCCGATACAGCTTACCTCCGGCGTGGCCATCTTCAACTTGACCCACGATGGGGACGGTGACCTTCTTGTGACCTTGTGGGCCGATAATGGGGTCTACGTAGCTCTGTTGGCCAACGAGCTGGGGGCTTACTCCGGCGAGAAATCGGTCACTGTGGACGGTAAACTGTTCAATGCCTCGCCCGGCATCCACTGGATCAACATAGATGCCGACGGGGCCTGGACCATCAGGATCACCAAGATGTGATCAAGGTTCATAAAAAGATTAAACTGCTTCCTTTTTTATCTCTTTATAATATGCAAAAAAAGGAGAATAAAAATGGTCTCATGGCCTTCCCCAGAGCCGGTCCAGTATCCACATAAGCAAGGGAAACATCACACGGAAAGCCCCAAACCACGTTGTCTCTCGTCTCTGAACGCATTATTATCTCTAGTTTTCAAATCCAACGATCAATAGGCAAACCATTCAAGACACCACCGATGTCTCGAGGGAATTGAGATTGCTCACCAAGTGGATGAGGATCACAGTCCGTCATTTCCTGTCATTATTCCCCGATTCTTACGAGGTCACCTCACGCCTCTCTGATCAAAGTGTGTGTTGAATTCTCGCACCAAGAGATGCAGGAAACGTTTCAGCTATGGCAAGCCTTAAAAAGGGAGGCGCTATTCCCTCACCTCAAGGGGCCCATAGCTTAGCCTGGCTGGAGCGCCCGGCTGATAACCGGGAGGTCAAGAGTCCAAATCTCTTTGGGCCCACCATCACTTTTCATCAAACTTATCTCAATAATATTGGTAAGGGCATTTGTCTCAAATGATCAGTGACCATCATGTCGACCTACCTGTCGACCCCTCTACAGCCTTCTCGATCGTCATTGATGCGTTGAATGTCGAACGGTCCTGATCGCCCCATCCTTCCATCGTTCATCACTGACCGGTACACTGGCGTTGCCAACACCGAGATAGGTTCGTCCAATGTCGTAGATAATATTATTTAAGATGAAATTTATCTTCTCGACGTGCAGCAGACTGCCATGCTCTTTGACAATCAGTCTCTTCTTCCGGTCAAAGTAGCGGTATCTGTAGTATGACTGAGGCGCCCTGTTCTTTGACGGGCGTCCTCGCCGATCGTTGGAGCGTGCAAACATGGAATACCACATGGTCAAAGTATCCGAGGTCTCTGAAAAATGGATAATGGTAATGCGATCGACAGCAACGATGAGGGAAGCACTGCATGGATGGCAAGCCCCGACGGTAATTCCAGCACGACCTAGAACAACACCCTGGAAGGAGGGCATCATATGCTGATAGACGAGAGCGGGGAAGAGAGGGCGCGGTCCCCGGACGAGTCGTTCAGCAGCCGTTCCTTCGAGGTCCTTCCGGCGGTTGTCCCGGGAAATCTTGAGGACTACGAGAAGGGATGCTGCGAGTTCAACTGGGCATCCATGTACAAGGAGTTCGGCTGGTCGAACGGCGGATCCTACAATGTTGCGGTGGAATGCCTCGACCGTCACGCTCAGAACTGGAGGAAGAATAAGATCGCGTTGTTCTCCTTGACAGCGGACGGAGTGACGAAGAAGTACACCTTCAGGGAGATGTCCCAGCTCACCAGCAGGTTCGCCAGCGGGCTGATGAGATTGGGTGCCGTGAAGGGCGATCGCATCTTCGTTTACCTTGACCGCACATCCGAGCTGTACATGGCCGTGCTGGGCATCGTCAAGATGGGGGGAATCGTAGGCCCCTTGTTCTCGGCACTGGGGCCGGAGGCGGTCAAGGACCGGGCTCTGGACTGCGGCGCAAAGTACTTCGTCACCTCTCCCTACCTGTACAGGAGGTTGGAGCCCATCCTCGATGATCTTGTGGACGTCGACAAGTTCATCATAGTGGGCGATGGCTCCGGCCTGAAGGAGAGAACGGTGTCCTTCGATGCTGTGATGGCCCAGGGGGATCCCCGGTTCCAGGCCGTTGGCTTGAGCCCCGCGGACCCGTACATAATACACTATACATCAGGGTCCACGGGTAAGCCCAAGGGGGTCATGCTCGGCCAGAAGGCCCTGGTCCAGCAGTGGTTCACATCCAAGAACGTCCTGGACCTCCGGGAGGATGACGTCTACTGGTGCACTGCCGATCCCGGGTGGGTCACGGGCACATCGTACGGAATATTCGGACCTTGGAGCCTGGGAACCTCCCTGGTCTCCTTCGAGGGCCGGTTCGACCCCGGGAAATGGTACTCCATCCTGGAGGAGCTCGGGGTCACCGTCTGGTACACCGCCCCTACGGCCCTGAGGATGCTGATGAGGGCTGGCGATGAGGTGGTCAAGGAGCACGACCTGTCCGCCCTGAGGCACGTGTGCTCGATCGGAGAGCCCCTGAACGCTGAGGTGGTCCGCTGGGGGAACAAGGTCCTGGGGAAGCGCATCCACGATACCTGGTTCCAGACGGAGACGGGGGCCATCATGATATGCAACTACCCCTGCATGGCCATCAAGCCCGGCTCCATGGGCAAGCCCATACCGGGAGTGCAGGTGGGGATCGTCGATGAGGAGGGGAACGAGGTCGAAGCGGGTAAGGAGGGGTTCCTGGCGATACGGCCGGGATGGCCTTCCATGATGCTGGGCATCTGGAGGAACACCTCCAGGTTCAAGGAGTACTTCAACGTCCCAGGCTGGTACATCTCGGGTGACCAGGCCTACAGGGACGAGGACGGGTACTTCTGGTTCCTGGGCCGTGCCGACGATGTCATCAAGACCTCCGGCGAGAGGCTGGGACCGTTCGAGGTGGAGTCCGCACTTATAGAGCATCCGGCCGTGGCCGAGGCCGGCGTCATCGGCAAGCCGGACGAGCTGCGCGGCGAGATCGTGAAGGCGTTCATCACCCTGCGTCCAGGGTACCGGCCCACGAAAGAGCTGAACGACGATATCACGCAGTTCGTCAAGGCCCGCCTCGCGTACTATGCCTACCCGAGGGAGATCGAGTTCGTGGAGAAGCTGCCCAAGACCCGCAGCGGCAAGATCATGAGGCGGGTGCTCAAGGCCATGGAGCAGGGGCAGCCGCTGGGGGACCTGTCCACGCTGGAGGACTGAGGAGCGGCGTCCTGTTATTAATGGCTCGGACGATGGGGTGGAGGGTCCCCGAGGAACGCACCTTCCCCTGGCGAGGCACCGGACGCAGGGGTGCGGAGCTCAGAGAAACCTCCAATGTCCCACCCATCATCCAGTGCCAAACCAATAAAGTCCTCCTTCCGGTCCAATATCAGTCCCCCGCTTGCTGGACCATACTCTTGTCTGAGGGAGTTGAACGATGATGAGAAAGTTGAAACAACTGGTGTTGGACCGGCCGCACCATCATCGGCCGACCGACATAAGGTCCATTGGTGATGCATTTCGATGCTGGAGAGGTCCGATGGCCGGAGATCTCGCAAAACATCCAATGATAACAGGAGGCCTTGATGCGCTGATTCACTCATCGATAACGAGTCCTTTCGTCTCCAGAACGAGCTCCTCCATGCCCAAAGCCCCGCCGCCCGGTCCCAGCCCCGGCTGGATGATGAGGTCGGTTGGCAAGCAGCTGATGAGCGAGTAACTGATCAGTACCGCACCTTTCTCATCGACTATCCTGATGTCCACGTCCTTGCGGACCTTGCCTCCATTGTTGGCATGCTCCCTAGCGGAGGTGAACCACTCCCGGAAGGCCTTATCGTCACCCATTCCGCGCTTTATGACAACCTGAAACCCCTTGGTGCGGCCGGCAACGGTCCTCTCTGGACACGGATGCTTCCTTCTCGACGGTAACAAGGGTCCAGGGATGTTTCCCGATTGAAGTACCTTGACCACTCCAGGTATCTCCTTCCCGTCCCAGAGCACCAGGAGACGGTGACCCTTCCTGATCATCATACGCTTCCCGTTCAAGAACAGCTCTGGCAAGGTGAGGCCTCCAATGATCACATCATCCGCTCGAGAGGTCATGGAAGTGGGTGACCGCCACAGTGTTACCGCACGAGGGAGAGCTCATGCCTGTCCTCACACCTTCTGTAACAGTAACTGCTCTTACTTCGTCGGATAGCTTACTTCCTTCTCCCTTCTTCATTTTCCTAACCCTTTGCCGTTTTTTTAATGACCGATCGGGGAGGACCACATTTCATGGCCTGATCACACGCATCCAGTTGTGTGCCCCGATCGGTCGAGGGCGGGTGGTATATTTCGGTAGTTCTGACCTGTGAGGACGGACCCCGCAACCTCTGATGATTTGATTGCAGGAATTAGTTAATAAATATTTCTAAGACAATAAATTACGAAATATTTTTTTACTGATCTAACAAGAATTCAGAACGGAAGGGGATGATGGCGGAGGGGGCCAGCACAACATACTGCTCCTTCGAGGACTGCGGCAAGCCGTTGAGCTAGAGGGTAGGAGTGGAAGGTCATGGTCCTTTTCATCGAAGAGGTGGCATGGGGCTTACTTTTTTATCATGGTTATAGCTTTTATAGAGATTACCTGGCCTGAGCATACCAAGTTTTCGATGGCTCGACCTTCCGGGGAAAGGATCGGACCGGGTTCGGATCGGTAGCATGAGCGGAAAGACATGATGGAAGAACATTCAGGGAGATATACCAGTAGATGAGTGGGGATGTCAGGGTCGTTGTGGATATGGCCCTCCTGCTGGGGCTATCAGGGGTCTTGTCCATAATCTTCGTCAAGCTGAAGATGCCGCCCATCCTTGGCTATCTGGGTGCGGGCATTGTCCTCGGTCCGTCCATGCTCCCTGAGCTGTGGGTGGAGGGGAACACCGTATCCCTGCTGTCCAACATCGGCATCGTTCTGCTCATGTTCTACATCGGCCTGGAGACGGACGTCCGCAAGCTCAAGGCCTCCGGATCGAAGCTGCTGTTCGTTGTCTGCCTGCAGATGCCCCTGGTGGTGGCGGCCGGATATCTCACCGGAATCCTCCTGGGCCTGAACATGGTCCAGTCCATCTTCCTGGGAGCGATCATCTCGGGAACGAGCACGGCGGTGGTGGTCGGGGTCCTTCACGAGTCCCGCCACATCGACAAGGACATGGCCAGGACGATAGTGAACATCACCATCTTCGAGGATGTGGGCCAGGTTATCATCCTGACCATGGCCTCGCCTCTCCTGGCCGGTGACTCCCCCGCCCTGGGGTCCACGGTCAACATGATCCTTGGGCTTATCTTGTTCATAAGCCTGGCCATAGTCTTCGGTACGGTCTTTGTCCCACGCCTGCTGAACTTCATCGGAGGGAGGTTCTCCTCTGAGATATTGCTGATCGTGGCCGTGGGACTGTGCTTCTCCCTGGCCGCAATATCCGCGGAGATTGGGCTGTCCATCGCCATCGGGGCGTTCATCATGGGCATGATGATCTCCATCTCTAAGTACAGCCAGAGGCTGATGACGGAGGTGGAGCCGGTGAAGGAGCTGTTCATGGCCGTGTTCTTCATCTCCATCGGACTGCAGATCAGCCCCCTGCACATCTGGGAGAACATAGTGCTGGCAACCATCATAGCAGTGGTGTTCATCATCAGCAAGATCACGACCGTGTGGCTGGGCTGCTACCTGGTCAATATGACCGCGAAGGACAGCCTCCTGATCGCCACCAGCCTGATCGCCATGGGAGAGTTCGCTTTCATCATCGCCAAGGCGGCCTTCGATGCGGGGGTCGTGAACGAAGGCTTTTATTCAGCGGTCATCGGCGCCGCTCTGATCACCATGATCGCCATGCCGATAGTGACCAAGCGCCAGCCGAAGATGTTCGATCATCTCTCAAAGCTCCTCCCCGAGAGGGTCCGCTGCAGCCTCGCCCGGATCGATGATGTCCATCAGGCCGTAGCCTCCAAGAACTCGCGGACCCCGAACGCGGCCAGAGAGGAGATAAAGAAGCGCATATCGCTCATCTTCGTGGACGTATTGATCGCATTGGTGGTCATGATATTCTTCACTAACCTCGAACGGTTCTCCGCGCGGCTCTTCGACGCCCTGTCCGGCCTCCTTCTGCTTCCTAGCGAGCTGTTGATGCTCATCCTCATCATCATAATGGCCCCCATCGTGTACAATATGTACTCCAACGTACGGGCCATCGCGCGAGTGCTCACCAGGCAGGTCATGGAGTCGTCCAGAGGTTCCTGGATGAACGAGAGGGGCGTCTATCTCATGTTCGCTAACCTTGGCACCATCGCCCTGGTCCTCATCCTGCTGCTGATCCTCCTGCCCTTCTTGCCTCAGGTGGTCTTCAGGCCAGTGGGCGTGGCGCTGGTCGGTTTGAGTGCGATCCTCATACTATACCTCTCCTGGAACACCATGAAGCGGGCCTACGATCGGTTCTGTCAGTTCATGGCCTCAGAACCGGAGAGTGAGGAAAGGGAGAATCCATAGGGGGCGGCTACGATTTCCGTATCCTGGGTAATGGTTTTTCAGAACGCCGACCTGGGGAGAACTGCAGCCGATCGATATCGCTGGAGATATCTATTATATCGTAGTCCGCCAATCTAGTTCTGGTAGGGGAGAGTCAGTTACGATAAGAGCATTGCTAGTCAACGATGACCAGATGGAGTTGGAGACTATCGCTGGTCAGTTGTCTGCGGACGGTGATATCTCTGTCGATATCGCCCTCTCGGGAGAGGCTGCATTGGAGAAGCTCGCCAACGCCAAGTTCGATGCGGTCATCAGCGACTACATGGCGCCGCCGGCCATGAACGGGATAGACCTCCTGAGGAACGCCAGGGCCAGAGGGTACATGGGCCTGTTCCTCCTGTTCACGGACAAGTGCGATGAGGCTCTGGCCCTGGATGCCATACTAAACGGGGCTGACCATTTCCTTCCCAGGTGCGACGGCTCGAGGAAGGATGTCGCCCTGATCCGTTCGCTCCTGTTGAAGAGGGTACAGCGGTCAGAGGATGAGGGCGGCAGGCAGGACGCGGAGGCCTATCACTCCCTGCTTATGCGCATACCGGATGGTTTCGCCTACCATCAGGTCATCTTCGACAGCGCGGGCGGGCTACCGACCACCATGATCACCGATGCCAACGATGTGTTCGAAAGGACGTTCCTTCCATCCGAAGAATCCGTGCTGGGGAGGGACATCCGTACACTACTCCGCGGCCATGACATGTTCGAAAAGAGGCTGGCCTTGGCCATCGATAGCGTCATCACCAGCGGTATGGAGGCACGTTTCACCGAGAGGTCGTCCGAGCGTGACAAGTGGTTCTCTGTGGGCGTGTACATCACGGAGCCAGGGCACTTCGTTACCATGCTCTCCGACGTCACCGCGCTGAAGAGGGCGGAGAGGGACCTTGAGCAGTATAAACGGAAGATGATGTTCATCGGCTCGCAGGTGCGGCACGACCTCCTTAACCAGCTAACCGCCCTCAACGGTTTTCTTTCCCTGTCCCAGATGAAGGTGGAGGACAGGTCGGTCAAGGAGTTCCTCAATAAGGCAGGCTCTTCCGGTAACCGCATGCGTAAGATACTGGAGCTCTCCCGGGAGTTCGAGCGTCTGGGCATGTCGCCACCGGTGTGGGTCCCGGCAAGGTCCGCGGTGGAGAAGGGGCTTGAGCAGGTCCAGGGAGGCCGTAAAGCGGTCAAGATCGAGCTTGAAGGCCTGGAGGTCCTTGCGGATCCGAGCTTGGACCTGGTGTTCCGGACGCTGGTGGACAACGCATTCCTGCATGGTAAGGCCACTGAGGTCCATATCTATCAGGCCCAGGCAGGAGAGGACCATAAGATATTATGCAGGGACAACGGGACCGGGATCCCGCCGGAGAAGCACAAGCTCCTGTTCGACGATCGTCTCGATCACAGCCTCTTCCTGACAAAGGAGGCCCTGGCGGTGACTGGCATGCGGATCGAGGAGACCTCGCGGGGAGGGGGGGCGTGCTTCGAGATCCTGGTGCCCAAGGGCTGCTACAGGCTCACGTCCAAGCCTCAGAGCTAGGAAGGTAGGGTCAAGAGAGGCTCGGCACCACCTCGTCCTCCTGCGCTCAGGCCTTTGAGTTCACTCTTCCACGGGCTCGAAGGCGGACTTGGGCGCGCCGCACATGGGGCATACCCAGTCATCTGGGAGGGTTTCGAAGGGGGTCCCTGGGGGCAGATCGGACAAAGGCTCCCCGACCTCGGGGTCATAGACATAACCGCATACTGTGCAACGCCATTTCTTCATCTTCTCTCCGCTCCTTGCACCAAATTACCGTACCTCTCATGGATGAGACGGCGATCGAAGTCCGTGAACGCCTGCAGCATTGCCTCACGCTCCTGAGGGTCCAGATATTTCATTGCCTGGGGAAAGAACACTCTGTCCTCCCGGCAGATGTGGTCTGGATAGATGATCACCAGCTCCGCGAGGATGCGCGAGATGCCTCCTGTCGCAGTGCCGTCCCCGCTCCGAAGCTTGCCGTTAAGCTCATCGAGCTCGCCCACGAGCTTCCGGGAATGCGCATGGTCGGAGATCAGCCTCTCCATGGCCGACCTCATGGTCTGAGTTAGGGGCTTTTCAGCGAGGGCCCGGAACAGCAGCTCCTCCTCCTTGCCGTGGTGGCACCTGTCGGCGTAGAACCTCAGAAAGTCAATGATGTCATCAAGGAGCCTGGGATCGGGGTCCTGCCCCCCGTCGATCTTCTTCTGGTGTCGGTCCATCACCGCGATCATCCTTTCGATCAGGCGGTGCTCTATCATCAGGGGGCCTGCTGGTAGCATCTGCGCACACATTGTACACTAAAGATATTTGATGGTATCTCAGACCCGCTGGAAGGTGGCCATTGCCTCGCCGTACTGCAGCACCTTTCCCACCATCGCCTTCTCCAGACGGACCTTCGATGCTCCGGGCCGGAGGCTAAGAGGTTCACCGAGGCCGTAGACCTTGACGAAGTAGCGATGGGGTTTCCCCCTCGGGGGGCAGGGACCCATGTAGCCCAGCTCCCTTCCGGTGTTGAGTCCCTGGGACGAACCCGGCAGCTCCGGGGGATGCTCCTCACGAGAGATGTTCTCCGGTATCATATCCGTGGCCTTGATGTTCCATATGAGCCAATGATCAAAGGTCCCGGTGGGGCAGTCAGGGTCGTCCATGATCAAGGCGAGGTATTCGCTGGTACAGCCCAATATGTGTATCGGAGGAGATACCTCCTCCCCTTCACAGGTGTATCTGGCAGGAAAGGTCTTGAAGTTCAGCTCTATCGTCAGGTCATCGTCCGCCAACGGTAATCCCCCCTGGCGACCGTCATCAGAGGCCGTCTGAGGAACGGTCACCAACAGTAAGATAATGCCCTGCCGCAAAGTAATAGTTTACCTTCTTTGGGCCCATAGGAGTGAAGGAAATTATCTACAGAAGGGGAGGCTCCTTCAGCGTCAGCGATGGTACAGAGGGGTCCACCTCGGCCCGAACGCCCAGGGGGAGTATCATCTGCGGATCGGTGTGACCGAAGTCCATGTTCATGATGATCGGCAGGTCCGGTCGCCCGAACTCCTCGGCCACCACCTTCTTGATGATCCGCTCCACCTCCAGGCGCTGCTGGTAGGTGTAGCCGCGCCACCTCCCGAAGAGGAGGGCGGAGATGTTCTCGAACACCTCCATCGTCCCATAGTTGCGCAATATCTGCTTCATGGCGATGGGGGAGACCATCTGCTCCGAGGCCTCCATGAGCATCACCTTATCGGTCCAGAAGTAGTGGGGAGGCCAGTAGGGGCTTCCCTTCATGATCTCCATGACCTCGATGCAACCCCCGAACAGCGTTCCCGTGACCTTGTCCTCTCCCTGAAGCACCTTCCACTTGGGGGCGCGCTTCTTCTTGGATATCCTTCCGATAGCATCGTCGCAGGACCAATCGGGGTATCCCTCACTGTAGTACTTGGAGGGCTGGTAGGTGTACTCTGGTCGGGGGTCGAAAAGCATGTCGCGGATGTGCTGAAGCTGCTTGGGATAGTGGCGGATCTGGCAGATCCCTGCCATGAGCGATGGGCCGTTGAAGGTCACCATCCCCTTGTAGGAGAAGTAGGACAGCAGGGTGGTGGTGTCCGAGAAGCCCATGAGCACCTTGGGCCTCTTCAGGATCTCCTTGGTCCTCAGGTATGGCAGTACCCGCATGGAGTCGTCCCCGCCGATGGTGGCGAGGACGGCATCGATGCCGGGGTCGTTGAAGGCGTCGTTGATGTCCTGGGCCCGCAGGTGGGGATTGAGGCGGATGTAGTAGTTGGGCTTCCTGGTGTGCTCCATCTCCACGACCTCGAGGCCCAGCTCCTCCTTCAGGACCGAGAGGGCATGCTCGTACACTCTCGGGAAGACGTATGGGCCCGCCAGGGAGGGCGAGACCACCGCCACCACGCTCCCTTCCTTCAGGCGTCGAGGCTTGATTAGCGGCACCGGATCAATCCAGCTCGGACCTCTCCAGCAGCTGTCCGCCACCGTCCAGTAGGGCCTTGATGGCATCCTCGACCTGGTCCACGCGGAGTATCAGGATCGCGGCGGGGCGGCCGGAGTAAGCGTAGGCGTACTCGATGTTGATGTCCGCATCGCCCAGGATCTTGGCGATGTCCTTGAGGCCGCCGGGCTCATCCCTCATCCTCACCCCGATGACGTCGGTGGAAGAGACCACATAACCCAGGTCCGTGAGCCTCTGGTGGGCCTTCTCGGGATCGCTGACCAGGGCCCTGACCACCCCGAACCCGCTGGCCTCCGCTATGGAGAAGGCCAGGATGTTTATGTCCTCCGACTCCAGCACCTCCGCGATGGCTGCCAGGCGTCCTGGCTTGTTCTCCGCGAATATGGATAACTGCTTGATAATGTACTTCATCAGATCTGCCTCCTGTCCAAGACCCTCTTGGCCTTTCCCTCGAAGCGAGCGAGCGTCCCCGGCGATACCAGCTCCACATCGACAGCGACGTTCAGATCGTTCCTCAGTACGTGCACGACCTTCCCCTTGAGCCTTATGAGATCGTCAAGCTTGTCCGAGAACGCCGTGCTCTTCAGCTCCACCCGCACCATCATGGTGTCCAGCGCTCCCTTGCGGTCCACCACTATCTGGAAGTGCTCTCCCAGCTCGGGGATGGACATGAGCGAGTACTCCACCTGCGAGGGGAACACGTTGATTCCGCGGATGATGAGCATGTCGTCGACACGGCCGGTGATGCGCGAGATCCGCGTGTGGCAGCGGCCGCAGGCACACTCATCGTCATGGTAGGAGGTGATGTCGCCGATGCGGTAGCGGATCATAGGGAGCGCCTCCTTCTGCAGCATGGTGATGACCAGCTCGCCCTTCTCCCCCGGGCCCAGCCTCTCCCCGGTGTCGGGGTCGATGACCTCCACATAGGCTAGGTCCCCCCAGATGTGTATCCCGTTCTGCTCGGTGCACTCGGTGAACAGCGGGCCCGACAGCTCCGAGGTCCCGTAGATATCGTAGGCCTTGATGCCGGTGTTGTCCTGGATGCGGGTGCGCATCTCCTCGGACCAGGGCTCCGCCCCCAGGATGGCCGTCCTCAGCCTGGTGTCCCTCTGTATGTCCACGCCCATCTTCTGGGCGACCTCGGACATGTGCACCATGTACGAGGGAGTGCATGCCACTGCCGTGACCTTCAGGTCTTGTATGAGCTCGATCTGCCGCTCCGTGTTGCCTACCGAGGCCGGTACCACGGTGGCGCCTATCTTCTCCGCCCCGTAGTGGAGCCCCAGGCCCCCGGTGAACAGGCCGTAGCCGTAGCTCACCTGGATGACGTCCCTCCGCCCCAGCCCGATGGAGGTCAGGCCCCTGGCGACCGAAGTGGACCAGTTGTCCAGGTCCCTCTGCGTGTAGCCGACCACGGTAGGCTTCCCGGTGGTACCGGAGGATACGTGGTAGCGGACTAGGTCCTCCTGGTTTCCGATGAACATCTTGTCGGGGTAGTTGTCTCGGAGGTCCTTCTTGTACATGAACGGCAGCTTGGAGATGTCGTCCAACGAGCGGATATCGTCAGGGTGCACCTTGGCCATCTTCATACGGGAACTGTAGAAGTCGGAGAAGGAGTACAGACGATACACCAGGGTCTTCAAAAGCTTGAACTGCAGGGCCTCAAGTTCGGCCCGCGACATCTCTTCCATCCGGGGGTCCCAGTATCTCACATCATCACCTATCCAGTGCCTGTGGTGTTCGCTTGCGGCGAACCCAGCGGGCAGGACATACCTAAGCTTGCTAGAGCATGCCACGCAATATATTTCACACTTACCACCGTCTGCCGCTGGATGACAAGGCACGCTCCGGGAGCAGCGGCGGATAGACAGATTGATTACCTGGCCGGGGAGTACACATGAGGTGGAACGGCGCAGCGTCCTGATAATCGAGAGCATCCCTCAGTACCAGGACCCCTCCGAAGGGGCCATGCTCAGCGAGGTCCTGGAGATGGCTAGCACAGACTATTTCGAGCTGCACACCGTTTCCAACAAGAGCGACCTCCTGGACATGCTCGAGGACCGGGCGTTCATGAGGCGGTTCAAGATCGTGCACATGTCGGGGCATGGTGACGAGGAGAAGCCGAACTTCCTCCTGCCGCGGGGCTCCATCAACGCCTCGGAGTTCCCCGTGAACTGTTTCCGCAACAAGACCGTGTGCATGTCCGCGTGCACCCTGGGCAAGGGGAGGTTCGTAGCACCGTTCATGGAGCGCACGGACGCCCGCTTCGTCATCGGACCCCGCCGCAGCCCATATTTTATCGACGCCACCCTGTTCTTCCTAACGTTCTACTACTGGACGAACCGCCGGCGGCTGGGTATTCAGGCTTCCTTCAACCGTGCGGTGAGGAGCGGGGTCAGAGGGGACTGGTGGCTGTGGGTCCCGTGATGCGTTCCCTTTGCCCGTTCGTGAAAATCATATTTCGTGTTATCCTATTTGTATAGGAAAAGTTAACGTCCTACCTCATCACATTTGGTGCTCACTCGCATGTTGCTTGGGGACCTTTCTCATGACCATTCCGATAGGGATACTTGTCGTCGACGATGCCGGTCGCATCCAGAACACCAATAAGACCCGCCAGGACATATGGGGCGGGAACGTGCCCACCACGGAGATCGATGAGCACTCTGGATACGACGGCTGGTGGCCGGACACCGGCGTACCGCTGAGGCCGGAGGAATGGCCCGTCCAGCGAGCGATCAGGAACGGGGAGACCACGGTGGGCCTGATGGTGGACATCAAGAGGCCCGACTCCACGCTGGCGACGGTGATAATCACCACCGTGCCGGTGAAGGGGGAGGACGGAAAGGTCCTGGGAGCTGTCACCACCATGCAGGACTACACCGAGCACCTCCGCGCGGAGCGGGAGATGGTGGAGGCCAAGGAGAAACTGGAGCTTTACCTGGACGTCCTGTCCCATGATGTGAACAACCTGAACCTGGCCATAAGGGGGAATCTTGAGCTCTACCGCGCGAGGGCGGGGGCCGGTTTACAGGGAGGTGCCTACCTGGACAATGCCGAGCGCATGCTCAATGAGGTCAGCAACCTGGTCGAGAACATCCATAAGCTCCAGAGCCTGGAGAATGGGAAGGCCGACCATCACCTCGTGGCCTTGGGGCAGATCCTGGAGGAGGCGGTCACCTTCGGGCGGCAGACGCCGGGCCGCAAGGTGGCGATCGACACTGACATCATGGCAGGGCTTGTCGTGGATGCCAATGAGCTCCTCCGTGACGTGTTCACCAACCTGATCCACAATGCGATCAAGTACACCCCCGATCCCGTCCATGTGACGGTCAGGGCCGAACGCACCCTGTTCAACGGCAGGGACACATGCCGTGTGGTGGTGGAGGACAACGGCTGCGGGATACCGGACGATATGAAGTTCAGGATCTTCAACCGCTTCGAGAGGGGGAGCCCCAGCACCACCGGCAGAGGGTTGGGCCTGTACCTTGTCAAGAACATCGTCGAAGGGTTTGGCGGAAGCGTCTGGGTTGAGGACCGCGTGGCAGGCGATAGGAACATGGGGGCGAGGTTCGTGGTGAACCTCCCCGCCGCCCAGTGAGCGCCTTCGCCGGCTATTTCACCTGATAGTGGTCGGCCACGTCATATCTCCTCATCTCGCCGAAGGTGTGCAGCCCGTCGGCCTCCAGCGTGGATATTGCTCCGTGACCGCCGCACACCAGCAGGCGCGAGCCCCGGGCCTTGAGCACCGGGTCCAGTTCCCTGGCGATGTTCATGAGGTCCTTGCGCTCCTCCCTGGCCCTCTCCGAGTCCACGTTGACCGTCGTCATGAGGTTCTTGGCCAGGGTGGCGAAGTCCTCCATCTCCTGAGTGAGGGAGTCGAAGTTGATCAGGCAGTCGCCGGTGAACAGGAGGCCCTCGTCCTCGCACAGGTAGAAAACGTGCCCGTGCAGGTGCCCGCCCAGCGATTCCAGTATCTGGAACCTCAGCCCGCATATTACCACTTCCTCCAGGATGGGCAGGCCCGAGCGGGAGCCCTTGGGCTCCGTGGGTATGAGGCGCACCTTGGATGGCGGGTTGAACATGGAGAAGAGGTTGATGAGCTTGGTGTACACCTCGCCCAGGATGGAGCCCTGCATCTGCGACCCGTAGGCCCGGTTCGCGGCCCGGATGATATCCACCGAGCCGGGGTGGAGGTATGCCGGTGCGTCATAGAAGGCCGCTCCTCCTGAGTGGTCAGCATCGGCATGGGTGATGAAGAGACCCTCGATATCCCGGGGGTCCAGGCCGTAATGGCTCAGCATCTCCACTATCTCGCGGTGGTAGATGCCGAAGCCCGTGTCGAACATGGCGATGCGCCCCTGGTTGCTGAGAACGTAGACCGACCCGCCGCAGGGCAGCTGGAAGCAGTACAGCATCCCCCCTGTTCTCAGGGGGACCTGCTGGACGACGGAGTAGAACCCGATCCCCGTGGTCTGCCTCAAGGTCCGTCCGGTCTTGAGTATGGACTCGAAAACCATGTGAGGGTCTCGTCCCAGCGAGGTCAGCTCCTGGGCGATATGGTTGGAATCGTGCAGAAGGCGCATGAGGAAATCCTCGTCCATTCCGATGATCTCCCGCAGCTCCTGGGCGAACCGGATGTAGAAGACCGTGTCGTCCAGCTTCTTGCCTGTGCCGTCATACTCCAGGATCTCCAACCTCCAGCGGGCCTTCAGCTCCGTGAGGAGACGATCGGCGACCCCATCGTTGTCCAGAGTAAGGGAGACCGTGAGCTGGCCAGGATGCTTTCCCTTGTCATCGAAGTCCAGGAACGCGATGTTCGCGCCCGCCCCGGTCGTATGGTTGAGGAACTCGAAGAGCATGCCCGGCTCATCCGGCAAATATACAGAGAACTTAAGGAACCGGAGTGTAGCTAGTGATGTCTGTAGGTAACCGATGGCCTGGAGGTCCCGAGTGATCTTCTCCGGTGCCCCCTCCTCCGCGTCCACCTGAAAGAAGACAATGTGGGGGTCGATCCTCCGGTCGTAATCGACCCGATGTATGTTGCCACCATGGCTCTTGATGATCTTCGCGGCATGATGAAGGGCGCCGGGATCATCTGGCATTCTAGCGATGAAGGAGAAAGTCTGCACGAACCCTCAGAGGGCTGCCATACCATAAAAAAGTGCTAGACCTCTATGATAAAATGAGGCCTCCCGGCCTCTCCCTTATCATCTTTTTATTTCTTCATCTTTTCTCCGTTCGTCTT
>JADFDJ010000014.1 GCA_018262895.1 Methanomassiliicoccus sp. | reverse complement strand
GGTATATAAGGTGCGCCACCTTAAATTTTACTAAAAATACATATTTCTATAGAAATTTTAAGAGCGGAAATCCACATGAACCCTTCACGCGCGTTTAGCGTCAAAGCCAGAAAATAAAAAAAATGAGGTTTATTGAATCAGTTCACCTTGTTCCCACAGTTACCGCAAAACTTTTCCCCTGTCAATGGTGCTGAGCAATATGGGCATGTCTTCGGCATTGCCTGGGCGGTCTGTACGGTCGGAGCCGGGTTCACGGGCTGAGCGGGCTGTGGTGCAGGAGGAATTGGCGGAGGAGCATACACAGGCGGGGCCTGCTGAGGTGCCGGAGGCGACTGGTTGAAGGCCTTCTGGATCTGCCCAGCAGCGTTCGAGGGCATCAGCGGCGCCTTGAAGATCAATAGGTTGATGGCCACTGAGCCGATGATACCTAGGCCTGCAATGATCGTTAGCCATAGACCTATTCCCTGATAGCTGCCTAGCACTCCAAAGGCATCTAATGCCACCACAAGGATGATCAAACCGATGATGAGCATGATGATGTTGGAGAATGATTTGACCATGTTGTTGAACGAGGACAGCTGATTGGTTGTGTTGCTACCACCCGATGACTGAGAGATCAGACTCATTATTTTGTCGGAGAATATGATCGCCAACACGATTATGCATAGGAATCCTGTGAGAGCGCTTTTGCCTCCACCTCCGACCGAAGAGGAAAAGCCATAAGCGCTGAATGACCACCATGGTAGGAACATTCCAATGATCCCTAGCACTGCAGCAAATGCAGCCAATGCCTGCGCATACGTCAACCCGAATATCTTGTTTTTTTCGTCCATTGTCGTTTACCCCCCTTATCTCCCTGGCCACGGCTGGGAGAACGATGATTAAGCCGATTATCGTTATAAATAATTATTCAGCACTTTTAATTACAGCAATAAAAAATTCTTATTATATAGAATATCTACCCTCGGTTCCGACTTCAATTGGGGGGTCAACGCTTATCGCTCCGACATGTGAGGTGGACAATGATCGTGACCGGATTCCCATTGCCTATTATGACCGTTCTCTAGGAGCCTCCAGTGATCCATAATGAGCGGTTCTTCCCCTGTTCGTTAAAAAGGCAACACTGGGGTCCCACCCTCTGAACGATGGCCCATAACCGGGTCAATGCTCAGACGAACCCAATGATGATATTCAGTAAGGTATGTGGGTTGTTGGCCATCCAATCGGTGGCCCCCCGGAACATGTACTCAATGGCCATGGCCGCTATCAGCAGTCCCACTACCTTGGAGAAGATATCGATGACCTGGTTTCCGACGATACGCGTAACGGTATGCGCGTTGCGCATGAGGAACCATGTTATCACCAGGGAAAAGCTGCCTGCCAGCAGCACTGTGAGAGGGTTATACTGCACGGCGAGGATGATGGCCGTGGTTATCACTCCAGGACCTGTCAGAATGGGGGTGGCGATGATGACCCAGGCGACGTTCTGGTCCCCAGAGCGGATGAGATTGAGACCAAATATGATCTCCATCGACATCAGGAGGAGCACAAGACCCCCAGCTACCCTGAAGCCGTCCACGGTGATACCGAACAGGTCCAGCAGCGGTTGTCCGATGAAAACGAATATGATGAACAGCAGCACTGCCACCAGAACAGCGCGGTTGGCGCAGGACACCAAGGCCTTCTCGTCGTAACCTTTGGTCATGGCGATGAACACCGGGACGCTGGCAAAGGGGTCGAAGATGAAGAATAGCAGCGTCGCCGAATAGAACAAGCCGTCAAGGTCCAGGAAGGCCATGTGGCCAGGCATCTTGGTCTGGCCTATTAATCGTTGCGTGCCGAGCTATCGTTTCCAGACATAACCGTCGCGTGATCGCTCGTAGCATAGCAGGTTTCACCAGGGTGCCTGACCTGTCCTCTGCAGCCCCTCGTTGTATTTTTTAGTCAGCATGTATACGTCGATCAGTTGGACGATCCAGATGATGAAGGTGATGATGCTCATAAGCATTATTATGCCCATTGAGCCGCTCAATGCATTCATTATCTCGTCAGGGTCCGACGTGTTCACGAGGCCGCCAATCTGGTTCCAGACCACCCACACCGAGATGATGCTCAACGAGAAGTACGCGATCATGAAGATCAGACCACGGACTAGCTTGCCCACGTATATGTGGCCCGCCCCCGGTATGAAGAAGCCTAGGATCACGGCCAAGAGCTCGCTCTTGACCGGTAGGTAGTATCCGTATTGAGGGGGTGCGCTCTGCTGAACATTGGGCTGCCATGGTTGCGCTGGAGGAGCGGTCCCCTTCTTCAGGTCGAAACCGCAATTGGGGCAGAATGCCGATTCCTCAGGCAGGCTTGTTCCACAGTTGGGACAGAACATGTTCGATCTCTTCTGACAGGAGCACTGTCAGTAGATATATCCTAACGACGCTTAATAAAAGTAATCTGGAAAGAAGAAATGGTAAAAAGGTTGGGAATGGTTTTTACCAGGGGGCCCTACCGGTCTGCTGCAGGGCGGCGTTGTACTCATTGGCCTTGTTGTAGGCATCATAGATCTGCCACAGCCAGAACACTATGTAGATGATGAAGCCGATGCCAAACGTGAAAATACCGACGATCCACAGGACCACCATCAGTATGATGTACATGATGCCCTTGGTTATCAGTCCCAGATAGATGTGGCCTAGCCCTGCGATCAAGAATGCGAGCACCGCAGCGATCCCCGCATTCTTCATCTGCGCCATCGGGTACATTGGCTGGCCATAGGGTTGAGGGCCGTACTGTGGTTGACCGTACGGCTGGGGCCCATATTGGGGCGGAGGCCCATACTGGGGCTGTGCCACGTTTGCTTGAGGTGGCGCCTGCGCATATTGCTGGCCGGTCGCCTGGAAATTTTGTTCGCTGGGTAACGGCGTTCCACAGTTCTCGCAGAACTTAGCGCCGGGAGCCGATTCCCTTCCACAACTTGGACAGTTCATTTCTGCTTCTCCTCCTTGAGGCTTGTACCAATGGCTGGATAAATAAAGATATTGAGTTGAGATGCGTTAATCAGAACTGCCAGGCGCTCGGCAGCCGGAATAATGGGCCATTGGTCTTGGCCCTTGGGGATCACCCTCATCATGATATCGGTGTAATATCACTTTCAGCCGGCCGGTGAAAACATTTAATTGACTCCATCCCGTTAGCGCGAACTGACATTGATGAATGAGATATGGATAGAGAAGTACCGGCCCAAGACCCTGAAGGACATAATTGGCCAGCGCGACATCGTGGATCGCCTGGAGTCCTATGCCCAAGCTCGCAACCTACCTCACCTCATGTTCGCGGGTCCGGCCGGGACCGGGAAGACGACCTCCGCCATAGCCCTGGCGAAGGAGCTTTACGGTGATAATTGGAAGGGGAACTTTAACGAACTCAACGCCTCGGACGAGAGAGGTATCGATGTCGTCCGTGGTAAGATAAAGGACTTCGCCCGCACAGCGCCCATCGGGGGCGCGGACTTCAAGATAATATTTCTGGACGAGGCCGATGCGCTGACAGGCGACGCGCAGGCCGCTTTGAGAAGGACGATGGAGAAGTACAGCAAGACCTGTCGTTTTATTCTTTCGTGCAACTACTCCTCCCGTATAATCGAGCCGATACAGTCCCGATGTGCGGTGTTCCGCTTCCGGCCGCTGCGCGCCGAGGACGTACGCAACTACCTCCGTCACATCGCCAGCTTGGAGAACCTAACCATAGCCGACGACGCCCTGGAAGCCCTGGTGCACGTCTCTCAGGGGGATATGAGGAAGGCCGTCAACTCCCTGCAGGTGGCCGCATCCTTGGGCGAGAACATCACCGTGGACCTCGTATACCACACCACGGGTACGGCCAGACCTGAGGAGGTGAAGGAACTCCTGCAGACCGCCATCGGCGGTGATTTCATCGCTGCCAGGAACCGCCTGGACGAGATTATGATATCCTATGGACTCTCGGGCGAGGATATCATAAAGCAGATCCATCGCACGGTGTTCGACCTGGACATATCGGACTACGATAAGGTGAAGCTCATGGACCGCACCGGGGAGATAGAGTTCCGCATCGTCGAGGGCTCGAACGAGCGGATCCAGCTCGAGTCCCTGCTGGCCTACATGGTCCTGGTGGGGGAGAACCGCGGGGACAGCGCAGACTGACCGTCATTCTGCTAATGTATTTATAGGACCTTCATATTCCTCACGCAAGAGGATATAAATGGCACGTTTCAAGGAAGCTGATGCGAGGCTTCTTAACAAGAAGGTCTGCATGAAGTGCGACGCGCGCAACGCCCCCCGGGCCACCCGCTGCCGCAAGTGCGGTTATGAGGGCCTCCGCCAAAAGGCCAAAGAGAGCAGGAAGGCGTAAGCCTTCTAAACCTTTCACCATCCAAGGTCTGTTCTGTCCCTGTTCACGTTAGTTACGTGAATAATATTTGCCTGAGATAGTTTATTAAGCAGGTGGCCTTCTGGATTTTGTAAGCATGTCCAGGGGGCATTCTTGTTAAGAAGGTATTGATCGTCGATGACAATCCTGCGATACAGGACATCGTCTCCGAGCTCGTCTCCGGGGCCGGTTTCACTCCGGTGACCGCGTCCGGCGGGAAGGAAGCACTGGAAAAGGCCGGTGCGGAGAAGCCGGACCTCGTTCTACTTGATATCAACATGCCGGACATGGACGGATGGTCGGTCCTGCGGAAGCTCAAGGAGGAAGGGATCACCACCAACACCAAGGTCATGATGCTCACCGCCACCACTGATGTGGGGACGGACATCTTCGGCCTCCAGGATGTGGTCTCCGGCTACATACGGAAGCCGTTCAACAACAAGGAGCTGTCCGATCGTCTCAAGTCCATCCTGGAGGACAAGGCTGTGCCCTTTGCCGAGGAGCAGCAGCCCAAGGAGGACTTGGGCATCTTCGACTTCCTAAAGAAGAAGGAAGGGCAGCCTGAGGGGATGGAGAAGGTACGCCGTTCGGCTAAGAAGTACGAGCTGCGCCGCGGCCTGAGCTTCGTGGTCAAGGAGCAGAAGGCGGTCAAGTCCTTCGAGATCTTCACCGACCAGGTGACCCACAACATCCAGGGCCTATGCGTAACCCGCCAATATCCTGCGGCAGTTCGACAGGAGTGGGGCCTGGAGGAGACCCCCATCATTTGGCTGAGCAACCAGCTGGGCAAGGTCTACGTCAATCCTGCCAACATCGGTATCCTGGGAGACACCATCATACGATTCATCGAAAAGTCCGATGACAGCGTGATAATGATCGACGGCGTGGAGTTCCTGATCGTCAACAACGGCTTCGACAAGGTGCTGAAGATGATCCACCGCATCACCGAGGTGGTCATGGAGTTCAAGTCCCGTGTTATCATCTCCGTTGACCCGAGGGCCCTCGACGTTAGGGAGATGGCACTCCTGGAGAGGAACATGGAGGTCATCGAGGGAGAGCCCCAGCAGGTCACGAAGATAATGCGTTGACGTTGCCGTCGCCCCCACCTCTTTGTGATCAAAAAGAGACCACGCGATCTCGCCGGTAACTGGGAAAGACATAATAACGGATTCACCATCCATCCCTGTGCTGCCCTGTGAACTAATTAAGTATGAAGGACGCCACCCTTTCCCGCATGTTCAGGAAGGGCGATCCCCGGTGCCCTATCAGCTCAGGGAGCGCTTGTCGGGAGCTACCCGATGAACGATCCATCGGTGAAGGCATATGTCTACCAAGATCACTCGTGTTTGGGCTCGTGAGGTGCTTGATTCCAGAGGAAATCCGACCGTTGAGGCGGAGATCGAGGCCGGTAAGATCATGGTCACGGCCATCGCCCCCTCCGGGGCGTCCACCGGCTCGCACGAGGCGCTCGAGATCCGTGACGGAGGAACGCGCTACGGCGGCAAGGGCGTGGTCAACGTGGTCAGGGGCATCAGGGAGACCATCGCCCCAGCACTGGTGGGAATGGACGTCACCGACCTCAGGGCCGTCGACCAGCGAATGATCGAGCTGGACGGCACCTCCAACAAGTCCCGGCTGGGGGCCAACGCCACAGTCGCAGTATCATTGGCGGCGGCCCGGACGGGCGCTGTGGTCAAAGGGGTCCCGCTGCACGAGCACCTTTTATCCGGTAGCCGCATCCTTCCAGTACCCATGATGAACATCCTGAACGGGGGGAAGCACGCTGGCAGTAACCTCAAGATACAGGAGTTCATGATCTCGCCTGCCGGCGCCCCTACATTCTCTGAGGCCCTGCGGACCGGGGCCGAGGTGTACCATGCCTTGAAGAAGCAGCTCAAGGACGCGTATGGTGTCGGCGCGGTCAACATCGGCGACGAAGGGGGCTTCGCCCCTCCCCTGGACACTACAGAACAGGCGCTGGAGATAATCGTGAAAGCGATCGAATCCGCAGGCTACGGGCCGGGGAAGGACGTGTACCTGGCCATGGATGCGGCGGCCTCGGAGTTCTACGAGGATGGAGTCTACGCGGTGGACGGAAAGAGGCTATCGTCTGGTGATCTGGTGGACTTCTACAAGGGATTGAAGTCGAAGTACCCCCTCATATGCCTAGAGGACCCGGTGATGGAGGATGACTTCGATACCATGGCCCTGATCACCAAGACCATGGGCGCCGACCTGCAGATCGTCGGCGACGATATCTTCGTGACCAATCCCCACAGGCTGAAGATGGGAATCGAACGAAAGGCTGGGAACGCGCTGCTCCTGAAGGTGAACCAGATCGGAACGGTAACCGAGGCCATGGACGCTGCTGCCCTGGCACGGTCCTCGGGTTATGCGGTCATGGTCAGCCACCGCTCCGGGGAGTCCGAGGACACCTCCATCGCCGACATCGCTGTCGCGCTGGGCTGCGGTCAGATAAAAACAGGGGCCCCCGCAAGAGGGGAGAGGACTGCCAAGTACAACCGCCTTCTGCGTATCGAGGAACGCCTGGGGTCATCCGCCAGATATGCTGGCAGGTCGACCTTCAGGTCCCTGGCCTGAGCCTCGGTCCCGAGGACACGATACATTAAATGGAACGTAACCATTTCCCGCCTCCTGAGGAAAGAGCACCATGGCAGAACAAGGAGGGAAGCGTTTCTTCACCGCCTCCGACGAGGACATCCTGAGCGGCCGGACCACAGATATCTACTTCACCCGGACGATGGAGGTCCTCCAGGCCAAGAACATGATGGACACCCAGGCCCTTGCGGAGATGACCGTTGCCAAGCTCCCCCGGGACTGGCAGTGGGGAGTGCTGTGCGGCCTGGAGGAGGCGCTGCGCCTCCTGGAGGGTAAGAACGTTGACGTTTGGGGGTTCACCGAGGGTACGGTGTTCCCTTCCCGGACACAAAGCGGTGTCAAGCTGCCGATCCTGACGATGGAAGGGCCCTATGCCCAGTTCTGCATCTACGAGACCCCCATGCTGGGCTTCATCTGCCACTCCACTGGCGTGGCCACGATGGCGGCCCGCTGCCGCAAGGCCGCGGGGGAGCGCTCCATGATAGCATTCGGCATAAGGCGCACGCATCCGGCCATAAGCCCAATGCTCGACCGCTCATCGTACATAGGAGGTTGCGATGGTGTCTCCTCGCTCCTGGGGGCGGAGACCATCGGTAAGAGGCCTGACGGCACGATGCCCCATGCCCTCATAATTATGATGGGCGACTCCATAACGGCGTTCAAGGCCTTCGACGAGGTCATCGATCCCGGGGTCCCGAGGATCGTGCTTGTGGACACATACTCCGACGAGAAGACCGAGGCCATCGCCGCCTGCGAGGCCATCAAGGACCTTTCCGGCGTCCGGCTGGACACCCCCGGCTCCCGCAGGGGCTCGTTCACCGAGCTCATAAGAGAGGTCCGATGGGAGCTGGACCTCCGGGGATTTAAGCATGTGGACATCTTCGTCTCCGGAGGTTTGGACGAGAAGGTCCTGCCGGACCTTGCCCGGGCGGGTGCGGACGGCTTCGGAGTGGGGACCAGCATATCCAACGCCCCTACCGTCGATTTTGCGCTGGACATTGTGGAGAAGGAGGGCCGCCCCGTCGCCAAGAGGGGCAAGTTCGGGGGCAGGAAGCATGTTCACCGCTGCCCGAACTGCCTGAGCTTCGAGGTGACGCACGATCCAGAGGAGGTCCCTAGGTGCGCGAGATGCGGCCAGGACATGGTCCCTGCTGCCACCAAGCTTATGGAGAAGGGACGCCGGCTCATCCCAGAGCTGACAGCCAAGGAGATCCGCGACAAGGTCCTTGAGCAGCTCGGCAAGGTGACCCTTTAATGGAAGGGGGCGAGTTCCACACCCGGGTCTGCAGGGTCGAGGAATACAAGTTCCGAGTGTCCTTCAACAACAAGATCGAGGATATCTACACCGACGAGCCTGAGCCTCTTGGTAAGGGGGAGTACCCCAATGCCGGGAAGCTACTGGCGGCCGCGGTAGGCAACTGCCTTTGCGCTTCCCTGGTGTTCTGCATGGAAAAATCGCATGCGGAGGTCCCCAACATCTCCGCCGAGGTGTCCGCGAAATTGGAGAGGAACGAGCACGGACGGTTCAGGATAACGCACATGTCGGTGAACATGTTCCCTCAGTTCGAGGACGCAGCCCGCTTTGACCGCTGCAGACAGGTCTTCGAGGATTTCTGCATCGTCACGCAGAGCGTACGGGCGGGGATCCCGGTCGACGTCCAGATTTATCCGGTAAAAAAATCTTAGATGATAACAGTAAAAAGGTCCAGTAAAAAGTTGTAGAAAGTATTCCAGCGTAATTTTACTGGCCATTTGTTACTACATTTGATAATATCAAAAATTTATTTAATCATTAATTCGAATAATAAACAAATTGATACAAGCCAGATGTCCAATTTCAATCTAAAAATATGTGCTCATACGGAAATCTTTAAATTGGGTTTCAAGCTACATGATTATCAGGCCTGTCAAGGGCATTGGACCATAGGGGAAATCCGTTGTTCTGTGGTAGGTCTGCAACATTTCAAGTATGTGAAGGCAAACCAATAGCGTATGCTATGAGTCTCTCATAGGATCAACAAGGTACCGGCACGTTCGCAAGAACAGGGATGGGGGTGACCGTTGCTGAGTCCGATGGGATCAAGCATTGCTGAGGTATCACTCATGTTTGGTCCGAACTCTATGAAGAAGGCCCTGTGCGGCTGCGGCGAGCTGGTAGATCTGGATACGGAGACGGTCATCAGGAAGAGACTGCTCGGCAAGAGGGTGGAGTGCGTCAACTGCCGGAACCGTCGGATAGCATTGGAGAAGGAATCCATGGAGAGGCATTTCCTTGGATTGGACGAAGAGAGCTCTGGATGCATATCCATATAGCTGAAGGTGTAGGACGGCAAAGCTGGGAAGGGCACCCTATTTGACGTGTTGTTCAAAGGCTTTTAATACGCTTCAGGAAATCGTACCGCGCAGGTACATTTCATGGACATTTTGATCGTGGCTGGTTTTCTTGGTTCTGGCAAGACCACCTTGGTCCTGTCGGTCATCGGGTCCTTGATCGATCGGACCGATCGCAAGGTCGTGGTCATCGTGAACGACTTCGGTACCGTGGGGATCGATGGAAGCCTAATGACCAAATATGGCCTCGAGGTCATGGAGCTTGCAAGCGGCTGCGTGTGCTGCACTCTGGGACCGGACCTCCTGCAGACGGTCAAGGATATCGAGGAGAAGTTACGACCGGACATGATATTGGTCGAGCCCACCGGGGTCGCCGATCCTCAGGCCATAATAAAGGTTCTAGAGCACTATAAGCGGAACGGGCCCATCAGGTTCCAGTCGGCCGTGGTGGTCGACGCCTCGCGCTTCGACGTCATATTGAAGGCTCTGGGGCCACCGATGACCGCTCAGGTCAGAGCGGCCGACATAATAATGCTCAACAAGATGGACACTGTGCCGGAGGCGGAGCTGAGGCGCATGGAGGCCGTCCTGCGCACCATCAACGCCGAGGTCCCGATCATACCCATATCCGCGGTCCAGGGAACGAACGTCGAAAGGTTCGTGGAAGCGGTGATCGGCCGATGATAACCTCCGACTTCTCGGCCTACGCCGTGAAGATGGAGGTCCATCTCCAAGAGAGCGTCCTCTCAGCCATGCTGCATTCGCGTATCGAATCGCTCCTTTCAACAATCGCCAAGGAGTGCATGGCCGCAGGTGCCACCCTCATCGGTCACATAAAATGCCTCGCCAGCACCGCCGACCATGGTTTTCTGGCCGTGAGCGTGGTCGACGAGAGGGGCGCACCCCGGTCGAGGGGAGGCCTGGAAGATGGGATAGAGGAGATCGAGATCGTCCTCAATGTGCTCCTCTACGGCCTTTCAAGGGACATGGTTGAGGAGATAGTAAAGCGGACGACGCAGCAAGAGCTGGACATCCCGGGGGCGCACATCCATCTAACCGAGCTTGATGGGGACCACCAGGGCGGTGGCCAACACCACGAGCACCACGCCCACGATCATTAACGAAGCAGGAAGCGGAGCGAGCTTAGTAAAGGCCCGTGGAGCTCAAGGGGTGGCCGGAGCGGGCTTGGTCCTCTTGGTGGAAGCCTTCTTCGCTGTAGCCTTCTTGGTAGCTTTCTTCGCGGGCGAAGCCTTGGCCTTCTTGGCCGGGGCTGGAGAACCCTCCTCCTCGGCAGACCCATTCGCCTTTACCTTCTTTTTGGTCGGGGCCTTTTTCGCCAGTGCCTTCTTGGGCTTCGCCTCCCCGTTCTTCTTCTTGGAGGGACAGTCCATGTCCACGCAGGACTTCCAAGACTGCCCTCTCATCCAGATCTGAAGCATGGGAGCGCCGCAGGACTCGCACCTCTCCCCGGTGGCGGCGAACTGCCCGTACTGGGGAAGCGGGTACGTCTGCTTGCAGTCAGGATAGCCAGAGCAGCCGAGGAACCTCTTCCCCGCACGGGAGAATATGATCCGGAGGTCCTTTCCGCACTTGGGGCAGGAGCCTACGGTGTTCCTCTCGCGGTTGCTCTCGCAGGTCGGATCTATGCAGTGCACCTGCGGTGACTGACCCTTCCTTACGACCCTGACACGGGGTGCCTTGCACTCCGGGCACACCTCCTCCGTAGCCTGCACCAATGCGGAGGGCGGGTATGGATAAATGCGCTTGCACTCCGGGTACTTGGAGCAGCCCACGAAAGGTTTGCCGAACTTGCCTCTGATGACCTTGAGGTCGGAGCCGCAGTCCGGACACTTACCGATGTAGTGCTGCTCCTCAATGGCCTTGCGGATCTCCTCCCCTATCTGCTCCCGGTGCCTCTCCAGTGCATCCAGGATGTCCGACAGCATATCCTGGGATTCCTCCACGACCTCCGCCAGCTCGCTCTTCCCGTTGGCGATCTCGTCCATATCCCTTTCCAGGTGAGCGGTCATCTTGGGATCGGTGACGATCTGGGCATGTTTTATCAGGGCCTCGGCCACCGCGACACCGCTGGCCGTTGGTATCAGGTCGTTGCCCTCCACGTACTTGCGATCGTAAAGCTTCTGGATTATGTCGTGGCGCGTGGACTTCGTCCCCAGGGCAAGGCGCTCCATCTCCTGGATCAGGCTTCCCTGGGAGTAGCGGACCGGTGGCTGGGTCATCTTCTTCTCCGAGGATGTCCCCAGCACGTCGATCTCCTCGCCGGCCTTCAGCTCGGGAAGGTCGATCTCGTTAACCTTGAAGTACGGATAGTATTTCTTCCAGCCGGGTGACAGGAGCTTGTACCCCTTGGACTCGAAGATCTCCCCTTTGACGTCTATGGAAGCGTTGGACAGCTCGGCCTTTGCTGGGGGGGCCACGGTGGCCATGAAGCGCCGGGCCACAAGCTCATAGATCGCCCACTTCTCCCCCTTGAGCTGCTTGCTTGTGGCACCTTCAGTGGGATATATTGGCGGGTGATCGGTGGTCTGGACCTTCCCACGGGAGGGCCGGATGTGCTCCTGGGTCAGGAGCTCCTCGGCGTCCTTCCTCAGGTCCTCGGACTCCCTCAGCTTTTCCAGTATCCTCCTGAGTCCCAGGGATGTCGGGTACACCGTATTGTCCGTCCTGGGATAAGAGATATAACCGCTGGTGTACAGGTCCTCAGCGATCTTCATAGCCCTGGCCGCTGTGAAGCCCAGCTTGTTGGCCTCCATGAGAAGCATGGTGGTGTTGAACGGGGGGAGAGGATACTCGTCCTTGTGGACCTTCTCGTACTTGGTGACCTTTCCCCTGCTCGCACCCTGGCAGTTGGCCAAGGCCTCCGATGCCTTGGCCTCGTCATGGAAGGGGTTGTGGACATGGTTCCCTTGGAACTCCTTATCCTTCTCGAACCGGGCGCTGACGTTCCAGTAAGGCTTGGGGACGAAACCCTCTATGGCCTTGTGCCTGGCAACGATCAGGGCGAGGGTCGGGCTCTGCACCCTGCCCACGGACAGGAAGTTGCCGCCCCCCTGGTTGGAGGCCAGGGAGATGAACCGGGTGAGGACGGCGCCCCATGCCAGGTCGATCTTCTGACGGCACTCCGCTGAGTCTGCCAGCCTCTCGTCCGGCTCCGTTAGATTGCTGAAGGCCTCATCGATCTCCTGCCGGGTGAAGGCGCTGAACCGCGCGCGTCTCAGCTTCTTATCACCCAGCTCAAGGAGGCGAGCGGTCTCCAGACCTATCAGCTCTCCCTCCCTGTCAAAGTCAGTGGCGATCACGACCTCCTTGACCTCCTTGGAAAGGTCACGGAGGGTGGAAACAATATTGTGGGCGGTGATGCGCTTCTCCGGCTCCGCCTTTATAAGATCGGCGAGCTGGACCTTGCGCCAGTCGTTCATGCCCTCGGGATAATCAAGCTCAATGATGTGGCCCCTGAGGCCCACAATGCTAACAGGCCCTTCCTCATCCTCGAACCTGAAGACCGGCACCTTGTTGATGCTTGTCCTCTTGGAGCTGCCCCTGGAGAGAATGGTAGCGATCCTAGCGGCAGCATCGCTCTTCTCGGAAATGATGAGCCTGCTCATGGCCCTGGACCAAAGAACACAGAGTATAAAAAGGATGGCCCTAGGGTGATTCGAATCGTAGCGAACGCGAGCCTTTCCTAATGGTAGTGGGGGTGTTTGACCTCGCGGTCGAGGTCCAGGTCCATCGAGCCTGAGGTCATGGTAAGCTTTCCGAAGTTCACACCCTTTACGGATATGACCTCGTCCGACAGATGCTTCACCTCGCGGACCTTGCCCCAGACTAGAAGTACCTCAAGGCACTGGTCCTGGTTGAGATGGAGATGCACCGTGGAGGCGATGTTGACGTGATGGTCATGCTGTATGTCCATCAGGCGCTCCTGGACCGCCCCCTTCTTGTGGTCGTAGACTATGGTTATGGTGCCCACGACCTCTGCTTCCTCATCCTCCCAGCGTTCGTCTATCAGTGCGAACCTGATGATATCCCTTATCGCCTCAGACCTGTTGGTGTACCCCTTCCCTGTCACTAGTTCATCGAACTCCTTCAGCAGTTCCGGCTCCAAGGAGATGCCGATGCGCGTTACCTTGTCCATAGCATGATGATGTAAGAGCTTTGATGATAAAAAAACAACCATGGGATGTCAACTATATCTGCTAGACCGCCCTAAGGGTATGTCGACCTTGCCATGAGCGATGTGGAGAGATTGCTGAAGGCCCTGCAGGAGGCGGTCAAAGCGACGATGGCCAAGGGAGACGTGGGGATCCTTTTTTCGGGAGGGCTCGACAGCGGTATCCTGGCAGCTCTCGCTGGAAATCATGGAGACCCCCGGCTGTATACAGTGGGGGTCGAAGGCTCTCATGACCTCAGAACAGGACAGGAGACCGCAGAGGAGCTGCAGTTACCGTGGACCGAAATAATGCTCACCCCGGACGAGGTGATCACCGCCACCCGGGACCTGCTAAGCGTTTGCCCTATCAGAGACCCCGTGGTCCTGTCGTTCCAGCTTCCGCTCCACATCGTTGCGGCCAGGTCGAAGGAGGACGTGCTGATGTCCGGGCAGGGGGCGGACGAGCTCTTCGGAGGGTACAGCCGATACCTCAGCATGTCCCCTGGGGATCTCGAGATATCTATGAACAACGACCTGGCAAAGCTGCTGGCCGAGGTGCAGCCTCTGGACCTGAAGATCGCCGCACACTTCTCCAAGAGCATCGACCATCCCTTCCTAGACCCAGAGGTCCGCAGGGTGGCTAGCAGGATAGCGGTGACGGATAAGGTCAAGGGAGGGGCGAGAAAGGTCCCCCTACGGGAGGCTGCATTATTGCTGGGATACCCCTCCTTGGCGAACCGTGAGAAGAAGGCGGCCCAGTACGGATCGGGCTTCATGAAGGTGCTAAAGGCCCGGTCTCGGAGAGCGGGCATGGACCTTTCAGAGTTCGTTTCCGCTCTGGCACCGGAGCCTTCGCTCTGAACGTTAGGAGGAGTGGACAGGATGAAGGACGATGAGCCGCTGATATGGCTGTACGGGAGGGAGACCATGGGGATCAAGCTGGGGCTGGGCAACGTCACCAGGCTCCTCTCCTTTCTGGGCGATCCCCACCGGCGGTTCCGCTCAGTGCATGTGGCGGGGACCAACGGCAAGGGCTCCGTGAGCGCCATGACGGCCTCTGTTCTGCGGGAGGCCGGATATCGCACCGGGCTGTACACCTCACCCCACCTTGTCGATTTCCGGGAGCGCATCCAGGTAGATGGGGCGCCCATACCGGAGAAGCAGATGCTCCGCCTCATAGAGGAGGTAAGGGAGTTCGCGGAACGGCCCGGCCCGCCTGAGGAGCGCCTGACGTTCTTCGAGCTGACAACGGCCATGGCCTTCGCCCACTTCGCCGATGCGGGAGTGGATGAGGCGGTCGTGGAGGTGGGCATGGGCGGTAGGCTGGACGCCACCAACGTCATTACCCCTGATTGTTGCGTCATCACCAGGATCGGGCTGGAACATACTGTGTACCTTGGCGACAACATCGCGGCCATAGCCGGGGAGAAGGCAGGCATAATCAAGCCCGGGGTTCCGGTCGTGACGATCGATCAGGACGATGATGCGTTGTCAACGATCCGCGCTCGCTCAGCAGACCTTGGAGCCCCGCTCAAGATCGTCGGGAGGGATGTGGGGTACGAGGAGGTCCGATCTGAATTGGACGGTACCGAGGTGTACCTGGAGGAGCTTGATACGGTCCTCAAGGTTCCCCTGCTAGGCAGGTATCAAGCATCCAACTGCGCACTGGCAGGGGCGGCCCTGGCCGAGCTCATGAAGAGGGGGACCTACATACCCGAGGAGGCCATGATCAATGGCATGGCCAAGGTGAGATGGCCAGGTAGGATGGACATAATCTCCCGTGACCCCCTGATCATGTTCGACGTCACCCACACCCCCGACGGCGCCAGGACCGTGGCGGCCGAGGTCCGCAGGCTGCTGGGGGGCGGAATAATATTGGTCCTAGGGGTTCTCAACGACAAGGACCTGGAGGGCATTGCCGCTAGCTTCGGCCCCCTGGCCCGGGTGGTCATCGCCACATCCCCGTCGACACCGAGGGCGTTCACGGCCCAGCAGGTGGCCGCGGCGTTGAGACCATCCGTAGCCGTGGTGGAGGAGGTACCGGACGTCGCTGGGGCTATGGAGAGGGCGATGGCCTTGGCCTCCTCCACAGATAAGGTCCTGGTAACGGGCTCGCTGTTCACTATAGGCGAGGCCTTCAGGTGGTGGCATGACCGAGAAACCCGTGGATGAGATACTGGACAGGCTGGAGGCGCGCTCTTCGCAGAGGGCATCGCCGGGCTCCGCGATAGGGCTGGAGCCATCATGGAGGAGAGATCCCTTCACCATGCTCATCGCCACAGTTCTATCCCAGAGGACAAGGGATGAATGCACCTGGATAGCGAGCGAGAAGCTGTTCGCCAAGTATCCCACCCCGCAGGCCTTAATGAGCGCTCCTGAGGAGAGCATAGCGGCGGCCATAGGAGCGGTGAACTTCCACAAGGGCAAGGCCAGGGCCATCAAGGAGATCGCCCGCATCATCCATGAGGAGCATGACGGTATCGTCCCATCTGACATCGATGGACTCATGGCCCTGCCCATGGTGGGAAGGAAGACGGCCAACTGCGTTCTGGCCTACGCGTTCGAGAAGGATGCCATATGCGTCGATACCCATGTCCACAGGATATCCAACCGCATCGGGCTGGTCTGCAGCTCCAGCCCGGACAGCACCGAGGAGCAGCTGAGGGAGGTGGTCCCCAGGCCACGGTGGAGGTCCGTCAACGAGCTGATGGTTAGGTTCGGTCAGGAGATATGCACGCCCCTGCGCCCGAAGCACGAACAATGCCCCATCCGGGAGTTCTGCGATACCTTCTCAAGAGAGAACGATAGGAACGGATGTTAGAGGCCCAACCCGTCGTCGATCTTCTTGGACATCTCCCTCTCCAGCTGCACCTCGGCCTCCCACTGCTCAAGGGTGTCCAGGACCTCCCGCAGCTGGCGAAGGCAGTCCAGGCAGATCCAGCGTTTTCCCACGCACTTCATCGGGCACTTCTTGTAACCTACCTTCTCGCACAGGGCGCACACGTGCATGTCACGGGTGCGGTGCTCAACGTAGGCCTCCATCTTTTTTCCTTCGACCAGCGCTTCCAGGGTAAGCTCCTTGCGGGAGCGCTCCTCATCGGCCATACGAACCGAGTTCAGATTCCCGCTGTGATATAAAACCCTGTGCCATGCCTGTTCCACCAATATGCGCTGAGGTACCGGCAAACGGTTTTAATAATGGGGTCCCAATGACGAACGGAATGCACGAGGTCGCCGTCATGTCCTCCATCCTGGAGGCGGTCCGGGAGGAGCTTAGGAAGCACCACGTCCTGAAGGTCGAAGAGGTGCTGCTGGTGGTGGGGGAGATGACCTTCCTGGGCGCGGACCAACTGAACTTCGCCTTTGAGGTGCTCACCAAAGGGACGGACCTGGAAGGGTCCTCCCTGTTCATCGAGAAGGAAGAGGTGGAGGTGTCCTGCCCCAGCTGTCAGTACCGCGGTCAGGCGGCATATCATGAGGATGAGATGTACCATTCACACATACCTACGCTGAACTGCCCCGTCTGCGGCAAGAGGGTGGAGATCATCAAGGGAAAGAGCTGCATGGTGCGATCGATCAAGGTGGTAGAGGACGATGTTCAGGCTTAGGAACGAAGTTGCAGCTCAGAGGATACTGGACTCAATTCGAAAGGAAGATGTGAACCTCCGTTTCATGCATGTCTGCGGGACACATCAGGACACCCTGGTGCGCTTTGGTCTCGATCCCATGCTGCGAGAGGTGGGCATCGAGATCCGTCAGGGACCAGGTTGCCCGGTGTGCGTCACCACCACCGCCGAGGTCGCCAACGCCATAGCTCTGGCGGAGGCGGGGAGGACCATAGCGGTGTTCGGTGACATGCTCAAGGTCCCCACGCCCATAGGCTCTCTGGGGGATGCCAAGGCCCGGGGCCATGATGTCCGCATCGTGTACTCGGTGGAGGACGCGGTCCGCCTATCCTCCGAGGTGAAGCACATGGTCTTCATGGGCATCGGTTTTGAGACCACCAGCCCCACCACCGCGGCGGTGATGGTGGAGAAGCTTCCGGACAACTTCTCGGTCTACTCCTGCCATCGCCTGCTTCCCCCGGCCCTGCATGCCATCATAAACATGGGGGAGTTCAGGATAGACGGCCTCATCGAGCCCGGGCACGTGAGCGCCATCATCGGCGTCGATCCCTATCAGGTGTTCTCCACCAAGTACGGCATACCTCAGGTCGTTACCGGCTTCGAGCCACTGGACCTGCTGATGGCCGTCCACATGCTGGTTAAGCAGATCAAGGAGGGAAGGGCGCAGGTGGAGAACGAGTACGGCCGCCTTGTAAAGAAGGAGGGGAACCCCAAGGCCATCAAGCTCCTGGAGAGGGTCTTCCGTCCCGTGGACAGTGCCTGGAGAGGGTTCCCCATGATCCCCCAGAGCGCGTACGACCTCAAGGAGGAGTTCGACGATCACAACGCCCGGCTGGTCCATGAGGACGTTCTCAAGGACCGCCCTCCAGTGGAGGAGGAGCATCGCGGGTGCCGGTGCGGAGAGGTGCTCCGGGGCATCATAGAATCCCACGAGTGCCCCGCCTTCGGAAAGGGATGCACCCCGCGCTATCCCATGGGCCCGTGCATGGTGTCGCGTGAGGGCGGCTGCAACATCGCCTTCCGTTACCAGGGAAAGATGTGATCACCGGGCAGGATGGTGCCACATCATGCGGATGCTGACCACGAACATCCACAGGAGCAGGCATCCCACGGCCAGGGCCTCCAACCCCGGCAGTTCGAGTATCGCCGCGCCGACCAGGCAGACAAGGACCAAGAGTCCCGTCAGCATCGCCATGCTGGGATGGAAAACATAGCTTTTAGCGAACGGGCTTATCAGAAGGACCAGGGCCAGTGCGGCGGTGCCGAAGAAGGAGTAGCTCACCACGGTATGCGGTGTTCCCGTGTCAATGGGGAAAAGACCTACGCCTATGAGCATAAGGGAGGCAAGCCCCATCAACACCGCCCCCGCCCTTCCCATTAAGCCTGGGGACAGGACCTTGTACAGTCCCACGGAGAACAGTAGGGAAAGGATGCCGGTGACCATCGCTCCCGTATTGAACAGCAGGTAACCGCTCCGGGAACGGTCTCCAAGCTCGCTAAGGGTCATCTCCCCAAGATGCCAGCTGCCGTCGACGAATACAGCGGCCGTCCACATGATAGCGAAGAACAGGGATCCGGTTATTCCTGCCATAGCGCCCAACCGAGGAGATAGGAATGCGGTGTTCACGCAGCCATGTACCAATATCCTAGTTATTCATCTTTGCGAAATAATATTCTAATATAATAGAACAGTGGAATCAGATGGAAGCCATTACATATATTGATACAAAATTATTATAGATTCATTATGGTAGTATATCGCAACGGTGACGAACTCATGATGGTTCTCCGCAGGGCCTTGGAGATCGAACTGTCGTTCGAGCACGAGTCCCAATGGGAGGCGTACTATGAGAAGGAGAAGCTCCGCGCTCTGCTCATGGAGCTCATCGTGGACTCTGCACAGCACGCGGAGATGGTCCAGAACCTCATGGCCATGGTCAAGGTCAGCCCAGGCAAGACGTTCTCGCAGGTAAAGGGCAGAGAGTTCAACTTCAAAAACAAGAACGAGCTGGAGATGATGATGGACCTGGGACGCACGGAGATACTGATGCGTGACCTGTACACTGATGTCAGGAACTCCTTCTCATCGTCTCCCGAAGGTCTGCTATTAGATGAGGCCGATGCTGATCGATTCCTGACCACCATCAATTCCCTCATCGCCGCAGAGCAGCATCACTCGGACCTGGTCGCCAAGCATGTGGGGAAGGTGGAGAGGGTCCGCTGAGGCGTCATCACGCGCACAGGTTTAACAATGACACGAAGGATATGGCGTTGAAAAATGGAAGGGAGGCATGCGCTTGGTAGCTATAGAGGGAAACGGAATACCGGAGAACCACCTGGAAATCAAGGTCCAGACGAACGGGAACGGAAACGGGTATGAAGTTCCTAAGAAGAAGGCGGTCGCGGTCACTATTCCCCATGGGTCCAAGCCCCTCAAGCTGTATGGCGATAGTGCGGACGAGTTCATTCCCAGGATCCAAGGCTCATCCCTAACCTGGATCAACTTCACGGTCAAGGACGTGGAAAAGGACGGGACGCAGGTCGCCACTGCTTTCGGCTTCAGCGAGAGCATGGTCCCCACGCTCCTAAAGGGGTACTTCACAAACTTCGAGGACCGAGATGTGGAGCTCGGTATCCTGCTACCGGCGGTGAGGGTGAAGAAGGTGGACTTCCAGTGCTTCCCCCTCTTGATATTGGTGAAGAAGAACCTGGTGCTGACCATCCACTCCGAGGACGTCTCCCGGTTGGTCAACTTCTCCCGGTACGCCGAGGCCTTCGTTCGCAAGCTCCCCGAGAACATGCTTCCCGAGGATAAGGTCACTACGATGCTGTGCCGTATCATCGATGAGAACAACAACCGCAACTTCGAGCAGCTCCGGGAGATCGAGGACCAAGCCGATTGGCTCTCAGAGAGCCTGCTGGACATGAAGGCGGAGAGGAGCCAGCTCGGGAAAAGCATCTACGAGATGAAGCACACTCTCATCATATACCTCAACACCCTCTGGCGCACTCTCGATGTCCTCAACAACCTCAGGTACGGCGATGCTGATGTCATCACCGATAACCCCAAGGTACTGGCAAAGGTCAACCTGCTGGTCGTGGATGTAACGCAGCAGATCTCGCTGAGCGAGCACATGTCGGAGGTCCTCGCCTCCGGCCTGGAGGTCCTGCAATCCATGTACAACAACCAGCTGCAGGTCCTCAACAACCGCATGGCCCTGGCCATGACATGGCTCACCATCCTGGGCACAGCGGTGCTGGTACCGAACACCCTGGCAACCATAGGCGGGCTCCTCCCCTTGGAAGGCTCATCCCTGACCTGGTTCCTCTATGTCATATTGTTCTCGACCCTTGCCTCCACGGCGCTGGCCTGGTGGTGGGTGAGCAAGAAGATCTACCTTCCCACCAGAGCGGACGAGTTCGTTCCGATAAACGAGCGGCGCCACAGGAAGAGATGATAACCTTCTTTTCGATCAAGCGACCATCGCCTGATGCTTAGGCGACCCGTATCGCCGTACCGATGATGGACGGTCCCCGATCACCATCCAAATTCTTCTCCTGGATTACAGTAATGATTAAGTGGGAATGGGTCGATGAGGGCCTGAACATTAGAGACCATTTCACAATGGAACGCTGAGAACGGGAATTGATATGACCCAAGATTTTACCAGTCTACAGATAGCCGAACCTGTGATGAAGGCCATAGAGAACATGGGTTGGACGGAGCCAACGCCGGTCCAGGTGGGGACGATACCATTGCTGCTGCAAGGACAGGATGTCATCGCCCAGGCCCAGACAGGAACAGGTAAGACCGCAGCTTTCGGCATACCGATCATCCAGGGGATAGAGCATGGAAAGCTCCCTTCTGCGCTCATCTTGTGCCCCACGAGGGAGCTGGCTGTGCAGGTATCAGAGGAGATCAAGCGCCTGAGCGCCAACCTTGACCTTCAAGTGCTGGCGGTATACGGCGGCGCCGGTATGGAGCCGCAGTTCGAGGCCCTGCACCGGGGCGTGGACGTGGTCGTGGGCACCCCGGGCAGGGTAATCGACCACATCCAGCGGAAGACCCTCGATCTGAGGAACGTCCGTTACCTGGTACTTGATGAGGCTGACCGCATGCTGGATATGGGCTTCATCGAGGACATAACCTATATCATATCCAAGGTCCCCAAGGAACGCCAGACCATGCTTTTCTCGGCCACCATACCTGGTGAGATAAGGAAGCTGGCCGAGGAGCACATGAGCTCGCCCCAGGTGGTTTCGGTGTCCGAGGATGAGCTGGTCCTCCCCAATACCAAGCAGATGTACTTCTCCGTGGGCAGGAAGAACAAGATCTGGGCCTTGTGCCGGGTCCTGGACAAGGAGAAGCCCAAGGCCATCGTGTTCGCCCAGACCAAGCACATGGTGGACATCATCGAGAGCAGGCTCACATCTTACGGTTATCCCGCCGCGGCCATACACGGCGACCTGACCCAAGCCCGAAGGGAGAAGGTGCTGGGCGACTTTCGCTCCGGAAAGATCAAGGTCCTTATCGCTACCGACGTTGCCGCCCGGGGTCTCGATATCGAGGGTGTCAACTATGTCATCAACTACGACATCCCGGAATCACCCGAGAGCTACGTCCACCGGATAGGAAGGACAGGACGTGCCGGCAAGGAGGGAAAGGCCATCACCTTCGTCTCCAGCGATGAGATGCATCTTCTGGAGGCCATACAGAACTTCACCGATGTGAAGCTCAAGCAGGTGGAGGTTCCGGGAGTGAAGGGCCAGGAGACGGTCAGAGAGGTCCTCGACTTCGACGAGATGTCCGACATATTCGGCATGGTGCGCTTCGAGATCAACATCGGTGCCAACGACGGTGTTAACAAGGTGGAGCTGGCGGAAATCGTGGCCCGGACGGCCAGAGTGAACGAGATCACCATAGGGCAGATCGAGATCGGCCCCACCAAGACCATAGTGGAGATCCACAAGGACGTGGGATTGAAAGTGCTCCGTGCTCTGAGGCAATCTTCCTACAAGGGCAGGAAAATGAGCGTCACGCCCTTGAACCGTAAACGTTGAGAAGATATGTTCAGCGCCACTTGGAGTAGCGGTCCAAAAGGGTGCACACATCATCGGCAGCGATCTTGTCGATGGTGCCCAACTTCTCTATCTCCCTAACATATTCTTTGGTCTCTTTGACGGAGACCCTCGATGCCTTGGCAATGATGTTCGCGACGACAGTGGGTATAGCGGTCTTGTCCATGGGGGCGGCGTTGAGTATCTCCCGAAGATCGTACTTGAACGAACCCATTCGGTGAAGGTTCAACATGGCCACCCGGGGTGTCTGGGGGCGGAACTTCTTCTTATCGTCCCTGGCACCCGGCTTAAATGGTGGTCTACTAGGCAATATGATAACTCCGATGGGAAAAGAAGGGCTCCATTACTTAAACCTTGTTCCTCAGACAGACGTAATTATCATTAGGTCCCCTCATGCCAGCGCAGCAACCTGTCGGTCGCAATCGGCTATGGCCAAGCTCTCAATCTGACAGCCGAGCCTAGACGTTCCGGTAATCCATCTGATCAGGATATATGGTAGCCATCACCGCCCCTTCCTCATGAATCCCCTGACCGTCTTCTTGCTCCCCTTCTTCCATCCTGTAATGAGCATGTCCTTCTTGAACAGCCACACAGACAATCCCACGGTGACAGCGGCAAAAACCGCCTCGTAGGCTATCCCGGCAATCACCAGCCCATAATCGTTGAACATGAGGTTGTTCATGACCATCATGGGGTGGCTGAAGGGGATAAGGAAGATGACGGCCTGCCCTACCAGCGGAAGGGTGCTGAAGTCCTTCATCATCATTATGAAGAAAGGCACCATCGCCAGGAAGGTAATGGGCATTGTCAGGGTCTGGGCGGACTTGAAGTCCCGAGCGAAGGCACCCATGAGCATGCATAGCGCCAGGGCGCCCAGGACGGCCAGGAACAGGGATAGCCCGACCAGCAGATAGTCCAGTGGATCGAGCACCAACCCGAAGCGTGCCATATCTATCGCGGACTGCCCCTGCAGGGAGCCCATGTAATAGCCCATGCCCGCCATGTAGACGATGGCCATCAGCAGGCCCACGACCGCCGCCCCAGCAAGCTTACCCATGACGATATCACGACGCTTGACCGGCATGGTCAGGAGGGTCTCCAGCGTCTTGTTCTCCTTCTCCATTCCCATGGAGCCGATGATGCTGCCACCGGACATGAGGATGACCAGCATGACCACCAGAGGTATCAGGAACGACTGGGAGGAAAGGACGCCGGAAACGGTGGACGGCGAGATGTCGTCCATGGTCATCTGCTTGAAGTAGGTGGTCTCGCTCTTGACCATGGGCGCCAGTATGAGGCTGGAATTGGTGGACGCACCCTCCTCGATCATCCTCGCTGACAGCATCTGACCAGCACCCGAGAGGATCACGTCCACGACCGAGGAGGAGACGGAATCCATTACGCCAGCACCGGCCATGATCCAGTACACCCTGACGGTGCCCGGGATCCCGGCGCTGATATCGGAGGTGAAATCGGGCTCGACGACGATGACCGCAGGACCACCAGCGGTACGTACCGCCTCCAGACCGACATCAACGTCCGTTCCATTATATGCGATCTCGGAATTGGCCGAGATGTATGAGGAGATGACCTGCGAGTAGTTCCCGCCGTCCAGGTCGATAAGGCCGATGATCGGGGCCTTGGACGCTTCCTCCTGAGCACCTCCGATCATCCCTCCAAGGGATGCGAACAGCACTGCCATGACGACCACAGGTATTATGGTGGCCGGAGTGAGCAGCTCCTTGACCTCCTTGCGAATTATATTGGTCAGAGGCTTCATCCTACCACCCTCACGAACACATCCTCGATGTTGGCCGCACCGTACCGGTACTTCAGCTCCGAGGGGGTGCCGAGCTCCACGAGCTTGCCCGCGTTCACGAGGGCGATGCGGTCGCATATGAGCTCGACCTCCAGCATGTTGTGCGATGACACTATCACGGTTGTGCCGGCCTTTGTGGAGTCGCGCACCACCCTGCGGATTTGCTGGGCACTGATGACGTCCAGGCCAGAGGTAAGCTCGTCGAGGATGGCCAGACGGGGACGGAACATGAGCGCCCGGCCCACCAGCAGGCGGCGGGCCATACCCTTGCTGTAGGTCTCCACCCGATCATCGATCCTGTCTCCCAATCGGGCGACATCCATACCTCTGGCAGCGATCTCAATTGCTCCTTCACCCTTCGCGAAGAACCGTGCGATGAACTCTAGGTACTGCCTTCCGGTAAGGTTCTTATAAGCACCCGCCTCCTCAGGCAGGTAGCTTATGATCCTCCTGACCTCATCCGTTTCCTTCATCACGTCGTGACCGAATATGTTGATGCTACCGGACGTGACCTGGAGGAGGGTGGACATCATCCTCATGGTCGTCGTCTTCCCTGCTCCGTTGGGACCGATCAGGCCGAAAACCTCGCCCTCGGAAACTGAGAAGGAGAGGCCGTCAACGGCACGGACCTCCCCGAAGGTTTTCACAAGATCTATTACCTCTACAGCTGACACGCTCTCCATCCCCGTCTGTGGCCACATATAAAAAGGGTGTTAAAAAAGCATTTCGCTTCTAAGCGGAAGAAAAAAATGCAAAGGCACTACATGTCACATCATCGGTGGCATATCCTCACGTTGCTCCATCAGGGCCCTCTCTCAAAGGGAGGCTTATTGCCGCTGCCCTTTGAGCCGCCCATACTCCTTCTCGGCCAACCGGTCCGCGTACCCTGCCCCATGAAAACTCCCGGGCCATGAACGACGAGCCCAATGCCCTAGAACACCAGCGGGAAGACGAACCACGGGAATCCGCCCTCGCTCCACAGCCACATCGCGATGAACAAGCTGTATATCGCTAAGAAGATGACCAGATAGATGTGGAAGCCTGTCTTGTCCTCGGCGATCTTCCTCGCCCTCGCCCTAAGCACCTCCTAGCTCTCCATGATATGAAGAATTGAGAGCGGCGGTAACACTACTATCGCTTCGGGAAACCTTTCATATCCGGTCGTGCCATGGACCAGGCATGAGCGGAGAAGCAGACGTCCTTCACCCTGCACGGGACGCGGCCTTTCAATTGGCCGAGGACCTGGCAGCGCATATCCTGGAGAACTCCAACACCTATCATGCCTTGGCAGGTCAAGATGAATATCCTGGTCGCGACCGTCTGCGGTTCGCGGTCCTCCTGGTCATGTTCGAGGAGATGGGCAAGCTCATGGCCCTTGTACAGCAATGCGAGAGGGCTGCCAAGGCGGATTACCTGAACGTGCGCGTGGAGGACTTCCACAACAACTGCCTCAACGGCCGTAAGGCCGCCGCCCAGATCATGGAGGAGCTGCGTACGGCGGAGAAGGCGTCCCTGACCCTGGGGCGTAAGGACATCAAACTGTCGGAGGAGCCTGCCTTTGTGAAGGAGGATTTCTGCTCCCTCCAGGGGAGGCTGCTGTACATGGGAGCGGAGAAGCAGGAGCGGAGCCTGGACTTCGTTCCGCCTGGAGCCCTCATGGACCGGTACGCCACCATCATCGAGAGGAACACCCTGGCCGCTGGGGATTACATCCACGACCTGGGCAGGGCGCTGGGACTATGGCTGCAGCTTGGCCTCAAGCCAAAGATGAGGGAGGGTGAACCGCACTCCCTCCGCTACTCGTAGGAAATGCCATCCTATCCATCGTCAAGCGCCGTCCTGGAGACGTTCCTCAGCCCAACGCGATCCTGTCGATCTTGCCGTAATCGATATGTTCCCGGGATGTCCAGTAGAGCCTGTCAAGGTTGTCCAGCCAGCCCTGCCTGACGTCGGCGCCGCTCATGCCCTTCCCCTGTCCCCGGGCAAGGTCCAGGCTGTCCTCGCTGGGGAAACGCAGGTTGGCGAACGGCATGACTCCCAGGCAGGGCAGTCCGGTGAGATCGGTCAATCGGCGTATGCCCTCCCCCAGTATGCTGGCGTCCCCACGGAAGCGGTTGATAAGATAGGCCTTCACCAGCTGCCTGTGCCTGGGCTCCAGGAGGGAGTAGGTGCCATGGATGGCGGCGAACACTCCACCCCGCTCTATATCGCCCACCAGGACCACAGGGGCCTGGGCCATCTCGGCCGTGGCCATGTTCGCGATGTCCTCCCTTCTAAGATTTATCTCCGCGGGAGAGCCCGAACCCTCGATCACCACCACGTCGTTCCTCTCCATCAACCTCTGGTAGGCGGCGATGACCGCGCCCATGAGCCTCTCCCTTTCCACCGTCTTTCCCCCCCGGCCGACATCGATATAAGGGCGGCCATCGAGGACGATCTGGCAGACACCCCCTCCCTTGGGCTTAAGGAGGATCGGGTTCATGTCCCCCTCCGGCTCTCGTCCGCAGGCCCACGCCTGGTAGGCCTGAGATACCCCGATCTCCTCCCCCTTGGATGTAACGAAGGAGTTGAGGGAAAGATTGCTGGCCTTGAAAGGGGCGACCCTGAGCCCTTGAAGAGCGAAATGACGGCATAGCAGGGCAGCGATCGTGGTCTTCCCCGCGCCTGAGGATGTCCCCATGACCATGATCCGCCCCATCACAGCCCCTCCCTCAGTATGGTAAGCAGCCTGTTCATGTCCAGGCTCGAGCCCACCACCGATGCCAGAGCGTCCAGCCCTTCCTCGACTGACCGGTCGTAGTCCTGTGGGCATTCATCCCTGCTCTCTCTGTGAGGGATCTTGGAGAGGAACGCGGAGCGGAACGCAGGAAGGTCGAACAGCCCATGGACGTAGGAACCCATCACCATACCGTCAGGTGAGACCGCTCCCTCTGCCTTCTCGGAACCGTTCTCCTTGAGGTAGAAGAGGGGCGATTCCCTGCTCTCTGACTGGCCCATGTGGATCTCGTAGCCACGGACCTCTCCGGACCCATCGGCTAGTCGTCCGGTCACCTGGGTGGTCCTCTTCTCGTAGAACTCGAAGTTGGTGGTCACGTCCAGCAGACCCAGGCCTTCCCATGAGGCCCCCTCGTCCCCTTCCACCCCATTGAGGTCGATGACCTCCTTTCCCAGCATCTGGTAGCCTCCACATATGCCCAGGATGGGGACCTTGCCCCGCAGTGACCTTATGGCCTCGAACAGGCCTTTCTCGTGAAGCCAGCGCAGGTCGGCCACGGTGTTCTTGGTCCCGGGGATGATGACCGCGTCCACTCCCTCAAGGGACCGGACCTCCTTCACGTAGACGACCTTCACCCCCTCCAGCGCTAGAGCGTCCAGGTCGGTGAAGTTGGCTATGCGGGGGAGCATGATGACCCCGACCCTCAGCTCTCCTGACCCCTTCTCCTTGGCCAGGTCCTGCGAGTCCTCGTCCGGTAGAAAGTGCTCCACGTGAGGCACCACCCCCAGGACGGGGATGCCCAGACGCGATTCCAGCTCCTTTATCCCTTCGTCCAGGCAGCTAGCGTCTCCGTGCATGTTGTTGAGGATGATCCCCTTGATCATCCTGCGTTTCTCTGGTGGTAGAAGGTCCACCGTACCGTAGGCGTAGGCGAAGGCCCCGCCCCACTCCATGTTCACCACCAGCAGGCAGGGGGCCTGGGCTATCTCCGCGGCCTTCATGTTGGCGATGTCCCGGTCGAGGATGTTGATCTCCGCAGGAGATCCTGCCCCCTCGATCACGACCACATCCCTCGTCTTCTTCAGGAACTCCCATGCCCTCTTGACGATCTCCGTGCCCTCCCCGAGGGTGAACTCCCCGTAGTAGGTCTTCACGTCCATGTCCCTGTAGGGCTTGCCCTCCACAATGACCTGGGACACGTCATCCTTCTTGGGCTTTAGAAGGATAGGGTTCATGTGGTGGTCCGGCTCTGTCCGGGCAGCCACCGCCTGCAGGGCCTGGGCCCTGGAGATCTCCCCGCCCTGGGGGGTGACCATGGAGTTCAGGGACATGTTCTGTGACTTGAACGGAGCCACATTGAACCCCATGTCCGAGAACAGGCGGCACAGCGCCGCGACCAGTAGGGACTTGCCCGCACCCGACGTGGCTCCCAGTATCATTATGGGCATCGCGCTCACTGGATGTAAGGCCTCCACCTCCTTCTTCGCCCGTTCCAGCTCCGACCTTGGTGGGCGCGTCGCGGTGGGAGCGATGCGCTTCGCCAGCTCCTTCGCCACCTCTCCTCGATGGTTCCAGTAGCAGGACTCGCAGCTCCACACCTCCGTGCCTCTCTTCGATACCACCATTCCGCCCAGTCGGGGGTCCAAGCACGGGTAGAGGGGGCAGAAGCACAGGGAGCAGTCCTGACCGTCGTAGTGACAATGATAGTACTCGCACTCCCTGTTGGGCCCAGGCCGAAAGTTCTGCAGCTCGCTTATTACCTTGCTCCAATGCTCGTCCATCTCACCTTCGCCTCCACATCTCGCAGTTCCTCACGAAACGGCGAACGAACTTCGGGCAGGAGGCGAAGTGAAGGTGGGTATAGGAGGCCAGCGTATCGTAGGCCGTCAGGCCGTCCTTGTTGTCGATCATGCCCTTGCCTCGCAGCATCTCGTATGCGAACTCTTTCTCTCCCAGGCAGCTCACCTTGGAGAAGTGGAACTCATGCCCCCTCGTGCCCCACCCGCTCTTGCTGAGTACGTTATCCTTCCGCGCACGGACCTCCACATAGCCGATGGCCTGGAGGCGTTCGGTCATCTCCACCTCCGCATCGAAGACCCCGCACATTTTCCTCTTGCCTCCCTGGGCGTCCGCCACCGCATCGCAGAAGTACATCATTCCACCGCACTCCGCGTAGATGGGCATACCCGAGGTGGCGGCCTTCTTCACCGCCTGCCTCATCCCGGAGGCTGCCTCCAGCTGAGGCGCGAAGACCTCGGGGTATCCGCCGCCGAAATACAATCCGTCCACGTCCGGGAGCTCGTCCCTGATCGGGGAGAAGGGCACCACCTCAGCACCCAGGGATCGTAGCCCGTCGATGTTGTCCGCATAGTAGAAGTTGAACGCCTCGTCCTGCGCCAGCCCGATACGGCAGCGCGGTGCTCGAGAGTGCCTTGTCCTGGACCTCGGCGGGCAGATATCAGGGGCGGAAAAAGCGATGTCGACCATCCTGTCCATGTCCACATTGTCCTCGATCATCTTCTGGATGCGGCCATACCTCTCCATGTTGGGGTCCTCGGTGGCGGGGACAAGGCCGAGGTGACGGGAGGAGAGCTCGGCCAGGGCATCATGGGGAATACCGCCCAAGCACTCCATGCCCCTGAGGGAATCGCGCACCATCTCCAAATGGTGCGGGCTGCCGACGTTGTTGAAGATCACGCCTCCGATATTCACGTCAGGATCGTATTCCCGGAAACCCAGCGCCACCGCACCGGCCGAGCGGGCGGAGGACGAGGCATCGACGATGAGGATGACTGGAGCCCCGAGGCGTTTCGCCAGATGGGAGGTGGACCCTTCCTCGGACCTCCCATCAAGGCCGTCATACAACCCCATCACACCCTCTATCACGGAGATGTCCGATCCTCGTGAGCCTCGGAGGAACGAGGAGAACACCTTGTCCTTGAACATCCATGTGTCCAAGTTGCGGGAAGGCTTCCCCAGGACCAGGCTGTGGTGCATGGGGTCCAGGAAGTCAGGGCCGGTCTTGAAGGGCTGTGGCTCCAGGCCTCTGGCCTTCAAGGCCAGAAGGATGCCCACAGTGATTGTGGATTTTCCTACTCCGCTCCTCTCCCCAGCTATCACTATCCTCGGTATTTTCATGATCAATCCTCAACTTCAGAACGCAGTTCCCTGGAGATGGCCATTCATTACATCCATTCCCATTCTGCCAACCGTCACGGAAAGGCGCGGCATTACGTCCCTCATTCTCACGATACCCGGTTTATAGGCGAGCCTGTTCATTAGGTCTTTGTACAATCGCTTTCACCTCGATCATTCGACCAGCCGAGAAAGGAGGCTTTACATTAGGGTTGAGAACGGCCAGGACGGAACCTTGGTAGGTGGTCCTGGGTTTGTTTACCTCGTGATCTTCGATATCGCCCTTCCAAGCCTTTCGATCTGCATGGACCGCCAATCGCAGAGCGCGAAGGCAGGCTCTAATCCTCCCCTCCACCCGCTCTCGGGGACACTTCCTGGCTACCAGGCACCCCCTCGACCTTGCCACGCGATGCATCCTCGCTCTTTTTGACCGATCGTTTCCCGTGCTCGTTGCCGATGAACCAACCGATTATGGATGCCCCTATGGCCGCCTGTGTGGCGAAAAGGAGGCTCTCGGTCTCCCCAGGCGGGGACCAGAGGCTCTCGAACCATGGCTGGTAATCAGGATCGATCTGCGAGATCTGTTCCTCCCCCTGACCATCGGCGCCACCGAACTCGGCACCTGGCGATATTATGAAGGCCGATATGCAGATGACTGCAATGAACGCGAACCCCAGCATGTACCAGTGAACAGGCTTCATGTACGCGCCTCCACGGTTTTATCGGCGACCCCCCGCACCCTCTCCTTGATATGCAGCTTTCCTTTGAGCAGGTCGGGCCTGGTCCTGGCAAGGTAATCGAAGAACATCGCGAAGAGAACCCCCTCGGCCACGGCCAACGGGACCTGAGTGACGGCGAATATCTCGAAGAAGGTCGTGAATGATGTGATAACGCTCCCCGCGGTAGGATATGCCAGAGCCAACTGGAGAGCTGTGACGATATATGTCGCAAGGTCTGCGAGCAAGGCGGTAACAAAAACTGTCGGCAGCATGCTCACCTTCGCCTTCTGCATCCCCTTGTATGCTAACCATGCCACGAAGGGCCCTGCGATCCCCATGGAGAACACATTAGCCCCAAGAGTGGTCAGTCCTCCGTGAGCCAGCAGTATGGCTTGGAACAGCAGGACGATTATCGAAAGGACCGAGGTCACGGCCACTCCATGCAAAATAGTGGACGCTCCGGTCCCTGTTGGATGGGATGACGATCCTGTGACCGACGGAAGCTTCAGAGATGACAGTGCGAAGATGAAGGCCCCAGATATGGCGATGCTCATCTTAAGCTCAGGATGTTCCGAGAACAATCTCCTTATCTTGAGGAAGCCCCAAGCAATGACAGGTATGGAGACCGCAAACCAGAACACCGCCCATTCCAAGGGCAGGAAACCTTCCATTATGTGCATATTATCCTCCTTAAACCCCTAACTGGCCTGAATACCGGTATTTGGTTGAATAGTACCATAAGTCCGACCATCAAGCTACGTTGGATGTATAATCCATCTTCTCCGATAACGCTAGATGCCTTTAATATATTTTTGTTCCCCGCCGATGCTTTCTCTGGATTCCCGACATGGAATCGCTTGGACTGCTTTTTCGTTTTTTTCAAGGACAGATCTCCATGGAAGGGAACGAATCACATCCAGGAGCGCTCAGAATCATTGCGAAAACTCGGTTCAGAACATCTCATAGGACCCCTTGATCCTTGCAAGCCTTTCGAACAATCTGAGCATTAAGAAGCCGATCAACAACATGATCGACCCTATTGCCAGCATAAGCACTAGGTCCTGCGCGATGTCTAACACCGCTGCCCCCTCCACAGCCATCCTGAGTGAGTGGACCCCATATGTCATTGGGAGGACGGCGGAGATCGGCTGAAGGAAGGAGGGTAGGTGCGAAACCGGAAAATTGACCCCACAGAATATCAGGCCAATGTAGAGAAAAAAGCTCGCCAGGAGGATGGAGGAGCGCATGTAGATCCCAATGCTGCTCAACATAAGGCCGAAGCCGGTCATGGCAAATGTCGTGACGAGAATGACCATGGACAGCGATAAGGCGTCCACTTCGGCAAAACTGACCCCGAACACAAGGGCCGCGAACGTGAGGGAGATGACCACCGTCATCATGCCTGCAGCGATATGGAAGAGGGACTTGCCGATAATCACAGAGTGTAGCTTGGTGGGAGCATTCATCACCAATGGCAACGTGCCTGAATGCTTCTCGTCCCCGGGTATACTGCACACCGCGAACACCGTGGAGTATGTGACCGCTTGCAGAGCGTTCCCCAAGGCCACCTCCGAGATGCTCATAGTCGTATCGCCCGCGACGCTGGTCATTAGAACGAAGTAAATCATCTGGGTCAGTCCGATGGTGACCAATTGAATGAGCCACAACCACCATGGGACCGCAGCGAACAATGAGCGGAGGGAGACCCCGGAAGCGCTCTTTAGCACCGTGACCTCTTGCCTTATGAAACCCATGCTCAGTACCTCCCGAGGGAGCCGCTCTCTCGTGCCTTACCATCCATCTTTTTAAAAAGCATCCACGTCAAGGTTAGGTAGACCGCAGTTATCGCAAATAGGATAAGAAGGTCTCCAGCGTAACCGACCGGAATTGGGCTGGTCGAGCTCACCCCGGCCGCTATCTGGAGGGCATCCACTCCCCAGAACGGCCCAAAGGTGAAAGACAATGGCCATGACCAGCTAGGCATCAGGTTAATGGGGATCATCGCCCCACTGATAATGAAGATAGGGAGTTCAAGTATCTGGGTGAGGACCGAGGAAGCCCGGGTGAAGACAAAGAAAGCGGCCAAGAACAGCCCTATCGTCGATAGGGACAGGAGGATGATCGCTAGCGCGATGAAGAACATGAGGGGGTCGGCGAGCCTGATGGAGGTTTGAAATACCACTTCCGCCAGGATGAAAACTAGCAATGAATTGAGTAGGCCGATCAAGGCATTCCAGATCGCCCGTCCGGCGATCACCTCCATCAGAGGGGTGGGGGTTACCATCAACGACTCCAGCGTTCCGACCATCCGATCATAGTTGATACTGAAGCCTGAGGCCCGGAGGCTGTTGCTCCACATCCCCAATATCCCTCCTCCCAGCACAGCGTAAAGGACAATCGAGGCATCACGCTCGGGGTAGATCATTAGGGTAACCAGTGTGAACGTGAACGGGGCTACCAAGCTAGGGATGATCCATTGTGGGTCTGCAATGAAATCCAGGGCCTGCTTCTTGAACGATCCCGTTATTGCGTAGAGATTAGGCATCACCGATCACCATGCTCATGTAAGCATCCTCAAGGGTTGGTTCCTCCCTGCTCACCCTGATGATGCGGCAATTCTCCAACCTTTTTGCGATTGGCAGGACCATGTCCTGCCCATCAGCGACCTGGATCCTCAGGATCGACCTATACGCATCTGAGGAACAGGCGACATTGAGGACACCATCGATGGAGTGAACGGCCTCTATCACATCAGGGGTCATCCTTCGCACCTCAGCCTCGATCACCGATTTCTTCCTAACAGCTTCCTTGAGTTCAGCGATCGTACCTTTGGCAACTATCTTTCCACCGACAATTATGTTGATGTCGTCGCAAAGCTCCTCCGCCTCATTCATGTTATGGGTGGTCAGTAGCAGCGTCTTGCCGTCCTTGGACATGTCCCTCACCATTCCCCTGACCTCCCTTGAGATCTCAGGATCAAGGCCGATGGTCGGCTCATCTAGAAAGAGGATGTCCGGATCGTTGACCAAGCCTCTGGCGATATGAAGGCGCTGCTTCATGCCTCGGGAGTACTCCTCCACCCTCTGGTCAGCGGCCTTTTCCAACCCCACCTTTTGTAACAACTCCTCTATCCTCACGTCCCTCAATCTTCTCGGGATCCGATATAGGTCGGAGAAGAAACGCAGGTTTTGGCGTCCGGATATGCGGTAGTACAGGCCTCTGTCTCCGCCCGAGATGATGTTAATGCGCTTTCTGATCTCCATGTAGTCCTTCACGATATCATGGTCAAGCACCGTGGCTCCGCCCGAGGTTGGTATCAGGAGGGTTCCTAGCATCTTGATCGTGGTAGTCTTACCAGCTCCATTGGGACCGAGTAGACCGAATATCTGCCCCTTTCTGATTTCAAAGCTGACGCCATCCACAGCGGGCTTAGAGGTTTTTTTCTCGCCTGATTTACCGTTCGTCCTCGGATAGCATTTTACAAGGTCTTCGGCAACTATTACTCTGTCTCCCATACTTGACCCCTCTCTGCCGGATGGTCTGTACCAACTTTATAAGCCTAATGGTATTCGAATTTATATTTTTTCAATGAATAATAAATAGGGTTATATGATTGGATGATATAACCTACTCAAAAAATGTATAAGACCAATAATCCTATTATTCTACTGGATGGCCAGTACTGTCAGAGGTAGAGTGTTTAGGGGAACGCATTTTCAACATGGGTGAGAAAGGTGAAAATAATCAACATCGCCGCAGGGGCTAGAGACAGTGCGGTCATAATGCCTGTTGTTAAGTGTTTGGAAGAGCAGGGGTTTATCATTGAGGTGAAATGCGCCGACTCCGAGGAGCTGGATACCAACGAGAGAGCATTCTTGGAGATGATGAAGCATGTCAAAGAGGCGGATCTTATCATCGTCAGACTTCACAGCGATACATCTCATTTCAAGAAATGGGATCGTTTTGAAGAAGGGGCAAAACGTGCCAAAGGGCTGTTTTTCGTTGATAGTCACATGGAGGAGGTCGCGCGAGAGGTCCGTCCACTATTTGCAGGGTCGGATGAGGAGTACGATCTACTGCGCTCATATGTCGAACTGGGGGGCGACGAGAACAATAGGGCTTTGCTACTATGGGCCTTTAGGCGCATCGAGGGATTGGACGTCGAGGTCCCTGAGCCTCGACGGCAACGCACGGAAGGCGTCTATCACCCCGATAAGCCACGGGACATCGAGCTCCGACAATATTTGGGCACCCTCGATCCCGCCCGTCCGACCATTGGAATATTGTTCTTCCAGGGTTATTGGTTGTCCAACAATATCGAGCCCGTCGATGCGTTGGTACGAGAATTGGAGAGGATAGGTGCCAACGCCCTTCCGGTATTCTTCATTGCCTCACCCAACCCGGTGTCGGGATCCATAGGGATAAGGAAAGTGGTTGAGGAATATTTCATGGATGGGGACCGTTCAAGGGTAGATGCAGTAATCCTCAACATAGGGTTCTCACAGATCTCCCTTTCCAGCCCCAGTGATGGAAGCGTAGGAAAGACCGTTCACAACTTCTTCAGGGACCTCAACGTGCCGGTCCTTCAGGCGATGACCCTTTGGAGGTCAAGGGCGGACTGGGAGGAGAGCACGTTCGGCCTGGGAGCGATCGAGATCTCCACCAATGTGGTGTGGCCCGAGTATGATGGCCAGATAATAACGGTACCCATCGGATGTGCGACCATAGACGACGATGGGAGGCAGCATTTCGTTCCCATACAAGATCGCGTATCCAGGGTCGCCACTATGGCCAAGGCCTGGGCGGACCTGGGGCGAACCCCGCCATCACGAAGGAAGGTGGCCATCCTACTGTACATGTACCCTCCGAAGAACGATCGGGTGGGGGGCGCAGCTGGCCTTGATACCTTCGAGAGCGTGGTGGCCATACTCAGGGCGATGGAGAGGGAGGGATACTCTCTTGAGAGGGTGCCCGAGAATGGTAAGGAACTACTGGATGAGATAATGAGCGGTGTCACCAACGACACCGAATGGCTCTCCCCACAGGATATGAAGGAGCGGGCAGGAGGATTCGTCGAAGGGAACCAGTATCAAGCCTGGTTCGACGCCATCCCTCAGGCAGCTCAGCAGGCGATATGCCGGGATTGGGGAAAGCCTCCCGGCGAACTGTATAATGTGGAAGGCCGCCTGATAATCCCAGGAGTGAGGAACGGGAATATATTCATCGGATTCCAGCCAAATCGGGGGTTCCACGAACAGGCGGAAACCCTCTACCACAGCACCGAGATAGTGATGCCCCATCAGTATCTCGCTTACTATAGGTGGTTGAAGGATGTCTTTGGAACCCAGGCCATAATCCACATGGGCTGCCACGGGACCCTGGAGTGGCTTCCCGGAAAAGGGGTGGGGCTTTCTGAAAGGTGCTATCCCGATGTGGTCCTGGGCAGCATACCTAACCTCAATCCATATATTATGGAGAACCCGGGTGAAGGTATCCAGGCCAAACGAAGGAGCGCAGCGGTGATCCTGGACCATCTTATCCCCGCTATGACCCGGGCGGACAGTTACGACGACCTGATGGAATTGGACAGCACCCTCCAGGCCTATCTTCATGCACTGAACGGAGGGCAGACCGAGAAAGTGGCCATGCTCGCGGAGAGGATCCACGCCTTGGTCAAGGGGATGTCCATGCTGGAGGAGGTGGGACTCTCTGTCGATGCTTCGGCGGAGGCAACAGCAACCAAGATCGATGCACTGTACGATTATGTCGTGGAGATAAAGGACGCCCTTATCAAGGATGGCCTACACATCCTGGGCAAGCCCCCTGAGGAGGAAAGACTGGAGGAGATGATATACAGCCTCACCCGCCTACAGAACGGAACTGTACCCTCCTTCAGGACGGCCATCGCCGAGGCCAAAGGCCTGGACCTTCGGGACCTTCAGGACCATCCCTCAGAGCTTCATGCCCAGATCGGCACCCTAAAAGGGACTCTGCTGGACGAGGTGGACGTGAATTGTCGCTCCCTTTTAAAGGCGTTACGGGAGTGCAACTTCGACAAGAAAACCTGTTACGGCATCATATCGGAACGTTTCCCTGATGCCAACGACCATCTTAACGAGGTTGTCGGTTTCATTTGCGATCAGGTATACCCGAACGTCATGTCCACGACGGATGAGATCGACAACCTCATGCTTGGTCTGGATGCCGGATACGTTCCCCCTGGCCCTTCGGGCTGTCCCACACGCGGGAATGCCCACCTCCTCCCTTCAGGGCGTAATTTCTACTCCATCGATCCCAACTCCATACCTGGCCACGCTTGCTGGGAGGTCGGCAGGAAGATGGCCGATCTGATGATAGAACGCCACGTGAAGGACATGGGCTGTTACCCGAAGAACGTAGGCATAGTGATCTGGGCCACCGACACCATGAAGACCGGCGGGGATGACATCGCATATATTCTCTGGCTAATGGGCCTCCGCCCGAGATGGAGCGCCACCGGAAGTCGGGTCGTAGGTCTTGACGTGATACCGTTATCGGAGCTAGGCCGCCCAAGGATCGACGTCACGCTGAGGATCAGTGGCCTCTTCCGAGACACATTCCCCAACCTCATCGAGATGATCGACGAGGGAGTGGAGACCATAGCATCTCTGGACGAGTCGGAGGAGCAGAACTACCTGGTAAAACACCTAAGGGAGGATATACAGAGAGCCCTCCTCAAGGGACTTGCGCTAAAGGAGGCAAAGGCTAGGGCGATGGTCCGTATCTTCGGCGACCCACCCGGAGGTCACGGGGCTGGCGTGGACGTCCTGATAGAATCTTCGAAATGGTCCACCACCGAAGACCTCGCCGAGACCTATGCAACTTGGGGCTGCCATGCGTACGGGCGCGATTGGAAGGGGGAGAAGGTACCGGAGGAGTTCAGGGAGAGGTTCGCTCAACTGGATGTGACCGTGAAGAACCATGAGGACCGGGAGTTCGACCTCCTGGACATCGATGACGACTACACAATGTTAGGAGGCATGAACTCCTGCGTGAGAGCGTTCGGAGGAAGAAAGCCGCTCTCCATCATGGGGGACAGCTCGGACCCCCAGCGCCTCAAGGCCAGGACGGTAGAGGAGGAGAGCAAGTTCGTGTTCCGAAGCAGGGTGCTGAACCCCAAGTGGTTGGAAGGCCTGAAGCAGCATGGGTTCAGGGGAGCCATGGAGCTGTCCAAGCTCACCGAGTACATGCTTGGCTGGGACGCCACCTCCGACATAATAGAGCCCTGGATGTACGAGTCGGTCACGGAACACTTCCTTCTGGACGAGGAGAACAGGAAGTGGCTGGAGGAGAGCAATCCGTATGCGTTGAGGGAGATGGCCAGCCGTTTGTTGGAGGCAATCCAGAGAGGCCTCTGGGAGCCGGACGAGGAGATGAAGGAAAGACTGCGCTCAATCTACCTGGACGCGGAGACGCTTTTGGAAGAGGTCAACGAGCAGGAGTGAGGGGGTATCGCATGGACGATCTGATAACCATCGATAGGTTGACGAAGAACTATGGGAAGGTCGAGGCCGTCAAGGAGCTGGACCTCAAAGTACGGAGAGGTGAGATCTTTGGTTTCTTGGGACCAAACGGTGCAGGAAAGACAACCACCATGAGGGTGATGACCACCCTGACCAAGCCCAACTCGGGCAGGGTCAGCATCGATGGTCTTGACGTGGTGAAAGAGGGGGAGAGGGTAAAGGAGCTGATAGGGGTGGTACAGCAGCACCTGAGCCTCGATAGGGACCTCTCCATCCGTGAGAACATGGTCCTGCATGCCCGCCTCCATCGTATGAGGTCCACGGAACGCGAGAACCGCATTAGGGAGTTGATCGAATATGCTGGGCTCTCCGAACATGCCGATAAGATGGTAGATGTCCTGTCCGGAGGCATGAAGAAGCGGGCCACCATCATGTGTGCCCTCCTTCATCGACCTCAACTGCTCTTCCTGGACGAACCCACGGTGGGACTGGATGCCCAGACCCGCCGGCGGATGTGGGATCTCGTGCGGCGCCTTAACAGCGACGGCACCACGATATTCCTGACCACACACTACATCGAGGAGGCCCAAGCACTGTGCGATCGCGTGGGAATAATCGACCACGGACGCCTGATCGCCCTCGGTTCACCTTTGGAGCTCAGGCAGAAGCTGGGCATGGTGGCGGTGGAGATGCAGGGGGATAACAATGGGACCAGGTACCAGTATTTCTCCGACCGAGCCGGCGCCACCCGATTCGTTCAGGATATAGCTTCACAGGACCAGACCATCATTATCAGGGAATCGAACCTCGAGGACGTCTTTGTGGAGCTGACTGGTCAGAAGGTTGGTGATGCCTGATGAGCAATGCCATTACCGATATCTATTCCGTTCTATGGCCAGAGCTACGGTTTCTCAGAAGGCATTGGCTCTCCATCCTCGCCACCAGCCTGGTCAGCCCGGTCCTGTACCTGGTCGCGTTCGGGTATGGTCTGGGCAACAACCTCACGGTGGAGGGGGTAAGCTACATAGCGTTCATCATCCCTGGCATCGTGGCCCTTACCTCCATGACCGTGAGTTTCGGGGGCGCGGCCATGAAGCTGAACGTCGACCGTTTATACTACAAGAGCTTCGACGAGTTCCTGATGTCCCCCATATCCCACTCCTCCATTGTCGTGGGAAAAGCACTTCTGGGGGTCGTCCGGGGTCTGCTCAGCTGTGGGGCCATCATCGTCATGGGGGTGTTCATATCGCCCCAACTGATCATAGATCCGCTTTTCATCCTCTCCCTGTTGGTGTCATGCCTGGCCTTTTCCTTCTTCGGAGTGTTCGCTGCCCTGGTCGTGAACTCCCACCAGAGCATGAGCACCTTCAACAGCCTGGTCATGCTGCCCATGACATTTCTCTGCGGGACGTTCTTCGCTCTCAGCCAAGTGCCCGAGGCGGTGAGAATGGTCCTCTATGTTCTGCCCTTGACACAATCTAGCGAATGCATCAGGTCGGCAGCCCTGGGTGAGCATTTTCCCTGGATCTCCCTGATCGCCCTGGTCGGATTTGGGGCCATCTTCTACTTCGCCAGCATGTACAAGCTGAAGAAGAGCAGCATTTGAAGGGGTGCACGAAATGACATCGAGCTCAAAGGACAAAGAAAGGAGCGATCACCATAGGAAAGGTGGAAAGAAAGTGCGGCCGATGGGGTTTGATATAAGTTCGGTGGCAAGCGAAGAACGGCAACGCCGTTCACCGTTCGATCCTCAGGAGGGTATAGCATGAAGCCGGCATTGCTGGTGATCGATGCCCAGAACGGATGGCTGGAGATGTCAGAAGGCCTCAAGCTCTCCGTTCAGAAGACCCTCCCCCACATGGTCGAGGCCATTCAGGTCTTCAGGAGGGCCGGGGCACCTGTGCTGTTCACATATCACCTGTACAAGGAGAGAAGCCTCTACCCCGGGTCCAGTGATTTTGACCTCTTCCCAGAGATCGAGATATTGCCAGAGGATAAGTGGGTGGTCAAGACCTACCAGAACGCCTTCAACAAGACCGAGCTGGCATCGTTGCTGAAGGAGAAAGGCTGTGATACCGTGGTGCTAGCGGGCCTGAGCGCTATGAACTGTGTTCTCACTACCTACTACGGAGCCTATGATGTGGACCTCTCCCCTTACCTGTTGAGGGGTGCGGTAGCGGGACCCGATCAAGCATCCATCGATCTCGCGGAGAAGATCTGCGATACCCTAAGCATCAGGGCCGTCTCCCAGATCCTCGGTGGCGCTCCGACGGCGATGGTGGGACATGGGGTGAGCAAGAAATGAGAGTGCTGGACTTCTCGGTGGGAAAGAGGGACTCCCATGTCATGAGGGAAGCGACCAGGGAACTCCAAGACCAGGGTCTTGACCTTTCCCTGGTCAGCTTCGAGTCAGAAGTGCTGGATAGGGAGGAGAGAGCCTTCCTTGAGGCCCTCAAGGAGGTCAAGAGGTCCGACCTTGTGCTCATACGCTGCCATGGAGACCCCTCGCGATTCAAGAAGTTCGAACGATTGAAGGAGCTATTAGAACAGACCAAGCGCCCCACCTTCGTCGACCTGGAAGGGATGCGGGAGATCATGGTGGAGTTCCGTCACCTATTCACCTTGCCGGACGATAAGTACGATCAGGTAAGGAGATACGTCGAGATGGGCGGGGCGGACAATCTGCGCGGGCTCCTGACCTGGAGCTGCCGAGAACTGGGAGGGATGAGCGATCTGGAGGTGCCCGAGCCCAGACGGCCCCGTACAGAGGGCATATACCACCCCGATCATGTTCCGAATATCGACCTGGAATCCTATCTTGGAACCCTCGATGCCTCCCGCCCCACAGTGGGCATACTCTTTCCCCAGGGACAGTGGATGAGCGGAGACCTTGGACCTATCGATGCTCTTATCCGAGCACTCGATGAGATAGGGGCCAACGTCCTACCGGTCTTCTTCACCTCCACTCCCAGCGAGATCACCGGTTCAATCGGGATACGCAAGGTCGTGGAGGAGTTCCTAATGGAAGGGGGCAAGCCCAGAGTAGGTGCGGTCATAATGGCCATGGGCTTTTCCCAGTTGCCCCTGGCCAATCCCGGCATGGGCAGCACAAAGGTCGAGGTGTACAACTTCTTCAAGGACCTCAACGTCCCCGTCCTACAGGTAATGACCTTATGGAGGGCCCAGGCAGCATGGGAGGAGAACACCTTCGGTCTGAGCGCTGCGGAGATATCGGTCGGGGTGGTTGGACCGGAGTTCGATGGTCAGATCATCACCGTACCAATAGCTTGTACGGAGATCGACAGTGAGGGTCGGCGGACATCGCGACCAATACCGGAGAGAGTGAAGAGGGCAGCCTCCCTCTCCATGGCATATGCCACCCTTGCCAGGACCCCCCCTGCCCTGAGGAAAGTGGTCATCACGCTTTGGGCCCCCCAGATCGACAGGGTCGGAACCGCTGCTGGTCTGGATACATATCAGAGCCTCGTCGCCATCCTCCGGGCGATGAAGGAGCAGGGTTACACCATAGACCACCTACCGGCAGATGGGAAGGAACTTCTGGATGAGATAATGTCAGGGGTTACGAACGACACCGAGTGGCTATCTCCGCAGTCGATCCTGGAACGGGCCGCCGATACCGTGAGCCCGGACCAGTATAACAGATGGTTCGATGAGGTCCACCCCCTGTCAAGAGAGGAGATGTGCAGGAGCTGGGGTCAACCGCCGGGGGAGATGGCCAACGTGGAGGGACGTCTGATCGTCCCCGGGGTAAGGAACGGCAATGTCTTCATCGGCCTCCAGCCGTTGCGCGGCCTTCGGGAGCAGGCAGAAGCCTTGACCCACAGCACGGATGTGGTGATACCCCATCAATACCTCTCCTACTACAGGTGGATAAGGGATGTCTTCGGAGCGCACATCATCATATCCATGGGTACGCACGGGACTCTGGAATGGCTGCCCGGCAAGAGCGTAGGGCTCTCTGAGCGTTGCTATCCGGACATAGTTCTCGGCAGCATCCCCAATCTATACCCATACATCATCCACAATCCCGGCGAGGGTACTGGGGCTAAGCGCCGGAGCGCGGCGGTGCTCGTGGATCACCTCATACCGGCCATGGCCCGGGCGGACAGCTACGATGACCTGATGGAGTTGGATGGGAACCTGCAGGAGTACTTTCACGCAGTCAACGCGAAACAGAAGGACCAGGCCTCGATACTGCTCCAAAAGATCCACGATCTCGTGAAGAACCTCTCGATGATGGAGGACATGGGGGTATCCAAGGACGCCACCCCCGAAGAGATCTCCGACCACCTCAACGACCTGTACGACTACGTCTCCGAGCTGAAGGACGCCCTGATCAGGGATGGACTGCACATCTTGGGGAAGGTCCCGGAGGGAAAGCGGATGGAGGAGATGATATACGGCCTTACAAGACTGCAGAACGGGAGCACGCCCTCCCTCAGGGAAGCCCTGGCCGAGGCCAAAGGATGGGACCTTCATGATCTCTTGGACGAACCTTCAGTAATACACCCTGACCTAGGTCAGTTAAAGGGAACGCTCCTCGATAAGGTCGACGAAGAGTGCCATCGTCTTATCGAAAAGATGATGGATGCCGAATTCCGCCGAGATGATTGCTCTGAAATGGTAAGAGAAGCCTATCCAGATAAGAACGTGCACCTTCTGGAATCAACGGAGTTCATATGTGACACTGTCGTCCCTGGGATCAAGGGCACCGTGGAAGAGATATCCAACCTCATGATCGGCCTCGGTGCGGGCTATGTGCCCCCCGGACCATCCGGCTCTCCGACCAGAGGCAACGCCCACCTGCTGCCTACGGGCCGTAATTTTTTCACCATAGATCCTGACACGATCCCGAGCTACGCGTGCTGGGAGGTGGGCCGGAAGATGGCGGACCAGATGGTCGATCGTCACGTCAAGGAGATGGGCTGCTACCCGAAGAACGTCGGCATAGTGATCTGGGCGCTCGACACCATGAGGACCGGCGGGGACGACATCGCATATATTCTCTGGCTAATGGGCCTTAGACCGAGGTGGAGCGCTACCGGTGGCCGAGTGATAGGACTTGACGTGATCCCGCTTTCCGAGCTCGGCCGTCCGAGGATCGACGTCACTCTCAGGATCAGCGGCCTGTTCCGAGACACCTTCCCCAACCTCATTGAGATGATAGACGAGGGGGTGGAGATCATCGCCTCCCTGGACGAGTCGGACGATGAGAACTACTTGGTCAAGCACCTAAAGGAGGACATCCAGAAGGCCATTCGGCAGGGATTATCCCCCAACGAGGCACGTTCCCAGGCGATCGTCCGCGTCTTCGGCGATCCGCCTGGCACATACGGCTACGGGATTGATAAGATGATCGAGTCCTCCAAGTGGTCCACCACCGAGGACCTTGCTGAGACCTACATCACCTGGGGCGCCTATGCCTATGGGCGAGGCCGCCATGGTGATAAACTGGCCGAGTTCTTCAAGGACCGGATGTCCCAGCTGGACGTGACCGTGAAGAACCACGAGGACCGGGAGTTCGACCTCCTGGACGTCGACGACGAATATGGTTACCTCGGAGGCATGAACGCCATGATAAGGACCTACGGGGGACGCAAGCCTTACTCCATCATGGGGGACAGCTCGGACCCCCAACGCCTCAAGACCCGTTCGTTGGAGGAGGAACTTCGTTATGTGTTCAGGAGCAGAGTGCTCAACCCAAAATGGATCCAGGGGCTGAAGGAGCATGGTTATAGGGGGGCAATGGAACTATCGTACGTGATCGAGTACTCTCTGGGCTGGGACGCCACATCGGACGTCATCGAGCCGTGGATGTATGAAGGGATGACGGAGAGGTTCCTTCTCGACGAAGAGACCCGGAAATGGCTGGAGGAGAACAACCCTTATGCCCTGAGGGAGATGGCCAGCCGTTTGCTGGAGGTCATACAGAGAGGGTTATGGGAGCCAAGCGAGGATATGAGCGAGAAGCTCCGGTCCATATATCTGGACGCGGAGTCTCTCTTAGAGGAGATCAATGAGTAGAAAAGGGAAGAAGGCCTCCTCCCTCAGGCAGGGGAAGGGGGCCTTTTTAAACTATCCTAGATCCCGTTTATTATCTCGTCCAGTAGGTACATCGCTCCCTGAGCACCGAAGATCGTCCGGGGAATGAAGTTGAACCGGTCCAGCGATGGCAAGGAGATGTCCACGCCCACGCGGCAATATCGCATGCCCTTCATCAATCTGGCCGTGTGGCCGTCAGCCAGTACAACATCCGGACGGCTCTCTTGAAGCCCCTTGTCCCAGGCCTCCCCGAACTCCTGTTGCTCGAGGAACGATCTCAGCGAGTCGGCCATTGTCGGGTCCCCTCCTGGATTGAGCCGCACGGACACGGGCACCATGCCCAGGTACTCCAACAGCCATTTCGTCAAAGGCAGAGCCACCGAGCTGTCCGCCTTCACTGCGAAGGTAATGCCCTTGGGAAGGGTGGAGTGGCGCTGGAACTCCGTGAGGAAGCGTGCCGCAACCTCGCGGTAATGCCTCATTGAAGAGATCGCCTCACTTGCATTCGTTCCCGTGGCGTCGGCTATGGTCCTCAGCCACCGCTCCGTGGCGCCAAAGCCCACGGGAGCGCCCTCCTCGCTCATTACCCATGGAATACCGTATTTTTCCTCGTACCACTGCGCGGTCGATAAGCTATACTCGGGGGAAACGATAATGTTGCAAGAGGCTCGCACAGATCTTCGAAGGCCTTCGACCGTGCAGGCCGCCCCTGGGACGGAGAGGACGGTAAGCCCCATCCTCTCCAAGCATCCCTGCAGCTCAAAGACCCCATGCCTCCAGTCCTTGTTGGTGATAGACATACCCAGTATGTTCACCGATTTCGGGATCGTATCCGTCCTCGGCTGGTCCAGCCAATTCATTATGGTACGTATGGTGGAGTCATAGGCCGTGGAAGCAGGGGTGGAGAAGGTGGGTTCCTCGAGGGTCAGCATCTTATCTGAAAAACCGGCGCGATCGATAGCACCATCAATATCGTCCCCGATGAGGGCTGCACCCGGGGAGTTAATGACCACAGCCAGGCGGTCACCTTTTCTCTCTACGACAGGCAGAATCCTCTCCATCTTCTCGACCGACCCGCGTATGTAGTCGTCCTCGTCGAGATAGGTGCACGGAAGCCTTGGCTGCCCCATGAAATAGGGCTCCATGAACTCGGTAATGCCCCCGGAGTCGGTCCGCGGATAGTGGAGCTCAGAAAGGAACGAGTGATAGTTTCTGCAGCCGCCAGGACCATTGAGGATCGCCCTAGCATCCTTGATGCTCTCAACGGCAAGCAGGCATCCCGTGAGGCCATCGGGCTCGATGTTCATTGCCCCTTCCCCTCCATCTTCCATCCTTCGATCTGAGGCAGTCTCACGATGTTGGCCCATCGTTTGGCCAGCTCCACCGACGATCTGATACCAATGTCCGGCCTGTAGATGACGTCGTAATGGCATACCTGGTCCCGAGGTATCCTCTGGTCCGAGAGAACGAGGTCGGGCGCCAAGGACTCGATGTCCATCCTCAGGTCATCAAGCCCGTAGTCCTCCTGGAAGGTGATAGCGTTCAAATACCTCGTGCACCTGGTGTCAAGGCCAGACCGCGGCTCGCCGGGATAGTGCTTTACTCCCAGACCGACCTTCAGGACCCTCATGTCCAGGTCCATGAGCAGGTCCAAAAGCCAGTCGATGTTGGTGGAGTATTTGTTCAGGACAAGAACCTTCCTCCCCTTCAGCCATGGCCGCGCGTTGGCAACGCCGCTCTGGTACTCCGCACTCAGCTCCTCGATCATGGCCTTCCCCGCTCCCTCTCGCCCCATGGCCCGGGATAGCTCCTCGACCCAGGTGATCGTCTCCCGGAGCCCGACAGGAAGAGGCAGGTCGAACAGCCGAACACCTAGGCGGTCCCTGAGCATCTCCCCCATGCTCCTAGACAAAGCATCGTCCTGGGCCAGCAGGTTCAGCCCTCCCTTGTTGAAGTTCCTGATGGCGGTAACATCGCAACCAGAGAGGAACCGGCAGTTAACCCGCAATCCCAATCTGCCCAGCACATCACTGGCGATCCTGAAATTGCGCTCACGGTTGTAGATGAAGAAATCCCTCTCACCGATTATGTTCACCGTATCCATTTCCGGGGTCACGTCCCTGTCCACCAGCTCGGTGACGCTCTTCACCGCGTCGAGGTATCCTTGGTCCCACTCACCCGTGATGTTGCCATCAGCTTCGATAACCTTCACCACCGTTCCCCTGTGGTCCCGCTCAATCCGCTTGGCGACCGCGGCCACATCATCCCCTATGATGCCTGAGGCGCAGGTTGTTATAACGAACATGGTGCGGTGTCCCTGCTCGGCCTTCTCCCGTAAAAGACCCTCTAAAGATTGGGTGCCCCCGAATATCGAGATGTGGTCGTCCATGTTCGTGGACATCAGCCGATATGCCGTGGGTGCTGACTGCAGCTCCCCGTTCCGCTTCCAAGCGCTGAGGGCATAATGGTCGCTTGAGGCTGCCATTATGTGGGCGCAGCTACGAGGACCGTGGATGATGGTCACGGCTTTATCGATCTGGGATGTGCAGTGGACCGCTCCGTTGGTGGCGCAGGTGTGTAGTATCTTCCGTTCCAATGGGTCGTGGGTTGCACGCACGGCATCCTGGGATGCACACTTCAAACTGCACCCCAAGGCCTCCTGCACGGTCGCCTTGTCGGGCCATCTGCATCCTCTGTCGACCTCCCTTCCCGAAGCAAGCTGGTTCATCTGGTCATCGTTCAGGGGGCATGCGGGTCTGAGGATACCGGGATCCCTCGTCATATTGTCCACATGCCGAGAGAGCCCTACTATGACCCTCGCCGGCTGGGACTCAGGGAACATCTCCACGACGGTTCTCGCCTCCCGCTCTGCCATGGAGAACAGTTGACTGCGGGGAATGGAGGCCACGATGGGGAGGTCGACGCCACGTGCGAACCTCTCCACGATCTCCACCTCCCCATCCAACCCGCGGCTGTTGAAGATGAGACCAGCGACCCTGCAGGCATCGCCGTCGAAGTTACGGATGCCCTTCAGGATGTTGTTGGCCGCGTAGATGGACATGAACTCACCGGACGTGACCAGATAGACGGCGTCCGCATACTCCCTCCGCAGCGGTACTGCGAAGCCCCCGCATACGACGTCACCGAGGACGTCGTACAACTTGACATCGAACTGGTGCCCCTCCAACCCTAACTTTTTTAAGGCATCGAAAGTGCTCAGAATCCCCCGGCCCGCACAACCGATCCCCGGTTCGGGGCCGCCGGCCTCCACGCACTTGATGCCCAACGCACCCTCCTTGAGGACATCATCCAAGCGCCTTTCTGATGAAGGCACCTCCCTGATGTAGCTCAGCACGGTGGTCTGGGCCTTCCCCTTGAGCAACAGTCGTGTCGAATCGTGCTTGGGATCGCATCCTATCTGAAGAACCTTCTTCCCGCTCCTGGCCAACGCGTAGGACAGGTTAGCGGAGACGGTCGATTTCCCGATCCCGCCTTTGCCATACACCGCTATCTGGATCATCTTATCTCACTCTTCTGTTTCTCATCTGCTCATGATGGCTCTGACGGACGAGGCCAGGTAGCCCGCGTCCAGCTCTTCGAGACGGAAATAGGTCCCCTCGAGGGCCCTGCATAACCGGAGGGCCCGGTCCAATCGCGGTAGGCTGGTCCCGGTGTCGACCACCACGAAACGGACCCCCGTGTTCGCCATCTTATGGGCCATCGTCAGTGCCTCTTGGAACGGGTCCCCATCGCTCATAGGGACGTTCGCCCTCCCATCGGTTAGGATGACCATCACGGGGCGGTCCCGGACACCGCGTGATCGATCCTTCGTCAGGAGCTCGAACGCCTTTGACAACCCCAGTGCCAACGGCGTCCTTCCGCCGGTGGGCATCTGCTCCAGCTTCTTTCCCGCCAGATGAACGCTCCGGGTGAGGGGCAGCATCAGCTCCGCATCGTTCTTGCGGAAGGCGATCATTCCCACCTCGTCCCGCTTCTGATACGCATCCTGAAGGAGGGCGAGGATGGCCCCCTTCACCGCGACCATCCTTTGGTGTGCCCCCATGGAGCCGCTGGCATCGACCAGGAACAGAACCCTGGTCCCCCTCTTGCGCTCCCGCACCTTCTCCCGCAGGTCCGGCGGGTCGAGGACTACGGCCAGACCGTTTCGGTGTCTGGAGCGTTGATAAGGTGCGGCCGCTCGAATGCTGGCATCGAAGGCCAGGTCCCTGACCCGTCCCTGAGGCATCTGGAAACGAGTGTAACGTCCCGACCGGTCGGAGGTGATGACCCGGTCCCTACGGCCGTGGGCAGAGGTCCTTGCCTTAGCTCTCTTGTCCTCCCCGATGTAGTCAATCACCACGAAGGACCTCCCTACGGAGAACACCTGGTCCTTTGGTGTTGTGTCCCGCGGTGGTGGCGGCAGAGGAGACTCAATATCGCTAGAAGGGGCTTGATCGCCCATATCCTTCTGGTCCTGCTGCGGGGGCCTCTGTTGAGGCGGTTGGCCCTTATCCTCCTGATCATCTCGACCCTCCCCGGTCTGCTCCGGAGCAGGATCGTTCCTGCGATGCTCCAGGCAGAGGGGGACAGCGGCCTGAAGGTCCTCGAGCACTATCTGGTCCCGCCCGTCCAGAGCGGCGAGGGCGGAGGCGGTGCGGGCCAGCGCAATATCGCCCCGGTGACCCTGCACTCCCAGGTCGTGGCATAGTTTGGCGATGGCGTCAAGATGCCCCGGTGGGATGATGATGTAGGCGACCCGCTCCCTTGCCTTTTTGACGGAAGAGCTTAAATCCTCTTCGCTGGCCAGGAACTCGTTGAGAAAGGCGGCGGGTTCCTTTTCGTACCTTAGGCCTCGTCGCAGGATCTCCATCCTCTCGTCCACGTTATCCGAGGCGGTCATGGACACGCAGATGTCGAACCTGTCCATGAGGTGAGAGGACAGCTCCCCCTCATCGGGGTCCATGGTCCCCAGGAGAAGGAACCGGCAACCGTGCTCGCAGGAGACCCCCTCTCTTTCGATGACATTGACCTGCCGTCTCCCAGCGTCCAGGATCAGGTGCACCATTCGTTCGGGAAGCAGGTTGATGCCATCGATGTAAAGGATGTTGCCATCCGCCCTCTGCAATATCCCGGGAAGGGCCCTCCTCTCCCCGGATCTCAGCGCGGCCTCGAAATCCAGACCCCCCACGATCTGGTCCTCGGTGGCGTTGAGAGGAAGGTTGATCACCCGCTCACCCGGGACCAGGCCGTCCAAGGCCCGGGCCAGGGTGGTCTTGGCGGTACCTGCCGGACCCCTTATCAGGACGGCGTTGATGCTCCTTGATGCGAGCCCGCAGAGGACCGCCTTCTTGACCTTCTCCTGCCCCACCACGGCAGTGAAGGGATATGAGACCCTCATGCTGACTGGAACCGCTCCTGAAGCCACTCGCCCAACTCCTTCGTGTCCAACTTCGAGTCCTGGAAGGGGTTCCTGCGCATACGGTGCGGTAGCACCAGATGGGATACCCGGACGACGTCCTCCCGTCCGACCTTAGTCTCCCCCCTCAGGGCAGCGGAGGCCAACGCGGCCTTAACAAGGGTGAGGTCGGCACGATGGCCGTCCACTCCAAGGTGCAGTGAGATCTCCACCGCTGTTCTCAAGACCTCATCGTTGAAGTCCAGTTCACCCATCCTGCTCTGGGCTAGGAGGATCTCGTTGCGGAGCCTTTCCTGCTCTCCCCCGTACTCCTCGCAGAATTCCTGGGGGTCCCTCTCGAAAGCGATCCTTCTCCTGATAACCTCCATTCTCTGCCTGGTGTCCTGTTCGGCCTTGACATCAACGAGCAGGCCGAAACGGTCTAGCAACTGCGGCCTGAGGTCCCCCTCCTCAGGGTTCATGGTTCCCACGAGGGTGAACCGTGCCGGGTGTGCAAAGGATACGCCCTCCCTCTCTACGAAGTTAGTGCCCATGGCCGCTGCGTCCAGGAGAAGGTCGACCAGATGGTCGTCCAGCAAGTTCACCTCGTCGACGTAAAGGATGTTTCCATTCGCCTTGGCGAGGACCCCAGGTTCGAACTTCTTCTTCCCAGTCCTCAGCGCGTGCTCCATGTCCAGGGTCCCGGCGACACGGTCCTCGGTGGAGCTCAGCGGCAGCTCGATGACCCTCATGGCCACCAACGTCTCCTCCAGGTCCTCACCCGCGTCCTTCCGATCTATACATATGGGGCAGGCATGGTCCCAATCCCCCCACGCGCAACCGCAGGGGCAGTTGGCCACCACACTGCGCTGGGGGAGGAGATCGGCCAAGGCCCGCACGGCCGTCGATTTGGCCGTACCCTTCTCCCCCCTGATCAATACTCCTCCGATGAGGGGGTTTATGACATTGAGCAGAAGGGCCTCCTTCATCTCCTCCTGCCCCACTATAGCTGTGAACGGATAAACTGGTCTTTCTTTTGTCATGATGATCAACATCCATATTTAGCCATCTGGGCAAGTCCTGCCGTGAGGTTGGAAATGATGTCCCCTCCCTCCTCGACCATGAGTTCGAAGGCCTCTCCCTGGGGGCGATCGAGCAGGATTTCCAGTCCTTTGATGACCCGACCTCCGTACTGGCGACCGACGTCTCCGGGAATGAGACCCCACTCGATCTCATCATTGACGTGCAGGATGGACCCGACCGCCGCGACCACGTCCGGCCGCTTCGAGAGGTTCCTCAGGGATTGGTAGAACTCCTGTTCACCACAGCTGCCCGGGTATGCCTGTGAGGCCTTCCAGATTTCCTTCTCCGATACCCTGAACCTCTTCAGGCGGGCCAGTACATCCCGCTGGGAGATGGGGTTGAGGCCTGCGTGCTTGTCCAATGCCTGCAAGGTGGCCTCTATCACCGTTTTGCCGATCAGCTCACCGAGCTTGGAGTGCTTCCCCGCGTCGGTCAGACGGTTGCTGCTGCTGTTGTTCGAGATGATGGCGATCTGGTCAGTTCCCGAGCCGGTCGCGATACCCGTCGAATAGCGGCTGGGGGCCACTAGTTGCTGCAGAGCGCAGGTCTTGGCCTCGGTGGCGGTCATTATCGCCCTGGCCATGGCGTGCCTTGGCATGTCGCCGTTCATCAGGAGCATTGTGACGATGGTGCCTCCCACAGGTTCGACGCCTCTTACTTCATTATAGGAGGCGGGATCACCGGCCCTCCCTCCATTCCCCTCTACGCCCGCCGTGACGATCGCCGTCACCTCCGTCGCATTGTATCGATGGGTCACCACCGCAGCATTGTCCATGCACACCGCCGTGGACAGGCCGCAGGCTCGGTCCGGTTCCAGCCCCACCCTCTCTGCGATATACCGAAGGTATGCCGTATAGTTCTCCACCCTCATCAGGTCGTGGATGCCATCATGGGATTGGCTGTTGAACACGGCCTGGAGGCCCTCTTGATATCCTCCGTTCATCCAAGAGGTCGCTAGAGTGCTCCTTCCGGGCGGAAGGAGGAGCATGAGGGCTCTGTCCTGTCGGTAAAGGCTCTCCCCGCTGGCGAACTTCTTGACCAACCTCCTCGTCTTGTCGACCGGCTCCTGCATCACTATCTGCTGCCAGGTGGTCACGGTCATGCAAGCATTCCCCGCTGTCCACTTTTGACGATTCCTGCGCTCTCAGGAGGTTCCGAGGGTTTCAAAGGCAGTACATAGATAACATCGTCCTTGATGACCAAAGAGACGTCCACTCCATAAACTTCCTGGATGACCTTCTCATTGACCACATCACTTGGGACTCCATAATCAACGATCTCTCCCTTGCTCAGGAGGATGACCTTATCGCAATATTTCGTCAACAGGTTGATGTCATGAGATGCTGTTATCACTGTTATCCCCTTGCGGGAAAGACCTCTAAGCGACTCCATCACCTGGAGTTTATATTTCAGGTCAAGGTGAGCGCTAGGCTCATCCACAAGCATTATCTTGGGCCTCTGGACGACCCCCTTGGCCAGAAGAACACGGGCCTTTTCACCGGTGCTGAGCTCGTTGAGCCGGCGGCCGGAGAAGTCGCTGACGTTGAACTCCTCCAAGGCCTCGTCCACGATCTTCTCGTCCTCATCGCCCTCCCACCACCAGTTGGTAACATACGGGGTCCGACCCAAGGCCACGAAGTCCCTCACCAGGAGGGAGAAGTCATCGGGTATGGAGGCCGGTATGGTGGTGCATAGCTTGGCGATATCCATCATATTGAGCGTTTTTAACTCGTGATCGGCCAGGAAGATCAAACCCTCCTGGATCGTCAACAAACGGTTTATGCATCTCATGAGGGTTGTCTTACCGGAACCGTTTGGCCCTAGAAGACCTATGAACTCTCCCTTACCTGCCTCAAGCTCTATCCCCTTCAGCGTCTTCTTGCTGTTGTATCCGAAGGAGATGTTCTCTATCTTCACCATTGTCTCTTCACATTGCATACCGCTTTCCCTCCCTTAACATCAGGAACGCAAAGAACGGAACCCCGATGACCGAGATGACAGCCCCTATGGGCAGCTCTGTAGGGCTCATGAGCGTCTTACAAGCAATGTCCGCGACCAGCAGGACATTGGCGCCTATCATCATGGAGGCAGGGAGCAACAACCGGTGATCCCCACCCACTATGATCCTGGCGACATGCGGGACGATGAGACCGACGAAACCGATGACCCCGCAGAAGGCTACGCACAAGGCCGTCAGCACGGAGACCAGGACGACCATGATCTTCTTGAACCTCCTTGTGTTCAGTCCTAGCTGCTGAGCCTGTTCATCGCCCAGGAGTATCGTGTTCAGGTCGCGAGCGTACATCAGGACCAGGAACAGGCAGATGGCCACAGGTATGGTGATGATGACGGCATCCTCCCAGGTGATGTAGGCAAAGGACCCAAACATCCAGAACAGGATCCCATGGACCTGCTCGGCGTTGAACGTCATGAGCAGGGTGTTGCCTGCACCAAGGCCTATCCCTATTATCACACCGGAAAGGACATAGCTCATCGCCCTGCCGCCCGCTCCCTCGGCCAGGATCATGGTGAGGAAGAAGGCACCGACGGCTCCGATGATCGCGGAGATGGGGACGGTGAGGACCGATAGGCCCCCGATGTACACACCGCCTAGAACGGCAAGGGTGACCGCAAAGCCAGCCCCTGAAGAGACCCCGGTGATATAAGGGTCGACCAGGGGGTTCCGGATCAAGGCCTGCATGATGGCACCAGCCGCGGAAAGGCCTGCCCCCACAACGATGACCGCCACCGCTCTTGGCATCCTGAGATGGTAGATCACCATCTCGTTCATCCCCTCGGGGTTACCGAACTTGGTGATGAGCGAGATGGTGGAGTCCAGCGCGTCCAAGAAGGTTATCTTGATCGTACCGTAGGTCAGGGACAGGATGACCAGCGTGGTCAAACTGACCAGGCCCAGGCCGATGATGGTCATCAGCTTTAGCTTAGCGTGTTTGACCCCGTGGGCTTTCCCCTCCCGACTTTTGGCAGCATGACGCTTCCTCCCCCATCGATCTACGACTTCCTCCGAGGACATGGACTCTCCAGTTCAGCAGTACTAACCGAGGTACTGCTGGTATCCTCCGTCGATGACCCTAGGCAGGTCGGTCGCATACATTTCCGGATGGGACATCATCGAGAACAGTGCCACACCCTCCACTATGCGGAGCGATGCGTTCTCGCAGACGGCACGCGCAGAGTTGGACAGGAAGTAGACGTTACCGTTCTTCACGGCCTTTATCTGGCTCCATAGCGGGTCGGCTTGCATGGACGCAAATGTGGCGTTGTAGTCGGTGGTGCTCCCCGAGCCCATTTCCGCGTCGATGATGATGATATCTGGGTTGGCGTCCACGATCGCCTCGAGGGATACGGCCAGCCAACCAGACTGGTTCCCGAAGGCATTGGTAGCTCCAGCCAGCTCGATCTCGGAATGCACGAACGTCGTGCTCCCGACAGCATAATACTGGCTTGAGCCCAGGAACAGGAACGCCACGGTCACGTCGCTGGAGGCACCCTTGATCTTATCAACAGTGGTCTGGATGGAGGCCCCCATCTCCGATATGACCTTTTTCGCGGATGCGCTCTTACCAAGGGCGTCGCCGAGCAGCTGGATATTATTGTAGATGTTGCCCAGCGTGAGCTCGTCCCCCGTGACCAGGTACTTGATCCCGAAATCCGAGAGCTGGTCCGAGATCCCGGAATACATATAGGAGGCATGATCAAGGATGACCAGATCGGGGTTGAGCCCGGCAATGGTCTCCGCGTTCTGATGCCAGGTGCCTCCTACGCTCTGGATGGAACCATCGGCTAGACCGTCAACGACATCCTGGGGGAAGTTACCGGTGGTTGTCAGGCCGTACACGGTGCTCGGTACGTCGTAGTTACCATCACTGTTCACTCCCACGATCTTATCCCCAAGGCCCAGCGCATAGATCATCGCGGTCGTGGTATCGCTCGTGGATACTATGCGGGATGGTTGAGAGTCCAGCTTGACGGTCCTCCCGATACCGTCCACGATGGATGCAGGGATGTTGTTATCCTCTGCCTCATACGATGTATCAAGGTAGGCTCCATAATCATCCCCCAAATTCCGTGGAAGGGTGATGTTCATGGCATCAGGATACATCATGCAGGAGAGCAGCTCTATGGCATCGACCACCCGCGGCCCCGCCCTGTTAAGGAGATTGGCTGCTTGTCCTTCGAGTATGAAAACGTTGTCTGTCTTGACCGCCGAGATCTGCGACCACATTGAGTCATTACGGAGATAGCTCATCAGATCGTCCGAGTAATCCATCCCCATCTTGCCTGGCAGGACCAGAACATCAGGGTTCGCCTCGATGATCGCCTCCATGGATACCACAGGGAATCCGGTCTGATCAGCGAACGGGTTCGTTCCCTTGCTGATGTTGAACATGTCCTGGACGTAAGTGCTCCCCGCGGCCACATAGATGGGGTCCAGCCATATCGCATCTACGATGGTTCTTTGGGTCGCAACAGATGAGAGCTTGCTCTCAATGTTGCTGATGCGGGACCTCATCTCATTGATCAGAGCAGAGGAGTTGTCGCTCGCTCCTGAGATCTTGCCAATCATGTCGATGTTTTTGTAGACCTCATCTATGCTGGAGCCCTTGTATATGGCCACGACGGTCACGTTCATAGTGGTCAAACTATCGATCAATGTTTGATGAGCTGAAACCGAACCGTCCACAAGAACAAGATCAGGGGTCAAGTTTAGAATGGCCTCCACATTTGGGGTAGAGTATCCTCCAATGCTGCTGAGGGTGCCGTTCTCCTTTCGAGAGTTCACCTCATCGGGATAATTACAATACGTGGTCACGCCGACAAGCTTGTCTCCGATCCCGACAGCATAGACGGTCTCAGTTATTGACGGGGCACAGCTGACTATCTTATTCGGTATCTCGTCCATGGTGACGTTTCGTCCTAGAGCATCCTGAATCGTAGCTGAAAAGTCAGCTGATGCTTGGGGCCTAGTGACGATCACGGCCGCACTTATTACAAGGGCAGCGGCCAGGACGATCGCGATTATGGCATTCTTCGACTTCATATTCTCCTCTTCCTCAATCTTTTGGATATCTCATCCATAAATCTTTGTTAATTGGATATATCCTCCAATTAGGTCGATAAGCGTCGTCTTTGTATATATTACTTAGTTATTTTGAGAATATTTATCAATAAAATCAATAAAATTATCACATTCCATCTTTATTTATCCACTTTGCATTCTATGGCGGTGAGATGTTTTTAAAGAGAGGAAGTGTAAATATTCACTTGTATTACGCTCGTAGCTGGATGATAACCTCAGTCTAGTTGGGCTTTGTTTCTAAACTCTCAACGGGGCCATTGAGCCTAATTATGCTTTGTTATCAATACTGTTATCAAAATAAATAAGTGTGGTCCAACCTATTGCCAGCTGCTCAGAAAGTCAGTAGGTTGATGACCACGATGATAGAGATATCAAGCGCCGTATTCAAATTTTCGGGCCAAGCACATGTCGATACATTCACGCTCGAGCTCGAGCGCGTGGCGGTCGACCTCGACCGTTACGACGACGTGGCGGTGAACCGTCTGAGACCGTCGCTGGAAGCGATACGGATGAGGACGGACGATTTCGCATACTGGTAACGCCGTAGGC
>JADFDJ010000013.1 GCA_018262895.1 Methanomassiliicoccus sp. | reverse complement strand
GGGGACATGTACCGCCTCCGGGGGAAGGAAGTGGACCTCATGGTCACCCCCAACCACAACATGTACGTCTCCCGGCTGGAGGAGGAGGGCTACGGGCCGTACTCCCTGGGACGCATGGACGAGCTTCCCCTGAGCTCCAAGCTCCGGTTCCAGACGAGCGCTTCCTGGGAGGGGAAGGAGACCGAGCTCTTCACGATCCCGGCGGTGCCAGGCAGCAAGGGCAGGCCCAGGGAGCTTCCCATGGACGACTGGCTGGAGCTGCTCGGCTACTACCTGGCGGCGGGGCGGGTCCACCGGAAGGACGGGGAGCCGGACGGCATCATCATCGGGAACCTCTACATCCTCCAAGGAGGAGTGCATCGGCGGGTGCCTCGAGCGACTGGGCCTCAAGCAGGTTCTCGAGGACGGCGAGATCGTCGTCCACGACAGGCCGCTCGCCGTTTACCTGGCATCGCTGGGCCGGAAGGACGAGGAGCACATACCAAGGGAGGTGCTGGCGCTTCCACCGCGGCAGCTGCGCATCCTTTACGAGGCGCTCATGCTCGGCTACGAGGGCCCGGGACGGGGCAGCGGGCAGGAGCTCCGCACCCGGTCCAAGAGGCTGGCCGACGACCTGCAGGAGCTGGCGCTGCGCATCGGCATGTCCGCCCAGATCTCAGTCTCCATGCCGGGGAGGTACCGGTCCCGCTCCCGGCCGGGCTATGAGGCCGACGTGCCCCGTTACACCGTGACCATGCTCCAAAGCGAGGATGGCGGGGCCGTTGAGGTGGAGATCGACCCATCACAGCCGCATGCGGTGGAGCGCGTCCCTTACCGGGGCCGGGTGTACTGCGTGGAGGTACCCGACCACGTCCTGTACGTCCGCAGGAACGGTAAGGCCCTGTGGTGCGGAAACACCGTGTCCGTGGCCAAGGCCGGCATCACCGCCACCCTGCAGTGCCGGTGCTCCCTGCTGGGCGCGGCCAACCCCAAGTACGGTAGGTTCCAGGAGCACCAGTACATAGCCGAGCAGATCAACATGCCGCCGGCGCTGCTGTCGAGGTTCGACCTCATCTTCGCCCTAACAGACAAACCCTCCGTGGACAAGGACGCCAGCATCACGCAGCATATCCTGAAGTCGCACCGCCGGGGCCAGGTCCGGAAGTACGCCGACCCCTCCGCGCTGACAGGGGTCGACGGGGAGAAGATCCTCAGCGACACCACCGCCATGCAGCCGGTCCTGGAGAGGGACTTCTTCCGCAAGTACGTGGCCTACTCCAAGAAGATATTCCCCGTGCTCTCGGACGAGGCCATGGCCATCATCTCCCAGTTCTACCTGAAGATAAGGAAGCAGGGGGAGGGCGAGGGCGCCTCGGTGCCGATCACAGCCCGTCAGCTGGAGGCGTTCGTGCGGCTGTCGGAGGCCAGCGCCCGCGCCCGCCTCTCGCCGGTGGTCACGGCGGATGACGCGCAGCGCGCCGTGAGGATCGTCGAGTACTACCTGCGCCGCATCGCCGGGGAGGGCGACAAGCTCGACTTCGATATCATCGCCACGGGCACGTCGCACTCGCAGAGGGAGCAGATCGGGATAATCAAGAAGCTCATCTCCCAGCTGTCGAAGAGCTCAGACAGCAAGAAGGGAGTGCCCGCGGACGAGATATACAAGTCGGCGCTGGCCGAGGGCATTGCCGAGGACCGCGCCAAGACGCTCATAAAACGGCTTGGCCAGAACGGAGAGATATACTCCCCCGCGCCCGGCTTCTACAAGCTGGCCTCGGAGGGATGATATGTTCTTTATGCGCATGCACAGGCACGGCCGGGAGCTGGTCCTGGCGGCGGCGGACAAGGAGCTCGTGGGCACGGTCCTCAGGGAAGAGCCCCTCAGGCTCGATGTGTGCCGGGAATTCTATGAGGGCGAGGAGGGCAGCGAGGACGCGCTCCTCAACCGCCTCACCATGTGCACAGTGGCCAACCTCGTGGGGGAGCGCGCGGTGGCCGTGGCCGTCCGCGAGGGCTACATAGACGTTGAATGCGTACTGAGGATCGCTGGGGTCCCCCATGCCCAGCTGGCGAAGATGTAGATGTTCTGCGTCAAGTGCGGTCGGGAGGGGAGGACGTACGGCGCCCTGTGCCCGGAGTGCTTCCTGCAGAGCAACCGCTTCACCTCCATCCCCGAGTTCCTGGACCTGAACGTGTGCGCGCACTGCAGCGAGTACCTCATCGGCAAGCAGTGGAAGTACTACGGTGACGAGGTGGAGGCGGTCAAGGACTACGCCACCGAGAACCTCCAGGCGCGGCAGGACGGGAGGCTATACGACCTCGAGGTAGGGGTCCAGAGGATGGACGCCAAGCACTACCAGGTGCACCTGGTGGCCCGGCTGATGCACGATGACCTGGAAGTGGAGGAGACGCTGGACACCACCGTCAGGGTGCGCCGCAACGTGTGCCCCAAGTGCAACAAGATCCAGGGCAACTACTTCGAGTCCATCGTGCAGGTCCGCCCCTCGGACAGGCGCTTCTCCGACGAGGAGAAGGAGCAGGTGCTGAACCGGGCCATGGACTACGTGCGCGGCGTCGCCAAGGAGAGCCGGGAAGCGTTCATCGCCAAGGTCGTGCAGGAGCACGGCGGCTTCGACCTGTACGTGAGCACCATAGCGCTCGGCAAGGGGCTGTCGCGGGACCTCGTGTCCACCTACGGGGCGGAGTACAAGGAATCATCGAGCCTGCAGGGGCAGAAGGACGGGCACGACATATACCGCGTGACCTACCTGGTGCGCCTTCCGCCCTACCGGGTTAGGGACATACTCCTCATCAACAAGCGGCTGTACATGGTGCACAGCACCGGGCCGCAGTCGGCGAAGGTGCGCGACCTAAAGAGCAACGAGATGATCGTGGTGCCCAACTCCGAGCTTCGCGAGGTGAACGTGGTCGGCACGAGGAAGGACGTCCTCGATGCCGTGGTCCTGACGGAGACGGAGCGGGAGTTCCAGATCATGCACCCCCTGACTTTCAAGACGGTGGAGATCAGGCATCCCCGGAACTTCGAGAGGAAGGGGGACACCATCAAGGTCTTCCCCTACGAGGGGGATCTGTACTTCATCGGGAACTGACGTCCTGAGGCAGCTTCTCCAGCAGCCGGAGGAAGTGGGAGCGGGCCTCCTCCACCTCCTTCTGCGGGCCCTTTAAGATCACCTTGTTGCCCTCCTCCCGCCACCTCGTGGAGGGAAGGGAGGCGATGCGCACGCGGTGCGCGGACACCACCTCCTGGAACAGGGGCTCCAGTATGGACTCGCCCTGCCAGACCTGCAGCTTCAGCTCCACATCGCCGCTCTCTCGTATGCGGGGGAGGATGTGCTCGCGGAACATAGGCACCATCTCGTTGGGGAACCCCGGGAGTAGGAAGACGGTCATCCCCTCCCTCGTGCCCTCCACCCCGCAGGCCGCCCCGGTGATGTTCCTCAACGCCTTCGTACCCCGGGGGACGCGGGCCATGCGGCGTTGGATGTCGTTCAGCGTCTCGCTCCGGCCGTGCCACCGGGACAGGGCTTCCTGCAGCGCCCTCTCCGCCCCCTCGTCCACCACCAGGTCCGCCTCCAGGTACCGGGCCAGGGCCTCCCGGGTGACATCGTCGAGCGTTGGACCGAGGCCCCCGGTGACGATCAGGACCTCGATGCCCAGCGCCTGGGCGTGCTGGAACCCCTTGACGATGTCGTCCTCGTTGTCGCCCAGGACCTCCAGCAGGTCCAGGTTGGACCCCTTGCCCCGTATCATGGCGATGATCTCCTTCGGGTATGGATCGATATCGCCCGTGAGCAGCTCGTCGCCGATGTGCAAGATCCCCGTACGCATGCCGGCCACCAACGCCTTTTGCGGGATTAAGTTTGGGGTCGCCGCCAGGGAGTGAAAGGAAAAGTGGGTAAGTGGTTTAGGCGGACATCTCCCTGCGCCTGAAGATCAGGTATGCCAGGACCAGGGCGACGACCGCGTACACGGCCATGACGGCGATCGACAGGCCGACGTCCGGGTAGAAGTAGTAGAAGGTCATCGACTGCCCGGCGCCGATATCCAAGCTCTGGATCGTATCCACGGGGTAGGGGTCGGTGGTCACGTACGACAGGCTCGTGCCTGCGAAGTTGACCAGGAACCACGGCTTGATCCCTCCGAGCGAGCCCATGATGGACGAGATTATGTCCAGCACGAAGAAGAACAGGGCGAAGGTGAGGATCAGAGAGCCGGCTGTGCCCTTCATGAACGAGCTGATCAGGAACGCCACCGCCAGTGCGGAGATTCCGTACAGTATCGCCAGCCCCAGGGAGGCCAGACCCAGCGTGGAGAAGCCGTTGCCCATGACCAACCCCGCCACCAGGGCGATGGCGTAGTATATCGCCAGGATAAGCACCATGGCCGCCACCGAGGAGATGAACTTGCCGACGATGATGCTCACCTTCTTGATGGGGTTGGGGAAGAGCAGGTAGCCGGTCCGCCCCTGGTATTCGGAGACGATGGCGTCTCCCCCGAACAACGTGGCCCCGATGACTATGAGGATGGTGGCGAAGCCTGCGTACTGTCCGACCACGCCGTCGGCCGTCTTGGGGTTGTTCGACGTGGCCAGCAGAGCCGTGATCGCGATGAGCACAATGGCCTCGATGATCAGCATGCCCAGGAGCCTGCGGCTGCGTAGATATTTCATGATGTCGTACTTAGCCACCACCCCCACCTGCTGCAGGTCGGACGGCAGCTCCCTCGCCGCTCTGGAAGCCGCATTGACGTTCGTTTCGCTCATCGTCATCACCTCGAATCCTTGATCAGGGACATATACAGCGACTCCAGCGCCAGCCCCGACTCCTTGTAGGAGACCACGTTCAGTCCCAGCGACTGCAGCCTCAGAAGCATCTGCGCCTGCTCCTGGTCCTTGCCGGTGAGGGAGAACATGAACTGGTTCTCTCCCGAGGCCCGCAGCTCCTGCACCCCCTCGATCTTGGAGATGCTGTTCAGAAGCTCACCGCTCATCTGCTGGATGGTTCGGACCTCGATCCTCTTCACGGAGGCCTGTTCCAGAAGCTCCTCCACCGATCCGGTCTTGAGGAGCCGTCCGCGGTTGATGAGGGCCACGTCCGAGCACACCTCCTGAACCTCGTTGAGAAGGTGGGACGACATGAATATGGTGTAGTCCTGCTTCTTCAGCTCGCTGAGTATCTCCCTGACCTCGTACATTCCCCGGGGGTCAAGGCCCGACGTGGGCTCGTCCAGGATGATCACGGAGGGCTCATGCAGCATCGCCTGGGCGATGGCCACGCGCTGCTTCATCCCCTTGGAGAACTTACCTATGCGCTTGTCCGCCCACTCGGTCATCTTCACCGTCTCCAGAACCACCTTTGTGCGGCGGGAGATGTCCTCCTTGCTCATCCCCCTTATCTCGCCCAGATAGGCCAAGGTCTCGTTCGGCGTCAGGTAGGGGTAGAACTCCGGCGTCTCCACCACGGCACCCACCTGGGCCAGGGCCTCCTTGGGGTGCTGCACCACGTCAATGCCGTTGAGCGAGGCCGAGCCCCCGCTGGCCGAAAGCAGATTGGTCAATATCTTGATGGTAGTGGTCTTCCCGGCCCCGTTGGGGCCGAGGAAGCCGAGGAAGGACCCTTGGCGCACCGTCAGGCTTAGATCGTCCACGGCGCGGAAGCCATTGAAGTCCTTGGTCAGACTCTGTATCACTATAGGATCTCCCAACATCTCTCCTCCTTTGGCTCGTGTGATTATTGGACCTGGATATATATCCTTGTGACCCTGTGACGTGCTGGGAGAGGCCGGACGCCGGTCAGTGAAGTGATATATCCGGCGGATGGATACCCTGGAACATGGACCTGGTGGCGGTCATCGAGGAAGCGGTGGTGACCATCCTTCGGGAGGCGGTTATACGCGTCCCTGGTGATGTGAAGGGAGCCCTTCGCAGGGCGGCGGAGGAGGAGACCAGCGATATCGCCAGGACGCAGCTGGAGACCATCCTGAGGAACCTGGAGGCGGCCGAGCGGCTCTCCCTGCCCCTATGCCAGGACACGGGGGTCCCCGTATTCTTCGTCTCCGGCAGGGTCTGCAGCGAGATCGAGGAGGGGATCCGCATGGGCGTGGAGCGCGCGACCAGGGAGATACCCCTTCGACCCAACGCGGTCCATCCGCTCACCAGGGAGAACCCCGGCACCAATGTCGGCGACGGCATCCCCCGCATCGTGTACAGGCCGACGGGCGGGGCCCACACGGAGATCACCGTTCTCCCAAAGGGGGCGGGCTCGGAGAACATGTCCGCACTGGCCATGCTGGCCCCGTCGGATGGCCTCAAGGGGGTGAAGCGCTTCGTACTGGACACGGTGGTCAGGGCCGGAGGAAGGCCCTGCCCCCCGACCATAGTCGGCGTGGGCATCGGAGGCACCGCGGACCTCGCCATGGAGATGGCCAAGGAGGCGCTCCTCCGCCCCCTCACCGAGGATAGCCATGATCCCACGCTCCGGGAGCTGGAGGGCGAGCTGCATGAGGCACTGAACCTCACAGGGGTTGGCCCCATGGGCCTGGGGGGACGCACCACGGTGCTGGGCGTCAGGATCGGGACGGCATACTGCCACACCGCCTCCCTCCCGGTAGCGGTTAACATGCAGTGCTGGGCCGCCCGCAGGGCCACGGCGCGCGTTCATCCTGACGGGCGGTGGGAGGTGGTGAGGTGAGGACGCTGAAGGCCCCGCTGAGCGAGGACACCGTGCGCTCCCTGAGGCTGGGAGACGAGGTCCTCGTTGAGGGCAAGGTCCACATCGGACGGGACGAGGTGCACATCCGCTCCCTGGATATGCGGGAACGTGGAGAGGACGTCCCTTTCGACCTCAGGGACGGGGTGCTGTTCCACTGCGGGCCCATAGCTCAGAAGGACGACGGGTGGAAGATCATCGCCGCCGGGCCTACCACCTCTGCGAGGATGAACGCCCTCGAGCCCCGCTTCATCAGGGAGTTCGGGGTCCGCGCCATCATCGGCAAGGGAGGGATGTCCCGGCCCACGCTGGAGGCCATGCGGGAGCAGGGATGCGTGTACCTGGCCTTCACCGGCGGGGCCGCGGTCCTGGCGGCCGATGGTATCAGGAGGGTGGAGTGCGTGGAATGGTTGGACCTTGGTATGCCGGAGGCCCTGTGGGTGGTGGAGGCGGAGGAGCTGGGACCGCTGGTGGTGGCCATGGACGCTCACGGCAGCTCGCTTTACGAGCAGGTGGACCGCATGGCAGAGGAGAACCTGGCCAAGATAAAGAGGGACCTAGGCCTGTGATTTCTCGCCCGGCTCCGGCTCCTCCTTCTCCAGCAGCTCCGGTCGGCCACGTATGCGCCTCATGATCAACAGGGACACCAGGCTGATGGTCAATGCCAGCACCAGGCCTATTACCATGAGGGAGTGGGAGAGGTCGAAGTCCCTCACGAAGCCGCTGGTCCCGGGGAGGGAGTCCCTCTTCAGGGACGCGTCCTGGGTGATCTGCGTGAGGGGCGAGATCTTCACGTTGTAGGTAGCGCCCACGTAACCGTTCTTCGAGAGCAGGAGCTCATAGTCGCCTGGCGGCACCTGGTTGAAGGTGTAGTTGCCGTAGCTGTCAGTGGACGTGACCTGGTTGGCCATGCCCTCGGCGGAGAGCATGACCCTGACCCCCTCCAGAGGGTTGCCGTTGTAGAGCACCCTCCCGCTCAGCCCACCGTAGAAGTTGGAAGAGGCCTCCAGCGTCAGGTCGATGACCACATCGCTGCCCTTGACGATGGTGATGGGGTCCGGGTACACCGTGGTGTTGTAGCCGGTCTTGAAGGCCTTCACGATGTAGACCCCCGGGGTGATGTTCTCCACCCTGAAGGCGCCGTAGGGTGGGGTCGATTGGGCGGAGAAGTTGGACACGGAGTTGAAGAGGGAGACCGTCACATTGCTCAGGGTGGTGACCCCGTCGGTCACCCGGCCGCTGACCGTTCCCAGGACCTCGTACAGGACGAAGGACAGGGTGCTGATGCTGGTCGATATGTTCGAGTAGGAAGTGGTGGCCCTGTACCCCTCATAGGAAGCGGTGATCTCGTAGGTGCCTGCAGGCAGCGAGACCTCGAAATTGCCCCCGGCATTGGTGAGGACGGGAGCAAGGGAAACATCGGTCTCCATGTTGCGGATGGATATGGAGACTCCTTGGAAAGGGCTGCCGTTGACCCTCTCCACATGCCCGCTGAGGGTGATGTTGTCGGCGCCCGCTACCATGCCAGGTACAACAGCGATGCCCACCACCAGCAGCGCGACCAGGAATGCGGAGGCCCTCATGATGGCAGCCCATGGTCCTTCGTACATAAATCTTTTCGTCTTTGCGTGGACGCTTCCAGCATGATCAGGAATGGGGGCTCCGCCCCCAGGTCGCGAAGGACATGAAGGTCCTGAAATTTGTGGGAACCGTCCGCACTTTCGATTATCTGCCCGAAAGCTAGTAATATCGGAACGGGGAATCGAGCATGATTTCAACGGTGTAAGAGAGATGCATAAGGTTTCTAGGAAGTTCAAAAAGGACGAGGTCATCTCTTTGTTGGACCCCCTCATCGCGAAGTGGTTCAACGGAAAGTTCAAGGACTTCACCGAGCCCCAGTCCTTCGCCATACCCCTCATCCACAGGCGCGAGAACGTCCTGGTGTCCTCGCCCACGGGCTCGGGCAAGACCCTTACCGCTTTCACTTCCATCATCAACGAACTGTTCAAGTACTCCCAGGAGGGGCGGCTGGAGGACCGCGTGTACGCCGTCTATGTTTCACCCCTCAAGGCCTTGGCCAATGATATCAACCGCAACCTCGAGGAGCCTCTGCGGGAGATGAAGGAGGTCGCCGGGAAGGAGGGGATTGACTTCCCAAAGATCCGGGTGGGGGTACGTACCGGGGACACCTCCCAGGCCGAGCGGCAGAAGATGCTCCGCAAGCCGCCCCACATCCTGATAACCACCCCCGAGTCCCTGGCACTGGTGCTCGCGGCCCCCAAGTTCCGTGAGAAGCTGGCGCAGGTGGAGTACGTCATCCTGGACGAGATCCACGAGGTTTGCGATTCCAAGCGCGGGGTCTTCCTGTCACTGACGCTGGAGAGGCTTCAGGAGCTTTGCGCCCGTCCCTTCGTGCGCGTGGGCCTGTCCGCTACCTTGGCGCCCATCGAGGAGGTCGCCGAGTACCTGGTGGGCTACGAGGGCGGCAAGCCCCGCGAGGTGAACGTGGTGGAGATCATGCGCCAGAAGGACCTCGACGTCAGGGTCGAGTGCCCGACCGACGACATGACCGCCCTGCCCTACGAGATAGTCAACTCCAAGATGTACGACCAGCTCTTCGAGATGATACAGGAGCACCGCACCACCATAGTGTTCACCAACACCCGGTCGGCAACGGAGAACGTGGTATACAAGCTGAAGGAGAGGGGCGTGGAGAGCATAGAGGCCCACCACGGGTCCCTGGCCAAGGAGATCAGGCTGGACGTCGAGGAGAGGCTGAAGAAGGGCGAGCTGAAGTGCGTCGTCTCCTCCACCTCCCTGGAGCTGGGGATCGACATCGGGTTCGTGGACCTGGTGGTGCAGATAGGGTCGCCGAAATCAGTGGCCAAGGGCCTGCAGCGCATCGGCAGGAGCGGGCACGGTCTGGGCCTTACCTCCAAGGGCCGCATGCTGGTGTTCGAGAAGGACGACCTGGTGGAGTGCGCGGTGCTGTGCCGGGCCGCGCACCGGAAGCACATCGACCGCGTGGCCATCTCCGAGAACTGCCTCGACGTGCTTTCACAGAGCCTTGTAGGAATGTCCCTGGAGCAGAGGTGGGACGTGGACAAGGCGCTGGAGGTGGTCCGCCGTTCGTACTGCTACCGCAACCTCCCCAAGCAGCAGTACCTGGAGGTGCTGAGGTACCTGGGTAGCAAGGACGCCTTCGAGGGCGTTTATCCAAAGCTGTGGTACGACGAGGCTGAGGGACGGTTCGGCCGCCGGTCCGGCTCCCGAATGATCTACTTCCTGAACCTCGGCACCATACCGGAGGAGGCCAACTACAAGGTGTTCACCGAGAAGGGAGGGCTCATCGGCGACCTGACCGAGAAGTTCGTGGAGAGGCTCTCCCCCAGGGACGTGTTCGTTCTCGGCGGAAAATCGTACGAGTACGTTAGGACCAAGGGCATGAAGGCGTTCGTGAGGGAGGCCGCCGGCCGTAAGCCCACGGTGCCCACGTGGAGCGGCGAGCTTCTGCCCCGGTCCTTCGACCTGTCGATGAACATCGCCGTCTTCCGCCGCGAGCTTATGCACAAGCTGGGCCGCGAGGACGGGGAGATAATCGAGTGGCTGTGCTCCTTCGGCATCGACCACGGCTCCGCCCGCTCCATCCTCTCGTACTTCCGGGAGCAGAAGGCCGCCTGCGACTTCATCCCCAACGACAAGGAGCTGGCGATAGAGGGGTACATCGACATGAGCGGCAACTACTGCGTCATCTTCCACTTCCCCTTCGGGCGGCGGGTGAACGACGCTCTCTCCCGGGCGTACGCGTTCATGCTCACCCAGCAGATCGGCGGGAACGTGTCGGTCACCATAACCGATGACACGTTCATGGTCACCTCGCCCAAGCGCATCGAGCTTAAGGGGCTGGAAGGGATACTCCGCTCAACGATGCTGGAGGATGTCCTGATGAGGGCCATCAAGGACTCGGAGCTGTTCAAGCAGAGGTTCCGGCACACCGCCTCCCGCAGCTTCATGATCCTCCGCAACTACAAGGGCAGGGAGGTGTCCGTGGGCAGGCAGCAGGTGCGCTCCACTTACCTCCTGGAGGCGCTGAGCAGCATGAAGGGCGTGCCCGTCATCGACGAGACCTACCGGGAGATAATGGAGGACGTGATGGACATCAAGAACGCCCAGGTGGTGCTTCGGTCCATCGAGAGCGGCGAGGTAAAGGTGAGGTCCATCGACTACACCTCCACGCCCTCCCCCTTCGCCCACAACGCGGTCCTGGCGGGGATATCGGACATGGTCCTCATGGAGGACCGGGGCGCCCTCCTGAGGGAGCTGCACCGCAAGGTGCTCTCCAAGGTCATGGGCTCCGAGGTCTCGGAGTTCGAGTTCACCGAGGACCAGGTGGTGCCTTACTTCCGCAAGCGGTTAGGTATGGTCACCAGCAAGGAGGAGCTCCTCTCCCTTGTACAGCGGGCCGCCCCCATCCGGGTGCTCAAGGAGAGGGGCCGTAATGTGTACCCTTACACCGTTTCCTCACGTGAACAGGTGGATGCGTGGTCCCGGGAGCTCATCGAGGAGGGGGCCATCTCCTCGGTGTACATCGATGACGCCTACTTCGTCCCCACGGAGGACCTCTCCACGTACATCTCTGTGCTGTCCCGGGACCGCGCCCTGGGGGAGCTGGAGCAGTCAATGCTGGAGGAGCTGTCGGAACCGCGCACGCCGCAGGAGCTGGCGGAGAGGCTGGACGTCGCCAGCGACAAGGTCTATCCAGCGCTGCGCAAGCTGGAGGCGACGGGAGGGGTGGGGCGCGTCCTATACCACGAAGGTAAGTGGTCGTACCGCCGGCGGGAGGTCGAGCGCAGGCCGCGCCAGGAGGCCCTGGACGAGGTCCTGCTGCGGCACCTGGAGTGCTTCGCCCCGGCCACCGCGGAGGAGATCGCCTACGCCCTCGGCCTCGATGATGCCGAGGTCCGCCAGGTCCTGGACGACCTGTCGCAGGAAGGCCGCGTGGCCAAAGGCCGCTTCCTGGTTTCCGAGCACGAGCAGTACATGCTCAAGCGGGACTACCTGCGCCTCAAGACCAACGACCTGAAGGCCTACGATCACCGGACGGTGGAGAGGTACCGCCGCTCCAAGCAGGAGCGGGTGTTCCCGACCATCGAGGCCCTGTTCGACCACTTCGGGGACCTGGGCATGCCTCTGGACGCGTTCTACCGCGTTGAAGGGTTCCAGCTCAAGGACTGGGAGGAGATGCGCCGCTCCGGGGACCTCCTGCTGGGGCGCTTCCTTCGCGGCCGGGTGAGGTACGTGCGGGCCAGGGACGCCCCGGCGTACGTGGCGGCGTACCGCAACGGCCCCCTCCGGCCCCTGGACCTGCGGGTCCTGGACGTCATCCGTTCCAGCGACGAAGGTATGTCCCTGCGCCAGATCGTGCCCGTGGTTGGCGCCAGCAGGGACGAGGTCAAGGAGAGCGTGGACCGCCTGGACCGCAACATGCACATCGTGAGGAGGTTCGAGGAGAGGGAGGAGTGGTCGTCGGAGAACGTCTACCTTGCATACGACGCTCCCCCCTACGAGGGCGATCCCTACAGGGCCATAGTGGAGAGGTTCGTGAGGGTCCACGGCCCCGTCTCCATCTACACCATCACCACCGCCACCCAGTTCCCCATGGCCCAGGTGGCCGCGGTTCTCGACACCCTGGATGTGGAGACCATCAGCGTGGGCGAGTCCCGGGAGGAGATGTACCTCTTCAAGGACGAGATGGACGCGCTGAGGGAAGCGCCCAGCCCCTCGACGGGGATGAGGGTCGTCTCCCTCTACGATCCCTCGGTGCAGTCGCTGTGGGCCTCCATAGCCGCCCGCTATGGGGACCGGTGGATCTTCCCCATCGTTGCCGACGGGCGCCTGGTGGGCGGGGCGGAGAAGTGGAACATGAGCGGCTGCATCGAGATCAGGGAGCTGGACCTCGAGGACCCCGCTCTCCTGCCCCAAGCCCTGGAGGCACTGGACCGGTTCATGGCCTTCTACTCCATGATGGGCTTCGACATCGTCCGCCTCCGCGAGCTTCTGGACACCGCTCCGCAGGACGTGCCCGAGGACATGGAGAAGGTGCTCGGCGAGCACGGCTACGTGCGCATGGGGGCCATGTTCGCCAAGGGCTCCATGGTCCTGGACCGTCATTCCTGGGAGGACGTCCTGTCCTTCGTACTGTGGAAGCAGCACATAGACCCCAAGCGCCGCTTCACCAACGTCGTGGAGGCGGTCAAGACCGTCGGTGGCCTTAGATCGGACGCGGCCGCGGCCCTGCGGTGCAAGAACCGCATCCCCCTGAAGAAGATGTTCGAGATGGGCTTCCTGGTCAAGGTGCAGGCCATCCCCGACTATGTCACCTACTGCTCCCTGGAGTTCGCGTCCCTGTGCCGCCGGGCCAAGGACCGGGAGATAACCGACGACATGGCCGCGGTCATCCAGACCATCGCGGAGAGCAAGCCCCTATCACGGAACCAGCTGTTCGACCGCTCCCCCCTTGGCCACCGGGGCACGCACGATGCGCTCAAGGCCCTGAACAGCGCCACCATAACCTACGTGGACCAGAACAAGAGGGTCCGCCTGATACCCCCCAGCATGCTAAGCGCTCCTGAGGCGAGGAAGGAGATCGTACGGCACTGCTTCCGCAACTTCGGGCTGTTCACCGCGGAGAACCTGGCGAGGTTCATGCGGTTCGAGCTGCCCATGAAGGAGCTCCGTAACATACTGGCCGAGCTGGAGAGGGAGGGCTTCCTGGCGAAGGGCTTCCTGGTCGAGGGCGACGAGAACGTTTACTGGGTCATAAGGGAAGACCTGGGAAGGATAGGGAAGGTCAAGATCACGGAGAAGTTCGTGCTCGGTCCCGAGGACGCCCTCCACACCTACCTGGGCGAGAGGATAAGGCAGGAACTGGGAGGCAGCTATTACTCCCTGGTCATGGACGGCCCCCGGGTCGTCGGCTCCTTCTGGGGAAGGATCAAGGCCACGGACATGATGGTCCAGAACTTTAAGGGCGAAGGGGAGGCACGCCTGATACTGAACCGCTACCTGAGGTCCCTGGGGCTAACCGTCAGGGTGGCGGACAACGTCCCCACCGTTCCCGACTGGGAGGTCCAGGCATTCTACGAGAAGACCCATCCGGGCGAGGTCTGAGGTATCCAGGCCTGCCGGTCATTAATACTGTTAATGTTTAAATATTGTTAACCCGATTCGAGGCCTCATGAAGATACCCTGCGAGCTTATTGTATGGTATGTACTCCCTTCAATAAGACGCGAGCTGGCGAGGGAGCTTGTGGAGAAGCACAGGTTCACCCAGGCGGAGGTGGCAAGGCGCTTCGGGGTCACTGACGCGGCCATATCTCAGTATCTGAAGTCCAAGAGAGGGACCAACAGGGAGCTGGAGAGCAGCGGGAAGTACGATGAGTTCCGAGAGGAGATCGCCCGCTCTGCTCAGCGCATCGTCGCCGGCTCCGATATCGTGACCGAGACCTGCCGGGTGTGCGACATGGTGAAGCGCAGCGGGATGCTCGTGAAGGTCTACGAGACCCACACGGGGATCAAGGCGCCCGATTGCGTGTGCACTACCTGCTTGGTGAGCGACACGAAGGCGTAGGCTCCAACCCTTTTCTGTTCTCACGGTCCTCGGCGATGTAGAGGTACTCCTGAGCGTAACCGGCATACCTGCCGAAATGCCGCCGGGCATGGCCGCTCACCTTCCTGTAGCTCCCCGAGACCCCGTAGACCTCCCTCATGGCCCGGGCGATACGGACGTCCACCGGGTACGCCTGCAGGTGGTCCAGGGAGAACAGGGCGATGCAGTCGGCGACCTTGTCGCCGATCCCCTTCACCCTCTTCAGGTAGCTCACCGCCTGCTCGTACTCCAGCCCCTGAAGGTGCTCCAGGTCGAAATCCCCGTCCCTGACGGCGCGGGCGTAGCACCTTATCCAGTCAGCGCGGTAGCCCAGCCGGCAAATGCCGATGTCCCCGGTCCCCTCTGCGATCTCCTCCGGGGTGGGGAAGGCGTACTGGCCGTCCGGGAGCCGACGGCCGTAGGTGCGGCATAAGGCCTCGATCATCTTCTTGATCCGGGACACGTTGGAGTAGGACGCCAGCAGGTACGAGGCCGAGCATTCCCACACCTCCTGGCGGATCAGCCGCATGCCCCGGAAGCGCTCGATTATGGCAGCTATGCACTGGTCCCGGGATATGTCCTCGTAGATGGCCTCCAGGTCATCGTCCAGGCGGAGGTAGCGGCGCAGGAAGGCGGTGCTGACGTCGCCCTCGACGCGCAGGCGGTCGCCCTCCTGAAGGAGGCGTATGGACCTGGAGCCCACCACGCCCCGCCACCAGTCGCCGTCCCGGGACCACCGGAACACCTGGCCGTTGTCCAGGGTGTACCCGAGGTCAAGCAGGGGCACCTTCATCCTTTCTTCCTGGCAACGAACATCATGAGCTCGCTGGTGGCCTTGTACGGCCCCCCCTCGTAATCGCCGTAGACCTCCAGGACGTCGAAGCCGCACCGGTCCAGCAGCTCCAGGGCCTCACGGTGGAAGAGGTATCGGAGAGTGAACACCGAGGTCACCCGCCGCAGGGTGCCGTCCTGACGGGAGATGTCGTAGAAGTAGGTCACCATCGTCTTCTGGCTGGGCTGGTCGAAGATCTGGGACTCGAACCAGGAGATGATCTCTCCCTGCTTCGTGAGCCTGGTCCCGCGGTGCCGCAGCAGGTGCTCGGGCCGGTCCAGACGCGGGGAGAACACCACGAACGCGAACAGGCCCCCGTCCTCGAGGTGTTCGCGTATGTTGCTCAGCGCCATCTCTTGGTCCTTAACCTCCAGGAGGTGGAGGAAAGAGTTGTACGGTATGATGGCGAGCTTGAACTTGCGGTCCAGCTTGACGTCCCTTATGTCGCCCTGGATCATGTCGACCCGCTGCTGCACGTCGGGGTCCTCGAGGTAGAGCTTGGTGGCGCAGTTGTCCATCATGGCGGTGCTGCGGTCCACGCCTGTTATCTCATATCCCGCGCGGGCGAAGGGAAGGAGTATGCGGCCGGTGCCGCTCATGCCCTCCAGGATAGGTCCCCCGGTCCTTTCGGCCAGCTTCAGATAGAACCTCACGTCCTCCTGATAGTCCTCGTGCCAGATATCATAGTACTTGGCCGAGGCCTCGTACAGGTCCAGGTTCTCAACATCAATGCTTGTATCCGATGTGTCGAAGGAACTCTCTCCTTTTCTTGGCGTCCTCATCTGTCTCAACCCCCAGTGGCGTCTGTCCGTCGACCACTCCGATGATGCCTCTCCCCCTCTCGGTCTGGGCCACCAGCACCTCGGCCTCGTTCGCCGTGGCGCAGAAGATGCCACACACCTCGGGCACCGCCTTGATGGCCCCCAGAACGTTGATGGGATAGGCCTGCGAGAGCACAACGACGAATGTGTGGCCTGCCGCTATGCGTTGGGCATTGTCCACGGCGGCTGCGCGCAGCTCCTCGTCGTTCCCCTCGACCCTGATGAGCCTGTCCGCCGAGGCCTCGCAGAACGCGATCCCGAACTTGATACCGGGCACCGAGTTGACCAGGGCCTCGTAGATGTCCTCGGCCGTCTTGATGAAATGGGTCTGCCCCACGATGATGTTGGCATCGGCGGGCTTCCTCAGCTCCACTGCGTCTGTCCTCATGCTCTCCCTTACCGAAGTGCCCCTCCCGCGATAAATATCCTTGCTATCTGGGCTCAGGGAGAATGTTATTAGGCGGGCTGTGCGATGGCCTGCGCATGATATGCTTCGGTCCCGCGGGGTACCCTCCAGGCAGCAAGGGGGCGGTCAAGGCCGTGGAGAACGTCAAGGCCCTGGGGCTCGATGCCCTGGAGGTCCAGTTCGGGAGGGGCGTGAACCTCAGCGTGGAGAAGGCCCAGGAGCTGGCACCGCGGGCGAGGGAGCTGGGGATATCGCTCAGCGCCCATGCCCCGTACTACATCAACTTCAACTCCGACAGGGAGGGCAAGGCCAAGAGCGAGGATTGGCTCATCAGGTCGCTGCGTTCCGCCGATGCCTTCGGTGGCCGCATCGTGGTGGTGCACGCCGCCTCTTACATGGGCCGCAAGCCGGAGGCCGCGACCGCCGCCGTGGTGGACAGCCTCAGGCGGGTGCGGAAGGTGGCGGTGGACGAGGGCCTGAGCCCCATCATCGGCCTGGAGACCATGGGCAAGGTGGGCAGCTGGGGGACCTACGAGGAGATCGCACGGGTGATGGAAGAGATCGAGGGGGTAGAGCCGGTCCCGGACTTCGCCCACATCCATGCCCGGGGGCAGGGGTGCCTGCGCACGAGGGATGACTTCAAGGCAGCCCTGTACGGAGGTCTCGACATGATCCCGGGGCGGCTGCACTGCCACTTCAGCTGCATCGAGTACACGGCGAAGGGAGAGAAGCGCCACCTGCTTCTGGAGGCCAAGGACCCCGACTTCTCCCTGCTGAGCGGCCTGCTGCGGGAGTGTGGGAGGGATGTCACAATCATTTCCGAGACCCCCGATCCCTCGGGCGACGCGGTGCGCATGAAATCCATGCTGGATGGGTGAGTGATTCTCACTTTGCGTTGGCAGTTCGACAATTATTTAACCCAACAGGGTCTCGTACGTTAGCTTATTGGCCAGAGGTGATGGTCTGTCAGGTACCGCCACTAACGATCAAGTCGAGGACGATTTCGAGTTCGATTGCCCGGAGTGCGGGACGCACATCCGAGGAGAGGTGGACCACTGCCCCAAGTGCGGCGTGGAGTTCGTGATAGAAGAGGTCGCGGACATCGAGTGCCCCCATTGTCAAGCAGTTATATCGGGGGAGAGCGTGACCTGCCCGGAGTGCGGCCGCGACATCGACCTGACAGAGCCGGCCCCTGAGCCCGCGCCGGAACCGGCCCCGCTGCCGCCGGCGCCCGCCCCCCCTGTGAGCGCACCACCTGTGAGCGCCCCCCCTCCCGCACCGCCGAAACCGCCGGAGGTCCCTGAGGCCGAATCCCCGGACAAGGCCAAGGCAGCAAAGGAAAAGGAGATGAAGGAGGAGTTCTCCGGCCTGGTCAACGAGGTCGGCCCCCTGCTGACCCTGGCCAAGGACTACTCCATCGACACCACGGCCACGCGCAGGCTCATCGACAAGGCCGTGGCCCTGGGAAAGCGCCGGGAGATAGAGCCGGCGGTGGAAACGATGCGGGAGTGCCGGGGGATGCTGGAGCGCGTGATCACCGACAGGCTGGAACGGGACATCATGTACCTGGAGAACCTGGAGGACGTGGCCCGCAAGATGGGCTCCGACCACGAGACCATATCCAGTAATATAGCGGAATCCAAGGAGAGGCTGGCGGAGAAGGATTTCGCCGCCGCTCTGGAACTGGCCCGCTCAGGGAAGCGCCAGGCCGAGGTTCTCACCGGCAAGTACGTCGAGGCCCACGAGCTGTACGAGTCCCTGGAGAAGATGATCCTCAACTCGGAGCGGTTCTACCTCGACGTCAGGGAGTCGCGAAAGCTCCTCAACGAGGCCCGGGACGCGGGGGAGACCGGGGACTGGAACACCATGGGCATCCTCTCCCGCAAGGGGAGGGAGGTGCTGAACAAGGCCCTGCCGGACATGCTCGCGGAGGAGCTGCGGAAGGCCAAGCAGTCCCTGCTGGAGGCCAAGGCCAAGGGCAAGGACGTAACCTCCATGGTGAAGCTGCTGAAGGACGCGGGCGTGTCCATGAAGAGGGGGCGTCACGAGGAGGTCCTGGACCGCCTCATCGAGTTCCGTGCGGAAGAGAAGAGGCTGTGATCATGGCCGCACCGGCTCCAGCTCCCTCTCGATTATGGAGCGCTCCTGGAGCCTGAGGCTCTCTGGGCTGATGGACACCACGAAGATGGCCTGACGCTCCGAGACCGTGTCCACCATGGCCCGCAGGAACCGCACCACGCCCTCGAAGGTGGCGTTGCTTATCAGGTAGTGAAGGTCGTCCAGGACCACGATCGATGGGCCGTCCAGGCGCATGTGGTCCTCCGACAGCATGACTATCTTCTCCAGCGAGGGAGGCACGGTCTTGCCCTTCTTGGACTCATGCTCCGTCAGCCAGTATATCTCCGCCTTGCGGCCCGGGATCTTCTCCCGCACCGAGTTGGGGTTGCTGCGGCTGAACACCAGGCCCCGGTAGCCCTCGTCCAGCTTCTCGGCCATCAGCTCGTAGGTGAGCTCGGGGCGGGACTCCTCGACCACATAGGAGCGGTGCGCCTCCAGCCTCGCCTTCCGGACCTTGGGAACGGCCTTCTCGGTCCCCAGCACCTCACGCGCTATGTCCAGGGTGATCTCGGAGCGCATGAGGGAGGCGAAGGCGAGGACGCGGTTCATACCCCCCTCCAGCTGGCGGACGTTGTCCGGGCACTTCTCGGCCACGAAGGCCATGACCTCATCGGGTATCTCCAGCTCGGCATCGCTGGCCAGCCTCTGCAGGATGGCCAGCCTGCTGGGCTGGTCCAGGGGCCCGATGTCCACCACCAGGCCTGACTCCACCCTCGAGGTGAGCCTCTCCAGCAGCGCGGGTATCTCCCGGGGGGCGCGGTCGGCGGTGATGACGATCTGTATGCCCGCCGGCACCAGCTTGTTGATGACCTTCAGCAGCTCCTCCTGCACCCGGTCCTTCCCCGATAGGTACTGGAGGTCGTCTATCAGCAGCAGGCCGGTCTGCTCGAGCTCCTGCCGCGGACCCTCGTACTTGTTGCCTATGGACTGCAGGTACTCCTCGTCAAGGGACTCCAGCGGGAGGTAGGTCACGCTCAGGCCGGCGTCGATGCCCTTCAGCAGATGCCCGATGGACTGGAGCAGGTGGGTCTTGCCCAGCCCCGTCTTGCCGTGGATGAAGAGGGGGTTGTACAGATAACCAGGGTCGGCCGCGACCGCCCGCGCTGCCGCTTCCGCGAAGCGGGAGCCGCTGCCCACCACGAACGAGTCGAAGGTGAACCGCGGGTCCATGCGCGGTATGAGGACCTCGGGACGCTCGTCCTCGCCCGGCGCGCACTTGGGACAGTAGCCCAGGAGGTCCACCGGGCCCCCGCACCTCTCGCACGTTCCCCCGCTGGTCTCATGGGAGCGCATCTTGTGGTACTGGAGGATCAGGTCGTATACGCCCTTGGCCTGCTGGTCCACCTTCTTGCGGTCGGCCTCCTCTGTTGCCGAAGGGCCCATGAGGTCCGCCCCCCGCTGCCCCCCGCCCTGCTCTCCCCGCAGCTTCTCCTGCCTCACCTCGGCCGGCGGCATCGGCCTCCTGGGCGCCTCCAGTTTCTTGATGCGGGCCTTGGGGAACAGCTGCTCGAAGTCCCGCAGGTTGACGTCGCCGTGCAGGGTGATGACCGCCTCGGGCTGGGACGCGTCCGCGAACATGTACTCCGTGGCCCTATCCCCCAGGAACCAGATCTCCTCCATTCCGTAGGGCTGGAAGACGTTGAGGCAGAAGGTGGGCACCCCGCTGGCGAAGGAGAGCAAGGCCTCCGAGCGGTCGCCCTCCTTGGACAGGCTGATCTTGAGGTACCCGGTGAACGAGGCGGCCTTCACTCGGCCGAGTGCCTCTCTCAAGACCCCCTCGCCTCCCTTCCAGCGGGAGACGACCTGTCCCTGCGGCACACCCAGTTCCAGAAGCACGGCTACCAAGCGAATAACGTGGAGTCGATTTATAGTGTTTATGTCCCCGTTAGTCGACCAGCACAATCGACCGGGGTGGAAACCTATAAATCGAGGTAGGGCTTGATGGATTTCGTCCGCCACTGTAGCTCAGCGGCAGTTCCGGAGGACCTCTGGGACCGCGAAAGAGCGACAGTTTCGTAAACTGTAGGTCGGGGGTTCGAAACCCCTCAGTGGCTCCATCTCACTCCCTTTTCAGGTACTCCTTGACGATCTTGATGGCGCACACGTCGCCGCACATCGAGCACCCCTCGCTCTCCTCGGTGGTCCCCCGGGCGCGGTACTCCCGGGCCTTCTTCTCGTCTATGGCCTCGCGGTACATGCCCGGCCAGTCCAGCGCCTTGCGGGCGGTGGACATCCGCAGGTCCCGGTCCCGCCCCCGGCCCCGGGCCACGTCCGCGGCGTGGGCCGCGATCTTGCTGGCGATCAGCCCGTCCTTGACGTCCTGGGGCGTAGGGAGGGAAAGGTGCTCGGCGGGGGTGACGTAGCATAGGAAGTCCGCGCCGTGGTAGGCGGCTATCGCTCCCCCTATAGCCCCGGTGATGTGGTCGTAACCCGGGGCGATGTCCGTGACCAGGGGACCGAGCACGTAGAAGGGGGCGCCGTCGCATACGCTCTTCTCCAGGCGGACGTTGGCGGCGATCTGGTCGATGGGCACGTGCCCCGGGCCCTCGACCATGGTCTGCACCCCTGCCCGGCGGCTGCGGCCCACCAGCTCCCCCAGGTTCAGGAGCTCCTGAACCTGCGCGGCGTCCGTGGCATCATTGATGCATCCTGGCCGGAAGCCGTCTCCCAGGGACAGGGCGAACTGGTGCTCCCTGGCCAGGTCGAGGAGGTAGTCGAAGTTCCTGTAGAGGGGGTTCTCCTCCCCGTTGTGCAGGATCCACGCCACAAGGAAGGACCCGCCCCTGGAGACCACATCGGTCACCCGGGGTGTGCGCTTCAGGCGCTCTACGGCCTCCTTGGTGATCCCGCAGTGCACCGTCATGAAGTCCACGCCGTCCTTGGCGTGCTGCACGATGCCGTTGAAGATGTCGTCCTCGTCCATGTCCACCAGCGCGCCCTGGCGGGCCATCCTCAGCCCGGTCTGGTAGATGGGCACGGTGCCCACGGGCAGGTGGCAGGAGGCGATGATCTTCCGCCGGATGGCGTCGATGTCCCCGCCGGTGCTCAGGTCCATGATGGCATCGGCGCCGTACTCCATGGACAGGCGGACCTTCTCCAGCTCCTCCTCGACCTCCACGCGGTCGCGGGACGTGCCCACGTTGACGTTGACCTTGACGCTCAGCCCCTCCCCTATACCGCAGGCCCGGGGACCGTGCACGGGGTTGAAGGGTATCACCACCCTCCCCTCCCGGACCCGCCGGGCGAGAACGCTCTCCTCTAGCCCCTCCTTGCGGGCCACCTCCTTGATCTGCTCAACGTAGGGTTCGACCGAAACGACCATCTTCTATCGGTCAAATCCTAAGCCCATCTTACTAAAAGACATTTCCGCCCCCGGGGGTTTCGGAGAATATAAAAAAAGCGTTAGCAAGCGCCATTTTTCCCTCATGCCGAGGATAGGGGTTTTACTTATATAGCCAGATGCAGTTCGAAGGGTATTAATACCTTGAGTCTATTACATTAATGGTCGAAGTAGGAGAAGGGATGCACAGCTTCTACGTTATAAAAAACGACTGAGTTAGCCCGCTCTCTAGGGGAAGAAGGGAATGGATCTCGAGGTTTGATTTCAATGGAAGACAGCAATTATGGGGCAGACAAGATCCAGGTATTGGAGGGTCTGCAAGCGGTCAGGAAGAGGCCCGGCATGTACATCGGCTCCACCGATGCCCGGGGCCTTCATCATCTCATCTACGAGGTCGTCGATAACAGCATCGACGAGGTGATGGCCGGCTTCTGCACGAAGATCGACATCACGATCAACGCCGACGGCAGCGTCACAGTGTCCGATGACGGAAGGGGCATACCTACCGGCATCCACGAGAAGTACGGCCGCCCGGCCGTGGAGCTGGTGGTGACCACCCTGCACGCCGGGGGCAAGTTCGACCGAAAGAGCTACAAGGTGTCGGGCGGCCTGCACGGCGTCGGGCTGTCGGTCGTGAACGCGCTCTCGGAGTACCTCGAGACCACAGTCAGGAGGGAGGGCCACGTGCACCAGATGAGGTGCGAGCGCGGAATACTGGTCTCCCCTCTGAAGGTCATCGGGGAGACCACGGAGGCGGGGACGCAGCAGCACTTCCGTCCGGACCCCGAGATCTTCGAGAGCCTCGACTTCGACGCGGACACCGTGGCCCACCACCTCCAGGACCTCGCCTACCTGAACGGCGGGGTCAGGATCACCTTCCGCGACCTCCGCCCGGGCAGGGAGAGGGAGGACCTGTTCCATGCCGAGGGCGGCATCGTGGAGTTCGTCCAGCACCTCAACAAGAACAAGGTGGCCATGCACGACCGGCCAATATACCTCACATGTGAGCGCGATGACGTGATGGTGGAGGTGGCCATGCAGTACACGGACGCTTACTCCGAGAGCGTGTTCTCCTACGTCAACAACATCAACACCATGGAGGGAGGGACCCACCTCATGGGCTTCCGCTCCGCGCTCACGCGAAGCATCAACGAGTACGCCAAGCGGAACAAGCTCCTCAAGGAGAACGAGGAGAACCTCAGCGGGGAGGACGTCCGCGAGGGTCTGACGGCCATACTGAGCGTGAAGATACCGGAGCCACAGTTCGAGGGCCAGACCAAGACCAAGCTGGGCAACAGCGAGGTCAAGGGCATCGTCGATTCCTGCGTCTACGAGAAGTTCAACCAGTTCCTGGAAGAGAGCCCCAAGGTGGCCGAGGCCTGCATAAGGAGGTCCATACTGGCGTTCCAGGCCCGGGAGGCGGCGCGGAAGGCCAGGGAGCTCACCCGCCGCAAGGGGTTCCTTGAGGGAAGCGGTCTCCCGGGAAAGCTGGCCGACTGCCAGGAGAAGGACCCCGCGAGGTCGGAGCTCTATATTGTGGAGGGGAACAGCGCAGGAGGTTGCTTCTCCGGTGACACCAGGATCGCACTGGCAGATGGAAGGGACCTCAGCTTCGCGGACATTGTCGCCGAGCAGGCTGAGGGCAAGGAGCATTTCTGCTACACAATTCGTCATGATGGTAAGATCAGCATCGAGAGGGCGATCAATGCACGGATAACGAGGAGGAGCGCCGGTGTAGTGAGGGTGACCTTCGACAACGGCCAGAGCATCGAGTGCACGCCTGACCATCGCTTCATGCTACGTGACGGGACATACCGCCAAGCGATCGACCTCCGTACCGGCGACTCCCTGATGCCACTGTACCGCAAGGTCTCAGACAAGACCGATAAGGGCGTGACCATCGACGGTATCGAGATGGTCTGGGATCCCCGCTCGGAAAGATGGTCTAGTGTTGGTAGGATCGATAGTACCTACGCGCTCAGCTCCCCAGGACAATACGATCACCATGAAGCGGTCGCATGTTTCAATCACAAGGTCGTCTCTGTGGAACGCCTCGAGAGGAGGGTCGATGTCTACGATATCGAGGTGCCTCACACCCATAACTTCGCCCTCGCGTCAGGGGTCTTCGTTCACAACAGCGCCAAGCAGGGCCGTAACCGAGAGTTCCAGGCCATCCTGCCGCTCAGAGGTAAGATCCTTAACGTGGAGAAGTCCCGGATGGACAAGATCCTCAAGAACGCGGAGATCAGGAACCTCATCACCGCCATCGGGGCGGGCGTGGGCGCAGAGTTCGACGTATCCAAGGTGAGGTACCATAAGATCATCATCATGACCGATGCCGATGTCGACGGAGCCCACATCTCCACGCTGTTGCTGACGCTATTCTTCCGGTATATGCGGCCGCTCATCGACAGCGGCTACGTCTACCTGGCCATGCCCCCTCTGTACAAGGTGGCCAAGGGTAACAGCAAGGAGATCTACGCTTACAACGATCGGGAGCTGGCCGCGGCAATGGAGAAGCTGGGCAAGGGGGCCAACGTACAGAGGTACAAGGGTCTGGGGGAGATGAACCCCCACCAGCTGTGGGAGACGACCATGGACCCCGTCGTCCGGTCGTTGAAGAAGGTGACCATCGAGGACGCCGTCCGCGCGGACGAGCTGTTCACCATCCTCATGGGCGACCAGGTTGCACCGAGAAAGGACTTCATCACCTCGCACGCGAAGGAAGTGGAGAACCTGGACATCTAGAGGTGATCACATGACAGATAATAACGAATCACAAGAGACCCCGAAGGCCCCGGCCCGGGAGATCATCCGTCCGATCGAGCAGGAGATGAAGAAATCGTACATCGACTACGCGATGAGCGTCATCGTCGGTCGTGCGCTCCCGGACGTCCGGGACGGGCTCAAGCCGGTACACCGCAGGATACTGTACTCGATGTACGATATGGGCAACACCTTCAACAAGCCCCACAAGAAGAGCGCCAGGGTGGTGGGTGAATGTTTCGTTGCTGGCACTCGGGTGCTGACCAGACGAGGACTAATACCTATTGAGAAAATTGAGAGGGGAGAGGAGGTCTATACTCAGAAAGGGCTCTCAAGAGTGACCGAACTCTATGAGATGCCCAAGAAGGACCTTCTTTCAGTCCGGCTAGAGAATGGCATCTCAGTCACCGCGACCCCCTCACAGATGTTTAAGGTAATAACGAAGGGGCTCCAATATAAGTGGAAGGAAGCTAAGGATCTAACAATAAACGACCACATCGTTATGCGGTTGGACTATCCAGATGACCTGCCCTATGTAGAGCTTCCAGAATGGAACGGTAAGAAGATGGTCCTCAACGAGAACATCGCTTACCTTATCGGACAATTCCTCTCTGACGGTTGCATTGAAGCTTATTCGAGCGGAGATGGGCAAGGCCGGTTGAACTTCTACTCTTCTTCAACCGGGGTCATTGAACATCTTCGTGATGTATTGAAGGAAACCTTCGACTATGAAGCAAAGATATCCAGCTATGGAACCGATCCTCGAGGGGATTCCGAACAATCGAAAACGATGAATCACATTCGGATATGTGATAAACAGTTGAACCTGTTCCTGACGAGTTCACTAGGAATTGATTCAACCTGGAAGGCTCCAACAAAGAGAATACCAGACGCGTTCTTCCGTTCTCCGAAGTCGGTGATAACCGCTCTGGTTTCAGGAATGATAGATGGAGACGGGCATGTTCATAAAAATCGATGTACATTAAATTATTCAACTGTATCAAACCAGATGGCCGACGACCTGCAGCTTTTAATGCAGCACTTAGGCGTCTTAAGCCATCGTCGAATACAGGATAGATGTGATGAAATAAGCATCGTCCGTGGATGGTTGATGAACAATAATTATCCTATTCATTCTATAGAGATAGAGGGTCGTTTTGCCAAGATATTAGCGAATCAGCTGGAACTATACAATGAATTGAGGAAGGAGCGACTGGAGCAAGTGCATGAATTGCCAATAAAAACCGCAACGCTAGATCGAATTCCTAACAGTGGAAGCATCTTGTTCAGCGAACTGTCAGAACACCATCTTGGCAGTGGATGGTATATGGATATCGGGGGCAACAAATTCCGTAGTGGGATAACCCATTCGGGCGGAACCAAGATCCGCTATTCTTCCGATCTCTATGAGCGTCCACTTGGAAGGACTCAGATTGTTGAATGGGGCATCCAGGATAAACTCGAAAAGATTGGCTCAAAGTGGGCTCCATTCATCGATGAGATTCTAGACAACAACATCTACTTCATGAAGGTGACACAGGTCGAGGCATCTCCTGCGGAGCATACTTACGACCTTCAGATAGCTGGAGATCACGAGTTTGTGGCAAGCGGTATGATGGTTCACAATTGTTTAGGAAAATATCACCCGCACGGTGATTCCGCGGTCTACGACGCGCTGGTGCGCATGGCCCAGGACTTCTCCCTGCGCTACACGCTCATCGACGGTCACGGCAACTTCGGGAGCGTGGACGGCGACGAGGCGGCGGCCATGCGTTACACCGAGTGCCGCTTGCAGAAACTGGCCGAGGACATGTTGCTGGACATCGAGAAGGAGACCGTCGACTTTGTCGACAACTTCGACGCCTCGCTGAAGGAGCCGGTGGTGCTGCCGTCGAAGGTCCCCAACCTCCTGGTGAACGGCTCATCGGGCATCGCCGTGGGCATGGCCACCAACATCCCGCCCCACAACATGCGGGAGATCTGCGATGCCCTCATCCACCTTATCGACGAGCCGTCGGCGGACAACCTCGACCTGATGGCCTTCGTCCGGGGGCCGGACTTCCCCACCGGGGGCATCATCTACGGCACCAACGGCATCATCGAGGCCTACTCCACCGGCAAGGGCCGGCTGAGGGTGCGGGCGCGGACCAACATCGAGGAGAAGGACGGTAAGAAGCGCATCATCGTCACCGAGATCCCCTACCAGGTCAACAAGTCGGCCATGATCGAGAACATCGCCGAGCTGGTCAAGGACAAGAGGATCGAGGGCATCACCGACCTCCGGGACGAGAGCGACCGCGACGGCATGCGCGTGGTCATCGAGCTGCGTCGCGACGCCATGGAGGAGATAGTCCTCAACCAGCTGTTCACCCACACCCAGATGCAGGTGACCTTCGGGGTCATCAACCTGGCGCTGGTCAACAACGAGCCCAAGGTCCTCACGCTCCGGGACATGCTCCTCGCGTACATCGACTACCGCAGGGAGGTGGTGACCCGGCGCACCCAGTACGACCTGCGGCAGGCCCAGGCGCGGGACCACATCCTGCAGGGACTGATCAAGGCGGTGGACTCCATCGATGAGGCGGTTCACATCATCCGCGAGGCCCGGACCACCGAAGAGGCGAGGGACGGCCTCATGCAAAGGTTCGAGCTCGATGAGATACAGGCCAAGGCCATCCTGGACATGAGGCTCCGGGCCCTCACCGGCCTGGAGATCGAGGACCTGAGGAAGGAGTTCGCGGAGATCGAGCAGAGCATCCGCGACCTCGAGGCCATCCTGGCCGACGAGTCCAAGGTCATGGGCTTGATCAAGACCGAGCTGGCCGAGGTCCGCGAGGCCTACGGCGACGACCGGAAGACGGAGATAGTCATCGACACCGGCGAGCTGGACATCGAGGACCTCATCCCCAACGAGGAGATGGTGGTCATGATCTCCAGCGACAACTACATCAAGCGCCTGCCGCTGGACACCTACAAGCAGCAGCACCGCGGCGGCCAGGGCCTTCTGGGCATGGAGACCAAGGAGGACGACCGCGTCGTGGACCTTTTCGTCACCATGACGCACAACACCATCCTGTTCTTCACCAACAGGGGCCGGGTGTACCAGCTCAAGGCCTACCGCATACCGGTGGCCGGGCGCCACTCCAAGGGCAAGCCCATCGTCAACCTCCTGCCCAAGCTGGAGGAGGGAGAGAAGGTGGAGAACAACCTGCCCCTGGACGGCCTGGGGGAGGATGTGGACCTCATGTTCGCCACCAGGAACGGCATCGTGAAGAGGACCGCCCTCAGGGAGTACCGCAACATCCGCTCCAACGGCATCATCGCCATCGGCCTGGAGGAGGGGGACTCGCTCGTGGACACCAAGCTGGTCCATGGGGACGACGAGATAGTCCTGGCCACCAGGAACGGGCAGGCAGCGCGCTTCGATGCCTCGGAGGTGCGCACCGTGGGTAGGCCGGCCATAGGGGTCATCGGCATGCGTCCGGAGCCGGGCGACGAGATCGTGAGCATGGCCGTGGTGAGGCCGGAGGACAAGCTCCTAAGCATCACCGAGAACGGCTACGGTAAGATCTCCCTCGTTTCCGACTACAGGAAGATACACCGCGGGGGCAAGGGCGTCATCACCATCAAGACCACGGACCGCAACGGGAAGGTGGTCTCGGTGAGCACCATCGCCGATGACGATCAGATAATCCTAACCACCGTGCAGGGCAACGTCATCCGCACCCGGGCGGAGGAGATCCGCACCATGGGCCGCTCCACCCAAGGGGTGACCATAATGGGCCTCACCAACGGGGACAAGATCACCGCGGTGGCCCGCCTGGTGCGGGCGGAGGAGGAGATGAAGGTGGCGCACACCGAGTCCAAGGAGGACGCGTCCATGCTCCCGGCGGAGGAGGACAGGGAGGACGACAGCGAAATATAGGCCAGATACCGCCGATAGGGCGGTTGGTCCACTTTTTTAATTTTATCGTCGCAACCTTTTTAATTGGCTGTAGTTTTGAATGTCCGGGGTAAGACTACGCTACGGGATTCCATACCGGGGCTCGACCGGATATTCCGGTCGGACATCGAAGCACCAAAGGTAATTCTGGTCACCGGCCCTCCCGGCTCGATGAAGACCAGCTTCTGCTACTCGGTCATGTCGAACTATCTCGAGAAGTCTGGCGAAGTCGGCCTCTACGTGACGCTCGAGGAGACGACGGCCAGCCACCGCAACAACATGCAGAGCCTGGGCATCGATCCCAGTCCCAACATGGAAATATCGGATATCACCGACCTACGAGAGCTGGACGACGTCATCGAGGAGGACAGCCCGACCGACTACATCCAATTCATTGAGCAGACCATAGAGTATTACAAGAAGAAGCACGGGGACAAGTTCTCCGTCTTCACCCTGGACTCCTTGGGAGCGCTCTACTCCCTGATGGAACACCAGGAGAACATGCGCAAGAAGATGTTCTATTTCTTCAAGACCCTGCGCGATCAGAACCTGATATGCTTCATAGTCATGGAGCGTGTGCGCGGGGGCCCGTCCGACCTAATGGGGAACGAAGGGTTCCTGGTGGACGGAATCATAGAGCTGGGCCTCGACCGAACAAAGGGGAAGCTGGTCCGGTTCATAAGGGTAGAGAAGATGAGGGCCTGCAAGCACAGTATGGAAAAGCATACAGTGGAGGTCGGGGAGAGCGGGCTGAACGTCCTGGGGCCGTCCCTGGGATAGTGTCGCGATCGCGCGGACCGCCTTGTTGGCAAGGATCGATGGAGGGATACACATGGCCACTACTGATGAGACCCCCATATGGGAGGTCATCGAGCAGTTCAAGGACAAGGTTAAGACCCAGGAGGCCGAGCTCAAGAAGAGACGGGACAAGATCGAGTCCTTCGAGGCCGAGCTTGACAAGACCCGCAAGGAGCTTGATGCCCGCGCCGCAAAGCTGGACGCCCACGAGAAGGAGATCCAGTCACGGCTGGCCGACCTGACACCTAGGGAAACCGCGGTCCTAGAGCGTGAGGGCAAGGTGACACAACTCGAGAAGGAGCTGCTCAGGCGCGAGGAGCAGGTCAACGCCTCCCGCAACGAGATAGAGAGGAGGCAGCAGGAGCTGACCCGCAGGGAGGAAGGCATCGCCGCCCTGGCCGAGCGGAGCGCCAACTATGAGAGCAGCATCCGGGCCATGAGCGAACGCATCCGGGAGATGGAGGAAAGCATCCTTAAGGACCAGGAGAGGTCCCACCAGCTGCTGGACGAGCTGTCCGCCGCCAGAGAGAGCCTTCTGGCCAAGTCGAAGGTCCTTGCCGATCAGGAGGCTCTGCTGGCCGAAGGCCGCAAGGTGGTCCTGGAGGAGCAGAAGCGCTTCGTCAAGTGGGAGAAGTCCCTGAACCAGCGCGAGGAGGCCCTGGTCCGGCAAGCCTCGCCTGCCCCCGTCTCGACTTTCGATAGCGAGCCGGAGCCCGAGCCGGTCATAGAGGAAGAGCCGATCGTGGAGAAGGAGCCCGAGCCGGAGCCCGAGCCGGTCATAGAGGAAGAGCCGATCGTGGAGAAGGAGCCCGAGCCCGAGATCCCCGAGGAGAAGGAGGAGCCCACCCCGGTCTTCAAGGCCGAGGAAGCGGAGGAAGAGGCCCCTACGCCGGTCTTCAAGGCCGAGCCTGAGGAGGAGCCCACCCCGGTCTTCAAGGCCGAGGAGAAGCCTAGCGGCCCTACCTGCCCTAGCTGCTTCAAGAGCGTATCCGAGGACGATGCCTCCTGCCCCCACTGCGGGCACGTGATCAAGGCACCTCCAACGAAGAAAAAACCCTCTGAAAAGAAGGACGAGGCAGCCGACGACCCCTCGAAAAAGCCGGTTTCCATTCGTAAAATCATTCGCCGAAAGTAGGGAACCAGTCCCTACCCAGGCTCGATTTTTTATTTTCCCGTTCGTTTAATTTTTTGTTAATTGTATGCTCAGATATAAATAAACTGACACTTCTGATAGCGACGAATTCCCGAAGTTAAAAACATAGGGATCGGTGGGTTTATGAAAGGTCGTATTGTCGCCAATCGAGCTGCGAGCATCCTGATCGCAATAGGTCTCCTGATGTCATCATTCGCCGGAGTGGTGATACTCATGGTGAGCTCAAACGAGGTCCAAGCCTCTCTGCCTTCTGACTATTCCAACGGGGACCGCATCATCGGTTCCGATTACACCGTTAAAAGTTGGAATATTACGTCGACTTACACGATGAACGGGAACCTGACCATTAGGGACGGCGGCGTGGTCACCGTCACCGGCGGAGGCCTGGTGTTCGCCGAGAACATCGGAGGCGACAGGACCGCCGGGACCGCCGACGATAGGATCTACACATTGATCATCGAGGACGGAGGAAAGCTGGTCCTCAGCAACTCGACCCTTTCCACCAACCTTAATCAGCTCAACGCCTTCCCCAGCTTGGCCGTGATGGTCCGCAACGGCGGTACCCTGGAGGCCTACGACAGCGTGCTGAGCTTCCCCGGTCACATGATCGTGGACGACTCCACCCTCACCATGTGGCGCTCCAGCATCACCGGCAACGACCAGGTGGGCTCGTTCTGCAACGAGACCTACTTCCCTGAATCGTCCTATGGATACGCTCCGGTCCTGCTCTTCATGTCCTCGACCGTGAACATATACGACTCATCCCTACCCAACATCTACCAGACCCCTGATGCCGATACCCCCTTCCTAGATCAGATATACTTGGGAATGTACGACCACTCTTACCCCTTCGTCGCTGACAACGATAACGACACCACCGGCGCCAGGGAGGCCGCGGACTACTACCTTTCCAGGATGCCCTCGGCCAAGGCCAGCAACGATACAACCGGTTCTGACCTGGACTCCCTCCTGCGCTCCGACCTGGAGTACTATGTGGTCGCCAACACCAAGACAATGTGGCTGGATGGCTTCGACAGCGGCGGACTGGTGTTCAACGCTGCGGACAACGTGCAGGCCACCCTGTATGTCCAGTACTACACCGGGAACACCTACTCGAGCTCCTCCAAGGTGCTGTACCAATACGAGAACGGCGCCGTTGGATCCACCACCATGACCTTCAGCAACACCGCCGTCAACCCCGTCACGGGCACGGCCGACCAGGTGGTCGCCAGCGCGGCCCTGCCGTCCATGTCCTCCCTGGACCTCTCCGGTCTGAACATCGGGTTCTCCAACAATGGCGGGCAGACGCTGTACATCAACAAGGTCTGGATAACCTTCAAGATAACGCTGCCTACCTACACCAGCATTACCCTCGCCGGTAACACTCAGTTCACCGCCGTGAACTCCATGATCGGCGTGGACTTCTCCGACAAGGAGAACCACAACACCATGGTCCTGCGTGATAACTCCATGGCCTACCTGTATGGTATCACCCTTGACCCCGACGCAGAAAAGGAGCCAACCACGATCGCCAATAGGCAGCCAGCATTCGTGACCGTTGAGAAGACAGTAACTTCAATAGTCTCAGACAAGACTGCTGTAGTCGATACCACCGGTTCAGCAATATCCGGTGTGACTGCAAAGGACTCAAGCTATTACACAGTTCCATATGGCACAACACTAAGCTTATACAACTTCAACACGAGTGATTTATCTGGTCCAATTAGTGGGGCCTCTTTGGTATTTGATTATTCAGCCAACACATATACTGGTTCGAATTATGTCAAATATAGTGTTAATGGTGGGGGCCTAACAAATACAAATATTCAGGTAGCTCAGACAACCCACGAAATTGCACCAGAATTTGACTTATACTCCCAAGGTGTAGACTCAATAGAAGACATTAAAACAATAGTAATTCAAACTGTGAATAATGGCGCTTCAGGACAATTCTTCGCAGTTAATTGCGTTTGGATAAATATCACGCTCAGCCCCACGATAAACATCTACCGTTGGGCTAACGTCACGGTATCCGACGTCCAGTCCCTGCCAGTAAACGGAGCGGTCGTAAGTTCCGTGATAGAGAGCTCTGGAGTGCCTGCGTACTACAACACCCCCGCGGGTGTTCAGAACTATCCGTCCAGCGAGGTCCTCCAGTACCTGAACAAGAACTCCAACACCTACAACGTGACCGACAACGAGGGCAAGGCCAAGATACCCCTCCTCTCTGAGGTGCTGGACCCTAAGAACCCCAACCCGTACGCCGCTTTCGCCTACGAGATGACCGTTACGTATGAGAACACCACCGGCTCTCTGTTCATGAACAGCACTGGTGTCTCCTTCCAGCCCTATCCCGATATGACGTCGGGGAACACCTGGAAGCAGATCAACGTGACCCTGCCCAGCCTGGCCCTGGAGCTTCCGGACCTGGTGGTCCTGCCGATAACGGTCACTCCCCTGACCGCCTACGAGGGCGACAGCATACAGATATCGGCCACCGTTCATAACCGCGGTAAGACCACCGCCACCAAGGTGCAGGTCTCCATCGTGGGGTATGTCGGGGGCACCAATGCGGCCTTCTGGAACAACCAGACGATAGAGACCATCGCCATCGGCTCTGAGAACGATTACACGCTGTCGACGGTAACCTGGAGCAACGTGCCTGCAGGTACCCACACCATCAGCGTGTTCATCGACCCCGAGAGGAAGATATCCGAGGAGAGCAAGACCAACAACGTGATGTCCAAGCAGTTCACCGTGCTGAAGAACCTGGCCGAGCTCAGCATCACCTCGGCCGACATATCGTTCAGCCCCCAGCCGGCCTCGTCCATCGAGACGGTGACCGCCACCATATACGTGAACAACACCGGTCGGGCCTCGGCCAACAACGTGACCGTGGACCTCTATGCTGGCAACGCTCAGTCGGGCGGTCTGTACATCGGCTCCACCGTCCTGACGGTATCCACGGGCAGCTTCACCCAGACCACCTACACCTGGACGCCGTCACAGATCGGGACCTACCCCATCTACGTTTACGTGAACTCGAACCACAACGTCGAGGAGTATGACTACACCAACAACGTGGCGTACAAGTCCCTGACAGTCAACATCGCCAGCACTGGTTCAGACCTGGTGATCGGTGAGACCCAGTACCCGACCCTCACCATAACCGGCCCGAACGCCTTCAACTGGGCGTACAATGTGCTGGTCGTCAACGACGGTGTTCTGACCATCACCAACACCGCGTTCACCGAGGTGCAGTCCAGCTCCTACCAGCTGAAGATCATCGTGAAGGATGATGCGACCCTCAGGCTGATCTCAGGCACGAGCCTGAACTCCAACCTGCACATCGACCTCTACCTGATGGACAACGCCAACCTGACGGTGATAGGTTCTACCATATCATCCGCGGTCCACATACGGGCCGACGATAACGCCACGGTATACATCACCTCATCGACGGTAGCAGGGGACCTGGTCACGCCGGCGACCTCCTACGCTCATGTGGTGGCCGTAGACACCAACTTCGGTCAGTCATGGTCCTCGTTCGGAGGCCAAGCGAAGGCCTATGTCACCAACATATCGATACCGTCCCTCAACCCCAAGGACTCCGCCACCATCTACCACTACCGGTGGGTAAAGGTAGTGGTTCTGGACGGTACCGGGGAGAGGCTGTCCGGAGCTGACGTCTCCATATTCCACCCCGTCAACGGTGCCTATGGGGACGATCAGACCGGTGCCGATGGCTCGATAAGCTTCCGCGTCCTGACCGATATCCGGACAGCGGGCATGTCGACCTTCGAGGGCTTCCTCGGCAGCTACTTCGCCAATGCCAGCTACACCTATGGAGGCCAGACGTTCTACGGACTGTACACCATGAACGTGGGGGTCGTCGGCTACTCTGAGCCGGTGACCAGGACCTCGATGGCGCCGGTGACCATAAGCATCGCTGGGGCCCTCCCCGACCTGGACCCGCCCATCGAGCTGACCACGACCACGCCCTATCACTACCAGCAGGTGACGGTAACCACCGAGGTATCCAACATCGGAGTGGTTGCGGCCCGTGACGTGGACGTGTACTTCTACGAGACCGGGGTCACGTTCTACCACACCATGATCGACTACATCGCTCCCGGTCAGACCGTGACGGTGTCCGCCATCTGGACCGCTTCCATCCTAGGGCAGCGTAATATCAGCGTGGCCATCGATCCCTTCAACCGCATAGCGGAGTTCGACAACAACAACAACGGCAACTACACCCTGGTGACCGTCCACGGCATCCCCGACCTGTACGTGGCCTCTGGTGACGTAGTGCTCACTCCCTCCTCTCCGATCAGGGACCAGAGCACGACCATAAAGGCCAAGGTCCATAACAACGGGGACGTCTCCGCCGAGAACGTGAGGGTCAGCTTCTACGCGACCGATCCCTCTGGAGGGGTCAGGACCCTGCTGTCCGACACCACCCTCAGCTACATAGACGTAAACGACTATGCCGAGGCCTCCATCTCCTGGACCCCCAGCATGGCCGGTACATACATCCTGGAGGTCGTCATAGACAGGCTGGGAACGATCACCGAGATCTCGGAGGCCAACAACACCTACTCCTTCGAGCAGAGGGTCCTCAACTTCGCCGACCTCAGGGTCAGCTACGTTGTGTTCGACCCTGCCAGCCCGGTGAGCGTCAACGATGATGTGAGCATCGAAGCATCGATAAAGAACATCGGGGACATCGCCGCCACCAACGTGCTGGTGCACTACTACCTGGGCAGCAGCTCCACGGGCACCCTCCTGGACACCGAGGTCATCTCCACCATAGCTGCCGGGCAGACGGTGACGATGACGGGCCACTGGATCGCGAACATCGCCGAGGGGCAGGGCAGCGATGATGTGTACATCACTGTGCTCGTCAACCCCAACCTGCCCGGGCGCGTCAATGAGGTCTCCTACACCAACAACGAGGCCACCATGACCCTCACGGTCAATGACCAGAGGGCGGACCTGACCTTCGATGATGACATGGAGATAACCAGGGCGGACCTAGATGTCACCCACGCCAGCCAGGGAGAGACGGTTAACATCACCGTCACTGCCAGGAACATCGGCAGCACCGCCGCCAGCGGCGTGAAGTTCGTCTTCTACGCTGTGGACGAGGACGGCAACCCAGTATCGTTCGCCACCGTCAAGAAGGACGTAGGTATCGGCAAGCAGGTCGTGGTCAACACCACCTGGACTATAAACCGGGCTATGGGCAACTACACCATCCTCATATTCGCCAACGAGGACGGGCTGATAGAGGAGAGCGACAACTCCAACAACAACATCACCATGGCGTTCGTGATCGACGCGCCCAACGCCAAGATCGAGCTGAACCCCCTGGAGGGCGCCGACTACAAGCCTGGCGAGAGCATCCTGGTCACCGGCAAGGTGACCAACGAGAACACCACCCAGCCCATATCGGGCGTGACCGTCACCGCCTACCTGGTCAGGGACGGACAGATGGTAGGCGAGCCCTTCACCGCCAAGACCGGCGCCAAGGGTACTTACACCATATCTCTGTACGTGCCCGACGGGGCCAGCGGGAACTACCAGGTGCACACCTCGGTGACCATCGGTGACAAGACCACCAGCACCTTCAAGAACGTCAGCATCAAGGGCGTCGCCGAGGGCGGCGTACCCTGGTACCTCTACCTGGTCATCCTCGCGGTCATCGCCGCGGCCATCCTGTTCTTCTCCGTGTGGCTGTACAAGTACGGCCTGGGGAAGATGGTGGAGTGCGGCGAGTGCGGTGCGCTGATCCCCGAGGCCTCGAAGCGCTGCCCCAAGTGCGGCGTGGAGTTCGAGGTCGGTACCGCCAAGTGCAGCGAGTGCGCAGCGTGGATACCATCCAACTCCTCGAGCTGTCCAGAGTGCGGCGCCAAGTTCATAAACGAGGCCATCGCGGAGGAGGAGAACGCCTACCTCGCCAAGATGAGGGAGCAGTACGATGCCTACGCGGATACGTTCCGGGCCGAGGCCAAGGCAGCCATGGGCAAGAAGTACTCCGACGCCAAGTTCACGGAGTGGTGGAAGAAGCAGCCGTCCTTCGTCAGCTTCGAGAGCTGGCTCTCCCAGGAGGAGGAGAAGCGCAAGTTCAGCGGCTCCTCCTGCCCAACGTGTGGCACCCTCAACCCCCGCGGCGCCACCATCTGCCATAAGTGCGGGTCCACCCTGGAGCAGCCGAAGGTGGAGCAGCCCAAGGCCGAGGAACCGAAGCTGGAAGCCGCCCCGGCACCTGCCGAGGAGGTTAAGGCGGAGAAGGCTCCTGCCAAGCCCCTGAGGCGCATAGTGCGCCGGCCGGTGGAGAAGAAGGCCGCCCCCAAGCTGGAGGACCTGAAGCCGGTCGAAGGCCAGGAGGCTCCCGTCGAGGAGAAGGCCGAGGAGAAGCCGGTGGATAGTCCAGAGGAGAAGAAGCCTGAGAACTAGGGCTGATCGGAAACCCCTTCCCAAACCCTTCCTTCTTTTAATTTGTTCTGTCAGCGGCGACCTAGCAGCGGAATCTTTAATCGACCCAGGATTCATGTCGGGGGGATGAACACGAGCTGTCCGCAGTGCGGGAGCGGTGTGCCTGACGGTGACAACCTATGTCCCGTCTGCGGTGCTTTTCTGGAATCAAGGACCGACGCCGGCAGCGTTGGGGGCACGGAGGCCACGAACCTGAATACCGAGGTCCTGCGGTGCCAGAACTGCGGCGGCGTCATGAGCGGAGGAGAAAGGTTCTGCGGCCGGTGCGGCTTCCTCGCCGATGACCCTTACGTCTGCCAGAGCTGCCAGGCCAAGATCGGTCCGGAGGACCGCTTCTGCACGAACTGTGGGCGCCTGCTCCGCCCGGAAAAGCTGTACCGGTCCCAGTCCCGCCCCATCGCCGCCCTGATCCTGGGGCTGGTGCCCGGGCTGTTCTCCATATGGGGCCTGGGGCAGTTCTTCAACCTGTCCTTCTTCAAGGGGGCGCTGTTCTTCGTCCTAGGCCTGGCATTGCTGCTGGTGGCGCCTACCGCGCTGATCGTCACCATTGGAGGGCTGCACGACCTGGCGGGAATCGCCGTGCTGGGCGCGGTGCTGTGGTGCGCCCTGTGGGTACTGCAGGCGGTGGACGCGTACTGGGGAGCAGGCGGAGAATAGAAAAAAATAGATCAGGGACGGCTCAATCGGCCATCTTCTCCTTGACCTCTTTCATGACCTTCTCGGGGTCCTTGTAATACGCGGAAACGATCTTCGCCACCTGACGGTAGTTGTTGACCCCTATCTTCTTCATGTACTCCAGGATCTCTATGCGGCGCCGCACCTCCCTCTCCATCTCACGGGGGGACCAGTTGCGCACGGCGCGGACCTTCTCGTATGTGTAGGAGTGCCCGGAGTAGGTGAAGCTGTCGTCCGCGGGGTTCCACGTGAACACCGAGTTGGTGATGAGCTCTCCCGTCTCGGGGTCCATGCCCACTATCTCCGTCAATCCCTTGACCCGTCGGGTCATCTTCGTACCCACCTTGACCTGTCCTTGCAGAAGCACCAGGTTGAGCGCGGTCAGCAAGGCACGGGGCAGGTCGATGGGGTCGTTCTCCAGCCTGTGGACCATGGCCTGCACGTCCTCGGCGTGGAAGGTGGAGTAGGATATGTGGCCGGTGGCCATGGCCTGGAAGACGACGTACGCCTCCTTGCCTCGGACCTCACCGACCATCAGGTACTGGGGCCTCTGCCTCAGCGCGGCGGTGAGGAGGTCGAACATGTTGATCGATCCGCTCAGGGCCCCGCTCTTGCCCCCGAACCCCTCCCTGGTAAGTCCAGGGATCCAGTTCTCGTGGGGGAGGTTCAGCTCCCTGGTGTCCTCGATGCTGACGATCTTCATCTGCGGAGGGATGAACAGCAGGATGGCGTTGAGAGTGGTGGTCTTCCCCGAAGCCGTTCCGCCGCAGACCAGCATGGACGATCCGAACTCGACGGATATCCACAGGTAGGCCATCATCTCCGTGGACATGGTCTTGAACTTCAGCAGGTCGACGGGGGTGAAGGGGTTGTCCTTGAAACGCCGGATGGTGAACGAGGAGCCGCGCTTGGTGACGTGCTTCCCCAGAGTGGCGTTGAGCCTGGAGCCGTCCGGGATGGTGGCGTCCAGCAGGGGGTTGGCCACCGAGATGTGCTTGCCGCACTTCTGGGCCAGCCACACCACGTAGGCGTCCAGCTCCTGCTCGTTATCGAAGGTGATGTTGCTCTTGATGCTACCGTACTTGCGGTGGTAGATGTACAGGGGGATGCCCACGCCATCGCAGGACGCGTCCTCGATGCTGGGGTCGAACATCATCACATTGATGACACCGTACCCGGTGAAGTCACGCCGCAGGAAGTACAGGATCCTCTCCTTGGAGATGGGGTTGAGATTGACGTTGAGCTTGGACAGTATCCTCTCGGTGGCCTTGTTGAGTATGTCCCGCTTCTGCTCCAGCTCATTGGTCTCGGCCAGGTTGAGAGAGACGATGAGGGAGCTCTTGAGAAGGTCCAGTACGTTGTGCTCGTCCTCCGTGAGCATGGGCTCGATGACCTCATAGAGGTACTCCCCGGCCACGGTGTCGTACTTGATCCTGACGAAGGAGTACGGCTCCTCGATGGGGGTCACCTCGACCTCCTCGATGTTGGGGTCTGAGATCTTGGGTATCTCGGTTATGGCCGACGCTTCCGTCGTGGTCCCGGAGGGCAGCCGCACCCTCATGGGCTTGCTGCGGACCTTGACCAGGAAGGACAGGTAGCGGGAGGCCACGGAGAGCTTCTCCTTCTTCTCCTTCGTCTCGTCCTCGAACAGAGGCTCGATCTCCTCTTGCCGCATCGCTTCGTCCATGTCAGATCAACCTCGTTCCCATTAGACCTATTAACAGCATGATGAAGCTATGCTTCAGGCCGGTGGATATCTGCCCGTCCGAGAGCACCCCTGCCAGTATCCCGTCGCCGAACGCATGTATGACCACGGAGATGATGAAGAGCAGCTGCACCGTTGGTATGATGTTGACGCGGATGGTGGCTATGGAGCTGGTATCGATCCCTGCCTTCTCCGCGCCCTCGGCCACCGCCGCTCCCGCCTCGGTCATCTTCGGCAGGAAGGTGGAGTTCAGGATGAAGATGGTGGCGATGAACACCGCGAACGCGATGTAGATGACCATCATGTAGGTGGACATGGCGATCTTGCGCTCGGCCTGGTTGAGCATGGTCTCGCGGGCATCGTGGGCGACCATGGTCAGCACGTCCGCGACCGACCCCCCGGCGTCGTTGGCCTTGATGATGATGGAGGTCATCCTCCTTATCAAGGGGGTGTCCACCCTCTCCGCGAACAGCCGCATGGCCTCCGATGCAGGTACTCCCCAGTCGATCTGGGCGGCCATCCTGCGTATCTCAGGGGTCAGCTTGCCGTAGCGGCCCCGGGAGGCCACCTTAACTGCCTGAGCCAGGGTCATGCCGAAGCGGCCGGCCTCGGCCACGTCCCGCAGGAACTCCGGCAGGCGCTTCTCGATGTCCTGTATCTTCTTCCTCCGGGAGGATTGGTAGAAACCGTAAGGCCCGCTGATGGCCATGAGCCCCAGGCTCACGTAGTCTATCCACAGCAGGGGGGTGTCCAGCCCGCCGATACCGTCCAATAGTCCGATGACCAGGAGTATCGCCGCTATCACCCCCGAGACCATCAGGATGGTGCGGCCGTAGTCGAGCTTCTGAATGTCCAGTTGATCCAGGTCCATTATGTCCTCGGCCATGCCATCACCTCACATCGACGACTCCTTGGTCATGTTCCAAATGAAGAATATGAAACCGAACTGGCTCATGGGGATCATGAGCCCGATCACCAATTCCAGCAGCAGGATGGTCATGGAGCTGTCCCCGCCACCACCCGGGACAATGGCCATGATGGCCATGATCACCACCAGGAACAGGGGGAAGGCCACCACCACGGTGACGAACGATTCCGCCATCAGGCCCAGGCTCTCCAGCTGGGACTTCATGTCCAGCTTCCCCTCCTTCTCGTACTGCTCGGCCTTCTGCAGGAAGTACGGCTTCAGCTGCCCACCGGAGGTGGAGCTGGTGACCACACCCTGCAGGAACTCCTGGAACTTGACCGACGGCGTCCTCTGGGCGGCCCGGTTGATCGCTGTCAGGATATCGATGCCCAGGAGCTCGGTGTCACGGGTGATCCATTCCGCCTCGTGCTTTATCTCGCCGTAGATGTCCTGCTTGGCAAGCTCCTTGAAGATGACGTCCACGTTGACATCGGCGGAGGCCATCGCGGAGATGAAGCTCATGGCCGCCCCTATGCGCTTGTTGATGTCGCGGGCACGGGTCTTGGCCTTCGAGCCCGGTATCGACATAAGTACCATGTACGCCAGCAGGGGAGGCATGGCGATGAGCATGACGATAAAGACCAGCACCAGGGCCGGCTGCACGTTGAAGAATGCCAGGAGCAGACCTCCGAAGAGGGCGGCTATGGCCGTGCTTATGGCGAACACGATGAACGTGCTCATCCAGACATAGGCAACGTACTCCTCGGGCCTCATCCTCATGTGGGCCTGCAGAAGCTGCTGCTCCAGCTTGGGATTGGGCTTGGCGCGGAGCTTCACCGCCTTCCCCATCGTCCTCCAGCACAGCATCTGATACGGGGTGAGGGCGATGTAGTCGGGGATCACCCCCTCCGGCAGTTTGATGAGGTGTGGCCCCCAGACCTCGGTATGCTCCGAGGTCCTCTTGGTCTTCATGTAGTTCTTGTTCTTGGCATCGAACTTGGTGAATGAGTCGGAGATATCAGGCGCCAACGGCGATCCCCCCTTCCTGCAGTTCCCGGCGGACCCTGGTGATAGTCTTCTCCTGGTCCTTGAGGTACTGGTTGATCACTTCCCAGATCTTGTGGTGATCGGTGATATCCCTGAACACCATGTACTTGATGAGGTCCACCCGCCTGTTGAACTCGGCGGACATCTCCTCGTTGGTGAGGTTCTTCATCTCCATGATCTTGTCGAAGAGGAAGCTGTGCCCCTTGAACACGAAACGGTCCGTGGCCTGGTCCCACTCGTACACTGTGTTGGAGATGAGCTCGTTGGTATCGGGCTCGAAGCCCACGATCTCGATGACCTGCTTCATACGCCTGGTGAGGTCCTGGCCCACCCTCACCTGGGACTGGATGATGACGTTCCTGAGGGCAGTCAGCAATATACGGGGACAGTTGATGGGCTGGTTCTCCAGCCTGTTGACCATCGATTGGACGGAGTCAGCGTGCATGGTGGAGTACGTGGTGTGCCCGGTGGCCATGGCCTGGAACATGGTGTATGTCTCCTTGCCTCGGACCTCTCCCACGATGATGTAGTTGGGCCTCTGACGCAGCGAGGCACGCATCAGATCGTACATATCGATCTCTCCCGCGGTCTTCCCGTCGGGTCCTCTTTCTCCCACCCCGGACCGGGTCGTGCCCGGGATCCAGTTCATGTGGGGGAGGTTGATCTCCCGGGTATCCTCCATGGTAACGATCTTGGCTCCGGGAGGGATGAAAAGTGCCAGGGAGTTAAGCGTGGAGGTCTTCCCCGACGCCGTTCCGCCGCAGATGATCATCGATTCACCGTTCTCCACCCCCAGCCAGAAGTACGCGATCATCTCCGCGCTGGCGGTCTTGGACTTGACCAGGTGCACGGGGGTGAAGGGCTTCTCCTTGAACCGCCTTATGGTGAAGGTGGAGCCCCTGGTGGTTACCTCGCGGGCGTACGTGGCCTGTATACGGTGTCCTTCCGGCGATGTCCCGTCGAGGATGGGATTGGAAACCGATATCTGCTTACCCGACCTTTGGCCGAGAGCGACCACGTAGTTGTTGAGGGCGTCCTCGTCATCGAACACCAGGCCGGTCTTGAGGCTTCCATATTTGCGGTGGTAGATGAACAGCGGGATGCCCACCCCGTCGCAGGAGATATCCTCGATGTTCTCGTCGCGCATGAGGATATCCACCTTTCCATATCCCACGAAGTCCCGCAGGATGTAGTAGTTGAGCTTCTTCTTCAGGAGGGGATCGACCTTCATGCCCCTGCTGGTGATAAAGGACTCCACGCTCTCCACCAGGTACTCCTTCTTATCCAGGCTGGTGAGCTTTGTCCACTCGTACCCCAGGGCACGTCCCAGGGTGTCCTTGATGAGGAGGAGGAGCTTCTCGTCCTCCTCCGTGAGCTTGGGCTCCAGCGACTCCATGAAGTACTCGCTGGTCTCGTTGTTATAGGTGATGCGGGCGTAGCTGTAAGGCTCCAGTACCGGGTACAGGTCGACCGATTCCACATGAGGGTCCTCTATCTTGGGTATCTCCGTGATAATGGAGCCGACACCCTTGGACCACTCTATCTTCTGCTTCACCTCGGCCTTGGAGAGCATGACTCTGCCGGCCCTGTTGGGCGCCACCCTGCGTATGAACTTCAGGTACCTGTCCCGCACCTTTTCCACGCCTCCCTCCTTAGGAGGCTCAGGATCGACCATGTTGGCCTTCTTCCCCTTCCTGCTTATTAGTTCGGCCTTTTGCATGTTCTCACCTCAGGACGTCAGCATTGTCATGCTGACGTAGGCACGGTTGTAGGCAACGGTCCCACAGTTGTTCAAGGTCAGGCTTATCTGCACGACATCATCGGTGGCGACCACAGGGAGCGTGGGCGTGAGCACATAATCCGTACCTGAGACCAGGCCCGCGGCGGTCAAGGTATCGTTGAAGTATCTCCACCATGCCGCACCGTATGTGGTGTTCATGGTAAGCTTCCACGTCCCGTCCCCGGCCACGGTGTACGTCTGGGCATCTATGTACAACAGGTCCAGGCTGAAGCCCACGGTCTCCGAACCGGTAAGGGACTGGTTGGTACCGATGATATCTACCTCCGTGAAGCCAACGTTGATGCTCCCGGCGTTCTTGGAGATGTCCAGGTTAGGGAACGCCCTCATGGCCTGACCGTCCTGCTGCTTGATGATGATAGCCCCGTTCTCGTAGGCTATCCACTGCTGCACGTAGTACCGGTTAGGGGCGTAAAGCTCGATCTTCCCTCCGCCGGAGACATCCACTGGGACATCCTCCCCAGTGGTGGCATAACTGAACTGGATGTTAATACCTGTAGTGCCCACTCCTTGTGGGACCCGGGATATCAGCCCTGCCGTGGGAGTGGCGAACACCGGCACCCCCTCCGAGCCCACGGTTATAGGCGCGTACATGTTGAGCGAGGTATCGCCAGTCGTCCTCTCCTGGGCGATCATGCTGTCGACCTTCCCCTTGAGCTCTCCGAACTGGTCCATGACCTTGTTCATATGCGAGCGCTCATTGTCCAGCATCCACGCGGGGACATAGGAGTTGACGATCAGGGACATGAACGCCAGGAAGACCAGCAGGGCCATGATCGTACCAATGGTGGAGGCGACCCCTTGGCGGTCCTTCTTTAAAAGAGCTACTCTGCGAGATCTTGTCAGAGCCCTAGTGCGCACTGGTACCACCATAATCCTTTACTCCACAATCGAGCGTTGAAAAACATGGGCCTCATCTTAAAGCCTTCTAGCTGGATTGCAAAAACACATAGTGACCTGCTGGAAAAGATAATTATATTCAAGATTGCACATGTATTAAGGCAGCATGGCCATAGGGTTCGCGGTGATTATCACAAGCGTGAACGAAGTCCCTGTCGGCCTGTTTCCTAACCCCTCCCTATCGATTATCGGAACGCTTTTACGCCCTCCTGCTTTCTAACTTCCTAGGTCGGCTCGACTAGGAAGTTTTATAATACGAGCGCCGTTTACTGACCGGCAAAGCCGCAGTAACTCAGCTGGGAGAGTGCAAGACTGAAGATCTTGAAGTCGCTGGTTCAAGTCCGGCCTGCGGCACTCCTTCTTATTTTCTGATCCCCGGTGCAAATCTCTATTAGTGGTCCCGGTTATCGCCTCTGGGGCGAAACAATGCAGCTAATGGGATTTGAGACCAACACTATCGAGGCCAAGCGCTTCTCCAAGGCCGGAGAGCATATGGCGAACATCCGTATCGATCACAACAGCACGGTTACTCAGATCAGCCGTTCCTCCGACAGGACGGCCTCCGTGGAGTTCAGGTTCACCGTCAACTATGTGGGCATGGGGTACATCAAGATAGAGGGGAACGTCCTTTTGGAGGGGGAGGTCGATCCGCTCATCAAGGAGTGGAGCGCCACATCGTCGATGCCCAACGAGGACGCGAACATCGTGCACAACATCGTGGTCTCCAACTGCATACCCACCGCGCTTCTCATCGCCCGGGACATAAGGCTGCCTCCGCCCTTCCCCCTGCCCCGCATCAACATCGAGAAGAAGGCCGGCCCCGCCCCGCGAACCCAGCCGGGGCCGGAGTTCGCCTGAGGGGTCAGAACAAGGATCGGCCGGCCCGTAGCTCGGTCTGAGCGCGTACCTCTGCGATCTTAGGACGCACCCTTACTTAATGTGGTCCAGAGCGAAGGAGCCTATGCTTAGGCCGTGACGGGTGGCTGTGTATCGGATGTACGAACGGGACTGCACATCGGTTATGCCCTTGACCATGAAGAACAGCTTGAGCTGGTCGACCTTGAAGTCCACCATCCCGTCCATGATGGAGCCGAGCATCTGTATCTCCTGCTCGCCGTGCATGCCCTTCTCGATGGTGTACATGGAGACGGCCCGGTCCCTCTTCCTCCGGCCGCAGAAGGGGCTCAGGAAGCGGAACGCGGTGTTGGGGTCGGAGTAGGCGATGAGCGTGGAGATGGTGCGGAAGGCCACGCGGTAGTACTCATGCTTCTCCCGGAACGCCTTGGCCGCCTCGTCCACCGCCTCCATGATCTTGTCGTGAGCGGTGGGCTCGTCAATATATATTGTATATTTGTCCACGGTGGTGTCGCCCATGCTCCGGGAGTAGGAATCGATGTACCGGACCAGGCCCAGGGCCTCGTAGTCCTCATAAGACGGGAGGACCAGCTTCATCTCCTCCCGCAGGTCTGAGGTGGTCTTGTCGGTGGAGACCCAGATGGCGGGAATGCCCTTCTTCAGCCCCTCGGCGATGAACTGGTTCACCATGGTCTCCTTGCCAACGAAGGGGGGGCCGTGCACAAGCACGTTCGAGCCGAAGGGGATGCCTCCCAGCAGCAGGTCGTCAAAGCGGGGGTTGCCGGTCTTGACCTTGGCAGAATCGGTCTCCAGAGCTATGTCCGCCTCCTTGTGCTTCAGCTCCTCCTCGATCGCACCCTGCTCCCTGGTCCTCAGCTCGGCCTCCTTGTTGCGGATGTAATCCTCCTTGGCTTTGAGGTCCCGCTCCTTCTTGTCCACCTCTGCCTTCAGCTCGTCCAGGCGCTTCTTCAGCTCCGCCTCCTCCAGGCCTCCGGTGATGCGCTTGGCCTCCTCCAGGCGGCGCTTCTCCTCGGTGACCTTGCGCTCGCGGAAGCTGAGGTCCTCCTCCCTGCGGGCCAGCTCGTTCTCGCGGTAACTGATTATCTCCTTCAGTCCCTTGAGCTCGTCGTCCCTCTCTTTCAGGAGGTCCTTCAAGCTGTTTACGGTGTCCTGCAGCTCCAAGGCCCGCCTCTCCTTGTCCTGCAGGCCCTTTAGCTTCTGCTCCATCTCCTTGTTGGCCTCTGGCTTGGACATCTTTGCGAGCTTCAGCTCGTCATCGCGCAGCTTCAGCTCTATCTCCTTGGCTCTCAGGTCCGCCTCTGCCCGCTCCAGCTGGGCGCGCAGCTCGGCCTCCCTCTTCTGCGCCTCGGCCTCCTTCTCGCTGAGCTCGGCTTTGCACCGCTCCAGCATGACCGGGTCGCCCGCGCCGTTGAGGTTGATCGCCCTCTCTCTGGCGTCCAGCTCGTTTTCCCTCTCCCGAAGCTGAGCCTCCCTTTCCCGAAATGCCTCTGGTGTCGTGGCCCCGGCCCGGTCCCTGAGCTCAAGGTTGACCTTGGTCAAACGCTCGACCTCGGCCCTCAGGCCGGCGACCTCCTGGTCACTGGTCGACCCTCCACCGGAGGATACCATCTTCTTAAGAGACTCTATCTCCGCCTCGTACCGGGCGATCTTCTGCTTCAGATCGGGGTCCAGGTCAAGAACGTTAGTGGTGTTGTAGAAAGTAGGCTGTTGAGAGGGATCCTCCTCCAACCATGCCATCAGAGTGGACTCCCCCGCCATCCATTTGCGCAGATCGTCAGCTCTGGCTGCGGCGATGTCCCCTGAGTTCGGGACGTTGGCGGTTGTGTCTCCGTCGGCCTCGGAGGCATCCTCCTCTCGGGCCTTCCTTTTGCGGGCCAATTACGCACCTGTCGTTCTTAGGTATCCTGGAGAGCGTTTGAGGGCATATTAACGATTTCCTGCTATTTTATTCTGAATTGATAATACGTCCCGCCCCTATGGGGCGGGGTGAAAAAACGCCCTAATATTGGCCCATCCAGCATGCCAATCAGTCCGGATAGCTAGAAACAAAAACATATATACCGACAGCCTCATTCGATTAGGATAGCGAGAGCGTCGCGTGGAGTTCTAAGCATGGAGAAGCAGATACATGTCAAGATCGACAAGAAGAGCGACTTGACTCTCCGTGAGGTGCTCAGGAAGATAGAGGAGATCCAGGCCGAGCATCCCGAACTGGACGTTTTCTTCGACGGGGACATATACGCGATCTGCAGCCGTCCCCGCAAAGTTCCCGAAAAGCTATGATTTTCTCCTGACGGTCTTCGTACCCTCCGTTCTCGGTGCAGCCTCATCCCCTTCTAGTAGGTTAAACTTCTGGTGCCTCGACCTCTTCCATAGGCGATACCAGGGCCGGCCCTCCGTTCCCAGACCCTTGTTGGCCATGGTCCAAGAAAGCTAAGCTTAATATGGCTGATATCATCACCATGTATTGACGGGCGGTCGATGACCTGAACAGGGCGCACCTGACGGTCTGTCGATGCTTTCGTCCAAGTGCTGAGTGGATGGACATGAAGAAGAAAGACCTCCTCAAGAAGACCGTCAAGCACGTTGACGCGACCAAGTACGACTCCACGCCTATCATCGACAGCATGCGCGAGATGTCTTTCAGCTCTCGCGACACAGCAAGGGCAGCGGACATACTGAAGATGATGCTGGAGGACAAGGATTGCACCATCATCCTGACGCTCGCGGGGAGCACCAGCGCCGGCGGCTGCATGAGCGTCTACGCGGACATGATCAAGTACAACATGATCGACGCCGTGGTGGCCACGGGAGCCTCCATAGTCGACATGGATTTCTTCGAGGCCCTGGGCTTCAAGCACTATCACGGGACGCCGTTCATCGATGACCACATGCTGCGCAAGAACTACATCGACCGGATCTACGACACGTATATCGACGAGGAGCAGCTCCAGAAGTGCGATGCCACAATAAAGGCGATCGCCGACAAGCTGGACCCGCGCCCGTACTCGTCCAGGGAGTTCATCAGGGAGATGGGCAGGTACCTCACCAAGAACGCCAAGAAGAGGAACTCCCTGGTGGAGCTGGCGTTCAAGAACCACGTCCCGGTGTTCTGCCCCGCGTTCTCGGACTCCAGCGCAGGCTTCGGTCTGGTGATGCATCAGGCCGAGAACCCCAAGGAGCATGTGTCTATAGACTCGGTAAAGGACTTCTACGAGCTCACCAGGATCAAGATGAGCGCCAAAACCTCGGGGCTGTTCATGGTAGGGGGCGGGGTGCCCAAGAACTTCGCTCAGGACACCGTGGTCTGCGCGGAGTGCTTGGGGAAGGACGTGCCCATGCACCAGTACGCCATACAGATCACCGTGGCCGACGTCCGCGATGGCGCCTGCTCCAGCTCCACGCTCAAGGAGGCCAGCTCCTGGGGGAAGGTGGAGACCACCTACGAGCAGATGGTATACGCCGAGGCCACCACGGTCGTGCCCCTCATATTCAGCTACGTCTACCATAACACTGACCTCAAGAAGCGCCCGAAATATGAGTGGGCGAAGATGCTGGACACCAGCTCGGACCTCGCCTGAGCAGGTCCAAACCCCTCATTCCTTTCCAACGGGCGCACCTTTTATGAGGTCACAGGCAATCGCGCCCATTGAGCACCATGTCGCGCCTGGGCCGTCCCACCATCGCACTCTACAACTCCTACGATCCCCGCAACTTCCGTGAGGCGCACCGACGGGCCCTGGCACGGGCGGGACCTCTGGCCCTGGCATTCGACTTCAACCTCGCGACCTTCGGGTTCCCCTTCCCCCAGGACCTGGGCACCCCGCAGGAGATCGCGGACTGGGTCGCCACCACCACTTCCATAGGCGAGAACGGCCAGTTCCTAAGGGAGCTCACCTCCAAGGGTCGGTTCCAGACCTTCCCCTACCCTAACCGGGGCTTCCCCCCGCAGCTGGGAGAGGCTGTGCTGACCACGCGCAAGCCGGAGGAGGGGAAGAAGGTGAGCTTGGACGATATCATCGCCCTCCTGAGGCAGGGGAGGAGCGTCATGGTGGTCTTCGGGCTGGGACCCAAGGGAGCTCCCCGGGAGGTGTTCGAGATGGCCCGAAAACACTTGGACATCACCCCCGGAGGCTTCTCACTGGAGACATGCACCGCCATGGGCGCGGTGGTGGGGGCGATCGCCCACCGTCTCTATTTGTAGATAGTACTTTCCTTGCTAAGAGTGCTGGCCATCCATTTTTATTTCCAATATTTATCGCTGATTACCAAGATGGCGAACAAGATACTAACTGTTATATTGTAACCTCGTCCAACGGGTCCCGGGAACCGAGCAGCTCCATCCTCGGCAACCCGATGAGAGATGGGTACATGATCAAGAGAAGAGCTATCATCGCATTTCTGGCGCTGTCAATGGTCGCTGTAATGAGCAGCGGGGTATTGTACGCGTATTTCAACGATACCGAGACCAGCAGCGGCAACTCGTTCACTGCCGGGACAATCGATCTGACCGTGGACGCCCAGAATCCCTGGGCCTCTACCGAGTTCACCGCCGAGAACCTGGTCCCCGGTTCCACGGGGTTCAAGACCATGCTGCTGACCAACGCCGGCAACTCCCCCGGTACCCTGAGCGGGCGCCTGACGAACATAAACAACGGACCCGGCTCCACATCGGAGCCCGAGGCGCTGCTGGGCACCGACTCCGGCGAGCTCGGGAGCAGCATGATGATAACCGTATGGGTGGACAGCAACAGCAACGGGCTTGTCGACGGGACGGAGACCACCGCCTACAGCGGCACGGTCAACTCCGCCACCACCAGCTGGAACCTGGGCTCGCTCGCGGGAGGGGCCACCTCCAAGGTGTCCATAAAGTACCTGATCCCGACCTCCGTGGGGAACGAGATACAGGGCGACATCTGTACCTTCAGCATCGAGTACACCCTGACCCAGACCTAGAGCTGGACGAGCGAGGTCATGGAGGGTTGATGTGAGGGTCAGGCCACGTCATATCGGGACCGTCGCGGTAGCAGCGTTCCTAGCGTTGGCGCTGGCCGGCATTCTGGCACCGGCCTTCGGATGGAGATTGGACGTGGTGCGGTCCGGGAGCATGTCCCCTGCCATAAACGTGGGGGATCTGGCCGTGACCTCCCCGGAGCGGCCGGAGGACCTGGAGGTAGGGGATGTGGCGTGCTATAGGACCTCAGACGGGTCCTATGTTTGCCACCGCATAATGGCCATGGATGGCGCCAACTCCACCATCATCACCAAGGGCGACGCCAACGAGGACGTGGACCCGTATGCCGTGGCCTACGGGGATGTGGAGGGGAAGGTAGCGTTCACCGCACCCTATCTAGGTCACGTGGTGAGCTTCCTGCATGGACCCCTTGGCTGGACGTTCATCATCCTCCTGGGAGCCCTGTTGGTCTTCAGCGAGGCCAAGGAAGTCATCGTGAAGGGCGGCGCCCAGGGTCCCAAGGAGGGAGGCGAATGATGCCCCATAGGCGCTGGGCACCCCTGCTCGTTGCCGTGCTGGTGCTATCCATTGGGGCAGGTGAGGTTCTGTGCACCGCCGTGGACACCGAGGTCTCCGCAGGGAACAACTTCGCCGCCTGGACCCCCTCCTCCTGGAGGCAGACCGCACAGCCGGAGTTCGCGTCCGGCACGGGCGTCAATGTGGACCTGGTTACCTTCCCAGGGAGCATCATCCTTGCCTCCACGGGAACGGGCATATTCACCTCAGCGGTCCATGATACGGGCATGAACGGGGCGAAGTTCGATTACGCCTTCTGGGACCGGACCCTTCCATCCTCCACCACCGTGAGCCTGGAGATACGCGTGTCCGACAACCTTTCGTCCGGAGAGCCAGATGCTGGGTGGCAGGTTCTGGGCAGCGGAACCTACGCATCTCTGGAGGGCACGGAGGGGCGGTACGTGCAGTGGCGGGCGGTCTTGACCAGCGACTCACCGGGCGTGACCCCGGTGTTGGAAGAGGTGAGGGTATACTACCGTCCCGTATGAGGCGGGGACGTCCCCTCGGCACGGCGGCCGCCTGCATAGCCCTCCTGTTGCTATCGGTATCCCTGCCTTTGCCGGGGGCGGACGCTGCCAGCGGGGCCGTGGACCTGGTCCTGGGAGGCCAGGGGAGCGTCGCCTGGAGCGCCGGCTCCATGATGCCCGGGGACACGGGGACCACCACCATCGAGATCCGCAACGCCGGCTCCATGACCGCCAACCTCATGATATGGATAAGCAACGTCCAGGAGACCGATCTCCGCGGCGACGGGGCGGCCCTCAGCAAGTACCTGCGGTTCCACCTCTCGGCCAACGGCCTCCACACATCCCTCTCCTTACCCTCCACGCTGGGGGACCTCCCGGACCACCCCACCGATGAGAACCAGCTTCTGATCGGTCCGCTGTCCGCGGGGGAATCGGTGACCGCCATCTGGTCCTGGGAGTTCGTGGACACCGGGACCCCGCAGAACGATGCCCAGGGCGACGGGCTCAGCTTCAACATAAACTACCTGCTGGTGGACATACCGGTGGGCGGGAGCTCGTACAACTTCGTGATCGTCGACATCCTGGGGAAGGAGACCGTGGTCGGCACCGACATCAACGGGAAAACCCTGGAGACGGTGATAGCCACCGACAGGACGGGCCGGTTCAGCATCCACCTTCCGGAAGGTACCTCCATCACCACCACCGACGGCATGGTGCCCAGCCGCATCTCTCTGACCGCGGCCAACGCCTCGTCTTTGCCCAACGGCCCCCCAGGTGCGGAAACGGTCGCGGTCTACAACTTCAGCGGGTACCTGGGGAACGGCAAACTGGTGAAGGCGAGCATCTCTCCCATGTCGGAGATCGTGGTGGGGCTGGACACCTCCGCGCTGCCCCGAGGCTCCACGATCATGGGACTGTACCAGCTGGATGCAGGGTCCTGGAGCCGTCTATCGCCGATTTCGGAGACAACTGTGACCTGGGAGGTAAGGAGCTACATCGGCAACACCGGGGCCCTGGCGGTGTTCGCGGCCTCGGGCGGCACCTTGGCCCGCCTGGCCGTCCAGGACTTCCAGGTCAAGATGGAGGTCAACGAGATGTGGTGGCCCCTGGTCCTGATGACCAACCGCGGCGGGTCCATTACCGTGAGCATAGCGATCGTGAACGAGGGGAACAGCTCCGGCAGCTACGACCTCACCATGATCCTGGACGGGGAGCAGGTGGCCTCCGAGAGGGTCGCCCTGGAGCCGGGGGAGAGCAAGAACATCACCTTCCGGGCCACAAACCTGGGCGACGGGACGCACGAGGTAACCGTAGGCGGCGAGACCCAGAGCTTCGTGACCGGCACCACGGTGGAGTGGCCATCCTTCATCGTCATCATCGTTGCGATCGTGGCGGGGGTCCTCTTACTTACCAGGAAGAGGAAGCCCAAGAAGGAGATACCGGAGATCCTGAAGGCCGACTACAAGAAGAGGGTCATCCGGGAGCTGGGGGAGATGAACCTCTCATATTCCGAGCTTTCGTCCCTGACCAACATAGAGGACGTGCACCTGCAGAAGGTCCTAGAGGAGCTGCTGGAAGAGCGCAAGGTGGTCCATTTCCGTGAGCGTGGAACGGAGATGTGGTCCCTTACTGGCAGGCGTTGACGACAGACCGGCCGTAGGAGGGCTCAGTACTTATCGTAACGGATATCGAGCGACGGTACGGTCACGCCCTCACCAGCTATCACCGTGCCCACCACGCGGGCGCCATCACCATAGACTGAGAGCACAGTCTTCGCCTCATCGGGAGGGCACACCAGAGCGAAGCCCATGCCCATGTTGAAGATCTGGTACTGCTCCACCAGCTCCAGGGAACCGATCTCCGCCAGCACCTGGAAGACGGGGTTCACCGGCATGGGGTCCTCGATCACGATTCCTATGCCCTTGCGCATTCGCAGGAAGTTACGCAGGCCGCCGCCCGTTATGTCGATCATCCCGTGCACCGTGCACTTGTCCACGATCTCCAGCACCTTGCGGACGTAGATCTCGGTGGGGGTCAGCAGCTCCAGGCCGATGCTCTGTCGCAGCTGAGGGAACCTCTGGTCCAGGCCGATGCCGTTTGTTTCCAGGACCTTCCTGGCAAGGGTGAGGCCGTTGGAGTGCACGCCCGATGACGGCAGCCCTATGACCACGTCGCCGGGGGCGACCTTGGAACCGTCGATGATGCGGTCCTTCCGCACCATGCCCAGGCAGCAGCCCGAGAGGTCCAGCTCTTTCATTATCTCGGGCAGCACCGCCACCTCCCCGCCCACCAGATCGCAGTTGGCCAGCTCGCAGCCGCGGTTCAGGCCTATACCGATCTTGCCCATCAGCTCGGGGTCCGGTCGGTCGATGGCGAGGTAGTCCACGAAGGAGATGGGCTCCGCCCCCACGCAGATGGTGTCGTTGACGTTCATGGCCACGCAGTCTATGCCGATGGTGTCCCACTTGCCCATAGCCTTGGCGACGAGGAGCTTGGTGCCCACGCCGTCGGTGCACAGGGTGAGGGCCACGTCGCCGAAGTCGATGAGGCCTGTGAACTGCCCCGGGAGGTCGATCATCCTGACCGGTCCCGAACGGCGGAAGACCAGCTGCTTCACCAAGGCCTCGATGGCCTGCGATTTGGCATCGATGTTCACTCCCGCCTGGGCATATGTGAGGGGCTTCTTGCTGTCGGACATTCTGACCGATACGGTATCCGCTCCAAGACTTGAAACCTTTTATCGGCAGGGGGACAATCTTTAAGGACGAGGCGAGGATTGGTCATTCATGAGCAAGCGCTGGCTCAAGGAGAGGAGGCAGGACTTCTACTACCGCAAGGCCAAGCAGCTGAACTACCGCTCGCGGGCCTCGTTCAAGCTCCATCAGATAGACGAGCGCTTCGGGATCTTTCAGGAGGGCGGATCGGTGGTGGACCTGGGCGCCGCCCCCGGAGGTTGGCTGCAGATCGCCAAGGAGCGCGTGGGGCCAAAGGGGAAGGTGGTGGGGGTGGACCTGCAGCACATCGCTCCCCTGGAGGGGGTGAGCACCATCCGCGGGGACATGACCCGGCCGGAGACGGTGGAGGAGCTCAGGTCCCTGCTCGGTGGCAAGGCCGACACCGTCATCTCCGACATGTCGCCCAACATCAGCGGCAGCTACTCCATGGACCATGCGCGGTCGGTGGACCTGTGCACCCATGCCCTGGAGTTCGCCCGCCGGACCCTGAGGCCCGGCGGCTCCCTGGTCATGAAGATCTTCGAGGGGGACATGATGAACGACTTCCTGTCGGAGGTCAAGAAGAGCTTCTCCTCCGTCCGCCTGCACTCCCCCAAGGCCTCTCGCTCCAGCAGCTCGGAGATATATATCGTGGCCAAAGGGTTCAAGGGACCGGCGGAGCAGGCCGCTCCGTCCGTCAGCGGACCTGCTGGCCTAGAGGTCTGATCTGCAGCTCAATATCAATACTGATTTCTAGATATTTACTAATTATATACCTACGTCGATGATTTAGTACTAGGGAGCGGAGAACCCCCCCTAATCAGAACCTCAATCGATCATCCATTTTTCCTCCGCCGCTCCCACCTTTTTCTCCTCACTCTTATTGCTCTTCATATCCTTTCGGAACGTCTGGAACGTAGGGGTGATTCTTTAAATTCAACCCCTGCTATTCCTTGAACCATGATTACCTATCTCACGATAACATTCAATACCGAGGGTGCCCGCCCGTCAGAGGTCATGGACGCCCTTCACGGCCTGGGTTTCGAGCCCACCACCGGAAGCTACGATTTCATCTACCGGTGGGGCAACAAGGCGACGGTGGAGGATGCTATCTATCTTGCTGACAAGGTGCATCAGACACTCAAGGGGAAGCATGTTCTTTTCAAGCTGCAGACGGTGAGCGACTACCTCTGAGGAGCCATGCCGCCCGGCAAGATCGTGTGCATAGGTCAGAACTACCGCGCCCACGCAAAGGAGCTCAACTCCCAGGCTCCGGAGGAGCCCATGATCTTCCTCAAGCCCTCCTCCGCGCTGATAGGGGATGGTGAGGAAATAGTGGCCGGTGATGTGGGGAGGGTGGACCACGAGGTCGAGCTCGCCCTCATCATCGGCCGGACCGCCAGGAACGTGACCGACGAGGAGGCGCTGGGCAGGGTCTCGCACGTCGCCGTGTTCAACGACGTGACGGCCAGGGACATGCAGAATGCGGCACGCAGGGCCGGGAACCCGTGGACCCTTTCCAAGAGCATGGACACCTTCGCCCCCATGTCTCAGCCCGTTCCTTTATCCTCGGTGGAGGACGTCCACAAGCTGGAGCTCGTTCTTACAGTCAACGGGGAGGTTAGGCAGAGGGGGAACACCGCGGACATGGTTTTTCCCCCCGAGCGCTTGGTATCCTACATCTCCCGCTTCATGACCCTGGAGGAGGGGGACATCATCGCCACCGGAACTCCCGAGGGGGTCAGCGCGCTCCGCGACGGCGACCTGGTCGTCGCGTCGATCCCCGGCGTGGGGAGCGTGAGGAACCGGTTCCGGAGGAAGTGATCAGTCCCAGAAGCGCTTGGTCCTGGCATACGTGAGCTCGGCACTGAGGATGTCACGCAGGAACTCGTCCTCGTCCTCATAGAACGATGAAAGGACGCGGGCGGCGGTGTCCGGCCCTATGCCCCTTCCGGCCAGGGTGACCATGGCCCTCTTCCCGTGCTCCCTGATGAGGCTGGCGTTCTTGAACATCCTCTTGATCTCCTTGGTCTCCTCCTCGTTGGGCTTGGCCTTCTTGAGGAGGGCGATGTCCTGCTTGTTGTATGGCAGGAGGGCGGCCACCATCTGTCCCCCGCAGCGTGGGCAGAATATGCGGTCAGGCGCGTCCTGAGGTTTCAGCCGCCACTGGGTATGGCAGCTGAGGCAGGACATGCTCATGACCTCCGCCTCCAGCCTCTTCTTGAGGGCCATGAGTATGGTGTGGTCGGCGCGCTGGGGCATTATGAGCTCCCGGGAGTGCTGCAGTCCCGCGCGGCCCATGGTGGTCAGCCCCATGGTGCGGAAGGTTATCTCCCCGCTCTCGATCCGCCGCATGGCCTTGACGGTGCCTTCCACGTCGAAGTCCTCCCACAGCACCTTCCTCACCGCCTCCTCGAACAGCACCGTGTCCTCGTAGGCCTCGGCCAGCCTGGTGAAGTTCACCTGCCGGTAGTCGGCATCGCGCTCTATGGCGCCGAACTTCTTAGCCACGAACACGAACCTGAACCTCAGGTAGGAGGAGGACTTCAGGACCAATCGGACCAGGCTCTCCACCCCCTCCGACCTTATGGACCTAAGGGTCTCGATTATGAGCTTGGGGTCAATGTCCCGGGGAAGCTCGATGACGATGCGGTAAGGATCGGTGTGCACCCCCACGCTCTCCCCCAGGCGCGCCGTCAGCAGGACCGAGAGGATCTTGGATATGGTCTCGTTGACCTGCGTGCCGAAGCACATGTTCAGCACCGCCATGCGCTTTCCCATCTCCAGCGTCACCATCTGATCGGAGGGCACCGCCCCGTCCACGTCCTGCTTGCCCAGGTACTCCTTCAACGCCTCGATGGCATCGGCGTCCCCGGCGTAGTCGTCGTAGGACCGCAAGCGGCGGAGGCGGCCCACCTCCTGTGCCACCTCGAACGGCACGGGCAGCTCCTCCCCCACCCATGAGGGGATGGAGCCGATGTCACGTATCTGCTCCACCAACAGCTCGTCCTCCCTGACCTCCACGATCCTCCATGTCTTGCCGTGGGTGATGAAGGCCGCGTATGGCTCGGCGAAGGAGACCACGAACGATTCGTCAAGGGTCCCGATGATCCGCCGTGAGGAGATGTCCCGTATCAGGAACGTTCGCTCGTCCGGGATCATGGACAGGTTGTCGTAGAAGTACCGCATCCCCCGGTTGCTGCGGCGGTACCGCTCCTCATTGTCGAACAGCAGCCCTATCCTCGTCAGCTGCTCCATGACGTCACGTAACTCCTCCCGCGGCAGGTTCCGGAAGGGATAGGCCCGCTTGATCACCTGGTAGGCCAGCTCCTTCTCCACCTGCCCCACCATGGCCATGGCCACCAGCTGGTTGGCCAGCACGGACAGCGGCCTCTCCCGGACCCGGAGGTCCTCCAGCTCCCCGGCCATCGCCCGGCGCGCGATGACCAGGCTCTCGGCGACCTCGTCAGGGTTGGAGGCCACTATCGCCCCCTCGGAGCGCTCCCCAACCGAGTGCCCTGCCCTCCCCATGCGCTGTATGAGGCGGGACACCTGGCGTGGGGAGTTGTACTGGATGGCGAAGTCCACGGACCCTATATCTATACCCAGCTCCAGGGAGGAGGTGCAGATGAGGCCCTTGAGGCGCTCGTTCTTGAAGTCCTCCTCCATCTCGATCCGCACCTCCTTGGAAAGCGACCCATGGTGCACCCCCACCTTGAACTCCTCGTCCCAGATGTGGTAGCGGGCGGCGATGGCCTCGGCGGTGTCCCGGGTATTGACGAACATGAGGGTGGAGCGGTGCCCCTCGATCAGGTCCTTGCACCGCCTCATCCCCGACACCAGGTGCGGGTCGCTCTGCAGGCGGCCTGCAAGGTCCCGGTCCTCATCGACGACCGGTGGCGATTGCACGTTCACCTGGAGGTCCTTGGAGATGTGGGCGCTGACGGTGTGCACCTCCCGGCCCTCCCCTCCCAGGTACCTTGCCACCTCCTCCACGGACCCCACGGTGGCGGACAGGCCGACGCGCTGGAACTCCCCGGAGATCTCCACCAGCCGCTCCAGGGCGACCGCCAGCTGCGCTCCCCGGTCGTTGCTGGCAAGCTCATGTATCTCATCGATGACCACATGCTTCACGCGGGACAGGTGCTCCCGCAGCCTCTTGCCTGTGAACAGCACCTGCACCGTCTCGGGGGTGGTTATGAGCACGTCCGGGGGGTCCCGGGACTGCTGCTGCCGCTCTGTCTGGGAGGTATCGCCGTGCCTCACCGCTACCTTCAGGTCCAAGGCCTCCCCGAACTCCGTGAGGCGCTTGAGCATGTCCCGATTAAGCGCCCGCAGGGGTGTGATGTAGATGCACCTGATGCCCTTTCCCGGGGTTCCCATGAGACGGTGGAAGATGGGCAGCATGGCGGCCTCTGTCTTACCTATGCCGGTGTGGGCCACCAAGAGCAGGTGCTCGCCACGGAGGATGTGGGGGATGGCCTCCCTCTGAGGGCCTGTGGGCTCGTGGATGTCCTTGTCCCGGAGGACCTGCTGGATGCGTGTATCTAGCTGCTCAAAAACCATGGCCAGGCGACAAATCGAGGGCACTTTGATATTTCAAGCTATCGCCTGGTTGTTCGAACGGCGATAGCCATCTCGCAGTGGAACGCTCATATAAAAGGGACCTCTGGAAGGGGTTTATGCTTTCTGGGCGGAGGCCTTGGCCTTCTCGGCCGCGACGGGCTTGGCAGCGCCCTCGGCCTTCGCCGGCCTTGCCGCCACCTTACCTTCTGCCTTGGCGCCCTCAGAAGCGGCCGGGGCGGCGCTGGGGTCGGTGACGTCTAGGAGCAGCTCGGATATGTCCAACACCTTTATGCTGGCGCCGATCTGCTTGGCCCCCGCCTGAAGGTTAAGAACGCAGAACGGGCATGTCGTTACCAGGATATCCGCACCGGTGGCGACGGCCTCCTTCACCCTCTCCGCAGCGATGTTGACGGCGAGCTGGTTGAACCCGCTCTTGTAGCCGCCCCCCGCACCGCAGCAGCGGGATCCCATGCGGTTGCGTGGCATCTCCACCAGCTCCACGCCGGGGATCTTCTTGAGCACCTCACGGGGGTCCTCGAACACACCTCCATGCCTACCGAGGTGGCAGGGGTCATGGTAGGTGATCTTGGCCTTGACCTCCTTGGTGAACTTGAGCTTCTTCTCCTTGATCAGCTTGTTCACGAACTGCGAGAAGTGGTACACCGGGAAGGTGGGGTTGGAGAAGAACTTACCGTAATCGGTAGAGGTGGTCTTGTAGCAGCCGGCGCAGGTGGTGACCATTGCCTGGGCCCCCCTCTTCTCGACAGCCCGGATGTTGTTCTGTGCGAACTCGGTGGTTAGACCGGTCTGCCCGGTCCGGAGCATGGGGGAGGTGCAGCAGTACTCCTCTCCCCCCAGAATGTCCAGCTTAACACCGGCACGGTGCAGAACGATGGCTCCAGCCTTGGCGATCCTCTGCATCCTGTAGGATCCGGTGCAGCCTGCGTAGAAGATGATGTCGGGATTTTCGGTGTGGGGGATCTCCGACGGCCACCAGTCGCCGCGCTTCTCCCTTGGCTCATTGTAGGGGTTGCCGAAGTCCTTGATGCTCTGGGCGAGCTTGGAATGCGCCGGCAGGGGCCCCTTCCCCTGGCTGACCACCCACTCCCTGACCTTTTCCCAGAATTCCGCGAACTCGATGTTTACGTGGCATACGGTCTCGCACTGGGCGCAGCCGGTGCAGCTGAAGAGAGCGTCCACGAACTCCTGGTCGACCTTCACTTTGCGTCCCAGCAGAGTGTCCATCGGGGAGCGCTTCATCAATTGTGTCAGGTAGAATACCTTGCCCCGGGGAGTGACGGACTCCCATGGGGTCTGCTCGTACGTGGGGCAGACTCGCACGCAATAACCGCATTGCAGACAAGCAAGAAGTTCCCTATTGATATCCGGCATCTTTACCATGGGTATTCCTCTAAGAATTAGAGCCTGTTATCTCCTGTTAATAGCGATACGGAACCACAGTATGGAAGAAAACTTCTTTAAACTATCGACGGAACGGGAATGGACAGTGGAGGATGTCCAGATGTTCCCAGGGGCCCCCCTGAGGCATCATCGGGAGAACATATCAGCCTTCCAGGATGGGATTGTATCCATACCAGCTTCCGCCCCTCTTCAGGTACTCCAGGTTATCCTCGAGGGTCTTCTGATGCCCCCTCTCCCACTCGACGAGGCGCTGCATCAACGCCTTCAGCTCCGGGTCCCGGGTCAGGGAAGCGACCTCGCTGTACATGCGCACGGAGGCCTTCTCCACCTCGATGCCCATCTCCACTGCCTTGATCTCGTCCTGGGAGGAGAAGCATGCCCCCGGTGGGAGATCGGGGAAGGGACGTTGGGGAACGATGTCAGCATAATCTGGGTCCGGCACGATGGTATCCACGTTCTTACCGGGAAAGATCCTGTCGATCTGCCTTATGAGCCATGTTCGGTGGTCCCTCTCATCCTTGGCCAGGCTTCGGAGTATCAGCTTCCCCTCCTTGTCCATGACGCACTCGCTCATCCTCAGGTAGAAGTCTCTCCCGTAGGTCTCCACCCTGATCGCCGCCGCCAGCAGGCCCAGCTGTTTTTTGAGGATCTGCTCCTCCATCTGCCAATCGCTCCTCTCAGAACGCATATCCCTCACTCGGTGATAGATTGGATGCCATCGCTATAAAAACATCTTACACCTTTGTTAAAAGAGGTCTCCGCGTATGGAGATGCCTCTTCTTTCTTTTCATACTTGTTATTTCACACGTATCCT
>JADFDJ010000012.1 GCA_018262895.1 Methanomassiliicoccus sp. | reverse complement strand
TTCATTTGTCCATTTCTGAGGGGGGGGGAAACCACCAAATGTGCGTTTTAATTCAATCTCAGGACGATTATGCTATCGAAGAACCTTTTTAGTATCGAGGTAATGGGGCATTCGGATATTAGACCTCGATCGACATCTCCTGTTGAAGTTGCTTGCCCGTAGGCATCCACGCCTTCCTGTCGCTGCAATACTGTAATGTTTTCTCATACAGTCTCAGTGTGTCGCCCAGCATATTGGTGTTGTGCCACAGAATACCCATCGTCCCCCTCTGGGCCTCCACCACGTCGATCAGACCTTTGATGAGGTCCCAGGCCCCCCGTATATCGAGCCTCATGTAGTTTTGGAACAGTGAAGCGTCCATTATGACCAGAGGGATCTCCATAATATCGATGGTGGTGCCGGCCTCGAGATCATATGGGAAGAAAGGGTGGCACATGCCTCCCCTGAACCCTGCACAGTCAGCGTAGCCCAGGGTGGTATCGTACTTGAACCCGGCCTGCTGCAGAAGCCTCCAGGTCAGCGGGACCTTGAACCTCAGGAAATGGTTCCTATATCCGACGACCTCTTTTCCCAGGGCACCTTCGAGCAGACCCTTCTCCTTTATCATCCGCTCGAGGTCGGCATGCGCGGCTTGGCTTCCGTGCAGGCCCACCTCCCAGCCAGAACCATCTATGAACTTTAGGTCATCCTTGATCTCATTGATATCGTAGGACCGGTCAGGTCCGCCATCCACTGCGATGAAGTAGAAGCTGGAACGAGCTCCGTACTTTTCCTCCAAAGCCATGATCTCCCTGCTATCCAGGAATGGGCGGACCACCCTGGGTTTGCTCAACTTATCGATCGTCCCCCGGAAGTCGCCAACCGTGAACGAGCGTATCGAGTCCAGTTCCTTTCGAAAGTAGTTGTGAGGGCATAGGACGTCCACATCGTGGGACAGGCAGACGGCGAAGTTATGTCCATCGGGGTATTGGACCTGCATCCCCTTTTCGTTGAGGTATCGCGATACCACGGGCTCGCGGATGCTCCTCTCCTCGCTGGCATAGTATGGGAACCTGCCATAGCTGTCGCGCAGCCCATCGCGGTACTCCTCCTCACGGGTGAAAATATTGAAAAGCGACCGGTCACCACGAAGTACGTCCAACATGCCATCTTTTTTCATTCGATACTCGATTAAAAACAGGTTATTAATAGATGGTGGCCAAGAACCACGAGGATGTGGTATCCTCCAATCCACATCCATTTTTTCCCAGGAGCCTACGAATAAATATGTGGTCTCCATTGTTGTGAGGAGGATAATGTCCGACAGGACTAAATACAGAGAGCTGTGCAAGGCCGAGCCGACCATCCCCATATTCTCCCAGGACTGGTGGCTGGACGCGGTCTGCGGAGAGGCTAACTGGGATGTCATCACTCTCGAGAAGAACAATGACATCTACGCCACCATGCCATACTATTTTAAGAGCAAGCGGGGCTCACTGCATATCGAGATGCCCCTTCTGACCCAGACGATGGGTCCGTGGATAAGGCCCACCAAGGCACAGAAATACAGGACAAAGCTCGGCAGCGAGATGGAAACGCTAACCAAGCTCGTGGAGGCCGTACCCCCCTTCAAGTCCTTCGAACAGTTCTTCCATCACTCTATCACTAACTGGCTGCCGTTCTACTGGAGCGGTTACCAGCAGACCACCCGCTACACGTACATATTTCCAGACCTCACCAACCTTGACAAGGTGTACGAAGATGTGGACCACGGGGTAAGGAAGTACATCTCCAAGGCCAAGGACGAGATAGATGTGGTGGAGTCCGAGGACCTTAAAAAATTTTACGAGATCAACACCGCGGTCTTCACCAAGCAGGACAGAAAGGTTCCCTACAGCTTTGACTTCCTCTCCCAGCTGGATGGCGCCCTCCGGAGGCAGGGGAAGCGGAGCATGCTGTTCGCAGTGGACAGGAAAGGTGAACTTAGAGCAGGGCTTTATCTGGTGTGGAGCGGGGATTGCACCTACTCCCTCATGTCAGGGATCGAACCCAAGTTCCAGAACGACGGGGCGCTCCGCCTCCTGTTCTGGGAGGGCATAAAGAACGCCAGTAAGGTTACCAAGACCTTCGACTTCGAGGGCAGCATGCTGAAGCCGGTCGAGAGGAACTTCCGTAAGTTCGGCCCGATCCAAACGCCGTACCTGCATGTCTTCAAGAAGAACACCTTTCAGGACAAGCTCACCAAGACGCTGTCGGACCTGAGGCATGGAAGGAAGAGTTCAACTAAGCCTAAGGCGGAAAGCGATGCTGAGAACTGACGGTCTGCTGAGCGAGACCGCAACAGAGCTGATCGAGCAGACCTTCGTGGCCCCTTCTCTCTTTTATTATCTAATAGTATAGTGATAAGCTCAAGATGCTACGTTAGAGCGATTGGACATGGTATAAGGAAAAGGTAGAGCGGCGCTGGTAAAAGAATTCCGCCACCCAAGCACCCGGTGCTGATCGGATACCATGTCTTCTTCTGAACGATCTTTTTCTCTGCTGGTCCATTAGGCTTGAACCTTATCTCAATGCGTTCCTGAAAACGTATCCAGCTTCTCCGAACCATTTCCCTGCTGCCCCAAACTCTGCATGTTCCGGTAAAGAAATCTACCTTTTTAGATAATGGTAATTTATATATTGAACTTCAGTGTTAGGAACGATGCGATAAGATACCAAACGGTTCAACGATCCCTCAAAGGCCTGACCATCAGGTGTCATATAAATTCTGATTCTTTGTGCGGGGCGGGGTATATACAAGCTTTACTATAAAAAAACATACAAGATAGCTTAATATAAATGATATTAGCAATCACTACTCCGATGCCTCAGAGAGTAGTAGTAACGGGCGGAGCAGGCTTCATCGGTTCCAATATCGTGCATGGTCTCCTTGACAGGGGATATATAGTCAATATCATCGACGACCTATCAACCGGCAAGTTCGACAATATCGCACCCTTCGTAGATCGGGGGGAGGTGAACTTCTATAGAGGGTCCATCTTGGACTGCAACCTCTTGAAGTCGGCGTTCAGGGACGCTGACTATGTGCTGCATCAGGCAGCCCTGCCGTCGGTGCAGCGGTCCATAGAGAATCCCCGGGCGACGAACGATGTCAACGTCACCGGCACGCTCAACGTGCTGATGATGGCCAAGGATGCCGGCGTGAAGAAGGTGGTCCTGGCCTCCTCATCATCGGTATATGGGGACACCCCCGTGTTGCCGAAGGTGGAGGATATGAGGACCAACCCCAAGTCCCCTTACGCAGCGACCAAGCTGATGTGCGAGCACTATGGGTCCTCCTTCACGGAGATATTCAACCTACCAGTGGCCTGCCTGAGGTACTTCAATGTCTACGGGCCCAACCAGAACCCCAATTCCAACTACGCTGCGGTCATCCCGCTCTTCATAAATGCCATCCTGAGGAACCAGAGCCCCAGAATCAACGGGGACGGCGGCCAGACCCGCGACTTCACTTACGTCAAGGACGTGGTGGACGCCAATCTCCTGGCCATGAAGTCCTCGGCCACCGGAGCGTTCAACATCGCTTACGGGTCTAGGGTCAGCATCCGCGGTCTCGCCGAGAAGATCATGGACATAGTGGGTAACTACCCGGAGCTAAAGTTCATCGAGCCCCGCAAGGGCGATGTCAAGGACTCGCTTGCCGATATAACCCGGGCCAGGAACGGCTTCGGCTATGACCCGCAGTACAGCCTGGACCGGGGCCTGAAGGCCACGGTGGAATGGTACGAGTCCCGGTCAAAGATGGACATTTGCACCCCATCCAAGCTGCTTGCCGTCTCCACGCACTAAACCCTTCTCTTTTACTCTCAAGATCGGGAGGAGGGATGGTCTCCCCAAAAGGGGGGTGGGGGACCATCACCTCTCGATATTTACTTCTCAATGATTCTCTAATGGCCGATACCTTGACCGTGGGGACCAATCGCTCTTCAACGCCTGATCTCGTCGTATACTCTGAGGGTCATGTCAGCGATGCGGTCCCAGGAGTACTCGGAGCCGGCCATGTCCTGGCCGCGCAGGCCCATCTCCCGAGCCTCAGAGCAGTTGTCGGCCAGGTGGACAATGGCCTTCTTCAGCGCCGGAACGTCTGCTGAAGGAACGAGGAGGCCGTTGACACCGTCCTTGATTATCTCCGGCAGGCAGCCGACGGTGGTGGATATCACCGGTTTACCGAAGGCCAGGGCGATCTGGACGACCCCGCTCTGCGTAACCTCTATGTACGGCAGAACCACAGCCATGCATCGGCCGAAGATCTCCGGGACCTCATCGTCGGCAACATAGCGGTTGATCGTCTCGAGCCACGGGCGGTCCCTCATCTCTTCCTCATAGGGGCTGAGGTCTCCCTCGCCCACGATCATCAGCCTAAGATCACGGCCCTCCTCGTTAAGCTCGTTGATCGCCCTCAGCAGGTACCCGATGCCCTTGTACTCGGAGATACGGCCGAAGAACAGGAAGGTGCGCTCCGTCCCCTCGGCGCAGGTCTGGCCGTTGGAGAAGAAGGAGTAGTTGCCATGGGGTACGATCCTCACCATCTCCTTGTCAACGTTCTTGATGTTGTCCTTGGCGTACTCGCCGTGAACGATGACCCTGTCGGCGTACCCCAGGAGCATGTCGCGCACAGATTGGACATCGGTCTTGCTGCTCCCGGGGTGGGGTACGATGTCATGTATGGTCATCACCGTGGGAATATCGCCTATGAACGGGAGGATGAAGCTCATCCAGGGGTAGCATCCGTTGAAGTGCACCACCGACGGCCGGCGGTCGCGGATGAAGACAACGAGCTGTATGATCTTCCAGAACTCCACTGTGTTCTTGATGAAGTTCTTCTTGGTGTTCCCGATGTCCATCTCCCTAACGTTCACCCTGGGGGATATGTGCGCGAGCTCGCTTCCCCGCGGCAGGACCAGGTCCACTTCCACCTTCTCGCCCAGGGCGTTCGCGAGCTGGGTGATGTAGTGGTGCAGACCCCCTCGGGTGTTGAAGGAGACCATGACGATCCTGTCGTTCCTGCGTCCGTCATTTTCGTTCATACAGGCTCACACGTTTCCAGGTTTTTTAGTCGGGGACGATCATCCCGCTTCATCTTGTGCCATTGCCACTTATGCTTCGTCAGTTTAACTGGACCATGCTATGCTGGTTATCGTACACGGTGGAGTACGTGTACAGATTGTAGGGCACATAGGCGTATGGAAAGGTCGTGTTCCTGACCGTGTTATGCTCTATGTTGTAAGTGCCCAGGTAAATCAGGTTCCCACTTCCGGCCTTATGAATGAATTCAAGGTCGTCCACACCCCAGAAGTAGTACTCGTTGAACACCGGGCTGCGGAAGGCATCAGCATACACATCGCCGACCTTCCCGGCCACTATCCACTTCTGTCCCATGACCTCGAAGTCGTTGTACCGGGCATAGTCAATGGAGAGGTCCAGGGCGAACGAGGTGTGCTGCGTGCGCTCCACCTGATAGATGAGGCCGGTATTGAACATCAGGAATGCTGACAGGAACAGAACGATAGAAGCGGTGATCCACTTGGAGGAGTACCTTATGGGCTTCCGCTTGGTGACCCAGGTGGTGAAGGCCCTCCACAGGTTGAAGAAGTAGAATATGCCGGCGATAGACATGGGCGCGAGCACCAGGAGCATGACCTGGATGATCCTACTGGTGTTCAGGGAGCTGGCGAAGTTGGGGACGGCGATGCATGCCACCAGCACCAGGAACGAGGCCACCGCAAGGTTGGTGTAGGCTGCGGGGAAGTGGTACCTGCTCTTCTTGGAGAAGAGGGAAAGGATTCCCAGCCCGATCAGGCCCTGGGCACCCAGCTGCACGACCTTGCCAACGGAGTGCAGCTGCGTGCTCGCCTCCCTGGTGATTATCTCCATGCCCTGGGCGGACGTGGGACTGAAGAGGTCCGTCCACATGGACTCGGCGATGTTGAGGATGATGTTGACGATGCTCCTGAACGCCGAGGCGTTGGTGACCGACGTGTACCAGAGGATGGTCATGAAGGCGACCGCTAACAACAGACCCAGATTGAGGATCAGCGGACGCTCCAGTTTTTTGAGCTCCGGTGCAGCCTGCTTCTTTATCGCCCTGCCTATCCTCTGCAGGATGGCCCTACCCAGATAGATGAACAGGGCCATGATCCACAGCAGCAGGAGCATGTATGTGGAGCCGTAGTGGGACACTATGAGGCAGAAGCTGAACACGACGGTCAGAAGCAGCTTCGCCCTACCGCTCATCTTGAGGCTGGTGTCCATGAGCAGGGCCAGGACCAGGGTGAAGAACACCAGGGCCACCTCCTGCCTCCCCAGCTGGGGGAACTCCTGGTAGAACGCGTAGAAGGAGACCGCGAAGGTCAGGGACATGAAGGCGAACCACCTGGAAGCGTATCTGGATATGAGCGGGAAAAGGGCCAGGGGAGCGAATGCGAAAAGCATGGGGCAGATGAGCTTGAATACCGTGGTGAGGTCCAGGTTGCATATGAGCGAGTAGGTCGGAACGAGGACCACGATGCTCAGCATGGCGTTGATATTCGAGTAGAAGTCATAGTCCCATCTGGCGTTCTGGATGACGGTGCTGGCTATGTAGTACTCCTTGTGGACGTCCCAGCCCCAGATGTGAGAGGAAATGAACGACGTGTGCAGCAGCAGGCCGAGGGCGATGCCGTACAGGAGCCAGGGGTAGGCGCGATCGTCCCTGGACCTCGACAGTCCAGCATAGATGATGGCGGCGAAGATGAGGGCGAGGGCGATGTACTGCATGAAGCTGTTCTGGTACCCGTTGGCGATCAGAGCCCCCAGGGCTGATACCACGGGGATGAGTATGGCCAGGTAGATGAAGGGGTCTCTCCAGGTGACCAGCTTCCGCCTTGTGTAGGTGATGGTCGGGCAGTCGCAGAACAGGTACACCAGTATGATTATGTTGAGAAGGCACAGGATAACCAGGAAGAGGTTGGACCCGGTGATGACCCCGGTGACCCCCGTGAAGAAGCCTATGGTCATCAGTATGAGGCCGCAGGCGAAGATGAAGAAGATGCTCAGGCCCACGATCATTACCACGGCCAGTGTCAGGTCCAGCTCCTTGATGCGGAAGAAGCCCAGAAGGAACGTCCCTGGGATGAAGGTCAAAAGAAAGATGAAGGCGATCTGCCTCACTATCTCCAGCGGGGCGTATAGATCGGACATGAAAATGGAGTAGACGGCCACGATCTGCAGGACATAGGTGACGATCAGCAATGTCCGCAAAGGGAAGGCCTTCTGTTTGGCCTTTTCATATGTCCACATCATCTCAAGCCCTCACTGCCAAGAACAACCTTGCACCGCTCTTCTTTTGATTTATATCTGTAAATATTATTGGAGACTGCATTAGGTTCAGGGGCCATAAATATCTATCCCTCGTTTGACCTCTCTTAACGGCCCTACTGGCACGTCTTTTCCACCTTTGTGAGAATTGAGAGAAAGCGACCCTGATGGGCAGGCTTGGATGGCGGGATGGTGAAGGAGCACGTCACAGCTACGCCCCGCCCGCCACGGGCGGTCAAGGCTTCCGATGAGGTCCGTCGATTTATTCCACCAGGAACATAGATTTAGAATAAACGATTTATAAATCATGAACAATGGAGAATGACGTTCCCATGGACAAGGTCCTGATAGTCTCCCACTTCTTCGCCCAGTGCCGGCATTTCCGGAGCACGCGCATCAATGGCCTGGCCAGATATCTGCCGCAGCAGGGGTGGAGCCCCGTGGTCCTGACCTCGGCGGTGGCCCCGGATGTGACCGGCGAGTTCACATCGGTGGAGGTCCGCTACGAGGACTACCTCAAGCAGTGGAAGGAGAGGCTGGGGCTCAAGGCGGACCAACCCCTGAAGGAGCAGGTCGAGGAGGGCAGGGAGGGGAAGCGCAACCTCGCCGATCGTGCCCTCACCACGTGGGAGAGGGTCTACGGGTTCCCTGATCCCACCCTGTCGTGGGTCGGACCTGCGGTGGAAGCGGGCAAGAAGCTCATGGCCGATGAGGATATCAAGGCCATCATCAGCTCCTCCGGGCCCGGGGCCTCGCATATAGTGGCCAGCAAGCTGAAGGCGGAGAGGGACGTGCCCTGGGTGGCGGACTTCCGGGACCTGTGGGCCTGGGACCACAACGACGTCCGCTCCCCGGTGCGGCGGCTGATGAACGAGAAGCTGGAGCGGGATACGCTGCGGAGCGCGGACGTCCTCACCACCGTCTCCGACCCCTTGGCCGAGAAGCTTATGAAGATACACCACAGGGACAGGGTGATTACCATCCCCAATGGGTTCGACCCCGTGGACATGCCCTCCCAGGCGGTCGATCTTGACCGTAAGTTCTCCATAAACTACACGGGGAAGGTGTACAGGAAGGGGATGGACCCCGCACCTCTGTTCGACGTTCTGCGGAACCTCACCGCTGAAGGGACGATAGACCGCGAGGAGGTGGAGGTCAACTTCTACGGGGACCGCAACCCCTGGTTCATGCACGAGATCGAGGAGCGGGGCCTGGCCGATATCGTGAAGGTGCACGGCACGGTGCCGAGGCGGGAATCTCTGGACATACAGAAGCGGTCCCAGGTGCTCCTGATCCTGGCCTGGGACAACAAGAAGGAAAAGGGCGTGTACACCGGGAAGATCTTCGATTACCTGGCGGCGAAGCGGCCGATACTGTCCATAGGGTCATCGGAGGACGTCATCAGCAAGCTGCTGACCAGCACCGGCACGGGTCTGATCGCCACCAACGACCAGGAGCTGCAGCGGATCCTGGTGAACTCCTACAAGGAGTACAAGACCGAAGGCAGTGTGCGGTACAAGGGGGATATGCCCAGGGTCATGGACTACAGCCACGCCAACATGGCCAAGCGGTTCGCCGAGCTCCTGCGGCCATAGCCGGCATCTAGGAGCTTGCCGTTAATCGGCCGCCTTCTTCCCTCTCTTCAGGAACGATAGGACCATCGCCTTCATCTCGTCATCCCGGTAGATGTATATCGAGTAGTACACGACGGCAACGGCCACACCGACCACTATCATCAGGAGCGAGGGCAGATTCAGCACGAACTGGCAGAACGCGACCAAGCCTATCAGCATCAGAGCTATCGATACATTACCGGATATCGAGCGTAACAGGTGGAGGATGGAAACGTTGGCCGTCTTCAGGACCCAGGCGGCCAGGACCAGTCCCGATAGACCGCTGGTCACGGAGAAGAGCGTGAGGCTCAGATATATGTCGCCCATCTCTCCACCATATGCCAGCGATACGGTACGTAGGATGATGAGTATAGCATTGTAGATAAGCACCATCCTCATTTTCTTAAGAACATTTAGGATTGAACTCAAAGGGGATGCGACGAACACTATTAGGGTCCAGAATGCGAGGATCTCGGCATATACTCCCGCCTCCGCCCACTTTGCTCCGAAGAAGAAGGTGAACAGGTCCTCGCCGATGAACATAAGTAACAGTATCGGGAGGAAGCCGATTGATACTAGCTGCTTGGTAACCTTCTCCACGATGAACCCCATCTTCTCCAAGCTCTCATGGAACGCTGCCGCCGCTCTCTGATAGAAGACCTTGGATATGGCCGCCCCTACCAGACTGGCAGGCATCTGGACGGACATCAGCCCCCAGGAGTAGTAGCCGACGATCTCCTTGGTGAAGTAAAAGCTTAGGATGAAGATGGGTATCTGAAGGGAGAGGACGTTGATGAATCCGGACCCCATGTCGAACAGGGGAAAATCACGGTACTCTCTCATCTTCTCCCGCATCACCTTGCGGTCGAGGGACCGCTTGAGGAAGTCCCAGTACTCGTGAAAGATACGTATTCCGAGGGAGAATGTGGCAACGGCCTGTCCGACGATATTGCCCGCAATAAGGGCACCGCTCGAAGCATATCCCGCGTATCCTGCCCCCACCTGGGTGGTGGCCAGCGAGGCCGCCCGAGAGATCTGGGTCGTGGACAGTCGTCCGAACTGCCTCTTCCTGGAGTTCCAGTAGTTGATGGCGTTGTAAGACCCGGTCAGGAACACCGATAGGGGGACGAGCCACAGGTACTGGGCGATCTCTGGGCTGTTCAACAGGGAGGCCAGGTCATTGCCGAAGAACCACAGCAATGGCACAAGGGCCAGGCTGAACGTCAGGTTGATGATGAGGCTCAGCGCCAAGAGGTTGATGGCCTCCTCGTCGGTCTTGGGGAGCATGATCGAGAACTCATATCTCAAGCAGGATGCCACCACCAGGGTCGTGACCAGGGCGGCGAATAGCGAGGACAGGCCGACCATCTGGGGCTCGTATAATTTTGCGACGATAAGGGCGGATAAGATGGTGATCATCTGGGCCGTGGTGGTCCCGCCAACAATGGTCACCACATCTGTAGCGAACGATCTTCCCGGCACCTTGTGCTTCTTCCCTTGCGCTTCCTTCTTTTCCATAGAGCTTACCATGCAGTGGCCTTTACTTCCCCATGGCCTCAGAGCCTGAGACCGATAGCCGTTATCAAGGATAGTGGTCCGGTAGGGATTAGCTGCCTGTTATTTAACTATCGCTCGTAGCTCAGGCTCATAGATAGGAGCTCGCATCCCAGCGTAGTCGAGCGTTGGACCAGAGCTTCGGAATAATGTGTAGGATTCAGGGGAACGGGGTCATCCCTTCTCCCCGTAGTTGGGCAGGGTCTTGATCACCTTGGCCGGGACGCCGCCTATCACGCAGTTTGGCGGAGAGTCGCTGACCACCACCGCTCCTGCCGCGACGATGGTGTGCTCCGAAAGGTGCACTCCGGGAAGGATGACGCAGTTGGCTCCCAACCAGCAATTGTCATCGATCCTTATGGGCTCCGCTGGCTCGTGCTTACTGAAATCGTTCAGATCGTGGTTCGCGGAGACGATGGCCACGCCGGGGGCGATGATGACGTTCTTCCCGAACTCAATGCCGTTCATCGCCTGAATGTAGCAGCAGGGGGAAGCCCCGGGGATGGTCCACATGTCCTTGCGGACTATCCTCTCAACCCCTTTCACCTGGCTGGTGGGATGCACCTTCCATGGGACATGAGCGTTTATCCTGAGGATGCGCTGAGCTGCAAAATAGAATACGCACCTCCGCCACCCGAAATACCTGATGTTCTCCTTGAGATTGGCGATCAATCCCATATTATCCCCCTCACATTAAAAGCCATGAAAACATATTTCTTTTTCCTCACTTCGCCAATGACGTCCATCGACACCCACCCCTTATTCTCTGGTGTGGTCTCAACCGATTCTAGTTTTTGGAACGATGACTGCTTGCCGTGAGATCGTCCTGCGAAGCGTGATAAATGCGAGCTTGTCTTGCAACCGTTCATGATCAAACCCCCTATTCAATCACGGAGAGACCTTTCCATCACGAAGCATCTCTCTCCCCTGCCACAGATGTCTTCCAAATCATCGGTCTTTTGGAAGCCATGCTTCACATAGAGACCTATCGCGGACTTGTTGTTGATGTTCACAAAAAGGCGGATGTTAGAGATGCGGTTCTTCCTCAACTCCGCGATGCTCTCCTCGAGGAGGAGATCGCCCCAGCCCTCGCCCTTGCTCGCATCATCGATGGCTATGGAGTATATTGTCGCAATCCTGTTCACCCGGCACCCTTGGAACTTCAGGTTCAAGTAATAGGTGCAGTAACCGACGACCTTTCCGGAGGCGTCTTGGACGACGTAGAAGATCGGACGTTGTATCGAGCCATATCTCATTATGGTCGCTTCATTTCCCCCGTTGAAGTTCTGCCTATATATCTCCATCACTCTATCGAGGTCTTTAGTGTCGAATGATCGTGTCCGGACCTTGTGTTCCTTGAAATTAACGAGCGCCGCTCTTCTCAAGAGGTTCTGGACCAAAGAGGGCAGATGGTCGAAAATGCCCTGCTTCCTCAAAGACCTCGCCATGTTTGACGGAAGGCGACATGTGTTGATAATCATTGTGCTTTAAAAAAGTAATAAAATGTGAGAAAGAGTTGATCAAGCACCAGATGGAAAACTTATCCAGTCCGAAGTGGCATTCCGGGTGGGGCCATCGATATGTTATCTAGAGCCTACTTCTCGATCAGGTAACAAACGATCACCCTCTATCCACATAAAAAAAAGTATCTGGGTAATGGTATTTCATCCGCGAGAGAGATTACAGCCTTCGTTTAAGAGATCATATATATGCGCTTAAGGACCGAATTCACTTCGAGTTAGGTTTTTATGCACCCTATCGATTCAGTTTGTCGGAAGATTGGATGCGGTTCAACTTTTTCGGAGGCTATGGAGATTGGCGGAATTCACATAATACATCATTGAGGGGAGTGGTCCTGATCGGCAATGATGAGCTACCAGTCGAGACCTTGGACCGCATCTTCTTGGAGCACGAGGACGTGCGTGCCATTTCCGAGGCCATGCGCGAGTTCAATGGGTTCTATACTATCGTCCATCAGAGCGAAGATGGCATCTATGCGGCGGTAGATAGGGTTCGAAGTATACCTCTTTTCTACGGTCATGATCATAAAAACGTCTACATCAGTGATGATCCATGGCATATCCAGGAAATGTTGGGGGACCACATTATCGATGAAAGGTCCAAGAGAGAGTTCATTTTGACCGGATATGTAACAGATGATCGAACGCTCCTGCCGAACATCAAACAGGTCCGGTCAGGGGAATTAATCCACTTTACTAGAGATGACGATAAAGGCGTTCGCTTGGAGCGCGGCTATTATCAACACTACGTCCCAGGCCATTATTTTAATGGAGACATTGAGACGGGGTTGAGGGAGCTTGAGGATGTATTGGTCAACGTATTCAAGCGTTTAATAAAACAAGCTCAGGGAAGAACGATCGTCGTTCCTTTAAGCGGAGGATACGACTCTAAGTTAACCGTTCTCATGCTCAAGCGCCTTGGTTACAAGGACATCATCACCTACAGCTATGGACGGCCTGATAATCTTGAATCCAATATCAGCAAGAGCGTCGCGAACGCATTAGGCCTGCGCTGGGAGTTCGTGGAGTATACCAACAAAAGATGGTCGGAATTGTACCGATCTGACGATTATCAGGACTACTGTCGATACGGGAGTGGTCTCGCATCAACACCTTACATCCAGGATTTCCCGGCGGTGAAGTACCTGGTCGATAATCATCTCATACCCAGTGACAGCATCTTCGTGACAGGTCATACTGTGGCCATGCCCGTTAAGCCGGCGTTGAAGGGCGACCTGAAACGGATGGAGATGGCTATCGATGATGTATTGGTTCGAAATTATAATATTAACGGGCAATTGATAAGCGATTCGACCCTGTTACGGGAGTGCAGGGAACACATAGCTGATTTCCTTGGAGACTTGTCACAATATGAGGACAGGCATAGCGCATATGAGTCTTGGGATTATAACAATCGGCAGTCCAAGCTGCTTGTGCAGGTCGTGAGGAACTACGAGTATCGGGGTTTTTCATGGTGGCTTCCTCTTCACGACAAGGAGTTCGTGGATTTCTGGAGCAGGATGCCTTATGAATATAGATTTAATAAGACCATCTTCAAAATGTTCGTGGATAGGCTGAGCCGGGAGTACATCGGTGATGCTCGTATCCCGTGCTATCAAAAGCCAATGGAAAAAAGGCTGGTCGAGAGCGTGGCAGAACTGGTGATGAAGAACAGGCGCCTATCCAATTTGATGGCACATCCTTTCTATTTTATAAGGAAACGAAACATGTATGACAATCACCCTCAGGCCTACTATGGGATGATATCACGCGATAGGTTCAGGGAACAGTACACTGGACGAGAGATCATCAATTATTTTGTTGCATTGGATTACATGGAATGGCTGACCCGCACCATCGATGAGTCATCCTCGCAAGGAACCTGATGATGCTCGGTTTGGAGTTGACAACGCCCATCGACAAGGTCGCTCCAGGAATGAAATCGCATCTAGACCAAACCATCCTCCTTGGACGATTGGCCGTTCATAAATACCTCTCACTGGACGCGGGTAGGTTTACTGTGTGGACGTCCAAATCTGTGCCTGATCGCCTGCTCGTACACCGGGATGTTGATGATCTGGTAATGGATCGTTCCGGACACCTTCTTCTCAAAATAGTTCCCGACATCCTAATCGATCTTCTCCTGAGATGACCGCGTCAATGGATGGATGCTTTTCGATAGACCGTAGGTCTTCCTCGAGCAACCTGAGCTTGTGTGACCAAGGCGTGCCAGGTGGGAATGATTATACGTGATCATCCCTTCCTGGGTATCGGTCCTTGAACATGAGAAGCAAGTTCCCTGTCATCCTTATCGTCATACTCGCCGTCGGAGCACTGACCTTAGCCACCTCTATCACTAAGATATGGAGAGCACCGACTGACGATGGAGCGGCTGGATCATCGACCATCGAGACGCCCACGGACGGCAGGGTCATGTACAATCCCTACGCCACCGGGGGTGAATGGTACAAGGGCCAGATGCACTGCCACTCCACACTTTCGGACGGTGCCTTATCCCCCCAGGACGTGGTCTCACGGTATGCTGACCTGGGCTATGACTTCATCGCGCTTACAGACCATGAGAAGATCGCCAAGGTCACCGGTAGCATACTGGTGCTGGGCCAGGAGTATGGAAAGGGCTCTACCGAATCGACCGGGAAGACGCACATGAACGGGATCAACATCTCTTACGCGCCGTACAGGTACGCACCGGAGCAGGAGAGGGTCGATAACATGACCGCCCAGGGCGGGATAGTAACGCTCAACCACCCTGCGTTCTACAAATATGCCTACGAGGACGAGGTCATGGCGGCCCTGACCAACTACACATGCCTGGAGATCGCCAACGGCTTCTACGTCTCCATGTCGACGATCGGATGGTGGGACGATGCTCTCACCGCCGGGAAGATGGTGTGGGGCCTGGCGGGGGACGATGCGCACAGCGCTTCGGACTATGGCAAGGGTTGGATCGTGGTCCGGTCGTCCGGCGACCTTAGCACGGACAATATTATAGATGCCATCAAGCGGGGCTCGTTCTACGCGTCCACGGGGGCGGTAATAGACGATGTGGTGGTCGCGCAATCGAACATCACCGTGACCGCCCCGGGAGCGGACACCATACGGTTCTTCGGCTCTGACGGTAGGCTTTTGGTGGCATTCAACGGCTCCCAGGCCACATACCACTTCAACGGTACCGAAGGCTATGTGCGGGCGGTGGTAGGCGCCAACAACGGATGGGGCTGGACGCAGCCGGTGTTCGTCGGTCCTAAGGCGAGCCCGCTGGAGCATTCGCAATTTGTCAGCTCCCTCCCTCTGAAAAAACTGGATAAGTATCTCTCCTTCCCTCCAATAACGATGTCCACGGCCCCTAACAGACCTTGAAGGGCCGATGATCGTCACCTCATCATTCCTTTCCCTTGGCTATCATTTCGGACGTATGCCTATATAATCAGGTGAAGAGATATTTTCCACAGAACTTGAGACGACCGATCGACGTTTGATAGCTGGTAACAAATTGAGGACCATCCTGATAACATCTCCCGATGAGATGTCCGATCACATAGACCAATGGGAAGCCCTGAGAAGACGAACGGGGGGGAACGCCTACAGCAGCTGTGAGATCTCAAAGGTCTGGCTGGAGACGTTCCAGGCCTCCGCCTCCCCGCGACTGATACTTGTGGAGGACAAGGGGGACCTGGTGGGCATAGCTCCTCTGGCCACTACCGATTTTCGAATGAAGGGCCTTACCTTGAAAACATTGTCCCTCGTTGGAGGTATCCCCAAATGCCTCAGGTTGGTCACTAACTCCATTATGTACGAGCCGGAACGCAGGGACGTTCTGGAACGGATAATCTTTGAGATGAAGAGCTTGAAGTGGAGCATCTTGTGGACCCAGAACATGGAGGATACAGCTGCCATACGCACGTATATCCGTGCTGCCCACTCGAGCTGGAACGCCGAGGACCAGACGCCCAACGTCAATCTGGTGCTGCCCATCAAGCAGGAAGGGGACATCACCGAGACCTTCAGCAAACATGCCCGCAGAACGCTGGGAAAGACCCTGAGGATGATGGAGCGAGAGGGGCACGAGCTCAGCTTCAGGAAGGTCCCACCAGAGGAGATGAGGAAGGCGGCAGATATCTACGCCGAACAGCACATCGAGCGGTGGAGCACTAGGGGAGGCAGCTCTTTCCTCCGGCCCAATAACAGCGAGTTCCTCGCCAAAGCCTCCCTGATCGCCCATGATGGGTGCGAGGGGTTCGCTTACGAATGCACTATCGATGGTGAGGTCGCAGGTCAACTGTTCGGTTTCCTCGATAGGGGCAGGGCCTACATGTATCGTCTAGGGATGAACAATTCGCTCATGAGGTTCTCCCCTGGGTGGTTGGTCACCTACCACGCGTTGAACGACCTGCGCGAACGTGGCACAACCTTCACCGTCTGGGGCGGAGGGGAGCAGCAATACAAGTACGAGATGGGTTGTCAAAAATCGATCCTTGTCGGGATTCAGGCCACCAGGGGAGCGGCGTCCATGATGAACCACATCATGAGGTCCCGCCCTGTCCAGCAGCTGGACGGCAGGTTCGGTCTGCAAAGGAAGGTTCTGTCCAAGCTATCAGTACAACGAACGGACATGGACCCTTCCCAGGCAGACTGCGATATGTGATCTTTGAGATACATTGTTTAAACGTCCTCAAGCATGATTTCTAAAAGAGCTATTACCGGCCTCTCTCCCACGTTAACAATGACCGAACGAGGGTAGCCTGAACAGGTTGCGGTCACGGATCGACAATTTTATTCATTTTTTTTATTTCTTGAAGATACACCAGAGTCAATAAAAATATAGTCCGAAAGAATCAGTCAAAGAAATCTTATTTAATATAATATTAATGATGGCTAGAATTCGATTTTTTAAGTAATATTTAAACAACCCTTTGTGGTCGAATATTTTTCGTCCGCTCGACGGCGTAATGAGCTCAATGAACCATCCTTTCGTCTTAAGCCATGTTAATTGGTTAGGTGATACGGGGCAACTCCCATCTGTTTTTCCTCCTGTTGATTGTTATTGAATTATTATCAAAAAAGATAGCATAAATAAAGCTTGACACCCAGTATTTAGCAAATAATATATATGTTTATTTTTATTAATATACAACTTTTATAAATATAATATATTAGATAATATTGATGAGCCAGTTCGCTTTTTCGATATCGTAATAAATACTTTTTTAGGGGAAATTTTTGTTATAATGAACATGTAAAAAATCAAAAAATATGGATCTACGGAGCAATAAAATGGAATAATTGAATAAAATAAGACGTAAAAAACGTCAACACCAAGAAGAGAAGGTGGGAAAAAGGTGTGAAAATGGGACGTATTTTCAGCTATGTGACCAAAAGAAATAGGTTACCATTGATGGTTGGTCTTATTGCCGCGTCGTTCATGATGATGGCAGTGATGTCCCCGATCGTCACGGAAAATGCCAGTGCGGCAACGACCAATTCATCGTACAAATATGTGGTCTATCCCTCTGGCAGTACCTATTATGTAAAGAACGCTAACGGAGCTGTTGTGTATTCCAGCACCAACGCGGCATCTGCAATCCAGAAGGCCATCGACTCCCTGACCTCAGGGAGGACCACGAAGGAGACCGTTCTGCTGCAAGGCACGTTCACCCTGACCAAGGCCATCCAGATGCGAAGCTACACAATCCTCCAGCTCAGCGGCAAGATAACGATGGGTACCAACTCCAACACCCACATGGCCACGGCAAGCGGCATCAGCAACTTCGAGATCGTGGGAGGGGAGTGGAATGCCAACCAGGCAGCTCAGAGCCTAGGGGGGGTCGAACGCAGAGCGCTCGATTTCGCATCGTGCAAATATGCTACTATAAAGGACCTCAACGTCCACGATGCCGCCTATGGTAACATAGTGTTCTACAAGAGCAGCTACATCACCATATCCAACGTGGAGACGTACAATGCCGGTAACAAGGCCCGGGGCAGCTCCTGGCTGGGCCACGGCATCTTCATGTACGTGTGCAACAACTGCGTAGTCGAGAACTGCCATATCCACGACACCGCTGCTGGGGGCTGCTACTTCTATACAGAGAACGATGGAGCGGCGCAGACCATCAACAACAACGTGATGCGCGGCAACCTGGTGGAGAGGACCGAAACATCTGGTCTCAGCATCAGCCTGCGGGGAACGGAGGACAAAGGCGTGAACAACCTCATCGAGAAGAACAAGGTCGTTGACTGCGGCGTCGATGGGATGCACTACGGCATCAACCTGGGGTACGGGGTTCCGGGTATGTTCGCGGACAAGTGCACGGTGCGTGACAACGTCGTGTATGAGACCGGGAGATACTACTCTGGTACCGGTGTCGGCGGCGGTATTGTTGCCATATGCACCAACAGCCTCATCACCAAGAACATCGTGCATGACACCACCGACGTCGGTATCTCTGTCAGAGGTGACTCCAACACCATAAGCTACAACGATGTGGATGTGGTGCGGACCAAGACCTACCCTGGGATCCAGATCGTTGATGGCAACAAGAACAAGGTGCTGTACAACACAGTCTCCAACTGTGTGAACGGCATAGCCATCCACATCTCCAAGACCTCGGGCAGCAGCTACAACCAGATAGCGTACAACCAGATAGAGAACATGGCTCAGTACGTTGTCACCATCGCCAACCCCGGCAGCACCGGGAACATCATCGAGTACAACAAATTTGTCGGAACGCATGCCATCGGGAACAAGGGAACGGGCACCATCATCAGGGGCAACACCTAGACAAGGTTTCCAGGAGCACGCGTTCAGTGCCCGAGCGATGAGCATAAACCTTTTCGAAACCCTCTTTTTTAACCTGATAATTCAATGGATGCGACCGCCAATACGCTAGATACGATGTGGCCTAGAGGGACGATCATCGAACGTCTGAAGGTGGAGCACTATCGAGAGGTCGCGTTACCCTCCGATCCACTTAACGTGACGGCTCGGGTGAGAAGATGATATACCGCTATATATTTATAAATAATATTATATAATATCTATCAAGAAGAACCTGATGCGTTGGTATCAGATGAAATATACTCCTTTCCCACTGGTCCCTAGTAGTATCTATCTTAATTATAAATATTGATATTATAAATATAATGCATAGTTTATAATTCTAATTAGTCATGATATTTATTATTCTATTGGTGAGCTAGTTTATTTCAATATAAAAAATTTATAATAAATATGGTGAGAATCGAACTGTAATGGAGCGAAGGTGGTTTAATTGCTTAGAGTACCTAGTAAAAAATTGTTACTAACATCTATTATCGCGTGCGCTGTGGTGATCGCGGTGATGGGCTCGTCGTTCCTTGCCCCGGTAACCTCAACTTCAAACACCGATCTCGGTTCCTACTGGAGCAAGAAGATCAGCACTTCTATCATACTAACGCCCGAAGGGGTGGAATACCGTGTCGGAACAAATGTTCACATCGATGGTATGCTGAAGGGGACATCAGGCATCAGTGATGCGAAGGTTGGGGTCAAGATCATCCTCCCCAACAGCACCATCACCTACCCGGTGCAGGGTTCAAATGTTTACACGGCAAGCGATGGGGGTTTCGAGTTCGATTTCATCCCCGACGACGTGGGTTCCTACTATCTCATCGCCATCTTCTCAGGCACAGTAAAATACTCCTTTAGTTCCAAGAGCGTGTCCTTGAACGTGCAGGAGGCGGCGGTCCCAGACCCGCAGGAACCGAAGCCCGTGATAAAGAGCGATTCTCTGATAACCCTTACTGGAGTGTCATCGACCGTCGATGTTGGGAAGGCCGCGCATGCCGATGGCCTGCTCAGCTCCGGTGCGGGGATCGCCGGCGCCACGGTCGAACTTCAGGTGGTCCTGCCGGATGGCACCATGACCGTCCCTGATCAGGGGGCCCAGGTGGTGACGGATGCGAATGGAACGTTCTCCATCGACCACACCGCGATGGTCGCTGGAACATACCGCTTTGTCGCGACATACGCCGGCAGCGAGCTGTACAATGCCTCTGGCGCTAACGTGAGCTTCATGGCAGAGGTACCGCTGCCCTCTTCAAAGACCGAGACATCCTTGTCCCTGACCGGTGGATCCTCCGTTCTTCTGGGAGGTACCGAGATAGTAACCGGGACACTCCTAGGCGATGACGGGAAGGCCATCGCCGGGGCCACGGTCGTTGCCTATACTGTCCGCCCCAACGGTGTCCAGACAGCCTCCTCGAGCTTCGTCCTGGATAACAACGGCCAGTTCACGATAACCTACCGCCCCTCCTTAGAGGGCGTATATGTCGTGTACGCATCCTACGCCGGGGATGATGACCGCAAGCCATCGAGCGATTCCATGAGCTTCACGGTGACCTCTCCCCCTGTTGATGACGATGAAGATGCCAAGTATACGGTCACCAGCTCGGGGAGCGTCTACACCGCCACCGACGCTGATGGGACCGTCCTCACCTCCGGTAGCAATGCCGCGACGGTCATACAGTACGCGCTCGACCGCCTGACCTCCGGGAGAACGGTCCAGGAGAAGGTGCTGCTGAAGGGTCAGTTCGTCCTCACCACCAGCATCAAGCCGTCGAGCTACACCATCATCGAGCTGGAAGGTAAGGCAACAACCTCCAGCACCTCCACCACCCACATGATATATGCGAGCGGGAAGAGCCACGTGACCATACAGGGAGGGGAGTGGGACAACAACATGCTCCACACCGTCTACAACTCCGACGGGGTGGCCACAGGCGAGATCGTCAACCCCAACGGCAACCCCAACGGAGGGTTAGCTCGCGATGCTTTCTACTTCGCGTCATGTAACAACGTGCTCGTCCAGAACCTGAAGGTGCACTCGTCCCCATTTGGCAACATGGAGTTCCTCAGCTGCAGCTACTGCACCCTCTACAAGGTGGAGAGCTACGACAGCGGGGATATGTACACCACGGTCAACGCCGACAGGGGCATATCCATCATACTGGCGTACTGCAGCAACTGCGTCGTGGACAGCTGCTACATACATGACAGCGCACGCGGAGGCGTCTACTTCTACACCGAGGACGACGGTACGGTCCAGAGCATCAACAATAACGTGTTCAGGAACAACCGCGTGGAGCGCACCGAGTGCTCCGGTCTGAGCCTCAGCACCAGGGGCAAGGAGGACATATGCAACGGCGGCCTCATCGAGAACAACACCCTGGTGGACTGTGGCATGGACGGTGTTCATCCCATGATCAACGTGGGCTACAGCGACTCCTCGGGAGCGAGGTTCACTAACAATGTGATCGTTCGCGACAACCTCTGCTATGAGACCGGCACGTACCATGCCAGCAAGGGGAGCAACGGCGGCATCTTCTGCTCGTCCCATGACGGGCTGGTGACACGCAATGAGGTGCGCAACATCACCGACTTCGGGATGCTCATCTATGGGGACCGGATCACTGTCAGCCACAACAAGATAGACCAGCCCAAGACGTCGTGGGCCCCCGCGATAGTGATCGTGGATTCCAACTACGCCGAGGTGGTGTACAACGACATCTACAACCGGGCGGGGTCCGCGAGCCGGGACAGCATCGCCGTGTACGGGTCCAACAGCTACAACCACATCGCCTACAACCACATCGAGAACTCGGTCCGGTATGCGGTGGACATCACCGCGTCCTCGTGCGTCGGCAACATCGTGGAGGGGAACGACATCGTGGGCTCCGGCACCATCCACAACCTGGGCACCAGCTCCGTGATCCGCAACAACACCTGAGCTTAGAGCTCATCGAGGTGGCCCCCCGTGGCGGCGGGTTCATCAAACCTCTTTCCCTTCCCTTTTTACCAAGGCGGCGGCATTCATCACGCGCTTGAGAGCTGGCAGATATATTTATTTTGAGTATTATTAGAAAGATATAATAATAGCGAGCTACCGATATAGACAATCATTATCCCAATGAAAAATGATAAGGTGTCCGCGTCGCAGCCCGGGGCGTTCCGAGGGGGCTAATCCGTGCAGGGTCTGAAGAAGCACCTCAGCAGAACCATGCTATTGACCATAGCTGTGGTGTTGGCCATCGTCCTTTCCATAGCAGCGCTGGGTGTGGCCCTGTCTTCCAGGAGCTCAGTTTCCATGGGCCTGACGCCTGACTCTACCGCCGCCGAGGTCGGCACCAAAGTGCATGTTGAGGGGTTCCTGCGCGGCTCCGCCGGCATCGCCAACGCATCGGTGAGCCTGAAGGTGGTCCTGCCGGATGGCACCTCCACCTACCCCCTGCAGGGACGAACCACTATAACCTCCGCCGAGGGAGCGTTCTCGTTTGACTACGTGCCAACCGTGAAGGGTGAGCATGAGCTCAAAGCGACCTTCAACGACGATGGCAAGTACAGTACGACTGTGACCAGCGCGAGGATCACCGCCGAGGCCTCGTCCAACACCGATACGCTCAGGTATGTTGTCGTCAGCGACGATGATGCCTACCATGTGCAGGAGAGTTCCGGGGCTTACATCTACAATGATACGGACGCCTCGGCGGCCATCCAGATGGCTATCGATTCTCTAACCCAGGGCAGGGAGAAGGTCCTGCTGCAGGGCACCTTCATACTAAAGGACGCAATCCTCATGCGTAACAGCACCGTCCTTCAGCTTGATGGGGAGGTGCGCATGGAAGATGGGTCGAACACGCACATGGAGGTGGCGGAGAACGAGAGCGACTTCGAGATAGTGGGCGGGGAGTGGGACGCGAACCAGGCCGGTCAGGAGTACGGGGGAACGGACCGCGACGCCTTCCAGTTCATGTACTGCAACAACATCACCGTCAGGAACCTGGCGGTCCATGATTCCCCGTACGACAACATCGCGTGCATAAGGTGTTACAACGTGACCATCTCGGGCATAGAGACGTACAACGCCGGTGACATCGCCAAGGGCACTGGGTGGCAGGGGCATGGCCTGATGCTGGTGGAGTCCAACAATTGCTCGGTCGTTGGCTGCCATATCCATGACTGTGCCGCAGGCGGCTGCTACTTCTACTGCGAGAACGACAGCATCGAGAGGAGCGTGAACAACAACATGATCCGCGGCAACCTGGTGGAGAGGACCGAAACATCTGGTCTCAGCATCAGCCTGCGCGGTCCGGAGGACAAGGGCGTGAACAACCTCATAGAGCTGAACACTGTCGTGGACTGCGGGATCGACGGAGAGCACTACGGCATCAACCTGGGCTTCGGGAATCCGCTCGTCTACGCCGAGAACTGCACCGTGCAGAACAACCTGGTGTACGAGACCGGTGACTTCTACTCTGTTGGGGGCGTGGGCGCTGGCATCGTGGCCATCTCATACCGCTCCTACATCGCCAGCAACGTCATCTTCGACACCACCGACGTCGGGATATGCATCATGGGGGACCACAACATCGTGTGCTTGAACAGCGTGGACGTGGTGCGCACCGCTTACTATCCAGGCATCCAGATCGCGGACGGCTCCTACAACGAGGTGGTCAACAACACCGTCACCAACTGCGAGGAGGGCATCACCGTGGAGACCATGCTGACCAACAAGAGCAGCTACAATCGCATCGCCTACAACCACATCGAGAACATGGCGAAGTACGTGGTGATGGTGAGCGGGGCCGAGGATGTTGGTAATGTGATCGAGCACAACACCTTCGCAGGCTCCCGGGTCATCATCGACCGGGGAACGGACACAGTGATCAGGTACAACAACTGACGCTATCCCAATGTGCTCTCTGGAGCGGAATGGTCACCTCTCCTCCGCCTCGCTGAAGGCCCTGTCGAAGAGGTCCCCCGAGATCTGGTTTATAACTCGGCGCTTCTTCCCGGCCGCAGAGCCATGGATCGTGCTGACCTTCTCGACCCGTATCGTGATATCCTCTCCCAATGTGGAAGTGAACATTTCCCTCAGCAGCTCCTCGTCCTCCTCCGAGAAATCCTCCAGCGGCACGATCCTCAGGGTCAGGGAGTCGATGGTGCCCTGGACTATCTGGCCTTCCAGCACGTTCCGGGCGCTCTTCAGCAGTGAGGTGACCGCCAAGGGGGTCACGATCCTTCCCGAGGGGGTTATGATGAGGTCGTCGGCCTTGGACTCCACGGGGTGGATGGTCGGCGTTCTCCTTCCGCAGCAGCAGTCCTCGCCGGTATAGCCTGTGAGGTCATTGAGCTGATAGCGGATCAGGGGCATGGCCAGGTTGGCCAGCGACGTGACCACGGTGGACCCGCGCTCGCCCGCCTCCGCCCACTCTCCGTTGTTCACGACCTCCAGGATGCCGTCCAGCATCGCTAGATGGTAGTTACCCTTCTCGCACTCCGCCGCCGTGACCGCATGCTCGATCTGGCCGTAGAACCCGTATGCCTGGCACTGGAACCTCTCCTCGATCAGCTCCCTCTCGAAGGCGTGCAGGGGCTCGGAGCTGTACAGCACCGCCTTGAGGGGAAGGTGCTCATCATACCTCTCCAGGAACTTCGCGAGGATGTATCCAGCGGAGGGGTAGCACTGCAGCACCCGCACGCGGTTCCTCCTCAGGCTGTCCAGGATGCGCCGGGAAGTCTGCACGGAGATGCACTTGGAGGAGTAGATGTACCTGTTCATGACGAAGGACCTGCGGTAGAGCGACGTGTCCGCACAGTCGGTGATGGCCTGATCGCCCACGAACCGGGCGGCCCTCTCCCCGTTGTAGCCTGCCCAGTGGTCCCGGAGCAGCGAGCTTGCCCGGTTGAGCTTGATGGCATCGTTGGATACCCTGATCTTGAGAGGAGATATGGTGGTGCCGGACGTGAACTGGACCTTTGATCTTACCCTCCTGCGGGACTGAAGGGCATCGTAGTTGGTGCGCACGTCCTCCCTGGTGATCGTCGGCAGCCTGCGTAGGTCCTCCACGGTGCGGATGCCCTCTACGTCTATCCGTTCCTGATCATAGAGACGCCTGTAGAAGGGGACGTTCTCGTACGCGTATCGCACCACCTGCCGCAGCTTCGTGCCCTGGTACTTTTCAAGTTCCTCCCTGCTCCAGGACTGCACCGCCTTAAGCTGGTCGAGGTAGCGTCTTGTGGTCCGGGACCGGTCCAGGGCCCAGCTGGTGGTCTCTACGAGATTGATACCGATGGTTTGAAAGGGTCGCGGGCACGCCTTGTACGCTATCATCATCGCGTTCGCCATCACCAACCCTCCCGGCCTGTCAGCTTCCGATGCAAGGTCTACCTTCTGGGATGAGACCCAGACCTCTGTATGCATTTATGTACCCTTGGCACGCCTTACTGTGCGCCGTCAAGGCCTGGGCTTCGCAGCAGCAGTTTCAACCGGATGAACGGTGGGTCCAAGGATGGATCTATGGACGAGCGGCGGGTGCCGTTCGATGATCGTGATTCTTTTCGCTCGCACACGGATCTGGTAACATGGCCAACTGACCGATGATGGGGCTCTCATCTCACTGGTCATTGCTGAAATTTCACGATAAGTATTAACATAACGGCCAATTTTTATTACCTCGGGAGGTATATGCCCGTTAAATGGGCGGTTCGGGATGAGGCCCAGGCTGAGGATCGGGATACTGACAAGCGGAGCGAAGGTTCCTTACTGGGCTGCCAGGATGATCGAGAGGTTAGGAGGGTCATCCTATGCCGAGATCGTCCTTCTTGTGACCGTCGGTTCGAGGGATATGGGACCCCGTCGCCCGCGCTACCACCGGTCCCTGCTCTACCGTGCCCACGAGGCCATCGACGGCGTGGTGTCCAGAACCCTGCCCCTGATGAACGGCAAGGGCCGGCGGGACCCCCTCAGGTTCGAGGAGCTGCCCGCAGCCCTCGACGGGATCGAACGTATGGATCTCTATGAGGACCCGGACGGTCATTTCAATGTATCCCCGGATGTGATCGATAGGCTGAAAGGGAAGGGGCTTGACGTCCTGGTCGATATAGATACCGACCTTCCCCTGGACGATGTCTCGAAGGGGTCCAGGTACGGGGTGCTCACCTTCTCCCCGGGTGATTGCGGGAGGTATATCGGCAGGAGCGCCGGGTTCTGGGAGATCTACGACGGCGTCCCGGTCACTAGCTCCCATGTACGGAGGACGCACGGCGGCAGGACCTTTCCCGTCTATCTCTCATACTCCCGCACGGTCACCTGGTCCGAGATGAGGAACCGGGAACAAGCGTACCTTAAGGGGATATCGTTCATCCCCCGGGTGCTCGAGGCGCTGTACCTGAGGGGCGAGGAGGTCATCGCGTCCCCCTTGGACGATAGTGGCCAGTGCGTTGCCTCGCCGAGGCCATCGCCCGGCAACCTGGACATGCTGAGGTTTCATTTCCGTAGTTTGCCGCGGAACGCCCGGATCGTCATCAGGAAGACGCTGTACACGGAGAGGTGGGCCATCCGCTACAAGCTGGGGGAGGGCATTCCCTCCACGTTCAACGACTTCGTCACCATGGAGCCCCCGAAAGGCGTGTGGTGGGGGGACCCGCATGTTGCCAGCGATGGTAGAGATTTTTTCATATTCATCGAGGAGCTGAAGCTGCCGTTCGGTGAGAACCGCGGGCACATCTCGGTCATAAGGATGGACCCTGAGGGGAGGTACGAGCAGCCGGTCAAGGTCCTGGAGAGGCCTTACCACCTGTCGAACCCGTTCGTCTTCGAGTGGGAGGGGAGGCGTTTCATGGTTCCCGAGTCGGCCCACGGACGTACCATCGAGCTGTACGAGGCCGTGGAGTTCCCCTACAAGTGGAAGCTCATGAAGAACATCATGACCGACGTCCACGCCGTGGACACGACCATCGTGCGCAGGGACGGCCTGTGGTGGCTGTTCTGCAACATCAAGGAGAACGAGGGGGCGCCCCTCAACGATGAGCTGTTCCTGTTCTACTCCGACGACCTGTTCACAAACAGGTGGACACCCCACCCCCTCAACCCCGTGGTCACGGACGTGAGGCGCGCCCGGCCGGCGGGGGCGCTCTTCGAGCAGGACGGCGCCCTATACCGGCCATCACAGGACTGCTCCAAGTGCTACGGGTACGCGATCAGCTTGAACAAGGTCGTGAGGATGGACCGGGAGCACTACGAGGAGGAGAAGGCCGGGTACATCGAGCCCGGGCTGTTCGGGGGCGCGTCCCGGGTGCACACCATGAACCATGTCCCCGGGATCACCGTGGTCGACACCTTCGTGGACCTGCCCAGGTTCTGATAGGCCTGATGGTCAATATTTACGTCCACCACTCATCATCTCATCGTAGAGGGCTGAGAGCTGTGAGATTATGCTCGTCCAGGTGTACCTCTGAGCATGCTTGGAGATGGTCTCGGCATTCCACTCCCGGTCCAGGGCCTCCCCGATCGCCGCCCCTAGGCCGTGGGGGTCGGAGGGCTCGCACAGGAGGCCCAGCTCCCCTGTTATGACGTCGGGTATCCCTCCCACCCTGGTCCCCACGAACGGTCTTCCGCACCCCAGGCACTCGAACATCACCGTGGGGTTGCCCTCCTTGAGGCTGGGCAGGACGAAGACATCGGCGGCGCTCATCCAGGCGGCGACCATCGCCGAGGGAAGGGGTTCATGCACGAACTTGACGTGGTCCTCCAGGCCCAGCTCCTTTACCATGTCCGCAAGCGGACCCCTGAGGGAGCCGTTCCCGATCATGTAGAGGCGTACCTCCTTCTCCCGGACGGCCGCCTCCCTCATGGCCTCTATGAGGTACCGGTGGCCCTTCACCTCCTCCAGGTACCCGACGGTCACCAGCACCCTCCCTTCCAGAGGTATGCCCACCTGCTTCCTGGCCTCGCCTCGCTCCATGGGGCGGAAGATGCGGGGATCGAAGCCGTTGGGCATTGGGACGATCTTCTTCCCGGGACCTGCGATTTCTTGGAAGGCCTTGATCCAGGATGGCGAGGTGACGATGATGGCGTCGGCCTCCCGCAGCGTCCTTCGGACGAGGTACTTGACCATAGCGCTGCCGTTCTGGTAGAACTCGCGGAAGCCGCCTCCGTGAACGTGAACGACGGTGCGGACCCTGGAGACCTTCTTGCTCCATCCGACATACGGGACGTTGCGGAGGAAGCTGTAGTAAGATGCGGTGTGAACGTGGACTATCTGCGGACGGCGGTGCCTGGAGGTCCTAAAGTATCTCAACAAATCCACCAGGTCCCGTAACAGCAGGGTCCCGCGGGAGGGGAGGTTTCCCACCGGCCCCGTCCGGTAAACCCCTATCTCATAACGACCGTCGGCCGGGAAGCCCAGGCGTACATTCTCCAAGAAGTTGGCCACTCCCCCGGTGGGAGGAGGCAGAGGACCTATCATCTGGATGCAGATGCTCTTGCCAGTGCTAGCATCAGGACCGCGAGCGCTTTGCGCCATTGCGGTCCAGAGATTGGTCACATGGATATATCTTGGTACCTTCGGCGGACAGGTCTGGGTCACGCCCATTGTCATCGGCGAAGGCCACGCGCCCATGGCCGCCATCAGGCCTTCCAGTAGACCTTCCAGCACCCGTTGTTATAGATGTTCCCGGCGGGCCCGATCCTGTCCAGCCAGGTGAAGTCATCCTCTGTGAACTTATTTAATGTCGCCCAGGTCTTGGTATAGGCATCGACGTCGAAGGTGGAGAACACCAGGTAGTCGGAGTCCCCCCTATCGCTGGAGTCATAGTATGAGGCGAAGTGAGGGGTGGTAGCATTGATGTTCCATCGGAACGCGAGGTGCTCCTTGTTGTACTCGGCCCCATAGATCATGTCGGCGAACCTCCAGGGCACGGACTGAAGGATGTGCGTCCTCAGCAGCTCCGGCCTCTCGTTGATGAACCAGTTCGCGCCAACCACATCGGACCTGCTTATGGAACCGTTGGGGGTCTTCTGCATTGGGTCTGAGTATACGGCGGAGACGGAAGCTACCAGCGAGATCGCTATAAGAACGGTCACCAGGAGCGATAGGGTCCGCTTCCCGTTCTTCCTGTAGAGGAACAGGAGGTAGCCTACCAGGGGCACGGCGAATATCATTATGAAGTTGAGGTTGATGATGCGGTTTATGTTGTGGGCGTAGGTCAGCAGCGCTGTGGCCCCGAAGAAGATGGTGCCCGCGAGGAAGCAGGCCATGACCACGGTCATAAGATGCGGCCTCGATCTCCTCCTGAATATCATGATGCCCACTCCTATCGCCATTATTGTATAGAGGATATCGTCCACGACACATGTCAACATGGACTGGAGCACCCACAGTATGCCCAGCTGCGAGGCCGTACCCTGGGCCGCTCCGATGGTGGTCCTCCCCTCGACCACCCCCAGCAGCATCTCTATGTTGGCCTCCACGTTCTTCGTCAGGACGGCGTTGCTGAACACCCAGATGAACAAGGCCAGGATGCTCAACAGCAGTAGAGGGGGGGTTACCGTGCGGACCGGCCTCTTCAGCAGGGCCTCGGTGATCAGTATGGTGGCCAGGATGACCACGATGCCTATGGCCACTAAGGGGTGGCCGAGAGTGAAGAACACGATCATCACCGCGGCCAGGATCTTGTACCTGCTGCTCTCGCCGCACTTCCACAGGATGTAGAAGAACAGGGGGAGCATCATGACCATCATGGTCTGGTGCATGATCGTGGGGATGTAACCGGCGAAAAGTATGGGGAGGGAGGCGACCATCATGGAGGGGGCGAAGAGGGGATGGTCCGAGATCGCCCTCGCCCAGCACAGCATGCCCAGCATGTAGGCGGTGAGCATCAGGGCGGGGAACAGCTGGGACATGAGGATGATGCTCTGGTCGACCAGCTCCCCTGTCGAGGCCATCATGATCGAGCCCATGGGGTAGTAGTTTGTCCCTGGGAAGTGGCCTGACAGCACGATATCCTTCGCGTAGCCCACTATGGACATCGAATCGAACCTGTCTATGTACAAGAAGCCCTTGGCCAGGTAGAACGAGACCAGGAGGAAGTTGGAGAACAGTATCTCGAAAAGCCCCAGCCCCCACATCGCCCTGCTCTTGCCGTAGTACCTGACGAGCAGCATGATGCCGACGGCGAGCCCGGTTATGATGGCGATCCAGAAGACGAGAGGAGTGCTCTGATAGACCGAGTACTCGTACCCTTCCAGGGGAGATCTGTACACGGCGATGATGGCAAGCGTCAGGAGGAGGAATGATATGGTCGCGACAAGGACCAGGAGCCTGTGGATCCCTGCGTCCTCGTTCTTTATGATCATGACCTCTCCTTTCTTGTCCCTAGATGATGCCCGACCCTAGCAGGGATTCATGGATATGGTCAAGCGCATATATTATTTTTGGAATGAGCAGAAAAGGCCAGGAACCTTGAGTATGTCTTAACGTCGCTTAACAAAGTGACTCCCTGATCATGCTCTGTACGATGAGGGGGCGTCGGAGTGTGCTATCACCAGTCCACCTGACCATGGTCTCCAACGCGCTATCCGCCGCCCCCTTAGAACCTCTTATCACGGATTGAAAGATGTTTATTCGAGAGGCTCCGATGAGCAACGAAAGGAAGGAGGACAGTCCGCATATCGTGGGGACGCAGGTCCTATCGTGTGGGGAGAGGAAGTGAATGTTTATCAACATCCATAATTATGTTCGCTCATAAGGACCGAGCTTTCGGTATATTGGCTATGTTTCCTGGGGAGATATTTTGACAAAATCTAAGGGCCATATCGGCAAGATCGCATCGGTCATAGGCGCCAGGCCTCAGTTCATCAAGTGCGCAGCTCTCTCCAAGGAGCTCCGGAAGGGGCATGAGGAGGTCATCATCCATACCGGCCAGCACTACGATTACGGCATGTCGGAGATCTTCTTCCAGGAGCTGTCCATACCGCACCCCGACTACAACCTCAACGTGGGCTCGAACACCCAGGGCAGGCAGACGGGCGACATGCTGTCCTCCTTGGAGGATGTACTTGTCAAGGAGCGGCCGGACCTGGTGCTTGTCTACGGCGACACCAACTCCACCCTGGCCGGGGTTCTGGCGGCCTCGAAGCTGAACATGAGGATCGCCCACGTGGAGGCGGGACTTAGGAGCTTCGACAGGACCATGCCAGAGGAGATCAACAGGGTGGTCGCGGACCACCTTTCCAGCCTCCTGTTCGTCCCGACGGTCAACGCCGCGAACAACCTGCACAAGGAGGGAATATTTCAGGGGGTCTACGTGGTGGGAGACGTGATGGTCGATGCCCTCCTGTCGAACCTGACCGTAGCCAGGGAGAGGTCGACCGTTCTGGAGAGGCTCGGCCTCGCTGAGAAGGACTATCTGGTCGCCACCATCCACCGCCAGAGCAACACCGATGACCTCAGCGCCCTGGCGAGCACGATCGGGGCGATGGGGCGATCGCAGAGGAAGATCGTGTTCCCCGTGCACCCCAGGACCAGGAACCGCCTCATGTCCGCGGGCATGTGGGATGACCTGCCCTCTAACATCATAACCACCGAGCCTTTGAGCTACCTCGATATGCTGAGGCTCATGAGCTCCGCGGACAAGATCGTCACCGACTCAGGCGGTATCCAGAAGGAAGCCTACGTCATGAAGGTGCCATGCATCACGGTCCGGAGCAACACGGAGTGGACCGAGACCATTGAGGACGGTTGGAACGTCCTGGTGGGCAGCGATCCGGAGCAGCTCCTGGACGCCATAAGCTCCTTCCTACCGACGCGGCCCCAGACCGATCCCTACGGACGCGGGGACGCGGCCGTCAACATCGCGAAGATCATCGACGGCGTCTCCGAGGTCCACGAAGGGGGACCCTCGGAGCCCGTGGTGGCCAACCATACGTGATATTTGAGTAGGGAGACAGCCCGCTCCGCCCTTCTGTCCCGCAGGCATGGGCCTTATGACGCGCTTCTCGAGGAACCGCTGCTCTCTCGATCAGAGATCTGTGGACGGCGATCCGTTCCTCCCCCTGGTGTACCTCATGTAGATCAATCCGACGATGGCACCGAGGGCGAAGGAGAAGACCCAGGAGTAGCCGATGCCGTCCTTTCCGAAGGCCGCGGCGAATATGACGCTGAGGCCCAGGAAGGAGCCGGAGTTGACGGCGCCCATGAGGACGACCCCCCGGATAAACTCCTTGACCTTGAGATAGGTGCTCACCTGCTGGAACAGGGTGAAGAAGAGGCCTGACACCAGCAGTATGTTCAGTACGCCCAGTCCCTCTGAGCGGTACTGCGCCCCCAGGATCCCCAGGATGTACGGTCCCAGGAGCATGAAGATTATTATGCAGGGGACCAGGATGGCATAGGTGATGGTCAGGGACCTCCTGAACGTCCTCGCTAGACTCTCACCGTGGCTGCCCTCCACGTACAGCGAGGTGTTGAAGGTCGCCGGTATCAGGAACACGATGGTGGCGATGGACAGCGCCATGTAGTAAATGGCGGCCTCGGCCGAACCTATCAGGGAGAAAACCACTATGGGCATCGCCAGGGTGGGAAGCATGTTGAGGATGGTCGCCACATAATTGCCGGTGGAGAACCAGAAGACCTTCCTGAGAAATGCCCGGTCGATGGCACCTAAGCTAAACCCGGACCTGAAGAGCAGGAGGCCCGAGACCGGCAGGGCGATCGCATAGGAGGCCAGCATGGCGAAGAGTATGCCCAGGTCCTGCAGGGTAACGAAGGCGATGAGGAGGACCACGCGCACCCCCAATATCAGGTTCTGGTACCATCCGTGCTGGGCGTTCCTGCTACCTACGAACGCAGTGTGGGTGATGTAAGCGATGCTCGAGGCCCCGATCAGGAGTATGAACAGGATATGCACATTGTCTGAAGCGACAAGGTCCGGCATCCAGATCGACGATCCAAAGATGAACACCGCCCCTATTACCATGGCCAGGGGCACGGCGATCTTGGCCACGCTCCCCAGGATCATCGACCGGTCCAGGACCGGGAAGTACCGGATCATGGACTGGTCCATCCCAAACATCCCCAGGGCGACGATCAGACCGCAGGTGGAGATGAGCGTCGAGGCCACCCCCACGCTGTTTATGTCATAGTACCGAGCGGCCACCATCCAGAACAACAGGCCGAACCCCGACGAGGTGATTGATGACAGGAAGATGAAGAAGGAGTTGCGCAGGAAGGTGTCCTTCAGGAGGGCCCTGAACCTGGTCGTGGACAGGTTCGCCCTCAGCCTCCTCATGAGATGCGCTTCCTGTTGCCGCTGCAGATCATCCCTCCACCCATGGAGGAGCGTGATTGCGTCCCCTTTCCAGGTGGTCGGAGCGCCTCATGATCGAAGTAGGCGTCTCTCGGGCCTTGAGCACTGAACCTGTAGCAACACGTTCCAATGCCCTCTGAATGACGGTCGCCCACTATATACGCTCGCCTCACGGATTTTTCCAGGGGAAGTTGAGCGCTCGACGCTCATCATCGGCTCTGAAGGTTTAAGTTCAGGACACAGCATATTACAGGAGGGGTCGGCACCTGCTTAACGGTAGTAAAGACAAGGATATCGGTATATTCGTAAATACTCCTGCGCAGGTACACTTCTTCCGCAACATAGTCAAAGAGCTAGAGAAGAGGGGAAGGACCACACATGTTGTGGCTAGGGACTACGGGGAGACCGTCCCCCTGCTGGAGGAGATGGGCATCGAGCACTACCTCTACTCCACCCCCAGCTTCTCCAAGGTCGGCAAGGTGACGTCCATCCCCTCCGATGTCATAAGGGCCACCAGGTGGCTGAAGGGTTTCGACGTCGGACTCGTCACGGGCTTCGGGAGCTACGACACATATGCGTCGACGCTGCTGGGCGTTCCCAACCTCATCTTCAACGATTCCGAGTTCACCATCAGCAGGTTGTACTACATCCTGGAGTTCAAGCTGGTCATGCCATTCGTGGACCACATCATCACCCCCTCCTATTTCCGGCAGGACCTGGGCAGGAAGCAGCTGCGGGTCAACAGCCTCAAGGAGATGGCATACCTTCACCCATCGTACTACACGCCGGACGAGGGGGTTCTGGACCTCCTTTCCGTGTCCAAGGGCGAGCCCTACTCCATCCTCCGCTTCAACGCCTTCGATGCGATCCACGACAAGGGCGTCTGGGGCTTCGATGATGCTTCCAAGCGGGAGCTGGTGAGGCGCCTGGAGGAGCACTCCCGGGTGTTCATCTCCTCGGAGAAGGGCGTCCCCCCGGAGCTGAGGTCCAACGTGATCGACATCCCTAGAAGCCGGATACACGATGCCCTCTCCTACGCCCGCCTCCTGGTCACGGACACCCAGACCATGGCCACCGAAGGTGCCATCCTGGGGACCCCCACGGTGCGGTGCAACTCCTTCGTGGGGCCCGGGGACATGGGCAACTTCCTGGAGCTGGAGAGGAAGTACGGGCTCATCGTGAACCTCTCAGACCGCGGGAGGGCCATTGACAAGGCGGTCGAGCTCGTAAAGGACACGGGGGCGAAGGAGGAGTGGGGAAGGAGGCGGTCCCACCTCCTGGACGACTACGTGGACATAACTTCGCTGATGGTCTGGCTCATCGATGATCACCCCCGGAACATGGAGCGTTTGATCGCCGACCCTGAGACCCAAGACGGCTTCAGGTTCAAATCCCCCCGTCCCCTTATCTGAGCGCCATGTCCCCGACGTCCACCGCCACCCATAGCGCAACCACGGGAGCCGCGCTGGATGAGAAGAGCATCTACAGCTCCATATCCCGTCTGGAGAGATGGATCGATGGCCGGTACGAGGGGTGGGACCCCTATGATGGCCTGAACAACGGCAAGGTCCTGAACATGAGGTTGGGCCGCCCCTACGTCCAGATGGGGCTGGTGCAGCTCCACAGGCTCTCCCCCATCAACCTCCGGGCGCTCTTCGGGGTGGAGAAGGGTGTGGACACCAAAGGCCTTGCCGTGTTCGTCCAGGCGTACCTCGAGCTGCACTCGGCGACGAACGAGGAGAGGTACCTCTGCCAGGCGACCGAGCTGAGCGGGGCGATCATCGGCAGCTCACTAAAGGGGAGCGTGGGGGACCACGCCTGGGCCTCCCACTACTTCCCGTTCATAGGGGCGGACACGGGCGCCCTCTCGCCCAGCGTGCCGGACATCATCGGCACCGGCAACGTCCTGAAGGCCCTGTCCTCGCTTCAGATGATAGTGAAAGAGGAGCGCCTGGACGAGGTCATCGGCAGCTGCCAGGCATATCTTAGGAGGATGGTGGAGCGCAGGGACGGCCTCGCGTACTTCTTGTATACCCCGGAGTGGAAGGGGAAGATCGTGCCCAACGCCTCGGCGGAGGCCCTCGGCGCCATCGCCTGCTCCCTCAGAGCGAGACCTGATGATGAGCTCCGGGCCCTCTGCGATGACGTCCTGCGATCGTTGCTCCGCCTACAGAGGAAGGACGGCTCATGGGTCTACTCCATATACCCCAGCGGCAGGGAGTACTTCCAGCATGACTTCCACCAGGGCTACATCATCGGAGGCCTCCTATCATACAGGGACCTCGCCCCGGCGGAGCTCAGGGACGATGTCGATAAAGCCATCGATCGGGCCTTAACATTCTACAAGGGCCTTTTCCTGGAGGACGGGCGGTCGCTGTACCGAGCACCCCAGAGGTTCCCCGTGGACATACACAACCAGTCCCAGGGGATCATCACCTTCACCAGGGCCGGTGAGATGAGGGGTGACGCCACCTGCATCGACATGGCCCGGACCATTGCCGATTGGACGATCAGGAACATGCAGGACGAGAGGGGGTACTTCTACTATCAGAAGTGGCCTATGGTGACCAACAGGATCCCCTTCATGCGCTGGTCGCAGGCGTGGATGCTCCTCGCCCTCGCATCCTTGTACGCTCATGAAAGGAGAGGGGGCATCGTCCGGGACGGGTGATCGTTCAACGTCCTCGGCAAAGCTCCTGGAAGGCTCCGATGAATTGGAACGAGCATTGATACGCTCCTTGTCGTCCATCATGTTGGTCAAGGAGCAAGAGGATCGGTGTCGATGATCTTATCGTGAGCCTGTGGGGCCACCGCCATTTTTGCTTAGCAGATTATCTCAAGACAGGGCGGACCGGACCTTCGTTGTAAACTATCGATTGCCGCTATTGTTATGACCAGTCACATATAGGTCCATTTCGACCTTTCTATATTTACAGAAATAACTAAGCATATATGAATATAGGCCGTTATCCTAATTGAGGGTTGCCGAGCCAGGGAGGAGGCATGGACGTCGGCGTGATCGGGTTAGGAAAAATGGGCCTGTTACATGCGGCCATCTTCAACAGGCTGGATGGCTGCCATGTGACCGCGCTATGCGACATCAATGAGCTCATGCTAAAGATATTGCGGAGCGGCAACGAGGATGTCAGGACCTACACCGATTACAAGCTCATGCTCGACGAGAACGACCTTGACATCGTGGTCATAGCCACGCCCGTCTTCCTCCACGGCTCGATGGCCACCACGGCCCTGAAGAAGGGGATGCACGTCCTGATCGAGAAACCGATGGCGAAGACCTCCGAGGAGTGCTCCAACATCATCGGCAACGCCAACGGCTCCAAGAGCCTGGTGGGGTACTGCCGCCGGTTCATGCCGACGTACAACAACGCCAAGAAGCTGATAGAGTGTGAGGAGCTGGGAAAGGTCCTTTCCTTCAGATCTCACTTCTACCTCAGCCAGGTCGACAAGAGAATGGAGGGCTGGCAGTTCGACCCCTACAAGGGCGGGGGAGGGGCCCTCATAGACCTGGGCTGCCATGCTCTGGACATGATCCACTACATCCTCGGGCCCATGCGTTCCGTGTCCTGCAGGACCGAGAGGGTGATCTCCGAGAGCGTCGAGGACATCGCCAGGCTGGAGCTGACCCTTTGCAGCGGTGTGACGGGAAATCTTGCGGTCTCCTGGGTGGAGTCCGGTTACCGCCTCCCGGAGATGATGCTGGAGGTAACCTGCGAGAAGGGCGTGGCGAGGGTCGCGGAGAAATACCTGGAGACGGTCTCTAACGATGGTACTGTGAACAAGAGGTTCAAGCAGTGCTTTCCAGATCCCATCCCCTTCAACATCGGGGGGAGGGAGTACACGGCCGAGGACCTCCACCTGGTCCAGAGCGTACGGGACGCTAAGGACACGAAGTGCGATATCAAGGTGGGCAGCATGCCCACCTCCGTGATCGACTCCGCCTACCTCTCCGCCCGGGACGGCCAACCTCATAAAGTGCGGTACCTGTGATCTCCATGAACCTCATCCTCGGGCACAACCAGTTCATAGGCATCTCTCACCTATCCGAGGAGCGGAGCGAGCAGATGAACGCCCGGTTCTCCAGCCCCCAGAGCATCATGGAGGTGGTGGAGGAGGCGTACGACATCGGCGTCCGCTCCATGATCGTGGAGACGCACCCCCGGATGCTGGACTTCCTGAAGTACTACTCGAAGGTGGACACCGTCGATATGTCCTTCATCCTGCAGATCCCCAACGTCCAGGAGTACATCAGGGCCATGAACAGCAAGGGCATCGAAGGCATGGCCATGGACATCATCAGGGGTTCCAGGCCGGCGATGCTGATAAAGGGCGCTGTCCGCTCCGTGAAGGACGTGGTCCAGAACAACTACGCGTACGTGGCCACCACGGGCCTGGAGCTCATCGCCTCACCCTACTACAACTACGACATCACCCACGTGATGGTCCACAATGTCATCACCGATTTCCTGCTGGGCCTGGGCATGGCCGACGTCCTGATGGCCGCCAAGGCGAGGATGGAGGACGACTACGACGTGCCTGTGGGCTTCGTGACGCTGAACCTGCCCATGTTCCTGGAGGACTTCGAGGAGCATAGGGGCAGGCTGAACATCATGACGCCGGTCAATCCTCTGGGTTACGACATGAACGATTCCAGGGAGGAGGTGGAGGATTGCATCCGGGCGACCGACCACCGCATCATCGCCATGAACATTCTGGGCGGGGGGTCCATCCCCATCGCCCAATCCGTCGAGTACATCAAGGGCCTGGACAAGATCCAGGACTGCATCATCGGATCGTCGAACCCTGAGCACATCAGGGAGGCGTACGAACTTCTGAACGGTGAATGAGCGGCCGCTCCTCATGCCAGTATATCCGAGGATACGATCTCGTCGAGGGGCATATGCCCAATGAGCTCATCCCTCCGGCTGGGGGACGTTATGCTCGGACAGCTTGGTGTAGCCAGGAACGCGGACCCTTTTGATCCTCTTTGTCGGAACGAAGCCGAGCCTCACGAAGGACCTCTGGGATGGCAGGTTGTCGTGCTCCACCACCGCTGCAATATTGGAGTATTGTTTCTGGGCGAGGTAGTTCATCGCATGCTTCAGCAGCAGCGTGGCGTAGCCCTTCCCGCGTTGTTCGGCGGTTATGTACAGCCCATAGATCATGGACGTGGACGGACCGAACTTTATGTTCGTCTCGATGGCGGGCTCGTACTTCTCCTCCTGAAGGCACACCCAGATCCATCCCACGACCTTATCGCCTTCCAGAGCCAGGAAGCCCACGTCCCCCCTATCTACCCTGCTGGTGCATTCATCCATCCTCGCCCTTCGGATCGAGGCGTACCTCTTCTGGAAAGGCTTGTAACCAGGCGACACGAAGAATATATCGGGGATCGAACCCTGCTCCAGGATCTGACGGAAGCTGCTTCCGTCTAGCGTCATGAAGGCAATGTCCGCCTCGATCGGCAGCTCCTGGTAGTCATCCAACGACCTCTCGAAGTAGACCAGTATCGACCTCTTGAACCCGGCGCGCCTGCCCACGTGCCTTATGAACATCACCGGCGGCTGTCTCGACCAAACCACATCCATCACCGTTGTGAACCATCGACAGCTGTTGTCAGCTTGAACGCTGGACCACTGGCCTCCGATACTATCCATTGGCGTGTTCTTAATGGTTTTCGAAAGGTTCCCACCGGACCGTTGGTCGGCTTGTGATCCGTCAGCTTTGGTCAGGTAGAATTGAAAAGGCACCTGGGACTTTCTTGTCAGCGCCCTTCCATTTTTTTTCACTCAATTGTCCCATGAGGGGATGGGTGCTTCATTTTCAGAATAAGTGGTTCAATAATATTAATTATCTGGATATGTCTCGGAGTCACATTGGTCGTCCATAAAACGTTCAATCTGCTTGGTGACTCCCTCTACAGAGGGTCCATGTTCATCTTCCTGTCGCAGGCTACCAGCGCTGGGCTGGGTTTCCTCTTCTGGATCGTTGCCGCGAGATACTATCCTCAGGACGAGGTAGGTTATGCTACAGCGATCATGTCCTCGATCTCGTTGCTCATCCTCATCTCAAGGGTGGGGCTGGACCAATCCATTATCCGGTATTTCCCGGACCATGACCGGAGTTCGGTCCTGACCACTGCATTGGTCGTGACCACGATACTGTCCTTCGTCATGGGGATAGCCTACATCCTCCTGGCCACTTCCTGGGCCTCCTCCTTCCAGGTCGTTTACGATAATCCCTTAGTATTCATGGCACTCCTCCTTACGACATCTTTTATCTCCATCTTCAGCTCGGCCGCCATCGCCATGAGGAAATCGGAGCTTTACTTCGTCCAGAACCTGCTCATCGGACTCCGGGTGCCGCTATTGATCCCCTTGGCCATGATCGGACTGGTAGGGATACTGATATCGACCGCCGCGGCAACAATACTGGCGGTAGTGGTGATGATCCCCATGCTTGGTAGGATGAGGTTGAAGCTCAGAGGCTTCGATCTCGATTTTGTAAAGGAATCGTTCCATTTTTCTATGGTCAACTACTTCTCGATCTTCTTGGGCTCGGCGCCCTCCCTGCTATTACCCACTCTTGTTCTATTTATCCTCGGCGCGGAGAACGCAGCTATATACTTCATCGCTTACTCCATCTCTTCCATACTGTACATGGTCCCTAGTGCTCTGGGAGTGTCGCTGTTCGTTGAGGGTAGCCACGGCCAGCCACTACTGAGGAACATCACAAAGGCCCTGGTCATTGCAATCCTGGTGCTCATACCTGTGGTCATAATACTTGCTGTGGGCAGCTCTTGGTTCCTATCCCTGATGGGGCCGGAGTATGTCAACGGGGGGTCCGAGCTTCTGATCGTGATGGCGATCTCGAGCTTCTTCATACTGGCTTACCAGCTGTACATCTCAGTATTGAACGTAAAGAAGAAGTTCAGGTCGCTGTTGCTGTTCAGCGGCCTACAGTTCATCTTGCTCATTGGCCTGGGCTGTCTGTTCCCCTTGGAGTTCGGCCTCCACGGCCTTGGATATGCGTGGCTGGTAAGCTCCGTGGTGATGGCGACCGTGATAATCTGGGTGGAAAGGAGGAATGTCCCCGCGCTGCTGAGCACCCTGGAAGCGGTCGACCTGAGGAATCTGGTATGAAAGCTTGGCCCCATCATCTCCGATCGCGATGGATGCTTCATTCACCAGCCCCCAACCGCACTGCTGTCATCACTCATCCGTGAGGAATCAAACCTTCATACCGCCGATGATGGAAATGATCGTGCTGAGGAGGCTCCTCCGGGAGTAGTACTCAAGTACCTCCATATCTTCGACCCTCTCTCCCTTATGACCTATGGCATATGCATAGCCGTACATCAGGGGCAGGAACTGGTAGTGTGGGGGGAACCTCGTATAGTACAACGAGTAGAACAGAGCATAGGAAGGCCGATAACCCAGCGCATATAGGCCCTTTCCTCTCAGGACGTGGCCGTCCCATAAGCCTATCTTGGTCGCCCCCTGCCTTTTCTTAACGAATGTTACCTGGGGAATGACCTCGGTCCGGAGCCCTTTGTTCAACGCTTTGATCTGAAGGACGGTGTCCGGAGAGTAGGATATGGGGTAACCACCCATCTCCTCCAAGAACCCCTTCCTGTAAAGGCGGATATCATTGAACCCAACGAGAGGATCGCTGCTCCCCTTGCCCAGCTTGTAGCTCGCACCTTCGATCTCGAACCTCTGGACCCCACAGGTGATGACCAGGCTACTGTCCGCATCCATCACTTCAATGAGGTGTTCAAAGTAGTTGGGGTCAAGCCTGACCTCGGCGTCGGTCTTACCTATGTATTCGACATCCTTGCCTAGAGAGAAGGCGGCACCCAACGCCGCATTCACCGTACGAGCGAAGTTCCTATGGCTGTAACCTTCCGGGGCGGAACCGGCGGCCGTGATCACCTTAACCCAGTCATACGATCGGAGCTTCTCGACGGCAGCTTCATAGGTTCCGTCGGAGCTGTTGGAGTCCACGGCCACGATCCAGAATTTTGGTCTCAGGGTCTGAGAAAGGACGGTGTGTGCGAGCTGGTCAATATGCTCCCTCTCATTCCTCACCGGCGTAATAAGAACATAGCTGGAGGTCACATACATACCTGCGAGATGTGGCACGTTATCCATCATCGACGTTATATTTGCTTCTATAAGGCCCAAGTCACGGGAAGTGCTGGATGCGATCCTTTTACAGTTGAGGTACCAGGGTAGTGGCAATTTCTAGTTTAGGGCATCATGATCCTACTGAGCGGCTTTCTCCCCTTGAGTTGCGGGGGCATGATAAGGTCGCTGCTTGAATGGGTCCCAGTTCCATTGGACCGTGAGCGACCGAGCGTAACGATCCAGGAACGGGGAAATCTAGACAACGCCCGAGACAATATTTTTTATTAAGTATTCCTGAAATTAAGAATTTTATTTTTTAATAAACTATATATATCTATTATTGATAATATGAACTTAGAAGGAGCGTTATAAATACTTGAAGGAAACGGGTCCTAGGGGTTCGGGGTTCGGCGGGCAACGGTCTGAAATACTGGCTGAGATCAGGCAACACTCATCGGCGTGTGATCGGTACATAATTGTACATTGTATTCCCGAGATCGACCGTTAGTCGGGGGTAGCGATGAAGATAGCTGTCATAGATGTTTTCAACCCCCTGCCCATCAACAGCGGTGGCGATTGGTACCGTTACCAGGTGTTACAGGATCTGGCCCAGGAAAATGATGTGACCGAATACTACCTGGTCCACGATAAGTTCGATAAGGGGTACATTCCCGAGAAGGTCCCATTCAGGACCGAGCTGCTCAGGGGAAGGTTCAGGATGCCTATCAGATCTCAGGTCCTCGATGTCCTCAGGCCCGACCTCTACATCAGCAAGAAGAAGCTGAGACAGATCAAGGCGGACATCATCATTTACTCAGCATACTGCTATCCATTCGCGAAGATAATCTCCAAGGCCAATAATAATGCAAAAATGCTTCTGCTGATGCATAATGTGGAGTGGCAATACCTGAAGAATAACCATTTCAAACCCTACTGGCTGTTCAAGCAGTATGAGGACCTGATCATAAAGGAGGCTGATGGGATCATCACCCTCAGCGAGCATGACAGGGAGTACGTTCGCTCGGTACGGAAGAAAGGGCAGGTACACTATCTCCCTCCGCTGGTGAACGAGAGAATCTTCAACCCCAGTGGGAAGAAGCATTGCATGGGCGATGATAAGGTCAACGTCCTGTTCTACGGCAGTCTGGACCGAAAGCAGAACATCGAGGCCATCGATTACATCATCGATGAGATCCTGCCGGAGATGGAAAAGGACAAGGGCCTCAGGCTCTGCATCTTCGGCTCTGGCAAACCGCCCCAGAAGTTGCTGGATAACCTCGACCGGGTGTCTTTCCTGGGCTCGGTGGAGGACCCGGCGGAGTTCGTGAGGGGGGCCGATGTGGTCATCGTCCCCGTGAAGAACTCAGGCGGGGTCAAGATCCGCATCCTCGAGGCCATGGCCTGCCAGGTACCCGTCATAGTGAGCCCCGAATCCGCAGAGGGGCTCCCGATGGGGCTGCTGGACCATGTGAGGGTGGCAGCAACGCCATCCGAGTATCTCTCTGGGATCAAGGAATCCATTTCGGATAGGACGATGGTACTGAATCCATTGAAGTTCCGGGAGATCGTCGGCAACGTCTCCGCCTCGACCATAATCAATGACTACAGGTTCGTGAACGAGAAGCCCGTGGTGGTGCAGGCGGTCGATGCCCCAGAGCTCCGAGAGGAGCTTGTCATGAAATAGTGGGCATCGATTTTTATGACCGCACGGTTACTGCCCATCGAGCATCTTACCGTATACCTCGATATATCGGTGCACCGCTGAATCCCAGGTCCTGTGGGCAAGTATGTGTGACCGGGCCGCAGCCCCTAGAGAATGGGCACTTGCCTCGTCCTGCAGCAATGACCACAAGGCCTCAGAAAGGGCTCCGATGTCCTTCTCAGGAACCAACAACCCGGTCCTTCCATCCTCTATGATCTCGGGATTGCCCCCGATGTCAGTGGCGATAACGGCCTTGCCCATGGCCATGGCCTCCAGAAGGAAGATGCTGGAACCCTCCTCCGCCCCCATGCCTCTGACCGAGGGGAGGACTGCGATGGAGCATCGTCTTATCAGCTCGGGCATGTCCTCGTGGGGCACGCTTCCAAGGAAGATGACGTTCTGGGAGAGCCCTAGCTGCCCCACCAGCTCCCTGAGCTCTCCGATCTGGGGGCCGTCCCCCGCAAGCAACAGTGTGATGTCGGAGACCCTGCCGCACACGGACGGCATGGCCCTGATCAGGTAGCTCTGCCCGTTGTTGGCCGTCAGCCCTTTGGCGCATAGCACCTTCCTGTCGGAAGGCCTCAGGCCGTAATGGGAGCACATTCTTACCCAGCGTTCCTCATCCCCCGTCCTGAGCTCCATGGGGTGGACATCAACACCATTGGGTATCACTGTCAGGTCATCCTTCGTGCGAAGTCCATGAGCCACCAGCACCTCCTCCTTCTTCCTATCGACCACCACCACGTGGTCTGCCTTCCTGAGGAAGTGGCGGTCCAAGGCCGTCGCCAATCTGTACCTGGCCCCTCCTTTTGACAAGGAGCCCTCGGCCACCCTCTCCTCCACGCTCAGTCCATGTACGGTGATCGCTTTTGGAGGCTTGCGGCAGAGGAAACCTGCGAAGAGGTAGGGACTGGGGTTGGAACCCTGGATATGGATTATGTCAGGAGCGACCGCCCTGACCTCCCTCCATAACCTGAGGATCGCGAGTATGGGGACCGCATAGTAGACCCTCTTCCTGGCAATGGTCCGGATCTCCGCCCCATCCACCCTTCTCACCTCCTGGCGGTCGCCGAAGGATAACACGATCACCTCGACCCTTGATGAAAGGTGCTTGACAAGGGCGGTGAAGTGGACGTCCACGCCGTTCGCCGGAGATCCCGCTGGCCACCTGCCAAGGAAAAGGACCTTCAGGACATCACCTCGCCTTGATATATGTCCACATAGGGGCTGGCATATATGTGGCCCTTGGAGGATATGGTATTGTTGAACGCGGGATTGGGAAAGTTCGTCTCTATCAACTTACCTCCGCTTCCATACAGCGCAATGGAGAAACCTTTGGTCAGATCGTAGGGCCGGAGGGCCACGCTGCCGTTGGTGTAGGTTTCGGGGTCCTTGGGGTTCACGAGGTACCGTTGGTAGGTGTAGTCATAGTAGTCCTTGATGTTGATCAACGTCCTGTTGATGAACTGCATATAATTTCCGCTGGCATGGAGGTCCTGGACACCATTGTCGATGATGAACAGGCGACCGCTCTCCTCCGCTGCCGTCAACGCATCCCGGGTTGTCATATTGCCCGAGTAGATGTCGTTGTTGACGTTAGCGACGGGAGTGGAGATCATGAAGAACACCAGGAGGAAGGTCGCCCCGGCGGCGATCACTGCCCTCCCCCTCCTCCTCCCTTTTCCCATGATGGTCATTATGCAGTAACCGGCCACCATGCACACTACGGCCTCGGTGAAGGGGAACCACCTGTCTGGCTGACTCCCTGGGTATACTGCTGCCAATGCGTAGGGGACGGGCACAACGCACAACGCCAAGATCGCCACCACCAGCGATCTCTGCAGCTCGCGGGGCTGGTGGTGAAGAGGACCCTGCGCGATCCTCCACTGCAGGACCATCGCGCCAAGTATCCCTATGGCCAGAAGGAGCATGAGCCCCATATCGTACAAGAGCACATCCATCGGGGAGTACAACGAAGTGGTGGTGGTACCGCTCACGGACTCCCGGAAGTCCCCCTCCAGGACCCCCCTGAGGGAGGTGATGAGGGTGTCAAAGAGAGATCCTCCGCTGGACTCGGAGGACATCCATTGTACCATGGTGACAGCGATCATGAGGCCGATCATCCACCCTGTGATGTTCATCTTGACCTTGACGACGAACTTAGATGCCAGGAGCAACAGGAGGAGATAGAAGACCATGATCGCTGGCGTGAGCGGATGGGTCAGGACCATGACCAGGAAGACCAGGGCGATCAGGCCTTTGACGGCCTTGGAGTTCCCGTCATGGAAGCAGAGGGACAGACAAATGATGAAGAAAACGATGCTGAAGCAGTTCGGATAGTACATGAACCATGCCTGAACTATGTGGGGAGCGAACGCGGCCAGCATGGTGGCCAGAAGGGCGACGCGACGATCGAAGAGTCGATCGGCGATCTTGAAGACCGCGAGCAGGAAGGGGATTATGCTCAAGCTCATGATGGCGAAGGCCAGTTTATCGCTGGCACCGGTGAGCATCTCTATCTCGGACAAGAATATGTGGTAGATGGGATAGGTAGTGTACTGGCCGGGGTAATACCCGATGTAGCCTGAGTCCAGTATCTGGTCGATGAGGCCCAGATGGTAGGTCGAGTCGTTGCCGATGGGGCCGGGGAACAGGTATTGGAAGGATAGTGTCAGGAGCAGCGCGGTGCAGATGATCTCGAACAGGACGATATGCTGCGATGACGATGTGCTCGCGGACAGGAGTATCTGCAATGCAATGGTGGTCGCAACCGCGCCTATCAGTAGGAAGAAGAGAAGTGGAAGGTGGTAGTCTGCCGTTTCCACCCTCGCAGCGACAACGGCGGCTGTACAGAGGACCATCCAGACCGAGATAGATGCCTTCATGCTTAAGGGGGACATACCAGGGGGACCATCGTCCGCCACGGACCCCCGCCTCCAGAGGACCAAGGATAAAAGAGGCGGAACAAGGAATGCCGCCCCCAATACCTCCCTGTTCATGCCCAGCATATAGGAAAGGCCGATCTCCCCCAATCCGATGAGTATGTAAGAAAAAAGGAAAAAGTAAAGGATTAATCGCATCGGAAGTCTCACTGGCTAATCACCCATCGGCACCACAGCACCGATTCAATCGAATATATACTTACTCAGGAAAGAATATTGTCGCAAGAGTCACTCCGTTCTGATTGCCATATGGTGGTGGTGAGAAGAAGAGGACGGTGCTGTTCCACGGCAGCCTGGAGAGGAGGCAGAACAACGAGGCCATCGACTTCATCATTGATGAGCTTCTACCGGAGATCGAGAAGAAGGTGGAGTTCAGACCATGTATCTTCGGTTCGGGGACACCTCCCGAGAAGCTTTCAAAGAACATTAACCGCATCACCTTCTTAGGCCCCGTGGACGGCCGTGGGAGGATGATCCGAGGGGCGGACATAACTATCGTGCCCTTGAGGAACTCCGGGGGGATAAATATCAGGATCCTGGACTCGCTTGCCTGCCAGGTGCCAACGGTCGTCAGCCCTGATGCCGCAAAGGGTCTGCCGGACGGGCTGCTGGACTTTGTGTCCGTCGCCAGCTCGGCGAAGGAGATCGTGGAGAAGATCGAATCCGCCTTCGAGAGCGAGGCGTCGATGCTGAGCGGCGATCGGTTCAGGGAGATAATGGGCGTGCAATCTGCGTCCAACATCGTGAGGGACTGTGAGCTGAGGGGGGCCGCAGGCCTGATGCCTCTAACGTGAAAAAAGGGAGGAAAGAGTTTACTGGTCGGCCATCCACGTCCGACGCTCGTGCCCCGGCGGGCATTCACCAAAGCCCTACTTCTGGACCAGGGGGCCAAAGTTGCTGATACCGGTGCAGCCGGTGGTAATCACGGAGTAACCGTTGAGATAGTACCCCGCACCGTTGCTGGCATCACCCTTCTGACCATTGTTGCTGGCCACACAGTCCTTGAGGGTAACCCCGCTGACCGTGCTCCCTGCGGTGAAATAGAAGCCCGAGCAGTAAGAGTACCTGGCGGTGCACTCTGTGACCGAGGCGGTCTGGATGTTCACACCGTCCCCGAACCGGAACCCAACACTGTCCCCGTACCTTGGAGAGGTCTGGCCGCTGTTCTCGGCCTTGCAGAACAGCATCTTCAGGTTCTTGACCATGGCGTTCGTGCCTGATCCTGCGCCGGAGAACCGGAACCCATCGGCGTGTGCATTGACAATATCGCAAGCGCCCATGTCCAGACCGTCGATGGTGGAGCCGCTGGCGCAGTAGGTATTGATGGCGGCGGGGTGCAGGTAGGAGGCCTGGTTGATGTCGATGCCCCTGAGCTTGATGTTGCTTACGGTCGAGCCCCCGTCCGCGGCTATCTCGATGTTGCCTTTGTTGATGATTAGCAGGTTCATCCGGACGTTGTTTACGTTGTGGATGTAGAATCCCTCGTTCGCACTGGTCCCGGGGAAGTTCAGGGTGGTGGAGCTGCCAGGGGTGGCGAACCACTCCTGCAGATCGATGCCGCCGTAGAGGCAGACCCCATTGGCCAGGGTTATGCGTCCGGTGACGCTGTAGGTGCCCGCGGGTATCTTCACGACGGCGTTCTCCTTGCTGCACGCCCACTGCAGGGCGGCTGTGAAGGTGGAGCCGGTGTAGACCGTGGACCCGGCAGAGTTCTTCACGCTGGTGCCGGAGACGAGGTAGGTGTAGCCGCTGACGCTCTTCTGATCGTAGGAGTACAGATCGCCCGCGTAGACCGTGCCCCCGGCATTCCCGGTTCCCGTGCAGTTCGTCCTGGTCACGCCCTCAAAGTACAGGAAACCGCAACCCCAAACCGCCCCCCTGGGATCGGAGTAGGTCTGGCCGTTGTAGTTGGCCACGCAGTCCTGGAACTTGACATTGGCGCAAGTGGGGGAGTACTCGAGGTGGAACCCGCTCTCCCAGTTGTAGGAGGCCTCGCAGCGCACGCAGGTCACGCCATTGACGTTGCACTGCTCTGCCAGGTCGAAGCCGACGGTCCAGTCCCAGATGGTGGTCGTGTAACCGCAGTAAAGTGCCTTGCAGTCCTCGAAGTAGATGTTCTTCTGAGTTCCATGCTGGTTGTTCCATGGGAAGTTGCCCATCAGGGCGAATCCGTTGCCACCGACGTTGTAGGCGATACAACGTATGAACTGCATCCCGCTCACCGTGGCGCCGGTGGAGACCCATGATCCGAAGGCGTTCACCTGGAGGTTGTTGGTGTCGTAGACCCAGACATCCTCCACCTTGTTATTGCCGTGGGTACCAGAGGTCACCGAGAACCATATGCATCCCTCCCCGGTGATCCCGAACTGCTTCAGGACCACATTGTCGACGTTCACGGGATGGAAGCTCGCATCGGAGTAGTCGCTGTTATCGATGGTCGTGTCGGTGAAGGTGAACACCGTGGCGGTCGGACCGTCGCCTACCAGGGTCACCCCGCTGGCAAAGTTGATGTTGGAGCTGAGGTAGTACTGCCCTGCCGGGACATAGACCGCCTTGTTCGCCTGCGTGCAGGCCCAGTTGAGCGCTGCAGTGAAGGTCGAGCCGGTGTAGGCGGTGGCGCCCGATGAGGTCTTCACGACGCTGCTGGAGACCGAATAGTCATGCGTAGGCGTCGTGGTCGGTGTCGGCGGGGCAACAGCGGTCCAGGCAGCGCTGGCCGATGAGCTGAGATAAACACTTGAGCCGGAGTACGAGGCGGTGAACCTGTAGGAACCGGCCACGCTGGGAACGTAGTCCATGCTGAACCTGCCAGAGGAGTCTGTCGTCGTGGTCGCTCCCTGCGTCGGGTACGCCGTGGCGCCACTGGGCAGGGTGACCTGAAGGCTGATGGTGGCACCGGAAACCGCTGAGGTGCCTGTTAGTACACCATCAGCGTGGATGCTTTTGCCGGCCTCCACACTGCTCGAGGCCATTGTCAGGGATATGGAGGTCGAACTCTTCTGCGGTGCAGGTGCTACCGCGGTGAAAGACTTGCTCACCGAGGAGCCCTCATGACCCTCATCGCCACTGTAGACCGCAGAATACTTCACGGTCCCCGCGGACAATGGCGTATAGGTTACGGTGAACTCGCCATTGGCATTCGTGGTCACCGAGGAGCCCTCGACAGGTAGGACGATGGAACCATCGGGCAGGGTCACCGATAGATGAACTACCGCTCCCGAGATCGGGACGGAACCCGTGGATGCTGATCCCCTCAATGCTCCAGTGGCCGTCACGCTGGTGCCGGTGGCAACGCTGCTCGAGGGCAGGTTGATCGCTATCTCCGTGGAGATCGCTGTATCGACCTGATCCGGCTCCTCCACTGGCGGTGGGACCTCTTCCAAGTTGGTAAGACCGCCTTTGTTCCCTACACCGTTGCTGTTTAGAAGGCTCACTGTACTATCCAGGACATAACCGAAGCCCTCCTGACAGGAAGGGTTCTGGCCGTTGTAGCTGGCCGTGCACTCCTGCAGCACGACACCAACCTTATCTATCCAGGGGCTGATGTAAAAGCCGTTCTCCCAGCTGTAGGATGCCTCACAACGGTATAGCATGACATTGCTGACCTGGTTTCCAGTGCCATCGAGCACGAACCCAGTGACCCAGCCATCGGGGCGCGCACTGAGGCCGCTGCGGATGGCCTTGCAGGAGTCAAAGTAGACGTTACTGATGTCGCCAGTTCCGTTTAACTTAAAGCCATAGGAGGAGCTATCCATGACAACATCTCCTATGAACTGTACGTTCGATACTGCATAATCGTTCGCGTTGACCGCGAACACTGCCGGGCACACCCCGGTGGTGGCAGATACCTCCTGGACAACAACGTTGGAGACGGCTTCGGTCTTTGAGGCTATCAGGATGTGGCACGTCCCCAGCAATCTTAGGGATTTGATGGCCACGTTCGAGACGAATGAGTCGATCTCTCCGTTCTTCAATATGGTCCTGTCGCCCACTCCCATGACCGTCACTCCGGACTTCATCTTGACGGCTCCGGTCAGATCGTAGGTGCCTGCCTTGATCATTATGGTCTTGCCAGCGGAGCTATGGTCTATCGCCCACTGGATCGCTGTGTTGGAGTATGATGATGTATAGACGGTTCGGCCGTATGGGTTCTTAACCAAGGTCTTCTCAGTATAGTATTTGCTGATGGAGTAGGAGCAATCTGAAGTGGCAGCTGCCGCCTCGTCCGTGCCTAAAAATATCAAACTTGTCGATGATAGCAGAACAGATACAGTTGCGAGCGCTACCAAACGAACTATATTTTTTCGATTTAGTTTTATATAAAATTTAACCATACGACCACCCTGTCCATTTTCGCCCTCTTTATACCCTGATGCATACCAGCATCAATGGCAGGAGTCTATCGCCTTTCAACGGGTCAATAGTAAATACCCACATTCTAAAAGAAGTGGGAGTAGGGTAGAAAAAAACGACATCTCATTTAAAGGTCTCAGCGTTAGAATCAAAGCTGACTATCGTTTTTGATTTTACTTAATTAAATAATTTTTAGAATGTAAAAAAACAATTCAAAAATATAAAATAATGAAAAATTTTCATAGGAAAAAAATTTACATGTAAAAAAATGTAACATTGAGCGCCATGCTGGGGCGTAGGGCGATGACCGGAACTCCCATTCTCGATAAGTAAAGAACAATAAAAAAGATCGATCGCTCTCAAAAAAAGGCATGAACTGGCCTGCCCTCACGTATTCCTAAAATTGATAAGAAAGACCGTCGGAAGCCATGGCGAATGATGTGCCAATACTCCCATATTTTTCTTTTCCAGTATCTCTGACCCGGCGACGATCAACATCGTCTCTAACAATATTGAGGTTCTGGGTTATGATATTGACCTGAGTGCAGTGGAAGGCGTGGACGGACAATAGGGCTCTCGCATCAAGCCTTCATTGAGGTTCATTTATGCTTAGGCCCATATATTTAATTGTTGGACGCCCTAGCACCCTCGCTGGTGGAGGTATGAGATGCCCCTAGTTACTGACAAGGATGTGTCCATCTTCAAGCTCCGGACAATCTGGTTCGAGGAACGGCCTTACGATGTGAAAGGAGTTGATAGCCTCTGCCACATGTACTGCAGGGAAAAGGTGGATGAACGGGGTTTCGCGCGAGAGTCCCTGTCCACCCTGGTGCTGGACCTGACCGGTGGTTCGGACCCCATCTGGAGTGGTATGGACAATGACTGCAGAAAATACATCAGGCGTGCGGAAAAGGAAGGTTTTCGGGTCAATTTAAACACTGGTCAGGACCAATTTCTCCAGATGAACAAGGATTTCAGACGGGCCAAGAACCTGTCCCCATATGAGTACTCAGAGGAGTTCGTCAAGAACCACGGTACATTGTTCACCGCAGAACTGAACGGCGATACCCTTTGTTGCTACCTGGCGATCCATGACGATAGGACCATGAGGGGACTTCAGGCAGTATCGACAAGATTTGAGGTAGATGCTGACAGAAAAAAGATGATCGGCTTCGGCAATCGATTGCTGGTATGGGAAGCCATCAGATACGCAGAGTCCAAGGGAATAGGCGAGTTCGATCTGGGCGGTTACTATGTGGGTGAAAGGCCAGATGCGGAGATGGAGGGGATCAACCGTTTCAAGCGGGGGTTCGGGGGCCAGCTGGTCGAGCGCCATTCCTATCTTAAGGATTATTCCATCCCACTGCGGCTGACGAGGAAGGCCGTGGAAGGCTGGAATAGGATAAGGTACCGAAAAAAGTAATAGGAAGAGACTGAGGGGGCGCTTTGAAAGGTACTCCGCCTCATCACGCCCAATGGGACCATCATCGGACCAGCCTCCTCGGGTAAGGTTGCATCGTCAGGCCATAGGTGGTCTTTTTTGATCTCGGCACCCGGCCCCTGGATCGTCAACGTCGGCCAGCAACATCTATAATCTTGCCTTGGTCCATTCAATGAAACTCTGGATGGTACGTTCCGTTCAACGTTCTAATCAAGACGTTTATCTAGTGTAATTACCATTCAAGCCACGGTGGGATGTTGCTGGATACCGATACTAATTTATATTATAAACACATAATAATATTCTCAAATAATTATTCAAATATTGTCACTGTTAAAAAGGAAGATATGATGGTATAAATGAGCAGGCATCCCGACGTTCTGATGAACATTACGATAGATACCGAGGTTGACAAGTCCTATGACTGGACAAACCCGGAGCTGGAGTCCTACACATCGGTCTTGAACGGGATACCCGACTTGCTTACACCTTTGTTCGAGAAGTATGGGGCCAGGCCCACCTACCTGCTGAGCAGCGAGGTCATGGAGCAACCGGACTGCGTGAAGGTTCTGAAAGAAATATCAAACTGTGAGCTGGGCACCCATCTCCATGGGGATGTGGTCGAACCACACAAGACCATCTTGGACATGAGGAACAAGCGCATAAAGGAGATGCAGTGCTCCTACAGCCGGGAGATCGAGACCGAGAAGCTGCAGAACCTCACCGAGATCTATCGGCGAGCGTTCAGGAGGGCTCCCAAGGCATTCCGGGCGGGCAGGTTCGGGGCTGGCAGCAACACCATCTCCATCCTGGAGAGGCTGGGCTACACGGTGGATTCCAGCGTCACCCCCTACATCTTCTGGAACTACGCGGAGGGGAAGGCGGACTTTCGGCGAGCATGCAATCATCCATACTATCCCAGCGAGGACGATATTACGACAAAGGGAGGCTCCAAGATCCTGGAGGTGCCCGTTTCCATCGTGCCCCATTACTACTACAAGCTCCTGGACCGGATGAGCCGGAGCATCAGCGGCTCCCTCTGCGCCCTCAATGATATGTTCTACTGCATCTGGATCTCACCCGTGGAGTCGGACTATTTCCGCTTACGCTATGGCATCAATAAAAGCCTCAGGTGCGATCCCGATTCTCATGTCCTGGTCCTCAACATGATGTTCCACAGCATGGACGTCATCCCTGGGGCCAGCCCTGCGATCAAGGCAGATTCTAAGAAAAATGTTGTGCTGAAACGCCTGGACAGCATCCTGGAACTGTGCGAGCGGAAGAACTTCAAGTTCGCCACGTTGAGCGAGACGGTAGCACATTTTCCCAAAGATAGCTAGATCTGGGTGCCCTGCGCTTTGGTTCACTGCCCACCTAGGAGGGATCGGCCGCCTCCGGGTGGCTTGTTAAGCTCAGAGACGATCTCCCCTGTTGATATGGTAGGGGGAGGTTCCTGTCCATGGGTATCCGGGCTTGGTGACCCCAAGGGCATCTTTTCACATTGATCACGGTCACGATCGTGGATTGTTCTGCCCAAATGCCGTTGGCGCGAGCGTAAGGGTTCTCCCCGCCATGCATCCCTGTCGCCAGCCCTCGCTACCGGGCCGCCGGGGCCTGGACGCCCGCGAGGTACGCTACTGCCGACATTCCCAGCTGCCCATTCTTCTTGGCGTAGGCAGTGGAGATCTTGTCAACGGTGTCGTCCGCTGTGTGCGCCGGCCCATGCTCCTCCTCATGCGTCATCACCGCCGTGTAGCCCTCCTCCCAGAACGGCCGGTGATCGCTCCCGCAGGTGTGGGCGTTGTAGGTGAGGGTGAATCCGATGTGGTATAGGGAGTTGCACTGGGTCATAAGGCTGGACATGCACCTGGACCTGTCGTTGTACATTATGTCCAGTACCAGCCTGTCATGGGGATCGTAGCATGTGGAGTCGAAGTTGAAGTATAGTGCGATATCAAGGCCGTTGTCCTTAGCGTACTGCACGTACGCGGTGCTGCCCATCATCCCGGTGCCACCCTCCTCGGCGTTCCACAGCGCGAACACCACGGTGTGCTCGAAGGTGTACCGGCTCATTATCCTTGCCAGCTCCAGGACGATGGCCACCCCCCCGCCGTTGTCCGTGGCCCCCGGGGCGTAGCTCAGGTCGGCGGAGTTCTCGCTATCATAGTGGGCTCCCACGATGAAGGTCTTGGAGGACTCCTTGCCCGGCAGGGTGGCGATGATGTTCCTGAGGTCCCCTCCTTGGTACTCGACCGTCAGGCCGGTGATGTTGCTGAGCTCCCCGTGGAGGTAGCTCGAGGCCATGGCGTTGCCCGGATATCCATAGTAGCGTGATGTGAAGCCCTGCAGCACAGAGACGGTGTTGAGTATCTCCTCCTCGTCCACCTGCTTGATCATGTCCGCTATCTGGGGATCGAAGGCCGTGCCGCTGCAGTCGACGGAAACAAGGAACGCGGCCGAGCCTGTCGATACCAGGGCTGCGACGATGCCCATGCTTAGGTGCCTGCTGTTCATGATAGCTGATTGGTATGGTCGGCGAGTTAAAACCTCTTTTCCTGAGATGCCACCTCGGCCGGTTCATAGGAGCCCTTAATTTCGCCCTATCACCAACAGGGCGCGATGCTTGGCAGGCCCAGAGCGATGGCCAGGAGGCCGACGGTGCCCGCGCTGGAAGCGTCTTGAATGAGACGAACCGCGTTAGGAAAAAGGGGTACTTGCCCACATGAACAAAGCTCGGAGCAAGCGGCCCCCCGTCCTTATCGCCCCGAAGGTTCAGCCCGTCGCCTGGTCCCTCGGAGAGTGGGAGATATCCTCCCACAATGGAGGGCCGTTGCGGTTATGCGAAAGGGGCATACGCTCACCTCCTGACAAGCGCCTTCAAGGGGCGATAAGGCCTCTTCTTTCAAGGTTGGTACTGTGATGAGAATGGGGCCGGGGGATGGAGTTGCACCATCGAACATGGACTTGCGGTCCACTCCATTAATGCTCTGGCACCCCGGCGTGTCCTCTGGCTAAGAGGTGCTGTTGAAAGCGATGGCCCCACCCCCATTTCAACTTGCTTCTTCGATTCTCAGGTCTGATGATGAACAAGGATACTAGAAGAGCAGAATGGAGGCTAGTGAGCACGGGGCAGAGGTCGAACCATATGCGCTCCATCAAGGTTATGGAAGAGCTTGCTGTGAGGAACATCGTTCTCCGGCTTTTCATTGATGGCATCCGTGAACAATGACCCCCGTTCTTGCCAATATCGGATATGAACAGTTTGACCGCCGGCAGTGTGATATATACAATATTAAAATGAGCCGTCCATATAATCATGAAAGGTTTTGTATAAATAAAGGACGATTATCCTCTATACAGCTGGTGACCTTGCCATACAACTTCCCTACCGCCGTCTGAAGAAGAAGCCCGATCCATTTGAGGGGCTGTCAGGACCCTCAGTGCCCGAAGCCAGGAAACAGAGCGGTTCTTTTACGTTCTCTAGATCGCGCCCGGTGATGTTGCTGCGATATGCGTTCCGATACTTCGGCATAAGGCGAGCGCTGCTACTGTGGTACGAGAGGGACCTGGCTGGGACAATGCGGCCCACGGTGCAGGAAAGCCTCGCCTTTGAGGTGCTGGATGGGGAGCGCTTCTCCGCAGCGCTGTCCAGGAACCTCCTTCCCGACTGCCTCTTCCTGACTTACCGTGGCGCCAGTAAGATCAGGTATTTCCAGAGGAAGAGGGACCGGAGGATCGACGAGTGCATTCAGACCCTTCAGAAGGGGGATGTCTGCATCATCGGGCAACACCTAGGAAAAGTGGTCGGGTGGATATGGGTCTGCGTCCAGGGGGAGAAGTTCGAGCCCACGATAAAGACCATCGTCCACCTCGATCCCACCTCCTCGATGGTATACCGCCTGTACGTTTGTCCTGGACACCAAAGGCAGGGCTTCGGCACCCTGCTCTGCGAGCAGGCGTTACGTTATCAGAGCCTACACGGGTACGCGCGTTCCGTGGCCCTCGTGGAGAACGACAACGTGCCCTCGAAGAAGGCCTTCGGGCAGCTTGGCTTCGTTCCGAGGAAGGCCATAAAATGTGTCCGTTTCATAACATATTCAAAGAGGACGGAGTGGGACCTTCCTGCGCCCACCCCCTAGATCGTTCCTGACGGACCTTCTGCGACCTCTTCATAATGCCATATGCATCGAGGTCGCATGCCCGTTAAGGGCCTCAGGATCATCCGTCGCTCCCCCGGACCGGGCCGGCCCAATTGACTGGCATGGCATCGACCATCATGCTGCCGGCTTTACCGCCTCATCCAACGGCCACCACAGCGTGAAGTAGAGCGCCATGCTGACGAAGCTGAGAACGAACGTGATCATGCCTGCTGTCACCAACGTGAGGAACGGGACCCCGCTGATGAGCGGGGCGAAGATGTCGCAGGAGCAGCCACCGCTGAGTATCCTGGCGATCACTAGGAACCACCCGGTCGTGCTCAGGAGCCACGTCCCCAGGACCATCCCCCTGTAGAGCGGCCCCGGCCTGGCGCCTTCGGCCCGCTCGCCCAAGGCGCCCCGCTTCATATCTACCCTCCACAGGATAAGGGACACGACCACGCATAGAACGCAGATGGCAAAGCTCAGGACGCTGACATCGTAGAAGGACAGGCTGGGGATGTCGTTGAAGAAGGCATCCGTTATATCCACCTGGGAGGGGTTCAGAATAACCCTGGCCATGGTGTATGCGCATAGGAGTGATGAATATAGCCAGACCCCAAGCACCAGCGCCCTGAAGGCTCGAAACGCGTACCTCGCCGTCATTGGAACAGTGAAGCAGTGATACCTAGCAGGGGGGATATTAGCATTTTCATTCGAGGCGGAGATTAAATCAGACCTTGCCGCGGTACATGACGGAATAGAGTAACTGCCCGGTCTAGACATTTGAATTTAATCGTATGTATTTTTATACGTTTTTAAATATGTGTCGTTTTTCCTAAGGAGAACATCGAGGAACGTAGGGTAATAATCAACGGAACGCGGGATGCCAGCAATAGGGGTGCTTCAAGCATCGACCAGGATGAAATAAACAGTTTTTATAGTAAGAGTGCATTATTAATCGTCCAAATAGGGACCCTTATGAACATTCTCGGCCTCAATTACATCTACCATGACTCCACGGCCTGCATCGTCAAGGACGGAAAGCTGGTGATCGCCCTGGAAGAGGAGCGGCTCACACGGCAGAAGCATACCAGCGCCTTCCCCGAGCACGCCATCGCCCGCTGCCTGGAAGTTGCTGGGATGACCATCAAGGATATCGATCACATCGCCATATCGTACCGGCCGAGGCTGGACCTGTCCAAGAAGGTGATCTATGGCATGAGGATGGGGCGGAGGATGAAGGCCTTCACCGAGTTCGAGCTGTCCCAGGACATGTCCAAGCGCAGGCAGCTGAGGATGTGGCTGAGCTCCACTTTCGGTAAGGGGAAGATGCCCAAGGTCCATTATGTCCCCCACCACGAGGCCCATGTCGTGGGCTCGTTCTTCGTAAGTCCCTACGAGAGCGCCGCCCTGCTGTCGGTGGACGGGGCGGGGGAGTGGGCCACCACGTTCAAGGGGGTGGGCAGGGGGAACACCTACGAGTGCCTATCCCAGGATTTCTTCCCGTGGTCGCTGGGGATAGTGTACGAGGCCGCCACCGAGTTCTGCGGCTTCAGGACCAACTACGATGAGGGGAAGACCATGGGCCTGGCCCCCCTTGGCAACCCAGAGACATATGGGAAGATCGTGGAGAAGATGTTCTGGGTCAACGATGACATGTCCATAGGGGTGGACCTTTCCTACTTCGATTTCCAGCGGTACTACGCGCACCGCTGCGGCAAGAAGTTCTACGAGGCCTTTGGCCAACCCCGGGCCCGGTCCAAGTCCGCCAAGTTCGAGCAGAACCACCTGGACGTGGCGGCGGCGTTCCAGAAGCAGCTGGAGGAATGCATATTGAAGATGGCACGCCTGCTGCACGAGCGCACCAAGGAGGACTACCTGGTCATCTCAGGCGGGGTCTCCCTCAACAGCGTGGCCAACGGCCGGCTGGTCAGGGAGAGCGGCTTCAAGGACCTGTACGTTATGCCGGCGGCCGGCGACAACGGCACGGCCATCGGGGCCGCATACTACGTCTACAACAGCGTCCTGGGCCATCCGCGCAACTTCGTGCACGACGATCCGTACATCGGGACCGAGTACGGGAACGATGTTCTCAGGCGCCTGCTCGACGAGTGCAAGCTCACATACCGCCAGCTTCCGGACGGGGAGCTGGAGAGGGAGGCGGCGATGCTTCTGCACCGCGGCGACATCCTGGGGTGGTTCCAGGGCCGCATGGAGATCGGTCCGCGTGCTCTAGGCAACCGCAGCATACTCGCCGATCCGACGCTGCCGGGCATGAAGGATAAGATCAACGCTCAGGTGAAGCACCGCGAGGCCTTCAGACCGTTCGCCCCCTCCTGCCCCATCGAGGACACGCCCCGCTTCTTCGAGCAGAACGTGGCCGACCCGTTCATGCTGAAGGTGTGCATGGTGCTGCCTGAGAAGCAGAAGGTGATCCCGGCGGTGACGCACGTCGACGGCACGGCGCGCCTGCAGACCATCCACAAGGAGACGAACCCTCGCTTCCACCAGCTGCTGAAGGAGTTCGAGAAGGTGAGCGGGGTGCCGGTGCTGCTGAACACCAGCTTCAACGTTATGGGAGAGCCCATCGTGGAGTCGCCGATGGACGCCATCCGCTGCTTCTACTCCACCGGCCTCGACCACCTCGTTCTCGGGAACTACGTGGTCAGCAAGAACAATTCAGCCTGATGGCTACCGTAGGCAAATCAATAAGAGATCGGTCCATCAGAAAAATGCACGTAGAGGAAGACGTGAACGATGTCCTCCGCGGTAGTGGGCAGAAGTCGCCAATAACAATCTTATAGTCATCGAATGGAATAATTTCTCGGGCATATGGGCCGGTTTGGAAGTACTAGGTCGGTCAGTGACCTCATCGAGGATTTGGCCGATGATAAGAAGCGAGGGCCAGCAATGGTCATGCTGAACCAGATGGGGGCCGCGGCCATACCTCAGCTGATCAAGGTTCTCGGTGACGAGCGGAGGCAAGCTTACGCAGGGGTATTGCTGACCGAGATCGGAGAACCGGCCATCCCGGCTCTGGTGGAGGCGCTTGACGAGAACAAAGGCGGAGCATATGCCCGAGCGGCCCTGGCACGCATCCCGAGGCCGGACCTGATCATTCCCCTGCTGATCAATGCACTTGGCGATAAGGCAAGACAGGCGCACGCCTGTGGGATGCTGGATGATTATGGTATGCCCACCCTGGGACCCTACCTGCCACAGCTGACCGAGGCATTGGAAGACACGGACAAGCGGGTGTATGCCTCCACAGCACTGGTGGCCGTGGGAGCGGCGGCGACACCGCATCTCCTCACGGCGGTCACGGATGAGAGAAAAAGGTTCTAGGCGGCGTTCACCCTCAACAAGATCGATCCCTCGGCCTACACTGAACAGTGGGTAAGAGAGATCGCCTCGGAACCGTCCAGCCAGGCGCAAAGAGAGGTGCCCCCCTCCAGGCCGGCCCGGTACTGCCCCTACTGCGGCATTCCAATGGGAGCGGACCACGCTTACTGCGCCTCCTGCGGCAAGAAGGTCGAGAGGACCACTCTCCAAACTACCAGCACCGCCTCGCCTCCACCAAAGCTCGAGAGGGACATGAGTATGTCCGAGGTGACGCTGGACCCAGCCGCGAGCCGGCCCTCGTACCGGGCCGATACATCCAACGAGTACGTGGTGGGGGGGTTCACCAGCTCCGACATGGCCAGACCAGGCTCGCTGGGCTACGCGATCTACATCACCAACCGGAGGATAATCGGGATCAAGAAACCAGGCCTGTTCGCCAAGGCCATGGGGGCCACGGTCGCGGGCACGGTCATGGGGGCGGTTCTCGGCGTCGGGACCAAGTGGACGGTGAGGAACACCTTGGGTAGGGAGCTGACACCTGAAGAGAACAGGGCCCTCCTTGCTGAGCTGGAGAGGAGCAAGGACATCGAGCTGATGAATAAGGACGTCACGCTGATCCAGCTTAAACGGAAGTTCTTCACCAATCCCGGCCAGATCGCCTTCTTCCTCAGGGGGGCGCAGCGAACGGACATCACCATATCACTGGCAAATGATGATGTGGTCGAGGACCTGAGGACGTTGTTCACGGAGCATTTTCCCAGAGTCCTCAAGGTCGTCAATTGATCGCCTCGCCGTGCGGGTGCCGCTTCCGCTGTGCTCTAAGACCTTCCTTATCCTATGAGCACCGGGCCCTAGTCTAGGCCTTTCACAGCCATGCATCGACGACCGAGGTCTTGGACGTCACCACTGCCCATTCTAACTATAGGTACATCTCCAGGCACGAGGTTATTAGTTCCATCCGCTCCAACAACGTACACCATGATGTTGAACCCATACCTGAACCTTAACGGCACGACCGAGGAGGCCTTCAAACTCTACAGAACTGTGTTCGGCGGAGAGCTCTCCTCTCTGATGAGGTACAAGGAGATGCCCGGCTCGGAGCGGTTCTCCGAGTCCGAGGGAGAGATGATCGCCCACATCGCCCTGCCCGTAGGCGGTGTAACGCTCATGGACGGCGATACCCTGGAGTCGACCGGCCAGAAGGCGAACTTCGGTAACAATGTGTACATCATGATCACCCCGGACAGCGAGGCCGAAGCAAATCGCTTGTTCAACGAGCTGTTGGCCGGGGGAGGGTGGAGATGCCGATGGAGAAGATGTTCTGGGGCGACCTGTTCGGCTAGTCCTTTGACAGGCCCGGCGTATGGTGGATGATAGACCACGCGATGGAGAAGCAGGGCTGGGGAGACGTGTTGTACCCTGCAGGCAGGGAGCTGTGAGGTCCTTTGCGGTCGGGAGCCTCTAACGCACCTCTGCCTTCAGGACCATGTCCAGCGCCATGTCCTGGACCTCGCTGTGCTCCATCTCCGATTCTCCGGCGATCATGTCGCCCAGCGCCTTGTAGACGTTCTCACGGTTGACCTCTAACGATCGGACCATTGCCTCCTCCGAGGTCCAGAACGTTATGTACGTGGCCGTGTCCGGATCGTCCAGGGAGTTGAGGGCGACGTAGCCCAGGTACCCCTCCTCCTTTTCCGTGAGGAAGGTGGCGATGATTGCGTTGCCCTCCTCTCTCCTACCAGGCCGATACCTCTGCCTGCTGACCCTAACGTACTTCGTGTCCTCGCCCATGGATGGTACTTTCTAACGCATCGGTTAAATAGCTATCCAGAGCACAGCCGAAGGTCCCTCAGAGATGGTGGTCCGGAATGCCGTGGACCTCGATGAGAGTGATAGACTAGAAATGATAATCGGATATAAAGGATTATCATTATGTAGAATAATATATCACCACCTTTCCGACCGTGCCAAAGCTGTATAGAGTGCGTTCATTGGGTCCATAGTGCGAGCGTTCTAGCCTCCACACACGGCCGGGATGGTACTTATTGTCGGCCATTGTTAGGCGCGCGCCTATGAGCCTGAGGCATATGATGGATCGATGGGGCGACATGGTGTTATTTGTCAGGGGAGGATATTCGGACGCGTTGATGATGCTACATTATTTACTGAATGCGAGCTCACGAAAACTTCCGTTCTTGTTTCCTTCTCACTCGTGCCTGAGCGCGTCCACCGGATTGAGCCTTGATGCTCTCCACGCGGGATACAGGGAGAAGGACACGCTGACCAGAAGGCCGAAGACGATCGCAGCGAGCACCATCATGATGTTCAGTGGAGGTATCGAGATGAGGATGCCCGCGTAGGCCGTCAGGCCGTACCACTCCAGGGCGATGCTGCTATTGAGGAGTTCAGCGATGACCTTTGCCGTCAGGAAACCGAGGATGCTTCCGAGGTATCCGCCGAGCAGGCCGATGAAGCTCGCTTCGCATATGAAGATCGACAGGACCGTCCGGTTCTTCAATCCCAGGGATTTCAACGTACCGATCTCCCGCGTCCTCTCCATGAGGGAGACCATCATGGTGTTCATGATGCCTATTCCGGCGATGAGGAGCGTTATTCCTCCCACGCCCAGCAGGAAGAGGTCGAGGGTGAAGAACACCCTGGATACCACGTTCTCGATGACCTTGGGGGAGGCAATATCGACCTGATCGTTGAACGCTTCCTTTAATGCCGCGCTCACCTCGTTCATGGTCGATTGCTCCCCGTCCTGCAGCTTCACGATGATGGCGTTGCTGTGATCGGTCCCGAAGAAGGCCTCAGCCTGAGTGATGGGAATATATATGGCATCGTCCGATAGGCCGCCGAGGCTCAGAGGACCGATGGTGCCGAGCGAGCCTTTGACGGTGGCGTTGTACGTCATGCCCGATGACTTGCTGCTCATGGCCGCTGAGCTCATGACCGTGACTTTGTCACCGATCTGCACGAATGCCGTTCCGTTCGAGCCGAGATCGAGCACCTTGGCCCCAACGATGATGACGCCGTTTCCGGGGTTCGTAGGTATGGTGCCCCGCTGTGCGAATGTGGGGGGGGGTGATAGTGACAATCGTGTTGGACTTCTATCGTTGCTGTAATCGGCGAAACGGTGCTAATCGTCCAGAGAACAAGAACGTAAAGACATCAAAGGAAAGCCATCTGTCAGAGCCAGTAACGAGGTTATAATGAATGAATAATGTCTTTTCGGGCGGGATCCCTCGAAGATCGATGCTCATTATCGCTTCTCTTCAGGCCTTATCAATGGAAGAGATGAATTCAGGTATATCGCCTTTGAATCTAGTGGTATTTACCTTCAAGAGACAGTCTTTCGGTCCGAGTGTAAGTAACCTGTTCCAGCGTCTATAAGTATATCGCCATTTATCTACCTGGCAATTCCGTTAGAGAGGCTCAAAGAAGGGATAACGTGGGGAATGCACCTTGAGCAAAATAGATGATTTCTCAGATTGGCTGTTCAAACTGCTCCCTTATGGGATAATCGCGATCAGCCTCGGGGGGTTGATCCTTCTGCTGGCCTTGGGTCTGAACAGCACCGCCCTCCTGATAAGCTATATCGCTGTCGGACTAATAATCGGTTCAGTTATTTATCTCCTGGTTCACAAGGGCGGGGAGCGGTCTTTTACTGTGAGACCATCACTTTACAGAATGCTCCCAATCATATTCTTTGCTTGCTTGAGCGGCCTGATCATCATCTATCACTCCAATGATGTCAGGTCTCTCGTCGATTATGCCCTGCTTACAATAATGGCCACCGCGGTCCTTCTGCAGATCCTGCTCGCTCGGGGGAGCATCAATCGCTATTTCGTACTCGGCCAGATAGTAATATTCTTCCTCAGCACTGTTTGGGGGATGAACCTCCACTACACCTACTTCTTCGGCAGGACGGACATTTTCGCCCATGTCCAGCTTATCGATAGCATCCTGGCCAGCGGGTCCATCGGTGAAATATTTGGCATCTATGAGCCGTTCGCCTACTGGCACATCAACACCGCCTCCCTGATGATAATCACAGAAATGCCAATCCCGGCGTATACGGCCATGTTCATCGAGAACGGAATCGTCTTCTCGGCGGTAATTTTGATCGTGTACTCAATGTGCATGAGGCTGTTTCATGACACGCAGCTAGCGCTCCTAGCTGCTCTCATCACTGCATTCTTCCCTGCCTTCCTGACCTATGGGGCTAGTTCCATCCCTCGGAGCGCAGTGCTCCTGCTGGAAATGTGCCTCTTCTTCTTCATGCTTCGGGAGAGGGACTTCCGCAGCACCCTAATGATCTTGTTCTTCGCCATGATGATCATTCTCTACCACCCGGCCTCGATACCATTCGTGGTCGTGATACTGGCACTTCTCTTCTTCATGTTCTGGTATGTGAAGAACGATGAACTGAGGTCATCCAATGTTAAGAACACCCTTCTGATTATAATCGTGGCTACTGTTTCCTACTGGATATTCGTGGCTCAGGACCTGTTCCAGGTCATTCAATATGACCTGCTTCAGCTGACAAGTATCGAACCCAAGGTAGGCTTCGAGAGCTATTTCAGCACGAGCGAGCTGTTTAACTACATCCAATATTCGCTCTTCTTCGTGCTGACGGCCCTTACGCTGTT
>JADFDJ010000011.1 GCA_018262895.1 Methanomassiliicoccus sp. | reverse complement strand
TTGTGCCGGCCGATGACGGCCGGCAGATCAAGACGTTCGTAGAGATCATCGACCATCAGCATGGTGCCGATGGAAAAAGACTTATTGTCGTTCGGCGTAAGCTGAGCTGTCCTTAGTCTGAGCTGTCTTTGCACAATTTACAGGAGGGCTGAGGACACCCTAAATTGTTATCGTGTTCCCGCAATCTAGCCGAGGCCAGCATGATCGCTCTCAACAAAAAGAGAAATATTTAATTCGACCCATTGTCGAACTCAAGTTCTAAGACGCTGAGTTTTCTATAGCTCATCGCTGAATCCGATTCATGAAGATTGCTATACTAACAACCCAATAACGACTAAACGAACACTGGTCGTTATAGTTGAGCCAGATGTCTTATGAAAATTAAAAATATTGACTTAACAACTTAACAGTATTTCCTTAGTAAAAAAGAGGATAAGAATTGGAGGGAAATAATCCAATACCTATCTCACTGGTAACACTTCATGCAGATAGGATAGAGAAAAAAAGGTAGGGTTTGGGCCCCGAAATTCAATTATGCAAAATTGACCGTTTTAGACGAATAACTGGCTCAGTGATTCTCACATTCCCCAGAACTTGTCCGTCTTCCTCTTGACCTCTTTCAGCTCCTCAAGCACCATGCGGTCGTCCTCGTTAAGGTCCATGGCCTGCATCTCCTTCAGCGAGGTCTCGCGAAGGTCCACGTAGAGGATGTCCTCTACGTTGATCTGCCTGCCGACCGTGGGTCCCTCAATGGCCACGGCGACCTCCTGCCCCTGGATCGCCTCCTTGACCACCTCCTCGCCGGAGCGGATGGAGCGGATCTTGCCGATGTCCACACCATCAGTGTTTAGTAGCGTCTGGTTCGGTCTTATCCGTCCGGCTAGCACGCGGACGCCGACGATGGCCGGCTTAGACACCCGGAACACGCAGTTGGGAAGGAGCCGGACCTTACCGGGGAAGGCGTACTCCGCTCTCTTCTCAACGTCCAAACGACGCTTCTCCTCCTCCACCCATTTAAGGTAGTCCTCGATGAGGCGGTAGACCACGTCGTTGGTGAACACCTTCATTGGGTAGCTCGGCAGGGCCTCCTTGGCCTCAGGGAGAAGATCGACGTTGAACCCCAGGATGACGCGGTGCTGCGGAACGCCGTAGGCCGCAGCGTCGATAATGTCCTTGCGCGAGATGGCGCCGGTATCGTACTTGCGAATGGGGATCTCCGCGTTCTTGCACTCGAAGGCCAACGCCTCCAGGGATCCGATGGCATCGGCCTTGATGTACACGCCTGCATCCACGATGTCGATGTTCACCTTGGTCTCGTTGACGACCTCGTCCAGGGCCTCGTTGACGTTCCCTCCGATCCCCCTTAGGGGACCTCCGGCAACAACGCCCTCGATGCTCTGGCACATCAGCTTCACGCCGATGGCCGCCGATACCTCCTTCACGGTGTCGAAGCGGTCCTTGGGATCGCGTATCTCGTCCAGCGGCTTGGGCTTGAGGATGGCCTTCACCTTGGTGGTGAGCGGCTTCCCCTTGGTGCCCAGGATCACGGTGTCCCCCCGGTGGAGGGTGCCCCCGTAGATGATGACGTCCAGGGTGGAGCCCAGGCCCTTCTCCTCCTTGACCTCGAGGATGGTCCCCTGGGCCGGGCCCTCCTCGGTCTTGAGCTGTTCCTCCAGGAAGCGCTGGGCCAGGCCGATGAGGACCAGCAGCAGGTCCGGAAGCCCCTCGCCGTTGCGCGCCGAGATGGGCACTATGGCGATGGCCTTGGTGAAGTCCTCGATGCGGTCGTAGCGGTCCGCGGAGTACCCCTTCTCGTAGAGGTCCCCGATAATCTTGTACATCCTCTCATCGAGCTTGGCCCTCCCCTCCTCGGTCTGCTCCTTGTAGCTGAGGATGAAAGGCTTGTTGGGTGCCGTCTGCCAGCCCTCGAGGAGGTCGATCTTGTTCATGGCGATGATGAAAGGTGTCTTGAACCTCTTGAGGATGGAGATGGACTCGATGGTCTGCGGCTTCAGCCCCTCATTTATGTCGATGACCAGCACGGCCAGGTCGGCGAGCGCCCCGCCTCTCGCCCGCAGAGACGTGAAGGACTGGTGCCCGGGGGTGTCGATGAACAGCAGGCCGGGGACGTTGAACTTCTTGTTCCCGATGAGCGGACGGCAGACTTTGTAGATGTGCTCCACCGGAACCTCGGTGGCCCCGATGTGCTGAGTGATGAGGCCCGCCTCTCGCTGGACCACCGCGCTCCCGCGGATACGGTCCAGCAAGGAGGTCTTGCCGTGATCTACATGACCCAGGACGCTCACGATAGGCTGTCTGGTCGACATGGAACTTCCGATATTGGAATCGATATTAGTATCTTTGCCACCTCCGCGACGGACGGTCGAGGATAGGGTAGACGAGCGGGAGGAATAAGGTTTATATTGTGGAAGATACCTCACACATTGTGGTAAATACCTCACATTTTGTGAGGGAACGTACACAAGAGGACTACTGATGATACAAGGCTGGGAGCGCCCTGGTTTCGAGACGATCGGGTTTCAGATGCAGTTCATTCTCTCTTCAGAGGTGGAGCGATGAAGGCCATAGAGATCGAGCATCTTGGCAAGAGCATCGCCGGCCATGAGATTCTACGAGATGTGTCCTTGGATGTTCATCAGGGCGACATCTTCGCCTTCCTCGGCCCCAACGGAGCGGGGAAGACCACCACGATGCGCATAGTCCTGGGCCTGCTGAACCCCACTGCAGGACAGGCGTTGGTGTTCGGGGAGGACCTGTCCACCTCCAAGGAGATGAGGCGGAAGGTGGGCGTGCTGTTCGAGCGGCACGGCCTGTACGAGCGCTTGACGGTGCGCAACAACCTCGACCACTATGCCCGCCTGTTCGGCATCATTGACAGGCAGAGGAAGGTGGAGGAGGTCATGGAGGAGGTGGGGATAAAGGACCGCGGCGATGACGCGGTGTTCACTCTGTCCACCGGCCTTAAAAGGAGGGCGGGCCTCGCGCGGGCACTTCTGGGCGAGCCCGAGGTGCTGTTCCTGGACGAGCCGACGAGCAGCCTGGACCCCCAGGCCCAGAAGGACTTCCGCACCATCATTCAGGACCTCGGCCACAGGAGGAAGATGACGGTGTTCCTGAACACACATAACCTAGACGAGGTGCAGAGGATCTGTAGCCGCGTGGCCATCCTTGACCGCGGAAGCGTCAGGCTCAGCGGGACCATGGAGGAGATACGCTCGCCTAAGAGCATGGAGGTGGAGGTTGTGCTCTACAATGAGGAGGGGGCAAGGGAGGCGGTGTCCCGGCTTCTCGCTGACAGCCGGGTGATGGAGGCGGAGCGCAGGGGCTCCACCGTGGACATGTCCCTCCGGAGCCCTCTGTGGGTCAAGGAGCTAGTGGGGTGGGGTTTGGACATCAAGGAGTACAGGATACGGACCCGCTCGCTGGACGAGGTGTACTTCGAGGTCCTGGGCCAGGGGGCGACCGCATGAGCGTCATGCTCACCGTCGCCAGGAAGGAGCTGTTGGAGCTGCAGGCCAACAAGAGGGTGCTGATCTCGATAGCCATATTCGCCATGCTCTTCGCCTGGCTGAACTCCTCGGCGTTCTCCGAGCTCCAGTGGATCTTCCTGTCCACCATGATAGGCATGTACGCGTCCTTCAGCCTCTCGGGGCAGGCGTTCAACCAGGAGAAGATGTCGGGCACGTTGGAGACCCAGTTCTGCGGGCCGGTGGATATCCGGGACCTTTGGTCGGGAAAGATACTGGGCACGCTCATACCGGCGGTCGTCATATCCTACTTTGCTGCCATCGTGAGCGTGGTCCTCGTCCTAGGGGAAGGCCCGGTGGCCATAGGATTGCCGGCGGTAGTTTATTTAGTGGCCGTGCTCCCCGCCCTGGTGGCGTCCTTCATCGGCCTCATGGGGTTCGTGCAGTTGAACTTCGAGGCCCGCACGACGAGGATGGTCAGCGTGGGCGTCATGGTGCTGATCTTCTCCATGCTGGCGGTGCTGATCTCCCTGCCCCAGAACAGCGCGGAGGTCTCGTGGCAGAGCCTGGCCCTGATAGCCGTTGCCGCCGCAGGTCTCCTGACCGTACCGGCCCTGCTGGTGAACCGCCTCAGCAAGGAGCGCATCATCCTCACGAGCGAGGGATGAAAATGGAGCGAGTTGCCAGGGTAACGTTCGTCGCCGGGTTCATGCTGATACTGGTCACCGTGACCATGATCATATTGGACATGGGCGGCGATACCGCCATTACCTTAATGATCTCCATCGGCTGCGGCCTCCTGTTCTTCTCCATCTTCCGCTGGCGGCTGCTGAGGACGGGGGAGATCTTCAGGGACGAGAGGACGCAGAAGATCCATAACTCAGCCCTGGCGTTCTCCTGGTGGATCGCCTACCTCATGCTGGCCGTGGTGACCATCCTGAGCGTCGCGAACGTGATCGATATCCCCACCGAATCGTTCACCACCATCATGTTCTTCATCATGATAGGCTCCTACTGGCTGTTCAAGAGGTACCTCTCGGTGAGGGGAGAGGTGGCATGAGGAACCGCATCAAGGAGTTCAGGGCGCGGTACGACATGACCCAGGAGCAGCTCGCCAGGAAGGTGGGGATCTGCCGGGAGACCATCGTGTACCTGGAGAAGAACGCATATAATCCGTCGCTTAAGCTCGCGCACCAGATAGCCAAGGCTCTGGGAACGACGCTGGACGAGCTGTACATCTTTGATGAGGAGGACGATAGAATAAAGTGATGACGGGCAGAGCCCGGAAATCGTTTACTCGATGTACCAGGGGTCCAGGCTGCGGCTCCAGTTCTGGAGCTCGTAGTCGTTGAAGAACAGCTCGATCTCCCGGCGCGCCGACTCGGGACCGTCGGAGCCGTGGATGAGGTTCCTGCCGGTCTGCTGGGCGAAGTCGCCGCGGATGGTTCCGACGGCGGCGTTCTGGGGGTTGGTGGCGCCCATCATGGTCCGCATGGCGGCGATGATGTTCTCGCCCTCCCACACCATCACGAGCACGGGACCGGAGGTCATGTACTCGATGAGGCCAGGGAAGAACGGCTTGCCCTTGTGCTCACCGTAATGGCGCTCCGCGAGCTCCTTGGGGATGCGCATGAACTTCATGGCCACGGGCTTGAAGCCCTTGGCCTCGATGCGCGCCAGGATCTCGCCAATGAGCCCGCGCTGTACAGCATCGGGCTTGAGCATCACGAACGTGCGCTCCATGGGAGGCTCACTCCTTCTTCTTGGGAGCGGACGCCTTCTTCCGGCGGACCTTGCTGGCGGTGATCTTCTTGATCTTCTCATCAGCAGGGGCGGCGGCCTCCTCCTTGGGCGCAGCAGCGGCCAGGGTGATCTCCTTCTCCCTCTTGGCCGCGCGGGTCCAGGTGGTCCTCCGGGGGATCCTGCCCAGCTCGATCATATTCTTGTAGCACTTGTTGGTATCGAACGATAGCACCGTGCCGTCCTTCTTGACAAACAGCTTGCCGGTACCGGGTTCCATCTCTGCTCCGCAAAAGGAGCAGACCCTTCTCTCGACCATTCAGATCACCGTATGGATAGCTTGCGGGCCTCTCTGGAGGTCTCCCTAAGCATTAATATGTCTCCCATGCGCACGGGGCCCATGATGTTGCGGGTGATGATGCGACCCTTGTCACGGCCCTCGAGCACACGCACCTTGACCTGGGTGGCCTCGCCGGTCATACCAGTACGACCGATGATCTCCACCACTTCCGAAGGTATGCTGCTCTCGTCCTCAGGCATGTAAAGTCCTCCAGGCTCACTGCTTCAGCTTCTTCACCTGCTCGGAGAAGTTGTCCAGCAGGGGCTTGGCCTTTCCAGCGTCCAGTATGGCGACCGAGGCGGTCGGCTTCTCAAGGCCGACGGCGTGTCCCAGCTCGGCCTTGGACGGAACATAAGCGTAGATGACATTGCGCTCCTCGCACAGGAGGGGCATGTGAGCAAGGATCTCTGGGGGCTGAACGTCCTCGGCCATAACGACCATGACGGCGTCTCCCCGCTCGACCAGCTTGGTGACCTCGTTGGTCCCCTTGCGTATCTTTCCAGTGTCTCGGGCGGCCTCTACAATCTCGTAGGCCTTGTCCGATAGCTCCTTGGGCATCTCGAAACGAACGAACATTGCTTTTGCCATTTTTTCACCTCATTCGGATGTAACACATCCTCATCATTCATCGGTTGCACGAGAATGCAAACAGGCCAAAGAAACAGCCGTATTTATAATTACTTCCACCGTCGCCCACGGCCCAGAGTACAGGGCGGAGGACAGATGTCATTACGCTTCTGGTCATGGTCCGATCGACCCATCGGGAGGGAAGCATTCGCGCACCATTTCCCGCGCCTCCATCAGCCACTCGGAGCGCTGCTCGCGGGTGCTGGTGACGATGACGTTGAACATCCGGCGATGGAACGTCCTAACTCCGCAGAGATCGAAGATGCAGCTCTTCCAGATGGCTTCCAATGGGTCGCCGAACGCCTCCCTCTCCCTGTCCATGGGGGTGTTCGAGGTGTTGAACACCAGGGCGGCCCTGGCCTTCAGGAGCCCCTCCGGTACGCCCTCTCCGCCATCGCCCTCCACGAACTGGTAGGCGACACCGGGACGCACCACCCTGTCCACCCATCCCTTAAGGACGGCCGGAGGCTGCCCCCACCAATTGGGGTGAATTATCACTATCCCGTCGGCCTCCGCCAGCTGGCGGCAGTGCAGGGAAAGGTTCTCATCAAGGGTCGCGCCCTTAGGGATCTCCTGCGCCGGCAGCAGGGGATCGAACCCTTCTGCGCACAGGTCATGAAAGTTGACCGCATGACCGTCCTTGCCAAGCTGCTCCAGCACGGTACTGGCGATAGCATGATTGAAGCTCTCAGGGCTGGGGTGAGCAAGCACGACGAGAATGTTCATCGCTGGGGTATCCTGCCCCCTCATGAAGAATGTGTTCGTTGCCGCTGTGTCGCCCTGGCGGCCCATGCCCTTCCCGAGATCTACAGCATGCCTCTGACGGCCTTCACCGACTCCCTCAGAGCCTGGGGCGTCTTCACTTCCACGAGCACGCGGACGTCATGCTCCCGTGCGAAGGATAGGTAGCCAGGGATATCGAGTATGCCTGTCCCCGGCACCTGGTGGTCGCTCTTGCCGTTGTAGTCGTGGAGGTGCATGTGCTTCACCCGGTCCACGTGCTTGAACAGCAGCTTCTGCTCGCGGAAATCGCTCCGGGCATCGTGGCCCACGTCCCAAGTCAGGTAGAAGGAGTCCATGTAGCACAGCTCGTCGATGGCCTGGGCGACGAACGGAAGGTCGAAGTTGTTCACGTTCTCGGTGCATATCTGCACCCCCGAGGCCTTGGCCAGGGGGATCATCTCCTTGTAGGCCCTCCAAAGGTTTGCGGTGAACTCGTCGATGTACTGCTCATAGATCCACACGCGGCGGTCGGGGAGGGTGAAGTAGATCCCTGGGCTCATGTGCATGTTGATGACACGAACCCCGGCCTGGCTGGACCAGCCCAGGGCCTCTCGCATGCGGCTGAGGTGGCCGTCGCGCACCGTCGGGTGGAGCGAGCCCAGGTCCAGCTCGTCCGGCGAGTGCAGTGTGAACTCGATGCCTGTGCTCTTGGCGATGTCCCTTACCTCCAGCGGGTCGAGGGCCTCGGGGCAGTTATCGGGCATGTTCATGTTCAGCTCTATGAAGGACAGCTCCAGCTCCTGGCATAGGTCGACCAGACGGTGAAGGTCCGGCATCTCGATGAGCGCGGGCATGCCGAGGGAGAAGGACATGAGGTCCAGGACACAGTTGCGGTAATTAGTATTTACCCCTTGCCATGTCATATCCCGTAAAGCGGGTCGCCGTCGTGCGCCAGCACCTCCTCGTGCACCGGGACGGGGCAGGGCGGGCTCCCTGGCTCCTCACCGTAGTGGGCCCTCCACTTCTCGCACAGCCACCCCTGCAGCGTGAGGATGTCCTCCTCGCTCATGTGCTTGAACCGTCCCTGGAGCTTGAGGTACTCGGTCACGGGGACAATGGTCTTAGGCTTGTACGTCACCTTGGGCACCCCGTTCACCACCTCGTACAGGGTCCACATGCCGGTGTCCACCGCCAGGCGGTTTATGCTCACGCCCTTGGAGGGCTCGATCCTCCAGCCAGGTATGCAGGGGGTGAGGCAGTGCAGGAAGCGGAAGCCCTTCGTTTCCTTGGCCTTCTGGACCTTGCGCACGAAGTCCGTGAAGTGCGCCACCGACAGGGTGGCGACGTACGGCACGTTGTGATCGGCCACGATGCGGGCGATGTCCTTCTTGAAGTAGCGGTTGCCCTTGACCACCTGGCCCACGGGGGTGGTGGTGGTCCACGCCCCGAAGGGAGTTGCCGATGACCTCTGGATCCCGGTGTTCATGTAGGCCTCGTTGTCCAGGCACACGTAGATGACGTCCTCGTTGCGCTCGGCGGCGCCGGACAGGGCCTGCAGCCCGATGTCGAACGTACCCCCGTCGCCGGCCATGCCCACGACGGTGGCGTCAACGCCCCGGCGCCGCAGCGCGGCCTTGATGCCAGCGGTCACCGCTCCCGTGTTCTCGAAGGCGGTGAAGAAGTACGGTATCTTCCACGAAGATATGGGGTACAGCGCTCCGAACACGACGAGGCAGGAGGCGGGAACGTAGACCACGGTGTTGGGGCCCAGCATCTTGGCGATGTTCTTGGCCGTGGCCGCGTACCCGCACCCCGGGCAGGCGCCGTGGCCGTGGATGAGCATGTCCTCGCGGGGCACGTCCTTCATGCTGCTCATGCGGTTCATCTCTGCTCCCCCCTTAGCCCGTGCCAGGTGCACTCCCTGACCTTCTCACCGGAGGCGTTCCTCTCCACGATGTCGTACATCTCCCTCACCACGTCCACTGTGATGTCCCTGCCGCCGATGCCGGCGACATGGTCCGTTATCGGCACACTGCTACCGTACAGCGCGTTACGGGTCTCGGTGAACACCGGGCCGTAGCCGTTGAAGGCGGCGGAGCGGTCGAACACCCCCAGCCCCTTCAGGCCGGCGGTCGCCCGTTTCAGCTCCTCTCCCGGGAAGGGGCGCATGAACCGCAGCTTGATCAGCCCTGCCTTCTTCCCCTCGGCCCGGAGCTGGTCCACGGCCTCACGAGCGATGCCGGTCCATGTCCCCGCGCCCACGAGCGCTATCTCCGCATCCTCCATGCGGTACTCCTCGAACAGGCCCCCGTACCTGCGGCCGGTCACCGCTGCGTACTGCTCGTCCACCTCCGCTATCACCAGCTTGGAGCCCTCTACCGCCCGGTCCTGCTGGTAGCGCATCTCGGTGGCGAACTCCGGCGGGGTAACGGGGTTGATCATGAAGGGGTCCTTGGGGTCCAGGACGTTCACGGGGACGAACTTTGGCAGGAAGCTGTCCACCAGCGACTGCTCCGGGATGTCCACGCCCTCGACCACATGTGAGAGGATGAAGCCGTCGAGGCACACCATGATGGGCAGCATGACGCGGTGGTCCTCGGCGATGCGGAACGCCTGGATGGTCATGTCCAGCGCCTCCTGGTTATCCTCCACGTACACCTGCAGCCATCCGCTCTCCCGCACCGGCTGGGAGTCGTTGTGCTCCGTCCAGATGCCAGAGGCCGCCCCTAGGCTGCGGTTGGCCACGGCCATGACCACCGGCAGGCGGCTGGGAGCGGCGGCGAAGAGCATCTCGTACATCAGGGCCAGGCCCTGCGACGAGGTGGCGGTGAAGGTGCGCACCCCTCCCGCCGATGCGCCCACGGCCACGGACATCACGGAGTGCTCGCTCTCCGCCGGTATGAAGTCGGCGTCCATGATTCCGTCGTTTATGAACTCGGTGATCTGCTCGATGATCACGGTCTGCGGCGTTATGGGGAAGCCGGGCACCACCTCCGCCCGGGCGAGCATGGCGGCGTAGGCCACGGCAGCGTCCCCGGTGATGGTCCTGACTACCATGTGTGCGCCCCCTGGACCATCTCGATCGCGTTCACCGGGCAGATGTCCGCGCAGATCCCGCATCCCTTGCAGTGGTCCATGTCCCAGCGCATGTAGTCGTCGTCAAGCCTGATGACCGCCGAGTCAGGGCAGGACCACCAGCAGCGGAGGCACCGGATGCACTTCTCCCTGTCGTACCTCGGCGTGGACCACTTCCACCTTCCCGTGAGGTTCTGGGAGGAGGAGGCGGGACCGACGGCGACACCGTCGCGCGTTTCCGACCTCAGCGAGTTGCCTATGGGGATCTCGTTCCACGCCGGGGCCCATTCCGCGAGCTTGCCGTACTCCTTCCTCCCCAGGGTTCGCCCGATGATGGTGGAGTCGTAGGCCGTCCGTGCGGCCTCGCCGTTGAGAATCCCCGCCCGCGTCCCCAGCTTCTCCCCGAAGCGGTCCTCGATGGCCTCAACGATGCTCTCCAGGGGAACGACGTCCCACACCCTGGCCAGAGCACCCAGCATGGAAGTGTTTACGACCGGCATCTTCAGCACCTCCAGCGCCAGTGCCGACGCGTCCACCGTCCCGCATACCGCGTCCACCCCCTTTCCCAGGTCCACCTCCTCGGGGCGCTTGGTGGTGTTCATGACCACCCTGCCGTCGGGCTTGAGGCCGGCGGCGATGTCCGCCAATTCCGACAGCGACTCGTCCATGATCACTAGCAGGTCGGGGTTGTACACCTGGCTCTTGGTGCGGACCTTCTTGGTGTCGATGCGGGCGTAGGCCTGCACCGGGGCCCCCCTCCGCTCCGCCCCGAAATAGGGGAAGGCCTGCGCATGGAAGCCCGATCTCACCGCTGCGTCCGCCAGGGACTGCGCGGCCATGACCGCGCCCTGCCCGCCCCGCCCGTGGAACCTGATCTCGTACATACCTCACACCAAGCTCAGAAAGGGGATTGAAGGATATGAGGGGTTGGCCTGTCACCAGCCCTCTGTAGGCATTACAGGACTTCCTTGAAGGAGGGACCGGGGGCTCCGCACACCGGGCAGCGGTCCCGGACCTCCTCCTCGATTTTCCCGCATACGGGGGATAGGTACACAGCCTCTTGATCGGGATGTCCTTGTCGGCGTCAACGCGATGAGCCGCGGAGAGGTACAGCCTTTCGTGGACCTTCTCCACGTTGTTCGCTGGCGTGAAGGACCGCAGGGCGCTGATGCCGCCGTCCTTCTTGGCCTGCCCTATGAACCCTGGGTACATGGAGGTGTGCTCGTACCTCTCCTCCTCGAAAGAGTGCCGGAGGTTTTCCGCAGTGGACCTCACTTCCTTCAGGACGCTGAGATGCATCAGCGCGTGTATCTTTTCGGCCTCCGCGACCGCCCGGAACAGCTTCGCGACCTGCGGGAACCCTTCCTCGTCAGCCCTCTCGGCAAAGGCGAGGTACAACCTGTTGGCCTTGGACTCCCCCGCGAATGCTTCCTTGAGATTCTCTACCGTTGACGCCGTTCCGTTACCAGCCTCAACGACGGCGCTCACTCTATTTGATGGTTCTATCCAAGCGCCCACTAGATCGGCATCTCATCTATGAGGTCCATCCAGTGGGAGTACTGCTCCGCCTGTCCCTTGACCGCCTTGGAGAAAACGGACTGGATGCGCTTGGTGATCGGCCCGGGAACGCTCTTGCCGATGGGCAGACCGTCCAGCGTCCGCACCGGCTGGATCTCCGCCGCGGTACCGGTCATGAACACCTCATCGGCCACCAGCAGCTCCGCCCGGGTGATGCTCCTCTCCTCGACCGTGTAGCCAAGGTCGCGGGCGATGACCATGACCGAGTCCCTGGTTATCCCTTCGAGGAGGCCATCGGACACGCCGGGTGTGTAGATCTTGCCGTTCCTAACCATGAACACGTTCTCCGCCGACGCCTCGGCCACCAGGCCGCTGTGGTTGAGCATCAGCGCCTCGTCCGCGCCCTGCCGCAGGGCCTCCTTCTTGGCGATGATGGAGTTGACGTAGTTCCCGCAGATCTTGGCGGTCAGGGAGGTGGATCTGCTGGTGGGCTTCTCCCAGGACGAGGTGATGAGGGATGCGCCCGCTGAGCCGCCCTTGATGTACTTGCCCATGTGGATGGTCATTATGGCCACGTGCGTGGGGACGTTGAGGGCGCTAAGGGACAGGTCGCCGTTCTCGCCGTAGAAGGCAAGGGGGCGTATATAGTCGGCCCGGGGGCCGTTGGCGCGGCACACCGCCTTGACCGCTGAGGACAGCTGATCAACGGAGTAGGGAATGTCCAGCCTCAGGACCTTGGCCGAGTTCAGGAACCGTACCATGTGGTCCCGGAGCCGGAAAACCTCCCTACCTCTGGGAGTGTCATAGACCCTGAGGCCCTCGTACACTCCCCAGCCGTAATGAAGACCGTATGACAGGATCGAGACCTTCACTTTATCTTCGTTTAACAGTTTTCCATCGAACCAGACCTTGGCGGCGTTCGCTGTCATTTGATGATTCCCCATTCCGATTGGGACTTACATAACGCCGTTTATTAAAAAAGGTGGGTCGTGGTTACTGCGGGAGGGGAGGCAGATTCTCCTCCTGCAGAACCCTCTTAAGGAATTGTCTGGTACGCTCGTTCTTGGGGTTTATGAGCATCTCCTTAGGCGGCCCCTCCTCCAGGATGAGGCCCTGATCGATGAAGATGACGTGGTCCGCCACATCCCTGGCGAAGCTTATCTCGTGGGTGACCACCACCATGGTCATGCCCATGTCCGCCAGCTTCTTCATGACCTCCAGCACCTCGCCGATGAGCTGAGGGTCGAGAGCGGAGGTGGGCTCGTCGAACAGCAGGACCTTGGGGTGCATGGCGAAGGCACGGGCGATCGCCACACGCTGCTGCTGCCCGCCGGACATCTCTCCGGGGTATGCGTCCGCTTTATCCGTCAGACCCACCTTATCCAGTGCCTCCATTGCCAATCGGTCGGCCTCCTCCTTTTTGAGCTTCTTGACCTGACGAAGAGGGAGCGATATGTTCCTCTTAGCGGATAAGTGCATGAAGAGGTTGAAGCTTTGGAACACCATGGTCATTTGGGACCTCACAAGGTCGATGTCGATGTCCTTGCCCATGATGCTGTGCCCCTCGAACAGGATATCGCCCCCATCCGGCTCATTGAGGCGGTTCATACACCTGAGGAAGGTGCTCTTACCGCTACCCGATGCCCCGATGATGGCAATGACCTCCTTGGGCATGACCTTCATCGATATGCCCTTGAGGACTTTATTGTCCCCAAAGCTTTTTTGGATGTTTCTTGTTTCGATCACTGGAGTGGCCATTTTACTCTGCCCCCATATATCCTGGAATACGGAACTTACGCTCCACCATGTTCATGATCGTTGATGTTGAGAACGTTAGGGTGAAATATATCAACGCCGCGAACAGGAACGTCGTGAACGGTTGGAAATCGTATGCTATGATCTTCAATGACCAATATGTAACCTCGAAAGCCCCAATCGAATACGCCAGAGAAGAGTCCTTGATGACAGTTACATACTCGTTGGTTATCGGCGGGATGATGAGCCTGAAACCTTGAGGCAATATGACATGTCTCATTGCCTGCAGGTATGACATCCCAGATGATCTTGCGGCCTCCATTTGTCCCTTAGGTATGGATTGGATGCCTCCACGAATGATCTCGGCCTGATAAGCCCCACTATTGAGACCTAATGCCAATGTACCAGCGGTGAATGCATCAAATTGTATCCCAAACTGCGGTGTTCCAAAGTATATTATGAATATCTGGATGATAAGGGGCGTTCCCCTTAGGATCTCGACATACACAGTGGATATGCCCTTTATCAAGAAATTATTTGAGATCCTCCCTAGGCCTACAACAACGCCAATGGCGAATCCCATGGCGATGGAGAATATGCTGATTTTTATTGTTTCTATGGTTGCATTTAAGAACACATTGGCATACTTCGCATTGACACTAGCCTCGAGCATGACGATAAAAACAATTATGATCACTATTGCTACGCCAATTTTATTTATTATATCTTTTCTTTCACTGTATACCTTCTTAAGATCCGTTGTCAGCCCTCCAGGAACAAAATGATAAAGGGGTTTGGAATGGGTTTGACTATAGACCCCACTTTGCTCTCAGGGCATCCATCTCGCCGTTTGCCAGCATCTCGGTTATGACCCTATCCACAAGCTCCTTTAGGTCTGTGGACTTCTGGTTCATCGCCACTCCGTAGGGCTCATCTGGAAGGGGGATCAATCCGGCGTTCTTGAGCTCACCGCTCGAGTTCGTCACATATGTGTTGACGGTCGGGTTATCAATAATGAATACGTCGGAGAATCCGCTCTTAACCTCTTGCACGCAGTTAACGATGGTAGGTAGGCTTTTCACCTTGGAAGAGCTGATCAAGCCTGTCTTGACAAGGTTTTCATCTACCCATATCTCTGATGTCGTGCCCGTGTTGACCACGATAGTCTTGCTGTTGTTTATGATATCATCTATGCTGCTGATATCAGTGTTGGTCGACTGCACTAAAAGACCATAGCCGGCCTCTGCCCTGTAGTAGGGTATACTGAACAGGACTGTTTTGTTTCTCTCATCGGTAATGGTCATGCCTGAGAGGCTCATATCAACCTGGTTATTGGCTAAGGCTGCAGGTATGTTCACAAAGGTCCTGTCATAGATCTCCAGAGTTATGTTCTTGCCTAGCTCTGCTGAGATGTTTTCAACGATCCTGTTGGCAAGATCCACATCAAATCCATAGATCGTGTTCGTTGCAGGATCGAGTGCTTCGAAGGGTGCGAAAGAAGCCTCGGTCCACATGATCACCTTTCCTTCTGATTCGATCTTATCCAGGCCATACTTTTGCGGTGGATTCAAAAAACCACCCAAAACAACTGCGGCGATCAACGCGACCACGACAATAGCCACAATTGCCGCGATCAGCATCTTGTTGACGCCTTTCTTTTTCAATGGGGAAGGGGGCGTACCGCCCGTAGAGTCCGACATGTTTTTTCCGATGTTCTGTTATCCCTATTAAAGATGACATCGGTTGTTAGAGCATATTTCTAAAAATGGAAAAGCACAGGCGTTCATCGAATTAATTGACCCAATAATCGTAAATCTTACTATCAATTCTGATAATATTGTCAATCTGGTCTTTGCTACGTTATTCGTTGATTAATATTAATTTGTCCTATCCAGATGTTATCTTCAAGAGGTGCCTTATAACCAGAGTCTCTTGTTTCATACGATGATAATCACTACTCCGAAGCCAGGGCGAGAAGGTGGTTATTTTGTCAAGTTTGGTCAATTTGAGAATGATCAAACCAATCCCCATTTCTCCTTTAGCTCGTTCATCTCGCCGCTAGCGATCATGTTAGCAATCACCCTATTTACGATCTCCTTCAGGCCCACTGATTCCACGTTGAAGGCGCAACCATATGATAACTGATATCCGGATATGACCGCAGCGAGTTTCAAAGCACCGGATGATGATTCGGCATAATCCTTAGCCGTCTCCTCATCGATGATGAAAGCTTGGGAGGTGCCATCCTGCATTGCCAGGAGGCAGGCGTTAATGGTCTGGAAGACACTCACCTTTTCGGAGGAGTATCCACCTTGGACCATTACGTCCTGCAACCAAAGCTGAGAGGTCGTTCCTTCGATCACTGCGATCCTGGATGCATTCCAGAGATCCTGCACAGAGGCGATGCTAGATTCAGAACCGTTCACAATGATCCCATAGCTCTCCGTTTCTGTGAGGTACGGGATGCTGAACAGGACCGACCCGTTCCACTGTCCGGTGATAACAGATCGAGATAAAGAGATATCAACATTATTATTATCCAAGTTTCCAGGAATGCTGTCGAATGGGATATCGCGCACATCCAGCGTCAGGGACCGGCCGACTTCCTTGGATACCTTCTCCATGATCCTCTTCCCAAGGTCAACGTCAAAGCCCTCATACCTGGCCTCTACAGGATCATAGAACTCAAAGGGTATTGATGATGCGTCCGTAGCCATTATCATCTTACCTTGTGCCTTTATTCTCCCCAATGCCCCTTGGTCCTTGGAACTGAAGAACCCGCTGAGGGAGAATGTCAGGACCAGGATCACCACAACGACGATCGTGGCCATAGCGATCAAAGTCCTCCTTCCCTTCTTGTTCTTGGGCATAGGACTTACAAGGTCGTTGGGGTCTGACATGGAATGCGCACTTGACAACAACCCCTTCCAATATAGAAGTTACCAATCAACAGCCTACAGGTCGACCTGACTCCTAGCATCCATCCAGACGGCATCTTGCGACGGCATCATTTTAATATTACGTCACTTTGGTGCCTCAGCCTCCGATCCCCGGTATCGAAGGAGGGTTATAAACAGGATAACCAGCAAGGCAATCAAATAAATCCTCCCTCCTTTATCAGGTTTTGATGGGCGAAAGGAAGCAGCTGATACGCAGCAAGGCTCCGCTACGGATCAGCTTCGCTGGAGGCGGTACCGATGTGCCGCCATTCTGTGACGAGCGCGGGGGGGCGGTCCTCAACTCCACCATCGACCGCTTCGCATACTGCACCATCTCCCCGCGGGACGATCGGGAGATAACGATACGCTCGTTGGACTACGGCGTGGTGGAGAAGTGGCGTGCGAACGGCGATATGTTCACCTATGACGGCAACCTCGACCTCATAAAGGCGGTGCTGAACCACTTCGAGGTGTCACGGGGCTTCGATATGTTCCTGCACTGCGAGGCGCCTCCGGGGTCCGGTCTGGGTTCTTCCTCGACCGTCATCGTATCCATCATCGGGGCCATGGCGGAGTGGCTGAACGAGCCCCTGTCTCAATATGACATCGCGAACCTGGCATATGTCCTGGAGAGGAAAGAGCTGGGGCTGGCGGGAGGAAAGCAGGACCAGTACGCGGCGGTGTTCGGGGGCTTCAACTTCATGGAGTTCAACGGACCGCAGAACATCGTCACTCCCTTGAGGGTCAAGACCGACATCCTCAACGAGCTTCACTATCAGCTGCTCCTGGGCAATACAGGGAAGACCCGTGCGTCCTCCAACATCATCCAGAGCCAGACCGCTGGCTACGTGGAGAGGAACGAGCAGGTGGTGGACGCACTGGAGAACACCAAGCGCCTGGCGCGGGAGACCAAGGACGCGCTGCTGCGCGGGAACATACGGCTCATCGGGGAGCTGCTCAATGAGTCCTGGGAGTACAAGAAGCGCTTCACCTCGAGGATCTCCAACGAACGCCTGGACACGATATACGAGACCGCTCTCGCCAACGGAGCGGTGGGAGGTAAGATCTCGGGAGCGGGCGGAGGAGGTTTCATGTTCTTCATCTGCGAGTACGACCGCAAGCACACCGTGGCCAACGAGCTTGCCAAGATGGGCGTGGAGATCGTGAACTACAACTTCGACAAGTACGGGTTGCAGACATGGAGATATTGCAATGAGCCTTCTGATCGAGAATGAGCTTCGAGAATCCGCGTCCGTGATAGGTGCTGTCGATCCCCGGCAGATAGAGGCCATTGCCCAGGCCATGATCAACGCCTTCAGACGGGGCGGCAAGGTGGTGTTCTTCGGCAACGGGGGCAGCGCGGCCGACGCCATGCACCTGGCCGCCGAGCTGTCGGGAAGGTACCTGATGGACCGCCCGGCCCTTGACGGCGTGGCCCTGACCTCTCTTTCCTCAATCTCGGCCATCGGCAACGACTACGGCTACGAGAGGGTGTTCGTTCGCCAGCTGGAGGCATGCATCCGCAAAGGTGACGTGGCTGTAGGCCTGAGCACCAGCGGGTCATCGAGGAACGTGGTCCTGGCCCTGGAAAGGGCAAAGGAGATGGGTGCCGTAACGGTCGGCTTCACAGGGCCAGGTGGCACGATCAAGGACATGGTGGACCTCGCGTTGACCATACCTACGCGGAGCACGCCTCGCATCCAAGAGGCCTACATGTGCGCTGGCCACATCATCTGCGGCCTGGTGGAGAAGGGCATGTTCGGACACAAGGCGGTATTCGTTGACCGCGATGACACCATCGCCAAGGACGTGCCCTACTGCTCCCGACCGGAGGACCTGCACCTTTTCCCCGGCGTCGGTCGTTCGATCAAGAGGCTGAACGATGCGGGATTCCTGGTGGTCCTGGTCACCAATCAGTCAGGGGTGGGGCGCGGCTACTTCGATGTGGCCACTCTCGATGAGATCCATGAGAAGCTGAAGGCCGACCTGAGCGCGGACGGCGCGCGCCTGGATGCCATATACTACTGCCCCCACCGCCCGGAGGAGGGTTGCTCCTGCCGCAAACCGGCCACGGGGATGCTGGAGAGGGCGGTCAAGGACCTTAATATAGATCTCAGCTCATCTTTTGTCATCGGGAACGGGGACCATGATGTGGCCATGGGAAGGGCCGCTGGCTGCCGGACCTTCAAGGTGGAGAAGGGCTTCGACTTCAATGATGCGGTGGATGCTGTGCTCAAGGAGTAGGGGTCAGTCCTTCCCCACGTCCTTGGTGGAGCTGACCTGGCTCCACACCGCCTTATCACCACGGTCCAGCTTCACGTACAGAACGGCGTAGATCCTGGCGTATGCTTCCAGGCCCATCGCCGCGATGGTCCGCGGGAGATCACCCCGGTTGTCCCTGAGGAAGTCCATGTACGACCGGAACAGCCACTTGGGGTTCCATGTGGGGATGTCGTAGTCGTAGATGCGCTTCATGTACTGCTCCCCGATGTTGACTCGGGTCCGCTGCTTTAGGAAGTCTCGCACGGACGTGGGACCCTTGTTGTGCACGATGGCCTCGGGTACGTAAACCGTTCTCAGCCCCTTCTTCTCCAGCTCCATCCGCATTATGTCCTCATCGGACTGCATCGTTGTCGGCAGCGTGATGCCGAGGTTCCGGAAGGCCACGAGCTCGCCTACCTTCGGGTACAGGAGCGATAGTCGGTGGTGCATGTCCCAGAGCATGTGGACGGCGAACCCGGACACCGTGCCCTTGTCGTTGGTGGGGACCGGCCTTCCGCCGGCCATTCCCACGGTGGGATCGCTGAAGGGCGCGAGGAGCCTGGCCAGGGAGTCCGGCTCCAGGGTGTTGTCGGCGTTCACCAGGACGCACACGTCCCCCTTCGCCTGCGAGAGGAAGAGATTGACGGCGGAGTTCTTGCCCTCCCTCCTCTCCTGCCGCAGGAGGCGGACGCGTTCATCGGACAGGCTGGCCTCCGTTACCAGGGCGTCGGTGCGGTCGGTGCTGCCGCTGGACACGACGATGATATCCTTCAGGGAGAAGCCCTCCTCTCTCTGCCCCTTGAGCGAGCGGAGGGAGCTGAGGATGTTTCTCTCCTCGTTGTACGCGCAAACCCCGACCGAGGCATGTATCACCTTGCTCCGCGCCATGTCCCCGCTAACCATTGGTATCCTTGTTCCAGGTCTTGTACCTCTTAAACATAATTAATGATGCCGTTGCTAGGAGAATGATCACAAGGAGAACGAGGATAATCGTGTAAGCCACCCCTCCTTGGTACTCTATGTAGACCGTCGAATTGCCGTCATAAATGAGATACCCATTGATGACGGAATTGATCGGCAAGTGGAGCAACGACTCGGCCCCCGCCCGACCGCTCCACCAGGAGTTGAAGTTCTCTGAGACCTGGATTACTAGCGGACCGTCACCGTCAATATTCACCCGGTATAATTCGCTGCGAGGGTGTTCATAGCCCACATCTACTTCAGAGGGAGCGTTCTCCACCCAATCACCCGAGAATAACGCCACTCCATATGTTCCGTTGGTGGTTATACCAATTTCATCTCCATTGGAAAGCTGTCCGAGGTCATAGACCGCTCCATCAAGGGAGGATATGGTGCTGTTTGCGCGGACCCCCCCGACGGTGACCACCGCCTGATCGGTCACGTTCATCTGTAGGACCAAGGCCCTTTGCTGACCAGCGATTAGATCGCCGATAATTATATTGAACGGGCCTCCTGCCTCTGTGGTCATCACCCCGGTCCCCTCGTCTCCTATCAGCTGCCGCCCTTCGCCAAAGTAGCTGCTGGCCGGGTATACGTAAACTAGTTTTTCGAGGTGATCGGACAGAAGAAGATCGACCCTTTCCATCTGGGCGTCCATTTCATCTTCCGCGACCATTACCAATCGTTCAAGGTTATTCTGGCCATCACCTTCGTTCGTGATGGTGATGTCCACAGATCCGGGCTGATCGGGCACCTGTAGTTCGATCCAGGCCATCTGGTGAACCGGGTAGCTGGCGTCATATGTCTGAACGGCCATGCCAGGGATGCTTATGCTCAGGTTACCGGCATCCGGCCCCCTCATCAGTTTGAGGAACATTCTAGACCCCGCACCCTCGGACTCCATGGTCACGGTGACGCTGCACCTACCCGTAGTGAACAGGGTCGGATTGAGCGTCAGGCCAGCCTTCAACGGCCATTTACTCTGGATCCAGTTGCTGACATCATCAGTCGTATGGGAAGTGCCCAGGCTGGATAGCATGACCGATTGCTCTGATGACCAGTCAGAGAGCTCCATGTAGAGCTCAGTAAGATCGCCATTGGAGATGTAAATACTATCAGCTATGTCCAGCAGCTGCTCTGCGTCCGTTGTCGTCAGCTGGTCGAGGAAAACCAGGCCCTCCGCGTCCGGCTCGTAGAGGCCCATCCCTGCCAGAGATGTTAGCATGTTTCTTCCCCCGGTCACCAGGGAGATGTTGCTGTACGCTGATACCCTTGGCGACCAGTTATTGTTCTCAAGGACCATCCCTCCACCATCCAGTTGAGCGGCGACGGTCAGTCCGTTCATGCTCATGAAGGCAGAAAGCTCCTCTGCAGATGTGTGCGTCTGCACGACGATGTAACGCATGCTCGCCGTAGCGCCCAGGATGCTGGGGATCTCCTTGTAACCGAAGCTCCTGACCTCGATGATGTGGTCAAAGAAGGACCAGAAGTCGTAGGTCGATGATCCATACACCGTGTCCTTTCCTGTATACATCATGCTATAGATACCGGGGTCTATTGTTGTGGTGTTCGGGTAACCATAGGTGGAGGGTGCGTTATGGTAGTCAGCCATGTATGGAAGGTTCAGTATCCTGAAGTCGCCATCTTGCTCTCCCACCCAGTCGAAGGGAGCCTGATATTCGTTCGGCAGGTCGAACGTGCCCACCGCCCCCGTTAATACGGCTCCCGACTGGAATAGCAGGCATGCTCCCAGGGCCACGACCAGCGATATGATGGCCTTCCTTCTATGCCTACTTAGAACGGACCTAAGACTCTTCTGTGAGGTCGGTAGGCTCAGGCGAGCCTCTAGCCCTATTATGAAGTAGGCTATCAGAAGCCCAAAGCAGAAGCTAGTGAGCAGCGAGAAGCGGGAGAACACTCTGATCGTGTCCAGAATAGGTATGTTGTTGAAGCCCCATTCGAACACCACGGATAACGGCTCATACGGTCCCTTGGCCAGAAAAATGAAGAGCGCAGCGATGATAGCAAGGGGCAAGGTGGAACGATGGTGCTCCTTCCATAGCAACGCAGCGAACGCAAGGATGGGGACCATGAATGCCGTGGTGTCCGCCAATATGGTGAGTGAATCAGGCTGGACCCAGGCGCTGGTCTCATTGCCAAAGAAGAAGGAGTTCTCGCTCGCCTTCAGTGTTAAAGAGTCCATCATAGATGGGCTGCTCCAGCGCATCGCCTCTTGGATAGGGTAGCTCGTATTGTAAGTGGGGTTGTTGTTCGCCAGCAAGACGCTCAGTCCGAAGAACGCCATGATCAGCACTATAAGAGCGATGGTCATGGCCAGGCGCTTCGCGGGGAATTGTTCCAACCTCCACTTTGAGAGTGCGAAGATGCCCAGGAACAGAATAGAAATAATGACGATGTTGGGAGTGGCCAGAGTACCATAGGCGACAAGTACAACCGGGATCAGAGGATCGTATTTAGTCCTACAACCCTTGAGAATGCTATGGAATATCAGGAATACGAAAGGGAAAAGAGCATAGCTGAGGACAAAATAGTAATGGCCATCTATCACCTGAGAAAGAAGCACCTGGTTGAAGCAGAAGACGAGTGCGGCAGCGACCGACGGGATATTATGCCCTGTCAGCCTTTTTGCGCAGACGAACATTGAGACCCCAGCGAGCCAGAAAGCTACGATCAAGAGCGCCTTGGCGATGTCTAGAGGCGATATGCCCAATGCAGTGGCCGCGAGATAAAGTGTTTGGTATATGGGCAGGGGGTAATCCGGAAATCCTAATCCCGAATAAGAGATCCATGTTGAAAAGAAATCATTACTGAGATGGCTCGAAGTAATGATGAAGGGCAGCCCCATAGAATCCGTGCCCAGGATGTTGGTGTGTTCGAAATACCCCCTGAAGATAAATAGGGTGAAGAGCAGGAAAACGAGCGCGAAGAATACCTCTGATCTGCATCTATTCGCCCCGGACATAAGCCCCTTGACCGTCAGGCCTCGCAAATATTCTCCATCCCTGCTAGCCGTTGGATCCTTCAAATCTTAGTCACCATTTCACCCAAACCACGTGCGTTTGGTCCTTGCTCGTCTATAGATCCGATCGGATGCAAGAGACCACCACATACCACACTCATGTCGTCCTTAGCTCCGCAAGCGATCTAACAGCCTTTTCATATGAGCGAAAGAATGAGTTAAACGCCCTTCTTTAATCAACGGCCCCTTCGTAGCGCGGACCTGGTCATATACCATGAGCACTATCCCCACGACCATAGAATAGAAGGCAAGTATCGCCAGATCGTTGGCGGTGGAGGCACTGCCAAGTCCGTTGACAATAGCGGCCAGCACCAGAAAAAAAATGGCCAGGACGATGATGGACCTGGAAGCGAAGTTAAACTTGAACCTCAATATTAGGAACACAACAATGAGCGCGATTCCAATGATATCATAGTAAGCAATAGCCATTGTATCAGGTCCTTTTCCAGAGCCTTTTCTCTATGCATGCTTCTAAGAGAGAGGGGTTGACCCTCCCGGCACGTTCAAATTCAGTTGGCAAATCATTTCCTCCTGAACCCTTTCAAGATCGAACTGGCCTTCCTCCATATCGCTCCCTGGCCATATCTAAATTCTATAGCTACAATGGCCCCGATCGATAGCAAGCCCAACGAGGATACGATGAGGCCTTTCTCGAGCAGTGATTGAGGGCCGTAGCGAATCTCGAGCATAATGCTGTCTCCGGTCTCGTTTATCCAGAAGCCATTCAGGCTTCCGTACAAAGCCACTGGGCTTAATTTCCTGACCGCCGCCCCATCCTTGTATATGGTGGCCTCCCACCGCGGATCGTAAGATTCTGGAAGGCAGAACATGAAGGGTGTGTCCGTAATGATATCTACCCTGTAGTGTGTTGGGTCGACCCTCTCCACTTCTACCTCACTAGCTCCCTCCCCATCGAGGAAACCCTCTAGGGAATCCCCTTCGTTCACCCTATATGTCCATAAGGAAACCAAGGTTGAACCTGAGGTGCCGTTGATCGTAACATTGTATGACCCAGGTACAAGGTGGACATTAGATAATGAGCTGGCACTGTCTCCATCGACCTTTAGTTGTACTTGTTCTCCATTGATGGCCAAGTCTAAGCCACCGAGACCATACAATGTCATCTGGTAGTCGCCCTCGGAGGCTATTGAAAGCGTGGTCCACACGTTGCTATCATTGGAGAAGTAAAGTTGCTTCCCGCTAGACCTGTCGATGAGGCTCGTACCATTCCCCATTAAGAAGCTGGTAGCAGAGTTACTGACGAAAATATTCTTACCGGCAAGAGTTTCGATTACTAGTTGGCCTGCTGAGATAAAGTTGGTCTCGTTTATCAATGAAATGGTCCTGATCGAATTGGTACCTTCAAGGCTGCTCAACAAACCAATATATGTTCCCTTGTTAAGATACAGCGCCTGTTCCACCCAGATCCACTTCTGCTGTGGGTATTGTGTCTCAATCGTGTAGTTGGCCCCTGTGATATTCATTCCGACCTGTCCTCCGCTGGGGGATACCAGTGTCTCATACAGGATGTAGTATCTACCTGTCTCGGGCACATCTATTGGAATCTGCATGTATGGGGAAGTAGTGTAGTTCATCATGCTGTATAGGGATAGTTGATCTATCCACGTGATAGCTTCCCCTTTGGTTGGGTCTAGGGACGACCCCGAATAAACACGCAACTTCACTTTCTCAATGTAATCAGGTATAAGGACCTTGAACGAATATTCCTCCCAATCACTAGTACCAGACATCCCTTGCAGAGAGTAGTTAAGCGATTTCCAATCCCCCAATTGCGAATCGTAGCCTACAACCGTTATGTTGGACCCAGCGGAGTTCTGGGTCTTCATCCAATTAATGCTCCAGAGTATATCGTTGGCGGTTGTATTGACCTCAGGGCCATCTATGTAGCTGACTCCCGATGTTGGGACCGTCGTTGTCATCATAAGGCCGCTGGTATGGGGTTTGACCGTTGAAGACAGCGCAATCGCAGCCGTGGACCCAGGTGGTGATGTCCATCCATCAAGGTCCGACATCTGTTGAAAGGACCAGCTGGCCAGGAGGTCCCCGTCCTTGTAGGATGTTCCGGTCTTGAGGATGTTCGAGCTGTTCGAGTATAACGCATCCATGGTTGCATATTTCTCCCAGCCCTCTGAGGACAGCCTTCCTAGCTCATATGGGCTGATGGTCAGCTTTTCGCTCATCAGGTTGATCAGATAGTCCATGGTGTCCGGGCTATCGCTCACCAAGAGGTCTGAGTATCCTTCGAAAAGGGTGGGATCATAGCCCCAAAGGCCGGCAAGGGGCACGAGCGGCTTCTGGATTGAGATCGTGGAAACCTCGGAGTAAGAACCAAGCAAGAGTGCTGGTTGCCCACCAACCACGTTCGACGAATCGACCTCGGGCAGCTTGTAGATAGCTACATTGGAGTCATTGTACAGCAAAGCTAGGCCATCCTCCAAGGTCAGGTCGGTCACGAACTTTATGGCGTCCTCCGCGGGTATCGAGGTGTAGGGATTCTTGTTGTACTCTGTCGAGTAGTCCTTCTGGACCAGAAGAGCCTTCACATTCAAGTGGTACATGAACTTGTAGAAGGCCTCCGAATCATTGTTCTTGATGACCTCATAGATGTAACCCAAGGCGAAACGGTCATAGGGCGACAAGGTGAACTGAAGAATGGAGGCCTGCGGCAGGAAATCATAGGCAAGCGATTTTGAGTTCGGACGGTTGAGCTCACCGGATATGTTATAGGAGTACTCGCCGGAAATGGAGAAAGGGATGACCAGGATCCTCCCATCGTTTCCTAACTCGGAGCCTATTGCATCCTCGAGGTTCAAATAGTTGGTCCCCGCCAGGTCGACCTTATCCAGCTTGTTCACTACCTCTCCTGTGAAGAACGGGAAGCCTATGGCCGTGATGAGGAGGACCATCACCAAGCTGAAGCTGATGAAACGTCTTCGGTCCGGAAGATGCAGAGTGATGTTCCGGAGCGCGTACAGCATCAGGAAGGCGTTCAGCAACAGGAATAGACTGATGAAACGATCGTATGGATGACGGAAGAATGTGCTGTGGATGTTGAAGAGCAGGTCACCTAAATTTTCCAACGGCGCCGAAACACCTTTCATGAAAAGGGGCAAGAATAAATACCCCGCAGTGACCACGAACAAAATTTTTTTCCTATCGCGGTCTTTCTCGCTGCCAATGAACCACATGGCAATGGCTGCGAGTATGGGGAATACATACAAGCCAGCCGTTATCAGACCATTGCTGAAATAGGCATCTGACCATGAATAGGGGAACGAATTGACATTATTATAAAGAAGATAATTACCGACCAACCTCACAATATTGCTCATGGTGGTGAACTGCGATGAGAAGTCCAGATAGTCCTGATCGCTATAGACGTCAGGCGCCGAGGTGTACGTGGAAGTGGATGAAAGGGAGAGGAATTGCGGTATGAGAATCCAAGCGATGAGCGCGAAGAAGAGTATGGCGAATGTGGCAAGGCTCTTGGCATGAGCCCACCCTTTGGCCGAGGTCCGAAGATACCATAGGATGAACAGGAGCACATAGGTCAACATGAGGTTGACGAAGCCTACCTGTGGGAATCCGGCAGCTAGTGGGGTGATGAACACGGCCCCCGAAGCGAGAATATACTTGAGCTTGCTAGTTTCTAGGTACTTCAGGAAAAGGTAGCTGAGAAGGGGGAGGGCAGCCCAGAATAGCGCCCACGTCATATACCTCCAATACACGGTGGAAATGGTGTAGGGATTGATGACGTAGAACAGCGTGACAATAAGGATCAGAACACGCTCTCTGGTCCCTATCTCGGAATAGCCCAAAATTTGGCGGAAGAACTGCTTTAGGAACAAATTGGCGAAGGCGAAAGCCAGAAAGACTGTGAGGTAATAGATGATCGCTTGGGATGCCACCAGGCTATACCAAGCCCCGAGGAGTGGGGCCATCATTTCTACGAGGGCGGTCTGGACCAGGTAGAGCGGTATGAGACTGAACTCGGCCATGGACAGACCTAAGGTCTCGCCGGCCTTCCAAAAATACAGGACGTCCTCTAACCGCCTCTCGGGGTTCAGGTAGAACAGGGAGTCTATCTGGTGGATATAGTTCCAACCACCGAACCACAGGAGAACGACGAGGGAGAGAACGGCGAACAGGATTAGCTCGATGTGTTGTTTCAGGAATCCGATCAGGTTAACCATTTCTCATACCTTCACAGTGCTCTATATCCTCGATCAGCCCAGAGGTCACCTCTCCCCACCGGTATTGAATTGCTTTTTTCCTATTTTTCCCTTCCATGTTCTTCCTCTCCTCGGCAGAGAAAGCCAAGACCCTGGCAAGGGCTGAGGATATGGAATGAACGTCCTCAGGGACAGCGAGGAAACCGTTCTCTCCCTCCGTGACGATGGATGGCAACGGTCCCACGGCAGACGCAATGATGGGTCTACCTCTTACCAAGGCCTCCTTCAGAACTATGGAGTCACTTTCGTAAAACGACGTCAAAGCGACCACTTCTGCGCCATCAATCAGCGCATACTTCTTCCCCCCGCTCACGTATCCGACAAAATGGACCCTGCCGTCGAGACCTTTTTCTGAGATGATGGCCTTCAGTTCGTCATAATACGCCTTGTCCTGGATGGACCCACCTATCACCAGGTGCAGTTCTTGGAGCGCTGAAATAGCTTCAACGACACCGTCGATGTTCTTCTCCCTCGATACCCGGCAGAGCATGAGCACATACCTCTGCCCGTTTAGCCAGGCTAGTTCATGGTCCCCCAGATTCTGAGTAGGAAGGTCATATGCAAGGTCCTCTACACCGTTCGTCCTGATGGTTATAAGCTTATCATTAATTCCGGCCTTTATCAGCTGGTCCTTTTCCCAGTTGTTAAGGGCTGATACGCCGCAGGTCAGATGATTGATGAAGTACCTCCCGAGGGTCCGGTGATACATGCGCTTAATCAACCGCCGAGGGAGCGGGAAGAGTTCCCAGTAAGGAGTATAACCGCCATGTGGGACCAGCCATATCGTGAGGCGTGCTCCTCTCAGCCTGGAGAAGAAGGCCCTCATATACAGGAAGAAGGTGAGCGAGATATCAAAATTGTTGAGATAGATGGGCTTCTTCATATCGAGCTGCTTTGACAGCCTGCGATTGGATGGAGAACGAATAACACTGAACCCATCCATTTTTTCCTCGGCCGGTAAAGGACCTTCTTTCTCGAAGCCATCGTCACGAGTGAAAATGGTGACATCATGACCCATGGCCTTGACCCTCCTGGCGACCTCGTAGCAATGTGTCTCCACACCTGCCTTCACAGGGAAGAAATACCTTGTGACGATCTGAAATTTCACCGCCTCACTTCCGTCGCCTTCCAAGTAACTGAATGGCCCATCACCTTTGAGCGCCATAATAAATGCTATGTTCTCTCAAGGATGCTTCTTATCTTACCAGATGGTCGGTCTTTACTGATGTATCGGTCTGCCCGCCAGTCTTCCCCATCCTCAGCCCGTCGAATATGCCCTTTACATAACTCCTTGACAACTGGACCCTGGTCTTCCAGTCCTTGTTCTTTGCCGTGAACATGATGTTAAGATAATAGGCCGTTAGAATCCAATTGAATATTGACACGAATAGAAGAAACCGAAAAGAACTGGCATATTTCTTGAAGAACAATACACGGTTTCTGCCGGAATAATACGCCCTCATGTCATTCTGCAGATGGTATATTCTGGTCCTGTCGTCCGTTTTACTTGGAAGAGCGATATCGTGCCATGTCTTCGCAGACGGATTGCACACGACCCTAAAACCGGCCCGCCTAGCGCGCTCACCTAGATCGGCCTCCTCATAGTGGATGGGGAATAGCTTTTCGTCGAACATACCGACCTTTTCAATCACTTCCCTCGATATCATGAATGCGTTAGGGAAATCCTCGCTGTCCAACAGGCCAAGGTACTGGCCCTCATCTATCTCTCCCCTTCCAACGAACTTCGTCAGGCTAGTGGTCATGTCTCGATGAACACCCGCACACCAGATGAGGTCAGGTTTATCGAGATAGCACATGATGGGGGCCACGATGCCGATGGACCCGGTATGATCATTGACAAAGGTGGTGACAAGCTCCTTAACAAGGTTGCGATCCACAACGTTATCATCGTCGATGAGGAGTACATACTTGCCGCTGGATGCCTTGATCCCTATATTCCTGGACCTGGAAATGAATCCCTCCTCTTCATTGTTTATTAGATTGACGTCTGGGAAAGACCTACGGACGGCATCGGCCGTTCCATCGGAAGACCGGTCATTTACCACGATTATGTCAGACTGCTCTACGGGATAGGTGCTCTCCAGTAGGGACCTGATCAGACGGAGCAGTTTCTCCTTCCGGTTGTATGTAGGTATAACTATGGATATGCTCATCTTTTCAGACCCATCCATCCTTCGTTCTCCCGAGGCTGTACTTATTTTAGACCTGCATGCCGTTCATCCATAAATTACCGCTTACTGTTCGTGAATGCCCGACTGGGGACCTGTGTTTTCGACAATAGCTTTCCACAATACAGGTGAAAACTGCGGCTGGACGCCTCGACGATGGTACTTTGTTGCTCTTGCATCTGAGGGTAAAAGAGATATATTGAACCAGTTATCGGGACGACGGTGGCAAAATAGAGATCCTCTTGTTCAACTGGCGGGACATCAAGAACCCCCAGTCTGGAGGCGCTGAGGTCTATACACATCAGATCATGAAACGTCTGGTCTCTAAGGGCCATAATGTTACAATTTTTTCGAGCATGTTCGAGAATGGACTTAGGGAAGAACAGATGGATGGAGTTACAGTGGTACGTTCCGGTTCCAAGTTCTCTGTTTATCGTAAGGCCCGCCAGTTCTATCGCTCCTCGGGGGCCCGCTATGATGTCATTATCGATGAGATCAACACCGTTCCCTTTATGACTCCAAAGTTCGTCAAAAGGGGAGAGCGCATAGTTGCTCTTATTCACCAGCTAGCAAGAGAGTTCTGGTATCACGAGATGCCCTATCCTGTGGCATGGATGGGTGATAAATTTTTCGAGCGACACTGGCTCAATCATTACAGGGAGGTCCGGACCGTCACAGTTTCGGAATCCACCCGCAAAGATCTACTGGGGTTGGGGTTCAAGAACGTGACGATAATCCCTAACGGACTTAACGTATCCGTATTGAACGACCTTCCGACAAAGACTCCGAACCCTTCCATCATTTTTGTTGGAAGGATGAAGAGGGCGAAATGTCCAGACCATGCCATTGAGGCATTTCGTATTTTAAAGGCGAAGTTTCCCCAGCTAACATTTGTCGCAATAGGGGACGGATATCTGAGAAAGGAGCTGCAAGATGCAAATCCAGACGTGCGGTTTTTAGGCTACGTCGATAGGGAGACCAGGGACAAATATGTTATGGAGTCCTGGGTTATTGCCGTTCCTGGTATCAGAGAAGGCTGGGGGCAGGTCGTGACCGATGCCAACGCCTTAGGGACGCCTGCGGTCGGTTATGATGTTCCTGGGCTCAGGGATTCTATAAATAATGGCTATAATGGACTTTTGACCTCCCCACGTCCCGAAGACCTGGCCGAGGGCATCGCCCGCCTTCTGAGCGATGATGAGATGAGAACCAAGATGGGGCTGAACGGCCTGGAGTGGGCGAGAAAATTCGGGTGGGATGCCAGTGCAGATGCGTTCGAGAAGCTACTCAAAGAGTGACCTCAATCTCTTCTACGAGCGGGAGGAGCGAAAAAAGCGCCCTCTCGTCATGATACAAACAAACCTATACTATATCGAGTCGGTGGTTCCCAGAATCCACATCTTGGCTATGGGGGCCCATCATCGTTGTTCGAAATCATCATTATCTAAAAATATCCAGAATTTTATGGATCATTCAATGAAGGGATATACTTTAAATCCTAAGATCAATCAAGGTGCTACTCATCGACCTCATAAGATTATGAAGATAACATTAAACAATAGAAAATGGGAGGGATAGCATAACTTCAGAAGGTACAGCGATCCATATCGATAATGACTTTCATGAGCTGTTATCGAGATCGGACGCCTTGATGATCGAACGGCGTAGACTCGCCGACCGGAATTCTGACTTCATATCTTTTGTTATACCGGCTTATAACGAGGGGGGAAAAATCTACAAGAACCTTATTGAGTGTCTTCACGTAATAAGAAGGTATGGCGTACCTTTTGAGCTGGTTGTGGTCAATGACGGCAGCTCGGATGATACGATCCAGGAGATCAAGAGAGCAGCTATCTACAATCCCGAGGTTGTACCGGTTAGCTACAGAAATAACATCGGCAAGGGGAACGCCCTCAAGGTCGGCGCGAAGCGGGCCACCGGCAACCTGGTTGTGTTCATGGATGCAGACCTGGAGATCCATCCGAAGCATGCCATGAGGTTCATGTACATGTTGAAGGCGACTGAGGCCGATGTGGTCATCGGTTCCAAGCGACATCCTGATTCTAGGGTCGACTACCCGATCAAGCGCAGATTCTTGAGCTGGGGCTATCACCTGCTAATTAAACTGATGTTCAACCTGGATGTCACGGACACCCAGCCAGGCTTCAAGCTGTTCAGAAAGGATGTGCTGGAAAAGGAGATGAACAAGGTAGAGGCCCAACGCTATGCCTTCGACCTGGACCTTCTTGTTAACGTCCAGGCCGATGGGTACAAGATTGTCGAGGCGCCAATCGAGCTCAACTTCAGTAGAGCCTGCGGGGGCAGGATCGGGTTTAAGACCGTTAGATGCATCTTCAAGGAAACACTGGGCATTTTTTACCGTGCTAGATTGCTGAGAACAGTGGACCGAGCGAACCCGGTAGCTACAAGCGGCCCTAATGATTGAAAGATCGTTTTTCTGTCAATTGCTCATAGACTGATGCTGTCATCTTTGCCATATGCTCCAATGAGAAGCATTTGGCATGGGCGAGCCCTTCGGCGATGACCCTCTCCCTTAGATCTGGATCTGACATCATCATCGCCATCCGGTCGGCCATATCCTGCTCGTCGTTGCACCTCACCGTGGATGTAGCAACCTCTTCAGGTATCAAAGCCCCTTGCACGGTCAGTACTGGCACCGCGCATGCCTGTGCCTCGATGATGGGGAAACCGAACCCTTCTTGGTGACTTGGGAGAACGAATAGAGAGAACGAGTTGTAAGTTGCCACCAGGTCCTCCTCCTTTATCTCGCCCCTGAACTCGACCTTGTCGGATATCCCCAACTCCCTGCAGAGGTTCTCCAGGAAAGGCCGGTCAGTTCCCTCTCCACAGATCACCAGCTTCAACGGGGGAACACCCTCCTTTTTGTCGTAGAGGGCATAGGCCCTTATCAGGAATTCCACGTTCTTCCTCTTCTTCAAAGCCCCTATGTACCCCACGGTTCCTTCCTTGACCGAGTCTGGAAGTGGCCGGAAGGCGGGTGCCAGGGCCTGGGGGATCGTTACTATTCGATCATCAGAGACCCCATAAGCTTCCCTGACCTCCCGCTCGGTCTGGGAGGAGATGCAGATGATCTTGTCGGCTTGTCGGAGGGCGATCTTTGTACCGAGACCGTAAAAGGCCCTGAAGACCGCCTCGGGCAAAGAATCAGCAGGCGTCTTATCCACATGGTGCATGGTCACTATCTTCTTGCCATTCAGCCAGGGGAACATGATGGCCTGGGAATCGGTCACCGCGTGGAATACGTCGGCCCTGAGCCGGCCTCTTAGTATTTCCACAAACGGGCGTATTATATCATAATATGGGGGCGATATCAACGATCCCGATGGCATGATCGGTAGGCCAGCGTCCTGATTGGGCAGCAAAGGGTCGACCCCCGCCCCCTTCAGTCCAGAAACAAGGTTGTGCGCATACCTCTCGAAGCCGTTCCTCGGTTTTCCATCCAGCTTCCTGCACAGGACCGCGACCCTCATAGAGTCCCGCTCCCCTCGATGCCGCTACTCTGGGTTTCCATCGATCCTTTTGGGAAGGTCGCCCCGTCATATCCTGACATGACGTTATCCTCGGACGTTCGTTTTTTACTCCCAGCGTAAAAGACCTTTACCTCCCTTTGCGCGATATCAACAGAACGCACGGAAGCGGATAATGGGGAGGCGGATAGGACCATCTGGAGGGGAAATGGGGTTGCAATTATAGGACTTTCGGTCCCCGGGAATGAAAGTCCTTAGAGCTCACTCGTTCTGTGCATCCGATCCCCCATAAGGCTGAAGGCCAGTATAGTTGCCTATGCGGAAAAAAGGATTAAACCGTCACCTGAACGTAGGCATCCAGTTGAGCGTTTGTTCCCTTCCAGACAATGGGCGGAGACGATATTATCGAAAAGGATATATAACGACAACCGCTAGAGGACTTACGGACGGCAGAGATCGTGGTGATGTCGACATCGAGTGAGCTTTTTACTACCATCATCCCAACATACGAAGAAGTAAAGAACATAGGGCCAATGATAGGTCGTCTCACTGAGCTCTACCCGTGTATGAACATCCTTGTCATGGACGATGGTTCTAAGGATGGGACCGTCCAGGCGGTCGAGGATATCGCATGTAAGGATCAGCACGTCAAGATCGTGGTGCGTGATGGTAAGGATAGGGGCCTCACCGCGAGCGTGGTCGACGGCATCCTCATCACCACAACCCCCTACTATCTGGTCATGGACGCTGATTTCCAGCATCCCCCAGAGGTGTTGAGGGACATGATGCTGGAGCTCACCAGAGGGGCAGGGATGGTTATAGGGAAGAGGCATCACAAGCAGGCACTTAAAGGATCGAGAAGGCTCTCCTCCAATGCCGCCCAATCCCTGGCACATCTTTATCTGCGACTTCATCGGCAACCGCACCCTCAGGACATAATGAGCGGGCTGTTCGGAGGCTACACTGAGAGCTCTCAGGAAATCATTGAGAAGCATGGGAGATCCTTCGAAAGGAAGGGCTACAAGGTCCTGTTCGACCTCCTGAAGTTCGTCCCGAAGGATTACACGATCAAGGAGGTTGAATACCAGTTCGGCAACCGCAGGGATGGCGCCTCCAAGCTAAGCCCCCTGGTGATAACCTCAATCCTTCGCCAGTGCGGCATCTTGGGAAAATTGATGGCGGCCCTGGCCAACACTTTTATTCTCAAGAGATCTGGTCAGGTCATGCTGATCAGTATGTTCTTGCTGATCGTCGTCGCCGCGGTCTTCATAACCATCTGACACTTGCTCCGCGAGGCGTGCCGTTTCATATATCTACTATGCTAGATTATGGAGGAGGAGCCTGCCAGGAAGCGAGCTGAGCATGTCAGATAACTTGGTACACAAGATCAAGGGTGTTCTCTTCCCAGATCGTATGCTCCTCTGGGCCATCATCGCGGGTTTCGCCATCAGGATCGCTGTGGCCCCATGGACCAGCTGGACCTATGATACCTACCCTTTTTACCAAGGGATCGTAGATCAGCTGGCCGGACTGGGGCCCTATGGCCACATGGTCTACTCCTACCCGCCCGCTTTCAACTTCATTGAGTATCCCTTCAGTATCATATTGTCATGGTTCTCGGACCCAACCCAGTGGGTGACGTTCGTACCATCCATGGTGGAGGTGGGGCGGGTCACCAACATGGTGGTGCCCACGGTCACTTCTCCCGGTTTCAACCTCACCTACAAGCTCCCGCTCATCTTGGCTGACTATCTCTGCGCGGTCCTTCTGTACCGGTTCGTCCGGAAGATCAGGGACGAGGGTAGCGGAAGGCGGGTGTTCATCCTTTGGTTCCTGAATCCGTTCGTTATCTTCGTATCATCCATCTACGGTAACTTCGATGTACTGGCCGTTTTCCTAACCCTGCTGGCCCTCTACGCCATGTACAGCCGAAGGTACCTGAGCGCTGGCCTGGCCGTCGGCCTTGGAGTATCGATCAAGCTCTACCCGCTCTACCTGGGCCTGTTCTGCTTCGCCTACCTTGTTGGCCATGTGATCATGAACCTCGGCACGCGAGATGACCTAATGGACCGGCTCAAGAGCCCGATCAAGTTCATCGCGGGCGCCATCGGAGGGGCTTCCAGCATAGTCATCTCAATTCTATTGAACCCTTCCCTGATGGTCTTTATCAACGGTCGAATGAGCAACAACGACATGGGAGGCGTCAATATCTGGGGGCTGCTTCGCACTGGGAACGTGCTCTTCAACGAGACATCAGCTCTTCCTCAGGACGAGTTCACCCTTGTGAACACGGTCACCAGTTACCTGATGTTCCTTATTCTCTTCCTCATACTGCTCCGGGTGTTCATCATGCTGAGGTCGTCCCATGAACGGCATGAGGAACAGATGATATTCGGCTCGATGTCAGTGTTCGTGGTGCTATTGCTGTTCCAGCCGGTAACCCATGCTCACTATCTCCTGTGGGCGCTTCCGTTCCTTCTGCTGTGTTCTGTCTATCAGCACCGCTTCGAGCACATAGTGTTCGCACTCTCGGTGGTCGGCGTGGTCTTCTGGCTGGCCCTCCAGTCCTACATGGCGTTCCTCTATCCACTGTCCGTTTATACTGGGGTGGTACCAACGGATATGATAAACCAGGTGGTCGTAGATTATTATACTGGTTTAAAGGTCACGAGCGCAGAGGGGGCGCGGATCATTCCTACGATCATAGGTGTCGGGGCCTTGGTATTCGCTCTGCTCCCGGAGAAACTGGACCCGGCCAAGAGGCTGATGACATTTCTAAGGGGGCGGCCACATGAGGAATAACCTTGTCTTGGCGCTGACGGCTCTGGTAGCGGTCCTCACAGTGAGCAGCATCGCCCTCTCCGGAGGTCAGCCTTCAAGACCAAACCTCTCATTGGAGGAGCTTGGCTCAGGCCAGATGGTCCTCGACTACCGCATCCCTTCTTCGAACCATGACCAGAGCTATTCGGCGTTGATACTGGGTACCGACAGGATAGGGCACGGGGACATCTACGTGCTGATCACCGAGAGCTTGGACTTCGATGTCAAGGTGTCCCTGTACACCCTGGTCGACCATCTGAACAACGAGCTGCGATCGTTTGGAGTTGATTCAATGTCCTCCATCATCAGTTCCGACAGCCTACCGAAGGTGTTCTCCGATCCCCAGGCTGTACTGATCTGCGGGCCCTCGACCTCCCTCCCGGATTACTTCGCCGCCCCGGCCTTGCACTGGGTGGAGAGGGGAGGGCTCTGGATAGGGATAGGTGAGAGTTCCGTACCGTTCATGTACTCCCGGTCCAACGAAAGCAATCCCAACGCCACAATGAGGCTGGACTTCACCGGGCTGTCCTACAACGGCGGTGCGGATAGCAGGTCCAGCTCGATGGCTACCGCCTTAGGTTTCCGATATGTCGCCCCCGACAACGCTTTCGAGCTGTCAGACCTGGAGGCCTTGGGAGGCCGGTCCATCGGCTTCGAGTACGACCGGGGAACCCTGCTAGGGACAGCAGGGGTCATACATATCGGTAAAGGATCGGTGATGGTGATGGGCGGGGACATGGGCCCGCCGCCTCTATCCACCAGCGAGGAGGTCCTCGCCTGGGACCTGGAGAAAGTACTTGCTCTCGATGTCCCCTGGTGGACAGGGGAGCTTACCTACATGATCGTCTCCTCCGACGGAAGCGCCATAGAATCAGCCCTGAACTCCTCGTTCACCTACAACGGCCTGTACGCCAGCTATGGCATCGTACCCCGTAACGATGCGGTCCAAGCATGTGCCATAGGTCATTACTCCCGATGACCGGGGCGGACGCATTGGGACTAGGATGCTGTTAGTTCAACGGACTTTGATGGTCTATTGCATAGTTATAATAGCCCGGCCCGATGAATATGTGGACAATGACGCATGAGTTCGAGGTCTATGTCCAGAACAAACCTGGGGATGTTGCCTGGATCGCCGATGTGCTTTCCAAGAACGCGGTCAACATCCGCGGCATATCGACCGACCTGGGCTCCTCGCGGCCGATGATCCGTGTGGTCACCGACGACGAGGCCAGCGCCAGAAGCGCCTTGAAGGCGGCGAAGATGGATTTCGCCGAGCGTGAGATACAGATCGTGGCCCTGCCCGACCGACCGGGGGAGCTAGCCAAGGTCACGAAGCTGCTCTCGAAGGCCGGCGTGAACATAGAATCGCTGTACATACTAGGCAATAAGGGCTCGAACGTGGAGGAGATCGCGATCGCCGCCGATGTCCCTGAACGGGCCAAGGAAGTGCTGGGCAAGTTCAAGAGCTAGGCTTGGCTCTCTTGATGGGGCCGCCCGTGGCGAGGGATATGATCAGTATGGAGAAGAGCACCAGCAGCCCTCCCATGGCGGTGATGGCGGTGGGCATCTCCCCCAGGATGATCATGGCGAACGCCATGCCTGACACCACCTCCATGAGCAGGATGACAGAGGATATGCTGGCCTTGACCCCCTTCAGGCCCGCGTTGTACAGGAGATTGGCCCCAAAGGTGCAGGCCAATCCGATGTACACCACCGCTATCCACCCTGTCGTAGGAATGGCATAGTTGGTCGTGAACAGAAGGGTCATGGGCACAAGGAACAGCGTGGTGTTGGCCATGATGGCCGCGGTGACCATTATCACGTCGGTCTTCCGGTTCAGGACCTTCTTCTGAACGACGATGTAGACGGCCCAGACCCATCCCGCGGCGAGCACCAGGAGATTGCCCCAGAAGGTCCCGCTGTATATCGCGGAGAGGTCCCCGTCGGTGGATATGAACAGCACCCCCACCAGCCCGAGGGCTATGCCCAGGATGATGCGCGGGGTGATGGCCTCGGCCAGGAAGATGGCGGCCAGTATGGCCACCACGCCTATGTTGGTGTTCACCAGCAGCACCGAGTTGGTGGCGGAGGTGGACTCCATTCCCACGTTCTGCAGTGCGAATGACAGCGCGTTGAGGAAGGAGTTGAAGATGATCGGGGGGTACAAAAGCACCTTGGCATCGAAGCGCCTCATCCAGAACACAATGGCCATGATGGCCGCGGTACCGACCAGGAACCGCAGGAGAGCGAAGAAGATGGGGTCGACCTCGTTGTTGAGGGCGATCTTGATGGTGACGAACGACGTCCCCCAGAGAATGCCAGAGGCGATGAGCAGCAGCTCATGCTTGCCGAGACCCACCTTCATGCGCGCCTATTCGGCTCCAAATATTTCAATTGGTCGTCCTACTCCAGGGTCCTGTCCCTGGTTTCCGCAGGACCGTCCAGGTGCACCCTGTCCCCCATGAGCACGTTTGTCAGGTGGACGTCATCGCCGATGCAGCATTCCTTTCCTATCACGCAGCCGGCGAGACTCGAGCCTTTCCCCACGGTGCAGCCGTCCATGAGCATGGAGTCGGTGATGATGGTGTCCTCTCCGACATCCACGCGGTTCCCTATCGCGCAGCAGGCGAGATCAGTTCCCCGTCCGATGGATGTCTCCTCGCCCACGTAGGCCGGCCCCTCGATCCGGCAACCGTAGGCACGGAAGCGAGTGGCCACGATGGGGCCGCACGTGCGGGCCCCTTCCACATCGATCTCCGATCCTTTCCTCGCGGCCATCCTGATGTTCGCATCCAGAAGGTCCCGGGGCCTGCCGATGTCCTTCCACAGGCCGGTCAATGGTATGCCGTACAGCCGCTCGGACCTCTCCAGGAGCTTGGGGAACAGCTGCTTGGAGAAGTCGAACTTCTCCCCCGGCGGAACATCCTCGAGCACCCTGGCCTCGAGCACGTAGATGCCCGCGTTGATGAGGTTGGAGAACACCTCATCGGTCCTCGGCTTCTCCTTGAAGCGCACGATGCGGCCGTCATCGTCGAGGCCCACGATGCCGAACTCCTCGGGCTTTTCCACAGTGGTCAGGGCCATGGTCGCCAGGGCCCCCTTCCGATGATGGTATTCTACTAGGGAGCGTATGTCCACGTCGGCGAGCACGTCCCCGCTGACCACCACTATGGTCCCGCTGAGCTTGCTCTCCAGCAGCTTCACCGCCCCGGCCGTTCCCGCGGGGCGATCCTCGAACGCGAACCGCAGGTCGATGCCGAACTGCCTACCGTCTCCCAGCGCGTCCACCATGTCCTGGGAGCGGTAGCCGCAGGTGAGGTAGGCGGTCCCCACGTCGGCGTCGACCAGGGCGCGGATCACGTATTCCAGGCACGGCCTTCCCAGGACCGGCAGCAGGGGCTTGGGCCGGGTGTTGGTGAGGGGGCGGAGGCGCGTCCCCTCCCCTCCGGCAAGGATCACTGCGGTCAGCTCGCTGCTCATGCGGGCACCCCCGAACCAATCGGCGCAGCGTCGGGAGCTGTCATGCTGGGAGTGGGTGGTGAACTGGTCATGACGCCTCCAGATTATGCTGGCCATTATAACCGTTTTTCCTGCGAGAGCGAATATTGAGAACAGGCGCCCTGCTCTGGATCCTCTGTGCCAAATATGTCTATAGGAGCTTATCTGGAGCGGCCGTTGGCCTTTGAACCCCTTTCCACCACCCGGAGGACGTTGTCATCCCTTTTGGCCCCCACGGCCTCGGCCACGGGGCGGCACTTGGCCCTCATCAGGTACGCTATGGGTCCGAAGGTGGAATCGGACAATGACTCGAAATTGGCCATGCCCTTAGAGACTATAAGGTCCGCACCCTCCATCTCCCTGTGCAGACGGTCGCCCATGCGTTCCACGTCGATGCCTACGGCGAACATGCCGGTGGTCAGGACCTCGTCGAACGCCTTCAAAGTACCTGAGCGGCTGGCGTCCTGCATCGTGACGTCGGTCAGGATGGCCTCCCCTTTGACAACGCCCACCACCTTCGGGCCAAAGGCCTTGATCTCCTGCACCAGGAGGGCGTCCAGGATGTCCTCCCCGCAGTTGTCCATGAGATACAGCACCCTGCGGGCCTTGGACAGGATGGCGCGCATCTTGTCCAGATCGTTCACGTTCAATCCCTGGCGGACGAGGGAGTCGAACTGCCGGCTGAGCGCGGTGGGATCGTCCAGACCGGCGATGCCGAAGTCCATGACGTTGCCGGCGATGGCGGCCAGCGTTGCCGCCTCCAGACGGTCGCGGGAGGACTCCACCAGGCACAAAGCCCTCGGAAAGAGCTCCATGGCGACCTCCTGGCTCTTCACCTTGAGGTCAAGGTAGGGGTCCTCGCAGCCGATCACCTTGTATGCACGCTCGTGAACACGGGTCGCCACCTCCGCGGAGTTGGCCCCGGGAACGTAGCTCTCCCTCAGTATGCGCAGGGAGTCCCTCATCGCCGCCCCGTTACGGCTCGGATCGCACAGTTCGACCTCGTACAGGACACGGTTGAGGAGACAGGGTATGCATTCGGGGGCCATTTCCATGCTCCACGCCAACGGAATGACCAAGATTAGACTTTCGCTTTCGGCCGATGTATTTCATGAACATAGGATTAATATCAAAGGGGAAATTCCAGGGTCGCGGGGGATGGTTTTGGTAGAATCAGTGACCCTAAAGGTGGAGAGCGCTCAGCACCAATCCGAGGTAGGGCTGGGACGGGCCCGTATAGACACCCAAACGAGGAAAGAGCTAAACGTGGACATGGGGGATTTCATCGAAATAGTGGGAAAGAGGAGGACCGCGGCCAAGGTCTTCCGTGCCTCCAACGAGGACGAGGGCAGGGGCATCATCTCCATCGATGGAATGATTCGCTCCAACGCGGGGGTCAGCATCGGGGAGAAGGTGGCGGTCATGAGGGCCGATACCCAGCCCGCGGCCAAGGTGGTGGTCGCCCCCAAGATCCCTCCTGGAAAGCGGGTGAGGTTCGGTCAGGGAGTGGAGGAGCTGTTCAAGAAGGGGCTCACCAACCGCCCGTTGGTCAAGGGGGACGCCATGATCATCCCCAACATCGCCCTGATGGGCGGTTTCCTGCCCTTCGTGGTCATCAGCACCGTCCCCACCGGGGTGGTGGTGGTCGGCGGCCACACCGAGCTGGTGGTGAAGACCGAGCCCATAGAGGCCACAGAGGCCACTACTACGTCTGTAACATACGATGACGTGGGCGGCCTGGAGGACGAGCTGAAGCGGGTACGGGAGATCATCGAGCTGCCCCTCAAGCACCCCGAGCTCTTCGACCGCCTGGGGATCGACGCCCCCAAGGGCGTGCTGCTGTACGGTCCGCCCGGCACGGGCAAGACGCTTATAGCCAAGGCAGTGGCCAGCGAGTCGGGTGCCAACTTCTACTCCATCCAGGGCCCGGAGATCATGTCCAAGTACTACGGGCAGAGCGAGGAGAAGCTCCGTGAGAAGTTCGAGGAGGCGGAGAAGACCGCCCCCTCCATCATCTTCATAGACGAGATCGATTCCATCGCGCCCAAGCGGGAGGAGGTCATGGGCGAGACCGAGCGCAGGGTCGTCGCCCAGATGCTCACCCTGATGGACGGCCTGGGAGGCAGGGGCCAAGTCATAGTCATCGGGGCCACCAACCGCGAGGACGCCATAGACCCCGCGCTCCGACGGCCGGGACGCTTCGACAGGGAGATCGAGATCGGGGTACCCACCCTCAGCGGACGCAAGGAGATCTTGCAGATCCACACCCGGGGGATGCCGCTGTCCTCGGACGTGGACCTGGACATGCTGGCCAACAGCACCCATGGCTACGTGGGGGCGGACCTGGCCTCCCTGGCCAGGGAGGCAGCCATGAAATGCCTCAGGCGCCACGTGCCGGAGTTCGAGCTTGACAAGCCCGTGCCGCCGGTGGTGCTGGAGAGGATGAGGGTCACACAGCAGGACTTCAAGGAGGCCCTCCTCGAGGTCGAGCCATCGGCCATGCGCGAGGTTTCGGTGGAGATACCTGACGTCACCTGGGACGACGTCGGAGGCCTGGAGGACGTGAAGAGGATGCTGAAGGAGATGATCGAGCTTCCCCTGCAGGACCCCCAGTGCTTCACCCGCCTGGGCATCAAACCTGGGCGGGGAGTGCTGCTGTACGGTCCGCCCGGAACCGGCAAGACGCTCCTGGCCAGGGCAGTGGCCAACGAGTGCAAGGTCAACTTCATCAACGTCAAGGGTCCGGAGATCATGTCCAAGTGGGTGGGGGAGTCCGAGAAGGCCATCCGCCAGATCTTCAAGAAGGCCAAGCAGGTGGCCCCGGCCATAGTGTTCCTGGACGAGCTGGATGCGGTCGCTCCGAGGAGAGGCATGTCCAACGAGTCCAACGTCACCGAGAGGGTGGTGAACCAGCTGCTCACGTCCATGGACGGCTTCGAGTCCCTAGGCCGGGTCACGGTGGTGGCCGCCACCAACCGCCCGGACATCGTGGACCCCGCGCTCCTGAGGCCGGGAAGGTTCGACCGCCTGGCCCTGGTGCCAGTACCAGATGCGGAGGCGCGGAGGAGCATACTGAAGATCAACACCAAGACCATGCCCCTGGTGGGCGTGGACCTGGAGAGCGTGGTGGCCCGCACCGAGGGCTACGTGGGGGCGGACCTGGAGGCCCTGTGCCGGGAGGCGGCAATGGTGGCCATGAGGGAGTCGCGTGACGCCGACAAGATCACCATGAGGCACTTCGACGCCGCCCTGAAGACCATACGCCCGTCGTCCAGCAAGGACGTCATGAAGTGGTACGAGAACTTCGCGCGTTCCATCGAGAACCTGCCGTCCAAATGGCAGGACCCCGGTGTGTACCGCTGAGCGCTCATGAGCCCCAGGAAAGGGCGTCCCACATCTCCCCGTCCTCGCGGTACATGGGGCCACGCGGCCCTTCCGTGCCCAGCATGCCTCCCCATATGCCCCCCGGCTCACCCCAGTGGCCCTGGAAGAGCAGCCATCCGGGAACGGCCCCGTTCCACTCCTCCCCTATCGGGACGAGGACGTAGTCCTGGGGCCCCCACCGCTCTCCGGAGCCGTCTATCCTGTCCCCAGCGAGGATGTTGTCGCTGCCGGGGAAGTAGTTCGCGTGGCTGCCGCGCGAGACTATAACCACGGGGTGGGTCGCGTTCTCCGTCTCCACGCCCTTGACCCAATCCGCCTGCCCGGAACCATGGTGCTGGCTCAGGACCGCTCTCTGGGGTGAGAGGTCTTCCCTGTCGAGCACCACCTGCACCATCTCCCAGTCCCCCTCGTGGGAGTTGAAGGTGCCGAGGTTGAAGACGTAGAACATCCAGTACTGCAGGACGACCTTGCCGTCCCCCTCCGTGACGCGCACGTACACCGTGGGCTGGACGATCGAGATATCGTTCTCGTACGCGGTTATGACCCCCAGGTCATCGCCCGATCCCATGTAGTTATCGAGGTAGGTGCCCTGGCCGGCCAGGGACAGGTCTTCGTTGATGGGGTCCTCCACCATGATCGTCCGCACGCGGTCGGTGAGATGGGACCTCTCGATGAAGTACTCCGCCTCCGAGGGGAAGGTCCTCTCATGGACAGAGAACCGCAGCACTGGGGAATAGGTCATGGCCAGCTCCCATCTCTGGTCCTTATTCAGGGGATCCCCTGCACCGCCTGATGAGTCCCTTCTCTCCAGGTACACGGCCAGGGCCGATGCTGACAGCACGAGGAGGGCGAGCCCCAGGGCTATTAGCCAGAACCTCTGAGACCTGGATCCCTCGGTCGATGAGGACATTATGGAGATGGCAAGGCGAACGAGCTTCATCGCCAATCATCGCTAGGGATTGGCATCACTTAATGATGATGTAAGGGCCCTGTCAGACCTCACTGGCCAGATAGCGCACTATCCGCTCGTAGACCTCGGGGTTGCGGGCGTCCTCGCCACCGGCATCGATGTTGGGATTATCGTTCACCTCGATGACGACGTACTCGCCGTCGACCTCCTTTATGTCCACGCCGTACAGGCCGTTCCCGATGGCCCTGGAGGCCCTCACGCCGACCTCCAGCAGCTTAGGGTCCGCCAACCTCGGGTCCACGGCCTCGATCTTGGCCCAGACGATGTGCCCATTGTCGTTGCGCTGTATCTTCCAGGAGTCCCCGGGCATCACATACTTGCAGACGAAGAGCACCTGGCCGTTGAGCGTGGTCACCCTCCAGTCGAAACGCGAGGGAATGAAGCGCTGCACCACGATCTCGTCCGCTCTTCGAAAGTACTTCTTGGCGGTCTCCTGGAACGCGCGCACGCTATCCACCTTGTCCACGTGCATGGAGAACGACGTGTGTGGCGCCTTAAGGATCAGCGGCGTTCCCAGCTCCTCGAAGAGGCCTTCCATCGTACATCTGTCCAGCTCCGTCTTCCCGATGAACCGCGTCTCTGGGATCCTGATGCCGGCTCGGAGGAGATGCATGTACATGTTGATCTTGTCGCAGCAGATGATGATGGAGTCGGGATCGTCGATGACCCTCATGCCGTGCAGCTCCGCCATCCTGGAGGCCACGTAGGCGGCGTTGAGGGGGTCCGTGAGGGAACGGATGAAAAGGGCATCGAAGGAGGGGATGCGGTCGATGTCCTGACGGTACACGTACTCCATACGGTGGCCCAGCTGGTGCGCGGCCAGCTTGAAGTTGACCAGTGCGGTCATCTCCTCGGCCCGGGAGGTGGTGTAGCGCTCTACAAAACAGGCTATATCTGCCATTCGTTCGCCTTCCTCAGAAGCTTGAGCTCCCTGGAGCCCAGCTCATGCAGGGGGCAGGAGGTGATGGCGCTGAGCATGATCTTGCCGTCCTCGATCACCCGGATGTTGCATATGGGAAGATGGAACAGGTCCCATACCTTGCCCGCGATGTCCTGCACAGCATCGCAGGTCGCGGTCCCCATCACGCACTTGTACTCGCGGATGGCCACGTCGTCCGTGATCTTCTGCACGCACATGGCGTACTTGAAGTTCCGGGTCATGGACTTGGCGATGCGCTTAACATGACCTGACTTATAGACCACGCTGTGCCTCTTCATGAAAGGGTTCATCGGGTAAACGATGCAGGGAGGTTCGAAGATGTCGTTGGTTATGTAGTGCTCGGGAACGGGTATCCCCGCAGCTCTCGCCCTCTCCATGCACAGCGGCACCACATAGGCGTCCAGCGACTCCTTGATGGTGGGGTACACCTTCACACCGGCGATCTCCGCCTCCACGCTCCCGTAGTGGCCCTCGCTCATATACCGGTAGTCGCCCACTATGTTGACGAAGGCGCTTCCGTTCTCCTGGGCCGACCATTTCTCACGGCCTAACAGCTTCTCACCATCCCTTTAGCGTCGATTAACGATTCTGGATTAATACATTTGTTTCCCAATTCCTATTCCAGTATCAGTGATGCCCCGAAACCCAGCTCCTCCCGTTCATGGAAAACATGGCCTCATGGCCTCCGTTCGATCCTCTACGGAGGTACGCACGCAGGTGGGTGAGTACGCCCATGGGGAACCATCGAAGGATACGGGCCGTATGATCTCTGTCTTTCACGGGGGATGCTGGCCAATGCTCGACCACAGCGCGATAGATTATTATATTGACAACCTATTGCATACACCAGTCGTACCAATGCTCACATGGGATGGTTGAATGCGAAAATTCATTACTGAGCTCAAGGGAAAGACCGTAATGACCAACGATGGGCAGATCCTCGGCATGATCGAGAACTTTTTGGTGAACACCTCGTCCGGGGATATCCAGAACGTACTGGTAGTACCTGCTGAGGAGGTGGAGACCAGGCTCTACAAGACCGATCCCCAGGGACGCTTGGTCCTCCCGTTCAGCGAGATGAGGGCGGTACGGGACGTCGTGGTCATGTCCGTCTCCAACGCCTGAGAGAGAACGCCCGTAGGGGACCTGAGGGCCCCTTCCGAACCCCTTACTTTCTCTTTTGTTTCTTCATCTTCCTGCTTGGGAAGAATAACATGGCGCCGGAGTTGATGCAGTACCTCAACCCGGTCATCTGAGAGCTGTCATCGCACACGTGGCCGAGATGCCCCCCGCAGCAAGCGCAGGACACGGCGATGCGCCTCTTTCCGAACCGCACCTCCAGGCTGGTCTCCACCGACCCCCCTCCGCAGGGAGAGGAGAAGCTGGGCCAACCCGTGCCGGAGTCGAACTGGTTCTCGGACAGGAACAGTTCGTTTCCGCATCCAGCGCATACGTAGGTCCCGATGTCGTGGTTGTTCCAATACTGGTTCACAAAAGGTCTCTCGGTACCGTTCTGCCGCAGTATACGAAACTGATCTGCGGTCAGGCTCTCCCTCCATTCCTCTACAGACCTTACAATCCTTCCCCTGGAGCCCGTATACATTGAGGGGGTACGGGGTCTTCACCTATTCATCTTTACCCTCAGAACAATCGCTTTTCCATGTACGCTCCGCACCCGAGGTAGCCTATGGACCGGTAGTAGTTGCGGACGCCTACCCCGCTCGTGACCCTGATCGACATGCATCCCTCCTCCCGCGCCCTCTCCTCGGCCAGGGCCACGAGCCGCTTACCGTGGCCGTGGTGCTGCCATCCCTCGCCCTGCTGGCTTATGGGCGCCATGCGTCCGAACACCTTCAGCTCCCTTATGCTGGCCAGGGGGCCGTCCCCCGTACGCAGGCGCACATAGCCGATGAGAGCGTCCCGGTCCTTGATGTCCAGGGAGATGAAGTGCTCCTGGCCGCCAGAGGCTTCGTAGCGGATCTCGTTGATCGATATGTCCTCGGGACCGTAGTTCCGAACGCCCATGAGGCCGACCTCCCGGCAGCGGATGCACTGGCACCTGTGGCCCTGGGACCTCATGCGCTCCCTTATCAGCTCCCGCAGGTGCCCCTTGTCCACTCCCGCCTCGATCAGCGGCACCGGTATGTCCCTCTGGATGCGCTGGATCCTCACCCACGGCGGCACGTGCCGTTTCATCTCCGCCATGACCTCCACCGCCTCCTCTGTGGTGTACGGACGGTACTCGCCGCTGGACCACATATCGAAAAGCTTGGTCCCCTTGACCACAAGGGTGGGGTACAGCTTCAGCATGTCCGGACGGAAGTCCGGGTCCTCGAACGCCCGACGAAAGCTGGCCAGGTCCTTCTCGGGGGACGAGCCGGGCAGGCCGGGCATTAAGTGATAGCACACCTTGAGCCCGCAGCGCTTCGCCGTGCGGGTCCCGTCGATCACGGCCTGCAGGCCGTGTCCGCGGTTGACCGCCTTCAATACGTCATCGTCCAGTATCTGGACGCCCATCTCCACTCGGGTCATGCCCATGGACATGGACATCTCCACCTGCTGCTCCGTGAGAGCGTCCGGTCTGGTCTCGATGGTCATGCCGATGCAGCGGTGCGGCGCTTCCTCGTTGAGGCGCTGCGCCTCCTCCAGGTTCGCAGACGCTGAGCGGTTCATGGCGTCAAAGCAGCGTTTCACGAACTCCTCCTGGTAGTCCTGGGGGCGGGAGGTGAAGGTGCCGCCCATGATTATCAGGTCGATCTTGTCGGTACCGTGACCGATGGCCTCCAGCTGCTCGATGCGCCCCCGTACCTGCTCATATGGGTCGAAGTTGAAGGACGCCCCCCTGCGGGCCGCTGGCTCCTTGCCGGTGTACGATTGCGGGGACCCGCTCTCCACCCCGCCGGGGCAGTAGATGCACTTGCCATGGGGGCAGGGGGCGGGGGAGGTCATCACCGCCACCACCGCCACCCCCGACAGCGTGCGCACGGGCTTGCGGCGAAGCAGCTCCTGAACCTTAGGCCGGTCCTTCTCGCTGACCGATGCCAGTATCTCGGAGTTACGGGGCACGCCCGGGAGACCGTACTTCCTGCACAGGGAGATCTTGGCCTGCTGCAGCCTCTCCTTGTCCTCGATCTCCCCGTCCAGGATCATCCGGACGAGGTCCTCATGAAAGCCCAACGAAGCACCCTGTGATCATCGATAGTAGACCTGGTTGTCTTCCTTCTTCTCCTTCACTTCCTTGGAGGCCAGCTCCAGGACGTCGATGCACAGGACCGCGTGGTAGGGAAGGAAGCGGATGCGCCCCTCCTCCTGTCCATCGGACGCGTCCAGCCTCAGGACCAGCGCGGTCTCGTTGGCGAAGGCGGCATAGCCTCGGAACTCCCCCGCCGAAATCAGCGGCTCGTCCTTGGCGCCAGTGCTTATTATCTTGTACTTGGAACCTATGGTGATCATCTGCTCGATATCCTTCACTGCCATTTGTTCTCCTCCTCGATGAGCTTCTGTAGGTGGTCCACCGTTTGCCGGTAGTTCTGCATGGCCATCTCCACGTTGGCCTCGGTGAAGCTCCACGCCTTGCGCAGGTCGCCGTAGCGGATGCGGTAGCCCTTCTTCAAGGACCCGTCACGCTCCGTCTCCACCTCCTCCAGTATGTCCACGGCCTTGAGCTTGTTGAGGTGACGGTAGATGGTGGGCTTGGTGGTCCTCAATTGCGCGGCCAGCTCCTCCACCAGCCACGGTCTCTTCATGTTTCGCACGAAGCAGTCCATGAACAGGCGGTAGGGGACGCTGTCCTGGGTATCGACCACGCTGGTCTTGGGGTTATAGCCCTTGGGTATGTAACCTATGTGTGTGAGGAACTGCAGGGCGATCTCGTCAACATCCGTAAGGGGAGTTAGGGGAGTATTGCTTTCAACGTTAAGCTCGAACATTAGTATCGGCCAGTAATAATAAGTTAAAGTAATAGCTTTTTTTGTTACAGCAATAGTCCAAAAAACAAAGAAGCTAGCGTTTTATTCCAAATAATTTCTCATATTGATTTAATATTTCGCTGTGTTTAAGATTTTATTTGAGAACTTACTATTTTATTTTCTAGATAACATATTATCAATTGAGATAAGAATAAAACGCAGCCAGATGGAGATACAATTGTAGAAAAGTCAGATACTATTGTATTTTTGGGTTAATTATTTCCTAACTATACATAAATCATTTATAACAAAACTTCGGTTGACGACCTAGGTGTTCAATTGAAGAAAAGTTATCTCATAGCCGCCGTGGTCGCCATCGCTGCGATAATTGTCGTCGCTGGTGTAGCACTTTCGGGAGTTTTGAATCCCGCTACCACCACCAAGACGATTAAGTATCTCGATGTGGCACCTGTGAATCAGCAAGCATACATACAATCTGGCCAAATCGATGGTGGAGTAAGCTGGGAACCATACTGTTCTGACTCTATAACCAATGGAACTGGCCACGCCCTACTTTGGTCTGGAGATATTTGGCCAGATCATCCATGCTGTGTCGTTGCTATGGATCAGACGTTTATAAATTCCAACAGGAACGCTGCCTTGGCGGTCCTTAAGGCCCATATAGAAGCCAACAACTGGATAGTGGAGACGGTTGCGAACAAGAACACGACAGAAGGTCAGGCCAACTATACCTTGTTGCTCAACCTAGGGGCGTCATTCAGTAACCGCAACACCACTGTTGTGGCCTCCGCCCTCGAGCACATGACAATCCAGTATAACCTGACGGAAGCGCATACAAATTACTTCAAGAACTTTACCAATGCCTATGTGTCCTCTGGTCTCATCAAGGCCACTGATGTCCCTGATGTCGACGCCTTCGTGAATGGACTGGTCGACACTTCGCTCCTGGCAGAGGCAATCTCGGTGACACCAGTGTCTGAGGATGCAACTCTGACAAATGTCAGGATCGGCTACCTTAACGGTGATCTGCACCAGTTCTCCAGGGTGGTGGCGATGAGCGCAGAGGTGGGCAGCCTCCTCGGCCTCGGCGACCGCAGTGTCTTCGCCGCCTACGGCATCAACGCCGTGGCTCCCTCCGCAATGCCTGGCAGCGGTTATGCTAACGGTGGTGCGGTCATGACCGGCTTCGCGGGTAATGACATGGATGTCGGTTATCTTGGTGCTCCCCCGACCATTCTGAACGTAGCTAACCAGAAGCTCGATGTGTCCATAGTTGCTCTGGCGAACACTGAGGGTTCGGCCCTCATCGTCAATAACGATGTCGAGAGCATAGATGACTTGGATGGCCTGACGATAGGAGAGCCGGGCATATCATCCATCCAGTATCTGCTTCTTCTCGAGATCGCGGATCGCTATGGATATGAAGTGGTGAAAGCCTAAACCACTTCCAAACCTTTTTTTATTATTATCCATCTGACGGAGAAGAAACGATGTCATCTTTGTTAGACATGAGGGTCATTCATAAAAGGTATTTGACCAAGGATAACCTGATAAGAACAAGTTTAATGATCGTTTCCCTCCCGATTTTCATCGCTTTCTGGTGGATTTTAGCACTCTATTTCCAGGGGCAAAATTTTTATTACCTTCCAACGCCCCTTGAAGTGTGGGATGCGCTTGTCCAGGCATGGACCCAGGACCCAGCAACGAGGCTCTCCTTGTTGGCGAACGTATATGCAAGCCTCGTAAGGTTCTTATTAGGATTCTTGTTGGCACTCGGTCTAGCAGCACCTTTGGGCCTCTTGCTTGGATACTCGAGGTATGCAAACGCATTAGCCTTTCCTGTTATTGAACTTCTCCGCCCCATACCGCCTATCGCATGGGTTCCATTCCTCTTGCTGGCGGCAAGTTTTTTCTGGGGCCCAATACTAACCATCTTCATAGGTGTGTTCTTCCCCGTCTTATCCAACGTCATCTTTGGTGTACGAAGCGTTGATCCTCTGATAATCGACGCCGCAAAGACCCAGGGTGCTAACCGATGGCAGGTGTTCAGCAAGGTAATGTTTCCTTCATCCATCCCCTACATGATGGCAGGTGTAAAAATCGGCCTAGGGGTTGGTTGGATGTGTATTGTTGCCGCTGAAATGCTGGCCTCTCAAGGAGGAGGCGTGGGCGCCATAATCGTAGGTGGTCAGACGGTAGGGCGGTATGATATCATGTTCGCAGGAATGGTCACGGTAGCTGTGCTCGGTATCCTTACTTTATTGATCGGCTCCCTGATCGAAAGGCGGGTGAAAAAATGGATGGGAATGGAATAATCCTTTCGATAAAGAACCTGGTCAAGGCCTTTCCCAAGGACGATACTGAGATGATAGCAGTCTCGGGTTTCGCGCTTGATGTCAAGGATGGGGAGTTCATCTGTCTTCTGGGGCCTTCCGGATGCGGGAAGACCACGGTGCTTAGGATCATCGCAGGCTTGCAATCCGCTACCTCTGGTGAACTCACACTCAAAGGTAAACCCATAACTGGACCAGGATCCGATCGAGGCATGGTGTTCCAAGAGTTCGGTCTGTTCCCCTGGCGTTCTGTAAAAAAGAACGTGGAGTTTGGACTAGAGGTACAAGGGGTCGATGAGACCAAAAAGAATGAGATTTCAAAAAGATTCATTGACCTCGTTGGTCTCTCCGGTTTCGAAAGATCTCATCCAAATCAGCTCTCTGGAGGTATGAAGCAGCGGGTAGGGATTGCCAGGGCTCTCGCATCCAATCCCGAGATCCTATTAATGGACGAACCATTCGGGGCTCTGGACGCTCAGACAAGGAATCTTATGCAGAAGGAGCTCTTGCGCATCTGGCAGGAGACCAAGAAAACGGTGATATTTGTCACCCATTCTGTAGATGAGGCGGTTTTCCTTGCCGATAGGATCGTGGTCATGACAGGCCGACCAGGCAAGATCAAGGAGATCTACACAGTTACGCTACCCCGCCCGCGCGACCGTGGCCATCCGGACTTCATCAACCTCCGCAAGAAGATCCTAGACGAGCTGGAACAGCAGAGGCAGGGCACCTAAAGGGTCTTCTGAGCGGCCACCTCTATCGCTCGGAGGATGCTGTCCCTCGGTATAACGATAGATACCGGGATGGTCAATATCTTCTGGATCGTCGGCGCCACGATGGGCGCGCAGACGATGGCCAGCGCGCCATCCTTCTCGGCCATGACCGCCGCCACGATGGCATCCTCCATGCTGTTGGCAGGATACTCCTTCACGCGGATGTCGCGGTTGTTTAGCCTTACGGTCCGCTCCTCGATCCTGCTGAGGACCGGGCGGGCGGCGATCACGGCGATGAAGTTGCCGTGAGGCTTGGTCTCCATCCTTCGGACGGCACGTATTATGTCCCTCACCGTCCGCAGGTTCGGCTCCCTCTGGTCCTGCATGATCTTGTAGATGGTGGAAGGCGACAGGCCGGTCTGGGAGCAGAACTCGTGGATGCTCATCTTAAGGTCCTCCTCCAGGACCTTCCGCAGAGCCTCGCGGAAGCCCCCCTCCTCACGCAGGATGCCGGCCACCAGCTCGTTCTCCAGGGACACGATTTCACTTCCCCTGGAGGACGGCCTTGGCGGCGTTCTCTCCCGCAACACTCCCCTGGCCGACCGCTCTGGCGAGCTGCCAGGGATTGCCGGTAACGTCGCCGCAGGCGTAGACCATCTCCATCTCCGTGCGGCAGTCGGCATCCACGGCGATCATCCCGCTGGGGTCGGGCATGATGCCGAGGTCCAGGGCCAGCTCGATCGATCCCTTGGCGCCGAGAGCTATGAACACGCCGTTGACCTCCAAGGTCCGTCCGCCCTCCAACTCCAGGCCGCTCACCGTCGGGTCTCCGATGATGCGCACCGGTCTCCCCTGAATCATCTCCACCTTGGTCCTCCTCACCTTGTCCAGCATATGCTGGGAGGCCTTGAGTTCCCGGTACACCCAGTATACCTGGGAGGCTATCTCGGACAACAGTATGGCGGACTCCGCGGCCTCGCTCTCCTCACCGATGACCGCCACCGGGCGCCCCTTGAAGAAGCCGGCATCGCAGGAGGCACAGTAGCTAACGCCCTTGCCGAGCAGCTCCTTCTCTCCCGGTATGTTCAGCTTGGCCCGCGATATGCCCATGGCCAGTATGACCGCCTTGGACCGTATCTCACGGTCGCTGTCCGTTATGGTCACGAAGACGTCCCCCTCTTTGGTGAGCTTGATGACATCCTCATCCAGCAGTTCGGCACCGAACCTTTTGGCCTGCTCCCTGCCCACGCGAATTATTTCCTTTCCCGAAATCGACTCCAAGCCCAGATAGTTCTCGACCTCGGCCCTCATCAGAGCGGAGTTCTCGCTCTTGCCCACCGCCACGACCTTGACCTTCTTCCGCGCGGCGTGGATGGCCGCCTGCAGGCCAGCTGGGCCGAGCCCGATAATGGTGATATCAGCGTCCAATCGCATCCCCACCATTATAGGGCCGGACAAGTTCTAATACCTTCGTGCTTCCGCAGACCGATATGTAGAAATCGAAGAGGTTTCCTCACAGGAACGCCTTCAGGCGTCTGGCGAGGTCATCCTTGGGCTTGGCCCCTACAATCCTGTCGACCATCTCCCCCTCCTTGAACACCAGCATCGTTGGTATGGCCTCGATCTGGAAGCGCATGGAGGTCCGTGGGTTCATGTCGGTGTTGAGCTTGCCGAAGGCCATCCTCCCTTTCATCTCCTGGGCCAGGGCATCGATTATCGGCGCCACCATGCGGCACGGTCCGCACCAGGGGGCCCAGCAGTCCACGAGTACCACATTATATCTCTTTATGAAATCGTTGAAGGAGGCATCGCTGACTTCCACAGGCTTCGAGGGCCAATCCAAAGCCGCCTCTGCATCCCTCATCAGTTCCTGCCTCTTCCTCTCCCTTATCTGGTCCAGCTCATCCATGTGTCCACCATCGGTTATGCAATTATAATGCAAAACCGTATTATGATTTCTGTCATAAATACATTTCCAAAACAAGGTCAGGTTATCAAAGAAAGGGGCATCCTCACTCTTCCAGTATCGTTATGGGTACATAAGCTATTAAAATGAGGAAGGGGATACCACGATGGGATGACTCATGCTAGAGGAAGCGTCTGAACTTATCGGATTGCAGGTCTACACGTCGAACGGGATATTCTTGGGAAACGTCAACAACCTTGTTATAGATCTCGAGAACAAGCGTGTGGATGGTTTGTTCGTCAGCGAGACCAACCCCTTGCTGGTTGAAGAGTCAAGGGCCGTGAACGTACCTTTCCGATGGATCCAGTCGGTCGGCGATATCATCTTGTTGAAGTACTTCCCCAAGAGGGTCACCACCAAGAAGCCTGCCGCCAAGATCTGAGCCTTTCCTCTGGACGAGGCTCCTATGAGGGAGCGCACTTTTTTCGCTATTGGCACTGAGAGATGCCATTGAGATGTCCTGGACCTGAGCAGAGCTGGGACATTTCGCGTTTCACTCGGTCCATTTGTCTATCCTCATGTCCAGGTATCTCGAGCACGGGCCATGTTCAGCATTGGACGTCAGCTCCTGAACGATCTCGTCCATGTCCCGGCCGCAAAGGCGGGACAGCTCCTTGTGCATGTCCAGCATTCTCATTCCAGCATCATCCAATCCCTTGCGGATGAAGTCCCCGTACGATGCCTGGGAGGTTATGTAGCGATCGTCATCGACCAGGTTGTCGGCGTGGCACACGATCTTCTCCTCCACCGTCGACGGAATGTAATCCCGTTCAGGGAGCCCCAGTGCTGCTGCCTCCCCCGGCAGGATCCCTGCGCCCACGTGCTTGCGGATTATCAGAACTAGCGGTTCCGGAAGGGACAGGGAGCGGGCGATGTCCTCCCCCACCACACCGTGCCGGATGCCGTGAGTCCTCGACCTTCCGATGTCGTGGAGCAGCGCACCCGCCCGGACGAGGTCCATGTCGGCCCCGCAGCTACGGGCTATGGCCACGGCCAGCCGGGTGACGGTGCACGCGTGCTTCATAACCCTGTCGGTCGTCCCCTGGGCCTTGAGGATATCGAGGCACTGCTGCTCATTCGGTATCGGTGACAACCTTCTTCCCCCGCGCACAGGGAACGACCTTCATGTGGCCCTGAAAATCGGTCCTCAGCCCCTCTCCCTGCTTGAGGCGGTCCAGGAAGACCGCCAGGGCGGCGACCTCGGAGTGCGGCTGGTTTCCCATGCCGATGTTGAAGGTGGCGGCCTGGTAGACCTCGGGAGGCACCTTCTCCGCTCCCACCACTATGAGCATCTTCTCGGTCATGGCATTGCGAACGTGGGGAAGGGCATCGTCGATGTGCGTGCCGTACATAGTTAGGTGCACCTTCGTGCCCTCGAAGTTGCGCAGCAGCTCCTTCCACTTGACGCCGGTGATGATGCTGAAGTCCCCTCCGAAGCGCTTGACCACTGACCTCACGCTCCGCTCCAGCTCCTCATCGCGGGTGGAGACGTAGATCCCTTGAGCACCGAAGGCGCGGGCGGTCAGGGCCACGTGGGTGGTTACCCGCTTATCCCTCTCCGGACGATGGCCGAGCCTAAGAACGAAGATCTCGGTCATCGAAGCCCTCACTCCTTGAGGCGTTCAATGCGGTGCCCGCGGTAGTCCAGGCGGACGGAGCGTTTGACCAGGCTGCGGAGCATGGTGGATGTGATGCCAAGCTTCTCAGCGATGTCCCCGGCGAAGCGTCCCTCGGGACCGACCTCCTTGAATATCTGCTTCTCGAGCTTCCCGAACTCGTCCTCCGGCATCATAGCGGCGGCAAGGACATCAGATATCTCATACACGGGCCAGGAGGCGTTGATGTGAAAAGAGGTATAATAGGTGTGGTAGGCTTTTTCCGGGAAGGACCCGCTCGTCGATTGCCAGCGGGTCTCCACGAGCTTCATCTTTTCGAAGAACTTCAAAGCGTCCGACCCTTCTTCCCCGAACTTGGCCTCGATCTCCTTGGTGGTCCTCCACTCCAAAGTAACTTCCTTGAGGACCTCTCTCTTTATCTGGGTATCAACAGCTCGCAACATCGGTACAAGTTCCGATGGCTCGTTGATAACCTTGATTCTATTCATAGACGCCCTAATTAGTTTGTATGAATATAAAGGACTACCGCCACTTTCTAAGACCATGTGCTCGGTGGGGAAAAAGAACGACCTCAAAGGTTATCTACCGCGTTTGATTTACACGTCCCGATGGCTAAAAAGCCTAGTAATGTGAAATATCAATGCGCTTGGAACGGCAAGGTCTTTGATAGTGAGGAGCAGGTTCTCAAGGAGTGCGAGGGACCTTACCAGCCTTTCATCAAGCACTACGACCGTTACCCCAAGAAGGGCTTCTTCGGCACCGTCGTCTGGCGCAAGCAGAAGAAGGATTAGACGCTCATCAGTGCTGCCATACCGATGAGCGGCAGCGCTATCATGAGGAAGTCGTCATCCACATACCTTGTTTTGATGCCCTCGGCAGCGATGGCCATGGCCGACGTCGCCAGCGATATCAGCGCCACTCTCAGGTCCAGCTGAAGGAGGAGGGACAGGACCGTGATCATTATGGCCGCATGCATCAGGTAGGGCAGCCAGGGATACCATTTGGTCCTCCTCAGAACACTTATCACGGGGTCGACGAGGGCCATGCCCACTATCACCGGCGCAGCCATCTCCGAAGGGAAGAAGATGAAGGCGAAGGTTAGGGCGATGGCAGCCCACGCCCCCGCGGACATCTGCTCCGCCTCGTACTCCCGCATGCCCGGGACCCGGAACCCCAGCACCAGGCGGGAGAGCTCGAAGGCCATCGCCAGGGCCAGGGCGAGCAGCAGGCCGGACTCGCGCGAAATCCCGCCGGGCCACAGGGGGTTGGGAAGGAGATAGTACACTAGGAACAGGGGGGCGGAAATGTGAACTGCCTTTCTGGCGACGAAGCCGATGTCCATTCCTACCTCTGACGCCCTCCGGTCAATTAAACCCTGTGTTCGACCACTTCCTGTCCAGCCTCCTCAGGAGCAGGAAGGTCACCGCCAGCAGGAACCCCAGGACGATTATGATGGCCGCGGTGGACACCAACGGGTCCCGGTCCACGGAGAAGGAGAGTATGGTGAGGCAGATATCAGGAAGGAGCGAGACGAGGGAGAACTTCAACAGGACGTCGGGATTGAACAGGAAGGAGTTGGGGTGCAGCCCGGTGAGGTGGGATATGGAGACCACCATGTAGACCGAGGTGACGTAGAGCACGGGCAGAGCGAGCCACAATAGCCTGGTCTCGTCGTTTAGGAAGGCGATCATCAGGACGAAGGCTGTGGATATGCCGGTGGTGAGGAACAGGTACATCATCAGCTTCGCGCGGATGACCTTGGGGACGCTGACCGGCAGGGTCTCGTAGTAGTCGACAACGTCCATGTTGGTCAGCCAGGAGTACAGCATAACTCCGAAGAACCCGACCATGGCGGCATAGAACACGAGGTTGAAGCCCACGGGGACGTTGAGGCCGTTGTTCACGTACCAGGTGGTGAAGCTCAGGAAGGCAAGCGGGGCGATGAAGGTGAACACCATCTTGCCTACGGTACCGCTCCTCTTCAGGTCCACGAACTCCTTGGCCAGTATGGCCTGGTAGGAGCGGGCGAAGGCGAAGCGCTTGTTATACGATGGGAGGATGACGTTCTGTGCGACCTTCTTCTTCGCCTCCCCCTCGTAGGACTCGGCCACGCACAGCACCGCCAGGGCCGTGAAGCCCACGAAGGCGCAGATCGTAAGGACGAGGAAGGAGGATGCCGTCACCAGGTCGTTGCCGAACGGCGGAAGCGACATCTGGAAGCCTATGGAGGGCAGGATGGCCTCCATCCCGTAGAGGTGGAGCCCGCCGAAACCGATGAGCAGTGCCAGGAAGGCAATAACCAGCACCGCGAAGGCGATGCGGTCCCGGGAGCCGATCACGGAGATGACGAAGCTGAGGGATATTCCGAACATGAAGGAGAGCACCATGGTGGTGCACACGGAGGCCACGGAAACAGCCGAGTAGGGAACGATCGCGGCCGCGGTGATCAGGCCCAGGAAGGCGGGCCCGAGCATGAGGGCGAGGTAGAAGAGGACGTCCCTGAGGAACATGCCCAGGAAGGTCGAGGAGTAGGACATGGGGAGGAGGGCGGGCATGGCCACGATGTAGTTGTTCTTGCCCTGCCTCCGCTCCACGTAGGTCCGGCCCATGAACCCGATGGTCCCCACGCTGATACCGTAAAGGAAGACGCCGGCGTTGAGGTTGGTGATGAGGTCCTTCAGGCCGATGGTGCTCTGGACGTTGGTCAGGGTAAGGGACATGACCACCGCTATGGCATAGACGAACACGGGTATGGCCACGAACATGCGGGCCGAGGAGTAGGAAACGTGAAGGCGGTACTCCTCCCGCAGCATCAGCTTAAGTAGATGCATCCTCGCTCACCATGCGCAGGAACAGCGATTCCAGGTCCTCGTTCACCGTCAGGTCCTCCACGCGGCCGCTGGCCACGACCTTTCCTCGGTTGAGTATCACCATCTCCTGGCACAGCTTCTGGGCTATCTCCAGGATGTGGGAGCACAGGAATATGGTGCGACCCTGCTCCCTCAGCTCCAGCAGGTACTCCCTGAGCTTGTGCTGATAAATGGGGTCAAGGTTAACGAAAGGCTCGTCGAGGAACAGGAGCTCGGGCTCATGGATGAACGCGGCCGAGAGCATGACCTTCTGGCGCATACCCTTGGAGAGGTCCTTGCACAGCGTACCTTTGGTCTCTTCCAGATCGAAGAACTTCAGCCACCTGTCGATGCGTTTGTCGACATCGTCTATCTTCCGGACCTGGGCCACGAAGTACAGGAACTCGTAGGCGGTGAGGTAGCTGGGCGGCGATTCCACCTCCGGAACTATGCCCACCATGTCGCGCACCCTGACCCCGTGGTCCCTGACCTCCATGCCCAGGACCTGGGCGCTGCCACTGGTCTGCGGTATCTGCCCCGTGAGGACCTTTAGAAGGGTGGACTTGCCGGCCCCGTTGGGACCGAAGCATCCGAAGAACGTCCCTTTGTGGACGGTGAAATTCACACCGTCCAAAGCGTTGACGGCCGCATACTTCTTTTTCAGGTCCTGCACGAGGATGGCGGGCATGCAAGTTCCATTTCTAGTTGGTTATATAATCACTATGGCCCGGTTATCACTGGAATCTGAATTCAGCCAGATAGTATTATCAATAAAAATTATAATTCGATCTGGATGACCGTTGCCAATCAGGCATTTGGAACACCTCCGGGAAAGACCAGACCGCTCGGAGTGACTATTCTGGCGATATTGAACGCTCTGGGCGGGATCATGACCCTATTGGGAGGGGTCGCAGCGATCGGGGTCACGTCCACGGGGATCTTCGCATCTCTAGGCATCATCGTTGGCGGGTTCACGATAATCATCGGCCTATTCCAGCTCATCATTGCGTGGGGCCTGTGGACCGGGAAGAAGTGGGCATGGTTCCTCGCCCTCATCTTCGGCATACTGGGCGTGATCTTCGGTATCCTGGGCCTGATAGGCGGTGGATTGACCGGGATCGTAAGCCTGCTCATCAACGCCATCATCGTATACTACCTGATGAGGCCAGAGGTCAAGGCCTTCTTCGGGCGGTAGAAACACCTTCCGCATCCATTTTTTTTAGAAATTAATTATTATTAGAACCGCTCATTCATCCCTTATGGCGTCAGATCAACAACCGGGACAACCTCAACCATATCAACCACCGCAATATGATCGGCAGAATCAACCGCAACCGTACCCGCAGCAGCCGTACCAACAGCAGCCGGGAGGTTATTACCCTATGCCGCAGCAGAGGCAAAGGCCCATAGGCGTGACCATTCTCGCCATCCTCGAGGTGTTGGGAGGGATACTTCTCCTCTTCGGGGCCCTGGGCATGTTCGCACTTTCCGCTCTCTTGAACACGGCTGATTTCATGGAACAGCTGAATGAGATGGGGCAGCAGATACCGCAGTTCCTCATCGATTCCGGACCTATGCTGTTCCTGATACTGGGTGTCGTGCTACTGATCTTTGCCATAGTTGCCTTCATCCTCGCCTGGGGCTTCCTCAAGGGAAAGAAGTGGGCATGGTGGCTCGGCGTGATATTCTCCGTCCTGCAGATCATCAGCGGCGCGTTCTCGTTGATCACCTCGGGTGTCAGCGGGATCCTTTCCATAGCGATCCCGATCCTCATCCTGGTGTACCTGATGATGGCATCCACCAAGGCCTGGTTCAATCAGTAATAGGCCTTTAAACCCCTTCCATTTTTACCAATTCTTCGTTTCTACATCTTAAGGTTCATTAACCGGCAGGGTCTGGTTCGGCTCATGGTAGAAAAAAAGGGCCTCATAGTCGGGATAGTCGCCCTAGCGGTGATCGTCGTCTTATTACTCACCATAGTGCTCTCCTACAACTCCCTGGTTTCGAAGGATCAGAACGTGAACAACAAGTGGAGCAACATCGAGGTCGAGATACAACGTCAGGTGGACCTCATCCCGCAGCTCATGCAGCAGGAGAACGTGTCCATGTACTTCGAGCAAGGCCTGCTGGAGAACATCACCTCCCTCCGTACCCAGTGGCTTAACACCATGGCCGACCGCTCAGTGAACGAGCAGGTCAACTTCAGCACCGAGTTCATGGTCCAGATGGGTGCATTCATGTCCGTGGTGGAATCGTACCCTGCCATCCAGTCGACCGACACCATCCGGGACATCATTGTGGAACTGGAAGGGACTCAGAACCGCATCGCCGCAGCAAGAATATTCTACAATGACGCAGTAAACGAGTACAACACCGCCATGCTCAGCTTCCCCAACAACATGATCGCCGGTACCTTCGGTTTCGAGGAGGCCTCCTACTTCCAGCAGGGACAGTGAGTAGGTTTGCGATCCTCCGTCCGGGTGGTGGTGGGACTAGCGGTCCTGGCGATCGTCATATGTGGCACCATAGCGGCCGCCTACCTCATACTGCATCCTTCTGGAAAAGAAAGGGAAGAGGGGATACCGGAGCTGGAGTACTATACCACCGACCTTGCAGGGGCGCTCACGGAGAGCGACACGTACTACATCGATGCGCTCTGCGATATCGTCAACGAGAACTCCTCATGCGAGATGGCGGTGGTGGTCGTGAACACCACCCAGCCCCACGACATCAACTACTACGCCCTGCGCACCTTCCAGTACAACGGCATAGGCAAAGAGGGGAGGGACAACGGAGTCCTCGTTGTTGTGGCGACCGATGACGGGTCCTGGAGGATAGAGGTCGGCTACGGGCTCGAGGGCATACTGACCGATGTGCGGGTAAACGGGCTGGCCGAGGAGTACCTCGTCCCCAACATGACCGCGGGGTGCTACGGCGACGGCCTATTCGAACTCACCTACGCCATGGGCATGATACTGGAGACCGAGTACTCCGGGGACCGCACGCCGGACAGGACCTATCCGATATCCTGGATACCCCTGACCTGGGGCGATTGGGCCCTAGTGGGTGTGGGCTACATCCTGCTAGCGGTGGTCACAAAGGGATGGGCCCTCCGGCCCCTGCTCTTCCTGATCGCCATCTTGAGCGGGGGCAGGGGAGGGTTCGGCGGGGGCCGTTCCGGGGGAGGGGGAGCCTCCGGGAGATGAGGTAGAAAGTACTGGGATGCGAGGACAGGCGGGTCCGGATGTTCTGAACGATGGGACCATCGGGAACGGTAGGTCCGCTCACGACTCTCATATTATTGCATGCCCCATCGGCCCATCCGCATCGATCTTGACCCTAATGGATGGTGGTCGGCGATAGACCTCGAGGCCGACCTGAGGGCCGATGATAATGGGGCGAGAAAGTTACCAGGCATGGGCGGAGCTAGGGCTTGTGTATGCTCGTCGCGTAGGACGGTGACCGAACCATATCCCCCGGAGGCCTATTGTGGCCGCACATCGGGATGTGCCCTTATCAGTGAGAAGATCTCGTGATCAATCGCAGCCACACTTGCGGGGGGCGGTCCTTCCTGAGCACCGGGAACATATCTTCTTGCTGTTGTCCGAAGCGTTCCAATCGGTGCAGTCACCGCACACCCACTCATGGCACTGGGCGCATTCGTAACCGGGCTTGGGCGCTCCCGGAGCCGTGGAGCGCTGCTTGGACATCTTCCTCCCGCAGGCCTTGCATTTGACGATCTCAGCGTCCGCCATTTCACTCACCGAACGTGGAGCTGGGAGGTATTATTTCAATGGCACTGAAAAGTGGTTCTGATTCCGCGTAGAAACGATCAGCGCAGCACGGGCCCTCCCCTCCGGAAAACCCTATTATATGTTCCAGTGTTATCATGGCACACACGGAGGGAAGGGGAAAATGAAGGGCGGCAGCGTTCTGACGAGCAAGATCGAGAGCGAGATAGATCTTCTTCAACGGCATGTCCAGATGCTGAAGGCGATCATGGAGAACGAGCCCATAGGCATCATCCGCTTGTCGGAGCTCCTTGATTTCCCTCAGCACAAGGTCCGGTACTCGCTGAGGATCCTGGAGCAGGAGGGGTTGATCAAACCCTCCCCCGAGGGTGCGGTCACCACTGAGAAGCTTAGACCGTTCATGGAGCACCTGAAGGAACTGCTGGCCAAGATGGAGGAGACCGTCCAGGAGCTGAAGACGCAGTTGGTCTAGGAGCGAAATTCATTAATATCAGTTGGTACTTCCCTTGCCTACACGCCGTCGTAGCTCAGCTGGTAGAGCGTGTGACTGTTAATCCCTGAACAGGGGAACGGTCATCACAAGGTCAACGGTTCGAGCCCGTTCGACGGCGCCTTCCTTTTATCCCCCTTGCGCTCCTGTGCAGTTTCATCATACCTCGATCGCTATTCTCCCATCGTAGCTCAGCTGCCACTTCTCACCGATGGATGGTTCATCTCTATGATCCATGCCGCGGATCAATCCACCAGCAGAAGACCGTTCAGGACCGGGCGGTCCTTCGGCGGGATCTCGAAGGGCAGCCCGGCATTCTTGGCGGTCTCGAACACATCGATCCCCATGGCCTCCATGGCCGGCCGCGAACGGAAGGGGTGGCGGCAGCTCTTCCCCGAGCCTTGACCCACGCACTCATCGCACAGGCGGCATGCTCCTCCGGACAGAGCGGTGGCGAATCGGTAACCTGACCTCATGGCCTCCTTCTCCAGCAGCCCCATCAGCTCGATGAACGCCCTTTCAGCATGCAGCAAAAGCTGTGAATATTCCTTGTCCGCGTATGCCTGCTCCATCCCCCTGGCCTCATCATCAACCGTGAACTGGTGCGGAGGTATGGGATACTGCACCAGTATCGCCCGCGAGTACCTTCCCAGCACCTCGCTGAACTCATTTGCAGGCATAACGTTGGGAGGGCACATGAGGTTCCTTCCATAGTGGTCGCACAATGGGACCATGCACTTCAGCCGCACGCGGGGGTCCAGGACCACTCCGCGAGCGTCCATGGTCCTGGCGCCACATGCTCCCCTGGACCTGGCCAGTTCGCACAATGCATCCAGCTCCTCTCCGCCGATCATGTCATCTCACGTCCCTCTTCTACCCGTTGTATGAACATAATCCAAGGATGGCAGATAACCTTTCACCAGTTAAGCAAACTGCCTACCACCTTAAGTGGCATGATGCACGACCGTGCTTGACCAGGTACTTCTGATGGTACTCCTCGGCCCTCCAGAACCTGCCTGCAGGTACGATCTCGGTGACTATGGGGTTCCTGAAGCGGCCACTGGCCTGCTGCTCGGACTTGGAACGCTCGGCCTTCTCCCGCTGCTCCGGGGTGTGGTAGAATATGGCCGACCGGTATTGGTCCCCGACGTCCGGGCCCTGGCGGTTCAGGGTGGTGGGATCGTGCATGTTCCAGAACACCTCCAGCAGCTTCTCGAAAGAAACGATGGAGGGATTGAACGTCACCTCCACCGCCTCGGCGTGGCCTGTCTGATGACCGCACACGTCACGATAGGTCGGATTGTCCATCGTCCCGCCGGTATAACCCACGGTTGTGGATATGACGCCTTCAACACTATCGAACGCCGCCTGAACGCCCCAAAAACAACCGGCCCCGAAGGTAGCTTTCTCTTCTGTCATGATGACCCTGCCCTTCCTTACTGGGAACGGCCACTATTTAGCGGTGATGATGATGCGGCCACAGCTGGAGGGCACATCCCTGGTTCAATAAAGTATATATCTGAAGGTCCAATTAACCTCGTTCATAGGGCCCGTAGCTTAGTCCGGTGGAGCGTCAGGCTCATAGGAGTCCCTATGGGACCTGAGATACCCGATGGTCGTCGGTTCAAATCCGACCGGGCCCACTTATTATTAAAAAACCTGAACAACTTCGCCTTTTCATGACGATGTCTTTTTTTATGCTGGCGATAGTTACGCTCGATGATTGTTACTGCACTCATTTTTGTCATCGCGATCATCGCCATCTATTTCGGTGCTCAATGGCTGATCGAGGGTGCTTCGGAAATGGCGGCCTACCTGGGCGTGCCTCCGCTTGTCATCGGCTTAACAATCGTCGCTTTGGGCACCTCCCTGCCTGAGTTCGTCCTTGGAGTGATGTCAGGGTTGGAAGGAGTGGGCTCGCTTTCGGTAGGCAACGTCATTGGAGCCAATATTTCCAATGCCACCTATATTATTGGGGCTTGTGCCATCCTAACTCCCATCATCGTCAGGTTCGAGCAGATAAGGAGAGAGGCCCTCTTCATGCTGGCTGCACTGCTTGTCCTACTGCTGTTCGCCTATGATGGTGCTATTGGCGCTATCGAAGGGACTGTCATGATAGCAATCTTCGTCCTCTACCTGGTGCTGCTGGTAAGGTCGCTGTACAGTTCACGGCCGTCCCGAGCGGTTGTAGAGGAGTTCGAGGCCGCGAGACCGGAAACGGAACCCCCCTTGAAGAGCATGTCCTTCATTTTAGTAGGTGCGGCCATTCTGATAATTGCCACTGATGCGGCTGTCAGGTCAGCAACGGAAGTGGCTACCATATTAGGAATGAGCGAGTTCTTGATAGGCATAACCATCGTGACCTTTGGCACCACGACCCCAGAGTTCGCCACAAGCATACTTGCTGCCTACAGGAAGAGGGCGGATATTGCGGTCGGCAACACCCTGGGAACATTGGTGTTCAATTCCGTGTTCGTCCTGGGCATCGGCGCGGTGATAAAACCTCTCACATTGACCGATGGCCAAATAATGCTGGGCATTCTTCCTTTGTTCCTCTTCGGCGCATTGTTGGCGGGGATCGTGTACAGGCAAGAGGGGATCGGAAGATGGGAGGGCGTGGGATTGGTGGCCCTGTACATATTGTACATGGCAGTTCTGCTGTCATACAGTTGAACGACATGCTGTCCACGGCAAGGACCGCTCCGAGTGGGATGATGTTGGTGGAAATGGGGTAAGAGCTGGATCTGCTGAAAGGGCCTCCTGGGGGTGCGGAACTAGCCCTAAGTCCAGCACGTAAGGGCCTACTGGAGCCTCTCCCTGAGCGTCCTGGCCATGTCAACTTTTTTTGTCCAACGAATGGGCCAGATGGCCGAGGGCGTGGTGAACGCACAGCCTACCAATATCACGCTTAAGGCCGCAGCGATGGTCATGGCGACAGGGATGTAGAACACCGCTTGCTCCATCAGGCCCGCGAACACCTGGGCCAGGAGGTAGGCGAACGGTACCGCCAGCAGGGACGATACTAAGCCTAGGAGGGCGGCCTCCACCAGCAAAGACCTTACCGTGAAGGAGCGCGGCAGGCCAAGGGAGGATATCGCTGTGAACTCCAGGTCCCTTTCGGATGTCGAGACCACCACGGCCGAGGTCGCTACCGCGAGCGCTATCAGAAGGTTGAGAGCGAAGAAGCCGTAGAAGAGGGAGATGGCGCTGGCCAGGAGGTCCCGTACCGAGCCCGCGGCATCCTGTTGCGGCTGGACCCCTGCAACCCAGGGATCGCTAGACACGGCAGAGACATAGCTGGACGCCTGATCGCTGGACCTCAGGGACACGAACATGCCCTGGCAGACATCCTCCCCGATGATGGATGAGGCCTGACGGTTGCTGGTGTAAACGGCATTGGTCTGCAGGTCATCGACAACTCCTGTGATCATGAGATCGATGCTCCTGCCGCCGAAGGCCAGGCTAATCGTGCTGCCGGGGCCGACCTTCAGTTCATCGGCCAGCTTCTTGGCTATGACCGCTCCGCTGAAGTCCAGGGAGCCTTGGCGGACCTCGAAGGACCTTATGCTGGCCATCTCCGGAGAGGCGGTCATCACCACGCCTGTGGACCTTCCATCCGAGGAGGCCAGACCGCTCAGCTTCGTGTAAGGCATGGCCTTCTCCACCTGCTCGTTGCTGAAGCGTTCCACCGCCTCGCTCTGGTCCCTGAGCGAAGTGAACGATATGGACACGTCCCAGAGGTAGGAGGAGGACTGCCCGTCGATGTACGATGTAGAGGAATCGAGCAGGACCAGCCACGACCCGGCAGCGCCCACGGTGAGGCCGACCGCCATCATGACCGCCACCGCACGCTTGGGGTCGCGGAAGAGATTCCGGATCCCAAGGGATGTCGACAGCGAGATGCCCGGACCCTTCCAAGCCCAGATGTGCGATCTCGGAACGTAGCTCAGGGCGGTCCGTATGTCCTGCCGCAGCACCAACGCCACCGGGAGCAGGCTGGCGGCCAGCACCACGAGGGCGGTCATGAGCATGCTGATGAGGAAGGGGGTGGGACTGAAGGGCAGCACTACGGGTATCCCGCCCATCATCTGCAGGGCCATGGATGCCATCGCCACCGTGAACCCGTAGCCCAGCAGGATGCCCAGCGCTCCCCCCGCCAGCAGTGTGACCGCGCCCATGCCGAGGTATGATGCTGCGATGCGCCACCTCTCCATCCCCAGGGACATCAGGACCCCCATGTTCCTGGAATCGCTCACCACCATGCGGTACATGGTGATGAAAATGGAGACGCCACCGATGAGCACGAACACCAGGCTTATCGATGGCAGCATGACCGCCATCTTGCTCGCCCCCATCTCGATGAGCACCGTCGTGGGGTGGTCCTCACTGAAGGTCATCGAGGAAACGGGTAGGGATGTGAGGGATGAGGCGATACTTTCCCTGGAGCCGTTGTCCAGCATAATGGCTATGTCGTTGACGCCATGGCCGGATGCGGACATCAAGGTGGACAGGGGGACCATGACTATGGTCTCCCCTCCGGACCCAGAGATGATCGCTCCGGCCTGGAGCTCGTTCATAAGGTATTCAGGGGAGCGCACCACGCCAGTTATTTCCGCGCTCAGGGAGGTGCCGTTCACGAGCAGCTGGACCGTTCCTCCGGTGACCTTTCCACCTGCGATCACCACACCTTCGGAGGGGTTGGAGAACAACCTCCCTTCAAGGATGGTAAGGCGGCTGATGTCCGTCCTTGCGGGATCGGAGATGCCGATGATCGTAGCCTGGGACCAGCTTCCGTTCACCAGGACCTGGCCCGTCTCCTTCAGCCTCAGGTCATAGGTCTGTACGGGCAGGGATGCGAGCGAGCTTTCCACCTCCTCGGGGGTAAGCCTCTCGTAAAGTGACACCAGAAGGTCGGGCATGCGGCTGTCATCCAGGTAGGAGGAGGCGCTGGTCTCGATGACCTCTGAGCTGAACAGCCCTGCTGCCATCATGGCCAGCGCCCAGGCGATGATGAACGAGGACAGTACCAGGCTGAGCTTCCTTCCCCGCAGCCTCCGCAGCATCATCTTCAATGTGAGGGACATGGGACCTCCTCATGCCTCGGCCAGGTTGCCACGCCTCAATTCATAGCATCGGTCCATGCGTTCCCGTAGACGGAGGTTATGGGAGACCACCACGAACGACGTCCCCTGCACCTTGCACGCTCTCGTCAGGACGTCGAGCACGACCCCCTCGCTTAGCTCGTCAAGGTTCCCGGTCGGCTCATCGGCCAAGACCAGCTTGGGCTTCTTGACCAGGGCGCGGGCGATGGCCACCCTCTGCTGCTGTCCTGCGGACAGCTGCTGGGGGAAGCTGTTGAGCTTCTCCTCTATCCCCACGGCCTCCAGCTCCCTGATGGACCGCTCCCTCGCCTCCGACCTCTTGAACCCCCTTCCTTCGATGGCCAGCATCACGTTCTCCAATGCAGTGAGGGTGGGGATGAGGTTGTAGAACTGGAAGACGAAGCCTACATCGGTGCGGCGGTAATCGTTCAGCCCCTTGCGGTCCAAAGACGTGATGTCCCGACCGTCCACGATGATCGACCCCGCATCCGGCCGTTCGATACCGCCGATAGCGTTGAGCAATGTGGTCTTCCCCGAGCCCGAAGGGCCCATGATCATCACCATCTCGCCCCGCTCCACCGATAAGGCCAGGTCCGACAGGACCTTGGTCTCCTCATCCCCGCTGCGATAGGTCTTAGAAAGTGCGTTCACGCTTAGGAAGCTCATGTCGATCCCTGATGACTATGAGGACTTTGGAACGAAAGGACATAGCGCCGTTCATTCACGGTAGTACTTATACAATAACATCTGATGACTTAGTATGCGCAAGATCACGATAGAGATCGTTCCCGACCATAGGCTCAGTGAGATCATGAGGCCTCTGATGGAGCACATAGAGGAGATGGAGATGATCGAGCTGCTCCGGTTGGACCTCCAAAAAGGGTTGAAGATCGTGGTCCTGAAGATCAAGCTGGCCCCAGGGTCCACGGTGGATGATATCTCGTCCACGGACCTGTTCGACATCAAGATCGTGGAGGTCATGGAGCAGAAGGGCAACGAAGTGACATGCCTTATGAAGGTCAGGACGCCGGAAGGATTCGATGATGTCCGGAAGAACGCCGACCTTGACCTGACTTGGACCTCGCCTATGAAAATTTCCCGCGAAAAAGTGGTCTATAGCTTCATAGGCGAGGATGAGCAGATCAGGAAGGCTATAGACCTCTTGAAGGAGTTCGGAGTGAGCGCCAAGATCAGCATACATAACACGTCGTTCACCGAAGGCGACCATCTATCCCTCCTTACCGAACGGCAAAGGTCGATCCTGGTCACGGCCAAGAAGATGGGGTACTACCGTTACCCCCGGGAGGCGGGGGCGGAGGATGTCGCCAGGGCCCTGGGGCTATCTACGTCCACGGTGACAGAGCACCTCCGAAAGGCCGAGGTCCGTCTCATCGATGGCATCCTTGCCGGGTACTGATCGGTCATCTCGCAGCCGCGAAGAATCGTACAGACACCTAGGGCCTTTTTTTTATCCGCGGGGGACCGCCCGGTGCCCGCGTCCCTGCCGCGGGACAATATTATTAACGACGACATGCCTAGGAGCAGAGGCAGATGAAGGCACGCTCGCTCGTTCTTGTCGTCGTTATCGTCGTGGTGATGGCGGTCGCCATCGTACCCGTGTGGTCAGCCTTGAGCGGCACGCTGTTCCCCTCGTCGAGCGCCAACGTCAAGTTCCCGGAATACAATCCATACGCGAGCGGAGGGACCTGGTACAAGGGACAGCTGCACAGCCACTCCACCCGCTCGGACGGCGAGCTCGGTCCGTCCGACGTCGTCGCCCGGTATGCAAGTTTTGGTTACAAGTTCATCGCCATCAGCGATCATCACACGGTGACGAAGATCAAGGGAAGCGGCGTACTTGTGCTGGGGCAGGAGTACGGGAAGGGCTCCACCGAATCGGGGCTAGAATATAAACCACACATGAACGGGATAAACATATCCTCAGCACCCTCTGAGGACCTGCCGCAGCAGAGGAGGATAGACAGCATCACTTCCCAGGGCGGAATAGTGGTGCTAAACCATCCCACGACTTTCATGTTCTCCTACAGCCTGAAGGACCTGAAGGAGCTCCGCAACTACACTGCGATGGAGATCTACAACGGCTACAGCGATGGTTTCCTGAGCGGTGATGCGATATCCCTCTGGGACGATATCCTGAGCACGGGCAGGATGGTCTGGGGGACGGCAGGCGATGATGCCCATTCAGCAGCGACCTACGACAAGGGCTGGATAGAGGTGAGGCTGAGCGGAATGCTGACGACCGCCAACGTCATCAATGCCATAAAGCGCGGCTCGTTCTATTCCACCCAGGGCCCCTCGGTCGATGATCTGAGGTTTAACGGTACCACCTTCACCGTTGTCAGTCCTGATGCCGATTGTATCAGCTTCTACGGCCGGGACGGAAAGCTCCTGGAGACCGTGAACGGAGGATATGCCAACTACACCGTTAAGGGAAGCGAGGGCTACGTCCGAGCGGAGGTCTCCGCTGACGGACTCAAAGCCTGGAGCCAGCCGGTCTTCGTGGGCACGAACTCGACCACAATGACGGGCAGCTCCGTCCTGGATGTCGGTTCGTTGTATGTGGCCCGGAGCTCGGAACCGGTGTGGGACTAGGGGCTCGACCGTCCAAGGAGCCGCCTATGCCCACCGCCCTGTACCACAGCTATCTTGATCGTGCTCCCACAAGCTCAGCTGCGACCTTCCATCCGCCCACTATCGAGGGAAGGAAGCCTATCCCGTTGCACGCGGTGTTGTACCATAGTCCTGGTACCTGCGGGTCCCTGCCGACCAGCCTGATCCCGTCCTGAGTATAGCCCATGGGGCCGTTCCAGCACATCCTGTCCTCCTCTCGAAAGGCACGGGTATAGGAGCGGGCAAGGAAGCCGTCTATCCGAGCGTAAATGCCCGGAGGATACTCCGCACCGTGGTCCAGCTCCTTCGATATTGTCTGCTGGGGCCCGCCGACGGTCACCAGGTCATCACCGTTCAGAAGGAAGGGGCGTCGGGTGAGGTAGAAGTACGGTTCCTCCTCAGGGTCCCCCTCCTCATGGAAATATGTGTAGGCTCCTGGAGCGGTCCTCTCCTCAGAAGTGTGGGCGACCATTGACGCCACGTACCTACGCAGGGAATTGGAGATCTTGGGCACGCTGGAGGATTCAAGCTCCGGGAGAGGGTATCCGTTGGTGCACAGCACGGCCGCATCAGCGGATACTTCCTTACCCATCGATCGCACCTTCACCTCGTCCCCGAAGGAGATGCCGGAGACAGGGCTCTCCTCGTGGAGGACGAACCTTCCGGGGCACCTGTCCAGGAGGTGCCTGGCGATGGCCCGGCTGAGCCGCCCGCTGTTGGCAAGGGACGCCGGTGCGGAGTAAGCGGCGATGTACCTTTCTCTGGTACATAGGGCCTCCTGGAGCCTGGAGGAGGTCGTCGTCGAGACCATGTCGGCCAGCACTGGGTCGATATCCACCTTTGGGACCGTGTCCTCATCGACCATCAAGGGATGCACGGGAGCGCCGTACATCAATCGGAGCTGCATCTCCTCCAGCTGCTTTTGGACCTCGAGGACGGAGGAGAGGCCGGTCCATATGGCGGCCTTGAACAGGCCGTCGTGATACCCGATATTCGTACATATCTCTTCCACCATCTGGTGTCCGGAGCTGATCTCATTGAGCATGGAGGCGATATCTGCGCCCGGACGAGACAGCAGCAGGTCCCTGAAGCTTCGCTCCACCGACGCGATGCCTTGACCCCCGTTCCGGCCCGATGCGCCATAACCGACCTTGGCCCTCTCCATCAGGGTAACATGGAGGTCACTCTCCTGCAGCAAATAATAGGCGGTGGAGGTCCCTGCGATCCCCCCGCCAACGATGATGATGTCCGTCCTCTCCTCTGTGGCTAGGGGTTCACCTATCGGACGGTCGTCCATCTCCTTGATCCAGGGGGAGATGATCTCACATGGCATGATGTACATGAAAAGTGAGGAAGTACAATTTACTCTCCCCGGCAGAACTAGGAGCGAGAATACTGATGGCCATGGGTACCGTTATTTCGACCGACCCGCAATAAGAGCAGGTACGGCCAACTGGTCCAACGTGACCTCGAAAGGCCTTGGCGGCCGTTCGGCGAGGGCCATCGAGTATGGAGCGAATCGTTACGAGAGCGCGAACCTCCTGAGCCAGTTTTTCTCACGTAGTAAAATGCTTATTTCATCACTCTCATATCGCACTATCAGGCGGTGAGGTACGTGAGGGTGGAGATAATTCACGCGTCCAAGTACGGCAACGGGAAGATGGTGGCTGAAGAGATCCAGAGGTTGATGACATCTAAGGGGCATCAGGCGTCGGTTCATGATCACGGGGAGGCAAGGCCCAGAGAACTGCCCCCTGCGGACCTGTACATATTCGGTACCCCTGCCCGGATCGGGAAACCGTTGGGCAGCATGCGCCGGTTCATCAAGAAGGTGGATCTACCTGAGGGCACGAGGTACGCCCTGTTCGCGACGCATGGTGCACCGCAGCCGAACAAGAAGACGGGCGAGCTGCCATCACCCGAGGAGCAGGAGAGATGGTACACTAGCATTCCTGTGCTGACCGAGATACTGAGCTCCAAGGGCCTGGTGAAGGTGGCGGACATTAGGGTTTTCGTGAAGGACCTGAAGGGACCTCTTGAGGATGACTGGCAGGCCAAGGTCGGTTCGTTCGTCGAGCAGATCCTTCGAGAAAGGTAGATGTTGGGTCACCGAGGTTCCTCTTGGCTCGACCTTATCCGGAGCAAGGCAAACGGCTCGAGCTGATCGATGCCAGCTCATATGGTCCTCGAAGGAATGGTTGTCCATCGAATGAGAGAAGAGCTCGCCTGGTCGAAGGACATGAGCAGGTATTCAGGTTTTTTAAGAACAGGTGAATAGACTATCTAGTATTTTAATAATTATATGTAATTCCTCTATAAAGTATTTATAGTTCTGATTAGAAATCGAGCAGTGTGAACACAGGCAGGATCAGAGCAGTGCTAGCCGCGCTATTGTGCGCTTCGGTCATTCTCACAATGGTGCCGACCCCTACGGCGGCATCGGACATCCCCGAGACCACCACGTTCTTCACCGAGTACGTGGAGGAGCCCTCCTTCGAGGAGTGGAACGTTCAGTGGGACAAGTTCGATCTGAACTCTGCCGCCAGCATTGATACCTGGTGCCGTACCACGCATGAGTACTACGCCGGTGGGCACGCTGCGTACTGTGCCAAGAGCGGTTACAACACGCACTATACCAACGGGGACGGGAGCCAGCCGTTGAACGGAAATATCTTGGGGAGCACGACCAACCCTGCGGACCTTGTGCTGCGATATGACACCAACATGGACGCCATCATGCGTAAGTACGTGTCCTCAATGGGCCTCGCCTACTACAGCACCGTCACCCTGACCTTCTGGTTCTACTCCGACACCGGGCGCTCGGATGCCGTACAGCCGGGAACCGGTGAATCGGTGGGATACGATTTCCTCAATGTTATCTACTATACGGGTTCCAACAGCACCATGACCAAGCAGGTCGCCTGGACCGATAGCTATGCCCAGGCCACTGCCAGGACGTGGACCAAGGTGACGGTGAGCATACCCAACACCGCCACCTGGATCGGCTTCGAGTTCGTGTCCGGCACCGTCGCCCCCACCGGAGGGGACGCCAGCAATGCCTTCACCGCCTACGGCATAACTGTCAAGGACGGGGGCATGAAGGAGGGCGTGTATCTGGACAACATCAGCTGTGTCGGCAGCGATCCTGTGGAGTCGGTGCCCCTGGTGACGTCCGCCGGAGACCTGGCCGCGTACCAGACAAACCGCACGTTCACGGTCCAGGTGGAGGACAATGATCCCCTGGGTATGACCATGGAGTGGGTATACCTCTACTACCGTGTCAACGGGACCGGGGAGTGGACGAAGTACACCAACGACCTGAAGCCGTCCGGGGCCTTCGTGTCCAATACCATCTCGTTCACAGCTCCCTCCGACGGGAAGTACGAGTTCTTCACTCAGGGCAAGGATTATGAGGGTGGGCTGGAGACCCGGCGCAATGCTGCCGATACCTCTACGTTGGTGGATACCGCAGCGCCTATAACCACCATATCCTTCTTCGGCGATAAGGTGGGAACCTCGTACAGTGGGGCGGCCGCCTTCGACCTCACCTTCACAGATCCTGTTTCCGGGGTCAACTCGACCATGTACCGCATCGACAGCGGGTCGTGGAAGACGTACACTGGCCTCGTAGGGCTGTCGGCTACCGGCTCGCACACCGTCGAGTACTACTCGACGGACAACGCCGGCAATAGGGAGGTCACGAAGAGCGCGACCGTCACGATCGCCAACGGCTCGCCGACGATAGTGTTCCAGGACCAGAGCAAGGCTTACACCGGCAATCATGTCACAATAAACTTCGCCGTGGCAGATCCCATTGCCATCAGCAGCCTGAAGTACTCCCTGGACGGCCAGGACTTCCTTGACCTTCCACTGAACACGACCTCTGTTACGCTCACCGGACTGGAGCAGGGAGCGCATAATGTGACCGTCAGGGCCGCGGACATATCTGGCCGCAGCATAGAGGGCACCGTCAACTTCACGGTGGGAAGCGCTTCCACTGACATTTTGGGCACAGTGGCCGAGGACCCGGTCCTCCTGGGCGCCTTGGCGGCCGTGGTCATCGCGTTCGTCGGCGGCGCGGTGTGGCTGTTGAGACGGAAGCGGTAAGCGGTGGGGCCCGGCCCACCCTTCTTCGCTTTTCCGATGGGTCTGCCGGGCCCTCTACCACATTTTAAAGCTCTCTACTTGCCGCTGCCATCATCATTGTCCGCAGGGGAGAGGATCAGCTCGTCCAATGCCGCCAGCTTCTTGGCCACGGTCCTGCCGCGGGGGGTAAGGGACAGCAGGTAGCTCTTGCGTGGCCTGGTCTCCACATTGATGCTGATGAGCTCTTTCTCCTCCAGTTGCCTCACTATCGTCATCATTCGCCCGTAGTTGGGCATTATTGCCCTGAGCTCGCAGGCGAGCACCTTCTCCCCTCTTCGGGACTCCAGGTAAGTGAGGATGGAGAAGACATGGTCGATATCCAATATATGCAGTGCGTCTCCGTCGCCCATCCTGTGATAAAAACCGGTCATCCGACTTAATGGCTCGCATATCTCAATATGTTATGAGAGGAGAACGGCCCAAGAGGGAGCATGTTCCCCTTGATATCTTATAGACCAAGTAGCCCGCCGGTAGCCTCCTCATGTTATTGAAATAACGGTTTCAGTGCGGTAAAGATAAGATGGGGCCGGGATTTGGTGAACCGATCGCCATGATCTGCCAGAGATGCAAGACCTGGGTACCCAGTAATGTTAACTTCTGTCCAAACTGCGGAGCTTCGAAGGACCAATTCGTTCAGGACGGTACGGTCCCGGCGCTGATGCCCACGGTGTCTCCGTCCCCCGCCCCTGCTTTCCAACCTATCGGGGCCCTCTCCCCTTTGGTCCTTCCAGCGGCGGGCCTGAGGCCGGGGGAGCGCGTGTTCCAGGTGTGGAGAGCAGGCCTGGATCAGGGGTACTCGTCTGATGAGGATTCCACATCCAATTCAATAGGGGGGCTACTGCTGGCCACTGATCAACGCCTAATCTTCCTCCAGGAAAAAGGGGTGCTCAGCAAGAGCTACAAGCCGAGGGAGTCCCTGGAATGGGGGCAGATGAAGGGGTACAGGGCCACGTCCATGCTGCACATAAAGGGACTGGAGGTACAGGTTCCCGCCCGCATCGGCACCAAGCGTCACCAGTTCGACAATCTCTACGAGGTCGACCCCCAGTCCTTAAAGCCCCTGGCTCCCTGGCCGGTGGAGCAGACCAGGGCCCTGCTGGACGCCCTGGCCCAGAGGAGACTGTAATGGCTACACGGCCTTTCAAGGGTTAACGATCACTACGCCTGCGGCCTCGAGCCGGTTCCTAACCGCGGAGATATAGTCGGACACGATCTCATCGCGCTTATTGATCTCCCTGATCCAGATTCGGATGTTGAGACGCATCTTATTGCCGTGCAGATCCAGGATGTTGACCTGAGGATTGAGCATGCTTAGGTTCTCATTGGGGTCCAGAAGGTTCCTGATGCTGGGACTACGGAACAGCTTGAGCATGATGCTTCTTTGCTCCTGTTCCATGATTCCCGGGAGGATGCGATCATCACGGTCGGCCTCTTCAAAAATGATCCTTCTGATCGAGTCCATGTCGCTCTTAGGGTCCACCCATAGGTTTATCTGCGTAGCCACGTAACCGGCCTGAGTGTAGTTGACCACTTTTCCATTAAGGATGAGGGAGTTGGGGATCACGATGATGCGCCCTTCAACATCCCTGAGAACGGTGTTCATCAGCTTTATGTCCTTAACCCGGCAAACGCCGGTCGTTGGGACCTGCCCCACCTCCACCCAGTCCTCCAGTTGGATGGGGCGGATCAAGGAGATGATTATCCCCGAGAGCATGTTACCTATTATCTGCTGGGAGGCGAACGCGAGGGCCACTCCGACGAAGCCAAGTGATATGATGAGCCCGGTCAGCTCTTGCTGAAGGACCTGGCTGAAAGCAATGCTGATGGCCACGATCAATATGAAGTACATGACCAGACGGGCGATGACCTTGGACATCCTACGCCCTGCTCTCTCGTCGAGCGTCCGACGGATCAGGTTATGCGCGATCCTTCCTATCAGCGCACCAATGAACACGACCAGCAGGAAGATTATCAGCTTCTCGGCGGTGAGCGTGCCGAGTATCGGTGTGTCCAACCAGCTCATGGTGATCCCGGGGACTCGTTCTTGTTAGCCTCTTCTTTGAACAGCTCCCTGCCCTTTAAGAAGAGCTCAAGGCTTACCAGCTCCCCGATGAGGCGTCCTTCGGCATCGACAACGGGGAGGTCGTTGACATGGTCCTTGATCATTATCTCCAGCGCGTCCACGACCCTAGCGTCCCTGGTAACTGAGCGCGTTGGGGTCACTAGGTCGGTGATGTCCTCCTTGAGCATGTCCCTGAGGAAACGGTAGAAAGAGAGAGCCCCTGTTTCCCTGACACCGGTGCGGTACCCTATAAGGCGGAGGATGGTATCGGTGTTGACCATGCCCAAGAGCTTGCCTCCCTCATCGATGACATAGACCTTCCGGGAAACGGTATTCGCCAACATACCATCGATTACCTTTGATATCTTAGCATCCCTCGCAACCGTCATCGGAGTCTTGACAATTAGCTCGTAAACATCGCCGACGAGGGTGTCCCTGAAAGTCTTCTCCTCCACCCGCATGACCTTTGATTGGAGCCAAAATACTTCAACGATTCGCCCTGACACTCATCAGAGGAAAATATGTCCTGCTCTAGTGATCGGTCGAGGGCTTAATGGTAACTGCCTCCATGAGAGCGCTCCAATCGAGAGTGGTCTCCACACAGCCGTCCTTGGTGGTCACGACCCCTATCCCCAGGAGGTTCTTCCGCTCCAGCATGTCCAGCCCCTCCTTGACCTCCATCAGGCAGCCGACGCCTATGATTGCCTGGGGACGGTACTTCTTGACCATCCGCGTAAGGAAGGTTGAGCCGGGCACGATGAACACCCTGCAGCCCTGAGCCTCCAGCTCGTCGATGGACCTGCCGATGTCGCACCGCATGCATCGCTTGCATACCAGACCCTCGGTGGTGAGGTGGGAAGGGCAGTCCGCTGACCTAAGGCATTGTGGCAGGAACACTGCCCTGTCCTTCATGGGCACCTTGCTGAAACGGTCTCGGTTGAGCTGATTGCGCATGCGTATGGAGAAGGCGCTGATCTCCCTGTCATCGACCTTGCCGATCTTCCATATGGTCTTCGCCATGCCCTCCAGCATGATGAGCCCGGGGCGAAGGAGCCAGGGCAGGTAGAAACGTCCCCGTCGCATGGATACGAGGGCGACCAGCAACATAAGCAATCCCAGTATGAGGATGAAGGAGACCACGGCCAGCAGAGCATAGCCAACGAAGGCCATCACGCTGTCGAATGAAGGAAGGGGCACGGATCAGCCTATGGTCATCGAGTATAACTTAGTGTCTCCTTAATTACTAGCGGAGATTCCAACGTTCCCTGCCTAACGGCCTGTGAGGGGTGGCATCTAGCGTGCTCCCCGGACTATTGCCGAGAAATACTGATATGCGTAAGATAAAATATCTTTCTGGATATTACGATTCGTAAGTGGATGGGGCCTAAATATTTATATGTCCTGTTCTAAATAAAGGTCAAACCGATTACTAGGACCTGTGAGAACATGAAGAAGAACATGATCATCGCGATTGCCGTGATTGCTATAGTGGTTGTTGCTGGGGCAGCTGTGGCTCTGAATATGAACAGCTTGTTCCCCAGTAATAACAACAGTAACACCAATGGTAACAATACGGACACGTCGTCTGATGCTGTTACCTCCACGAACAAGACCTTGGATGTGGACTTCTGGATCGACTCGGTTAGCGACCAGAAGGTATCGCTTGACATCGACTATCCTGGTAAGGGACAGAGCGATTATAACTATAGCTGGAACACAGTCTACCAGTTCAACATCACCAGCTCCCCCATAAATGGCTATTCGGGCAACGTGCTGTTCAAGATGTACGTCCTTAAGCAGGAAGAAATCGCACTTAACGATCTGAAGGTCGTGACCTCCGCCGGTAAGACCGTGGAGTTCTCCAATAACTACCGCAGTGGCATATATTCACTGCACTGGGTCATGAACGGTGATGTGGGCAGCTACAAGAGCAATGGCTCCGCTAACGGTATCAGGACGTTCACCGTGCAGTTCCAGGACACCCTGAACTACACATTCGTCTATCAGGCGTTCGACCTTGACACTGGAAAGGCGATCTCATCTCCCATTACCATCGGTCCGCTGAACGTACCGGTGACCGGCTCGCTAGCTTTCAAGGCAGGAACGGGCCAGTGGGACGCTGATACGAACGGATCGTTCTACGCTGTGCTCGTGAACGTGACTAACAACTGGAACATCCGCTATACTGTAGATGCTTCCCTCCTGTACATGTACAACGGTGCCGAGTGGGTCCAAGCCAACACCACCGCGATGGTCTTCAAGACCCAGTCCCTGGCAGATGGGCAGCAGACCCAGTTCCTCGCTAAGTTCTACAACCCCGTGGTGCCTACGACCGGCTTTACCCTACAGTACCGTGATACGGGCAGCGGACAGATCATCAACATTCCGCTGGGCGGGTAAACCTCTATGATAAAATGAGGCCTCCCGGCCTCTCCCTTATCATCTTTTTATTTCTTCATCTTTTCTCCGTTCGTCTTCATCCGTGACCTATCCTCTCGATGACGTGGACATACCTCTATCCGCGGTCGTGCCGCACTATGGCGCTTCGTCCCATGTCATCGACGTGCCTCAATCCTCTTCACGCGGTCTAGGCCGCAGGTTTAGCCACGAGGTTAGGTCCATGACCGTGATATTCTTCTCCCCGCAACAGCATCCAGTAGATGATGTGCAGCAGCTTGCGCGCTGCTGCCGTGGTCGCTTTCTGCTTCCCTCGTTTGCGCTCGATGCGAGCGCTGAAGATCGATAACGCGGTGGTAGGCGCGAAGCGCCGGTGCACGTGCACCGACTCGATCAGTATCCACCGCAAGTGCTTCGAGCCCTCCTTGCTCACGCCACCGTAGTGAACGCTGGAAGCAGACTGCGAGACCGTCGGCGTTAAGCCAGCGTACGCACACAGCTGCTCTGGAGTCGCGAACCGTGTCACGTCCGCTAT
>JADFDJ010000010.1 GCA_018262895.1 Methanomassiliicoccus sp. | reverse complement strand
AATCGGTTGTAGGAAAAGTTTATCAGAAAGGTTCGAAATGCTTTGTTATGGTCCCAAGGAAAAGGATCAATGAGATCGTCAAAGATTATGATCCTGAGGACATCACCATCGCCACGCTGTGTTCTCATACTTCACTTCAGTTGTTCAACGGCGCCAAGAAGGAAGGGTTCAAGACCCTGGGGTTAGCGGTCAACCAGAAGACCAGGTTCTACGATGCCTTTCCACTGTCAAAGCCTGACGAGTTCATGAGGTTCGACAGCTACGATGATTTCGTGGACAGGGCGTCGGAGCTGACCGACCGCAACGTAATCATCATACCTCACGGTTCTTTCGTGGAGTACATGGGGACCAAGAGGTTCGAGGCCATGGAGGTCCCTACCTTCGGAAACCGTTCCGTCCTGCGCTGGGAGGAGGACCGCGATATCCAACGCTCTTGGCTCGAATCTGCCGGCATCCAGATGCCAAAGCGCATAGCTGATGCCAAGGATATCAAAGAGCCGGTCCTGGTAAAGTATAACGGGGCAAAAGGAGGCCGCGGTTTCTTCATCGCCAAGGACTACATGGAGTTCAAGATGGGCATCGACCTCAGCCAGGAATCATACACCATACAGGAGTACGTGCTCGGGACCAGGTACTATCTTCACTATTTCTACTCCCCCATCCGTAAGTCCGGTTATCGGGTGGGAGAAGGCGCGTTGGAGCTCCTCTCCATGGACCGCAGGGATGAGAGCAACATAGACGAGCTCTACAAGCTAGGCTCCACCGAGGAGCTGAAGAAGCATGGCATGTTCCCCTCCCTGGTGGTCACTGGTAACATCCCCATCGTCATACGCGAGAGCTTGTTGTCACAGGTCTTGGAGATGGGGGAGAACGTCATCCAGAAGAGCTATGAGCTGTTCGGTGGCCTAATTGGTCCGTTCTGCCTGGAGACCATCGTCACGGACAAGTTGGAGTTCAAAGTGTTCGAGATATCCTGCCGGATAGTCGCGGGCACCAATCCATACATCTCCGGCTCCCCCTATTCCGATATGATACAGCCGGGCATGAGCACAGGGCAGAGAATCGCCAAGGAAATTAAGGACGCAAGGGACATGAACATGCTAGATTATGTCCTATCGTGAAGCTCATCATCATTCTAGCTGACGCCGAGATCGAGCTCGTTCCTGTCATTGAGGAGACGAAGGACGAAGAACTAGAGGCCGTACAGTCCATGCATTCGATCCCTGTACTAGATGCATTCTTCCACCACGACCTGATCAAAAAGCTACCCGAATCGACCAGGCGGGGGCGTGGGGATATAGTACATAATTGTCTGTCCCTGTGCCAGAACTCCATACCCAACAGGAAGAACATCCTCAGGGTCTATGTGCATACCCGTGATGACAAGGTCATCACCATCGAGCCAGGAATGGAGATATCCCCTAACTACATCAAGTTCCTGAACGACATCGGTGCCCTGCTTAAAGGAGGGGCGGTTCCAGGGTACAGCCTTTCAAATAAGACCTTGAGGGAACTGGTGAACGAACTGGGAGCGGACTTGGTCATCGCAATGCATCCCCAGGGGGAGGAACGGCCGCTGAAAGGTTTATTCGAGTCCCGATCCTCAGGAACGGTCCTCGCCATCGTCGGAGCGTTCCCGGAAGGGGACTACAAAAGCCCTGTAATAAAGATGGCCGAGATGAGCATCTCCTTGGGACCGAGGATGATGAGGGCCCCTGAGGTCATTTCGGAGATACTTCAATCAACACCAAAAGTGCTCACGGATAAGAAGTGAAGGAAGGGATTTGAGGGCCGAGCCCCTCCTATGATGAGGAGGTTCGGGTCACCAGCCACGTTCCTGCAGCCTCTGGTCCTCGGGTATAGTGGAGATCTCCACGCCCTTCATGGCCCCACCCAGCTCCTTGGAGACGCTGGCGATGACAGCCGGATCGTCGAAGTGGGTGACCGCTTCCACGATGGCCTTGGCCCTTCTTGCGGGGTCGTCGGACTTGAATATGCCTGAGCCGACGAACACACCGTCCGATCCCAGCTGCATCATCAAAGCCGCGTCCGCAGGGGTCGCGATACCGCCGGCGGCGAAGTTAATGACCGGCAGGCGCTGCAGCTTGGCCACCTCTTCCACGAGATAGAACGGCGCTTGGATCTCCCGGGCGACGGTCCGCAGCTCCGGCTCTTCCTTCCCCTTCAGTTCCCTGACCTTGCCCATGATGACCCTCTGGTGGCGGACCGCCTCTATGACATTACCGGTGCCCGCTTCGCCCTTGGTCCTTATCATGGCAGCACCCTCATCGATACGCCTCAAGGCCTCACCTAGGTCACGCGCGCCGCACACGAAGGGCACGGTGAAGTTCTTCTTGGTCACATGGTAAAAGGGATCAGCGGGTGTAAGCACCTCGGACTCATCTATCATGTCGACTCCCAGGGACTCCAGGACCTGGGCCTCCACGAAATGACCGATCCTGCACTTGGCCATGACGGGGATGGTGACCGAATCGATTATCTTCTCTATCATAGCGGGGTCCGACATCCTCGCAACCCCGCCCTGAGCCCTGATATCCGCTGGTACTCGCTCCAGGGCCATGACCGCGACCGCACCCGCCTCTTCCGCTATCAGGGCCTGTTCAGCGTTGGTGACGTCCATGACCACACCTCCCTGCTGCATCTTCGCAAAACCTCTTTTAACAAGGTCGGTTCCGTAGCGTAGCTTGGACATATCCAACTCGAAAGGCATTTTTGTTCACCGACATTCGTTAATCTTGACACATATTTGAAAATTTCCTGACCAGGTTCGCTCCTCGCCTTCCGCTGGAATTACTACGGAATGCGCTAGGCCCCGAAGCACGACCATGCGCTCGTGACGCCAAGTATAAATCGATGACCTCAATATCCCTGCTCCAATGCTATCAAGGCGCCTCAACAACGTGCCCGAATCCGGTACCGTAAAGATTGCCAATATCGTTAGCAGGCTGAAGCAGGAGGGCGCGGACGTGGTGTCTTTCTCCATGGGAGAACCCGATTTTCCGACCCCCGAAAACATAAACGAGGCGTGCATAAGCTCCATCCATGATCACTTCACTCACTATACTCCCTCGGCAGGCATCCCCGAGCTGCGCAAGGCCGTGGCCGAGAGGACGCGAAAGGAGAACGGTATACCCTGCACAGAGGCCAACGTTATAATCACTCCTACCAAGCAGGCAATCTTCCTTTCGATGCTGGCCATGCTCGATGAGGGTGATGAGGTCATACTGCCGGATCCTACTTGGGGGACATATGAGGCATGCGTCCGTCTGGCAGGCGGGATACCTCGGTATGTGCACCTGGAAGCGGAATGCGAGTACCGAATGACCCCCGAGAAGGTGGCCGAGTGCATCGGTCCCCGGACCAAGATGATCCTGTTGAACTCACCGGCGAACCCGACCGGCTCCGTGCTCACGTTCGACGACATCAAGGGAATAGCTGACCTGGCCAAGGACCACGACCTTCAGGTGCTGAGCGATGAGGTCTATTGGAAGGTCATCTTCGGGGAGAAGCACCACTCCATCGCCTCTCTCGACGGCATGTTCGAGAGGACCATCACCGTCAACGGCCTCTCCAAGACCTATGCCATGACCGGCTGGAGGCTTGGCTGGGCGATAGCACCCCAAGAATACATCAAGGGATTGAACACCCTGCAGACCCACTCCCTCACCTGCGTCACCTCGTTCGTGCAGAAGGCGGGCGTGGAGGCCCTAAAGGGCCCTCAGGATTCCGTGGGCATGATGGTCGATGAGTTCCGGGCCCGAAAGGACCTCATAATGTCCCTCATCAGGGACATACCGACGTTGCATTGCCCTGAGCCAAAAGGAGCGTTCTACCTATTCCCCGCATATGATCATAAGATGAGCTCCGAGGACATGGCCGCCTATCTTCTGGATAAGGCGCATGTAGCGGTAACGCCAGGCGCTGCGTTCGGCCCCTCCGGAGAAGGTCACTTCAGAATATCCTACGCCTGCTCCCGAGAGGACATTAAGAAGGGCATGATCAGGATAAAAGAGGCCCTCGAAAAGCTCTGATGGGCCGCCCTTCCATTGTTGCGATGCAGTGCCCCGGCCCTTCATCCGTCCTTGAGAGGTATCAGGTCCGGTATCCCATCTGTTATGGGATACTCGGCCTTGCACTGGAGGCATTTGAGCCTCCCCTCGACCACTCCCTCATCATCCTCCTTTATGGTCTGCAGATGTAGGGGATGATTTTTGCATACGGGACAGGCCAGAATGTCTAGAAGGGCCAACCTCATTAAAATCTTCCACAACATGTATTGGATGCTATATCACCCTTCCTGAAGAGAAAATGCTCTGTCTCTTCCAAGATCCTTTACTGGGACAATCAGACGAAAATACAATTCATATTAGAGTAGTTCGTTCGTTTGCATCCTCAACAGCCCCTTATGGAATTGGAGGGCTTCCGATGAAGATTATTGATCTTAGGAGCGACACGGTAACATTACCTACACCACAGATGATGGATGCCATAAGAGAGGCTCCCCTAGGGGACGATGTCGTCAAGGCCGACCCCACCGTCAATGCTTTGCAGGAAAAGACCGCTCGGCTGTTCGGCACGGAATCTTCGTTGTTAGTCAGCAGTGGTACGCAGGGTAACCTGATATCGGTGATGGCGCATTGCCATCATGGAGACGAGATCATATTGGAAACGGAAGCTCACCTCTACTACTATGAGGTCGGCAACATCGCCGCCATAGCAGGGGTGATGCCTCGCCTGATCAAAGGGGACCGTGGAACATTCACCGGCCATCAGGTGCAGGAGGCCGTACGAGGAGACGATCTCCATTTCCCACCTGCCCGATTATTGGAAATAGAAAATACGCATAACCGGGCGGGAGGTACGTGCTGGACACCATCACAGGTCGCCGATGCCGCTCGGGCTGCCCACGATCTAGGGATGAAGGTGCATATCGATGGCGCCCGCATCTTCAATGCCTCCGTGGCCTTGGATGTCGATGTTAAGGAATATTCCCGGCATGTTGATTCTATCCAGTTCTGCTTATCCAAGGGACTGAGCTGTCCCGTAGGTTCACTGGTAGTGGGCAACTACGAATTCATTGAATCCTGTCGTAAGAAGCGCAAGATGGTCGGAGGAGGTCTTCGCCAGGCAGGGATCATCGCCGCCCCGGGAATCGTAGCTCTTGATACCATGATCGGGCGTCTGAAAGAGGACCATGACAACGCCAAGCACCTGGCGCAAACGCTCTCCCAATTGGATGCATTAAGCATCGATCTCGCCTCGGTTCAGACCAACATCGTAGTAGTGGACGTGACGGCGACAGGAATATCTGACGATGAGTTCCGGGCCGAGGCCAGGAAACGGGGTTTATGTGTGTCGAGCTTTGGTCCGGGAAAGGTCCGCTTGGTGACACACTATGGCATATCCCGGGAGGATGTGGACCGAGCCGCCTCTATCATTGAGGACATGGTAACGGAGTGATCCTTTCCACCACAGTTATCTCGCAGCGAAAAGCCCTCCGGGGGTGTTTACACCTCACTTCTTCTTAGGCTTCTTCGCCTTTTCCTTCTTCTTTTCGACCTTGGGTGCAGGCTTCTCTTCTTCCTCCTCTTCCTCCTCGTCCTCCATAGCGTGGCACTCGCACTCCTCATCATCGCACTCCTCAGGTTCCAGGAAGTCGATGAGGAAGTTATTCATTTCAGCCAGCATGATCCGGGCCTTCTCCACCTCACCCTCATCAAGTAGTTCCAGGACTATCTCCAGGTCCTCCTGCATGGCGCCAAGGTCATCATCTAGATCATCAAGCATCGCGTAGAGGTAGTCGAGTTTGTCAACCATGCTCTCTCGATAGTCGCATCGTGGCAATGAATGTTCCGCTGAGTTGGTGCTCGGTTTTCAATAAGAATTTAAATGCTACATGTTATCACCGCTCACTCCGCACCGGGATGAGCTTCCGGTCGAACAATAGGAGCGGGCTGTTCCAGGGCGGTCTGGTCTCGATCCTTTAAATTTGACCGCCCGTATGGTGAGGACCGATGGTCGTTTGGGAACCCCGCATCGAGAACATGCCACCAGAGGAGCTGGAGGCGCTCCAGTACCGTTCTATGAAAACTCTGGTGTACAGACTTTACTCCTTCTCGGAATTCTACCACGCAAGGATGAGGGCGGCTAACGTTCATCCCGACGATATTAGGAGCCTGAAGGATGTTACCAAATTACCGTTCATGAGCAAGAAGGACCTCCGTGATGGCTACCCCGATAAGACCTTCGCGGTCCCACGTAAGGAGGTTGTGAGATACCATGCCTCCTCGGGCACGACAGGTAAGCCGACCATCGTTGGCTACACCAAGAATGACATCGAGAACTGGACCAATTCCTTGGCACGATCTCTCACCTCTATCGGGCTGGGCCCGAACGATGTCATACAAATAAGCAACACCTATGGACTGTTCACCGGAGGAATCGGCTTCCACTATGCGGCAGAGCGTATCGGGGCGGCAGTTGTGCCCGCCTCTACAGGAAACACCGAACGACAGATAGAGCTCATTCAGGATCTGGGCGTTACCGCTATGGCCGCCACCCCCTCATACATGCTTCACTTGGGGGAGGTGGCGGAGAGGATGGGCATATCCATCAAGAACGATACCAAGCTTAGGGTCGGGCTCTTGGGAGCTGAGCCCTGGTCCATCAAGATGCGGGACCGGATCGAGGACTGGTTAGGGGTGAAAGGTTACAATTGTTATGGAACATCGGAGCTGTCAGGCCCGATGTTCTCAGAGTGCTCGGAGAGGGACGGCATCCACATCTGGGGTGATATGGCCTATGTTGAGATAATCGATCCTGAGACCGGGGAACACGTCGCTCCCGGGGAGAAGGGCGAGATGGTGCTTACCATGCTTCAAAAGGAGGCGTTGCCTATCGTTCGATTTCGCATCGGCGATATCACATCCATCGATCCAGAGCCCTGCCCCTGCGGACGCACCCATCCACGGATAAGGCGTATCTTCGGCAGGGTCGATGATATGCTCATAGTCCGCGGCATAAATGTGTTCCCCTCTCAGGTGCAGCACACTCTCATGAGCATACCTGAAGTGGGAGAGCATTTCCAGATAATCGTCGAACGCAAGGGAACGCTGGACACCATGCTGGTCAAGGTAGAGATTAAGAAGGAGGCCTTCACCGACAACATCGTCAAGCTGATGGAGATACGAGAGAGGATTGCCCATCGGCTCAAGAACAGCCTCAACGTCGGCGCCACGGTGGAACTGGTGGAGCCCGGCACCCTCCCTCGGTACGAGGGCAAGTCCAGGTTCGTGGTGGACAAGAGGGAATTCTGATGAGCGAAATGTACCACATCAAGCAGCTATCCATCTTCTCGGAGAACCGCCCGGGACGCCTAGCATCTGTGGCCAAGGCCATCAAGGATGAAGGCATCAACATCTTTGCGTTCTCCATAGCCGAGGGCGCAGGTTATGGCGTTATACGCATGCTGGTGGACCAGCCCGAGAAGGCCTTCGCCAAGCTTCATGGCATGGGTTATATCGTCAGGTACACCGATGTCCTTGCGTTAGAGATGGAGGACAGGCCGGGAGGTCTGTACGACGCCATCGCCTACCTAGGAGAGGCGGGGATCAACATCGAGTACTCATACGCTTACTCGGGCCGCAAATGTGCGGTCCTTATCATCCGGGTAGAGGATATCGATTCAGCGATAGAGAAGCTCCTGGCCTCTGGAACGCGCTTGCTGGAGATGTCCCAGTTCACATGATGCCAGTGAGATAAATGCTAGCATGCACCTGTCTAGCATGGCACACTTAAAATAGTTGTATTGTAATTCATTTGAGCCGGAGGAAAAGGGTACCAACAGGAAGCTCTAGTCTGGACCATATCCGCTGGTGATTGAGGGAGGAAAAACAATGTGGGGCATCGACGACCCTTGGATATTGATCGGGTATGGATTGGCTATCGGCTTCACCATAGCATGCGTTCTTTATGGTTGGTGGAAGAGGAACGAGGTAGAAGAGGGATAGAATGGTAGATACTACCACGTTCTGGATCTTCGCGATTATTTACATTGCCGTCACCCTTCTTCTCGGTTATCTTGGTTATAAGAAAACAAGAGCCTCCGAAGACTTCATGCTCGCTGGACGGCACATACACCCCTGGATCATCGGGCTGTCCTACGGTGCCACCTTCATCTCCACTTCGGCGATAGTAGGGTTCGGTGGTATCGCTGCCCAGTATGGCATGGGCTTGATATGGCTGGCCATGCTGAACATCGCTGTAGGTGTGCTTCTAGCCTTTGCGTTCTTCGGCAAGAGGACGAGGAGCCTGGGTAAGAAGCTGAAGGCCGTGACGTTCCCCGATCTCATGGGAAAGCGGTTCAAATCATCTTTCATGCAGTACGCTGCGGCGGTCGTCATACTGGTATCGATGCCACTATATGCTGCCGCTGTACTGATAGGAGGATCGAGGTTCGTCGAGACCACCCTGGGTGTGGACTTCAACCTCGCTCTCCTGGCCTTCGCCCTGATCACGGCCGTATATGTGATCGCAGGGGGACTCATCGCGGTCATGTACACCGATGCCATGCAGGGCATCATCATGCTCGTGGGAATGGTTGTCCTTCTCTTCCTCACGTTCTCTCTTCTGGGGGACCCCGCAACCGCGTTCACGAAGCTTAGCGACCTGTCCCCGCAGATACCTGCGGCCCTGTCGAGCAAGGGCATGTTCAGCTGGACGGCGCTGCCCACGTTCGGGTCGGAGATATGGTACGTCCTGGTGACCACCATCATAATGGGAGTGGGTATCGGAGTGCTTGCGCAGCCGCAGCTGGTGGTCCGCTTCATGACCGCCAAGGACAACAGGGCCCTTAACCGGGCGGTCCCCATCGGAGGGCTGTTCATCCTGCTCACCACCGGCATTGTCTATACAGTTGGGCCACTGACAAATGTGTACTTCTTCGAGAAGCTCGGGGTGATAGCCATCACTGCGGCCAACGGCAATGTGGACAACATCATGCCGCTGTTCATCAACTCCGCCATGCCCGACCTGTTCGTGATCATATTCATGCTGGTGTTACTGGCGGCAGCCATGTCCACCCTGAGCGCCATCTTTCATACCATGGGGACTACGGCAGGTTTCGACCTGTGGTCCCATATCAAGCGTGTGAGGACCAAGGCGTCGGAGCTGCCTCTACCATCTTTGAGGGCCAACAAGGTCGGGACGCTCATCATGATCGTGCTCAGCGTGGGGTTGGCGTTCATAATGCCGGGAAGCATCATCGCCCGGGCCACTTCCATGTTCATGGGCCTGTGTGCCTGTGCCTTCCTGCCAGCCTTTGTTCACGGGCTGTTCAGCAAGAACCCGTCGGCCCTGGGGGCGAAGCTGTCCATGGGGTTGGGAGCCGTTTCTTGGTTCTTTTGGACGGCATTTGTGCACCTGAAGGAATCGCAGGCCCTGGGCATCAGCAAGTTCCTCTTTGGGCAGGATGCCATCCTGGGAGCTCCGTGGACCGTGGTCGATTCCTTGGTGATCGCCCTGCCCATATCCATAGCTGCCCTGGCGATCGGCTGGGCGGTGGATACGCACAGGTTAAGGGAGGAGACAGGGGCCAACGGCCGAATGGGCGCACAAGAGTAAGTTTGATCCGAGAGTCCAAGGGAGGGGCGAAGGGGGAATCGCCCCTCCTACCCTTTTTAACGATCAAGGACGCTAAGCTACGTTGATTTCGCAGGGCATCGATAGGAAGAGCGAGGAGGACTGGCAGGTCTGGAAAATCCCGATGCACGAATCTGAGCACATAAGTATTAAGATGGATGAGCCTTTCCTTAAGGACCAACCGGGAACGGGGCCTGGTGACATGCTCGCACTTCAATCTTCGGATTGGCTCCATCCCCCTACCGGCCCTTCTGCTCTCGATTTCGTCATCCAGCACCGTGTCCGAGAAGGACCTTTCTATGTTCTCTCTGAGCAACCATGATTTCTAACAGTATCCAGAGATGGCGCCGCTCTGGATGAGACGACCGCCCCCTTCAGAGCTTAGGAAGGAATATCATATAGCTTGATCCATTATGATTCGGCGACATTATGGAGTACCTGATATTGATGACCCTGAGCGAGAGAGGCGTGGGCAAGACCGATGAGGAGAACAAGGAGATACTTGAGAAGAAGATCTTGCCCAGCATCGATATGCTCATCTCCATGGAAGAGGAGGGCATGCTCAGCGGAGGCTTCTTTGGCGGCCAGCGCTCGGCCGCGTTCGTCATGAGCGTTGAGGACGAACAGACCCTCGACGACACCATCTCCCAGCTCCCATGCTCTGAAATCTTCGACGTGGAGACGGTCCCCATCGAGTCTCTGAAGCAAGCTCGCGAGAGAGACTTGGATGTCCTGAAGACCCTGGGTGGAAGGCTTTAGGGGGTCAGTACCCATCCCAAATGGGAATGTGAAAATAGATGATGGCCATAGGGATCTCAGGTTCTCAGGTCGGACCTAGTCCACGGTCATCGTAAGGTTTATATTCATATCTCCATGATACCGGAAATCAACATGCCAGGCCCTAACAAGCTACCCAGAATGGATTTTTCTTACCCATCCCGGATAGGCCACGTGCTAGGCATGGAGTCGACCGTGAGCGGATCGGGATGTGGATGTGGAGGACGGTCTCAGATGTCCCCCCCTCTCCTGGCCTGAGCGGTCCTGGAAGTTATTCCGGGGGATGTCTTTGAATCATACACTGTTCACCGTAGGTCCGGTCGAGGTCCGAAAGGAGGTCCTCGAATCCATGACCAGGCCGATGATAACCCATCGGAGCAAGGAATACGAGCAGCTCCAGGCGAGCGTAGTGGAAAAGCTCCACAAGACCCTGGACACCGACATGAACATCATGCTGTCCCCCGCATCCGCATCCGGGCTGCTGGAAGCGTGCGTACGCAATGGTGTAAAGAGCAAGATGCTGGGCATCTCCAACGGCTCCTTCGGCGACCGCTGGCAAGGTATCGGCACGGAGAACGGCAAGGATGTCAAGAAGCTCAATGGGGAGTGGGGGAAGGCCATCAAACCGGCCGATCTGGAGGGCCAGATCAGCGATGACATCGAGGCCGTGACCCTTGTGGCCAATGAGAGCTCCACAGGTGTGCTGAACCCTGTGAGGGAGATAGTCGAGGCCGTCCGCCAGAAGCACGATCCCCTGATGTTCGTCGATGGGGTCACAGCAATATACGGCTCCGACCTCAGGATCAAGGAGCTGGACCTTGACGCTCTCGTCTTCGGGACCCAGAAGGCACTGGCATTACCGCCAGGTCTGGCCATCATCTGCTGCTCCGACAGATTGCTGGAAAAGGCCAAGACGGTGCCGGGCAGGGGCTACTACTTCGATCTGTTGCAGATGAAGAAGATGGCCGACAAGAACTACTCCCTCACCACTCCTCCCGTGTCCCTTATGTACGCTCTCGACTTCCAGTTGGAAAGGATCCTAAAAGAGGGGATGGCCGCCCGGTACCGCCGTCATCAGGAGATGGCGGAAGAGGTCCACAAATGGGCCATGGCCCACCATGGTCTGTTCGCGGAGCCTGGTTACATGTCCCATACCATCACGGTGCTGAACCGTGGCGACATAGACTTCAGCAAGCTCAACAAGGGCTTGAAGGAGCGCGGTTGCGAAATATCTAATGGCTATGGGAACATAAAGGAAACGACGTTCCGGATAGGCCACATGGGGGACCTGACCGTAGCGGAGATACGCGAGCTACTGAAGAAAATGGACGAGGTCCTGGAGGCGATGAAATGATAAAACTGTTGGTCACTGACGAGCTCTCGAAGGAAGGCTTGGAGATGCTCAAGAGCGGCGGTCAGGTCCAAGTGGACATCAGGCCGGGAATTGCTCACGATGAACTTATCAAAATAATCGGCGATTATGATGCCATAATCATCCGGTCCGGCACCAAGGTGGATGCAGCGGTGATAGAGGCCGGCAAGAATCTCAAGGTGGTGGGAAGGGCCGGTGTTGGCGTCGATAACGTGGATGTCAAGGCTGCCACCCGCAAGGGCATACTGGTCATGAACACTCCTGCGGCCAACATCATTTCCGCCGCGGAGCATACCATGGCGTTGATGATGAGCCTGGCCCGAAACATCGTGTGGGCGGACGCCTCCCTGAAGAAAGGCGAATGGAAGCGTTCCAAGTTCACCGGCTTCGAGCTGAACGGGAAGACCCTGGGCATCGTGGGCATCGGCAGAGTGGGTGGGGAGGTGGCCAAGCGCGCCAAGTCCTTCCAGATGAAGCTGGTAGGGTTCGACCCCTACATCCCGCCAGAGGTAGCCGTCAAGCTCGGTGTAAGGCTCATGCCCCTGGAGCAGGTGATAGAGGAGGCGGACGTCATCACCATACACGCGGCCCTCACTCCCAGCACCCACCATCTGATCAGCAAGGAACTGATCGCCAAGATGAAGCCTACCGCCATCATCCTTAACGTTGCCCGCGGGGAGCTGATCGACGAGGAAGCCCTCTACGAGGCCCTCCGGGACAAGAAGATAGCCGGCGCTGCCCTAGACGTGTTCTCCAAGGAACCACCTACAGGATCCAACCTGCTAACCTTGGACAACATCGTGGTCACTCCGCACCTAGGTGCTTCCACCAAGGAGGCCCAGGAGAAGGTGTCCGCGGAGATGGCCGAGCACGTGAAGATGTTCCTGGTGGACAAGCGCATCTCCAACGCCGTCAATGCGCCGGTGCGGGGCATGGACCCCAAGGTGGTGCCGTTCATCTCCGTCGCAGAGCGCCTAGGAGCGTTCGCCGTGCAGCTCACCGATGCCCCCGTGGCCAAGCTGCAGGTCACTGTCCACGGTGACCTGGCCTCTGTGGACTCGAAGATGCTGACCGTTTCCGCTCTCATGGGCGTACTTTCCAACCTTTCCGGGGAACAGCCAAACATAATCAATGCCGAGATAATAGCCAAGGAAAAAGGGGTCCAGGTCGTGGAGTCCAAGGTCGAGGAGTCCGACCGCTATGTCAACATGATATCCATCTCCCTGCAGTCCAACGGGATCAAAAGGGAGGTTCGTGGCACGGCCTTCCCAGGGTCCGAACCTCGCCTCCTGGGGATCGACAACTACGATCTCGACATGCCCCTCGAGGGTGACTTCCTCATGTCCGTCCACGCTGATGTGCCGGGTATCATCGGCCGCATCGGCACCACGTTGGGGAGCCGAGACATAAACATCGCACGGATGGGCCTGGGGCGGGATAAGAAAGGAGGAAGGGCTCTCATGCTGGTATCTGTGGACAATCCCGTAACCGAGGACACGGTGAAGGAGCTTGCTGCGATAAAGGGATTCGAGGAGGTCCGCTTCATCAAGCTCAGCGACATCGGGAACAGGGATTACCTCCAGATCTGAAACCCTTTCTCAATCTCCCATTTTTTCTTTTACGCTCCTGACCTTCCTCGACATCTCATCTGTGTGTGCCTCACGGTCATCCAAGCGTATCGTGGTCGTCACCCTCCTGGACATTGACCGGACCCTCAAATGGCACTGGCCGATGGTCTCCATGACCTTGTGGAAATCCCCCTCCAGGATCGTGCCCATCGGCGTCAGCTGGTATCTAAGGCCGCTCTTCTCGACGATCTTGAGGCACTCTGCCACATATGTGCTCAGGGACTCTCCCACACCTATAGGCACGACGCTGAACTCCGCAATCATGATGGAATCACATTTGGTATTGAGACCCTCCGTGTTTATATACCGCTCGCTCAGAAAGAACAGTAGGACCTATGCAAGGTACAGCTCAGGAACAGAGGAGGGAACAATCGTTCTCCGAAACGATAAATATCTCTCAAACTGTTTATATGACCGCTACCAAAGCATCGGTACTCTAAAAGATAACAGTTTAGCCAGATATCCCTTGGAAGGTAAAACGATGATGAAAAGCGATAAGATGGCCCACGATACCACTCTGACCTTGGATGAGCTGACCCTTGCCATAAGGAACGGGATCGATAAGGAAGGCATGCCGGATGATCAAGCCAAGCAGATGGCCCAGCATATTCTCAACTTCTTCGGTTACAGCGAGAGAATAATCGATAACATTTTGGAGCCTGAGGACAGGGACGCGTTCTACATGCTCGAGGACACCGGAATCCTCACCACGGAGAGGGAGGAGACCACGCTCTATGACGGAAGGGAATGGAGGATCCACTATTGGCTTTTCCGAAAGGAACGCATCTATGAGCTTATCGACGACAGCGGCTCCCTGGAAGGCGACGTGACCGGTCAGCTGTCCGTATACGACGAACTGGGCGAGGAAGCCTGGCAGAGGAGCAGGGTGGACTGAGCTCCCCCAAAATGGTTTTCGCTCCTCTTACCGAAAATAACATATCCTCCATTCAGGGGTGAGTGCCTGAATGGACCTGTTCCCTTATACCCCAAGGCCTCACCAGATGGAATTGGTCAATGCCATATCCACCTGTGTCCGTTCTCGGGGGCATCTTGTGGTGGAGTCGGGTACGGGAACGGGCAAGACCATATGTGCCCTATCGGGAACCCTGCAGGCCGCGCTGGAACAGGATAAGAAGGTCATCTACCTCACCCGGACCAACTCCCAGCAACGGCAGGTCATGCTGGAGCTGAGGAAGATCAGCAGGTCGCGTCCGGTCCTGGGCGTAGGCCTCCAGGGTCGGCAGAGCACGTGCCCACTGATCCAAAGGGACCCTGATCTTCGGGGCGGGACCCCCGAGGAGCTGTCCAAACTGTGCGCGGAGCGGAAGGCAAGGTCACGGGCGGGAAGGACTGGCGGGTGCAGGTTCTACGAGGCCGTCCTGTCCACGGACTTCGCCGACGTCGAGCACTACTTCAGGGAGGAGCTCCCCACGGTGGAGGAGTTCATCACCTATTGCGATGGATCAGGCCTATGCCCTCACGAGCTTATCAAGGACCTCCTGCCCAAGGCCAACGTGGTGACTGCTCCCTATGCTTTCTTCTTCATGCCCTTCATAAGGCACAATCTCCTCGACTGGATGAACATCCCCATCTCCGATGCTGTGGTCATCGTGGACGAGGCCCACAACCTGCTCGAGTACGCCCGGGAGATACGCTCGGTCTCGCTGTCCACTCGTCTCCTGGACCTGGTGGCCAAGGAGGCGGATGAGCAGGGGGACCCCGAGATCGCCGAAGGGGTAAGCTCCCTGGATATGGTGGAGGCATGCCGCAGGAGGCTGCGGGAGGCCTTGGAGGAGTTCCTCATAGAGGATGATGGCCTGATCCCCCCTCCTTTCGTCGAAGAGGGGTTGATGAGCACCTTCACCACCACCACCAAGGGGCTTCTCAACATGGCCAGATCGTTGATGGCGTATGGGGAGGTGATAAGGGAGGAAAAGCGCAAGGGCGGACGGCTCCCACGATCCTACCTTCACTCCCTGGGTAGCTTCCTCCAGTTCTGGCTGGAGCTGGATGAGGAGTGCTATGTGAAATTGGTGGTTGGTGGTGAAAACCCTACGTTCGAGGCGTACTGCATGGACCCGGGGCTGGCTTGCAGGGTCTTAACGGAATGCCACGCCTCGGTGCACATGTCGGGCACTCTGCGCCCATTGAATGAGTACCGAGACTCCACCGGCCTACCGAAGGGGACGCCCCTGATGACCCTCCCATCACCGTTCCCGCCCGAGAACCGCAAGGTGTTCTATCTCGAGGACGTCACAACGAGGTACGAGGATATTGTGAAGGACGAGGAGATAATCCGGCGGATGGAGGACCATACCGTCTCTCTGTGCAACGTACTGGACAGGAACACGGTAGTCTTCTTCCCATCTTATGCCCTCATGGACCGCTTCCTGGACGATGGCCTTCTGTCCCGCATACATAGGACCGTGTACACGGAGAGGCGCGGTATGGGCCAGAGCGATCTGATGGAGGAGGTGGGGCGCTTCAAGGGCTCCCCCGAGAGCGCGGTGCTCCTGGCGGTTATGGGGGGAAGGGTTAGCGAGGGGATCGATTTCCCAGACAAGGAGCTGGAGGTCGCCATCGTGGCAGGCATTCCCTACCCTAAGCCAACAGCCAAGCAACGGGCACTGCTGCATTACTACGAGGTAAGGTTCGGACGGGGTTGGGAGTACACGGTGAAGGCTCCCGTGACCAGGAAGCTGCTTCAGGCGATAGGTCGGCTCATACGCACGGAGACCGATGTGGGGGTGGCCGTCATCCTTGACCGGCGGGCGAACCAGTTCTCCGACCGCCTAGAGGTCAACACGTCCTCCACCGTGGTCAACGATGTTCTGAACTTCTTTGTTCGAAGGAAGAACATTTGAAAGCGGATCGATATTATTATTTTCTTCATTATGTAGCGGTAATTTTATTAATCACAGCGCCTGGCAATCAATGAATTTCATGAGCGCAAAGGAGAACGAGATCACAGTACGGGACCGCACTGCGAATCCGGCACCCCTGGGCCTGTTGGGCTTTGGGATGACCACACTGATGCTAAGCCTGCACAATGCTGGATATATCTCCCTGGGAGCCGCGATACTGGCCCTGGGTTTGGTGTTCGGAGGCTCAGCACAGATGATGGCCGGGATGATGGAATGGAAGAAGGGCAATACCTTCGGCACTACTGCTTTCATATCTTTCGGCGCCTTCTGGTTGGCCGTTGTCGCCATCCTGCTGTTCCCCATTCTGGGCCTGGCGGGAGCTGAGACGACGGAGGCCATGGCATGGTTCTTCCTACTCTGGGGCGTATTCTCCGCTTTCTTGACCGTCGGTACCCTGAACACGAACAGGATCATGCAGATGGTGTTCCTCACCCTGACCATTGTGTTCTTCCTGCTGGCAGCGTCGGAAGCCTTGGTCTCGGCTGACATCAAGAGCATCGCTGGACACCTTGGCCTGCTCACCGGTGCCTTGGCATTCTATCTGGCCATGGCGCAGGTGCTCAACGAGTCCCTGGGACGGACCGTGGTCCCGATCTTCCCCGTTGCTCAACCAAAAGACCGGGGTAGCAAGGACGATCCCATAGCCCATTGATCAGAACCTGGTGAGCAAAGGATTGGATAAAAAACACAACTGGCCTTGGTTGCCCTCACCGGCTCCGGCCTTTCTTTTTCAAACCTCTAAGTAATGTCTCTCCCCATATACCATTTTTTTACGTTACCCCCCTCATGAAAGGCTGCTAGTATGGTCGAATCCCTCTCGCAGTGGGCAATGCTAATCTACGGGATGGTCATTCCTGACTTATGGACCTCCTAGTGTCCGCCATCAGCGGCATATTCCTGTTCCTGCCCGCACTGCTCCCGAACTCCGCAGCGGTGCTTTTCGGTGGAGGGACCCCTGTGGACTTTGGACGTAGCTGGAGGGGAAAGCGCATCCTGGGCGATGGTAAGACGTGGAGAGGCCTGGTCGGAGGGGTCTCGGCGGGTACGTCGCTGGGGCTCCTCCTGGCCATCTTGACCATGGCCCTCGATGCTTCGGAAAGCTGGAGGTGGGGCTTGGGGCTGATGCCCATCGGGGTGGTGTTCTCCCTCTCCCTAGGTTCCCTCCTGGGGGACATGGCAGGAGCCTTCATCAAGCGCCGCCTGGGTATGAAGAGGGGGCAGAAAGCCCCGGGACTGGACCAATACGATTTCGTCATGGGGGCACTGGGGCTGACCGCTCTAACCTTTCCCGGATGGCTCTCGGCCCACTATCTCAACGGTGAGGCCGTGATAGCTCTAGTGGCCCTGCTGGTGTTCGTCCCCCTCCTCCACCGCAGCGTCAACATAATTGGTTTCAAGCTCGGTAAGAAGAAGGAGCCGTGGTGAAATTGCACGCAAGAGTAAAGGAGGTACTGGTCCGATGCAAGGCCTTGATGTACGGCGAGTTCACGCTGGCGTCAGGCAAGAAAAGCCAGTACTATATCGATATCAAGAGAGCTAGCACAGACCCAGATGTGCTGGAGACGATCGCCGACGAGATGGCCAGGGAGGTCCAGCTGAGGGGCCTGAGGTACGACAAGATCGCAGGAGTGGTGCTGGGCTCCATACCCTTGGCCGTGGCTCTCTCGCTAAGGACCAAGGTCCCGTACATCATGGTGCGCAGGGACAAGAAGGACCATGGGACCCAGAAGATGATCGAGGGCTCCCTGGAGGCGGGGGAGCGAGTGCTGATGGTGGAGGACGTGATCACCTCCGCCGGCTCGGTCGTCGAGGCCATCGGCATTGTCCGGGCCGCGGGAGGCGTTGTGGAGGACGTGCTGTGCGTGGTGAACAGGCAGGAGGGCGGTGAGGTCAAGCTCCGCGATATCGACGTGAGGCTCAGCTCGCTGGTCACTGCAGAAGAAATCCTGAGGCGATGAGGCCGGAGGACGACTGCCAGCGGTGCCGGCTGTGCGAGGGACGCGCCCGACTGGTGATGCCAGACGGGGACCCCCGCTCCCCCCTGGCGCTGGTCGGAGAGGCACCGGGGGCCAAGGAGGATGAGCAGGGAAGGCCGTTCGTGGGAAGGTCAGGGAAGCTGCTGGACCGCCTCCTGGAGGAGGAAGGCCTGTCCCGGTCCACGGTGTACATAACCAACACCGTAAAGTGCCGCCCGCCTGGCAATCGCGCCCCTACCCAGGAGGAGATGGACGTCTGCTTCCCTTTCCTCGAGGAGGAGCTGGCGGACCGCGTGGTGATCATAACCTTAGGCCGCTCGGCGGCACGTGACCTCCTGAGGCGGGATGTGAGGTTGAAGGATGAGGTGAACCGGCCCCAGGAAATAACCATCAGGGGCAGCAAGAAGTTGCTCATCCCCGCTTACCACCCTGCGGCCAGCATCTACAACGCCAAGGTCAAGGACAGCCTAAGGGAGACGTTCAGGATCGCAAGGACCTGTCTCGAGGACCGAAGAACCTTTTTGTCCAAAGGAACTTGAAGTTGTTCCAGCCATCCTTCCAGGACGACAGCTTGACCTCTCCCACCCTGCGGCGGTAGACTATCATGACCTCCCGTGATCGAAGCTTTCGGAAAGCCTCGATCTTGATCTCCTCAGAGAACGGCATCCCGTCCGCCTCCACGTTTATCTTCTTCAGCGCCTCCCGTCGGAACACCCACATCCCGCTCTGGGAGTCCCTGATGATGCGGCCGAAAAGGAGCCGGGTGGTGAAGGATAGAGCCAGGTTCCCTATCTTGTGCATGTTGCTCATCGCCCCTTCCTCCATGTGCCCGAAGCGGTCAGTGGTAATGAACTCCAGATCATCCTTGTCCAGCATCTCCATTAGAGGAACGATGCTCTCCGTAGGGTAGGTGCAGTCCCCATCAAGGGTGGCGATGACCTCCCCCCGGGCATTCTCAAAGCCTGTCTTGTAGGCCCTGCCATATCCCTTCCGCGGCTCCTCGACCACTACGGCCCCCTTTTCCCTGGATATGTCCCTGGTGCGGTCGGTGGACCTGCCGTCCACTATCATGATCTCATAATCAAAGCCCTTGTCCCGGAGGCTGGCGTTCACATCATCGATCACCTGGCCGATGCACTCTTCCTCATTTAGGGTGGGGATAATAACGCTCAATCTCAAGGTAGACCCAGTTGTCATAAGGCGGTGCTCATTTATAATGGCCAGGGTCAGGTTTTCGCCTTCATAACGTAGTTGGTCCAGCCCGCTTCTTGCCATATGGGCCCTTGTCCGAGAAGACCTTGAAACCAACGTAGCCCATCAGCGCAACCGCCAGCCGCACCAGGGCCCAGAAGGTCATCTTCTGCTTGAACATGCGGAGCGGATCGTAGCGGTCCCACAGGCTCCCGTGCTTAAGCGTGAGCTGCTTCCTTCCCGCCCCGTTCCAGAACGCCTGGTGGAAGAAACCATATACCGTGGATTTGGTCCTGCGGTAGACGATGGCCTCAGGGTTCCAGGTTATTGAATAACCAGCATCGATGGACCTATAGTTTAGGTCGATGTCCTCAGCGGTGATGAACCACGTGTCGAACCCTCCCACCTTCTTCAGGACCTCCCGGCGGAAGGCCATGTTCGCTGAGGGATAGGAGACATCATAGCCTCTGTGGTACAGCTCGACCCGATCAAGGTCCTCCCAGGCCTTCAGCCCTATCATGATGGAGCGGCCAGCGACGATATCCGCGCCCTCGGAGAAGCTTCTGCGCAGCTCCTTGATCCAGTTAGGGTTGGCGAGATCGTCCCCGCCGGTGAAGGCGATCACATCTCCTGTAGCCTGGGATATGCCGAAGTTGGTGCTCTCCCCCCTGGTCCCAGGGTGCACGTACAGCTTGATGAACGGATACTTTTTTACGAATTTGTTCACCACGTCACGTGTACGGTCCTTGGAATCAGCGTCGACCACGATTATCTCGATGGGCTGCTCCTGGATCACTAGGCTGTCGAGCAGATCGGCGATGTACCTCTCCTCGTTCATAATGTTCAGGACCACACTGACCAACATGATGGACCGGATGTATGTAGCCCAGGCATAAAAAGGACTAGGACGTAGGACCGTGGCATGATAACGATAGGTGGCGTTCCTGGCAGGACACGTCAGAGGTCCACGCGGCAACCCTGGTTCATGGAGGCCAGGGCACCGGATGCCACGGAGATGTTGGTCAGGGCGTTCCAGCCGTCGGAGTCCGGGCGGGTCGAGGTCTCCACCGCATGCATGAAGGATGCCAGCTCTCTCTTCAACGGCTCCTCCTTGCGCACCAGCACATGGTGTGTGTCCAGCTCCATTGGTATCTGGGACATGTTGGCGAGGTCCACACCCATCATGTTGGCCGTCGAGAATCTCAGGCTCTGGTCGATGTAGTCCATCTGGGCCAGGCCGTTGGAGCAGGTGAGGGTGACGTTGCGGACCTTCATAGGGGTGAGCCAGTTAACCTCCACCATCCCCGTGGCCCCGCCTTCCAGCTCCAGAAGGATTACCGCATGGTCCTCGAAGCGGTCGTTGGCCAGTTTCCCACCGAGGGCATATACCGACTCCACTTTCTTGGCGGAGAGGTGACGGATGACATCAATATCGTGGATGGCAAGGTCCATGACCACCCCCACGTCCCTTATCCGGGATGGGAATGAGGAGACCCTCCTGGAGGCGATGGACACCACGCTCCCGAACCTCCCCGACGCCAGCGAGTTCTTGGTCGCCTCGACAACGGGATTGAACCGCTCCACGAACCCTGAGGCCAAGGTCACTCCCCTGTCCTCGGCCATCTCGCAGAGCTCCCTAGCTCTGTCCACATCGCCGGTGAAGGGCTTCTCCACCAGCACGGACCTGCCCATCTCAATGGCCTGCCTTGCCGTCTCGAAGTGGGTCGTGGTGGGCGTACAGATGCTCAGCGCATCGACCTTCTCCAGCAGAGAGGTGACATCCGGGTAGGCAGGGGTGTCCAGTTTCTTGGATATCCTCTGGGCGGACTCGGCGAAGGCATCGTACACGCCCTCCAAGCACCCCATCTCAGAGTAGATCCTTGCATGGTTCTGTCCCATTGAGCCGACGCCGATTACGCCCATCCTCAGCATGTTCCGGAGAGTGCGATAACTGTTTCTTAATCTTTTGTCAAATGGGAGCGCAACCTGAGACCACTCACCTATCCAATTTTAGTCTCTTATCCCGAGAGAAATTGAGACAACCCATGTCGGTCTCATCGACGCAGGTTGGTTAGATTGCCAGTCGTAATGTCGATCGAAAGGGATAAAGACATTCTATGTCTCGACGGAGCAGCATATTCAAGATCAGGTCAGGCCCTACAAGAATCCGGTACGAGCCAACGATGGCGGACCACATCTTTTAGCGGTGAGAAAGAGAGCTAAGTTTCCTTTTATGCCCACCCTCGGCCCCGCATTCCTTATGGTTTCTTCAAGGTCATAGGTGGAGACCTAGGGTATCAACATTCCATCTTGGTTTCTGCCTAATTATGGTAATACCAAAAATTATAAAAGACAGTGTGTTTTAAACTGTCCAAGGACAGTGGAATGAATCAAGGGACAAAATTATATCCCTGTGCGAATATGTTATGAAGGGTCGTTGGAAGGCGCATTACCGCTTGCCTATAAAGTCAGATAAATTTGCATGAGTTGGTTTGTTATGACGGATAAACTGCAGTCGTTGTTGATGAAGAGGGGCCCCATCAGGAAGATAGGCGTGATAGGTATGGGATATGTGGGAATTCCTGCCGCAGCCCTTTTCGCCGATGTCCAAAAATTTGATCTTGTATTAGGGTTTCAACGAGCATCCAGTTCCTCTGGATATAAGATTGACATGCTGAACAAGGGAGAATGTCCCTTGAAGGGCAATGAGCCAGGACTTGAGGAGCTGTTATCTAAAGTTGTGAAGGCCGAGAAATTCAAGTGCACATCTGACTTTTCGAAGATCTCAGAGATGGATGCAGTGGCCTTGGCCATCCAGACGCCCTTTGCGAACCCAAAGGATCTCGAGCCCGATTTCGGGGCTCTGAACGAGGGCATTCGTAATGCAGGAAAATATTTACGACCAGGTATGTTGGTAGTTCTGGAATCAACCATCACCCCCGGTACCACTGACGGAATGGCTCGACAGATCCTTGAAGAGGAATCAGGGCTCGTCGCAGGGGAGGACTTTGCATTGGCACATGCACCCGAGAGGGTCATGGTAGGGCGTCTCTTAAAGAATATCCAGGAACACGATAGGATTGTTGGAGGCATCGATGATGCAAGCACTCAGCGAGCTGTCGAGCTTTATGCTCCCGTTCTGACGAAAGGAAAGATCATTAAGATGACGGCCACCGCAGCGGAGGTTACAAAAACCGCTGAGAACACATTCAGGGACCTCCAGATCGCAGCCGTAAATCAGCTGGCCCTATATTGCGAAGCAATGGGCGTGAATGTGTATGATGTGAGAGCAGGCATCGACAGCTTGAAGGGCGAAGGAATCACACGTGCTATTCTATGGCCAGGAGCTGGCGTAGGTGGCCACTGCTTGACAAAGGACACATACCACCTAGAACGAGGCGTGAAGGTCCGTGGTAGCAATCTAGACTATCCTGAAGGAGCGGATTCGATATACGTTCTTGCCAGAAAGGTTAACGACTTTATGCCAAGACATATGTTTAACCTGACGGTGAGCGCGCTGGACCGCATCGGCAAGAGCCTAAAGGGATCGAATGTTGCTATGCTGGGCTGGGCTTTCATCAATGATTCGGACGATGCGCGAAATCCTCCCTCAGAGGCATATCGGGATCTGTTGCTGGATGCGGGGGCCAAAGTCACCGTTCACGATCCGCACGTGCTAAGTTACCCGGATGTAGAACTGTACAGGGATATAGATGAAGTCGTAAGAGGGGCGGATTGCATCGCAGTCATGACTGCCCATTCTAATTATTTCGATCTTGATCCAGCAAGGATCAAAGAGCTGACCGGTCAGAAAAACCCTGTCATCATCGATGGCCGCAACGTGGTGGCACCAGACAGATACATTGACCTAGGTTTCGTATACAAGGGAATCGGGAGAGGGGACAAGAACAGCCACGACATTCGGGTCTGAACAAACCCTTTCCCATCTTCATCCCAGGGGATACACCATTTATGTGGTGGATGGAAGCCCTAAACTCACGCATCGACTTTGCCAAGCAGGCTTAGGTACCTTCCTCACTCAACCTATTCGCGTCTCCGTTCTTCCTTTTTGTCATGAAGCCAGCCACTTGCTGCCGAGGGACCCCAAACAGATAAAAAGTAGAGATATCGATCGCACAACCAGAGGATGCATCCTTCACTTACCGCAGACAGTGTTCGATCCTCTTCCTTTTCCCAGGACGTCATAGGGTCAGGGCTCACAAGGTTGTCAAGAATTCGAAGACCAGCTGGCGTTATCTCCGATTACCCAGTAGGAAATATTTATGGCCAAGGAGATACTACGATTTCCAGATGAAGCTCTTGGCCAAGTATCACTCGATCGTCGATTGTGAGATCGGGGAGGGAACAGTGGTACGCGACTACGTCAACCTTTACGGTTGCAGGATAGGCCGCGATTGCAAGATAGCAGCTTATGTCGAGATACAGCGCAACGTCGCCATCGGGGACCGCTGCAAGATAGAGGCTTTTGCCTTCATTCCAACTGGAGTAACCATCGAGGACGAGGTCTTCATCGGACCTCGCGTGACCTTCACCAACGACCTCTACCCCAAGGCGGTCGGGGACTGGGACATTGTGCCTACCACCGTCAAGAAGGGCGCCTCCATAGGCGCCGGGGCCGTGATAGTCTGCGGGGTGACCATCGGAGAGAACGCCCTGGTGGGCGCTGGTGCGGTCGTGACCCGCGACGTTCCCCCGGGGGCCTTGGTGGTAGGAAATCCTGCACATCAGATCGAGAGGAAGTGAGCTCATGAACAAGATCCCAACATCACGGCCTGCCGTGACCGAAGAGATGATAGAGGCCATGTCCGACGCCCTGCGCAACGAGCGCATGGTGCTTGGCGAGAGCGTTTTCAAGTTCGAGGACGAGTTCGCGCGCTTTATTGGAACAGATTATGCCATCTCCGTATCGTCCGGGACCGACGCACTGATATTATCCCTGCTGGCCCTCAATGTTAGAGGCAAGGAGGTCGTCACCACCCCCCTCTCCTTCATCGCCACCGCCAATGCCATCGTGCATGCCGGCGCGACCCCGGTGTTCGCCGACTCCTCACCTCAGGACTATAACCTGGACCCCAGGGAGATAAGGGTGGGCAAGGACACCGCGGCGGTCATGCCGGTCCACCTTTTCGGTTACCCATCACAGATGGACGAGATCCGTGAGGCCGCGGGGGAAAAGGTCAAGATCATCGAGGACGCCTGCCAGGCCCACGGCGCGACCTACAGGGGGAGGAAGGTGGGGGCCATCGGGGACGTGGGCTGCTTCTCCTTCTACCCCACCAAGAACATGACCGTGGGCGGCGACGGGGGGATGGTCACTACCAACGACAAGAGGTTGGCCGACGACATCCGGAAGCTGCGTGACTGCGGACGGACTTCCCGGTACATACACGACGTGTTCGGCTTCACCTCCCGCCTCAACACCGCCAACGCCGCCGTCGGCCGCGTGCAGCTGAGGCACCTAAACGATTGGAACGAGAGGAGGAGGGGCATTGCCCGCCGTTACTCGGAGAGGCTCAAGGACGTGGAGGAGGTCCGGCTGCCACCCATGGGAGGCCGTGACATAACCCCTGTGTTCCATCTGTTCGTGGTGCAGACCGATGACCGGGACGAGCTTGCCAAGCATCTCCTCGCGAATGGCATAGAGACCGGTGTCCACTACCCCGTACCCATACACCTGCAGCCCGTTTACCGCGATGCCTTCGGGTTCAGCCAAGGGTCGTACCCGGAGAGCGAAAGGCAATCCGGAAGGCTTCTCTCCCTGCCCATCTTCCCAGCCATGACAGATGAGGACGTGGACCGGGTCTGCGACAGCATCATCGAGCACTATGGAGGAAAGGAATGAGGCGCTTCGACGTGGCCGTTCTTGGGGTCGGCTATTGGGGAAAGAAGATCGTCGACGAGTACACCAACATACCGGGGGTGCGCGTGAAGGCGGTCTCCGACCAGATGGACACGAACCTGGAGTTCTGCCGTGACCGTTACGGGGTCCAGGGCCTCTACCATGATTACAGGGAGGTCCTGAAGGACGAGGATGTCGTGGCGGTCAACATCTGCCTTCCCAACGGTCTTCATTATCAGGCCTGCAGGGACGCCCTGGAGGCTGGAAAGCACGTCCTCGTGGAGAAGCCCCTCACCCTATCCTCCCAGGAAGGACAAGCGCTGGTGGACCTTGCCAGCGAATCGAACCTTACCTTGTCCGTAGGGCACATCTACCGCTTCAACAACGCCCTCTTGGAGATGCGGAGGCTGATCTCCCAGAAGTTCTTCGGGAAGCCATACCTCATGAACTTCGTATGGATGAACCTGGAGCAGCCTTTCGCGGACCGGGACGTCATAGTCGACCTGGCGCCTCACTTCTTTGACATGGTCAATTTCATCTTCGATGACTGGCCGGAGAAGATCACCTGCACCGGAAAGCCCTATCGTCGTAAGGAGCTGGAGGAGGCGGCGTACATTTCCTGCGAGATGCCTTCAGGGGTGATCGCGCATGCCACCCTCAATTGGCTCGCCCCGCGCAAGGTCAGGCAGATCGAGATAATCGGGGAGAACCGCTCTGCCCTCATCGACGCCGTGGCTCAGGACGTCACCATATATGAGAGCGGGTACACATACAAGCTGGGCATAGAGCGCAACAATACCATCCGAACGGAGCTGGTACACTTCCTGCAATCCATAGGCGATCCCTTCGCGGAGACAAGGAACTCCGGGGTTATAGGGGTGAAGACCGTGGTGATGCTGGAAAAGAGCCTGGAATCCCTGCGTGAGGGCAGGACCGTCGCAACGAACGTTTGAGCGGGGGAACATGGGCCGCTCCGTTCTTATGCTGGTTACCAACGAGTACCGGCCAGATCCCCGTGTCCATAAGGAGGCCAGAGCCCTCCTTCAGGGCGGTTACGATGTGGTGGTGGCTGCTTGGGACCGGACCTGGGCCCGACCCCTCCGTGAGGTTATGGAAGGGGTCCATGTCCATCGGCTCCGCACCCGCAAGGTGGGAGGACAGATCGCCCTGGCCCTGAACTACCCCCTGTTCTTGCTGCGCTCCATCGGAGAGGCTAGACGCAGCAGGCCTGATGTGGTCCACGCCCACGACCTCGACACCTTGCCAATAGGCATTCTCATATCCCGCCTCAGGGGGATACCCCTGGTCTTCGACGCCCATGAGCGCTACGCGGAGATGATCGCGCTCGATGTCCCCAGGTCGATCTCCAGGGCGGTGCAGAGGTTCGAGGACATGCTGGTACCGAGGGCGGACCTGGTGGTGACCATCAATGACGTCATGGCAGATGGGCTTGGGAAGCATTCACGGGATGACGTCCTGGTGGTGATGAACGTCATCGAGCTCCCTCCCCCATCGAAGATGAGGGTGCACGAGGACCACGTGCCCATCGTGCTCTTCAACCCTGTCACCTTCGAGCCCATGCGATACCTAGAGGAGAGCATGGAGGCCGCGTCCAAGATCGATGGCTGCATCCTCAGGATAGCCGGCTCCGGTCGCCTGAAGGATGCTGTGGAAAGAGCCTCTCAGTTGCATCCTAACGTGGAATACCTGGGGCACCTGCCGTTCACGGAACTGCTGGAGCAGTACACGAAGGCCGACGTGGTGCTGATACTGGCCGATCCTGCGAACGAGAACTACCGCACCGGTATCGCCAACAAGATGGGGGAGGGGATGGCGTTCGGCCTCCCCATACTGGCATCCCGGGGGACCTTGACCGGGGACATCGTTGAGGCCAACGGGTGCGGCATGACCTTCGACTGGAGCGAGGAACGTTTCAGGGCGGCCGTGGAGGTCCTGAGGGACCATAGCACAAGGATGGAGATGGGGCGGAAGGGCCGGGAGGCCGCGGAAAGGGAGTACAACTGGGGGGTCATGGGCCAGAGGCTCCTGAGTGCCTACGAACGATTACTGTCGCCCCAAAGACGGTCGGCCCCCTAGGACGGCCCCGATATCCAGCACTCGCGACGAAGACTTTATGAAACGAGGGGAGTTCTTATCTTGGGCCTCATCCAGTGAGCTAGGTCCGTGGATGCCGAGCCCTCAAGGCCTGATATCATGCCTCAACTCCAACTCAAGGATATACTGGATGCTCTCGGATGCGAGCACAAGGTCGTGGGAGAGAGGGAAACTATCGTGGAGAGAGCGCTCCCCATCGATGTCGCCGACGAGCGCTCCATCACCTTCTGCAATAAGCAGGGGGACAGGGGAAGATCGCTGCTCTGCCGGACCAGGGCCGGCGTGGTCATCACCCTGAAGGATCACGAGGAGACCTGCCTCCACCGAGAGGACGGTATATTCATACTTGTCGACGATCCCCGGCTGGCTTTCTCCCGTGTTCTCCGGAGATACTTTGCCAAAGAGAGGTCCACCGGAGTGCACCATACCGCTGTCATCGGTCAGAACGTCAGCATATCTCCCGACGCTTTCGTCGGCCCCTTCTGCACCATCGGCGATGATGTGACCATAGGTGGCGGAAGCCGGCTCCTGGGGTCTGTGACCATATACGACAATGTCCGGATCGGGCGTCGAGTGACCGTTCATGCGGGAGCGGTCATCGGGACCGACGGTTTCGGCTACAGCCGCGACCCCGAGGGCAGGGTGGAAAAGTTCCCTCAGATAGGTGGAGTGGTGATAGAGGATGATGTGGAGATAGGCAGCAATGCCTGCATCGCCAGGGGTGCGCTCGTGGATACCATCATCGGCCGCGGCACCAAGATCGATAACCTGGTGCACATAGCGCACAATGTGCAGGTGGGAGAGGACTGCCTTATCATCGCCCATGCCCAGATAGCGGGCAGCGTTAGGATAGGGGACCGGTGTTGGCTCGCTCCGTCATGCACTATCAACACCGGCGTCAGCATCGGGGACGATGCCATGGTGGCCCTGGGCTCGGTGGTGGTTCGGGACGTGGAGCCCGGGACATTCGTGGCCGGCAATCCCGCCCGACCCACGATTAGGAAGCTCTAGGCCTGGGGGGGAAGGGGATGAACGTCGATGTGGTGACCGGAGGTAGAGCACCGTGAACGTAATGGGGATAGGGGTGGATATTGTGGAGGTAGCCAGGTTCCGGGGGTTGGGGCCGGACAGCAAGGTGGTTGCTCAGTTCCTCAACGAGAAGGAGGTTGAGGATATCTTCCGCCGTAGGGAGCCGGCCCCCACATTGGCAGGCCGCTTCGCCGCTAAGGAGGCGATCATAAAGGCGGTGAGGTCTGGAAGGCCGGGGTCCACGATTTTTTTCAGGGACATCGAGTTGAGAGGGGATGATCAGGGGGCACCCAAGGCTCTCATTTCCTGTGACCTAGCTGGCAATTACCAAATATTATTAAGTATCTCCCACGGCCAGGAGCAGGCCGTCGCGTTCGCCATGATGGTCCAGAAGGATGATGCCTATGAACGAAGACCAAATCAAGATAATGAGAGCGATCTTCCGCGAGGAGCTTAGTATTTCTGAAGAGGAACTGGTCGACTCGACCGCGTACAACGAGATTGAGGCTTGGGACTCCTTGACCCACCTCAAATTAGTCTCCCGTATCGAGGAGGCGTTCTCTATCGAGCTGGAGGTCGATGACATCATAGGCATGGAGAACTTCGGCAAAGCGAAGGACATCGTCGGCAGGTACATAGGATGAAATTTCCGATGTGAGCGCAGATGAACTTCGTCGAGTTCCTTTTCGCGAGCTGCTGTGAAAGCGAGGAATGCTTCATCACCGGTGTGAAGGAGAGGGTGAGCCACCGCGAGCTGTACGAACGGGTGGAGAGGACCTCTAAGTGGATCTCCAAACGCTACGGCTCGGGCAAGGAATTCCTACTTCTGGCGGACAACAGCGTATTCTTCGTGGTCTCGTACCTTTCCCTCATGAGGAGCGGCAACATACCCCTGCTGGTGGAGACCAGGGTCGGCAAGGAGGAGCTGGCCGCCCTGATGTCGTTCTGCCGGCCGGTGGGTGCGTTCATGCAGCAGCGCCTCTCCGCTAAGGCCGTGGCCGGCCTGCCCCTGATCACCGAGTCCGATATGCCCGAGGAGGACGTGGAGGACCACCGCCGCCAGGTTGGACGTGACGATCTGGCGGCGGTGGTCTTCACCTCCGGGAGCACCGGCACCAAGAAGGGGGTGATGATCACCCACGGCAATCTCATAGCCAACACCACCTCCATCATCGAGTACCTGGAGCTGACATCGCGGGACCGCATGATGGTGGTGCTGCCGTTCTACTACTGTTACGGGGCGTCCCTCCTTCACACCCACCTGCGGGTCGGGGGGAGCTTAACCATCAGCAACAGCATCTTCCTGGGAGCGGTCCTGGATGAGATCGAGAGGCACCAGTGCACAGGCTTCGCAGGCGTTCCCAGCACCTACCAGATACTAATCAACCGCTCCGACCTGCTGCAGCGTAGGTTCTCCAGCCTGCGCTACATGACCCAGGCCGGTGGGAAGCTGGAACCGAGGTACATCCAGATGATCGTCGACTCCCTGCCTGATATCAGGTTCTTCGTAATGTATGGGGCCACCGAGGCCACAGCAAGGATGTCCTACCTCCCTCCGGAGATGGTCAGGACCAGGATGGCATCCATCGGCAAAGGGATCCCCGGGGTGCACCTGGAGGTCTTGGGGGAGGAAGGCTGTCCGGTGAGGCCGGGGGAGACCGGAGAGATCGTGGCCACCGGCGACAACATCATGAGGGGCTACTACGGGGACGAAGAGGGAACGAGGGCGGTGCTGAAGGACGGGAAGTACCACACCGGTGACCTGGCGACCGTGGACGAGGACGGCTACATCTACGTCGTGGGGCGGGCCAAGGACATAATAAAATGCGCTGGATATCGCGTGTCTCCCTACGAGATAGAGAACCTCATCGCCTCCATGGAAGGCGTGGACACAGTAGCAGTGGTGAGCACGCCGGACGATATCTTGGGTGAGGCCATAGTGGCGGTGGTGCGCCGGAGGGACGGAGCAGAGGCGGAGGCCGTTAGAACGACGATCTTCAGGGAGTGCCGTAGGTCGCTCCCCTCCTACAAGAACCCAAGCTTCGTGGTGTTCCTGGAGGAGATGCCCCTGAACTCCTCCAACAAGATCGACAAGGTGAGACTGAGGCAGATGCTGGCGGAGGGTGAGCTGAATGTCCGATGAGAAGGGGCTGGAGGCTCTTCTGACGATGCCCCCGTACTCCCAGGGGGAGCAGGGGAGGAAGGAGCTGCTCCTACCGCTGATACGGCAAGGGGCCCGGAAGGCGTGCATGAACCCCCACATTCGCTCGATGTACTCCAAGCTGGGCATCGAGCCCGAGGGGATGCAAGAGCTGCACGAGGTTCCTGCGGTCCCGGTCCGCATGTTCAAGAGCTTCGACCTCTCCACCGTGGATAGGTCGGAGGTGACCAGGGTGCTACGCTCCAGCGGCACCACCGCTCAACATGCCAGCGTGGTGCCGCTCAACAAGACCACCGCATCCAACCAGACCAAGGCGCTGAGGAGCATCCTGGGCGCATACCTGGGGGACAAGAGAAGGGTGATGCTTGTCATTGACCATCCGGGGGTGAACAGCCCCGCTCGCGAGCTTACCGCCAGGGGGGCCGGGGTCCGTGGCCTGTCGATCTACGCCAAGGACATCGTTTATCTGCTCAGGGAGGAGGACGGCAGGCTGGTCCTGGACATGGAGGCGCTGGAAAAGGCGCGCCGCCTCGCCGAGACCCAGGAGGTATACGTCTTCGGCTTCACGTTCATCATATGGTCGGTGTTCTGCAAGGAGATGGAGGAGCGGCAGCTTAAGCTGGACCTTCCCCGGGCGGTGGTGTTCCACGGAGGCGGATGGAAGAAACTGAAGGACCAGAAGGTCAGCAGGGAGGAGTTCTCTCAGCGCCTGGCAGGTCTGCTGGGCTGCCCCCCGGCAGAGATAAGGGACTTTTACGGCATGGCGGAGCAGACGGGGGTAATCTTCGTCGATTGCGAGCTGGGCCATAAGCATGTACCGGTCTTCGGCCATGTCATCATCCGAGATGTGCGGACGATGGAGGAATGCCGTGTGGGGGAGCGGGGCCTTATCGAGGTCATGAGCGTGCTGGGTGACAGCTACTACAGCCAGGCCGTGCTCACGGAGGACGTGGGCCGGTTGCTGGGCACCGATGACTGTCCCTGCGGTCGGAAGGGGCGGTACTTCGTAGTGGAGGGTAGAGCGGAGCAGGCCGAGGTACGGGGCTGTGGGGATACGTTCAGGGAGCGGTGAGAGCATGGCCAGATGCTTCTTGCTGGACGGCGATACCGTGGACCAGGAGATCTCGGACCTGGGCCCGGTTGTGGCGCTCCTGGACCGCAGGAGGGAGGAGCTATGCGCTCTCTCGATGGACGACATCATCGCCCTGCTAGCTAATCTGGGCAAGCAGCTCATAAAGGACCCGGAGCTGAGCCGGACGGACGGGGCCACATACATCAGCCTGTGGCTGAGGGCGGATAACCTGGAGAGGTTATGCGACCTGAACTACGGGGACCGGCACCGGGCGGACCAGTTCCTCGGCGTCTGGTCTGGAACGGAGATGAGGTGCCAGCCCCGAGGGACCTCATGCCACTGGCTTCCCAACAACGTCCCCGTGATGTCCTTCTTCTCCCTCATGCTGGCCGTTCTCTCCAAGAACGCCTCCATACTGAAGGTGTCGGACATCAACCGACCGGTCCTCACCGCCGTGCTGGAAAAACTGAAGGGGATGGTTATCGAGCGCCAGGGCAGGAGGGTCGAGGGGGCGACCATAGTGCGCTCGGTGTGCATGATATCCTTCGATTCCTCCAGCGCCGCGGACAACACGATGCTGTCCCTGGCCGCGGACGTCAAGATCGCATGGGGGAGCGGAGAGGCGGTCCGCGCGGTCGCTGCCCTGCCGCAGAAGGAAACGTGCGACACCATCATCTTCGGGCCGAAGTACTCGATGGCGGTCTTCGACCAGGCATTCCTGGCAGGTAAAGGATTGGAGGACGTCCTGAAGAAGTTGGCGCAGGACGTGGTGCTTTTCGATCAGACCGCCTGCTCCTCGCCCCAGGTGGTAGTGCTGGAGAAGGGAGCGGTCTCCGCACGTAAGTTCGCGGAGGCGCTGAGCAGGGGCTTCGAGGGCCTGCCCATGAAGCTCAGGCGTACCCAGATGCCGGAGAGGCAGTGCCTGGAGGTCATCAGTGCCCGCGGTTACTACCTGCTGTCCGAGGACCGGGACCTGATCATGCCCCATGACCTGGGATGGACCATACTTCTTGACAGGGAGGAGGGCCTGCCGGAGCCGGTACAGGGCAGGTGCGTGTTCGTGCGCGAGGTGGATGACCTCAACGACGTGATAGCGCACATAACCCGGAAGGTGCAGACCATCGCCCTGTGCATCCGTGATCGAGGGAAGGCGAGGGCGTTCGCGGATGGAGCATCGGCCGCGGGGGTGGACCGTTTCGTGATGCCTGGGGAGATGCACGATTTCACCCTTCCCTGGGACGGCATCATGCCATTGAACAGGATGGTCCGATGGGTCACCATCAGGAGGAGATCTGAAGATGATGAATGACAAGATCGTGCTGGTCACTGGAGCCAGCCGGGGTATAGGGCGAGCGATCGCCCACGCTGCGGCGGAGGACGGAGCGACCGTGGTGATCAACTACAACCATAGCGAGACCGAAGCTCTAGGTCTTGCCGAGGAACTGCGGTCGCGTGGACTGAAGGCCGAGACCTTCAGGGCCGACGTTTCCGCGGAGGCGGAGGTACAGGCCCTGTTCAAGTTCATGCGCGAGAGGTTTGGCCGCCTGGACGTGCTCGTCAACAACGCCGGCATCGTGGGCAACAACCTGCTGCTCATGACCTCCACTGAGGAGCTGGACCGCATCATGGCGGTGAACTGCCGCGGCTCCTTCCTATGTCTCCGTGCCGCCGCCAAGATGATGATGAAGCAGAGGTCAGGGCGCATCATCAACCTGGCCTCCATCGTGGGCCGGAGAGGTAACAGGGGCCAGACCGCCTACTCGGCCAGCAAGGCCTTCGTCATCGGCATGACCCTATCCGCGGCCAAGGAACTGGGCGAGTCAGGCATATGCGTGAACGCCATAGCTCCGGGGTTCATCGACACGGATATGACAAGAGGCCTCAAGGAAGAGGTGCGTCAGAAGCTGATCGCCGACACTCCCCTGAAACGTGCTGGTACCGCGGATGACGTCGCTGCCATGGCCCTATTCCTGATGTCCGATAAAGCTTCCTTCATCAACGGTCAGATCCTCGGCGTGGATGGCGGCCAGGTTCTATAGGAGCCGCCCCTCCGAGCTGAAGATGCTCATAGTCTCCAGCGGATGACCTCGAAGGCCTCGGCATACCTCTCGCCGCACTGGACCCCGTGCATTCGGGCAGTGCCGAAGATGAACTCCCTCTCGAAGTACCCACGGGAACGCAGCATCTGCGATCTGTACTCCTGGAGGGCCTCCCACTTTCGCTGCACATGGCCTTCATTGAGGGAGATGAAGAGCTGACTGTCGAACCTGACGTTGTTCCACGGCAGCTCATAGGATATGATGCTGGAGGTGGTCTTGAAGGCCCTAATCATCTCGTTGGCGACGACCTGATGGTCCTGGTGGTAGTCGTGGAGCGAGGGCCCGATGACGATGTCGGGTGCGTACTGGGAGCGCACCTTCACAAGGTGATCGAGCACATCCTGCCGATACTCGCTCATATGCCGGACCCGGAACCCGAGAATCTCCCGGTTATGTGGATCCAGCCCATAACGCCCGATGACCTTCTCGAACTCCCTGGCCAGTGTATCCTTGGGCAGATCTTCGGGGAGGGAGTCCTCAGCGACCGAGAACGCGATCCACAACACCTCATGCCCCTGCTCTATGAACTTGGCCACGCTTCCTCCGCAGCCGAGCTCGACATCATCAGTATGAGGGGATAACAGGAGTATCTTGGTCATCGTCCGTGGACAAACGTGGGCTAGGTCATATCGTTTGCTATCACATCCTCGCTATCCTGGACCATCATCAGTTATTTATGAGGGACCATCGGGCGCTCCTGATGAAGGAAAAGCACTTTCGGACCGCCGACGGAAAAGGCTTTGTCCGACGAAGTGTTAAGTATGTCAAGACCATCCCTGGCTGAACGCGCTGGCTATGCTAAGGCCGGTCCTTTGATGACATGTCATGGCGGAAAATGAGAACAACGAAAAGTATCATCCAGAAGCCCATTTTTAATAACGTGGCAACAATTATTATATATGAACTATTCCCATTTGTTTTCTATTGTCCGACAATCGTCGGACCGGTTCGGTGGGATGCGCGAATAGGGACCATGCCAGGATTGGCCCCCTCTTCCGCCTCCGTATGCGGGGGTTGAAGGCGAAATGTACCTTAAACAGATTGAGCTAGAGAACTTCAAGTCCTTCGGTAAGAAGCTTACCGTGCCCCTGCTGGAAGGCTATACCGCGGTCACCGGACCCAACGGCTCTGGCAAATCCAACATTTCCGACGCCATTCTCTTCGTGCTCGGTCCCAAGAGCTCCCGTGCCATTCGCGCCGGTAAGCTGACGGACCTCATATTCAATGGGGGCAACAACAAGCAGCCGGCAAACTATTGCAAGGTATCGCTGGTATTCGACAACAAGGACCGCATGATCCCCATCGATGACGAAAACGTTCGTCTCACACGACTAGTAAAGCTCTCCTCCGAGGGGGACGGCTACAGCTCTTACTTCTACGTCAATGATAGGAAGTCATCGCTGTCCGAGTTCGACATGCTACTGTCCAACGCCCGCATCAGCGCGGACGGGTACAACTTCGTACAGCAGGGGGACGTGACCAGGATGGTCACGATGTCCAACCTGGAGAGGAGGCGTGTCCTCGAGGACATATCGGGCATATCAAAGTTCGATGAGGAGATACTCAAGGCCCAGCGTGAGAGGGATGAGACCGACGCCAACATAGACCGCATATCCATCATTCTCTCCGAACTTCAGAGGCAGATAGACCAGCTGGAGCAGGAGAAGGAGGTGGCGATGACCTATCTGCGGACCAAGGAGACCCTTGTACGCTGCAAGGCCCAGCTGGCGCACCGGCAGCGGGAGGCGGCGGAAGCGGACATCTCCAGCACGCAGCGGCAGATAGGCAACATCGAGGCCGAGATCCTCCGGCTTCGGGACCGCAAGGTCCAGATCGCTGAGAGAGTGAAGCAGCTGGACGCGTCCATGATAGCGGTGGACAAGGAACTGGACGCCAAGGGGGGCAAGGAGTTCCGGGAGCTCAAGGAGAAGATCGATGCCATACGGGTCCTGGTGGCCCGGTCGGACGACCGCGTTGCCAATGCGGACGCCACCATGGCGGATCTGAAGGAGCAGCAGGTGGCACTTGGAGAGGACAAGGATGCCACATCCGCCGAGGTGCTGTCGATGACCTCCCTGCATGATGAAAAGGCCAAGCTCCTGGAGAAGAGGGTCGCTGACCTGGCCAGGAGCAAGAAGGCCCTGGCTGACGTGCAGGGTCAGATAAGCGCCTGCGACACTGAGCTGGCAGAACTGGAGAAGGACATTGCCAGCAGGGAGAAGGACGTTCGCGACCGGGAGGGGGTGCTGAACCGCCAGGTCATGGAGAGGGAGCGCCTGGAGGAGCGGGTCCGACGCATTGAGGCCGACATCTTTGCCATCGACGAGGACATCAAGGTCCAGGAGTTCGGCGTAACGGACCTGGAGTGGAGGATCAAGGAGATCAAGGACCAGGACCGGGGATCGGGAAAGGAGCTCAAGGGTCTGCAGGAGGAGTACCTGCAGAAGAGGAACGCTGAGGCCCGGATGTCGCGCGAGTCTGACGAGCTGGAGCAGGCCATCAAGGCCCTCCACCGCGACCTATCCCGCCTGAAGGCCGAGGAGGAGGCCGCAGGGGAGATAGCCAGAGGTTATAACCGGGCGGTGCGCGGCATCATGGAGGCGAGGGACGGTAGGACCATCCGAGGGATCCACGGCACCATCGCGGAGCTCGCCGAGGTCGATCCCCAATACCAGACCGCCCTCAACGTGGCTGCTGGTAACCGCATGCAGGCCATCGTTGTCGATGACGATGAGGTGGCATCCCAGTGCATCCAGCACCTTAAGAGGTACGGCCTAGGGAGGGCTACCTTCCTTCCGCTCACCAAGATGCTCGACGGCCGGCCAAGAGGTAAGGCCATCATGGCCGCCAAGGAGGCCGTGGGGTTCGCCATCGATCTAGTGAAGTTCGATGAAAAGTACCGCGCAGCGTTCTGGTACGTTCTCGGCGACACCGTAGTGGTGGACACTCTGGAGAAGGCCCGAAGACTGATGGGCGGAGTTCGCCTGGTGACCTCTGGAGGAGAGCTCCTGGAAGCGTCGGGGGCCATGGTCGGTGGGAACATGGAGCAGTCCCAGCTCAAGTTCGGAGCTGCCTCCAAGGGACGTCTGGAGGAGGTATCCGCAAAGCTGGACGCGGCCATCGAGGCCTCCAACCGGTTGCACGAGGACCTGCGTCAGGTACGGGCCGACATGCTTGCGCTGGAGGGGAGGATAAGGGAGCTGACAGGGGCGGGAGGCGCTTCGTCGGTGACCTTAAAGGCACTGGAGAGCCAGAGGGAGGAGATACGCTCCAAGCTGGCCGTCCTGCGCTCTGAGCGCGAGAAGAAACAGGCGGAGATGTCCCAGACCACTACGGCGGTCGCGCAGCTTGCAGACACCATCAGGAAGGGAGAGGAGGAGCTTGGGACCTGTCGCACCGGCCGTGATGAGGCCCGGGCGAGGATGGAGAAGCTGGCTCCCAAGGAGATGTCCCTCAAGCTCAAGGCATTGCAGGCCGAGGTCGCCGACCTGACCGGGAGCACCTCCGAGCTACGCTCGGAGAGGGATACCCTGGATGCGCGGATCAAGCTCACACAGAAGCGCGTCGACGAGCTGGTGGCCGCCCAGAAGCAGATCGAGGATAAGCTGTCCAGGCTCCAGCAGGAAAGGCAGGAGGCGGTGGCCCTGGCTGCCCGCTCCCGGACGGAGCTGGTAGCCCTCAGGAAGATCGAGGACTCAATGGGTGAGGAGATGAACGGCCTGAGGCAGAAGAAGGAAAGCATCTTCCGTGAGAAGACCGCTCTGGAGGGGGAGCGCGACAACCTCTCGGGGGCGATCGAGACCAAAGGGGAGATCATAGTTGGGCTCAACACCCGCATCGCCCAGGGACAGGCAAGGATGAGGGAGCTGGAGGAGGAACTAAAGCAGCTCAATGTGGAGGTCGTCTTCCCCATTCCCTCCATGGAGGTCCTGCGGGACACCATCCGACAATGCGACAATGCCATCAACACCATGGGTCCTGTAAACCTCAAGGCAGTTGACGATTACGAGGAACGGAAGAGGAGGTTCGATGAGCTATCCGGCGAGTCCGCAAGGCTGGAGGCCCAGAGGAAGGACCTGCTCCGGTTGGAGAGCGAGCTGAACACCAAGAAGAAGACCTCGCTTAACAAGGTCTTTGAGGCCGTGAACACCAACTTCAGAAGAGCGTACGCTGAGCTCTCGCAGGGCGGTGAGGCGGAGCTGATCATGGAGAACAAGGAGGAGCCATTCCTGGGAGGGATGGCCATTAAGGCCAAGCCCAAGCAGGGAAAGGTCCTGAGATTGGAGGCGCTCAGCGGAGGTGAGAAATCGCTCACCGCGCTGGCGTTCATTTTCGCCATCCAGGAGTACCAGCCCTCCCCGTTCTATCTCCTCGATGAGGTGGACATGTTCCTGGACGGCATCAATGCGGACATGGTGGCCAGGCGCGTCCAGAAATCATCCAAGACCGCCCAGTTCGTTCAGATCTCCCTGCGCAAGATCACTCTGACAAAGGCCGACCATATCATTGGGGTCACGAAGCAGGAGGGAGGGATTTCGCATGTTCTCATGCGGCCCAACGTCTCCGATGTGAGAGACTTCCAGGCCGAGCTCAGGATACCAGATGAAAAGATGGAGGAGGGGACATTATGATAGCCAACCAAGCTGCTGAGGGGGTGCTGGAGCACCTCCTTTTCCACAAGGCCATGATCGACGAGGGCGCCGGTGCGGAGAAGATCGATCGATATCTCACGGTGCTACACGAGACCGGTTCCCAGGTGTTGCAGCGGGACCCCCTGGACCGCTCCATCGAGACGGTGTTCGAGCTGGTACTGTCCAACGATCTCGATCCCTGGGATGTCGATCTCATACGCTTCTCGGAGCTGTACGCGGAGAAGGTCCGGGACGAGGAGGTCAATTTCGTGATCGCCGGCAAGCTCATGCTGATGGCCTGGTCCATCCTGAGGATGCAGAGCGAGCAGGTGCTTTCCAACTCCGAGACGCGGAACGCCGATCATGAGGAGATGGACCTCATGGACATGTTCTCGTTCGATGAGCCGCGCACCATCCTGTGCATGCCTGACGAGGTGGAGCTGAATGAGGTGGTCAGGCACCGGGGGAGCCGCCCGGTGACGCTGGTCGAGCTTCTCGATGCGTTCGAGGAGGCGCAGAGGGAGGAGGAGCGCAACAAGCTCCGGGAGAAGCTCAGGGAGGCCAACCGTGCCAAGCTTGACGCCGCCTTTGACTCCAAGGCCCACAACGACGATATGGAGAGGGACGTGGAGATGGTGTGGCAGCGCATCTGCAGGTGCGGCACCGGTCCGGTGGACATCACGGACATATGGGATGGAGGGAAGGAGGATATGGTCACCGTCTTCATGTCGTTGCTGTTCCTCGCCCGCTCTGGCAAGATATCTGTTTGGCAGGAGGACCTGCCTTTCGGTCCCATCTCCCTGGAGGTAAAGATGGACTGGGACATCGGGACGCTGGAGGACGCTCCGGCCACTCCTTCGCCCCGTTCCTTCCAGGCTAGCACTGAGGTGGTGAGGTGAATTGGACCTGGACCCCGTCCGCATAATAGAGGCGGTGCTGTTCTCTTCCTCTCAACCGGTAAAGATATCGGAGATGGAGGTACAGACACAGCTGGGCGGGAGCGTAATCCGCAAGGCCATCAAGAAGCTGCAGGAGGAGTACGACGGCCGGGGCTCGGCCATCGAGCTGTCCAAGACCGGCATGGGCTACTCGTTCATCGTGAGGGAGCAGTATCGCCCCTTCGGTCGCCAGTTCGCCCCCAAGGAGGTGCCGGACGATGTCCTCCGCACAGCGGCCATGATCGCATATCATCAGCCCATTTTGCAGAGCGACCTCGCGCGGTCCCTGGGTGCCAGAGTGTACGATGATGTAAGGGAGCTTCACCAGCTGGGCCTGGTGACCGCAAAGAAGAAGGGGCAGACGCTGCTGCTGACCACCACCAAGCGGTTCTGCGAGTACTTCGGTATCGATGGGACCAGCAAGACCGCGGTCAAGAGGTGGATGGAGAACCGGGCCAAGGGGCCATAGGGGGCGCGAGGCCTAGTAGACCGGCTTGGACGACAGCATACTTGATCTGCGTACTCAGTTCCAATCGGCCTCTGATCGTCGGCCCCACATCGCCTGAGAGGCTGCATTTAGATTAATTGCTTGATTTTTCAGGGATTATTGGAGCGCAGGTTTCACGAGAACGCCTTCAATCATCGCAGACGATAACTTCCCCTGGCTGCTCCTCTTTATCCTCATCTATGAGAACGATTCGTGCCACCACTCCCTGGGAAATCCTGCCGAAGGCAGGCCGGAGGATGCCCCAGGACAACATGGAGAACAAGACTATTATCACCGTCAGGGCAAGGAGGGCAGTCTCATCGAATGTCGATACCTGAGGGAGCAGAGGTAGGATCAGCAGCATCAGGACCGTTATCACAAGGAAGCCCCCGATGTTCCTGAATACCCGGTAGATGCGCATTCTTCCGGCAACCGTTTGCCGTCCACCTTCGGATACGTTCATCATGATTATGAAAGCGATGAGGCGGAGGCGGGTGATGACGTTGACCACCAATGGGGAGATGAGCACGATGCTGGTGACGAACAACAGGAGCGATGGCAGTATATGGATGTTACCAGCCAGCGGTGTTAATGCCTCCCTGAGGGGATCGAGCAGGTTAAGGACCAGGATAATGGTTATGACGAGGACCATGTCCACGAACACCATCAGGAGCTGGCCGCGGACCTCCAGACGCAGCTCCGGGGATATGGCCATCTTTCTTCGCACCTCACCGCGCACCCGTTCCGTCCTCCGTACGACGCCGCGAACGAAACCTGGTGCGTTCCTTGAGCCGAAGTCGAAGATCCTCGGTCCTGCACGGGAGAGGAGGGGGAGCACCACCATGGTGATCAGAGCAGCACCGATGACCGTGGAGTACATGGAAAGGTCCAGGATGCCCCCGTTCAAACCAAGGGTGGCGATAATGAAACCGAACTCACCCATAACCACCATGCTGGACGCCAGGTAGAAGCTGGATCGCAGGCTCATGGTCGTCAGGTAGCTGGCGAAGAAGATGCTCGTCAGTTTTCCTAATATGAAGATGATGGCGATGGTAACGCACAGCAGGATATTGTCGAGGACCAATCCGATATCTATCCTCATCCCTATGGCGAAGAAGAAGATGGCAATGAAGACCTCCTTCATCGGTTCGATGCGGCGGCGGACGATATTGTTACATGAGGACTCGGAGACGATGATTCCTGCTAGGAACGCCCCTATGGCCACTGACAGGCCGACATAACCGGAGATGAAGGCAAGGGTAAAGCAGAATGCAAGAGAGATGATGAGGACGGTCTCTTTGGTATAGTTGCGCCGGAGCCAGTCCATCGCCCGGGGCATGACCGCCAGGCCGATGAGTATACTGAGGCCCATGAAGGCCGCGATCTCCAGGACCACCCAGTACACGTTTTCGGAGCTGCCTTTTCCCGAGGCCAGAGGCGAGGCGAGGGTAAGGATGATGATCTGGGCGATGTCCTCGAAGACCATCAGGGACATGACCATGGTGGACAGGTCGCCCCTCATGTGCAGGTTCTCCTTGGCCACCATGAGGACCGCGGCGGTGCTGGCACCGGAAACAATGGCACCGATGAAAATGGACTGAACGTCATCAAGGCCGATCAAGCGGCCAAGATAGTAGCCGATGATGACCATCATCGTCATCTCGATGGAGACGATGAGGAAGGCCGCAGGACCTGTCTTCCGGAGACCTTTGAGGTTCAGCTCGATACCGATGAAGAACATCAGGAGGATGATGCCTATGGTGGAGAACACTTCCAGGGTCCCCTCCTCCATCTGAAAACCGGGGATGATGCTGGAGCCCAGTACCAGCCCTCCTGCCAGATAACCGATGATGGCAGGTAGACGCAGTTTTCCAAGAACGAGCGAGAGAAGCCCTGTCGCGCTTAAGAGAAGGGCGATATCGAGGATCAAACGGGTTTCTGCGTCCATTTTATGATTTGCCATGAAAAAGCTTGGATTTAAGGATATTCCATTACTGCCGCGGTAACTTCTCCTTCAAGAAGATCGAACATTCCTCTGCTCAGCTAGGCCGGGAGGACGGAAAGCTTAAATTCGGTCCCCACAATGCCACAGTAAGTGATTATTTATGGTAATGCCACTCGCTCTTCTCGAGAAGTCAATGGACCACCGGATCTCCCTCCTGCTCAAGGACACCAGGATCCTTGAGGGAAAACTGGTCGGCTATGATGACTACATGAACATGGTCCTGGAGGATACCGAGGAGCGGACCTCAGAGCAGACCAGGCGATTGGGGATCGTTGTATTACGCGGTAACAATGTGGTAAGCATATCTCCAGTGTAATCCAATATACCTCACCAGGCGCGACCGATGAAAGCACTGATACTGGCCGGAGGGCTGGGTACCCGTCTCAGACCCCTCACCATGAGGATGCCCAAGCCTCTTGTGCCACTGCTGGGCAAGCCCCTCATTTCTCACATAATTGATCCACTGCCAGCGGAGGTGGACACGGTGATACTGGCGGTCTCTTACATGAAGGACGCCCTGGAGGAGTATTTCCGCTCTCACGATGTCGGCCGCAAGGTAATCCTGGCGAACGAGGACACGCCTCTGGGCACCGGTGGCGCGGTCAAGAACGTGTCCCGATACCTGGACGACACCTTCATAGCTTTCAACGGCGACGTCATATGCTCCATCGACCTCAATGACATGCTGAGGTACCACCGTACGCATGGTGGTATCGGTACAATGTCCCTGTGGAAGGTGGAGGACCCCTCGGCCTTTGGAGTGGTGTCGACCGATGCCCGGGGCCTGATAACCGAGTTCCAGGAGAAGCCTGAGAGGGACAAGGCCGTCTCTAACTCTATAAACGCTGGCGTGTACATCTTCGAGAAGGAGATCCTGGAGCACATTCCCAACGGCGTCGTATCACTGGAAAGGCAGGTCTTCCCCAATGTGCTGGACCGCGGGCTCTACGGGTACGGGTTCTCCGGCTACTGGGTCGACGGTGGGACCAGGGAGAACATCCTGAAGGCCCAGAGGGTCCTTCTGGACCTGGGCGGAGGCAAGGAGGCCCCGGAGCTCATAAAGGAGGATGCCACGATCTGCGGGTCCAATATGCTGCAGAAAGCGCATATCCGTGGCTGCCGCATCGGCCCCCATGTGTACATGGAAGATGATGTCCTGGTATCCAAGGGGGCGGAGGTCGCGGATAGCATGCTCCTCAGGGGAGCGCTGATCGAGGAGGGGGCCCGGGTGCGTGGCAGCATCATCGGTCCCGACTGCGTAGTGGAGAAGGGGCGAAAGGTAATCAACGAGATACTGGCCAGGCAATGAATCCAGACGCCGGAGCACCTTTCAATAGGTATATATCGCCTCAGGATTTACCGGACGACGGACCAAGGGCTGTGAAATGAAACGAATGGACTGGGTCGTGGATTTCATCAGCAGAAAGGGGTTCAGAAAGGGCTGGACCGTTTTCATCATCGCTTTTTTCCTGTTCTTCGTCGTCATTCCGACCCTCTATGTCGTCACCTATGCCTTCACCGATTGGTCCGCCATCGAGACCACTGTCCTAAGCAAACCGGAGACCATGTCGGTCATAGTGAACGCTGTGGCCGCATCCTTCGAGATAGCTGCCATCGTTACCGTCATCGATTTCCTTGCAGGCCTGCCCGTCGCCTGGATATTGGTACGCAAGGAGTTCCGGGGCAAGGAGTTCCTGGACACGTTGATAGATATGCCCTTGGCAGTACCCACGGCCGCCCTGGGGTTCTCGGCCGCGGTGTTCTGGGTGATGAACCCCGACCCGGTACCTTTCTCCTTTTCCGTCATATCCTCTCCCTTTTTTCTGATAATCCTTCTGCACATCGTATTCTCCTATCCCTACATGGTCCGCTCGCTCGCGGCCATCCTGGAGGAGATAGACGATACCTACGAGGTCGCAGGAAGGACCCTGGGGGCCAGCCGCCTTACCGCGGCCAGGACCATAACCCTGCCGCTGTTCCGCGCGGGTCTGGCCACGGGCGTTATCCTCTGCTTCTCCCGCAGCATGAGCGAGACCGGCGGCACCATGATAGCGCTCAGCACCATGGCCAACCTGGGCATCGGAGAGGCCGCGAACTTCTTCACCGGGTCCACGCTGATCGGGGAGTGGAGGTCCCTGGTGGAGAACGACCCCACCTACGCCCCCTCGTTGGCCTTCGTGAGCATACTGCTGATTGCCTTAGCGCTCATCCTCTTGATAATCCTGAAGCTGGTCATCATGAAGTTCCACCTTCCGTTGCGGAAGGTATGGCCGATGCAGGAGAAGATGCTGAGCCGGGGAATATTCCCCAAGATGAAGGACGGCGGGGCGTTGCTCTTCCTCGCCTTGATCGTTCTTATCCCTTCTTTCTTCATTTTTACATACGTTCTGTTCTCGGACCCTGCTTCTTTGGACATGGGGGCGCTATCCTACGCGCTGGGCTATTCCTTCCTGGTAGCCGGGGTGGTCACGGTCATCGATATTGCCCTGGGCATACCCTTTGCACTCTATATAACGAAACACCGGGACCGGGCTTCATCGAACGTCCTGGATGTGCTGGTCAACGTCCCTCTCATCGTTCCCACCGCTGCCCTGGGCTACTCCCTGTTCCTGTTCTGGGGCTCTACCGGCCTGACAGGCGGCGCAAGCTTCGTGGTCCTCACCCTTGCCCATGTAGCATTCACATATCCACTGGTAGTAAGGAACGTTGCCGGCGCGGTGGAGGAGATAGACCCATCCTTTGAGGAGACCGCCCGGACGCTGGGAGCCAAACCGATCCAGAGCTTCCATCGTGTCCTCTATCCGCTCATAAAGAGCTCCATTCTGGCGGGCGCCATCATGGCCTTCACCCGCAGTCTCGGTGAGACCGGGGCCACCCAGGCGGTATTAGGCAGCAACGCTCTCACGGCGCCGGTATACATCGTGAGCCTGGTCAAGGCCGATGAGCTGTACCAGGCAGGTCTCGCCTGCATCATACTCATCATCGTTTCCTACATATTCATGCTCGTCCTGCGTTACCTGACCAAGAAGAGGAAGGAGGCGATCTGATGCCCAGCATCATCCTTCGGGACATCAAGAAATCCTATGGCGAGGTGGTCGCCGCCGACGATCTGGATCTGGAGGTGGAGAACGGCGAGTATCTCTGCCTTCTCGGGCCAACTGGTGCGGGCAAGACCACTGCCCTGAGGATCATCGCCGGCCTCACCAAGCCCGATTCTGGCCAGGTGTTCCTGGACGGCAGGGACGTCACCGACCTGGAACCGGAGGAGCGCAACGCCGTCCTGCTGTCCCAGCGCTACTCCCTGTTCCCCACCATGACGGTGGCCGAGAACATTCTGTTCGGCCCCTCTATCCGCAAGGTCCCCGAGCTCGACAGCAGGAAGACGCTGGTCGAGCTTCTGGACCTGGTGAGGCTGACCAAGAGGGCGGATTCCTACCCTCGAGAGCTGTCGGGAGGGATGCAGCAGCGCAACGCCCTGGCAAGGGCATTGGCCACCAACCCTGACGTCCTTCTGCTGGACGAGCCCCTGAGGGCTCTTGACGCTCGTCTCAGGATCGATCTCCGCCACGAGCTGCGCTCCCTGGCCAAGGCCCTCGGCCTCACCGTGATACATGTCACCCATGATCAAGAGGAGGCCATGGTCATGGCCGACCGTATCGCGGTCATCCGAAACGGGCACATAGTGCAGATCGGCACTCCCCGGGAGGTGTTCGACGATCCTGTATCTCCCTTCGTGGCCAATTTCGTGGGGCAGTCGAACTTCTTCGTCGGCAACATCCTGTGCTCGCGCGACGGCCGCATGACCACGGTGGAGGATGACAAGGGCCATGTGGTGTTCGCCCGCTCATCGGAGATACCGGTCGACTCCAAGGCCGTGGTCGCGATAAAGGTCGGGAACACACGGGTGGTGAAGAGAAGCGACGCCTTCGTAATGGGGACCGTGGAAAGGACACTCTTCGAGGGGAGGGTGGTCCACTTGGATGTCAACGCCGGCGAACTGGGGAGGTTTTCCGTCAAGCTTCCGGCCAGCCGCAGGGACCAGGTGGCGGTGGGCGATGAGGTGGGCTTGAACTGGGATATCCCCAAGGCCTCCGTCTTTCCCTATCCGGAGGGCGGCCTGGAAGAGGAGCTGAGGGTGGACTGATGCCGGAGGTGGAGCTGATCAACATTGCCAAGAGGTTCGGCAAGGTCACCGCTTCCGCCGATATCAACCTCAAGGTCGCTGATGGAGAGTACGTGACGATACTTGGCCCCTCTGGCTGCGGCAAGACTACTTTGATCCGGATGATAGCCGGCCTCATAGAGCCGAGCGAGGGGAAGGTGTTCATCGCCGGGAAGGACATGACGAACGTGCCGATAGAGGAGAGGGACATAGGCTACGTGTTCCAGAACATCGCCCTCTTCCCCCATCTGACCGCCCTGGGCAACGTGGCCTTCGGCCCTATCGTGAAGGACATGTCGGAGGAGGAGGTGAAGTCGGTGCCCCAGCGCTACCTGGAGATGGTGAAGCTTCTGGACCGCATGGGCATGTTCCCCGACGAGCTGTCCGGGGGAGAGCAGCAGAAGGTCTCCCTGGCGCGGGCGCTGGCATCTGGCGCCAAACTCCTACTTCTGGACGAACCCCTGTCGGCACTGGATGCGCGAGTCCGCATGGACCTGAGGTACGAGCTGCGGCGGATCACCAAGGACCTGGGGCTCACCGTCATCCACGTGACCCACGACCAGGAGGAGGCCATGACCGTTTCCGACCGCATAGTGCTCATGAGGAACGGCCGCATTGTGGAATCCAACACCCCGGAGGCGCTCTACCTCTCTCCTCAGAACCTTTTCACCGCCAACTTTATCGGGGAGACCAACCTGCTGGAGGGGGTGGTCAAGGAGGTCCTTCCCGACCGCTCCCTGGTGGAGCTTCGGGATGGTACGGTGGTGGAGGCAAAACCCTCCAAGTTCCGGAGGGGGGACGCCGTAGTGCTCTCCATAAGGCCAGAGAGGGTACACCCTGCGAACGAAGGTCTTAATTCCGTAATTATTAAAATTACTTACATGGGAACTTATATTCGAATCACAGTGGAAAGCGACAGCGAGGACACGATGCTCTTCGACGTTAGCACCTCGGAGGACCGGGTCTACAGCGTCGGCGATCGTGTCAACCTGATCTGGAGCAAGAGGTCGGGAATTCTTTACCCCAGGCCACCTGAGGGCGTGGAGGAGGCGATCAAGCTTGAATGAACGCAGATCTTTGATGGAATGGTTCGGAAAGCGCCGGGAGTCGTTGGTGATCAGAGGCCTCAAGGACCATGTGCGCGCGGTCGGGGACGCCACCGCTGAGCTCAATAAGGCGGTAACCGCCCTATGCAACTCGGACACTGAGAAGGCTGTCGAGGCTCTCAACCGAATGCTTCTCTCGGAGAAGGAAGCGGACACCATCGAGGAGCGGGTCAGCATGGAGCTGAGCAAGGGGGACATGGAGCCCAAGGAGCGTGAGGACCTCCTGCGCCTGATACGCCGCATGGACTTCGTCGCCGACTGGTCCAAGGAATCGGGTATGAACCTGCAGCTCATCTTGGAGGCCAAGGTCAGGGTGCCCGTCAGCCTGTGGTCCCACTATCACGAGATGACCATAGAGCTGGAGAGGGCCGCCAAGGAGCTCCGGGCCAGCATCGAGCAGCTGGGCATAAACGAGGAGCTGGCCGACAAGCACTCCCGAGAGGTGGAGAGGCTGGAGCACGTTCTGGACGAGCTATATTTCGTCACCAAGAAGGAGATACTGTTCTCCGACATCGACCCCCGGGCGGTGTTCCTGCTTCGGGACATGCTGCACGGGATCGAGAACGCCTCTGACTCCTGCAAGGACGTCGCTGATATTATACACATCCTCCTCACTTCCGAGGCCCACAAAGTTCGGTGATATTACATGGGAGGCAGGCTGTTCGGAACCAATGGCGTCAGAGGTGTGATCAACAAGGACATGAACGTCCAGCTGGCCATGGACCTGGGTAAGGCAATAGGTACATTCATGGGCGGCCGCGTGGCCATCGGCAACGACTCCCGTACATCTGCCGCCATGATCAAGAGCGCGGTATCCTCGGGTCTCATGTGCGCTGGCGCTCAGGTCCTGGACCTGGGCCTGGTGCCCACCCCAGTGGTGCAGCACTACGTAAAGAACAATGGGCTGGCAGGCGGCATCATGATCACCGCATCCCACAACCCTCCGGAGTTCAACGGCATAAAGTGCATAGACTCGGACGGGACCGAGATGCCGCGCTCCAAGGAAGAGGAGATAGAGAGGCTCTATTTCACCAGGACGTTCCGCAGCATGCCCTGGAACGCCGTTGGCCAGATGCGCCAGGCCTCCGGGGCCGTCCACGATTACCTGGACTCCGTCAAGAGGCTGGTGGACGCCGATGCCATCCGGGGCGCGGGATTGACGGTGGTCCTGGACTGCGCCAACGGTGCGGGGGTGGTGTCCACGCCCTTGCTCCTGGACGATCTGAACGTCCGTGCCATAACCATCAACTGCAACCCTCAGGGGACGTTCCCGGGGCACCCCTCGGAACCGGTGGAGTCCCACCTCCGAGACCTCATCGCCATGGTCAAGGATACGGGGGCTGACATGGGCATAGCCCATGATGGGGATGCGGACCGGACCATCTTTGTGGACGACAAGGGCCGCTACCTCTATGGCGATAAGTCGCTGGCCATAACCGCTGAGGCCATGGTCAGGGAGAACGGAGGGGGCACTGTGGTCACCCCGGTGTCGTCATCGATGGCCGTGGAGGACGTAGTGAGAAGGGCGGGAGGCGACATCATCTACACCCGGGTGGGATCGCCGGTCGTGGCCAGGAAGATGATAGAGGTGAAGGCGCTCTTCGGCGGGGAGGAGAACGGAGGTCTGATCTTCCCCAAGCATCAGTACTGCCGCGATGGCGCCATGACGGTCGCCAAGATGCTGGAGATAGTCACCCGCAACGGTCCGCTGTCCAAGCTCGTGGACAACATCCCCACGTACAGCCAGGACAAGCGCAAGCTGGTGTGCTCGGAAGAATGCAAGGAGAGGGTGCTGGCCGCCCTGGTGGAGCACTACCGCTCCCAGCGGGTGGACACCACCGACGGGGTCAAGATCTGCTACGATGACGGCTGGACGCTGGTGCGGCCGTCGGGCACCGAGCCCCTGTTCCGCATATACTCCGAGGCCAAGACCAGTGAGGATGCCAAGAAGCGCTCCGAGGAATGCGAGAAGGTCCTCGTGGACCTCTTGGCGCGTTGAACTCTTTCCCTCATCTTTCTTATTTCTGTCCAGATGCCAGGAGCGTATCCCCTGCATTCGTGGAGGTGAGCCCCTGGGAACGCCGGGAGCGATGACATCGAAGAATGGGCCTATCACGAGGCGGTGATAATCTTTGAGGACCCTAACGCCGCCAGAACGGACGCGTCCCGGTCCGCTCCTCGACCTTCTGATACTTCCAGGCCACCGCGATGGCCTCCTGCACCATTCTGGCGCCGAGGGCGGCGGTGTTGCCCTTGTCATAGGGAGGGGAGATCTCCACGACATCCAATCCCACCAGGCGTGGGCCCAGCATGTTGATGCACTTCTTGACGTCCAGGGATGTCAGGCCGAAGGGCTCGGGCATTCCCGTGGCCGGCGCGAAGGCAGGGTCCAGGCCGTCCATGTCCAGGCTCAGGTAGATCTTGTCCTTCTTGATGATGTTGAGCGCGCGCTTGAACGCTTTCTCCACCCCTTCCGTGGCAATGGTGTAGGCATCGATGTACTCCGGCAGGTTGCCGCTCACATGCTCCTCGTGGGATATGGAACGCACACCGAAGACCAGGATGTTGTCCTTGCCCACATGCTCCGCGGCCCTCTTGGATACAGTATCGTGACAGGACCGCTGCCCCATCCTGGCGTTCTTGAAGTTCAGATGAGCGTTGATGAAGATGATGCCGATGTCATCGAAGGCCTCTATGGCCGGAATGGTTATGGTATGCTCACCGCCGAGGAAGATAGGGAACTTGCCGTCGCCGACGATACCCTTGGCCACCTCCTTGGTCTCGTCCATCATGTCCTCCACCGACATGAAGTCCCGGAGGTTGCCGAGGTCATGGACCTTGACCTCGCTCAGGTCAAGGCCATGCTCGAGCATGAACTGCTCAAAATGATATGATGCCTCCCGAACCGCGTTGGGAGCAGCTCGTGCCCCTGGGCGGAAGGAGGTGGTGAGATCGAAGGGGATCCCGACCACCACGAACTTCGCTTCCGGATAAGGGGAATCAGCCCCTAGGAAGCTTACACCCGTAGCGGGCATGAGGCTACCTTCTCAGACCTTGGTGATCTTTCGCTTGCCCATGGCCACCATGTAAAGGACCTCGTCCCCGGCGTTGATCTGTCCCCGCAGCTCCTCATCGATGGGAAGCGAGAACTGCTCGAAGGTCTCCAGGTCCATCATCTGGGCCTCATCGCCGGATATGTGCAAGATCTGCCCCTTCCTCTTGTCGATCATGGGGACCTGGACCTTATGCTTGACCGGGTGCACCACGCTGCGCTTCTTCCCATCGTACAGGCCGACAGCATCGATCCGGCTCTTGGCCTCGCCGTGCTTACCGGGCTTGGAAGTGTCAATAGATAATATCTTACAGGGTTCATCGTCGATAAGCATATAGCGGCCGACCTTGAGCTCCCTTACCTCAGCCTGAGTCCACATAATATATCATATGAGGGAAATCCCCCACTGCTTATATATTTTGCTTATGTGCGATTGAGCCATAAAGAACGTTCCAGCCCTCCTGAAGGAAGGCTCGGAGGGCGATCATCGGTGATTGAAGCGCAGGGGTTCGTCACCTTCTCTTTCCGCTCCACCGCGGGCGGCCCCCTGCCCCCCTCTGCCCTTCCCTCTGTGGGGGGCGGGGGCTGCGGCGGGGAGGAGCATCCTGTCGGGGGGCACGGCGCTCCTTCGGGGGCGGCTCAGGGTACTTCCTTATTATCTCCTCCACCCGCCGGGCGATGTCCGCGTTGAGCTGGTCTCCCACGAAGGCGCCCTTGTAGTAGTCCACCCGGGAGGCGATGGACAGCTTCCCGCCCATGGTTCGGGAGATCTTACCTCGCTGCCAGTATGGAGCCCGGTGCACCGTAGGGTGCTGGAATATGACCCCATGCTTGGGCGGCCTCTTTCCCTGCTTGAGGTGGGCGAACAAGGCCTTCTCCGCACCCAGCAGCTGCACGGTGCCCGCCGGCATCTGGGAAAGCCTCTTCAGCCCCCCGGCGATGGAAATGAGACGGGCACCCAGGCTTGCCCCCACCACAGATGTGAGGTTGGGAGCGGCCTCCTGCATGCGCTCTGCGATGTACATCTCCAGGCGCTCCTTCTCCTCGTACAGGGACAGTAGGGTGGTGGCGAACCTCTGGACCACATCCAGGTCCTTGTCCTCCAGCTCTGATCCCACCGACTCCAGCTGGAGATCGAGAGCGTCAAGTATGGCATCGCGGACCCCCTTCTCGGAGATGAGCTTGACGTACCTCTCCTCCCGCGCATAGTCGGCCAGCTCCGGGAAGTGGAGGCCGTACCACTCATGCAACCTCTCGCTCATGAGGTTGATCATCTCGATGGTATCGTCCAAGGCCCGCACGGCCTGGACTATGAAACGGTCTGCTGGCAGCGGTTCCCTGGTCCTGATCTTACCGAGCTCGACCATGACCTTCTGCATGAGCTGGGGCGAGAATCCGTAGTCCACCGGTTTGATGAACGCCGTGTCCACCACCTCGGGCTTTCCCAAGGAGGACAGTCGAGGCTCGGCCACCCGCATCCTCTTCTGAGCGAGCTTCCTCTCCTCGGGAAGAACCTCACCCTTCTGCACGAGCGCCAGCTTGGCGGCTATGGCCTTGGGTTCCTTCTCGAACAGGAGGTGGCGGACCACCTGCTCCTTCTCCTTGTCAACCAAAAACACGCCGAACCACTTCGTGACCAGGATCATCTCGCACCCCACTCCTTATCGGCTCATGAATGTTTGGATGCCATCCTGGCCACTTCCTCAGGGGGCAGGTCAGGAAGGTCTCCCAGCTCCTCGCACCTCAGTTGAAGGAAGGCGATGTACTCCATCGTCTCCATGCGGGAGAAGGCCTCCATGATATCCCTTCCCACAGCCAGCGCCCCATGGCTCCTAAGCAGCGCGGCGTTGTCCTTCGCCAGGCCGGTGACGACATTGTTCGCCAGCTCCGCCGATCCCGGGGTGGCGTAGCCGATCATGGGCACCTTTGGCCCCAGGACAAGGACGCCCTCCGGAGTTATGGCCGGCCGCAGCTCCCAGCCCAGCAGCGCCATGGTGGTGCAGGAGGGCGGGTGCAGATGCACCACCGCTCCCACGTCCGGGCGGGCACGGTAGAGCCCGGTGTGGAAAGGCGTCTCCATGGAGGGCCTTCCGCCCTCAGCCTTGCCCGTCTCCAGGTCCACCCTGATCATCTGTTCCGGGGAGAGGAGCCCCTTTATGGTGCCCGATGGCGTGATCAGGATGGTGCGCTCTTCCAAGCGGAGGCTGAGGTTGCCTCCCGATCCGAAGGTGAGGCGCCGTTCATAGGAAAGGCGCGCTATCTCGGCGAGGTCCCTCCTGCCCCTGCCCTCGTCCATCAAAGCTCATCCCCCGTGACCTGGGCCTTGCGGACCCGCTCTATCTCCGCCGGAGGTAATATCCCCACCTCGGTTATGAAGCCGGTCACGTACATCGCGGGGGTCATGTCGAACGATGGGTTGAGGGCGGGCGAACCCTCTGGAGCGAGCCTTTCTGCCCCTACTTGAGTGACCTCGTCCTCGGAGCGGTCCTCGATGACAATATCGTTGCCCGTGGAGATGGAGAAGTCGAAGGTGGATATGGGCGCGGCCACGTAGAAGGGAACGGCCAGCTCGCGGCAGAGCACGGCCTTGTCGAAGGTGCCTATCTTGTTGGCGAAGTCCCCATTGGCGGCGATACGGTCCGCGCCCACGATGACCAGGTTCACATCCTTCCTCAGGTAATGGCCGGCCGCACCGTCCACGATAATGGAGTGGGGGATGCCCTCGTTGTACAGCTCCCAGGCGGTGAGCCTCATCCCCTGGAGGCGGGGCCGGGTCTCGGAAACGTAGACATAGATGCGCCGTCCCCGGTGCCAGGCCGTGCGGATGGGAGCGAGGGCGGTCCCGATGTCCACCGTGGCCAGGGCACCCGCGTTGCAGTGGGTCATGATGTTGTTCTCGTCCTTGATGAGTTCGGCCCCATATTCCCCGATGAGGCGGCATCTCTCCACCACCTGGTCGGCGTAGCCATCGGCCGCCTGGACGGGATCATCGCCCCGCTCCAGCATGGCCACCATGTGGTCCACCGCGTAGAACAGGTCGTAGGCCGTGGGCCGCGTTCCCTTTAGCTCCACCGCGGCTGTGCCGAGGTCCACCCCGTTGCGTGCCGCCAACGCCATGCCGTAGGCCGCCGCTGCCCCTATGGACGGGGCACCCCTGACCGTCATGTTCCTTATGGCCTCGGCCACACCCATGTGGTCCTGGAGATCTATGACCTGGAATCGCTGGGGTATCAGGCGCTGGTCTATCATCCGGACCTTGCCGTTCTCGAACCATACCGCCCTGGTATCCATGCTCTGCTCGCCGTTAACCACTCTCATAGTCAGACCCAGAAGTCATTCCAATCCGCTATACAAAACCATTGGCATAACGGCCGTTAACCGAACATTCGCTAAGACTTAATACGCACGGAGCAATTTAGTCCATTGACCACATGAAGAAAAGCTCCGCCCTAGATGTGTATTCTACCAGCTCCGGGCTGAAGCAGATCTCCAACCCGGTTCGACAGAAGATCCTCAGTGAGCTCCAGAGGCGGGACCTAAGCCTGTCCGAGATCGCCCAGCTCACTGGAAAGGCCCAGTCCACACTGTCGGTGCACCTTGACAAGATGGTGAAGGAGGGGCTGGTGGCATCGAGAGACGATCCCACCGACAACCGCCGTAAGATCTTCTACCTGGTGTCCAAGCCCGTGGGCAGTTCTGTTGTGCCCAGGGAGGACCTCACCAGGGCCATAGGGAGCATCATCGACAAGAGCATCGGCTCGCCGGCCAAGTTCCTGAAGGGGGAGATCAGGGCGCTGGTCATCGGGGTCGAGGCCATCGGCCTTAACATGGACCCGGTGCTCAAGGACATTGGCCGGCAGATCGGAACGGCGATGTCCAGGCACATGAGGTCGACCGATGTAAAGGGCCTCATCGATGAGGTGAAGGAGTTCTTCTCCCAGCATGACCTGGGAGAGCTGAACGTGTACTCCCTGGTACCGCTGACCCTTATAGTCAAGGACGACTACGACATGTCCGACGTACCGGACGTGGGAAAGACCCTGTGCATATTGAACGAGGGCATACTGGAAGCTGTGTTCGACAGCCTCACGGGCGTACCCCTGAGGGTTACCCAGTCAGAGTGCTTCGGGATAAAGAGCAACTACTGCAAGTTCGTCCTTGAGCCCACCCTCTACGACTAGTGCGGCAGGTCCATTCTGGCCAGGCCAGGATCGTTGGAGCACAGGGGGTCCCGGGAATCAGCTCCTTCCCCGAAGTAGAAGGCATTGGCCCTGCACCCCCAGCAGATCTTCTTATCGCAGGACCGGCACACCATCTGTCCCGCCCCCTTGCGGAACTCGTTGAAGAATAGGGAGGAGGATCCGTTCATCATGATGTCCCCCAGGTCCTGTTCCCGGACCGAGCCCAGCTCCCGACGCAGGGAGTAGCAGGAGGAGACCGCCCCGTCCAGGGAGATGAAGACCGTGGTGCCGCAGTACTCCCGGGGGAAGTCCTGGCAGCCCATGGTGTGTCCTGGAAGGAAGAGCGAGTCCCGGTAGCGATAGGCGGCGCTGACCGTGTCCGGCGAGGGGAGCATGGCACCCATCTCGCCTGACCCGTCGACCGGTTTCAGGGACATGAGGCAGGTCCTCATTCCATACTTTTCATACAGCACGCTCATGGTCTCCTTGACGTCCTGAAGTCCCTGCGCCGACGTGAGCATGAGGAGGTTCCCGATCTCTGCAGGTGGCTTCCCGATGTCCTGCAGCAGCTCCACTCCCCGGAAGGTGTCCCTCATCGTAGCGGGGTTGTACGAAGAACGCATCGACCGTAGGACCTCGGGATCGAGGGAGTCGAGGTGTACCATCACGTAGCCGCCCTCTGTGAGGTCCACCACCCACTTGGCCGTGCCCACATCGTTGAGGCGTGAGCCGCTCGTCCACAGGTTGTTGGTCAACCCGTTGTACCGCGCGGCCTGAAGTAGCTGGATCCAGTCAGGGCGTTCCAAGGGGTCCCCGCCCATCCAGTCCACATGCATGATGCCCAGGGAGGCGGCTCTTCGCAGCAGCTCCTTAATCTCCCGCACGGTGAGGGGCTCGCCCTTGGAGGACCTTTTCGCATAGCAGTACGTGCAATCGGCGGAGCAGGTAGAGGTAACCTCGATCTGCAGCCGGAAGGCGGAGGCATGCTCAAAATATGAGGCCTGAAGTTTGGCCAGCGGTGAATTGCCAGCGAACATTGCATCCAACCCGGAGTTGCCCTCGTTCATCCCGATCACAGTGTTTTTCCGTCCATGACGGCTATGCTCTTAATACCCTTTGCGCGAACATTAGCCGAGGTTCGATTGGTCCTCGGTCTTAAGCAGGAGGGCCTGGGTGATGGCAGGGAGGGATGACCTAGAGATGCCATCAAAAAACAACTCAGGTACAAGCTCACCGTCGAGGCCGGCGCGCACGGTCAGATGTCCGCTCGGGAGAGAACTCCTTCAACCACATCCCCCAGCTCCTCGTGGATAAGGATATCGTCCTCATAGATTACCAGACCATAGCGGCGGGCGCTCTCAAGGTCCTCAGTACGGTGGCCCTCCTCGTCGAGCAGCAGGATGGTGAGCTCGGCCCGGGGATGATCACTGAACAGCTGCCTAATGTCCTCCCTCAGGCTGTCGAACTCCTGCCTGGTAAGGCCTCCACGCAGCACTGTCCTCTTGTCCATGGCGGTGGCACCCCTGCAGCTTATAACTGCTTGGAGAACATGAACTTGTGTACCCGACATTGATGTTGATGTGGTGCCATGGACCATCCCGGCCCCACCCGAATGCTCTTTTATATCGTTCCACTATCCTACGCATCTGGTCGTGGGCCGGCCGTAACGATGCCGGTCCCCGATACTGGTGGAATAATCATGGATAAGACAGCGCTTTCAGGAGCCCTAGCTAGTTTGAAGGAGAAGCGGCCACTGGTCCATCACATCACCAACTATGTCACGGTAAACGATTGTGCCAACATCACGATGTTCATAGGGGCGGCCCCGGTCATGGCCGAGGCACCGGAGGAGGTAGCGGAGATGGTCTCCATGGCCGGAGCACTGGTGCTGAACATCGGTACCCTCCGGAAGGAACAGGTGGACTCCATGGTCCTCGCCGGCCGCCGGGCCAACGAGCTGAAGATCCCGATCATCCTGGACCCTGTCGGGGCAGGGGCGACAAGGTACCGCACCGAGACGGCGCAGGAACTTCTGCGGGACCTCCACGTCGACATCATCAAGGGAAATGCGGGAGAGATAGGGACCCTCGCGGGAGTGGGAGGCAGCGTCAGAGGTGTGGACTCCAATGGCATGACCGGAGACCCCATAACGGCCTCCCGTTCGCTGGCCAGGGGTACGGGGGCGGTGGTGGTGATGAGCGGGGCCACCGACATAGTCACCGACGGGCAGGACACACTCCTGGTGGACAACGGCCACGAGCTCATGGGAAGGATATCTGGCACCGGCTGCATGGCCTCGTCCCTCGTGGCGGCGTTCGCCGCTGCTTCCGAGGACCGCGTGCTGTCCTCAGCTGCCGCCCTGGCCGCGTTCGGGATCGCCGGGGAGCGCGCAGCGGTCAAGACCTCGTCCCCATGCTCCTTCAAGATCATGATGCTCGACGAGGTCGCGTCCTTGACGCCAAACGACCTGATCGACGGTGCAAGGGTGAGGGAGCCTTGATCAGCAAGATGGAGCTGTACATCGTCACCGATCGTCAGGCGTCCCGCGGCCGTGACCACATATCCATGGTCAGGGCGGCCCTGGCCGGGGGTGCGGATGTGATCCAGCTGCGAGACAAGGCACTGTCCGGTCACGACCTATATGCCCTGGCCAAGGACATGGGCTCCCTCGTCCGCTCGTCCAGGGCCATGTTCATCGTCAACGACAGGCTGGACATCGCGCTGGCGGCCGGGGCGGACGGCGTCCACCTAGGCCAGGACGATCTTCCCGTGGCCGCCGCGCGCTCCCTCTCCCCGCCATCGTTCATCATAGGGGTCTCAGTGGGATCGGTGGAGGAGGCCCTGGCCGCGGAAAGGGACGGCGCCGACTATATCGCCCTCAGTCCAGTCTTCTCCACGCCCACGAAGGACGATGCCGGACCGGGCCACGGCCTGGAGGTGCTGAGCGAGATCAAAGCGGCCGTGAGGCTACCGGTGATCGCCATCGGCGGCGTGAACGAAGGCAACGTCATGGAGGTGGTGGCAGCGGGCGCGGACGGTGTAGCCGTGATATCCGCCGTCCTGGGGGCCGATGACGTGGAAGCGGCGGCCAGGTCGATGAGGGAGCTTGTCCTCAGGGCCAAGACCGGCAAAGCTAGGGCTCAGAGCTAGATCGTCCGGGGGCGGTCCGCCCGAAGCCCGCTGCCTTCTGGAGCGAACGGTCCCCGAGGCCCCTTCTATCGAGGTGAATCGATCACTTCAGCTGGCCCTCGAAGAGCTTGTGGTCAACGGCCGGTTCCTGCTGGGTGGCACAGTGGAACCCGCCGTAACCGTACACCAGGTCACGGGCCTGTATGGGCACCGTCCTGCGCCCGGGAAAGCATCGCTCCAGCAGTCTGACCGCCTCCTGGTCGTGGGGATCGTCGAACACCGGTACGAGCACAACGTCGTTGCCGATGTAGAAGTTGGCGTAGCTGGCTGGCAGCACCCGCTCCTCCTCAGGAAGGGGTATGGGCTCAGGCATGGGGAGCGTCAGCACCTCTAGCGGCCGCCCGTACTGATCGCGGTAGTCGGTGAGGATGTCTAGGTTGGCCTTGAGCACTTGAGGGTTATGCCCACCGCCCGTCTCGGAATGGGCGCACACAACCGTCTCCGGTCCCACGAAGCGGGCGAAGTCGTCGACGTGACCATCGGTATCATCGCCCTCTATACCTGATCTCAGCCACACCACCTGGTTGATGTTGAGGTACTGTTCCAGGTAGGTCTCTATGTCCTCCCTGGAGAGATGCGGGTTGCGGTTGGGGTTGAGGAGGCACTGCTCGGTGGTGAGCACCACTCCCCGTCCGTTCACATCTATGGACCCGCCCTCCATGACGATCCCGGGACGGAAGACCTTGACCCGGGCGCTCAGAACGATGTCCTCTCCCGTCCGGTCGTCGTAGATGAGATCATCGTACTTCCCGCCCCAGGCGTTGAACCTCCACTTCACCCCAGCCTTCCACGGGCGCTTCTGGTTCAGAAGGAAGGTGGGCCCGTAGTCTCGGATCCACACGTCGGCGCTGGGGATGCGCAGGAACAGCACGTTCTCCATGTTCACGTCCCCCCCTTTCAGACGCTTGCGTGCCCGCTCCTCCATCAGCTCATCGTTCACAAGGAGCTTGACCTTCTCCCCCGTGCTGAGGGCGGCGATCATCTGGACGTAGGTGTCCTCGACCCCTTGCAGCACGTCACCGGGGAAGGTCAAGGGGTTCTTTGGCCAGGAGAGCCAGGTAGCTTCGTGCTTGGCCCATTCAGGGGGCATGTAGTAGTCCAGGTTCCTAGGGGTCGTCTTTTCCATGATGCATCCTCCTAGATCATTCCCTCTTCAAGGGTTCCGTGAGCTTGCCGTAGCATTCGGGCCGGCGGTTGGGGAAGAACCTCCAGCCCTGGCGGACGTTCTCACCGTGCTCCAGGTCAACATCGGCGAGGATTATCTCCTCCTCGGAGGAGCCCCGGGAAAGGGTCTTGCCGAAGGCATCGATCACGAAGCTCCCTCCCCAGAAGTCCATCCTCCCCTCGCTCCCCACCCGGTTGCAGGCCGCCACCACCATACCGTTGGCGATGGCATGGCCACGCATCACGTTCTCCCAGGCCATCTGCCAGTCCCCCTCCCACTGCTCTATTCCCCGGACCGTCCCGATGGCCGTGGGATAGAACACCATCTCCGCGCCCATGAGGGCCACGGAGCGCGCCGCCTCCGGGTACCACTGGTCATAGCAGATGAGCACTCCGATGCGGCCAAGAGCGGTCCCAAAGACCTGGAACCCGGTATCGCCGGGGTCAAAGAAGCTTTGCTCGAAGAAGTTTTCGTCATGGGGGATGTGGGTCTTGCGATACTTGCCCAGAAGGCGCCCCTTCCGATCAAGTACAGGAGAGGTGTTGAAGAGGCGATCACCGTCCTCCTCGTAGAGGGACCCACCTATCACGATGGCCGCGGACTCGACGGCCGCCTTGGAGAGGGCCACGGTAGAGGGACCAGGTATGGCCTCATGAGGGGCGAGCTCCCGGCCTCGCCCATCAGAGATGTCGTACTGAGGGAAGTATGGGGTTGTGAAGAGCTCGGGCAGGCACACGACCTCAGCGCCTCTGCGTGCGGCCTCCCTTATCATACGGACGGCCTTGCTGACGTTGGCCTCAGGGTCCTGCGCCATGCTCATCTGTATGAGCCCTATTGTGACCTGGCGATCGCTCACTTTCCTCCGCCTCGACATGCTCAACATCGAAGCCGGTAATATAGCTAATCCGGAGCACCGTCTGAAAGGATGAAGAACGAGCCCTTGCCCTATTGTGAAGTTGCCTGAGGCGCATACGATGCGATATTATCATGATGGCCGAATGCCCATAACCAACTGGCGAGGACAATGGAGCGATGGTCTTTGTATCACACGGCCCCACGCAGGGTGGAGGTGAGGCAGGAGGCGGTCCCCTCGCCCGGAGAGGGCGAGGTCACCGTTCGCAGCGTCCTATCTGCCATCAGCGCGGGGACGGAGATGCTGTTCTACCGCGGCCTGGTGGGGGAGGGGACACCTCTCGACGAGACCATCACGTCGATCAGGTCAGAGCTCCAATACCCATTCAAGTATGGCTATGCCACCGTGGGCGTGGTGGAGCGGGCCGGCGAGGGAGTGCCCCCAGGATGGTTGGGGAGGGAAGTGTTCTGCTTCCAACCCCACGAGAGCCGCTTCACAGTACCCCTGCCGGAGGTGCGCCCTGTTCCCACAGGGGTGACCATGGAGGATGCCGTCCTATTCCCGGGGGTGGAGACCGCGCTCTCCCTGGCGATGGATGCCGCCCCCATCGTGGGCGAGAACGTGGCGGTGCTGGGGCAGGGGGTCATAGGTCTGCTGACCACAGCCATCCTTGCAAGGATGCCCCTGGGGCACCTTGTGGCCGCCGACAGATACGCCCTGAGGCAGGAGCGCTCGCGGATGATGGGGGCGGAGGCTTGCGTCGACCCTTCCGGAGGACCACACCAGTTCCTCGAGGATGTCGGGCTGGCTGGGAGCAAGGCCGACCTCGTCATCGAGCTCAGCGGCACCCCTGAAGGTCTGGAGCTCGCCACCCGCATCGCTGCCCTGGAGGGGAGAATAGTCGTAGGCTCATGGTACGGCACCAATCCACAGGGATGCCGGCTGGGCGATGAGTTCCACCGACAGCGACTGAGGATCATCAGCAGCCAGGTGAGCAGGATATCTGGGGACCTCTCCAGCAGATGGTCCAAGGAGAGGAGGGCCGAGCTAACATGGAGGACCATCCGAACGATCTCCCCATCCCATCTGATCACCCACCGCTTCCCCATCATGGAGGCTTCCGCTGCCTACCAGTTGCTCGATGAGAGCGGCCACCTGGCCCTGCAGGTCTTACTCACATATCCGGAGGCATGACCTTGTTCGAGACAGGCCTCAGCATGAGCATGAGGTCCCGCCACTATCTGCCACAGGCCGCTACCGTAGAATGCGAGGAGCACCATCATGATTATACGGTCGAGGTCATCGTCCGGGGCGCCCGGGTTGACGAAAGCGGTTTTCTCATCGACATCACCGTCCTCAAGGAGGTCCTGGGCTCGGTGCTGGACCGCTACCGCGGTATTGTCCTCAACGACCTCCCGGAGTTCTCATCACGTTCCCCCACGATGGAGAACCTGGCTGTGGAGATATGGAGGAGGGTGCGCGAAAAGCTTGGAGAGATCGGGGAGCGAACTCTGACTATCAGGATCTGGGAAGACGAGAGCGCTTGGGCCTGTTTCGAGGACCAGGTGCCATAATGCGGACGTTCACGCCCCCAGGCAGGCCACGAGATATCGATAACGCTTCCCTTGTTCAGGATACTATCAAATTTTAAAGTTGCAATGACCATGTGGATATTAAATAAGATAATACAAATAATTATAAAATGAATGGACTGGAAAAGTGATCACGCTCAGGTAAGAGGGCGTAGCTTACTATTATATTTTCAAATATTTATACATAGATTTAAATTTTGGTTTTAAGAAAGAAACGTTCAAGTACCCTTGAACCCGGTGAACGTTTTACTCTTCGTGAGGGATTATAGGTGAGCAGATATAAACATCATTTAGCGGTAGCGCTGATCATCGCTGCGATGGTCCTACCTGGATTCTCTGTGATAGTTGACACTCCCTCCGCTTCAGCTGAAACCACGACCACGACCTACGGTCGGGTCGGCGTATCTGGTACGAAGATACTTATCGACGGTGTGGTCACGTCCCAGAAATTTTTCGGTGTGGTGGAGACCACTGCCCTGCAGAACGCCATCCTGGCATATATCGAGGGCGAGACGGGTGCGGCCGGTAAGACGTCCCACCTCAATGGGCCAGACACCAGCAACAAGGGGTACATACCCTATCACGAGACCGCCGAGCAGTTCTGGCATCAGTACTTCGCCATAACTGAATATTACGATTGCAACTTGGTGAGACTGGGCGCTGGTGACGCATGGGGATCCAGGATCCAGTACCAGGCCTGGCTGAACCATCATGATGAATATATCTCCATGCTCAAGCTCATCTGTGCCCAGGCCGAGCAGCATGGCGTCTGGCTGTGCTTTGTGATGGCCGGTTCCCAGGAATACCCGACCTATGCGTATGGCGGATCCGGCTCCGTGTTCGACACTTCCAGCACTGCCTACGCTCGGTACATCGCTTATATCCGGGACACCATGGTCGCTCTGGATGGCGAGGACGCCATCGCCATGTACGACGTGTTCAACGAGCCCGACCATGACAACTGCTACACCAACTACTGGTCAACCAACGGTGGCAAGACCGGGTTCAACACCTGGGCCAAGGCCGTGGCTGCGGCCACTGTGGGCTATTCCACCCATCCCCGGACCATGGGCATCGCCGGCCTCGGCAAGATGTTCGGCTGGGGGCTGACCGATTTCAAGCTGGCCACGGGTACCTGCGGGTTCGAGATCCTACACCGCCATTACTACGCCTCAGCCAGCGGGGCCAGCAATGCATACCTGTTCAATGACCCTGAGGCCTGGGCGGACGCCTGCGGCAGCCCCCTGTACTGGGGCGAGCTGGGATACAACGGCGTGTACCCCCTGACCCGATGGGCGTTCGGCGAGCAGACGATCTGGGCGGCAGGTGGCCAGATGATAGGGACCATGGTCCTGACGGGCACCTCCGGATATCCCTACACCGGAGGGCTTCTCCCCGACCCTGAGGTAAAGAGCGATCCGCTCCCGGAGATCGAATTCATCTCCATCCCCCTGACCAATGCCACTTTCAATGCGACCTACTCCTATCAGGTGAACACGTCCGTTCCATCGACGCTGTCCCTCGTTACGGATGCCTCTTTCCTGTCGATATCGTCATCCGGGCTGGTCTCAGGCATACCTGATGACGCCGGCTCCTACAACGTGAGCATTCTCGCCTCGGCATCGGAACAGAGAAGGGCGTATCAGAACTTCACATTGACAGTTCCTGAGCCCCCAGCTCCCATAGTGGTACCGGTGGAGGATGATGTAGAGGAGCCGGACCCTGAGACGAACGAGAATGAGACCGAGGAGTCCCCCACCAACGACACCGAGGAGGTCCCCACCAACACTACTGAAGAGGTTCCCTCCGACAACACCGATGGGGTGCCATCGAACGATACAGAGGAGCCGTCTCAGAACACCATGGATCCTGCGACAGACGTAACCCCTCCCGTAAACACCGATAAGAATGGTAATACCGGGAACTCAACAACGAACAGCACTGTAGATGTCACCTCCGACCGCTCATCATGGACCGAGACCTTGAGCAAGTTGCAGTCCAGGCTCAACTGGCGCTACATATTCTCCCAGGGAACGGAGGCGAACACCAGCTCCTCGGAGAACATGACGATAGCCGGTTCCGCCGACAAGGAGATCATCAAGGCAGACGAGACGACCATGGTCCTTGCCGTAACTGCGGCCATGGTGACCACGACCATAGCGCTGTTGGCGGTCTGGAAGTTCCGGTGAGGTTGTTCCCTGCTAGAAGGAACGGAACCTTGCAGCTCCTTGAAACCATTTCCTCAACATTACCTTCCTTTTGGTGCAAATGACTAATCCTCGATGCTTCATTACTGCACCAAGGAGTCGGTTCATGGTCGCCAGGGATGATGCCAAGATCAAGGTACGCAAGAACGGCCCCTATCTTGTATCGGGAAGTGTGCCGTTGATCGAAGAGACCACGTTAAGGGGCGAGGACGGCATGCCTACCGAGTGGTCGAAGACCCGTGACTATCCGGAGCAGGAGGCCTATTCCCTCTGTCGCTGCGGAAGCTCAAAGAACGCTCCTTTTTGCGATATGACTCATCTCGATATAGGGTTCGAGGGTAGAGAGAAGGCTCCCCGCGACAATTACATTGAGCGGTCCCAGCTGTTCTCCGGCCCTGGACTTGATATGCGTGACAGGGTCGATATCTGTGCACGTGCTCAGTTCTGCCAGAGGTCAGGCGGGGTATGGAAGCTGGTACAGGGATCCGCCGATCCCTCCAAGGGGAGCAAGGCCATCGAGATCATCGGACAGTGCTCGGCCGGACGACTGGTGGCATACGATAAGCAGGGCTCGGCGATCGAACCCCAGTTCCAACGGCTCATAAGCGTGACCCAGGACCCGGGACGTAGGATCAGCGGCCCCCTATGGGTTAAGGGCGGCATACCTGTCGAGAGCGCGGACGGCTTCACCTATGAAATCAGGAACCGGGCAACGCTATGCCGCTGTGGACGGTCCAAGATCCACCCCTTCTGCGATGGGACCCATCTGGGCGATGGGTTCAATGACGGCACCTTGAGGATCTAGCCCCCGCGATCCTCTGCAGGATCACCATGATCAACCGGCGCAGCGCAGCCATAGGCTGCCGTCCTCTCTTTATTACCATAAAAGGATATTCGAAAGCCATATGGTTGCGGTCCTAGGATTCGACAGCCCTTTACAGGGTAAGGAAATTTGTCAGCTCCCGCCCCATGGTTTAAAACATCAATACTGATTTCAGATAGAATATATATTTATTCTAATCAAAATCTCTCTCACCCATCTGATCGAATGATCAAGGTCCTCTACGTAGATGATGAAGAAGGTCTCCTGGAGATTGGTAAGACCTTCCTGGAGATGTCCGCTCAATTGCACGTGGACGTAGCCTCATCTGCCAATGCTGCCATGAGCATGATCTCGCGGGAAAGGTTCGACGCGATCGTCTCTGACTACCTCATGCCAGAGACCAATGGCATAGACTTCCTGAAGATGCTGCGTTCCCAGGGCAACAACATCCCTTTCGTCCTGTTCACAGGAAAAGGCCGAGAGGAGGTCGTCATAGAGGCATTGAATTCTGGAGCTGACTTCTACCTTCAGAAGGGCGGGAACCCCGTCGCCCAGTTCGTGGAGCTGGAGTACAAGGTAAAGGAGGCGGTGAGACGCTACCGGGCAGAGAAGGCCCTGAACAAGAACGAGCAGCGTCTCCGCAAGGCGCACTCCATTGGGCACTCCGGCTGCTGGGAATATGATCTGGTAGGTCAACCGAAGAGCATATGGATATCGAAAGAAGGTTTGGATGTATTCGGCCTGGACGTTCCAAGCGGAGACGTTCCCTTGGAGGCCATCAAGGGATGCGTCACTGAGTGGGACAAGGCCGAAAGGGCATTCACCGATCTCATGGAGAAGGGGAACTATTACGATGTCGAGTTCACCATCAGACCGCCCAACGCCTCCCCCTCGCGGGTGATAAAGTCAGTGGCCGAGCTGGAGAGGGACGCTCAGGGAAACCCGGTGAGGGTCGTGGGGCTTGTCAAGGACATCACCGAGAAGAAGAAGGCTGAGGACGCTCTCCGCAGGAGCGAGAGCAAGCTGAGGGCCATCTTTAACGAGGCATCCGTGGGGATAGTCTCGGTGGACGAGCAGGGACGCCCCATCGAGTTCAATGATCAAACGGTCAAGCTCTTCGGGTACTCACGGGAGGAGCTGATGAACCTGAAGATCAGCGAGCTGATCCATCCAGAGGACCAGTGCGTTGGATCAGACCAGTTCCAGGACCTCCAAGCAGGAAGGATCGACCACTTCGGGATGGAGAAGAGATACCTCAAAAAGGACGGGGGTGTGCTGTGGGCGCACGTTACCGTGACCAAGGCCGATCTGGGTACGGAGGAGACCCCTCTGACGATATTGGTCATCAGCGACATTACGGGGAAGAAGCAGGTCGAGGAGGACCTGAAGGCCAGCAAGCTGCAGCTGACCTTGGCCATGGACCTGGCGCTCCTGGTCTACTGGGAATACGACCCGTTCTCGGACGTGTACACCTTCAATGACCGGTTCTATGCCCTGTACGGCACCAACGCTGAACAGGAGGGAGGATATTCCATGTCGAAGGAGGAATACTATCGCCGCTTCATCCACCCCGATGATATCGACCACGTGGAAAAGATGGCCGCGATGGCCCCGGACTACATGGGCAACAATCTCCACTTCGATCATCGTGTCATCCGAAGGGACGGCGAGGTAAGACACTTCAACATCTTCCCTTGCCAGATAAAGGACGGTAACGGCAAAATGCTAAAGGTGTTCGGGGTGAACCAGGATATCACCGAGATAATTAAGGCCGAGAAGGACCTGAGGAGGTCCCACGAGATGCTCAACCTCCTGAGCAGCATCACCAGACACGATATAAACAACCAGCTTACTGTTCAGAGGGCCCAGCTGGAGCTTACCAGAGGGCTAATCCACAACCCTGACGCCCTGGCGAGGTTAAGGAGGATGGAGGATTCGATCCTTACCGTCCAGAAGCAGATAGCGTTCACCAGCGACTACGAGCAGATAGGCGCGGTCTCTCCCCGATGGCAACGTCTAGAAGACGTGCTGAGGGAACTTCCTGATCTAAAGGACGTCTCCAGCCTCGAGGTCGACAGCAAGCTGCAGGACCTCACCATCTATGCCGACCCCATGTTCCCCAAGGTATTCCATAACCTCTTCGAGAACAGTGTAAAGTATGGCGGCCGCCCCCTATCGGTCAGGATCGGATCGATCGAGAACGGCCACGGCCTCAAATTGACATACGAGGACGAGGGCGCCGGAATATCTAGGGAGGAGAAGGAGAAGCTTTTCGAGAAAGGTTTCGGACGTGGCACCGGTCTCGGCCTGTTCCTCTCAAAGGAGATACTCGCACTCACGGGCATGACCATTCTTGAGAGCGGTGAGCCCGGGAAGGGAGTGAGGTTCGAGATCTCAGTACCTCCCGGCCATTACCGCTTCGGCGTTTGCTGAAACAACGGCTGCATGGCAAAAGTGGGGTCACTGCAATCAACACGGTCGACCATCTCATCACAGAGCTAGAGCATGGGCTCGTCCTGATGGTCACAGGGGCTCCGCTGATCATCGCCGACGGCCTCCGCAGCGATGGCGTCAAGGAGGTACAGATAGGGAGGAAGCGCTTTTCCTCTGTGAGGCTGGCTAGAGACCTGATTAACGCTGACAGCATGATCGTTATGACCCACTTCGAGGCCCATGAGATGGCCGGGTTCGGCGGGGCCATCAAGAACCTGGCCATGGGCGGAGCGACTACCGTGGGCAAGAAAGGGCAGCATGCCTGCCACATGGAGGTGAAGCATGACTCCTGCATCTGTTGCGGTTCCTGCGAGGAGATCTGTCCGGAGGGGACCATTTCCCTCCCCCAGGGCAAGGCCAGTGTGGCCGCGGACCACTGGATCGGCTGCGGGGAGTGCATGACGGTCTGCCAGGAGAGGACTATCGAGCTCGACTGGACATCGTCCATCAATCCTTTCATGGAGAGGATGATCGAGTTCGCCTACGGTATGACCAAGGTACATGATGGACGTATTAGCTACATCAGCTTCCTGACCAACATCACCCCTGACTGCGACTGCTCCCCCTGGAGCGATGCATCCATCGTACCGGACATCGGCTTCCTGGCATCAACAGATCCCGTGGACATCGATCAGGCAAGCATTGACCTGGTGAACGCTCAGGTTGGTCTATCCGGTTCAATGCTGGAGAATAATGTGGAGGAGGGGGAGGACAAGTTCCGTGGCCTCAGGTCATTCACCGAGCCGACCGTGCAGCTGAGCTATGTAAAGGAAATTGGCCTTGGCAGCCGCAAGTACGAGCTGGTGACCCTTTGAGGTCACGGTCGGAAATCGATCCAGATGAACAAAAATAGGAACGAGCAATGGAAGCTATCAGAGACCCTCCACGGAGGGACGTAAAGCGGGAGAGCCCGCCCCCAGCCGATCATCCTTGTCGTCGGGTTGCCTCACAGAGGGGGCTGAAGTCTCACATCGCCATCCCTTCCTTTTCTGAAAGCGTCGGCCGTTCATGCAGGGCCGTCAGGAAGAACAGTGAGCAGCTAAGATCCAAACTGGATATGGTATGGGGAACGGAAAGGCAGAAGAGCAGAAGTAGGCCATCGTGCATCTAGACCCTGCGTCGGCTAGCAGATATGGTGTTGGCCGACCTTGCCGCGTTCGGACGCCGTCGGAGGCAGACCGGTCAGGTATTTTCGAAGGGGAGGAGCTATGCGGATGAGGGAGCTGGGGAAGAGCGGACTGGAAGTATCGGCCATTGGTCTTGGATGCATGGGTATGAGCTACGCCTACGGCGTAGTGCCAGATAGGAACGAGATGATCAGCCTGATCCGCTCAGCGGTCGAGCTGGGCGTCACCTTCTTCGACACCGCAGAGGTCTACGGGCCGTACGCCAATGAGGAGCTGGTCGGCGAGGCGCTTGCCCCCTACCGGGAAGATGTGACCATCGCCACCAAGTTCGGCTTCGACATCAGGGACGGGAAGAGGGTGGGCATTGACAGCCGCTCAGAGCATATCAGGGAGGCGGTCGAGGGCTCCCTCAGGCGCCTCCAGGCCGATACCATCGGCCTGCTGTACCAGCACCGCGTGGACCCCAATGTGCCGATAGAGGTCGTGGCCGAAACGGTCAAGGAGCTTATGGAGGAGGGCAAGGTCCAGCATTGGGGACTGTCCGAGGCTGGAGCGGAAACCATCCGCCGTGCGCACAAGGTCCTGCCCCTCACCGCGGTCCAGAGCGAGTACTCGATGTGGTGGAGGCGCCCTGAGCAAGAGCTGTTCCCCACTCTCGAAGAGCTTGGCATCGGCCTCGTCCCGTTCAGCCCCCTGGGCAGGGGCTTCCTCACAGGAAGGTTCAACAGGCGCTCGAGGTTCGACAGCTCCGATCTAAGGCTCACCGTTCCGCGGTTCACCCCCGAGAACATCGAGGCCAACCAGGTCCTGGTCCAATTGATAAAGGAGATCGCTGCGCGGAACGCGGCAACACCTGCCCAGGTCGCTCTGGGGTGGCTGTTGGCCAAGAAGCCGTGGATCGTCCCAATACCTGGAACGACCAATCTAGAACGCCTGAAGGAGAACCTGGCCTCCCAGGACATCGAGCTGGGTCCAGAGGAGGTGCGGGGCATTGACGCGGCGCTCACGAAGGTAAGGATCGCCGGTGACCGCTACCCAGAGGAGCTGGAGAGGATGACAGGGCTTTGATGGCCAAGGTAAACAGAACTAACAGATTTTCGAAGAGCTAGGAAGGACTAGGCCGAATGCGGAAAGAAATGAGGAAGGTGCGGACCCTTCATCGATCGAACAAGGACCAGCACTTTTTGTTCCTTAACCTCTGATCATAGAGCACGAGATCACGGATCTCCAGCGGTAGCTGGGCGCGCTGCCACCGGCACTCGCAACGACCCGCCTTGTCACGCTCGCTCTCTGGAGCTGCTAAGCGAACAGCTCTGATCGCGTGGACCGCTGCGCCCAGCTCGTGATCCGCCATGTGAGCTACCGCCGCGGCGTGACCAGCGGCTCTAGCTGCCTCCCTAGCGGCACCGTAGGCCTCTCTGGCGGCAGCGTGTGCGGCACAGGCGGCCGAGCGGGCCTGAGTCATTGTTATCTCGCCTCGAGACCAAGCTTGAGCCTGCTCGATAGCTCGGCGCGGACGGCTGTCACCTGGTCTCCCTTGTATGAAGAGGTGCAGGACGTGCTGCGCGCAATCGGCAGCCCACTGTGCGAGAAGTCGATGTTCGGCGTCCTCCAATGTGCCGCCTCGTCGCACCGTAACAAGCCTTGGGTCCCGTTTTCCGACGGTTCTCTTCCGTTCGTCCATCCGTTTTCGTTCTAAAAACATGGATTAGATAGATGAACTTAGTGGGAGTTAGACCATCCTTAGGGCCCTCGCTTTCAGAAAGGCAGGACATGATGGTGAGAATGAGTGGGCTCAGCCGGATTCGAACCGGCGATCTCCTCCGTGTCAGGGAGACGTCATAGCCACTAGACCATGAGCCCTTGTACTGCGGGATTGGTCCATATATCGTCCTGGTCTATATCCTTTTCGCTGTTGGCCAGAGGGAAAAAATAACGTCCTGATGATGCTGGATATGTTTATTATTTACATTGAGAATAAATTGGTATAATTCTCGAACACTTTTCAGAAAAGACAAGAGGTTCGGGATGTGAGGCGGCCACGTTCCCATAGTTGGCAACCATGGCATGCCACCAGAACGACCACAGATAGGTACCTGTCAATCGAAAAGGTCCTCCCCATAGACCACGAAGAACATGCCCGTGGAGATAAGGATGGCCGCCACTGCCAGTGTCAGCATGTTCACCATCAGGGAGGTCATGGCGGAGGCGTCCAGAACGTACATTCCCTCACGCGGTATGAGGCTGTAGATGGACCATGCCAAGGTCACGCAACCGACCTCGAACACACCCATGCCCAGCACTTTCGCCATTGGCACGTCCTGAATCATAGGCTGCACCTCTGCCCGTCAGAGCTGAGGCTATCTGGGATCAACGCCTGCCCGACCGTCCCCCCCTCAGGTATTGAGGTCGAGCGGCGATTTTTTATCGCTCTCATCGATTTCTCGTTTTCATTGGGAGGATGATATATTTATAGGATGTACCCCGGACCTATCCTCTTTGGGAGAAAACCGATGATGATCTCATCCCCCATCATTCTCCATTACAGATCGCGGCGATATATTGAGATGAGGCCATCGTAGTCTCACATTGCTTCAGGACCAGTACCCGACATCCTCGAATGTGAGCTCCACTTTCCCGCAGGACGGACACACATGGCGGCCGATCAGGATGTTGGAGGAGGCATCCTCCCCCACAGGCTCCGCCTTAGTTTGGTCAGGATAGTATTTCTGCGAGAAATCCTGGGAGCCGTAGAACACCATGACCGAACGGCACCGCCGGCATGTTTGTGGAGGGTGCCGCTGATCCTTGAGGCCGAAGCTTTGGCACTTCGGGCATATCGCCGGCCACATGTAGTGATCTCCTGCGCCCTGGAAGCCGAACCCTGTGTAGAGGTCCTCGGACCGAAAGCCACAGGCCTTGCATTGAGCCCTCAATTTGGTCCCCATCGTCCCATCCATCTGGTCATCGGGATATGGTGATATAAACCACTACCTCAGAGCGCTCAGGAGAATGATGAAAATGTATTAATCCCACTCCCGTATTGAGGTGGGAATCAGATGCCAGAGATTCTGCTCTTTACTAAGCCTGGATGTCAGAAATGCGACTACATCAAGGAGAGAATCCCATCCGCCCTCAGTGTCAGCCTGGTGGATACCTCCACTCCTGAAGGTCTCGCAGAAGCTGCATACTATGAGATCCTGGGCAAGCACACTCCCATTCTAGTCGTCGACGACGAGGTCACCGAAGGGGCCATAGCGATAATGGCCCGCCTCAACCAATTGTCCGAGAACGGAAAGAAGGCCTAGACCAACGCACCACCATGATCTGTCTGGGGATCGAGGGCACGGCCCACACATGCGGGGTGGGGATCGTGGACGAGAACGCCAACATCCTGGCGAACGAGCTCGACATGTACCGTCCCGAGAGAGGGGGCATCCATCCCCGTGAGGCGGCCAACCACCATTCCGAGGTCGTGGTGACACTCATAAACAGGGCTGTGGCAAGCGCGGGCATACAGCTCCGAGATGTGGACGTGGTCTGTTTCTCCCAAGGGCCGGGATTGGGGCCGTGCCTTCGTACCGTGGCCACTGCCGCGCGTGCCCTGGCCATGTCCCTGGACCGCCCTATCGTCGGGGTGAACCACTGCATCGCCCACCTGGAGGTGGGTGTCGCCAAGACCGAGTGCATCGATCCCGTGCTCCTGTATGCCTCAGGCGGCAACACCCAGGTGATATCGTTCACCAACGGCCGCTTCCGCATCTTCGGGGAGACCCTGGACATAGGGATCGGGAACATGTTCGATAAGCTGGGACGGGAGCTGGGCCTGGGCTACTATGCGGGACCTAAGATAGAGAAGCTGGCCCTGGAGGGCGACAAGCTGCTGGAGCTCCCCTATTCGGTGAAGGGGATGGACCTTGCCTTCTCAGGGATAATGACCGCGGCCATGGCCCACCGTTCCCGCGGCGAGAGACTGGAGGACATATGCTTTTCCGTACAGGAGACCTGCTTCGCCATGCTATCCGAGGTCACCGAGAGGGCCATGGCGCACATCGAGAAGAGCGAAGTGCTCCTCGGGGGCGGTGTGGTGCAGAACAAGCGCCTGAGGGCAATGGTGGCCCAGATGGCCCACGACCGGGGCGGGGAGATGTACGTGCCCGAGCCCAAGCTGTGCATAGACAACGGCGCCATGATCGCCTGGACCGGCATGATCATGCACAGGGCAGGCGTTCGTATGAAGGTCGAGGACACAAAGGTGGACCAGCGCTTCCGCACCGATGAGGTGGAAGTTACCTGGCGCTGATCACGCGGCGTCCTTCTTCTGGGCCTTCTGCTCACCCACCATCTTATCGACCAGGTCCAGGAACTCCTTTTCCCGGCCACGGGGCACGGTCGCGCCCGAAGCGATGCGGTGCCCCCCTCCAACTCCGCCGACCTTCTGTGCGCTCTCCCGCAGCGCCGCTGCCAGGTCCACACCCTGGTCCAGAAGCTCGAAGGTCCCCCGGGAGGACACCTTTATCTCATTACCCGTGTCCGCCAGGGCCAGTGTGGGCTTGTCGCGGTCCCCGAAATACTGCATGGTCACACCACTAAGGATGCCGGACAGGCCGAGGTTCTCGTTGAGGAAGTACTGGATGTTCTCGCCCTTGGTTATCCCCTTCCCGATCACCCGCAGCAGGGAGGCCTGCACCTCGTCCACATACTCCTGCCTCAGGGCCCGGGCATGCTTCATGGCCTCCTCGTCCCCCAGCGCCAGGGCCAGTCCCACCCCTTCGTGGTTGGAGCGGCCGCAGGCGTTGAGAAGGCTGGCAAAGGCGTCCGCGCTCATGCCCCATCGAGGAAAATGGTAGCGCTCGTGGACCACCTCATCGAGGGTGACCACGGGGGTTCCCTGAGCCGTGAGCTTCAATGCCAGCAGTGATGAGAGCTTCATGCGCTGGGTCTCATCGATATCCTCCGCCCTCGCATTAAGGGGGACACCCGCCTCCTCCAGGAGGGCCTTGGCACCCTGAGGAGAGCCGGAGACGCCTATGACATAGGGATCGGTGGACCCCACCAGACCGGACAACAGCTCCCCCTCGGGAAGCATGGAGCCTGGTCGGACCTCCACCACGTTCCGCTTCAAGCCCTCCTCGAAAAGCCACTGGTTCAGACCTGACAGGCCACGGATGGCCTGGCGGTCCCCGGCGATTCCGGCGAAGGCGATGCCCAGGAGGTCCCAGTTGCGCTCGTCCATCTCCGCGGCCAGCAGCATGCACACGGCTGACGCCGATCCGGAGGTCATGCCGTCGATCCCGGCGAGATGGGGATTGACATGCACAACCTTCTCCGAGTCCCGGGGGGGCGCATGATGGTCAAGAACGATCACCTTGCATGGCAACCCCTCAAGGGAATCCAGATGGGAGGAGCCCATGTCGCTGAGTATCAGAAGGTCGCATCCCTCAGCCATCTCCGAGATGAGGTCGTTGGTGAGGGACTTGGTCATGGTGGCGTGGAAGCGCTTGCCCGCCCGCAGGAGGGCGTTGCACAGCACGCCTGCGGAGGAGATACCGTCCGCGTCGTAATGGGAGATGATGCGGACCTCGTGGAAGCGATCGATCTCCGCCTTGGCGATAGAAATGCGGGAAAGGAGTTTATCAGGCAGCGTGGTGCCTGGTTCCATCTGCCATCACTCGATCAATAGCTCGGCGTTGGCGATAGAGTACTGCCAGTCCGCGGGGAGGGATCCCTCGCGCTTGTAGTACTTCACGATGCGGCGGATCTTGGACTCCACCATCTGGAGGTTGCGCTTGTTGGCAACATCCTTCTTGTTCTCGTTGAGATGGGTCTGCAGGTTGATGGCCCTCCTCATCAGAGCGATCAGGTCGTCGGGGATGGTGGGCTGCAGGTCGTTCTCCTTGAGGATGTCCAGAACGGTCCTTCCGGTGGCCAGCTTTACATCGGGTACGGCGTACTGGTCGCGAAGCAACAGGCCAATGCGGGCGGCGGGGATGCCGTCCTTGCCCATGGCAATGATCTTTTCCTCTATCTCGTCCTTGTTTAGGGGCACCCATGCAGGGTTCTCGGTGATCAGCGGACGCTGGGAACCGGACTTGCCCCTTCTCCTGGCGTGCATACGGGCCATAGTGAAGTCTCCAAATGTGAATCGAATGGTGTTTAGGTGGCGAGGTTTTAGCCAATCCCTGTTCTGGTATTTAATATTGTTCGGATTGCAAATAAGCCTAGATCAGAGGGGGTGAAATCTAACTGAGGTGGCACGACTGCCCGTACTGCGGCCTCCATCTTTCACGTGACCATAACGCTTCTATGAACATCCTCCAACGAGGAATTATGAAGGTAGGGCAGGAACTGCCCGAACTCGCTTGTGGACACTGGACCGCTACACCGCCCAGCATGGTGGTGCACATCCAATGGATGATGCAAGAAGATCTGTCCTGGAGGGCGGAGCAGTTCACATAGTAAGACGAGAATGGGCTTGCCTCCGTTAGGAGCATGCTCTATCTTGTAGCGCTAGAAAACACCTGTTCCCTCGCCCAGGCGATCAAAGGGAGGTACTCCACCATGGGAAATGACAGGCGCTCCGGCAGGTCCTGGAACCGGCGCCAGGTCATCTCACCCCCATCGACCCGGGGCCCCAGGCGTGCAGCGAAGACCGTGACCTCGGGGGACTCCTCCTTGCTCGAGATCTCGATCATATCGTGCCCCACCTCCTCGCGGAACTCTCTCCTCGCTGCCTCCAGGTCGCTCTCTCCCTCCTCGACCTTGCCTCCCGGCATCTCCCAGCCGTTCCTCTTGGGATTGAAGACCATTATGAAGCCGTCGCCATCGAAGGCGATGCAGTAGACGTACCTCATGGGGAACCCACCGCGATCATGGCGTGGTCCTTCTCCATGGGATCGAGCTTGACCACCTCGCGCACCTGCAGCCCCGCGCTCTGCAGCTGCCTCTTTGACTCCTCGTAGATGCGGTGAGGGTCCTGGGACACATCCTCGGAACGGGACTTGATGACCAATAGGCCGCTCCGGGCTGAGAACGCCTTGAAGTTCTTGATGAATATCTGCGCCTGCCCCCTCTGGGCGATGTCCTGGTAGACGACATCCGCTCCCGAGACCCCGAAGGAGTACTCCTGAGGCTTGGTGGCATCGGCGAGGAACGGGACCATGTTGGGACGGGACTCGCACACCGGGACGAGGTCGCGGAAGGAGCGCGGGGAGATCTCAACACAGTACACCGTGCCCTCGACCACGATGTCGGCGATGTGGCTGGCAGTCGTTCCGCTGGCCGCTCCCAGGTACAGGACCGAGGTCGCCCTGCGGAAGGGGAAGAACGTGCCTCCTGACCTCAGGTACGCGGCCAGCTTGCTGCGCGTGGGCACCCACTCACGGTATTGCACCTCATCCACGCTGACCAGGCGCTCCCCGTAGACGGCCTTGCCAGGAGCGGAATTGCGCGTGTACAGCCTTTCTCCGTCAGTATAGACGCCCTCGAACTCGGTACGCTTCATGATCCGCCTCAGGGCCCAGGAACGCGCCCATCGATAAATAAATGCGGTGCAGAGGCCCCGGCGGGACGTGCGGTCCCTTTTCTCAGAGCAGCCCTAATGTATTATTATCGGCCGGTACGCTTCATACACGGTGCCTGATACAAAGGAAAAGGACCGGAAGATAGAGGAGCTGACCGAGCGCATCGCCAGCCTGGAGTCCTCATTGCGAGAGGTCACCAGACCCTACTCCCAGCTGGTGGAGCAGCTTGGGCAGTTCCAGGGCATAGTGCAGAAGTACTTCCGGCTGCTGGACCTGTACCAGAGGCACGGTGTGATAGCCGTGGACGTGATCCTGCCGGAGCTGAAGGACCCCATGTCCCGGGAGATCATGCGCATACTCATGGACCGGCCGGGGCTCAACATCTCCCAGATCTCCGAGGAGCTGAGGACCAGAACGGGCTCGTCCAGCAGGAGGATCGTGCGGGAGCGCCTGGAGGAGATGGTGAGGCAGGACCTGCTGGCCGAGGAGAAGGGGAGCAAGGCCAAGACCTTCAGGGTGTCAGCGAGGGTGGTCGAAAAGTGGTCAGAAGTGCTCGGATTGAATAAGTGAAGTGAACACTCATATGTTGATGCGAGGACGGCGAGGTCGGTGGCCGCGAGCGTTCTCAACGTGACAAGGGGTGAAAGACAATGTCGAACAATGAGATGCCGGATGCAGAGCAGATAAGGGACATCATGAAGGTGCTGTCCGAGACCGTACCAGGTCTCCTCGAAAACCTGGCCAAGATCCTTTACGGGGCCAAGGAGAGCGAGGAGTACGGCAAGGCCGTGGCCAACTTCTTCAAGGCGCTGAAAGAGTCGGGGATGTCCAACGAGCAGGCTTACCAGCTCACACGTGACTATATGAGCAACATGTCCCTGGGCAATATCGTCAGGGGCGTGGCGCAGAGCGGTGACAGTGACTGGAAGAGGAAGGAGCGGTCACAGGAGGATTGAAGATGGAGCAGCAGGACCGAAGCGCGGTGCTGTACGCTGTGGCGTACGGGCCTGGCGTCGGCCTCAAGGTGATCGTGTCCTACCTTCGCATGAAGCGTGCGGCCCGGAAGGCGGAGAAGCGCTTCTACCATGAGCTGGTACGTTCTGGCCTTCCGGCACCGGAGGCCCGGTCTTTGGCGCTGGAGTACGGCTCTGCCGTCAGCGTGCGGGAACTGGTCTCCGGGCTGAGCGACATCCCCTCCATGGGACGTCAGTAAAACCCGTTCCACGCGAACACACCTTCCTAGCCCTTCCATCGCCGGTCGACCGTGCTCCGTCGGACCCGGCCTTTTTCATCTCTCTCCCTTATGGGAGTTTCGGTCGGAGCCCGTTCTTATTCCACGTGGTCGTGGTTTCCACCTCGCAATAATGTTAAAGGAGGGTGTGCATACCGCAGGCGATGCAGTCGGAGCTGGAAAGGATCGCCATGCTGGTCAGGGAAGAGGTGCAGGCCCTCCCCCGGGATTTCGACCGGGGTAGGGAACTGTACATTGGGGCGGACGGGACACCTACGGAAAGCATCGACAAGATCGCCGAGGACGTCATCCTCCGCGAGGTCAACGGGCGGGACCTGCCGCTGAACGTGCTCAGCGAGGAGGCTGGCTACGTCGACCGCGGCTACCCGGACACCCTGGTGGTGGACCCCATAGACGGTACCCACAACTCCGTACACGGCATCCCCTTCTTCAGCGTCTCCCTGGCGGTCGGAAGGCGCTCCCTTGACGATATCCAGCACGCCATCCTCCTGGACCTGGTGAACGGGGACCTGTACCGCGCCCAGAGAGGTCATGGGGCCACCATGAACGGCACTACGCTCCGGGTCCGCAGCCTTCCCACGCAGGAGCCGGCCATGCTGTTCTACCTCGGCCGCTTCGCGCATCCCCGGGCCTTCGAGCTCGTGAAGAGGTCCTCGAGGGTCAGGGCCATGGGGTGCGCGTCCTTGGAGATGGCTCTGGTAGCCCAGGGACGGTTCGATGCATACTATTTCAATACCGAGGTCTATGAGAAGGGCATACGGGTGATCGACATCGCGGCCAGCGCCCTCATACTCAGGGAGGCGGGTGGCGACATCGTCGACCTGAAGGGAAGACGGCTGGACATGCCCTTCGACCTCTCGGCAAGGAGCAACTTCCTCGCCTACGGGGACCCGAGGGTCAAGGAGCTGATGCTATGAAGTTGGGGATAACGGCTAACGCGGAGATACCTGAGGCCATCAAGATGAGCAGGGTGGTGATGAGCAAGCTCGAGGGGCAGAACGTGGTCCTGGAGTCAGGGATCGCACGGCTGTTCGGAAGACCGGGGATGCCCATCGAGGACATGGACGTGGATGTCCTGATAACAGTGGGCGGGGACGGTACGATCCTGCGCTCCCTACAGAGGACCAATGCGCCCATACTTGGGATCAACGCCGGCGCCCTGGGCTTCCTCACCGAGGTTACCGAGCCCTTCCTCAGTGCTGGGATCGACCGCCTGCTCTCAGGGGACTACTTCGTGGAGGACCGCATCAAGGTGGCCACGAAGGTGGCCGGGACGAGGCTGTACGATGCCACCAACGAGTCCGTGGTCCACACCGCTCACGTGGCCAAGATACGGCACTTCCACGTGTACGTCGATGACCAGCTGGCCATGGACGTCAGGGCCGATGGGATAATCGTATCCACCCCCACCGGCTCGACGTGCTACGCCATGTCCGTTGGGGGCCCTGTGATAGATCCCCGCATGGACGCCTTTGTCATCGCTCCCATGGCCCCCTTCAAGTTCGCCACCCGGCCCCTGGTGGTCCCCAGCACCTCCCGCATCCAGCTGGAGCTTTCACGCCCCAAGCCCTGCCTGTGCGTCATCGACGGGCAGCACGAGCACCCCCTGGAAGGTGACGAGCCGACAGAGTTCTCCAGGGCCGAGGCCAGGAGCCGCTTCGTACGCTTCGAACGCGACTTCTACGACCGCCTGCGGGAGAAGCTGGTCTGCTCTCCATGAGCAAGAGGAGGTCGGTTTGGGGGATCGAGGGGGATGTCCTAGACATGATCAACGAGGCATCCCGGGAGTCGTTCCCCAACGAGTTCGTGGCCGCTCTCAGGGCGGAGGAGGGCATAATCACAGAGATACTACTCTTCCCTGGCAGCATCTCCAACGAGCACTCCGCGTCCATGCAGCTGCACATGCTGCCCATCGACTTCAGCGTGGTGGGGACGGTCCACTCCCACCCCGGGCCGTCCAACCGGCCCTCGGACGAGGACCTGCACCTGTTCAGCAACTTCGGCAACACTCACATCATCACCTGCCTCCCCTTTGACCGGCGGAGCTGGCAGCCCTATGACCGTGAGGGTGCGAGGATCACCTTGGAGATAGTGTAGGCACATTACAGTATCCGGCTTCCAGGACCTACGTTCCCGTGGGCGATGGCTCCCGGTCCGATTATGGAGTTCTCGAACACGATGGTGCCTGGGTCGATCATGGCATTGATGCCGGTCTTGACATCATCCCCCATGATCACTCCTAGCTTCCTCCGGCCCGAGTCGATGAGCTCCCCCTTGAAGGTGACCTTGACGGGCTTGTCATCGAAGCGCAGGTTGGCCACCTTGGTGCCCGCGCCCAGGTTGCACCTCTCCCCCAGGATGCTGTCGCCGACGTAGTTGTGGTGGGGCACGTGGGTCTTGGACATGACGATGGAGTTCTTCACCTCCACCGACGCGCCCACCCTCACGCCCGGGCCCAGGCAGGTGGAGGCGCGAATGTAACAGTTGGGACCGATGTCGCAGCCCTCGGATATGTATGTGGGCCCCTCGATGTAGGTGCCGCTTCTGATCCGCGCCCCCTTTTCCACCACCACCTCGCCCTGCAGCACCGCGCCTGGTTCGACGGTGCCCTCGACCCGTCCCCGGAGGCGGGCCATTAGGATCTCGTTCGCCCTCAGGAGGTCCCAGGGGAGGCCCACGTCCATCCACCCATGCTTCAGCTCCTCGATGTGCACGCCGCTGTTCTCGGCCAGGGAGTTCAGGGTATCGGTGATCTCGTACTCTCCACGGACGGACTTGGGCGTCGCCTTGATGGCGTCGAATATGTCGGGGTTGAAGATGAAGGCCCCGGCATTGATCATCTTCGTGGGAGGGACCTTTGGCTTCTCATGTATGCGCACCAGTCGGTCGCCGCTGGCCTCGATGACACCGAAGCGCTCGGGGCGCTCCACCGCGACCGTTCCCATGACGTGCCCTCCCGTGGACGCGTGCTTATCGATCATGCTCTTGATGTCGTCCTGGAAGATGATCACGTCACCATTGATGCAAACAAACGGCTCATCGATGGAGCCGTCGGCGCATCCGATGGCGTGGGCGGTACCCATCCTCTCCCTCTGCTCCAGGTACTTGATCCGGAGCCCCAGCCGGGAGCCGTCACCGTAGTACTCCTTGATCTTGTTCGCCTTCCAGCCTACAAGGATGTAGATGTCCTTCACGTCCAGGGCCGAGAGGGCCTCAAGGACGTGGGACATGAACGGCCTGCCCGCCACCAGGAGGAGGGGCTTGGGCGTGTTGGTGGTGAGGGGGCGCAGCCTGGTGCCCTCTCCCGCGGCCAGGACCAGGGCCTTCATCTCAGGCACCTCCCGACCATCTCCGAGGCGATTTTCGAGAGCCTCTCCAGTTCCGCACGGTCCCGGGCCTCCACGGTGACCCGCAGCTTGGGCTCCGTTCCCGACAATCTCACCAGGAACCACCCGTCAGGGTACTCCGCACGGAAGCCGTCCAATGTAAGCATGCGGTCGCAGTCCAGCTGCGCGGCGGCAGAGGCCAGGCGCTCCTCCACCTCCCGCCGGGCGCGGGCCTCGAACTGGTGGGACGTTCTCCTAGCCGGATAGGAAGGCAGGGCATCGACCACCTCGGACAGCTTCTGCTCCGAGGCCATCTTAGCCAGCAGGGCGCCGGCGTAAACTCCGTCAGGGCAGTACGTCTCCTTGGGGAATATGTAGGTGCCGGATGGCTCCCCTCCGAAGTCCAGGGAGTGCTGCTTCAGCGCTTCGGCCACGTACACGTCGCCTACCTTGCACCTCACGACCTTGCCTACCAGATCATCCAGAACCATGGAGGCGTCCATAGGTGCGACCACTCCCTTCACCTTCAGGGAGCTTGCGAACAGGGCTATGAGGCGGTCGCCGTCGATGAACCTGCCTCGGTCGTCCACCGCCACCATTCGGTCCCCGTCGCCGTCGTGGGCGATCCCCACGTCCGCCCCCTTCTTCAGCACCAGCTCCTTCAGGTCCTGCAGCTGGTCCTCGGTGGGCTCGGGGGTACGTCCAGGGAAGAAACCATCGGCCTGGCAGTTCAGCGTGGTGAGCCGGCAACCCAGGGTCCTCAGGGCCCGGGGGCTGACCTCGAAGGTGGCCCCGCAGCCGCAGTCCAGGACCACCTGGGCGGACGCGGTGCCCAGGGCCTTGGCTATCGCCTCCACGTGCCGCTCCAGCGCTCCCTCCAGGATAAATGTCGTTCCCACATGGCGCCAGCTCTTGGGCTCGTAGGCCCTGGAGATTATCCTGTTCTCCACCTCGGTCATCTGGGGGGTGTCGAAGGCCGAGCCGTCGGGGTTCCACAGCTTCACACCATTATATTGAGATGGATTATGGGAGGCGGTGACCATTATGCCGCAGTCGAACCCTGTGGCCTCCCGGGCCAGGGTGGGGGTGGACACCATTCCCGCATCGTGGACGTTCGCTCCCATGGAGGTGGCCCCAGCGATAAGCGCCTGGGACACCATCGGGCCGGTGGTCCTCGTGTCCCGACCTATCACGATCTCATGGTTGTTGCTGGCGACCGCCTCGCTGATGCTGACCGCTAGGTCCGGAGTGAAATCCTGACCGATGACCCCTCTTATTCCCGATGATCCGAACAAGGACATGATATCAAGCCGTTCCAGAAGCATACAGAACAGGAATAAAACTATTGATGACCAAATTATCGGTTATAATTTTATAGATAATATGGCCAGGCATTTTCATTTTTCTACCAAAAAAAGCGTTGATTGCCCCCCTTTCACCTACTATTTTGGATACTGGCTCGTCAACATTATAGGATAAATATTATATATGCGTCCTAGCCATTACTATCTGGGTCGTATGGCCATCATCGCCCACAACGAACTAGGAGGGAAATCATTGGTCATGGAGCAGATTAACGTCGATAAGGCCAAGGAAATCGCTAAGAAGAAAGGTCTCAAGCCCGGAAGGGTAAAGGGAACGAACGGAATTCAGTTCACCAAGGGATCCAACGACCGCTTGGAGATCATCCCCTGGGATGAGTTCGAGAAGACCCTCAAGTCCAGAGGACTGGGTGTCTTCGAGAGCGGCGGCTGGATGAAGATAATGAAGAAGTAAGCGCCCCCTTTCTTACCAAACCATTTTCTCAGTTTTCTTCACTTTATTCTCATGACCAGCCAGTTCTTCGCTGATGACTCCTTCCCCTTGAACCTCACCAAGGCATAGGTCCCCTTCAGCCTCTTTCCGTCCAGCTTGAAGACTATGGTATCCTCCCTCCTCTCGAGGAGCTGGAACCCCCCCTTGTCGAAGATCTCCACCCTCCCCGCACCGTACTCGCCCTCCGGGATCTCGCCCTCGAAATCCCCATAGGAGACAGGATGGTCCTCGGTCTGCACCGCCAGCCTCTTGACCTTTAGCTCCTCCGGCACTCCCTTGGGGACCGCCCAGCTCTTCAGGGTCCCGTCCAGCAGGAGGCGGAGATCATGATGGTGGCTGGATGCATGATGGTCATGCACCACGAAGAAAGGCTCGTCCGACTCCCCGCCGGACGCCGGTTCTGGAGTACGGGAGAAGTCTCGCTTGGCCTGATACTCCTTCAGCGGAGCGTTCATGGTCTCCGCTATGCATCGCCAAGGCAATAACCGTTATGCGGCCCCTCGGACCCTGACCCTGAGGCTGCGGTCGAAGGCCTTGTAGAAAGCCTTCTGATCATCGTCCAGTCCCCAAACCTCCAGAGAGGCGTCGACCTCGGCGACGACCTCGAGGACGACCTCGCTCTTGTCCTTCTTCGTGAACCCCACCCCGGACACCAGGCCTGCATGGCTCCGGTCCAGGGTCTCGGCCAATCGCAGGAACGCGGACAGGGTGATGATGTTCTGCTGGGTCCGTCCGTCAAGGTCCGCCATTCCCGGGTCCTTGCGGCGGGGCGGGCGCTTCCGATGGTACAGCACCAGGTTGGCCATGATGGCGATCTCCCGGCCCTCGAAGCCCAACAGGTCCGCGTTCCTCACTATGTAGTAGGAGTGCGCGTGGTGGTTGTCGAAGGAGATGAAGTCCCCGACATCGTGGAGGTACGCGGCATACCCCAGGAGCTCCCTCTCCTTGGCCCCTAGGTTGTGCAGGCCTATCTCCTTGGCGCTGTCGAAAAGCTCCAGGGCCAGCCTCATGACGGTCTCCGCATGCTGCTCGTCCAAGTTGCACGATCTGCCCAGCTGGAGCACGCTGGTCTCGCGGACCGACATACGCTGGGCGTGAGGGTAACCATCTATGCCCGAAAGGTAGTCGACCAGCATTCCGTTGAGGACCCCGCGGTCGCTTACGTTGAGCTCCTCGATGTGAAGCTCCTCCATGAACGTCTCAAGTATGGCCGCCCCTGCGATGATTATGTCCGCCCGTTCGGGATTGATGCCCGGAACCAGCCTCCTGGAGGCTAGGTCCAGGGACCGCAGCATTGACGCCAGCTTCTTCAGATGGCTGAAGCGCAGTACGCCCGGCCTCCCGCCGTAGGCGCGGGCGGCCATCTCCGCCAGGTTCACGACGGTGCCCGAGCTTCCCCAGACCTGGTCGTACTTGACCATGGACGCTGACCTGACCGTGTGGACCATGACCCCCCGTGCATGGCGCTTCATCTTGTTGTACAGGTTTTCATCCACAGGCCCCTTGTGCCCCTCGGGGATGAACATCGTGGTCGTCCTGATGGCCCCCAGCATGAGGCTGTCGAGCATGGAGTAGCGTTCCTGGTCACCGATGATGACCTCCGTGCTGCCGCCCCCGATGTCGATGAACAGGGCGTCCCTCGTACCCAGGTCCACCCCCGAGCTTACCCCCAGGTGGATCAGGCGGGCCTCCTCTATCCCTGAGATCACCCCCAGCTCCACACCCGCCTCCTCCCGCATGCGCTCCACAAGGACGTTCTGGTTGGTGGCCTCCCGCGCAGCTGAGGTAGCGATCATGATTATCTCGTCCGCACCGTAGGCCTTGGACAGCTGAACGAACTTCTGGCACACCAGCACCGTACGGTCCATGGCCTCCCGACGGATGGTGTTGTCCCCGAACTCGCTCTCCCCCAGACGAACCACCTCCTTCTCATGGCTTATAAGCGTGTACGAGTAGTTGGGGTTGAGGCGCACCACCATCATGCGCACCGAGTTGGTGCCGAGGTCTATGAACGATACCACGTGGTCGGAGCGGGGGTTCCAGTTGTTCATGAGATCCTAACCTTCTTTCCAAACGTCGATTCGAACAGGTCGCTCTTCCTCAGGCTCAGGTTAGACGGGTCCACGGCCCCATCGCACGGCCGGACCTTCAAGATAACCTCGTCAGGGCATATCCTGCACCTCACGTCCTTGACAGCGCCATCGTGGCTGTAGTCGAGGCCGTCCGCGATCCGGAGCATGGAGGCGAGTGCGAGCAGGCGGTGGCGGGCCTTCTCGTCCAAGGGGAGGAGCTCGGGATCACCGCTGCGCGGTGGGCGCTTGCGATGGTACCTCGCCAGGCAAGCCACGATGTGCCTCTCCTCCTGGCTGAGGGGGAGGTACGTCTCTTGGATCATGCGGTAGCCGGTCCGGTGATGTCCTTTCAGTCCCTCAGAGGCCCCTACGTCGTGAAGCAGGCAGCCGACCTCGAGGAGGAACCGGTCCCCGGCACCCAGACCGTGCAGGGGCTTCAGCTGCCGGAAGAGGGAGGATGCCAGGCGGAGCACGTTCTCGGCGTGGGGGTGATCGACGTTCATCTCCCTGGCGATGCCCCTGATCTTCTCCAGGCACCATGCCCGGTCCCCAAAGGGGCCGCACCGTTCTTGGTCCAGGTCCCGGCCGGAGATGCCCCGTCGCAGGGTCTCCCCCACCTCCTCCGGCAGTCCCTTCTCCCTCGGTGCCTGGACCGCGGCCTCCACGTCGTACTCCACCCTCCTCAGGTCCACCGAGAAGTCGCCGGTGCTAATTACCGCGTATGAGGCCCGGGGGTCCCCGTCGACCGGGCGGCCCACGCTCCCGGGGTTGGCGAAGAGCACGCCGTCCACGCGTCGCACGAACGCGCGATGCGAGTGGCCCACCAGGACGATGTCGGCGTCGGCGATACGACCCAGCTCCCGAAGCCTCTCCTCAGGTACGTCCGGACCGAGGATCTCCCGGGGACCGCCCGGGCTGGCGTGGACCAGGAGCAGCCTCTTCCCGCAAACGTCCAACCTCAGCTCCTTGGGCAGGTTGGAGATGAACTTCAGGCTCTCCTCGGAGAGCTCGCCTGTCGCGGCTGCGATGATGGTCTCCTTGACGGAGCGGGCCTCGGGCCTCTTGGATGAGCGGGACCTCTTCAGCACCTTGAGGTCGAAGTTGCCTGCCACGGAAACGAAATGGTCCCCGCTCAGGGCTCTCACGACCTCCTCCGGGTAAGCCCCCGAGCCCACCATGTCGCCGAGGTTGATGAACGATCCCACGCCCTGCTCGCGGGCATCGTCGAGGACCGCCTGCAGGGCGTCCATGTTGCCGTGGACGTCGGAGATGATCGCCAGTTTTACAGGACACCGAGGCTCCGCCACGGGGATGGCCGTCACCTCTACGGACATGCCGGAGCGGAACCTTTCGGGGAGGCCCTCGAAGAACCGCCGCTGACGCAGCTCTTGCCATTTCTCAGAGAACTCAGCGTAGAGCCTCTCGCGCTCCTGCGAGCGATCGGACCTTATGGCCTCCAGGCCGGGCACGATGGTGGAAGCGTCCTTACTGTCTGAGGGCATCAGGACCTCGCTCGAAGCGTCGAGACCATCGAGCCAGACGTCGCAGTCGTGCATCTCCCCCAGTAGGTCCTGGACTTCCTTGAGGGCCCGTATCTCGCCCTTCAGCTCGTCGTCGAACAGGGGCCGGAACGCCTCCAGCGTGTACCGCAGCCTCTTGACGGCGATACGCAGCTGGTGATGATCGGACTTGGCCTGTGGGTCCGCCACGCAATGTTCCAGCTTCATCACCTCGGCCAAGCGAAGAGAGGCATGGGCGCACCCCGCGGCATAACTGGGCCGGCCCCGGACGTCCGCCTTTGCTCCCTCCAGCTTCTCAACCGTCCTGGAGAGGCGGTCCTCCATGTCCTGCAGCACTCCCGAGCCGCTCATCTCGTCCAGGCATGCCACCACCTGTGCCTGATGCTCCAGGCGCTGGGCCTGCTTCTTCTCCAGCAGAAGAGAGATACCCTTACCGATGAGCTCATCGCTCCTTCCCAGCAGGCCGCGGAGGTACTCTATCTGGACGTCGGCATCGCGGGCCTCCCCCAGGGCCCTGGTTAGTCCCTTGATTCCGCTCCTCCATTCATCGTACTGGCTTTTCTTGAAGCAGCTGCTGAAGATAGGTAGCCCGGAACGCACCCTGCGGGATGCGACGCGCATCTGATGCACCCCCTCGACGTCCATGTCCCTGGCGGCTAGGGACTGCCGCTCCAGCTCAACTACGTGCTGCAGAAGCATCGTGGCTCCCAGGAGGCAGAGGCCGGGGTCCTCACCTTTCCCCATGCCACGCTCCCCTGTTCGCTAGAAGCCATTCCTGGGAATCGAACCGCTTCTCGTCTTCCTTGAGCTTGACCCTCGCCCACTCCCCGCTCGGCAGGAGCTCGCGGGCCTTGACGTTGTCGCGGAGATGCGCCTCCAGGATGCACCTCACCAGGACCTTGCGCAGACGCTTCTCCCGCACGGGAAAGAGTATCTCCACCCTCCGGTTCAGGTTTCGCGGCATCATGTCCGAAGAGCCCAGCAGGACCTCGCTATCTCCGCCGTTCCTGAAGTAGTAGATCCGGGAGTGCTCCAGGAACCTGGATATTATGGAGGTCACCCTGATGTTGTCGCTCACCCCCGGCACGCCAGGCCGCAGGCTGCACAGTCCCCTGACGTTCAGGTCTATCTTGACCCCTGCCATCGATGCCCTGTAAAGCGCCTGGATGATCCCCTTGTCGATGAGGGCGTTGATCTTGAAGGCTATGTAGCCATCGCCGTACTGCTGGTGCCTGGCGATCTCCCGATCGATCCTCTCCACGATGCCCTTCCTGATACCGTTAGGGGACACCAGCATCCTCTTGTACTCTTCTCTCAAGCTGTAGCCGGTCAGAGCATTGAACAGGTCGGCCACGTCAGCGGTTATCTCCGGGTCCGCGGTCAGGTACCCGATGTCACCATAAGTGCGGGCGGTCTTGGAATTGTAGTTACCCGAGGACAGATGGCAGATGCGGATGGGCCCGTCCCGTCCTCTCTTGACGATGAGGCACATCTTGGCATGTATCTTGATGTCCACCGGACCGTAGACCACGTGCACCCCGGCCTGCTCCAGCTGCCTTGCCCAGGATATGTTGTTGGTCTCGTCGAACTTCGCCTTGAGCTCCAGGACCGCGGCCACGGCCTTGCCGTTCCTGCGCGCCTCCATGAGCGCCTCCACCAGCGGGGAGTTCTGGTCGATGCGGTAGAAGGTGATTTTGATAGCCATGACGTCAGGGTCCACCGCCGCCTGCTGCAGCATTCCGATCAACGGCTGGAACGAGTCATAAGGGTGATAGAGCACCACATCGCGCTCGGCGACATTGTTCAGGATGGTCCTTTCATTGGCCAGGAGCTTCGGTGTGAACGGCAGGAAGGGGGCGTCCTTGAGGTCCGGGCGCTGCACGTCGAGCATCTGCCATAGGTCCACAAGCGCTAGCGGTATGGGCGACCGGTAGATGAGGTTGGGGGCAAGCCCTAGCTTGGAGGCGAGCATCTCCGCTATGCGAGCAGGCATTTCCACGTCCACCTCCAGGCGCGAGGAGTCGCCCACCCTCCGAGATTCCACACCCTCCTCCATGGCCGTCAGGAGGTCATGGGTCTCGTCCAGCTCGATCTCGAACTCCGCGTCCCGGGTCACGCGGAAGGGATACACGGCCTCCACCCTCACCCCGGTGAACAGCATGTCCAGGTTCGAGGCCACCAGGTCCTCGACGAAAACGTACTGCAGATCGTTCCTACGCCCCTCGCCCCCATCGTCCAGCTTGACCAGCCTGGGGAGAAGGCCTCCGCCTGGAACCTTAACTCTGGCGAACTTCTCGTGCCCCATGGAGTCGCGCACGACCACCGCGAGGTTGATCGCCCCTCCCGATATGAAGGGGAACGGGTGGTTGAGGTCGAAGGCGAGAGGGGTCAGTATGGGGAACAGGTTCTGCTCGAAGTAGGCGCGCAACGAGGCCCTCCTTTCCGGAGTCAGCTCGCTGATCCGCAGTATGCGGATCCCCGCCTCGGCCAGCTCTGGAAGGAGCTTCTCCTCCCAGACCCGACGGTACTCCTTCAGCAGGTAGTCCACACGCTCCTTGATGGCGTCCAGCTGCTCATCTGGGGTCATGCCGTCGGCCGGTGCCTCCAGCGCTCCCTTGGCGGACTGGCGGATCAGTCCCGGCACACGGGACATGAAGAACTCGTCAAGGTTGCTGCCGCAGATGGCGAAGAACTTCGCTCTTTCCAGCAAGGGCTGTGTAGGGTCCTCGGCCTCCTCCAGCACCCTGCGGTTGAAATCGAGCCAGCTGAGCTCTCTGTTGATGAACAACCGAGGATCGTCAAGGGAAGTGATGTCCATGCTTTCGGCGATTTGGCCTTTGTAGCTACCGTATGGGGCTCTGAGCTCCGTCATCCCCTCACCGGATGACACAATATCGAGGGGGGATATAATCGTTCCATTCTTTTTCCTGAGATATCTGGCAGGTCTCTCACAAGCCCCTTTGAGCACCCTTCCTGGGTGGCCACGAATCATAAGATTTATATTCCAAGCCATTATAAGGAGGGCTACAAGCAGGGGTAGCCAAGCTTGGCCAACGGCGTAAGATTCAGGGTCTTATCCTTAGTGGTTCGGGGGTTCAAATCCCTTCCCCTGCACTTATTTTTGATCTAAGAATTACGCGTTGCATCTGATGAATGCTCAGGGCAGAACAGTCCCTGGACCATCAGGTGCCAGCAGGTATTTCAGGGAGATAAGGGGGATTCGAGAGAATCAATCATAGGGGAGGATGGAGCGGGTTAGAAGAGAATCACGCATCGACCATCAATTCTCACTTCCTACAACACATAAAAGGAGGCGTTCAATCACCCTTGATCGGCGCTAAGAAAAAAATTAGAAGGTGCGGCCTCTAACGCCGCACCTTCTGGGGGAGTGTACCCGTTCATCGTTACTCACTTTTTCTCCAGCTTCTCCCGTCTGCTCACGGGTTGCAGCTTGCTAGGGGCCCACCAGGCCTTCTCTCCCATCAGCGCCATGGCCGCAGGCACAACGTATGTCCTTACGATCATGGCGTCGCATAGAACGGCGAAGGCAAGGGCGAACCCGAACTCCTGGAGCATGGTGTTCCCGGAGAACATCAGGGAGCCGAAAGCTCCGCCCATTATGAGCGCGAGCGCGGTAATGATGCCACCGGTAGCCTCCACAGCGTCCACGACGGCCTGCTTGGCGTCCTTGCCCTTGTGAGACTCTTCACGAACCCTGGTCAGGATGAACACGTTGTAGTCCATCCCTATGCCCATGAGCATGACGAACAGGATCAGGGGCACAAGGAACAGAAGAGGTGCGTCCAGCCACACGCCGAAGACAAGGTAGGTGGCGGCGAAGGACCACGCGATGCTCATGGCTATCGAAAAGATCGCGAAAGCTGGCAGCAGCAGGGAGCCTAGGACGATCATCAGCACGATGAAGATGCCGATGACGACCAGGACCTCAATGTACGTGAACTGGTGGTTCATATCGACGCTGATGTCGCTAACAATAGCGCTCTCACCGCCTACAAGGATGTCCGTCCCGGATAGGATGGATTCGTTCCTCACCTCGTTGCGCAGCTCGGTCCTCAGGGTCGGTATCAGGTTGACCGACGTGGAGCTCATGGGCTCATCGACCAGAGTCACGGTTATGAGAGCCGTCTGGTTATCGGTGCCGATCATCGAAAGGATCTTTGCCTGCAAATCGGTCGAAAGGCTTGTGAAGTTGTGATAGTCCACCAGCTCGCCATAGGGCCTTGTCGGGCTGGTGACAGTCTGCACCTCTGAGCTGGACACAACCGTCGCCGTCAGGTTCTCGATCGCATCCATGTACTCCATGTTCAGCGAGCTCCCGTCGTAGATGATTACATCCGACGAGTCCAGAACGACATAGGTGGGCGATATCTGGCCAGCACCGAAGTCGTCGGACATGGCGTTGAGACCATCCGTGCTCTCGGTCGAGCCCATGCTGCCGATGAAGTCGAAGCTGGTCGTGGCGGTCGCATAGACATAGACGGCCGGTATCGAAACGATGATCGCTGCTGCCATGACGACACCCGCATGCTCCGCTGCGAACGTTGCCGCCTTGTGGAAGTAACCGCGCTTGCCCGCCGCCTTCTTCTGGTTGACCTTATCGCAATACCTCTTCCACCGGTTGCCGGTGTTAGGCCAGAAGATATGGTCGCCGAAGAGCATGAGCAGGGAGGGCACGAGGGTCAGTGCCACTAACAGCGCTATGACGATTGATACTCCAAGTATGAGCCCCATCGTCTGCACCATGGCATAAGAGGCGGTCGACATCGCCAGGAACGCGATTATGACCGTCGCCCCCGATGTGATGATGGACTCACCTGCCCAGCTAACCGTAGTGCGAGTCGCCTCCTCTATGGTAGCTCCCTTGATCCGCTCCTCCTTGAACCGGGTCATAAGGAATATGGAGTAGTCGGTACCCACACCTAGAAGGACCACGATCAGGAGAGTTAGCACGAAGTACAGTACGTTGGAGACGAACGTGCCGATCAGGAACACCACCGCCTCGCTTATACCCAGTGCCACGCCTACAGCGCCTAACGGAAGGAACTGCGCCACAACGGAGCGGAACAGTATGCCCATCAGGACAATGATGATTATGATGGTCAGCGGCTCGATTATGGCCAGGTCGCTCTTTGAGCCGGACTCCATGTCGGCAGAGATGGCCGCATCACCAGTGACGTAGGAGGTGATAGATATGCCCTTTTCCGCCTTGATGTCGGAGATGATGCTACGGATTGTTGCTACATCATCTAACAGTGGCTTGTCCCCATCGTCCTTCGTGTAGGATGCGTCGACCGTGAACGTGATCATGAAAAGCATCGTATGGTTGTTGGACGCCACCAGTCTGGAGAGGTAGATGGCCGGGACCTGGACGGGATATGTGTCCAGGGTGCCATTGTTAACGACAGAGTGAGCGTAGGCGTCAACGGAGGTTGAGTCGTAGCTCGGCCCCAGGTCATAGATCTCCTGGAGGAAGGTCATGTTGGCGACACCGGCCATCTGACCGACCAAATCCAGGGCGAACCCGTGAACGGTCGCCCCCACCACCGTCTGGTTCGAGAACATGGCGGTGTTGAACGTACCTAGCACAGCGGTCATGACCGATTGGTACTCGGACGGAAGCTGGGAGATGAAGACCGGTGCGACGGTGTTTATGGAGTAGTTGCCGCGCGCCATAGGGTCTGCGGTCAATGTCGGGGAGGCCGCGGTGGCGTTCCACACGTCCGTGAACCCGTAGAAGTAGCTGTAGGCCATGGCCTTGGTGGACGCATCGGCCGAGGCCAGGTACTGGTCCAGATAGTCGCTGGCAGCCGTGAAAGTCGCCGCGTCGGTCTGGGCCACGGTGAGGCTGGGGTGAGCCGCATGGACATACACCCAGTTCTGCTCATAGATGTACGGTATGCCGTAGAGCAGGAACGCGCTGGTGTTGACCTGTTCCTCCGCCTTATACATGCTCGGGCCCAGCTGCTCAACATAAGCTGCTACGACCATTTCCGAGACAGAGTAGACGGAGGTGACATTGTCCAGATATGTAAGGTAAGAGGAGCCCCTTACGCGCTCCTCGAGCTCGATTACGAAATCATGTAGCTCTGCGCTCGTCACATTGTCCGACTGGAGCACGACTACTATCGTGCCATTGGCAACGGAGGTATTGAAGTTCTTATCAATGAGGTCTTCTGCTTGCAAGGACTCGTAGTCGACCGACGCCCCTTCAGTGATCTGGTAGTTCACGACGCTGGTGACCTGCATCAGCGCTGGAATGGATACTAAAAGGACTATTATCCAGATGGCTACGATGGCCTTAGAGTGCTTGATGATCGCATTAGCCAACCTATCCAACATTCTAACACCTGGAGTCTAGAAGGGGGTGACCTACGAGCCCGTATATATATTTTCTTGAGTAAGCTCAAACTTAGAGTATGCTCAAATATTTGAAGTGCTATCTCTAATCGTAGAAGCGTCCAACCACGGGTTGAATATACTCGTCTTGGTATGGAGAGCAATTGGCTATGGGAAAAAAGATCAAGTCGATCGTGACCAAAGTTCGCGAGGAGAAAAGAAAGGGGGGCCTCATCGGTCTCAACGAGCAGCGCAGGTACGAGACCACCGAGAAGGTGATCAGCGCATCAAAGAAGCTCTTCGCAGTTAGAGGTTACGATAAGACCACGACCCGCCAGATAGCGGAGGCCGCGGGCATTCTGAACGGTAGCCTGTTCCACCTCTTTCCTACCAAGGAGGATATCCTAGAGGGCGTGATGATAAGCATCTACACCGAGGCGCTGGAGGAAGCGGAGAAGCACCTCAAGGGCAAGAAGGAAATCATCATCACAGTCGGCTATCCCGCAGCTCTGGAGCTATATGCTGCGTACGAGGAGCCTCAGGCCTCGGAGCTATTGTTCGAGGCGCACTCCTCCTGGAAGGTCATGAACGGTTTGGTGGATCGATCGATGGATTGGATGGAGAGCCGCCTGAACGGCTTCAGCTCGGACGAGGAGAAGGAGAGCTACAGGCTCAACAACATCCTGATCTGGGGGTGCCTCGGTGCCCTAATATCCGAGTGCCATCATGGCCAGCCGCGCGGCTTTGAGGTCGCACTTAGGTCCATCCTCAAGGTGATATGTTCCTTGAACGATATACCGATCGAGGATGCGGACCTCATGGTCACTCAGTTGCAAGAGGTCTTACGTGATGGCAAGACCGTCATCAGCAAGTTCAACCTCGGGCGAGGGGCAACCGGTTAGCTCCCTCATTTAGTCATCGAAAATCTGCCATGGCCACTAATAATTTTTTTCAACATGCCACTTATTTAGCCCGCTTTCCGGCCGCTTAGTTTAGCGATCTGTTCGCGCCTTGCATCCCCGGTGTGGAATATTCGATGAAGCCAGCCTGTTGATGCCCTCAACCCAAGAGAATCATGGGTCCAAGTCCCCTCCTGCCCTTATTTTCCATTAATTCCGATGGACCTCGATCCCCTTGTGTCCCATTATGCTGAGTTGAGAAAAAAAAAGGTCGTTATGAGGTTCTGGAGGGGCCTTCAGCTCATTTTATCAAATGAGAAGTAGATCAATGCTTAAAAAACTGAGAATAATGGTACGAACCCGCCTCGATTTTTATTGAAAGCCCTCAGATATCTGCATAAACCAATTGACGGTTCTCTATCCGTGAACGATAGGGATCCGGATCAGGGTGTAAAAAGAGCAGTCAGTGTGGTGGTGCTAATCGCGACCGCTCTCGCCGCGCTATTGGCTGCGGTGATGAACGATCTTATGGTTTTTGTGTTAAGCTGCCTGGCAGGGTTCATGCTGCTTCTCCCCCGAATGGTTGCTGGCCGCACCCGCTGAGAGTTTCCCACGATCTACAACCTATTCGTGCTCACGTTGGCGTACGTCTCCTTGGTGAGCGGATCACTGTTCGCCATCCTGGGGCTGGGGGGCTTGTGGACCGCAATATCTCAGCTGGTTGCGGGCGCAATGGTCGGAGGGATCGGTTTCCTTATCGTCTATGCCCTGCTCCGTGGAGAGATGGAGGCGGGCAACATCGCACCTATCTTATTGGCCATCTTCGCCTTCGTCACCGGACTTGCTCTTGGAGCCCTCTGGGAGATCCTGGAGTTCGTTCTCGATTTCTTTTTCCCGTGGAGCCTGCAGAGTGGTTCGAACGAGACCATGACCGACCTTATGGCCACGGCGGTGGGAGCCGGAGCTGTGGCGCTGTCTGCCCTGGCCTATATGGAGAATCCACGGCCTTCCCTTTTCCATCGATTTATGAGGAGTGCTCCTGCCAGTACCCTGCAGCATTTGTCCAGACAGGATAGTGGAGAGCAGCTGCGAGTTCTCATATCGAAGGGGGAGGGGGAGAGGCTGGAGTTCAAGTCTTCTTTGAGGACCAATATGAAGACAGGAGAGCCTGACAAGAGGATGGAACATGCGGTGCTGAAGACCCTCGCCGCCTTCCTCAACTCCGATGGGGGCAACCTTCTGGTCGGAGTAAAGGATGACGGCTCGGTCCTAGGGGTCGATGCCCAGCATTTTGATAGCATCGACAAGTTCTACCTTCACTTCACAAACCTCATCGGTGAGGCTCTAGGTAAGGAGATCCTTCCCTACGTTGAAAGCCGCCTAACCAAATCAGGCGAGAAGGTTGTTCTGGAGGTGAGATGCCTCAAGGCCCATTCTCCAACCTTCCTGAAAAACGGACCGAAGGAGGAGTTCTATGTGAGGTCGGGGGCATCCTCCGTGGAGCTTATTGGTAGGGAAATGCTGGAATATGTGAGCAACCACTTTGACCGGCGCTAAGCAATGAATACGACGATAGGCCCATAGGAATGAGTATGCCAAGAGGATGCTTTCCCCGCAATGAAGAGGTCAAAGAGGACCACATTAGATGAAAGCATCAAGCCCTGAATGGCCCCTATGATGCCGTTCCCTATGCCGGTCAAAGAGGACCACATTAGATGAAAGCATCAAGAGCAGAAAGAGCTCTTCCACCCAAGCCAATTGCATTATGTACCATCTCTGGGCCTAACCCCTGGTGGATGGGAACCATCATAATAATTTCCAGTATTTCTGTACGATCCTCCTCTCCCAGATAATTTCACGTCCAGGCCGCCCCCGCGACCGATGATGGTCCTTCTGGGCGCCTCGTTCTCCTTGAGGCAGGCCAGCATGACCCGGTCCAGCCCAATATCCCTACAATGGTCCAAGGCTATACTGAGCATCTGAGAACTATGCCCTTTTCCGCGTTCCGATGGCCTTACCCCGAAGCCGATGATATCGTCGACGTCCCGTAGAAAAATGTTCAGTACTTGTCTTATCGAGACCATGCCGATGATGAGCTCATCCCTCTCGTGGACCGCGAAGAACGCGGTCGCGGTCACCCAGTCAGGTGCGACGGTCATCGGATCCGAATCCTTTTTCAAAAGGTCCAACCAGGCCTCGTAACTATTGGCATTATCCAGCAGAGAACTGTCATGAATCCCCCGCTCTCCATCGTCAAGATGTTCCCTTACATAAGCAAAGGCTGCCTCCTCATGCCTCCTGTTGGGTTGGATAAAAAAAAGAGTTCATCCAATACATCCCCTCTAGCTCTCCTGGAGCATAACGGCCACCACCTGTACGAAATAGCCGTTCATCAGCATGGCCTTGTTGTTCTACCCCTAGGTGAATAGTAACCAATCGGCATTGTTGATGAACGCCCCCTCACTAGCGCTGGCCAGCATTGTTTTTCGCCCGATTCTCAATATCAATTTTGACTATTAGGACGGATAGTTAATAAATGGTTTACCGGACTCCTGAGCCCAGGGGAGAACGTTGGAACAAGGTTCACGGGGACTACTGTCCATCCTATTCGTGGCCTTACTTTTCTTTATTCCGGGCATGGTCCAGGCAAACGAGCTTGCGAGCCTCGGATCCTCGGATGGGCAAAGCCATTCCTATGCGATGGATGGAGACCTATCGGGGATCCAATGGAAGATCGATGACCTCTTCTACGGTGAACCCGTCCTCGCATCTGACGGGACGACATATGTGCTGATATCAGAGCTCGACCCCGATGACATAAAGCGGCCTGTGGGATTGCGTGCGTTGAACGAGGACGGCTCTCAGAAATGGCAGGTCCCCATCGACGGCCTGTGCACCGATCCCGTGGTCGATAGTTTGGGAGCAGTGTACATATCCACCCGGTCGGTGGACAGCTACGATTCTGAGCTCATCCGGTTCTCCACTACCGGAGCCATCAGTTGGCGCTTCAACATGTCCCAGGAGTTCCCAGGGCACTGGGAGCTTGTTCTTGGAGAGCCCGTGGTCCATCCGAGCGGGAACGTGCTGGTGCCCGTCTACAACCGCGTAAACCCCAATGACGAGAACAGCACCCTGTGCTGCATTGATAATCATGGGTCGCTGCTGTGGAGCCGTGAGGTGGTCAGCACCATCAGCAACGTGTACGTCGGTCCCATCCTCGATTCCATGATATTCGTGACCAACTACCACGGTGTGGTCCAGGGCATCGAGGCCAATGGCACTCTGGCTTGGACGCGCGACCTGCAGGAGGAGGGAGCATGCATCGGCTCACCCTCCCTTGTGGGCAATGATGGCGAGCTGTTCATGCCCGTGGCCAGGTTCGACAACGAGACGGACGATCGCAACTGGTCCACCCCTCAGGAGATCTGGTGCATGGCCGCCAACGGCACTGTGGTCATGAGGACCTCGCTTTTTGAGGAGCACAGCGTCCTCTACAACTGCGACGTGATGCTCTCAAGCATATCGTCCAATGGGACGATCTACTGCCTTAACACCAACGGCTATGGCGCCGATGCCAACGGCAGCATCGACCGTGAGAACTCCCTCGTCCCCTCTCGGGCCCTGGCCCTCTCTCCTGAGGGAGATATCCTCTGGAGCCACTCGCTCAGCACTAACGAGACCTACTACTCCAACGCCCTCGTGACCGAGTCGACCATGTACATGTTCCCAATAGACTCCAACGAGATCGGCAGTATCGTTGCCCTGAACCTCGTCAACGGAAGCGTTATGGGTACTTACGCTGCACCCAACAAGCTATGGTTGGAAGGTGTTGCCGCAGGGTCGGGCGACCGCTTCCTCTACCTTGAGGGGACATACAGGGGAGCGGAGGCGGGCATAATCACCCTGGTCTCGACCATCGGACTTCCGCAAGCCCCGGTGGAGAGGCCCTTGGACCTAGCGGCTGCGACCGTCGCATGGGGCTCCATCTTCGGCCTCATGGTCGTAGGTGGCTACTATGCCACCCACAAGAAGGGGAACTGATCTTAGCCTCCTAAATACACTAAGATGGGTGTTCTCCACCAGCCACATTCTTCGGTCGCAGCAAGTATCGCTCAACCAAAAGGACCCCCCCCCGATCAGGAGGCGGGGCTTCCATGCTCCTGCTCAGGTATCTTGGGAGCATGCTCTTCAGAGTACCCGTTGTCGGCATCGATGCGGCTAAGCACACCCAGGCTCACCACCAGGATGCATGATGCGGCCACGAACACTACCATGTAGCCGAGGTATTGGGCGATGTAACCTCCCATGAGCGCCCCCACCACCGTGGCCGATCCCTGCATGGCGCTGTACATGCCGCTGGACTCCGCCCGGCAGCTGGGCTTGCAGCAGTTGGAGACGATGTAGTTGTTGGAGACGGAGATCAGCGCCCAGGCGAAACCGACCATGGCGTGCAGGGCGCAGAAAACGACCACGTAGCCGACCATGGGAAGGTCGACCAGGGTCACAAGGAAGAAGGACGGGAACAGCAGCGTCCGCGCCATGACTCCCCAGGACTGAACCTTCTTGCCCCCGAACCTGGTGGCCCACTGGCCAACCCTAGTGTATGTCAGGGCGGATGCCGTGGAGGAGGCGAGGTATACAATGAAGACCTCGGTGCTGCTCATCCCCACGTAGTGCTTGAGGTATGTGGGCAGTCCAACGTAGAAGGTGAGGAACCCCATGAACGTCAACAACACGTACACGTAGTACTTCCTCAGGTTCGTCGGGAAGTTCTCCGGGCGCAGGTGCTCGGAGCTCAGCTTGAGGGTGTGCATCACGCGCTGGGGAAGGAAGCGCATGCGCTCGAAGTGGAACATCGGGACGTGATGCACCCATCCGTTGATCTTTGAGCGGTCGATGGTCTCCGACGGCTCGGGAACCCACCTGTAAGCAAGGAACATGGATACCAGCGCCAGGCCGGCGGCCAGGAGGAACAGGGCTCTCATCGCCGAGGCCTGGTCCCCGTCGGTGAAGGTTCCCAGCCACACCGTCCCCAGCACCAGGCCCAGTACCCAGCCTATGCCGCCCACCTTGCTGAAGCTGGCAAGCTGCTTGGCCCAATCCTCCTTCTTAAAGGACTCCAATATGAGCACCGTCCCCACCGGGGCGGCGGCGGTGACCAGCATCCCCATGAGGACGTTGGCTATCATGTACTGGTAGAAGTTGATGGACAGCCCCATCAGCAGCAGGGAGAGCGCCAGACCGCCGAAGCCGATGAGGACGAAGACCCTCCTCTTCTTGGCGGTGTCGGAGAGGTCCCCCCACAGAATGTGCGACGGGACCGATGCCAGCGAGGTGGCGGCGCTGATAAGGCCCACCTGCGCGACCGAGCCCGCCAGTGCCTCCGTAACGAAGAGCGGTATCAGCGTATTGGTACCGCCGCTGGCTATATTGTAGGGGAGGAACGAGTAGTACCACTTATCGCCTCTACCCTTCTCTGCTGTCATCCCTGTGCATCCCGGTCCGACATCCTCGGGCGCTTCAAGAAGGTTTCCATCCACACATCAAAAGGAGTAACCAATCATCCCGTGAGGACAGCCAGGAAGACCATTCCCAGGACGAGCAGGGATAGGAGGGCGTAACGGCCCTCACGGTTGACCAGGAAGACGGCGGCGGCGGTGACCACCCGGCTCAGGGGCGTGGCTATGAGCAGCACTATTCCCAGGTCGATGATGGCGATGGGGTCGCCTTCCAGCAAGCCCTCGGCGATCTCCCCCAGCGAGAGGTCCACCTCCTCATGACCGGACGGACCGAGGACGTACAGGGCGAGGCCCAGGAGAAGCACCGCCAGGCTTATGATCATGCCGTACTTCAGCACCGCCCCTATGTACCGGTCCAGCCGGGCATGCTCATGCGTGGCCATCTCTTATCCCCCCACCGGCAGGCCCGCTGCCTGCAGCACCATCAGGACCGCGATCAACAGCATCACCACCGCGAAGGCCCTACGCAGGGACGTTCCCGCGGTGCGCCGGGAGATGCGCGGTCCCAGGGAGGCCCCGGCGAACACCCCCACCGCCACCACGGCCGCCAGGACGGGAGAGATGAGGCCGTTGGCGTAGAGCACCGCCGCACCAGCCAGTGCGGTGACGCCGATCATGAAGTTGCTGGTGGCCGCCGCAGCCCGCATGGGCACGCCCATCCAGACGTTCATGACCGGCACCTTGACGATTCCCCCGCCCACGCCCAGCATCCCCGACATGTTGCCGGCCCCGAAGCTGGCCAGCAGACCCCTCCCCAGGTTCCTCACCTTGTAGCTCACGCACTTCCCTGTCAGCGGGTCCTGGAACGTGCACGAGAGGCTCTCCACGCAGCGGTCAGGCTCATCCACATGTGACTGAGGGCCCCTGTACATGTAGACAGAAGCGTATACCAGGATGGCCGCGAAGGCCGCCGCCAGAACGTGCTGGTCCAGGTACACTGCGAGTAGCGCCCCCACTATGGAGCCCAAGGTGGTGGCCGGCTCCATCACCATGCCCAGTCGCACGTTGACCATGCCCTCGCTGACGTACCGGGTCGCGGCCCCGGTCGACGCGGCTATGACCCCTATGAGGCTGGCCCCGATAACCTCCTTGATGGGAAGGCCGAAGACCAGGGTCAGGGCGGGAATGATAATGATGCCCCCGCCCAGCCCGAAGAGGGACCCCACGAGGCCCGCCAGCAGCGAAGCTGCCAGGATGCCCAGGGCCATCACCGCGTCCATGCACCAGCGAAGGTCGTCGGCCTCTTAAATTCTATGGCCCCGCGAAACATCTTTAACCGGGGCCTGCATCACTCGCCTGTGGACATCATCCTGGTGCGGTACGCCGAGGTAGGGCTGAAGAGCACCGGCGTGCGCCGGTACTTCGAGAGCATCCTCATAGACAACATGCTCACCGCCCTGGCGTCACACGGCCTGGAGGCGTTGGTGACCTCGGAGCAGGGTCGGATTTATGTGACCACCGACAGGATCGCGGAGGCCATCCCCATCGTTCGACGGGTTTTCGGCGTGGCCTCGGTATCACCCGCACTGCTGGGAGACAGCGCCATGGAGGAGATGCAGCGCCTGGCCGCCGAATACTCCCGGGAGGTGCTTAGGGAGGGGCAGTCCTTCGCCGTCAAGGCCCGCAGGGAGGGGAACCACCCCTACAAGAGCATGGACGTGGGGCGGGAGGTCGGCTCCGCCATCTTCCTCGCCAACGAGGACCGGGGGGTGAGGGTCGATCTCACCAGGCCCGACGTCACGTTCTACGTGGAGGTCAGGGAAAGGAAGGCGTACCTTTTCAGCGAGTACCTCTCCGGCCCTGGGGGCCTTCCCATGGGCAGCCAGGGAAAGGTCGTGGCCGTGGTGGAGGATGAGAGGGACGCTCTGGCAGCGTGGATGCTGATGAAGCGAGGATGCCGGGTGATCGTCCACGCCCCCTCCCCGTCCGGGCCCTTCGACCTGCTCAAGGCATGGGACCCCAAGCTCAAGGTGGTGATCAGCTCCGATCTGCCCCGGACCGTGCGCGAGTCCAAGGCCCTGGCGGTGGTCTACGGACGCACGCTGCAGGACATGGATGCCGTAAAGGCCTTGCCCTCGGAACCTCCCGCCTTCTTCCCCCTCATGGGCCTGCAGGAGGACGAGATCTCCGCTCATATGGAGGCGGTGCGTTCGGGCCAGTAGGGCTGGGGCCTCCCTAAGGCAGATTTCTCGATAACTTGAAATCCGGAACATGTGTTCTGCGCCTGGTAAACCTTGAAGGAACGGCGCTCTCTACGGTCGGTGTCACTGGCCCTGGCCCTGGTGGCAGTGGTCTCAACAGTAGTGATCTCTCTGGACCCGCATATGCAGGGGCAGGGGGATGCCACCCTGCCGGAGGGGTATCATCTTATCACCAGGGAAGAGGTGGAGCACCTCAAGAGCGCCCTGGGTGTCCAGGACCCGAACGTTGATTATAACTTCGTGATCGGGGGCTATGGGACCGGCTATGCCCCTCCCACGGAAAGGGCCTACGAGGCCATGGTGGGCAACCTTGTGGTTAGGGGCCCTTCTGCCGGCGATATCACCACCGATCCCCGGTGGGACCTATCCAGCGACCCGTGCTTCCCGGCGGTGGGCGACCAGGGAACGGTGGGCAGCTGCTCCGCGTGGGCCATGGCCTACTACTGCTACGGCTATCTAGAGGCCAGGGACAACGGATGGACCGATGCCAGTGAGGGAAATTATGAGCATTTGATGAGCCCCGCCTGGACCTACAGCAAGGCCAACGGGGGCACGGACCTGGGCTCGTGGATAGGCGACATCGGGCAGGTGCTGTGCACCTGGGGAGGGGCCACATGGAGGGCAATGCCCTATCATGGGGACCGCAGCGTGACCAGCAACTATCTCTATTGGGGGTCCGAGGAGGCCTTCAGGGATGCCCCCCTGCATCGAGCCTCGACAGTGGAGAGCATCGATTTCGACACCTCCAACTGGCAGGGAACGGTCGACCAGATACGAACGGTGGTGAGGTCCGGCACCCCGGTCTGTTTCACCCTTGACGCCAAGGTCCTCGAGGACGAAGGGAGCAACGAGACCGTGGAGGACATGGTGATCACCTCGAGCGAGTACATCTACTCTGAGCTGAACCATGCCCAGACCATCGTGGGCTACGATGACGACATCGAGGTCGAGGGGGATGTGGGGGCCTTCAAGGTGGTGAACTCCTGGGGCAACTACCTCGACGATGGGTACTACTGGATCACGTACGAGGCCCTCAAGAGGACGGGAGCGGACAACCAGCTCATGTACATGACAGACCTCGAGGACTACCAGCCTAAGCTGCTGGGAGTATGGCACTATTCGTCCTCGGAGCAGCAGAACGGTGGCATCAACGTCTCCCTCCAGGGCGGCTCCGGGTACGTCGCTCCGTTCTACATCTCCAGCACCAGGAGCCTCCCGGACTTCATATGCCTGGACCTGACAGACCTGTGGGGGGAGTTCCAGTCGGGGCTCAACACCTTCCTGCTCACCTCCACCAGCTTCCTTGAGGGCACCTGCTCGTCCTTCAGGACGGAGCTGTACGCAGAGGGCTACGTCCCGGGGAGTCCGAGCCATGTGAGCGAGCCATCCCCGGACGTCCCCGCCTCCCCGGTCGAGGGGGTGCGCTCGGTCATGTGGCCGTACTCCATCGTGGCCCCATCCATGGCGGTCGATGCCGAGGACCTCTACCTCACCACCGGAGGCGGCGCCGACTGGGCCGTGACCAACTACACCTCTACCAACGGCTCGTGGTCCCTCCAGAGCGGGGATGTGGCTCAAGGCTCCACCTCTTGGTTGACCCTGGGGCTCTACGGCTCGGGGAACCTGAGCTTCGATTGGAGGATGAACAGCCAATATATGTCTGACGTGCTCGTCCTGGAGTCCAACAGCGTGGAGGTGGAGAGGCTGACCGGCGTGACCGAATGGACGCACGTAGCACTGGAGGTGACGGCAGGGCAGACGGTCCTGCGCTGGGTACTTGAGCGGGGAGGGGACGGGGGCGGTTGCGGCTGGGTGGACAACATCTCCTGGTCGGGCACCGGTTCCCAGCTCGACGACGTGCCCCCGGAGCTCACCATAACGAGCCCCGAGCCTGACCGCTGGATACCCACAGCGTCGGTGACGGTCACGTGGACGGCGGTGGACGTGGGCGGCATGTCCCACTTCGAGATAGGCTGGGACGGAGGGCCCCTGCAGAACGTGTCCCTGGAGACCTCGGCGAGCACCGACAACCTCGCGGCGGGAGCGCACAGCGTCACCGTGAAGGCGTACGACCGCGCCGGGAATACGGTGCAGAGGACCGTTACTTTCAGCGTCGACGTGAGCCGCCCGAGCGTGACGCTCTCACCGCCTGACGGTGCCATCCTCGGGCAGGAGATCGTTAACATCGACGCCCACGTCGTGGATGAGGGGTCGGGAACTCACAACACCACCATCCGCATCGACGGCCGGACGGTCAGGACGTACTCCAACGCGGAGTGGTTCAGCTTCTCCACGGCCCTGACCGAGGGGATGCACGTCATCAACGTCACCTCCGTGGACGGTGCTGGGAACCGCGCCTACGCCTCCAACGTCATTATCGTGGACAGCACCCCGCCGGAGCTGAGCATAACCGCTCCCGACGAGGGTTCGGCCCAGCACCAGGGCGATATCTACGTTTCGTGGGAGGTCTCGGACAACGTGAGCGTGGTCTCGGTGGAGCGGTCCTTCGACGGAGGGCCCTGGGTCAATGTCACGGGGAGGACCTATGACCTCCTGAACTCGCTGATCGACGGGGAGCACAACCTGAGCCTGCGCGCCACCGACAGGTTCGGCCATGTAACCACCGTGCTCCGGTCGTTCACCATAGACACCACGCTGCCCTACGCCTTCATGCTGGAGAACGAGAACCTGCCCCTGGACCTCCCCATCCTGGTGAAGTTCTCCAAGGCCATGGACCACACCTCCCTTAACTGGACCTCCACCTTTCCCGCCACCGTGTCGTGGTCCGGGGAGGACCTGTGGTTCACCCCCACGGTGAGCTTGCAGGAGGCCACCGACTACCAGATAAGGCTGAGCGCCAACGATCTCTCCGGCAAGGGCTCCGGAGCGGTGGTCCTTCCCTTCAGCACCATGGGTATGGGCACAATTCACGGTAGGGTGGTGGACACCTCCGGCACATCCATCTTCGGCGCCCTGGTGTCCATCGGCAATGTGAGCGTCACCACGGCCCTTGACGGGACATTCTCCATCGACATCATGTCCGGCACCTACAACCTCACAGTTCATGTTGACGGGTCCGAGGATGCGGTGTACCAGGTGGACCTGAGGGCGGGACAGGACCTCGATGTCGGGGACAAGGTCATCGCCATCAGCTCGTCCCAGCTCTCCTGGCTGCTCCCAGCGGTGATCATCGCAGGGGCCATTGCAGCCGTGGGGTTGGGAGCTTACGCCCTGTCGAGAAGGAAGAGAAAGGTTCTTTGATATATCAATGAAAAAATGATGGAAGGGTAAAGGATTGGGAAGAAAGGATGGCCCTTACTTCCCGGTGCGGTCATGGGCCTTTATGGAGGGGCGGACCTTCTCGGCACCCTTGCCCTTCCACTTCAGGCCGCGGCCGGCCTTTCCGGCGGCGGTCAGGCCACGGTAGACGCGCTTCTTCTGCTTGGACGAGCATATCCAGTTGATGGTCTTGTCCGCCTTGATAACGGGGTGGTGGGGGTCGACCATTATGATCTCGAACCACTCGTGCTGGCCGTCCATTCCCACCCAGTAGGAGTTAAGCACCTCCATGTTGGGGTACTTCTTGGCGGCACGCTCCTCAGCGATCCTCTGGAGGCTCTTGCCCATGGTGATCTTGTTGATACCGCGGCGCTTGGCACGGCGGCCCTTGCGGATCTGATGGCGCCTGAGGGAGCCCTTGCGGACGCGGCCCCGAACGACGATGATCCCCTGCTTGGCCTTGAAGCCCAGCTTGCGGGCGCGGTCCAATCGGGTGGGGTGGTCCAGCTTTATATAGTTCTCTTCCCGGCGCCATTCGATGAGCCTCTCCCACTGCAGGTCCTTGACGTAGGTGTCTGAGGGGCGGTTCCAGGCCTCGGCGATAAAATGGTACATGTTCTTGCCCTTGACGGTCTTCTTCTCTTCGGCCTCGACCGCGGGCGCTGTCTCCTGGTTCGTGGTCATTTGCATCACCATGCCGCGTGAGCGGCGTTTTTGGATTCACCCCTTCTGGGGGCACATCTCCGACGAGATATCATCTCGTGACTAGGGTCCGACAAAACACCTGTCGTTATTAAACTTATCGGGGACAGCGGTTAATGGAGAGGGGATAGTGGCCGTGGTGGTTCAGTCAGGGGCCACCAGGGCTTCCTCGACGAACGACAGCTCTCCCTCAAGGTCGTTGAGGGAGCCTTCCACGAAGCACTTTACGTAGCCCTCGCGGTGATTCTCGAGGTAGTACCCTCTCTGCTTCAGGGCCCTGAGGGCCATGGCCCTCCTCTGGAGCATGTCCAGATCGTACTCGGACTCATCATCCAACATCAGAGGTACGTGAACCTCCAATGAAAAGCGTTTCTCGCCAGCATCCTGATGGATCCCCAGGATGGTAGGGAGACCAGCGAGGAGGAGCTGCATGTCGAGCTCATAGACCTTCTGCTTGATCTCCTTCTTCAGGCCCTTGATGTCCATGATCCTGCGCTCTTCAACTTCTTGAAGGAAGCCGTCCGCTCCCCACTCTCCGATGACTTCAAGCTTGCCTATCAATTCGAAACCCGAAAGAAAAATTGAGGGCAGGAGTTTAAACGTATCTGCGTGGTTGTGCATCTTGGATATTCAAGGTAAAAAAATGCCATTTCCCAGGACATCTGGCTACGAGATTATCACATGAAATCCCGCAGATCTAGCTTCTTCTTGGGGCGCTTCGCCTCTGGCTCCTTCCTCTTGTGCCCGGTATCAGACCCTCCCGCGAAATTAGTATCAAAAAGGGTAACCTGCTGCGAACCGGTGAGCAGGTCCTTCTCCCCCCATCCGAATACCTCCGTCGCCCGCGCCGCGGTCTGCGCTATCCTCTCCGCGTAGTACCGGCAGTCGGGGCGGTGCTCGAACTTCCTCCCGCTGACGTAGGGCTCGACCTCCTGAGGCGTCTTCCGGGAGTCGGTCACTATCCACGAAACCTTCATCCCGGGGATGAAGTCGTAACCCAGGGCCATAAGCTTCCGGGCCGCCTGGACGTTGGCCTGGGAGTCCGGGTCCTTGTAGGAGTTGAAGGACTTGCAGGTGCGGGAGATGACCAGGGACTCGACCGGTACCTTGCACTCCATGGCCAGCTGCACGTTCTCCCGGGCTATGCGCACCGCCTCATCGGTGTTACCGTCCAGTATCTTCTCGAAGACCGCCATGAGGACGGCGCTCTGCAGGTCAAAGGCATCGGTGCGCCTGGTCTCATAGCCTCGGACCAGCAGCTCCTGGTCAGGCCACACCGAGCGTCCCACATACCGCTTCTTCTTGCCGTGGGAGAACAGCGACTCCAGCACCTTCTGGAACTCCATCTGGGATATCTCCCGGGAGAACCTCTCCGAGATCTCCTTACCGAACGCTACGGTGCCATCAAGGTCATTATGTGGGGATTGGACAAAAAGTGAATCAGTGTCGGAATAGATCACCTTGTAACCCTCTTCCTCAAGGCGCTTGATCAGCGTCTTGACCGTCTCCCGCGCGAAGGCGGTGATGGCGCTCCCGATGTTGCGGTCGGTGAAGCGGTAGAAGGAGGACGCGAAGACGCCGTAGACGGCGTTCATGAGGATCTTCACGGCGTTCTGCAGACCGTCGTAGTATCTCAGCTCATCAGGATCGGTGGTGACCTTCATCTGCCTCTTGATGTCGTCCCTTTGGGCCATGAGGTCCTTGAGGATCTTGGGCAGCAGGCCCTCCCGCACGTCCTTGGAGAGGAACTTGACCCCCGTCGGTGCCACTATGGTTCCCTCCTCGCTCAGGGTGGTGAAGCAGATGTTTTTGGAGATGATGAGCGACGGGTACATGGACTTGAAGTCCAGGACCACCACCCAGTGGTACAGCCCCGGCTCGATGGTGTGCACGTACCCCCCCTCGATGGCATCATCCTCATCATCGAAGTTGCCCGTGAGCGGGACGCCCACCGGGCCGAACGGGGGAGGCACGCGGTCGGCCTCGCGTATGAGGATGGAGTCTATGAGGGAGGAGTTGCCGGAGGTCTGCACATCGTCCATGGGCAGCTTGGAAACCGCAGCCAGGTCCATTGTCCGGCGCAGGGAGCCCACGTACTCCAGTATGCGCAGCGCCAGCTCGGCGTCCTTGAGGCAGTAGCGCATGACCTTGCTGCGGTCGCGCTCCCACTCCTCGTCCATCTTCGACGGCTCCACGTCCAGCTTTTCCTCGCCCAGGCAGAGCTTGGCCACGTGGTTCAGGGTCTCCTGCTTGGGGCGCAGCTGCATCTTGGCCGCCCACCACGCGTCGACCACCAGCCGCCCGGTGAGCCTCCACCCCCGCAGCCCCACCTTCCTGGGCTCCGACAGGTCCCTTCCCCAGGCGAGCTTCCCGGCCTTAGCCGCCTTGGCCCGCTCCATCACCGTGGGGATGTCGTAGTTGTCGATGTTGTAGCCCGTGATGACGTCCGGGTCCTCCTCCTGGATGATCCTGGTGAACTCATCGATGATGTTCTTCTCATCACCGCTGATGGGAGGTCCTCCGCGCAGCTCTCCCCCCTCCCGGATCACATAGCATATGGTGAGGATGGTACCGTCCTTGATAGCGTTCTCCACATCGAAGGACAGGACCTTGAGGTCCGGGTTGAACGGAGGCAGGTTCTCGAAATGAGGAGCGTTCGTCCCCTCCACCTTCTCCATGTCCACTATGAGGTCGGTGCGCTGCTCCCCCACCCCCTCCTTGCCGTAGACCCGGATGCAGGCGTGCATGTCGAAGTCGTAGAGGAAGCGATGGTGGAAGGGTATGTCCGCCGCCAGGACATCAAAGTCCCGGCGGAGGCGGGAGCGGAAGTCAGGGACCAGCCAGGGGAAGCGCACATAGACCTTGGCGGACGGGCGGAGCTTGCCCTTGTAAAATATGGAGAGATCCTCGACCCTGCGCACATCCGGGTCCTTGCGCAGCTGCTCCAGGACCGCGGGCGTGGGCTCCACCACATCGAAGTAGGGCTCGAAGCCTGTGTAGCGCACGGTGATGGAGCGGCCATCGTCGCAGGTGCCGTACATCTCTATCGAGAGCTGATCGTTCTCCACCCGGCGGTAGGTGGCGGCGAGGAGGCGGACGTCCCATCGTCCCATGGAGATCACTTCCTGGAGATGATGGTGATCACATCGTTGTTCTGCAGGAGGTAGTCGTTGCCCACGGTGCGGTGCGTCCTGACGTTTATGGCGCGGATGAAGTTATCCCCCAGGTCGGTGTGCACCTTGTAGGCCAGGCCCTTGGCGGTGGTGCCCTTGGGCACCAGGAACGCGTCCGGCAGCACCCTGCCGTCGTGATCGGTCAGCCTGGTCTCGTCCTCCACCGGATAGACGACGATGAGGTCCAGCAGCTCGTACGCGGCCTTCTCCAGGCACTTCTGCACACCGGTGCCATGCAGCCTGTCCACCCCCTCCCTTATCTTCTCCAGGGCCTTGGCCTGCGGCGCGCTGAGCTTGGAGGGGTCCACGAGATCGAAACGGTCTCCCCCTGGTATGTAATCGACCAGCTTGGCCTTGGCCGCCCTCTTGAGCGCCAGCTCGGCCTCGGCCATCGTGGGCACGGACAACCCACCAGCGGCCTGGGCGAGGCGCTGCAGCGTGGCATCGTCGGCGAGGTCCGCCTTGTTGAGGGCGATGATCATCGGCTTGGCATACCTGCGGATGGTGTCGGTCAGGCGGAGCATCTCCTCCGGCCCCCAGTTCATGGGGTTGTCCGGCAGCTTTGACTCCCTCATCGCTGCCGCCACCTGGGCCTCGGTCACTCCCAGGCCCGTGAGCCGGTCATGTATGATGGGCTCTATGGGCTTGCCCTCCATGTGGGCCTGGCGGGCCGCCTTCTCCCAGCCCTTCTCCAGGATGCCCCTCATCCACAGCGCTATCTCCCTCTCCAGGAACTTTATGTCCTCGACCGGGTCATGGGAGCCCAGGGGGACGGCGTTCCCCTCTATGTCAGTGGACCCGGAGGCATCGATGACGTGAACCAGTGCATGCGCCTGCCTCAGGTCATCGAGGAACTGGTTCCCCAGACCCCGTCCCTTCCACGCATCCGGTACCAGACCGGCGACGTCGAGCAGCTCCACGGGTATCATCCTCGTGCCGTTATCGCATCCCGCGTTGCGGGGGTCGCACTTGGTGTTGAAATCGAGATGGGGGCACCTCCCCCGGACGAAGGCCACGCCCTTGTTGGCCTTGATGGTGGTGAACGGGTAACTAGCTATATCCGCGCTGGCCAAGGTCGCTCCACAGAAGAATGTGGACTTGCCGACGTTGGGCTTTCCGACGATACCGATCTGCATCTCTCTACCATCCAAATGATATGCCCCCGGGCTAGAAAAACACATTGGTCGAGCGTGATCGCCCTGTCTGCCAGCAACGCTCTCGGCCCCTGGTAATGATCCTAGGGGCGCCAGTACGAGGTCAGGAGCTCACGGCCGACGACTAACACCGCCTTCTCGGAAGCATGCCAAACCGTCACAATGGATATGGGACGCAAAGGTTCTTTCGCAGGGACCCAATCTAGGGAGGCCCTGAGGCCGGGAACCTCTCAGGGCGGGCACGGAAGGGGCTGAGAACATCTCCCAGGGCGAGCATATGATCGTGAGGTGTATCGAGAAGAGCAGGGATAGCGTCGCCTCCATACTGAGGGTCGAGAGGGACGCCTTCACGGAGACGCTGCAGAGCAGGTGGTCGGTCCCCTACCACATGCGGCACGGAAGGGTCTACGGGCTCTTCGTGGACGAGGTCCTGAAGGGCTTCACCATATTCCTCAGGTCATGGGACGACCCTTGTATCGCGTACCTGGTGCAGATAGCTGTTCAGAAGGACTACCAGGGGAACGGAGGCGGGACCTTCCTTCTGCAGGAGTCGCTCATGAGCCTCATCAAGGAAGGCATAACCTCGGTCACTCTGACCGTCGACCCCCGCAATGCCCGGGCCCTGCACATTTACATGGAGAAGATGGGATTCCAGATCGCCGATTACCGCCATGATGAGTACGGGGAAGGGACGGACAGGTACTACCTAAAGCTGGACCTGAGGGGTTGGGGCGGCCCAGAGAACGTACCTTGAGCAGAAAGGTGTGCATTCCCAGTCGTTCAGCTCTTGCCACGGACCATATAAGATCTATGTCCCTGCCCTTACACGTATCTCCTCGAGGAAGGAGGCATACTCGCTGCCGATACCGCAGTCATCAGCGCTCCTTAGAGGGAACTTACTGCCATTGTGACGGAAGGCATGAAGCACGCCGTTCTCGCTCCTCAGCTCAGGCATGAGGTCTCCGCTCAACCCCGCCGCTAACGCGGCCTCATAAGCGATGCGGAACATGCTCAGGCATGGATCGAGGCATCGCTCATCCCAGCAACTCCATGACGTTCCGAGGTCATCTACTGGTGGTGATCCCATGCTGCGCGATCTTTCATCTGAGATGACGGCCATATCTATGTCCAACTCCTTGTTGTGGCCTAGACCTTCGGAGGCAGCATCAATCTTGGGTCCTTGTTTAAAATAAAATAAGGAGAGACAATGCCAACACGCATGGAGGTTTTCCGGGCAGCTGAATCGAGGTCATCTTGCAGGCGGTAGGTCTTGGATCGATATTTTGGTGAGAATAGGCCGTTAGTTCGGCCATGTATGTCCGATCGTTCAACGAGATCAGGGAGAAGACATTGAACATAACGGCATCGGTATTACCGTCCAGAGAAAAAAAAGGGAAAACGTTTCGGGGGCCATTGGTCCTTTCATCATCAAGCACTATGGAAATGGAGGCATCGGACCGTGTTCTCCGGGAACCTCCTGCCCATCAGGTGGGAGAAGAGCACATCGAACTCGAAGTCCGCCACCCAATCGCTGTCCTTAGGATGATCAGGATCGTAGAACCTCTCCTCGAATGTATTCTGTTCTTCCCTCACGATGTCCCATCTAGACTCCCTCTGCCGCCCCTTCAAGCCTGACCTAGACACACTTTCCTCGACCGTTCTCCTCACATTCTCGATCAGAACACCACCTCTCCTCACTCCACCATTACTGGGTCAGTTGTGCATAGTACTGACCTAAGGAGACCACTTGCGAGTATGGACAATAAAGAAAGGACCTCACTGTCATTTCATGGACCTGACCACTTACTGCCCCGATCGCAAAGAGATCGCCGGTCGAGACCTATCTCGTACACAGCATCGCTCAGCTCACCTATCTGCTCAGGGGCCAGCGCTTCTATCCTCAGGTCCGCGTAGGGGACCCGGGAACGCTGGTCCGCGGACATCAGCCCCTTCATCCTCAGCACCGTGCCTATCTTCTTCCGGCGCTGCTGGAAAAGGACCTCCACCAGGCGGAAGAACAGCTTCTCGTCCTTCACGGTGAACGGCGCAGGACGAGGGACAAGCTCCACGACGGCGGAATCGACCTTAGGGGGCGGCCAGAATCTGGAGCGAGGGACCTTCTCCAGTATCCTGCACTCCGCCCGGTAGTGAACGTTGACGGTCAGGCGGGAGTAGTCGTCGGTGTCCGGCCTCGCCACCATGCGGTCGGCGAACTCCTTCTGCAGCATCACCACCGCCTTCTGGAATCTATATTCCAGGAGCTTGAAGATGATGGGTGAGGAGATGGAGTACGGTAGGTTGGATACCATCCTGTCGAACGGGGGGAACGGCACCGTAAGCGCGTCGCCCACTATCAGTTCGACATTGGTAGGCAGCGTGGAGCGGAGGTGGTCCGCAAGCCTCCGGTCCATCTCGATGGCGACGACCCTGCCCGCCCTCTCCGCCAGACGATGGGTCAGGACGCCGAGGCCGGGACCGATCTCAAGCACCGTGTCCTCATCGCCGATGTCGGCGAAGGCTATCTGGCGCTCCGCGACCCTCTCATCGACGAGGAAGTTCTGCCCCATCCCCTTGGTCGGGCTCACCCCCAGGTCGGCAAGCCGCTCGATGATGTCCCCCGTCCGTAACTGGTTCATGGCCACAGCTCCCGCAGCATCCCATCCGCTCCCTGATCGAAAAGCATCATGTCCGCCATTTATTAGCTTGTTACTCCCGGCGCAACAGAGAGGGATCTATCTCGGGTGATGGACAGAGGGATGTTGGCCCTCACCGGGATACGAAGATGCGGTACTTCTGGGAGGGATCGGACAGCTCGTCCTCTATCCGCTTGGCCAAGAGCTTGTCGGGGTGCTTTAGGGCAGGGACCCTCTTGACAAGGTCCTCGTAGTCGGTGAACGCCCCTTTCTTCCGCTCCTCGATGATGGCCCACATCGTCTTCTTTCCCAGCCCCGGGATGAGCTCCAGCATGTGGAACCGAGTGGTGATGGCCTGGGCCTCGTTGAAGAACTTTATGAAGCGATCCTGCTGCTGCTTCACTATGTCCTGCAGGACGAAGGGGAGCTCGGCCTGGGCCGCAGCGGTCAGCTCCTCGTAGCCCACCCTGCGCTTGACGTGCACGATCTTGTCGCGAAGGGAAGGATCCTTGCCGATATAGACCCGGTCACCGATGACGATGACCGCCTCCACCTTGGGAACGAGCTCGAAAAGTTTGAACTCGACCTCTCCGATGGCATAGGCCAGGGGTTCCCTCCTGAAACTCTTGTCAGTTGGTATTCCCTGAGGTAAATAGTCTAATATCAGCGCGTAATCCTCCATTTCAATCTCCGCCTCAGCGTTAAGAGCCTATAGATACTTCTGTACCGTAGATAGTATCTGCTCTATATTCTTCTTCTCTAGCACCATTCTCTCTTTGGTGAACAGGACGCGGACATCCTCGCTGTGCGTGGGCAGGAGATCGGCGATCTTGGTGCATAGTGCTTCGGAAATGAAACCCAGATTGGAAAGCTCGGCCCTCAGGGCCTCGGCCTTCTCCAGTGTCAGCTTGGCGACCTTCTGAGAATGGTCGAGGGCAAGCTTCTGGTCAGGAGTGAGCTCCCTTATGCGGCTGGCGTTCTCCAGAAGCTGCTTGACCTCTGCCAAGGTCACGTAGCGTTCCTCGGACATGAGCCCTGCCTCAGTTGCTCTTCTTCAGGTGCTCAGGCCTGGAGACCACGGTCTTCAGCTTGTCACCATCATACACATTGATGACAAAGGAGCGACCCTGCTTTCCAGTAACGACGCCGGTCTTACCCTGGAAGCGCATGTGGGGCATTCCGTAGTGAACGCCGGGGTCAATGACCACACTGACCTTCTCCCCGACCTTGAACTCGCGGAACTCGTGGGTGATGGGGGTCATCCCCTTGGTGCGGGGGGTCTTGCTAAGTATGTTGCGCGTCTTGCGCTTGAGGCCTCTGGAAGCTTGTACCATTTTCATCCCTCGTTATTGGTATCGATCACCTGTAATACATCGAGCGCGGTGACCTCGCACGGAAACCCTAGTGCCGCCGAGAAGCTGGGAACGGTGCGACCGTTGTCCCCGCTCACGAACTCCTTGACGTAAGTCCCGGACTCCGTTCTCAGCTGGAGGACGAGTCGGTCCTCGGCGAACTCCATCAGCTGGAGGTCGTGGATCTCCCGTTCTCTGGCAAGGTCCGCCCGACGGTGGGCGACCCTCGTTGGCGTCTGCTGAGTGATACGCGCTTGACTTAACGATTGGACTACCTCATTGACTCGGCCCTTATTAACTTTGCCATGCACCTTGACCTCGGCAAGGTACACCTTATCCGGGGTCGCCGCCTTTATCTGGCGTACCTCATCGCGGGTAGAACGGCGCAGTCCGGAGAAGTCCGCCTCCCCCGCTCCGTTCTCGTTCACTAAAATTGTCAACGCCTCCAGGTCCAAGTGCCTTTTCCTGGGCTCGGAGATCTCCAGGACGAAGGGCCTCCCCGTCCCCAGCATGCGGGCGTCGATGTCCTCCCGCCCCATCCCGTGGAAGAAGTGGTCCGCCCCCTCCGCCTCCTTCAGCACAACGTTCCCGATGATCTCCTGGACGCTGTTCTGGTACATCTTCCCGGTGTTGTCGCAGCGCTTGCAGCCCTTGCCCTGGCACACCCGGCAAGGCCACCGGGTCTGGGGGATCTCCCGGGAGAACTTACGGTAGCGGCCGTAGATGAATATGGGAGCTATGTCCAGCTCGACATGTCCGAAGCGGGTGTCGATGACCGCGACCACGTCAGGCGATTTGAAATCGACCTCCTTGCCCGTTCTCCTCTCCACGATCTTGCCTATCTCCCGGTTCAGCTCGGCCTTGATAGGCTCGGCCTTCTCGCCACCGACCTCGGACCACAGGCGCTCCTCGCGGTCCTGCACCGCGGGGTCGACCCTGGTCCCGATCAGGAAGGTATCGTACTCGATCGTCCCCAGCTTCTCGATGGTCTCCTGGGCGAAGCGCTCCAGTTCCTGGAACATGTCCTCGCATAACCAGCAGAAGGTGGTCTCGGGCATGTCCTCATTCCTGGCGGCGCGCTCCCGGGCCACGGCCTCCCGGACGCTCCGCCCCCTCTCAACGTCGGTGGTGCCCGTGTCCACGTGCGCGGACAGGCGCCCCAGGCAGTGGTCGCAGAGATACTGGAACTTCAAGGCCTTGTCGGCCCGGTCGATGATGTCGTTCATGAGATCACGCGGCGAAACGGTTCATGGTCCCGTCCTCGCCAACGGCCCAACGGGGATAGGGTATTTCTCCCTTCCCCCTCAGATGAAACCCATCTCCGCGATGCGCAGGGTCGCCCTTGACCTCTCCAGGTAGCGGTAGACCGTGGCATGCTCGCTCCCGCGCAGGATCATCTCCACCGCGGTCTTGGCGATCGGCAACTGTATGGAGTTGCCGATGAGGGACACGGTGCTGCCGTAGATGGACATGTTGGCGCCCGTGAGGTCCTCGATGA